>CAVQZO010000002.1:0-1620000 GCA_963718545.1 uncultured Solirubrobacterales bacterium | reverse complement strand
CTGCGATAAGCCGCGGTGAGGCGCTGAATGGCCAGTGACCCGCGGATGCCCGAATGGGGAAACCTAGCGCCGGTAATGCGGCGTTATCCCGCGCTGAACACATAGGCGCGGCGAAGACAAGCGGGGGAAGTGAAACATCTCAGTACCCCGAGGAAAGGAAATCAACGAGACTCCCTGAGTAGTGGCGAGCGAAAAGGGATCAGCCCAAACCCGATGCGTGTAAGCGGTCACGCGTTGCGCACCGGGGGTTGTAGGGCACCTGGTCTGAGTCGTGACCGGCTCAGCAGGAGTTACAAAACCAAGCGATAGTCGAAGCGTGTGGAACCGCGCACCATAGAGGGCAATCGTCCCGTAGACGAAATCGTTTGGACTCCTGCAGGTGTTCCTGAGTAAGTCCGTGCCCGTGAAACGCGGACTGAAACTGGGGGGACCACCCTCCAAGGCTAAGTACTACTTGGTGACCGATAGCGGACTAGTACCGTGAGGGAAAGGTGAAAAGTACCCCGGAAGGGGAGTGAAATAGTACCTGAAACCACGTGCCTACAAGCGGTGGGAGCGGACTTGTTCCGTGACCGCGTGCTTTTTGCATAACGAGCCGGCGAGTTACTCGTCTGCGGCAAGGTTAAGCGATGAGCGGAGCCGTAGCGAAAGCGAGTCCGAATAGGGCGATTTAGTCGTAGGCGGTAGACCCGAAGCTGAGCGAGCTACCCATGGGCAGGTTGAAGCGGGGGTAAGACCTCGTGGAGGACCGAACCGACCTAGGTTGAAAACTGGGCGGATGACCTGTGGGTCGGAGTGAAAGGCTAATCAAGCTCAGTGATATCTGGTTCTCTCCGAAATATATTTAGGTATAGCCTCGGATAAATTCCGTGGCGGCCGTAGAGCACTGTTTGGACTAGGGGCCCTACCAGGTTACCGAATTCAGGCAAACTCCGAAGACCGTCACGGTTACTCCGGGAGTCAGTTGCTGGGGGATAAACTTCAGCGTCAAGAGGGAAACAGCCCAGACCGCCAGCTAAGGTCCCCAAGTACTAGCTAAGTGGTAAACGATGTTCGAGTGCATAGACAACCAGGAGGTTGGCTTAGAGGCAGCCACCCTTGAAAGAGTGCGTAACAGCTCACTGGTCAAGTGTTCGAGCGCGGACAATGTAACGGGGCTCAAGCTAGTCACCGAAGCTGCGGGTGTGACCTTTTAGGTCACGCGGTAGGAGAGCGTTCCCAAGCCACTGAAGCGGCGGCGGAAGCCAGTCGTGGAGGCTTGGGAAGTGAGAATGCCGGCATGAGTAACGAAAGAGGGGTGAGAATCCCCTCCGCCGATTGCCCAAGGATTCCTGAGTAAAGTTCGTCTGCTCAGGGTTAGTCAGGACCTAAGGCGAGGCCGAAAGGCGTAGTCGATGGCCAACGGGTTGATATTCCCGTACCACGTCGCTTCCGTTTGACCGATGGGGGGACGAGGAAGGCTATGGGATCCCAGGCGATGGTTGCCCTGGGGTAAGCGTGTAGGGGTGGCTCTAGGAAAATCCGGAGCCGCATTAACCTGAGACGCGATGCCAGCTGGCTCTAAGCCGGCGAGTCCCGGATGCCATGCCTCCGAGAAAAGCCTCTAGGGAGGAAGCGCGTGCCTGTACCAAAACCGACACAGGTGGGCAAGTGGAGCACACTAAGGTGATCGAGATAACCCTCGTTAAGGAACTCGGCAAAATCGACCCGTAACTTCGGGATAAGGGTCGCCCCAGTAGGGTGAAGCTCTTCGCGAGTGGAGCCCGAGAGGGCCGCAGTGAATAGGTTCAAGCGACTGTTTACCAAAAACACAGGTCTCTGCTAAGTCGAAAGACGACGTATAGGGGCTGACGCCTGCCCGGTGCCGGAAGGTTACGTGGAGGTGTTAGGGGTAACCCAAAGCACCGAAACTAAGCCCCGGTAAACGGCGGCCGTAACTATAACGGTCCTAAGGTAGCGAAATTCCTTGTCGGGTAAGTTCCGACCTGCACGAATGGCGTAACGACTTGAACGCTGTCTCAACGAGGGGCTCGGTGAAATTGCAGTCTCGGTGAAGATGCCGAGTACCCGCGGCTAGACGGAAAGACCCCGTGAACCTTTACTACAACTTGGTATTGGGGTTCGATGCATCTCGCTCAGGATAGGTGGGAGGCTTGGAAGCACCGGCTGCGGCTGGTGTGGAGCCAACCTTGAGATACCACCCTTGGTGTATTGGATCTCTAACAGCGCGCCGTGAAACCGGGCGCTGGACAGTGACAGGTGGGTAGTTTGACTGGGGCGGTCGCCTCCCAAAATGTAACGGAGGCGCGCAAAGGTTCCCTCAGCACGGTTGGAAATCGTGCGTAGAGTGTAAAGGCAGTAAGGGAGCTTGACTGCGAGACCGACAGGTCGAGCAGGTACGAAAGTAGGCCTTAGTGATCCGGCGGTAGCAAGTGGAAGCGCCGTCGCTCAACGGACAAAAGGTACTCCGGGGATAACAGGCTTATCGGGCCCAAGAGTCCACATCGACGGCCCGGTTTGGCACCTCGATGTCGGCTCGTCGCATCCTGGGGCTGAAGTAGGTCCCAAGGGTTGGGCTGTTCGCCCATTAAAGCGGTACGCGAGCTGGGTTCAGAACGTCGTGAGACAGTTCGGTCCCTATCTGCCGTGGGCGTTGGAGAGTTGAGAGGATTCGTCCCTAGTACGAGAGGACCGGGATGAACGCACCTCTGGTGTATCTGTTGTCCTGCCAAGGGCACCGCAGGTTAGCTACGTGCGGATCGGATAACCGCTGAAAGCATCTAAGCGGGAAGCCGGCCTCGAGATGAGCTCTCCCATCCCCTTTGAGGGAGTAAGACCCCTGGTAGACCACCAGGTTGATAGGCCAGATCTGGAAGGGTGGTAACACCTGTAGGAGACTGGTACTAATGGGTCGAGGGCTTGACGGATATTTTGATACCCACCCGGCGCACTTGTGTGCCGGGGGCATTGGCACTGTGTAGTTTTGAAGGCCCGCGAGGGGTCCCGGCGCGTATACGCGCCGGGTGTCGGCGCGTAACTGCGCCGACGGCCTGGTCTCTCACCGGTTTCCGGTGGCTATGGCGAGGGGGAAACACCTCTTCCCATTCCGAACAGAGCCGTTAAGCCCCTCAGCGCCGATGGTACTTGGCCCGCAAGGGCCTGGGAGAGTAGGTCGCCGCCGGTTTTTCATGTAGCGCTCGAGCCGTTCACCTCCTCCGAGGTGGGCGGCTCGTGGCGCTTAAGGCGCGTGCTGCGGCGCCGCAGGTCCCACACGAGCTCCGGAGAGGCCGTGCGAACCAGCCGGCGGTTCTAGATGCCCGAAGTGGGCTGTGAGGCGCGCCTGACCCGACGCCGCGATCGCACCGGAGTCAGGCAATGGGCCGGGCGCCCCGGAACCGTGCCGGGACGGCGCGTGCCCGACCGGCCCAGGGGCCGGCGGTGCGGATGATTTCGATGCAGGTCGACGGGCCGCGCGGATTCGGAGAGGTCGGCCCCGAGGAGGTCCTCGGTGGCGGCGCTCCACCAGGAGCGCAAGCGGCTTATTGATGACTGGAACATATGTTCGCCAACCTAGACCTCGGCCCGGACGGAAGGGGCCAAAAACGTGCAATTCTCGTTGCAGGATCTGCCAGAGCGATTTTTCCCACCGAACCGCGGCGCCAAATCGGCTGCGAGAGGCCGGCGGGAGGACGTCAGACCGCCGGGCCGAGCGACGCCCAGACGTCGATCTTCGTCCGAATCCGGTCGACCACGGCGGTGGTGAACTCGGTGGTGCCGGCTCCGCCTCCGAGGTCAGGCGTCTTGATCCCGGAGGCCACGGTCTCCAGGGCGGACTCGTAGATGGCTCGGGAAGCGCGATCGGCCGCCGGGCCGTGGCGCTCAGCGGCATGGTGCATGACCGCGCCGCAGGCCAGGATCATCGCCAGGGGATTGGCCAGGTCCTTGCCCTCTAGGGCGGGAGCGGTTCCGTGGGGGGCCTCCGCCATGGCGCACGTCGTGCGGTAATCCTCGTCGAAGGCCAGCAGGACCGACTCGGCACCGGCGATCGATCCGAACATCGGCAGCACCAGGTCCGACAGACAGTCGCCGTCGCGGTTCAGCGCCGGGATGACCAGCGTTCGGTCGGTGGCGCCGGAGATGAGTCCGGCGTAGGTGGCATCGATCAGAACCGGCATGTAGTCGATGTCCGGGTGACGCTCGGCGGCGGCGTCGAGCTCCTCCTTGAGCATCCCCTCATAGACCGGGGACACGGTCCACTTGGGACCGCCGTAGACGCGGGCGCCCATGCCGGCCGCCGTCCGGAAGGCGTACTCCGCGACGGCCCGGCACGTCGACCGGGTGATCCGCTCCTTGCGGAACGCCACCTCCTCGGGAGCGCCGGCCTCGCCCTCGCGCCACTGCTCGGCGCCGTAGGCATCCTCCACCGCCATCCGCACGACCGAGATCGGGAAGCTGACGCCGGCGATCGGGGTCACCCCGGGCAGCCGGCGCCCCGTCCGGATGATCACCTTTCCGACGATCCCCTCCCGCACGATCCGGTTCGGAGACCCCACGTCATCGCGGCCCTCCGGCGTGATCGTGGCCGCTTTGAGCCCCAGCCCGGCGTCGCGCATGGCCGCCGCGCAGTCGTCCACCACCTGGTTGGACGTCGCCCGGCGGTTCTCCAGCGACAGGTCGAAATGGGCCAGGCTGACCTCCAGGCCGAGAAGCTCGCTGTCCAGGACGCGAATCGACTGCTCGAGGAGCTCCTGGCCGGTCTGGTCGCCATCCAGAACGACGATCTCGATTGGCTGGGCCATCGCATCGGAAGTTAGCGACCGGTCCGGCCCGGCGCGGTGCAACGATCAGGAATCGAGAAGCGACGCCGGGGGGGCGCAACTACAGTGGCTGCGACGGGCGTCGCCCAGCCGCTTGGCGATACGAAAGACAACCTGAGGAGCGACCATGAACGGGCCTTCCAACGAAGGAATCAAGACCGTGCTGCATCCGGTCTCCGACCTGGAGGCGGCCAAGCCCGTCTACACCGCCGTGCTCGGCAGTCCGCCGGCCCAAGATGCGCCGTACTACGTGGGGTACGAGGTGGCCGGGCAGCACATCGGATTGGTGCCTGGGGGTGCTTCGCAGGGCATGACATCGCCGACGGCCTACTGGCACGTGTCGGACATCGAGGCCAAGCTGACGGAGGTGACCGGCGCGGGCGCGCAGATCAAGGATCCGGTGCGCGACGTGGGCGGCGGTCGCCTGGTTGCCACGGTGACCGATCCGGATGGAAACGTCCTCGGCCTGCTGCAAGATCGCTGAGACGCGGGATCGCGCCACACTTGGGCCGAGATGAGCACCGCGACGAGAACGAACGGGAACTCCGTCAAGCCACCGTCTCCTGACAGCCACGACCTGATCCGCGTGCTCGGCGCGCGCGAGAACAACCTCAAGGACGTCAGCGTCGAGCTCCCCAAGCGACGGCTGACCGTGTTCACCGGCGTGTCCGGCTCGGGCAAGAGCTCGCTGGTGTTCGACACGATCGCCGCCGAGTCGCAGCGGCTGATCAACGAGACCTACAGCGCGTTCGTGCAGGGATTCATGCCGACGCTGGCTCGTCCAGACGTCGATGTCCTGGACGGGCTGACCACCGCGATCATCGTCGACCAGCAGCGGCTGGGCGCGGACCCGCGCTCGACGGTCGGCACCGCCACCGACGCCAACGCGATGCTGCGGATCCTGTTCAGCCGGCTCGGGCAGCCGCACATCGGACCGCCCAGCGCCTATGCCTTCAACGTGCCGTCGGTCCGGGCGGCCGGCGCGATCACCGTCGAGCGAGGCAACCGCAAGACGGTCAAGGCCAGCTTCAGCCGGACGGGCGGCATGTGCCCCCGCTGCGAGGGCCGGGGGGCGGTATCGGATCTAGACCTGGCGCAGCTGTTCGACGACTCCGAGTCGCTCAACGAGGGTGCGCTGACGATCCCGGGCTACCAGGCGGGAGGCTGGAATTCCCGGCTCTACCGGGAATCGGGCTTCTACGACCCTGACAAGCCGATCAGCAAGTTCACCAAGCGTGAGCTGCACGACCTGCTCCACCACGAGCCCGTCAGGATGAAGATCGCCGGCATCAACATGACCTACGAGGGGCTGATCCCCCGGCTCCAGAAGTCGATGCTGTCCAAGGACAAGGAGGCCATGCAGCCGCACATCCGGGCGTTCGTCGAGCGGGCGGTGACGTTCGCGGTTTGCCCGGAGTGCGACGGCACCCGGCTGAACGACGGGGCCAGGACTTCGAAGATCAGGGCCCTGAACATCGCCGAGGCGTGCGCGATGCAGGTCAGCGACCTGGCCGATTGGGTCCGCGAGCTCCAGGAGCCATCGGTGGCGCCGCTCCTGACGTCACTTCGCCAGACGCTTGACTCGTTCACCGAGATCGGGCTCGGCTACCTGTCGCTCGACCGTCCGTCGGCCACGCTGTCCGGGGGAGAGGCACAGCGGGTGAAGATGATCCGCCAGCTCGGCTCCTCGCTGACCGACGTCACATACGTGTTCGACGAACCGACCGCCGGGCTGCACCCCCACGATGTCCAGCGCATGAACGATCTGCTCGTGCAGCTGCGGGACAAGGGAAACACGGTACTCGTCGTGGAGCACGAGCCCGAGGCGATCGCGATCGCCGATCACGTCGTCGACCTTGGTCCGGGCGCCGGTGCCGCTGGGGGCACTGTCTGCTTCGAGGGCACCGTGGATGCGCTCCGCGCCAGCGGCACCCTGACCGGTCGCCACCTGGACGACCGGGCGACTTTGAGAACCGAGGTCCGGAGCGCGACGGGGGTCCTGGAGGTGCGCGGGGCCGGCACCCACAATCTCAAGGACGTCGACGTCGACATCCCGCTTGGGGTCCTGGCTGTCATCACCGGTGTGGCCGGCTCGGGCAAGAGCTCGCTGATCCAGGGATCTGTCGCCGGCCGCGAGGGCGTGGTGACGATCGACCAGGCCCCGATCCGCGGTTCGCGGCGCAGCAACCCGGCGACCTACAGCGGCCTGCTCGAGCCGATCCGCAAGGCGTTCGCCAAGGCAAACGGGGTGAAGCCTGCGCTGTTCAGCGCGAACTCCGAAGGTGCGTGCCCGAACTGCAACGGGGCGGGCGTGACCTACACCGACCTGGCGATGATGGCCAGCGTCGCCACCACGTGCGAGGTATGCGAAGGACGGCGCTTCGACGCCTCCGTGCTGGAGTACAAGCTGGCCGGTCGCGACATCAGCGAGGTCCTGGAGATGTCGGTCGAACAGGCCCTGGCCTTTTTCGCCTCCGGGGAGGCGCGGATTCCCGCCGCGCACGCGATCCTGGATCGCCTGGCTGACGTTGGGTTGGGCTACCTCAGCCTCGGCCAGCCACTGACCACGCTGTCCGGCGGCGAGCGGCAGAGGCTCAAGCTGGCCTCCCAGATGGCTGAGGCAGGTGGCGTCTATGTCCTCGACGAGCCAACCACCGGGCTGCACCTGGCCGACGTCGAGCAGCTGCTCGGCCTGCTCGATCGGCTGGTCGAGTCCGGGAAGTCGGTCATCGTCATCGAGCATCACCAGGGGGTGATGGCGCACGCGGACTGGATCATCGACCTGGGGCCGGGCGCCGGGCATGACGGCGGCCGGATCGTCTTCGAGGGCACGCCCACGGAGCTGGTGAGCGCCCGCTCGACCCTGACCGGGGAGCATCTGGCGGCGTACGTCGGCGCGTGACCGGCCAATCAACCTGCATTGATAGCTCAGGTCCCGGACCGTAAGCTGCGGTCACACAGTGGGGCGAACCAAGGAGCGCCGGGGTTTGAGGTCGACCGCAGGGGGTTTCCGCCGTCTCCGGGCCGCCGCAGGTGCGCTGGCCCTGGCTCTGGTCGTGCTCCCGTTGAGCAGCGCGGCAGCGTCACCCACCGGCACGGCTCAGATATCGAACATCCAGCTGGGCCCGCTGCAGGCTGACAACGGGTACCGGGTGAGAATCATGGCCACCTGCAGCAAAACGGACGACTTCGCTCAGGTCGAATTCAGTAAGGGCGGCCACCACTACAGAATCACCCACTACTACAGCGATGCTGGGAGGCATGCCACCAGTTGCAGCGTCTCCAAGCGGCTCGGTTCAGGCTCGCTGCGATTGAGCTGGGGGAGGGCGGTGTGGGTGAGGTTGCGCCTCGGCAATGCCGGCTCAGTCCACCGCAGCGGCCACAGGGGCGGGTGCGGCGGCGGTGTCATCAGCCACGAGCGGAAGGCCACAGCGACCGGGACGATGCGTGTGTCGATTCACACTCGGTCGTTCGGCAGGCTCCTGTTCCATTCCGTCCCCGCTCACCTGGTCCGGTTCACGTTCGCTGCGTCGGCTTCGGTGCTCGAGAAGTGCCGGCAGCCATCGCTCGGCGGCGCGGCGAGTCTGTTCGGCGGCTGGCTGAAGGGCAGGACTGCTCGCATCGTCAGCGGCTATGTGTCGCCGGCCGGCAGGCGATGGATCTACGTCAACGCTCCTGACAACGTCTCAAAGCGGATCGGCGGTCAGCTTTCGGACGGCTTCACGGGTGGGAAGCGCCTGTTCTCGTTCAGCTCCGACCTGAGCTCAGCCCGGATCGGCGGCTTCAAGCCGTTCCTGATCGGAACGGCGAGGTATGAGGCGACGAGCGCCTGCTCGCAGGGAATCACGAACGGAACCCTTCGCGGCAAGCTGGTCCTGCGCGATCCGATCTCCGGGAAGGTTCGCTTCTTCGGCTCCCGGGCGAGCTTTGTGGACCTGATGCGGCTCAGTCAGCGCTGCTAGTCACAAAAACCCGCTGGCACCTGTAACCCTGGGTAGACTGCGACCGCACATCAGGGCGGCGACGGGGCCACGAGTCCGCCGAGAATCTAGGATTAAGGGGACACGGGCGGCCGCCGGAAACGACGCGGTGCCGGGGCAGCTGGCGCCGCGGAGAGAGGAGAAACAGTTGTTCACTTCACGAACTCGCCGCTGGCGTGTGGGGTGTCTTGCGCTATTAGTCGCGCTTTTGGCGCTGCCGGCCGGCAGCGCGCTGGCCGACGGTGGTTCGAGCACGCACCCCAACATGACGCTGACGTTCAAGGCCAAGCACGGATGGCACATGTCGATCACGGCTTATGGATGTGGGGCTAAGGGATCTGGCGTCAGCCTCAGCGCTGCGAAGACCGGCTCGCATTACTCGTTCAACCACTACTACAGCGGTCCCGCCAGGAAGAGCGGCTGCTCAGGGTCCAAGACGCTCAATTCCGGCAAGCTGCACGCGTACTGGGGCAGGCTGTTCCGCCTCAAGATGAGGGTTTCCGGGGCGGGCGGCAAGACAACGATTCCCCTGCCGAAGGGGGCGGGATGTACGGGTGTCTGGGGCCACCAGCGAGCGGTCAAGGCGCACGGGACGCTGACCATGAGGATTCACAAGGGCGTTCTCGGACACATCCACCTGACCCATGTCAAGGGGATGATGCTGATCTACGACTCGAGCAAGAACTTCAAGTGCACGGGAGGGGGCAGCGGCCCCAAGTCGACGTTCGGCTTCGGCAGCTTCAGCAGCTCAGGCAACCACTATCTGACCGCGTTCAAGAACGATCACACCGGGAGCACCTCGGTATCGGCCAGCGACTCTCGCAAGCTCGGATCCAGGGTCTTCGAGAGCATCGGCGACACGTTCTCGGGCGCGCCGTTCACGTTTAGCAAGGATCTGACCTCGGCGAAGATTGGATCCATCACCGGTTTCATGAGCGGGTCGGTTTCATTCACCGGCACCGCCTGCTCTCCCGGTTGGGCCAACGGCACGTGGAGCAGTGGGACCGTCAAGGTGCACGACGGGCTGTCGAAGATGTCTTTCGTCGGCGGACCGACAGTGAGCGGCTCGGTGTACAAGAGCACGGCGAGCCCCTGCTAGGCGCAGCGGCGCGTCCGGCACCTGGCTGACAGCCGTCGGCCGGCCCCCGAGGTTCCGGGGTCGGCCGGCGGCTTCGCCGCGCTCAGCCTCCGCCGCCCGATCGACTCATCGTGCGCCGTCCGGCAGCAGCTCGTCACTGCGGTCCGCCAGCGCCGCTATGACCGTCTCGACGTGCTCGTCGAAATCCACGCCCAGCTCGGCGGCACCCTCGCGCAGCTCGTCCCGGCCGACGGCCGCGGCGAAGCTCGGCTGCTTCATCTTCTTCTTCACCGACTTCGCGGTCATCCCGTGCAGGCCATCGGGCCGGACGTAGGCGCAGGCCAGGATGAACCCGGACAGTTCGTCGACCGCGTAGAGCGCCTTCTCCATCTGCGACTCGCGCGGGATGCCCAGGAAGTCGGCGTGCGAGCCGACCGCCCGGATCAGCTCGTCCGGGTAACCACGCCGGCGCAGCTCCTCCATGGCGTAGCGCGGATGTCCGCTCTCCAGGTCGGGGTGGCGTTCGTAATCGAGGTCGTGGAGCAACCCGGTCAGTCCCCACAGCTCCACGTCGCCACCGAAGCGGGGCGCGTAGGCGCGCATCGCCGCCTCCACGGCGAGCATGTGGCGGCGCAGGGAGGTGGACTGCGTCCATTCGCAGAGAAGGGTCCAGGCATCCTGACGCGAAAGTTCTCCTGGCATGGGTGCCACCTTAGCCCACGGTTCGGCTCGCCCGGTGCGGCCTCTAGACGGGTCAACGGCTACGCTGCACAGCACCCCGACCCGCCCCCGACCGACCAGGCCAGCCATGGAGAAGTTCGTAATCGAAGGCGGCGTGCCGCTGTCCGGCACGATCGTTCCCGCCGGAAACAAGAACGCGGCGCTGCCGATTCTGGCCGCCTGCCTACTCACCGACGATGAGGTGATCCTCCGCAACGTCCCACGGATCAGCGACGTGGAGACGATGCTGGAGCTGCTGGAGAGCCTGGGCGCCGCGGTGCGCTGGGTGGGTCCCAGCGAGGTGTCGGTCGAGGCGGCTGACATCCAGAGCACCAACGTCGACCGAGAGCTCTCGGAGCGCATCCGCGCCTCGTTCCTGCTGGCCGGTCCGCTGGTGGCCCGGTTTGGTCGCGCATTCATGCCACCCCCCGGCGGAGATGTGATCGGCCGCCGGCGCCTGGATCCGCACCTGGACGCGCTCCGTGCCCTGGGCGCCACCGTCCGCCACGGCCGGGACATCGAGATCGTCGCGCCGTCCCTGGGCCTCAAACCCTGCGACTTCCTGATGGACGAGCCGTCGGTGATGGCCACGGAGAACGCCCTGATGGCCGCCGCGCTGACCCGTGGCACGACGGTGATCCGCAACGCCGCGTCCGAGCCCCACGTGCAGGATCTCGCCCGCATGCTGGTGGCGATGGGAGCCCCGATCGACGGCATCGGCTCCAACGTGATGACGGTGCACGGCACCGGGGCGCTGCGCGGCTGCACGCACACCGTGGCCCCGGATCACATCGAGATCGGGTCGTTCATGGCGCTGGCCGGGGTGACCGGGGGTGAGCTGACCGTCAAGGACACGGTTCCCGAGGACCTGCGGATGATCCGCCTGGTGTTCGACCGTCTCGGTCTGCGCAGCGAGCTGCAGGGCGCCGACGTGATCGTGCCCGGTGGCCAGGAGCTCCAGATCAAGCACGACGCCGGTGACCACACGCCCAAGGTCCAGGACGGCCCGTGGCCCGCCTTCCCGGCCGATCTGACCAGCATCGCGATCGCCCTGGCCACTCAGGCGGCCGGCTCCGTGATCATCCACGAGTGGATGTTCGAGAACCGGTTGCTGTTCACGGACAAGCTCCAGCTGATGGGGGCCGCGATCACGATCTGCGACCCTCACCGGGCGATCGTCGTCGGACCGCGGCGCCTGCGCGGCGCACGCGTGGACTCACCGGACATCCGGGCCGGGATGGCGATGCTGATCGCAGCCCTCTGCGCCGAGGGCGAGACGGAGATCGGCAACGTCCGCCACATCGACCGCGGTTACGAGCGGATCGACGAGCGTCTGCGTGACCTCGGCGCCCGCATCAGCCGGGTCGAGGACACCGCGCGCGTCGAGTAGCTTCGCGCTCGGTCTGATTCTCTGATCCAGACCATGGCCGACCGGCTCCCCAGCGGCACCCGCGACGTGTTGCCCGACGAGATGCGGGAGCTCCGGGCCATGACCGACCGCCTGCGGACGGTGTTCGAGGCGGCCGGGTACGGCGAGGTTTACACCCCGGCGCTGGAGTACGCGCGGACCCAGGAGGGCGACCGAGACGCTCCCCACCCGGCCTACCGGATGTTCGACGAGCACGGGAACGTGCTGATGCTGCGCACCGACATGACCGTCCCGATCGCCCGGCTGGTGGCGACTCGCTACGCGACCGCTCAGCCGCCGCTGCGCTTCTCCTATGTGGCCCACGCCTATCGCACGGTCCGCCCCCAGCGCGGCCAGTCACGGGAGTTCCTCCAGGCTGGCGTGGAGTTGATCGGGGCGCCGGGAGCGCAGGGTACGGCGGAGGTGCTGACGGTGCTGTGTGACTCGCTTCAGGCGGCCGGCCTGGACAGCTTCCGCGTGGGCCTCGGGGACGTGTCGCTGTACCCGGGCCTCCTGGAGGCGGTGGGCGTGCCCGCCGGGACCAGCGAACGGATCCTGGAGGAGCTCGTGGCGGGCGACTTCGTCGGCGTCGAGCGGGAGCTGGTGGAGCTGCACCTGAGCGAGCCGGACCGGGAGCTCCTCCTGCGCGTCCCCCGCATCCGGGGCGGACCGGAGGTGCTGGAGGATCTCAGCGGACCGCTGCACAGCGCCGGCACGGGCATGCGCGAGGTCCTCACCCGCCTGCCCTCGCGCACCGCCGACCGGGTGATCTTCGACTTCGGCCTGGTCCGCAGCCTCGATTACTACACCGGGCCGGTGTTCCAGGTCTATGACCCCGCCTACGGGGTGCCGATCGGGAACGGCGGACGCTACGACGAGCTGCTCGGGCATTTCGGGCGTCCGCAGCCCGCCGTGGGCTTCGCGCTCAACGTGGAGCGCCTGCACATCGCACTCACCGCGGAGGCTCGCCGTGGCTGAGCTGCAAGTGGCGGTTCCCCGGGGAGCGCTGCTCGGCCAGACCCTGGATCTGCTCGACCGGATCGGGATCGAGACCGCCGAGGTGCGCGAAAACGATCGCAAGCTCCTGTTCCGGGAGGTCGGCATCATCACGATGCGCCCCTCCGACGTGCCCACCTACGTCGAGGCGGGCGCCGCCGATCTGGGCATCACCGGCAAGGATGTGCTGCTGGAGCAGTCCGAGCGAGAGGTCCTGGAGCTGGTCGACCTGGGCTACGGCCGCTGCACGATGGTGGTCGCCACGGTGGAGGGGGAGGATCCCGTGGAGGATGCTCTGCGCCATCTCGGCGTGGTGCGGGTGGCGACCAAGTACCCGCGAGTGGCCACCGGACACTTCCTGGCCACCGGGCGCCAGGCCGAGATCGTGGAGGTCAAGGGGTCGGTGGAGCTGGCACCCCTGACGGGTCTCGCCGAAGCAATTGTCGATCTCACGGCCACGGGCACCACCCTGCGGGAGAACCATCTGATGGTCCGCGAGGAGATCACTGTGTGCACGGCCCGTCTGATCGCCAACCCGGTGGCCGACAAGCTGAAGGCTCGGCAGATCGACGAGCTGCTGGAGCGGATCGGTGCGCACTAATCGCCTGGCCGCGGGCCAGGACGCGCAGGCGGCGGCCCGGCGCATGCGCGAGTCGATTCCAGCTCCGGCTTCGGTGGCCGGCCAGGTGGGCGAGATCCTGGAGCGAGTGCGCGGCGAGGGCGACGCCGCCGTTCTCGAGCTGACCGCCCGCCTCGACGCGCCCGAACGGCCGCCCAGGTCGCTACGGGTGCAGCCGCAGGCCCTGGAGGCGGCCGAGCAAGAGTTGAGCACCGAGCTCCGAGCCGGGCTGGAGCAGGCGATCGATCACGTTGGCCGCGTGGCCGAGGCCGGCCTGAACCCCGACCGGACGGTCGAGTTTCCCGACCACCGCGTGATCCTCCGCGAGGCCCCGGTCGAGCGGGCCGCGGTGTACGTGCCCGGCGGCCGGGCGCCCTACCCGAGCACGGTCGTGATGGGCGTGGTCACCGCGCGAGCCGCCGGAGTTCACCAGGTGGCGGTGTGCAGCCCGCCCGGCGCCCGCGGGGAGATCGACCGCACCGTACTGGCCGCCTGCCGGCTGACCGGAGCCACCGAGGTCTACAGGATGGGGGGTGCCCAGGCCGTGGCTGCGCTGGCCTACGGAACCGAGACGATCGAGCCGGTCGATGTCCTGGTCGGTCCGGGCAACCTCTACGTGCAGGAGGCCAAGCGTCAGCTGTCGGGCCGGATCGGGATCGACATGTTTGCCGGACCGAGTGATCTGCTGGTCGTGGCCGATCCCGCCGAGGCCCCGGAGCCGATCGCCCTTGACCTGCTGGCCCAGGCCGAGCACGGGCCCGGCACGCTGGTGGCCGTGGCCTCCACATCGTCAAATCTGCTGGACGCGCTGGCCGAGGACCTGGCGGCCCACCCCGACACCGGCGCCGCGGCCTGGCTGGTGGAGCTGGAGCGCGAAGGCCAGGCGCTGGAGCTGATCCAGGCCTTCGCGCCCGAGCACCTCGAGCTGCTCGTGCCCCGAGCCGAGCAGCTCGCAGACAGCGTCACCCGAGCCGGCTGCGTGTTCGTCGGCCGCGAGTCGGCCACCGCGTTCGGCGACTACATCGCGGGCTCCAACCACACGCTGCCCACCGACGGGTCGGCCCGGTTCGCCTCCGCTCTGTCCACCCGGCACTTCCGTCGCACGTTCAGCCAGGTCGAGGTCCGCGACGGCACCCGGCTGGCCCGAGCGGCGGCGCCGATCGCCCGGGCGGAGGGCTTCGAGTTGCATGCTCGCTCGATGGAGATACGCATTCGGGAGAATGGACGGTCGTGAGCCGCCGAGCCGAGATAACCCGGAGCACGGGAGAGACACAGGTGCGCGTCAGCCTGGCCCTGGACGGGGGCGGTGCCGGGGACCGCGATACGGGCGTGGGGTTCCTGGACCACATGCTGGACCTGCTGGCTCGGCATGCGCGCCTCGACCTCGACGTGCAGGCCGAGGGGGATCTCGACACCGGCGCGCACCACACGGTCGAGGACGTGGCCATCTGCATCGGCCAGGCGCTCGACCGGGCGCTGGGTGATCGGGCTGGGATCAGCAGATACGGCCAGGCGACGATCCCGATGGACGAGGCCCGTGCCTCGTGCGCGATCGACATCTCGGGGCGCGGGCTGCTGGTGTTCGCGGGGCCGCTGCCACCGGGAGCGACCGGCAACTTCGACCACGAGCTGGTGGAGGAGTTCATGCGCGCGCTGGCCATCAACGCCCGTCTGACGCTGCACGTGACGATCGAGGCGGGCTCAGGCGTGCACCACATGATCGAAGCGGCCTTCAAAGCGCTGGCCCGAGCCCTGCGGGCAGCCACGGCCATCGACCCCACCGAGGACGGCGTGCCCAGCACCAAGGGGACCCTGACGTGATCGGAGTCGTCGATTATGGGATGGGCAACCGGCGCTCGGTGGAGAAGTCCCTCCAGCACGTGGGCGCCCACACAGTGGTCTCCAGCGACCCGGCGGAGCTACGGCGGGCCGGCGCCCTCGTGGTCCCCGGAGTGGGTGCATTTCCGGCCGGGATGAGCAGCCTGCAGACGCTCGGGCTGGACGGCCTGCTGCGTGAGCGCGCCACGGCCGGGATCCCGATTCTCGGCATCTGCCTAGGCATGCAGCTGCTGTTCGACGGTTCCGAGGAGCTGGGCGGCGCGGACGGACTGGGCCTCATTCCGGGTCGGGTGCGCGGCCTCCGCGCCGGCGGCCTGAGCGTCCCGCACATGGGCTGGAACGACGTCCGCTTCCAGCGAGCCAGCCGGCTGACGGCCGGTCTGCCGCAGGACGGGCGGCCGTTCTACCACGTGCACTCGTTCGTCGCCTGCCCCGAGCACCCGGAGGACGTCATCGGGACCTGCGTTTACGGAGAGGAGTTCGCGTCGATCGTCGCGCGCGGCGCGGTGTTCGGCGCCCAGTTCCATCCCGAGAAGTCCTCGCGAGACGGGCTGGCCATCCTGTCGGCGTTCGTAGCTCTGGCCGTCGCGGTGCCCGCGGTGAGCGCCGCGTGATCCTCCTGCCCGCCATCGACATCCTCGACGGTAAGGCCGTGCGGCTCGTCCAGGGGGACTTCGAGCGAGCCACCGTGTACGACGCCGATCCGCTGAACGCCGCTCGGCGCTGGGTGGAGGAGGGCGCCCGGGCGCTCCACGTGGTGGACCTGGACGGAGCCCGCACCGGCGAACCGGCCAACCTCGATCATGTGGAGCGGATCGCCGGCGAACTGAGCGTTCCGATTCAGTTGGGCGGCGGCCTGCGGGCCGCCGCCGTTGTGCACGCCGCGATCAGCGCCGGAGCCGCGCGCGTGGTCCTCGGAACGGCTGCGCTTCGGGACGTGGACTTCCTCGACGAGATGGTGCAGGAGCTCGGCGACCGCGTGGTCGTTTCGGTCGACGGCCGTAGCGGCCGTCTGGCCGCCGACGGCTGGCTCGAGCAGACCGACATCCCCGTGACGGCGGTGGTCGAGCGTCTGGGGGCCCGCGGGGTCCGGCGGTTCGTGTACTCGAGCATCGACCGGGACGGCACGCTCAGCGGCCCGGATCTCGACGGGGTGCGCGCGGTGGCCGCCTCGGTCCACGGAAGCTTCGTCTACTCGGGTGGGGTGGGCTCGCTGGAGGACCTCGGAGCCCTGGCCCGCCTGCGGCAGGTAAACCTGAGCGGGGTGATCGTCGGCAAGGCGCTGTTCGAGGATCGCTTCACCGTTGGCGAGGCCCAGGCCGTGCTGGACCGGCCAGACTGATGCACTACAAACGGATCATCCCCTGCCTGGACGTGAACGGCGGGCGGGTGGTCAAGGGCACGGGCTTCGTGGACCTGCAAGATGCTGGGGACCCGGTCGAGCTGGCGGCCCGCTACGACGTCGACGGCGCGGATGAACTGGTCTTCCTGGACATCACGGCCACGTCGGACAGACGGGGCACGGTGGTCGATCTGGCCCGGCGCACAGCCGACGAGGTGTTCATCCCCTTCACGATCGGGGGTGGCATCCGGTCGCTCGCCGATGCCCAGGCCGTGCTCGACGCCGGTGCGGACAAGGTGTCGGTCAATTCGGCCGCCCTGGAGCGTCCCCAGCTGATCGACGAGCTGGCCGGCCGGTTCGGTACCCAGTGCGTGGTGCTGGCCATCGACGCCAAGGGCCGAGAGGGCGGCTGGGAGGCGTATCTGACCGGCGGCCGGCATCCGACCGGCCGTGATGCTGTGGCCTGGGCCGCGGAGGGGGGCGAGCGGGGCGCGGGCGAGATCCTCCTGACCAGCATGGACCGGGACGGCACCCAGCTCGGCTACGACCTCGAGTTAACGTCGGCGGTGGCGGAGGCGGTGAGGGTGCCCGTGATCGCCTCCGGCGGCGCGGGCGAGCTGGAGGACCTGACGAAAGGGCTACGCGCCGGTGCCGACGCCGTGCTGTGCGCGTCGATCTTTCACTACGGCCGGCACACCGTGGCCGAGGTCAAGGCGCACCTGGCCGCCGCCGGGATTCCCGTGCGAGTGGCGGAGGAGCGACGGCGCCCCGGGCCATGACCGGGCAGCGCGCACACCGGCCAGAGCCGCGAAAACCCCGCCGCCCTCAGGCACACAATGCAGTTATGTGGGGTCCGGGAAAGACCGAGCGCCGCGCTAGGCGGCTTCTTCCACGTACCCGGCGGCTGCGCATGTATCGCAATACGCCGCGGGGGGGACGCGGGGCTCGTAACAGCCCGGACGGCAACAGGTGGACGACCGCTTGGGCCGGCCCCGACCGATTCGAGCCGCCGCGGCATCCTTCAGCTCCTCGCGCATGCGATCGAGCTCAGCCGCGTGCTCCGCACAGAAGCGACGACCCTTGACAGCCGGTTCCTGACAGTGACTTCCACTACGACAACGCATAGACCTATCAGTCTATCACGCCCGGCCGAACGCACGTTCCGTAAAACACTGGCATCACAGGGGATTCCGGCCTTTTGGCGGCTTTAAAGCGAGCCGGTCCGGCGATCTACCGCTTACGGGTGTGCCGTCGCTTCGTGATGCGCTTGGCGGCCTTGTGCGGCTTGGCATGCCGGGGCCGCGTGTGGTGCGGTTGGGTGGACGGAATCAGCTGGTAGATCTTGCCGTAGCCGCTCAGATAGAGGTGACCACGGTCGGCGATCATCGGCGTGAACGCGCCGTCGGGATAGTGATATTCGACCCGGCCGGTCGTGGCGTTCAGCCCGATCGTCCGGTGGCTGCCCAGGACCGAGTAGTAGACGACGTTGTTGATGACCGTGGAGGATCCGGAGATCCGCCCGCCGGACGGGTGCGCCCAGCGGACCGTCCCGGAACGGGCGTTAAGCGCGTAGAAGTCGCCGTTGTATGACCCGACGTACACGGTCGGGCCGATTCCCGGCACGTCGGCCACCGATGCCGACGCATACACGTACGACCCGGTGGAGTGAGACCAGGCCAGCCGGCCGTTGCTGGCGGCGAACGAGTAGACGAAGCCGTCGGTATTGCCCAGGTAGACCCGGCCGAAGGCCACGGCGGGCGTCGAGTAGAAGTTCCCGCTGCCGAATCCGAACTGGCTGCCGCTGGTGCTGGTCGACCACACCCGGTGGCCGTTGAGCGCACGGATCGCGTACACCCGGCCGGAGTAGTCCCCGAAGTACAGGAGGCCTCCGGACAGCGCCACGCCGCCTTTGACCGAACCGCTGGCGTGGAAGGTCCACTCCACGTGACCGGTTATGACGTTGAGGCCGAACACGGTGCCGGCCTGGTCGCCGAAGTAGACCGAGTGCCCGGAGACGAGCGGCGATGACTCGCTGCCCGGCGGCAGGCTGTGCGACCACCTGACGTGACCTGTCTTCATCGAGACGGCCACCACCCGGCCGCCGCCGGGGGAGGAGCCGTGGTCCGAGAGGATCGGCACGACGATCAGCTGCTGGCGGCGGGCGATGGCCGGCGAGGCGGCGCTCAGCTTGCCCAGGTGGGTCTTCCAGATCTGTTTGCCCGTGGTCGTGTTGACCGCCTTGGCCGTGGCGCCGTCGTCGATGAAGTACATGACATTGCCCTCGATGACCGGCGGGAACTCGATCAGGGCGTTGCCGCCGAACCGCCAGCCCACGTGGAACGGCGGGTGCAGATTGCTCTGGCCGGTGAACGCCCGCGTGCGGTCGTCGTTGTAGCCGTACATGGGCCACAGGAACGTGGCCGGCTTGGTCTTCTTCTTGGTGGGCGGTGGGGGCGTCGTGGTGGTGGTCGGCACGCTGAACGGCACACCCGCGTTGGACACGTTTCCGGGTTTGTGCAGCAGCACGAACGCCACCGCGCCAGCAATCAGCACCACCAGGACCGCCAGGGCGGCCAGCCATCGCCGCCACCGCCGCGACCCTGCTCTGAGCATTCGGGCAAGGGTAGTGACGGCCAGATTGGCGTGCGTTAGCGCTGCCGTCGCCGCCAGGCAGGAAGATGGGGGAATGGAGTGGCCGGAACCGGACGAGTTGTTCAAGCGGGCGCTTGCGCTCCCCGCCGTGGCGGGGGTGGTGAGGCGCCTGGCCGGCGCCCCCGAGGTTCGGGTGGCCGCGGTGGGGGGCGCGGTGCGGGACCTGATCCTCGGCCTGCCGGTCGAGGACATCGACCTGGCGGTTGACGGCCCGGTCGAGCCGGTGCTCGCCCGGCTCGGCGGCCCGGCCCGGAGTCACATCCGGTTCGAGACCGCCACGGTGGAGGTGGGCGGCTCGCGGGTCGATCTCGCCCGGACGCGGCGGGAGAGCTACCCCCAGCCGGGCGCGTTGCCAGTGGTGACTCCCGGCACGCTGGAGGAGGATCTGGAGCGGCGCGACTTCACCGTCAACGCTATGGCGGTTCCGCTGACTGGCGCGGGCCGCGGTCGGCTGCTCGCCGTCCGGCACGCCCGCGGCGATCTGAACGGCGGCCGGCTGAGGGTCCTGCACCCGGCAAGCTTCATCGACGATCCCACCCGTCTGTTCCGGCTGGCCCGTTACCGCGCTCGTCTGGGGTTCGAGGTCGAGCCGGAGACGGCGGAGCTGGCTGACCGGGCGGTCGACGGGGGGGCCGTGGCGACTTTGACGGGGCCGCGGATTGGCCACGAGCTCGAGCTGATCTGCGCTGAGGCCAACCCGGTCGCCGCCTGGAGGGCGTTGCGCGGGCTCGGATTGGACGAGGCCGTGGAGCGCGGATTCGGGGTGGGCGACCCCGAGGTGGCGCGGCGGGCGCTGGCCCTCCTGCCCGCAGACGGACGGCCGGAGGTCGTTCTCCTGGCGCTGGCCCTCGACGGCGTGGCCCGGGAACGGCGTGGGGCCCTGCTCGACCGCCTCGGCGTACCTGCTCGGATCCGGGACGGTGCGCTGCTGGTGGCCGATCGAGCCGCCGGCGCCGCCGAGTCCCTCCGCCAGGCGCAATCGGCGTCGGAGATCGCCGCGGTGGTTGGCGACGTGGCTGGGGTCGAGCTGGCGGCTTTGGCGGGAGCGCTCGGCGCCGATGGCCCGGCCCGGGAGTGGCTCGACCGCCTGCGGCATTTGCGCCTCAAGATCGGGGGAGACGACCTGCTGGCGGCCGGCGTTGTTCCTGGTCCGGCCCTGGGAGCGGGTCTGGCCGGCGCCCGGACCGCCCTGCTTGAAGGGCGGGCTGACTCCCGTGAGGAGCAGCTCGCCGAGGCGCTGCGGGTGGCTCGGGACGCCGGGTAGGCTGGGGGAGGATGGCACCGGCCTTGCTGACGGCTCCCTTCCGGCCCGAGGGCGATCACATTGCGCTGGACCTCCCCGGTGCTACGGCCGTCTTCACCACCCGCGCCGGAGGACACTCCTCCGGCCCGTACGAGAGCCTGAATCTCGGACGGCTGACGGACGATGATCCCGAGGCGGTGCAGGCGAATCTGCGGACCCTGCGGGACGGCTTCGGCGTACGCCTGGTGTGGGGACGCCAGGTGCATGGGACCGACGTGATCGTGCACGGGGAGGGCGATGAGGGGACGCCGGCGAGTGATCCCGAGCCGTCCGCCCGGCAGGGCGACGGGCGGGTGACCACGGTCTCCGGTCTGGCGCCGATGGTCCTGACCGCGGATTGCCTGGCCGTGATCGTTGCTGGACGGGGTGGGGTGGCGGCGCTGCACGCCGGCTGGCGGGGCCTGGCCGGCCGGGTGATCTGCGCCGGGGTGAAGCGCCTGCGGGATGCGGGGGTCCGCGGTGAGCTGGAGGCGGCGATCGGGCCGCACGCGCGGGCCTGTTGCTACGAGGTGGGGGAGGAGGTGCACGAGGCGTTCGCGGCCGCCGGGTATGCCGACGCGCGGACCGGACGAAACCTCGACATGACTCGGGTCGCCGACCGGCAGCTGCGCGAGGCCGGCGTCGCCCAGGTGCACGACCTCGGCCTGTGCACGATGTGCAGCGACCCCGGTCTGTTCTTCTCCCATCGGCGCGACCGCGGGGTGACCGGCCGCCAGGCGGGGCTGGCATGGTTGAACTGATCCGAGGTCTGCGCGCCGAGCGGGTCCGGAGCAACCTGGACCAGGTGCTCGAGCGGATCGGCCAGGCCGGCCGGGATCCGGCGGAGGTCCAGATCCTGGCTGCGGTCAAGTACGTGGCCGTGGAGGAGCTGGCCACACTGGCCGAGGCCGGCCTCAGCCTGCTGGGCGAGAACCGGGCCCAGGACCTGGTCGGCAAGGCCGAGGCCCATCCCGGCCGGTTCACCTGGGATTTCATCGGTGCGCTGCAGAGCCGCAAGGTCCCGATGCTGCTGCCCCACGTCCGCTACATCCAGACGGTGGCCAGCGACTCGGCCCTGAAACAGCTGGCCCGCCACGGTGGGGAGGCGGACCGGCCGGTGCGGATCCTGGTGGAGGTGAACGTGGCCGGAGAGGCGGGCAAGGCGGGGATCGCGCCGGACGAACTGGCCGGGTTCCTGGATCGCTGTCCTGTCGAGGTGGCCGGCCTGATGACGATGCCGCCCCTGGCCACGCGACCCGAGGAGAGCCGCCGGTACTTCGCGGCCCTGCGGGAGCTGGCGGAGGCGCATGGGCTGCCCGAGCTGTCGATGGGGACCAGCCAGGACTACGTCGTGGCGGTGGAGGAAGGGGCGACGATCATCCGTCTGGGCAGCACCCTGTTCGCGGCCTGAGCCTCGGCTGCCGCGGGCTTGAAGCCCCGGGGCGGGGGTTAGGCGCCATAATTCCGGCAGGGAAATCCTGCACCGGCGCGAAACCCGACCTCCAGCATGGCATTCCGTGACACATGGCATCGCACGCTCGTCTACTTCGGCCTGGCCGAGGACGAGGCGTACGAGGACGAGGACCTGGAGCCCTATCCGGAGCCGGAGGTTGAGATGCAGGACACCTACCGCGAGCGGCCCAACGTCCGGCGCCTCAGCTCGCGCCGCCGCCGAGACGACGACTTCGACGACATCTTCGCCGACGATCCCACCGATCGGCGGACCACCACGCTGCGGCCCGTCGGCCGGGGCAACGGCCGCGGTGCCCAGGACGTCCGCGTCCACTTCGTGGCGCCCAAGAACTTCAACGACGTCCAGGACGTGGCCGACAAGTTCAAGGACTCGATCCCGGTGATCCTCAATCTGCAGGGCACCGACAACGACCTGAGCAAGCGGCTGATCGACTTCTCCAGCGGGCTCACCTACGCCCTGGACGGCGGCATGCAGCGAATCGCCGACAAGGTGTTCCTGCTCACGCCGCACAACGTCGAGGTGTCAGCCGAAGAGCGGGCCCGGTTGATCGAGAAGGGCTTCTTCAACCAGTCCTGAGTTCCCGGGCTGGACGGGTCGAGCCTCACAGTAGGCTTGGCGCATGCAGATTGGCCTGATCGGCGCTGGCAACATGGCCCGCGCGATGGCGCGAGGCTGGGGTGAGCCGGTCCTGTGTTCCGACAGCGGATCCGGGCGGGCCAGCGAACTCGTGGCCGAGGTCGGTGGCGAGGCCCTGCCCGCCGTCGACGTCGCCCGCCGGGCCGATGTCGTGGTGCTCTGCCACAAGCCGGCGCAGCTGGATGATGTGGCCCGCGAGATCGCCGGAGTGGCGAAGTGTGTGGTATCAGTCCTGGGCGCCACCACCACCGCCCGGGTGCAGGCCGCCTACCCGGACACGCCGGTGTTCGCGCTGATCCCCAACACCCCCGTCGAGGTTCGCCGCGGCGTGATCGCCTACGCGGTGCGCCCACCCGCCGTGGCGAGCAATGACAGCGTCGCCGACCCCGAGCTGGAGGCGAAGATCCTGGAGCTCTTCGGTCGCCTGGGCCGTGTGGTCCGGATTCCGGACAAGCTCGTCGACGCAGCCACCTCGATCAGCGGCGTCGGGCCGGCGTACCTGGCGCTGGTGGCCGAGGCGCAGATCGACGCGGCCGTGCGCCACGGAGTTCCCGCGACTCTCGCCGCCGAGCTGGTCGTGGAGACGATCGCCGGATCCGCCGCCCTGCTCGCCGCGCGCGGCTACGACACGCTGTCCGTCCGCCGGGCGGTCACCTCTCCGGCGGGTTCCACCGCTCGCGGCCTGGCCGCGCTGGAGCGCTCCGCCGTGAGGGCGGCCTTCCATGCCGCGATGGATGCAGCGGTTACCCCCAAGGCGGGACGTTCCTGATGCTCCTGCTCGGCACCGCCAGGGCAACGATCGGCGATTACGTCTGGGCCCTGTTCGAGGTCTACATCATCCTGATCCTGCTCTACATCCTGTCGAATCTGCTGTTCTCGTTCGGGCTCCGACCGTCGTATTCGCGCACGTTCGACGCCGTGCTGGGCTTCCTGCGGGATGTCAGCGAGCCGTACCTCCGGCTGTTCCGAAAGTTCATCCCGGCGATCGGGATGTTCGACCTCAGCCCGATGATCGCGATCATCGTCCTGTACATCGTCGGGACGCTGATCTCAGGCGTGATCAAGGGTTAGTGGTCGCTGTGGTGAGCAGGCTGCTCTCACAGCCCGCCACAGCTCGGCGACAAGCGTTCGGGCGGGCCACCGCCGTGCTGCTCTGGGTGCTGGCCCTGGATCAGGCGATCAAGCACACGCTCGGCACCTCGATCCAGCCCGGCCAGGTCAAGACGCTCGTGCCGGGAGTGCTCCACCTGGTGTACGTGCGCAACACGGGCGTGGCATTCGGCGTGCTGGGCGGCGGCGGGGCGCTCGTCTACATCCTCGAGGGGGTGGCGCTGGTCGCGCTGATCGCCTACCTGGCCGCTCGCCCGGGCCGCGCGTGGCTGTGGCTGCCCACCGGGATGCTGCTGGGCGGGGCGATCGGCAACCTGATCGACCGGATCGCGCTCGGTTCGGTGATCGACTTCATCAAGCTGCCGGACTGGCCGGCCTTCAACGTGGCCGACATGTCGATCACGTTCGGGGTGATCATTCTGGTGTTGGTCGTGGAGGGTGGCCGCTCGTCCGGGCGGGAGTCGTGAGCCTCGAGCGCTCGGTCGGTGCTCAGGAGGCGGGGCAGCGGCTGGATCGGTTCCTGGCCGAGCTGGTGGGCTCCCGGTCACAGGCGGCTCGGTTGATCGAGGCCGGGCTCGTCCAGGTCGACGGCCGCTCGGCGCCCAAGCGGCACATGGTGGAGGTGGGGGAGCGGATCTCGGTCGCGGATCGCGACCTCCAGCCGTCCCCGGAGGAGCCGGCGGCGGCCGCTCTGTTCCGGGTGGCCTACGAGGACGAGCACCTGATGGTCGTGGACAAGCCGTCCGGAGTGGTCGTCCACCCGGCCCGCGGCCACGCCAGCGGAACTCTGGTCCAGGCGCTTGCCGGACGGGCGGCCGGCGGCGAGGACCCCGGGCGACCGGGGATCGTGCATCGGCTGGACCGGGACACCTCCGGGCTCCTGGTGGTGGCCAAGAGCGAGGACGTGCACCGTTCCCTGAAGGCGCTCCTGTCGGCCAGAGAGCTGCACCGCGAATATCTGGCGCTGGTCGATGGCGTCCCGCCCGCCCGCTCGGGCACCGTGGACGCGCAGATCGGGCGCGACCGGCATGACCGGGTGCTCGTGTCGCTGGACACGGACGCACCCCGGGAGGCGGTGACCCATTTCGAGGTGCTGCGCAACCTCGGCTCGGCCGCGCTGCTGAAGGTGGTGCTGGACACCGGGCGCACCCACCAGATCCGGGTGCACATGGCGGCGATCGGGCATCCGGTGACCGGAGACCGGGCGTACGGAGGCACGGTGCGGTTCGGGTTGGAGCGCCAGTTCCTACACGCGGCCAGGTTGTCTTTCGTTCACCCGGTGACGGGGGAGCTGGTGGACGTGGAGTCGCCGCTGCCGGAGGATCTGGCCCGGGCGCTGGAGCTGGCTGGGGATTAGCTGTCTGAGCGGCCGCGATGAAGGAAGACGGGGCGTGGTCGACCTGGCTGAGCGAGCAAATCGGGCGCAGCTTCGGCGATTTGCTCGCTGCACCATGAAAATCATGGTGGGGCGAGCAATGCTCGCGATCGCGGTCCGATTTGCTCGCCCCACCAGGTTTTTTCGCGGCCGGTCGACCATCCGGGACTACCGCAGATAGGGGCGGCGGGACGGCCCGTCCAAAGCCGTCCCGCCGCGTCGAGCCGATCTACCGGAGGTAGGGGAAGGACGACCGGCTCTCGTGTGGGGGCAGCGGGGGTAGGCTCCGCGACCGCCCACACGAGATGACAACGGTCCGAAGCTGCGGATCTTGCGTAAACTCGAAGGGCAGTTTCCATCCATCCGTCCTCCGGATGGGGATCCGCGGCCCTGCCCCGCACGTTTTGCGGGGTCCGTGGAGCACCCCCGCCGGAGCTGCATTGCTAAACCAAATAAGGGAGTAACAGTGGCTCAGATAGGCATCAGGGAGCTGCTGGAGGCCGGCGTGCACTTCGGCCACCAGACGCGCCGTTGGAACCCGAAGATGAGGCGATTCATCTTCGGTGAGCGGGACGGCATCTACATCATCGACCTCATCCAGACCGAGGAGCTGCTGGAGCGGGCGCGCCAGTTCGCCGAACAGGTCGCTCGCCGGGGGGGCACCGTGATGTTCGTGGGGACCAAGAAGCAGGCCCGCGATGCGATCAAGGAGATCGCCGAGGGCGCGGACATGCCGTACGTCAACAACCGCTGGCTGGGTGGCCTGCTCACCAACTTCCAGACGATCTCGCAGCGCATCAAGCGCCTGCACGACCTCGAGCGCTACGAGACCGAGGGGCAGCTGCAGCTGCTTCCGACCCGGGAGCGGATGGCCGCTCAGGCGGACCTGGCCAAGCTCCGCGCCAACCTCGGTGGGGTCAAGAACATGCAGCGGCCGCCCGACGCCGTGTTCGTGATCGACCTCAAGACCGAGGCGATCGCGGTCAAGGAAGCTCAGCGGCTGCGCATCCCGATCATCGGGCTGGTCGACACCAACTGCGATCCCGAGGGGATCGACTTCGTGATCCCGGGCAACGACGACGCGATCCGTTCGTGCGCGGCAATCACCCAGGCGATCGGAGACGTGGTGGCCGGGGGCCACAGCGTGTTCCGGGCCGAGGAGGAAAGGGCGCGCCAGGAACGGGAGAGGCGGGAAGCGGAGGAACGGGCGCGTAGAGAGGCCGAGGAGCAGGCACGGCGGGAAGCCGAGGAGAAGGCGCGGGCCGAGGCGGAGGAGAAGGCCCGGGCTGAGGCTGAGGCGGCGGCTGCTGCCGCGGCTCAGGCTGAGGCCCAGGGGGCTGCTCCTGCGGCCGAGTCCGCGGCCTCATCCGAGGCCGCCGCCGCGCGAGCGGCCTCGGATGAAACCGCTGCCCCGGCCCCCGAGCCGCCCGCTCAAGCTGAGCCGGCTCCGGTCGAGGATGCGATCGCTGCGGCGGCGCCGGTCCCCACTCCCCCCGACGCCGGGGAGAGCAAAGCGGAGGATGCGGAACCGTCCGCGGAGGCTCCCGCCGAGTCAGCTGAGGTGCCTGCCGAGGCGGGCACTGAGGCTCCGGCCGAGAGCCCAGAGGAGAAGGCATGAGCGTTACCGCGCAGGATGTGAAGGCCCTCCGAGACCGCACTGGGGCGGCGATGATGGCGTGCAAGAACGCCCTCAGCGAGTCGGGCGGGGACATGGAGAAGGCCATCGAGCTGCTGCGGGCCCGGGGCGAGGCGCAGGCGGCCAAGCGCTCGGGGCGCGAGGCGGCCGAGGGCACGATCCAGTCCTACATCCACTCGAACGGGAAGATCGGCGTGCTGGTGGAGGTCGACTGCGAAACCGATTTCGTGGCCCGGAACGACAACTTCGTGGCCTTCGCCCGCGATCTGGCCCTCCACGTTGCGGCCAGCCCCCAGACGCTGGCGGTGGGCGAGGACGAGGTTCCGGCCGAAGACCGCGAGCGCGAGGTGCGGATCGCCACCGAGCAGGCGGCCGACCGGCCTGAGAACGTCCGCGAACGGATCGTGCAGGGCAAGGTCGACAAGTGGCTCGATGATGTGGTGCTCCTCCGCCAGACCCACGTGAACACGGACAAGTACGAAAACCAGTCGATTGAGGACATCCGGGCCAAGCTGGCCGCCGACACCGGGGAGAACGTGGTGATCCGGCGCTTCGCGCGGTTCCAGGTCGGCGCCTGAGACAGGCGGAGAACGAGTGGAATCCAGGGGCGCGTTACCCAAGCCGGCCTACGGCCGGGTCCTATTGAAGCTGTCCGGGGAGGCCCTGATGGGCTCCCGGGAATACGGCACCGATCCCGACTGCGTACGGGAGATCGCCACCGAGGTGGCCTCCGTGCACGGACTGGGAGTCGAGGTGGCGATCGTGGTCGGAGGCGGCAACATCTACCGGGGCCTGGAGGCGGCCGCCCGCGGCATGGACCGGGCCACCGGTGACTACATGGGCATGCTGGCCACGGTGCTGAACGCGCTCGCCCTGCAAGACGCGCTGGAGAAGGCGGCTGTGCCCACCCGGGTGCAGTCGGCGATCACGATCTCCGAGGTGGCCGAGCCGTACATCCGCAGGCGGGCCATGCGCCACCTGGAGAAAGGACGGATCGTGATCTTCGGCGCCGGCACCGGGAACCCGTTCTTCACCACCGACACGGCGGCCGCGCTCAGGGCGGCCGAGGTGCACGCCGAGCTGATCCTGATGGCCAAGAACGGCGTGGAGGGCGTCTACTCGGCCGACCCGGCCAAGGACCCGACCGCCGAGTTCATCCCGGAGATCTCCCATAAGGAGGCGCTCACACGCGGCCTCGAGGTGATGGACTCCACGGCATTCGCGCTGTGCATGAACAACAACCTGCCGATCGTCGTGTTCAACATGGGCGACAGCAAGAACATCGAGAGGATAGTGTGCGGTGAGCGGGTCGGAACGCTGGTGAAGACATGAGCTCAGAGCTGATCGACGAACTGCTGGGGGATGCGCGAAATCGGATGACCAAATCGGTCGACGCGACGCGCCACGAGTTCGGATCGGTGCGCACAGGGCGGGCCAGCCCGGCGCTGCTCGACCGGATCCAGGTCGACTACTACGGGGCGATCACGCCGCTCAAGCAGCTGGCCACGGTGAGTGCGCCCGAGGCACGGATGCTGACGATCCAGCCCTACGACAAGAGCTCGATCAAGGCGATCGAACGGGCCATCCTGGAGTCTGATGTCGGTCTGACCCCCTCCAATGACGGTGCCCTGATCCGGCTCGTGGTTCCCGAGCTGACCGAGGAGCGCCGCCGTCAGCTGGTCAAGGTGGTCCGTCACATCGCTGAGGAGGGCCGCGTGGCCATCCGCAATGTGCGTCGCGACGTGATGCACGACCTGCGCGAGCTCAAGGAGGCCGGTGAGACCGGCCAGGACGATGAGCACCGGGCCGAGCAGGACCTCCAGAAGGTCACCGATGCACGCATCGCCGAGCTCGATGAGCTGCTGAAGGCCAAGGAAGAAGAGATCCTCGAGGTCTAGTGGCCGCTTCGCCGAAGGGTCGCTGAGTCGCTTGGCCGAGAGCGCTCCCGAAGGCTCGCCTGAAGGGGCGCAGCCGGGTCCGGACCCTGGCCATGGTGCGCGCTACGTGGCGATCATCACCGACGGCAACGGCCGCTGGGCAAAGCAGCGGGGTCTGCCCGCTCTGCGCGGCCACGAGGCCGGCGCCGATGTGGTCAAGGATCGACTGCACGACGCCGTCCGGTTCGGGGTCCGGGAGCTGACCGTCTATTCCTTCTCGACCGAGAACTGGAACCGATCGCGGAGCGAAGTGGCCGGGCTGATGCGGATGTTCGCCCGGCGGATCGACGCCGAGACGCCCGAGCTGAACGCCGAGGGGGTCCGGATGCGGTTCATCGGGCGCCGGGAGGCGCCTGTGTCGAAGCGGCTGATCGAGAAGATGGAGTGGGCCGAGTCGGTGACCGCGGCCAACGACCGGATCACCCTGTTCGTGGCGTTCAACTACGGAGGCCGGGCCGAGGTGCTCGACGCGGCCGCCCGGTACACCGGCGGCGGGGAGGATGCGTTCCACAGGCTCCTGTACGCACCTGAGATGCATGATCCCGACCTGATCATCCGGACCAGCGGCGAGCAGCGACTGTCCAACTACCTGATGTGGCAGTCCGCCTACGCCGAGCTGGTGTTCCGAGACGAGCTGTGGCCGGACTTCACCCGCGAGGCGTTTGCCGAGAGCCTGGCCGAGTACACGTCACGCCAGCGCCGGTTCGGAGGCCGATGATGGCCACGGCCCGGCGACCACCACGCGGAGAGGGCGGCCGAGGAGACGACCGGACCCGACGGGCCCGAAGCTCGCGCCCGAGTCAGAGGCGAGAGCGCGGCGGGCGCCGCGGCTCCGAGCTCCTCGCTCGGGTGGCCATCGGGGTGCCGCTGGCCGTGCTGGCGATCGGCTTCGACGATGTCGGCGGCACGGCGTGGGCCGTGGTGATGATCTTGCTGGGACTGGCGTCCCTGAACGAGCTCTACCGCATGCTCGAGCGGTGGAAGCCGGTCGCGCTGGTCGGATACGCCGCGCTGATCGGCATGTGCCTGGCCGCGCGCTTCGGCAATCATCGCGACGTCCTGGCCGTGGCGATGGTGGCCGTGCCGGTGCTGTTTCTGGCTATCGCAGGGCGCCGTCAGCGGGCGGGAGCGACGATCTCCATCGCCGGCACGCTGCTGGGGGTCTTCTGGCTGGCGTTCGCCTTCGCGCACGCGGTTCTGCTCCGCCAGCTGCCCGACGGCGGCGGGATCATCATCGATGTGATGCTCGGCACGTTCCTCGGTGACACGGGGGCCTATCTGGGCGGACGGCTATTCGGGCGCCGTCCGCTGGCTCCGAGCATCTCGCCGAACAAGACCGTCGAGGGTCTGTTCTGCGGCATGCTCGTGGCGGTCGTCGCCGTGTACATCGCCGGGCTGTATCAGCAGTCGTGGCTGACCCACGGTCAGGCCCTGCTCCTGGGCCTCGCCATCGCCGTGCTCGGCCCGATCGGCGACCTGTTCGAATCGCTGGTCAAGCGCGATGCTGGGGCCAAGGACGCCGGCCACCTATTCGGTGCTCACGGCGGGGCTCTGGATCGACTCGACGCGGTGAGCTTCACCGTGGTGGCCGCCTACTACATCTGGGTCGCCATCCCGCACGCCTGACTGGTGGGCCCGGCCGGCCGCCCTAGAATCGACCCGTGCCGCGCCGCCTGGTCATCCTCGGGTCCACCGGTTCGATCGGGGTCCAGGCGCTTGACGTGGTCGCCCGCAGCGGTGGTGAGCTGGAGGTGGTCGGTCTCAGCGCGGGACGGGACTGGCAAACACTGGTGGAGCAGGCGCAGACCCACGGCGTACGGCGCGTGGCGCTGGCCGATCCGCATGCCGCCGCCCGGGCCGGGGAGGCCTGGACTGACGGGGAGGTGCTGTCGGGTCCGGACGGGCTCGTGTCGCTGGTCACCGAGTCCGGATGCGAGATGGTGCTGAACGCGATCGTCGGCTCCGCGGGTCTCCTGCCGACGGTGGCCACGCTCGGGGAGGGCATCGACCTGGCCCTGGCCAACAAGGAGTCGCTCGTGGTGGGCGGAGAGCTCGTGACCGAGTTGGCCGAGGCCACGGGCGCCGCGATCATCCCGGTCGACTCCGAGCACTCCGCGCTTCACCAACTGATCAGCGGCGAGCGCGCCGGGACGATCGATCGACTGATCCTCACTGCCTCAGGCGGTCCCTTCCGTGGCCGCTGCGCCGCGCAGCTCGCCGATGTCACGGTGCAGGACGCCCTGGCCCACCCCACCTGGTCGATGGGAGGCAAGATCACGATCGACTCGGCCACGCTGATGAACAAGGGCCTGGAGGTGATCGAGGCCCACCACCTGTTCGGCACCCCGTATGAGCAGATCGACGTCGTGGTGCACCCGCAGTCGATCGTGCACAGCCTGATCAGCCTGTGCGACGGGGCGACGCTGGCCCACCTCGGCTATCCCGACATGCGCGTGCCGATCTCCTACGCCCTGCACTTCCCCGAGCGAGAGGAGGTGCCGGTGCCGGCCCTGGACCTGCCGGCCCTCGGATCGCTCACGTTTGAGCCACCGGACGAAGAGACCTTCGCCTGTCTGCGCCTCGCCCGAGACGCCGGTCGGGCCGGGGGAACGGCTCCCTGCATCCTGAACGCCGCCAACGAGGTGGCCGTGCACGCCTTCCTGAGCGGGCGGCTGCCTTTCCTGGGCATTGCCTCGGTTATCGAGGAGACGCTTGACCGCCAGGAGGTTCGCCAGCTGCACTCCTTCGATTCGCTGACCTATGCGGACGGCGCCGCACGTGCCGTTGCGGCGTCGCTGGTGGAGGAGCGAGCGGCCGCCTGACGCCGCCCTGACGGGACTCTTCGAGTCACGTGCCACACTGACCCCGGTGTCTTACGTCCTGGCGTTCCTCGGGTTCGCCGCATTGATCATCCTTCATGAGGCCGGGCATTTCGTCGCGGCCAAGGCGGTGGGGATGCGCGTGGAGCGCTTCTCGCTGTTCTTCGGTCCGATGGTGTTCAAGCGCCGCATCGGCGAAACCGACTACGGCGTCGGTGTGATCCCGCTCGGGGGCTACGTGAAGATCACCGGCATGAATCCCGAGGAGGACATCCCGCCGGAGGTGGCGCCCAGGGCCTACTACAACCAGCCGGTGTGGAAGCGGGTGGTGGTCATCCTGGCCGGACCCGCGGTCAATCTCCTGATCGCGTTCGCGATCATCTGGGGGCTGTTTCTGGCCGACGGGCAGGTGGTTGCCTCCACGAAGGTGGCGGGGATCGAGCGCGGGACTCCCGCGGCGCGGGTGCTGAAGCTGGGCGATCGGGTGGTCTCGGTTGATGGGGTGAGTGGAGGCGAGAGCGCTCTGCGCACCGAGATCGGGCGCCACCACTGTGTCGGGCAGCAGGTGAACGGCTGCCAGGCCGCCACCCCGGTGACACTCGTGGTGCGGCGAGACGGTCGGCTGGTCACAGTGCGGGTCAGGCCACGCTACAGCGCCGCCCGCAGGCGATCGTTGATCGGTTTCGAGTTCGGGTCCACGGCGGTGCCCGTGGGCGCCGCCCGGGGCGCCTCGCTGACCGTCACGAACATGTGGGCGGTCACCAAATCGACGGTGTCGGCGATCGCCCGGATCTTCCAGCCCCAGGAGCGCAAGCAGCTCCACGGCGTGGTCGGCGTGTACTCGGTCACCCAGCAGGCGGTTTCCCAGAGTCCCTCGCTGGCCCTGGACATCCTGGCCCTGATCTCCCTGTCGCTGGCGGTCATCAACCTGTTCCCGTTCCTCCCTCTCGACGGCGGACACGTGTTCTGGGCGCTGGCCGAGAAGGTGCGAGGCCGGCGGATCCCATTCAGCGTGATGGAGCGGGCGGGTTTCGTCGGGTTCGCGCTGATCCTCGTGCTGTTCGTCATCGGCCTGAGCAACGACGTGTCGACCCTGAGCGGAAAGGGCTTCTCGCTGCGCTGAGCAGACGGTCATCTCCGACCGGTCTGGGTTAGCCTTGCACCCGCCAGCCGAGATGGAGGAGAAGACCATGGAGACCAGCACCGCAGCCCCCTCGGCCCGCGCGGTCGAGGCGGCCACCGTCACCGAGGCGTTGCGCCGAACGGCCGCCAGTCACCCCGATGGCCCGGCTCTACGCACTGTTGATGACAGCGTGTCGCTGACCTGGTCGGAGGTTCTGGAGCGGGCCGAGGCGATTGCCGGCGGCCTGGCCGGGCTGGGGGTCCGCCGCGGAGACGCCGTGGCCATCATGCTCGCGAACCGGATCGAGTTCCACCTGGTGGATCTGGCCGCGGCCATGCTGGGGGCGACGCCATTCTCGATCTACACCACGTATCCGGCGGAGGAGATCCGCTACCTGATCGAGGACGCGGGCGCTCGTGTGGCGGTGGTGGAGCAGGAATTCCTCGGTGCCATGCAGGAGGCTCGCCGGGAGCTGCCCGGGTTGGAGCACGTGATCATCGTCGACGGCGATGGAGATGACGGCACGGTCTCGCTCAGCCAGGTGGAGGGCTCACAGCCCGACTTCGACGTGGCCGGCGCGGCGGCGGCAGTGGGGGCGGACGACATCCTCACGCTGATCTACACGTCTGGCACCACGGGCCGGCCCAAGGGGGTGGAGCTGACCCACCGCAACGTGATGGCGGGCGCGGCCACGGTGGAGCAGATCATCTCGCTGGATCCTGGTTCCCGGGTCATCTCCTGGCTGCCGGCGGCCCACATCGCCGAACGCATGGCCCACCACTACATCCCGCTGATCTATGCGGGCACGGTGACGGTCTGCCCCAACCCGCGGGAGATCGTGTCCTTCCTGCCCCAGGTCCGTCCCACATGGTTCTTCGCGGTGCCGCGGATCTGGGAGAAGCTCAAGGCCGGGCTGGAGACGATGCAGGCGGCTCAGCCTGAGGAGCAGCGCTACCAGGCCGAGCAGGCGCTGAGCGCGGCCACCCAGCGCGTGCGGCTGCGCCAGCGAGGCGAACCGGTGCCCGAGGCCCTCGAGGCCGCGGTGACGAAGGCCGACGCGGCGATGTTCGCCCCGCTGCGAGCGATGCTCGGACTGGATCACGCCCGGGCCGTGAACGTCGGGGCGGCCCCCACCCCGGTGGAGGTGCTGGAGTTCTTCCACGCGCTGGGAATCGAGGTGGCTGAGCTGTGGGGCATGTCTGAGACCTGCGGCTGCGGGCTGTGCAACCGTCCCGGCGAGGTGAAGATCGGGACTGTCGGGCCTCCTGCGCCGGGAACCGAGATCAAGCTGGGCGAGGACGGCGAGCTGCTCGTACGAGGCGCCTTCGTGATGCCGGGCTATCGCCATCAGCCCGAGAAGACCGCCGAGGCGCTCGACCGCGACGGCTGGCTGCATACGGGCGACATCGCGGAGATCGACGAGGACGGCTTCGTGAGGATCGTCGACCGCAAGAAGGAGCTGATCATCAATGCGGCTGGGAAGAACATGTCACCCGCCAACATCGAGGCGACGATCAAGACCAGCAGCCCGCTGATCGGGCAGGCCTGCTGCATCGGCGACGGCCGCCCCTACAACACGGCTCTGATCGTGCTCGACGCCGACTTCGCGCCCGTCTGGGCCCGGCACGAGGGAATCGAGAACACGGAGCTGACGCGGCTGGCCCTAGATCCGCGGGTGCGCGAGACGGTGCAGGCCGCCATCGATGAGGCCAACCGCCATCTGGCGCGGGTGGAACAGATCAAGAAGTTCACCCTGCTGGGGGAGGATTGGCTTCCAGGCGGTGATGAGCTGACGCCGACGATGAAGCTCAAGCGCCGGCCGATTGCGGACAAGTACGCCGCCGAGATCGCGGCGATGTACGCCAGCTGAGCGCGCAGCTACTTGACCGTGACCTGCTGGGTCCGGCTGTAGACGGTCGTCCCGGCCAGGGGCAGCGAGTCGCTGGGGTAGGTCCAGGCCAGCTTGATCGTCCCGCTGGTCGGGAATTGCAGCTTGGTGTCGAAGTAGCCCTCGGGGGAGCTGATCGGTACCACGGTGAGAGGTAGGAACTGGGTCCCGCCGTCCGCCTTGAACAGGATGCTGACGCTCTCCGGCGTGCCTGGCTCCTCCAGGTCGGCAAAGTAAACGGGCCGGGCCGCGCCCCAGACCTCGAGCGATTGGCCCGGGCTGGACGCGGTGGTGTGGGGCAGGTAGAGCGGCAGGCGGAAGGCGTCGAAGCTGGGCTTGTGCTTGCCGCTGGCGAAGATCAGGCCGCTGGGAAATCCCTGATGCTGTGAGCCGCGTGGTTGGGGTGGGTCCTGAAGGATGTACTGGTCGAAGGCAGCGATCCGCGGGTCCTTCCACGTGATGTACTCGGCCCAGTTGTCGTAGTACGCAGCGGTGGTGGGGGAGGGGTAGCGGTATGGGTTGCTGCGGTTGGCCTTGGCGGGCGGGTCGGTGATGTAGCCGAACTCCGTGACCCACACGGGCAGCTTGCGGCCCGAGTGATAGGCGCCGAGCATCCGGTTCAGGCCGCGCTCCAGCTGTCCGATCGTGGCCAGCGTCGCGTAGTTGCGCTTCAGACGCTTGAAGCCCTTGGGCTGGGCCTGATCCTTCTCCTGGTTGGGTGGAAACCAGCGCATGTATGGGTGATCCGCGATCCCGGCCGAGTGAAACAGGGCGGGGTTCCGGGACGCGAATGCCCGGGAACCGCCGGAGCTCGTGGGACAGCCAGCCAGCTTGGCCGTGGATCCCCGCAGCGGCCGGTAGTTCCCGCCCAGGCAGTACAGGGAGCGCAGGAACAGCAGCGGCGTGATCATGGCGAACTTTCCGAAGCTCAGGACCCCGCGCGGCGCCAGCTCGCCGATCAGCAGCGTGTCCGAACGATGCCCGGTGGCGTGCAGGGCGCTCCAGGCTCGGCCGAGCAGTCCGCGGTACAGGCGAGGCGAGTAGGGGGTGGTGGGGTGATGAGGGGGTGCCTGAGGAGACAGGCTGGGGCCGTAGTTGGGCTCGTTCCAGACCGACCAGAAGCTGACCCGAGGGAGGTCCTGTGAGCTCCCCGGGTCGAGCCGCCGGAGGATCGGGTTGTAGTTGCCGCTGTACCGGATGGCCACCGCACGAGCGAACTGCCCGAACTTCGATGCCGAGGGCGCCCAGTTGTGAAACGGGTAGCTGTGCCCGTGGGGCATGCCCCGTCCCGTGGCCCACAGCGGCGCTCCTCCGGTCAGGTCCATGTCCACGCGCACCCCGTCCTGAGCGGCCGTGCGCACCAGCGCGTCGTACGGTGCCCACTTCGACTTCGAGTAGGCGGCCGGGTTGGCGGCGCTGAAGTGCCGCGGAGCCCGGAACGAGTTGGAATCAGGGGCCAGCGACTGCCACCGGACACTCAGCCGGACGGTGGAGATCCCCAGCTCCTGCACCGTGCGCAGGCTTCCTACGGGGTTGCCGAGCAGCAGCGGGTCGCTCTCCAGGATCGAGACCTGGCCGTGGTCGGCCAGAGCCGGCCCGGCCAGCAGCATCGGGCAGATCAGGGCGACCAGCACGGTCAAACCCCGCAAAACGGGCCCGGATCTGATCATCCTGCCGGAGGTCCTGGCCCCGACCGCCAGCAGTACGCGGGAGAGCATCGGGAAGGTAAACCCGCCACAGGTCCATTGGTTGCGCTGTATCCCCGCAGTGCTTGCCAGGGCTGCGGCGCCGCCGGCTAGGAAAGACTGATTGCCTGCGTGCGGCTGTCGAGCGGGCGGCCGGAGCCGGCCCACTGGAGGCGTACCTGTCCGCTACCCGGGAAGCGCATCAGCACGTCGAAGTAGCCATGCGGGTCGGTCAGCCGCAGCGTGCGCAGGGTCCGGTAGCTCGTGGTCCCGGCCGCCCTGAACTGGATCTTCACGTGCTGCGGGTGCTCGGCGTGAGCCGCCACCATCGGAGCCGGCCGGACGCACCCCCAGACCTGGAGGCGCGACCCTCGACGCCCGTGGGTGACCGGCAGGTACAGAGGCATGCGGTAGGCGTCGTACACGTAGGGCTTCGGTCGCCCGTCGCCGAACTCGAGTCCCGTGTCGAAGTCGGTCTTCGCTCCCGCGACCGGATCGCTCAGGAGGTACTGGTCGTAGGAGTGGATGCCGGGGTCGCGCCAGCTCAGGTACTCGGACTGGTTGAGGTAGAGCGCCGCGGTACGCAGCGGTACGCCCAGCGCTGTCGGGGGATCGGTCCGGTAGCCGAACTCGGTCGAGTAGATGGGCAGCTGCGCGTGCCGCCCGAAGGCCGCGGCGGCTCGGTCAAGTGTGCTCTCCAGGTTGCCGAGCGCGGCGAAATCCGCGTAGTCATAGGCTTCCGGCACATCAGCCGCCCGCGTGCGCACGTTGGGAGCCAGGGCATCTGGATAGGGATGGTCGGCAAAGCCCGATGCCTGGAAGAGGGCGGGGTTGCCGGCGACGAAGCTGCGGTCGGCGCGAGCGCTGGCGGGGCAGCCGCGGGCTCGCGCCGCCCGTCCGCGCAGAGGCTGGAAGCCGGTGTCCACGCAGTACAGAGCCCGGACGAAGCGCAGCGGCATCATCCCCCCGAAATCGCCGGGCAGACCTAGGCCCGCCACACCCCGGGGCGCTGTCTCGCCGATCAGGATCGTGTCGTGCCGGGGGGTGTGCCCGGTCGCCAAGAGGGCCGACCAGGCGGCGTCCACCAGACCGCGGTAGAGGCGCGGAGCCACCTCCACCTGCCCGATCGCCTGAGGCGACAGGTAATGCCCGTAGTTGGGCTCGTTCCAGATCGACCAGAAACTCACTCGAGGCAGCGGGCTCGTGGCGCCTGGAGGGACGTACTGGCCGCTGTAGCGCTCGGCCACGGCGTGCACGAACTGCCCGAACCGGTGCGCCGAGGGCATCCAGCCGACGTCGTACGGGCTGCCATGCGGCGCCCCCGGCCCGATCGCCCAGCTTGGCACCGGTGCACCGATCGTGAAGTCCAGGCCGATGCCCACGGCGGCGGCGTCTCGGACGATCTCGTCCAGTTGCGCCCAGTCCACGGGCGCATAGGCGGCCGGATCGGAGGCTTTGAATGCCGGGGCCGTGGCGGCCGTGGGATCGGGAGCGAACGAGCTCCAGGGCAGGTACACCCGCACCTCGTCCACGCCCATAGAAGCGAACGTGGCGAGGGCTCGCGCAGGATCGTCATGAAGGAAGCCCTCAGCCTCGATGATGGAGATGAGGTTGCTGTGCGTGCGGCGGGGCGCGGCCGCCGTGTTCGAGCCGCACCCGGCGATCACGGCAGCCAGCGCGACCACGACGCTGCACAGGCGCAGGCATGCGGTTCGGCGGCCAGGCAAGTCGCGGAGGATAGGGCGTCTGGGTTCGGGTGAGCTAAGCCGAGCGGTGGTCGCGCTGCCTGGCCCGCTGGCGGCCCGGACGACCCCTCAACAGGCGCCACTGGCGGCAAGATCCGCGGTACCTACTAAATTGTCCGCGCGATGCGGAGCCCGAGAACCTTCCTGATCGCCTGCGCCGCGATCCTCGCCCTGGCAATCCTGCCCAGTCAGGCCCTGGCCATCTCCCCGGTCATCGCCGACTGCAACGCGCACACGAAGCTGACCAAGCACTACACCGAGAGCCAGCTGCGAACCGCGCTGGCCACGATGCCGGCGGACGTCAAGGAGTACACGAGCTGCTACCAGACCATCCAGGACCAGCTGTATCACCAGCTGGGCAAGCCGGTGCCCGGCTCGGCCGGCTCCTCGAGCGGCGGCTCGGGCATCTCCGCTCCCATCCTGATCGTGATCATCGTGATCATCGTCGTGGGCGGTGGGCTGGCCTACGCGGCCTGGCGTCGCGGTGCCGGCGGCGGGGACGACGGCGGGGAGCCGCCCTCCGGGCCCGCTGAGTAAGGGCCCGGCTGGCCGGCCGGGCCCGGCGCAGGTTCACTATTTGATCGTGATTGCCTGGACTCGGCTGTAGTCGGTGGTCCCCGGAGACGGCGACCAGGCGACTCGCACCTCACCGCTCCTGGTGAACGGGACCTTGACGCTGAAGTAGCCGCGCAGTCCGGTGACAGTGACCTGCTTGCGGGTGGTCCAGGATCCACCCGAGGCGGGCTTGAACTGGATGTTCGCCACGGGAAGGGCCACCGTGTAGGCGGCTGGGCGCACCGCGCCCCAGACCGTCAGGGAGGTGGGCGACTTGGCCGAGGTGCTCGGCATGTACAACGGCATCCGGAAGGCCCCATAGTTGGCGAGCTTGGACCCGTTGGCCAGCTCCAGGCCGCTCGAGAACACGCCGGTCGGCGGATCGATCAGCAGGTACTGGGCATAGCTGCGGATCGAGGAGTTCCGGTAGCTCAGGTACTCAGCCCAGTTCACGTAGTACGCGGCCAGATTCGGGCTGATCGAGCCCTTGGAGTGGTCGGGTGGATTGGTCCAGAAGCCGTACTCGGTGCTCCAGATCGGCACGCTGCGGTGGACCCCATAGATGGATGCGAGCCGGTCCAGCAGCCTCTGGAGCCGGGGGATCTCCGGGAAATCGGCGTACTCGGGGTCGCTGCGGTGCGTGCGCCGGTTGGTACAGAACGTGCCGCCGCAGGCGTAGGTGGGGAGATTGGGCGGCGTGCCCTGGGCGTATGGATGGTCGGCGAACCCGGAGGAGCTGAACAGGGCCGGGTTCTGCGAGCGGAACGCCGCGCCGCTGCTCGGGCAGTGATTGGCCCGGGCAGTCGCCCCGGTGAACCTGCGGTCGGACTGAGAGACGCAGTACAGAGAGCGCAGGAACACCAGCGGTACGGTGCCGGAGAACTTGCCCGGGAAATTCGCGCCCTGGCGGCCTCGGGGGGCCGTCTCACCGAACAGAATCGTGTTGTTCGACGGCTTATGCCCGGTGGCCTTGAGGGCTCCCCAGGCGTGTCCGAGCAGGGCCCGGTACATGTACGCGGCAGAATCGACGCGCTGATTGTCGATCGCCTGAGGGGCCAGGTCGGGGCCGAAGTTGGGCTCGTTCCAGATCGACCACCAGCTCACTCCCGGAAGCGAGCTGGTGGAGCCGGCGGGGGTGTAATGCCCGTCGTAGCGGGTGCCGAGCGCCTTCACGAAAGCTCCGAAGTCCGCCGCGTTCGGCTCCCAGTTGCCGATCCTCGCTGCGTGGCCCTTGGGGATGCCGCGGCCCTCGGCCCACACGGGGGCCGGTTCGGTGATCATGAAGCCGACCTTGATGCCGTCCCGTGCGGCCGTCCGGACCACGTTGTCCAGGTAGTACCACTTGGGGCCCGGATAGGAGCCAGGATCGGAGGCCTTGAAGTTCTTGGGGGCGTGGCGGGAGGTGCTGTCCGGCGCGATCGTGTTCCAGCGCACGCTGACCTTGACCATCGTGACCCCGAGGGCCTGCATCGCGTTCAGGGTGGAGGTGGTGTCGCGCTGCAGCTGGGTGTCGTCGGCGATGATCGACCACTGGCCCGTCGAGGCGTGCGCCGGCGGGGCCAGCGCCACCCCTCCGAGCAGGCAGGTGAAGGCGAGGGCCAGCGCGGCCAGCGCGGACCGGGACAGGGTCGGATTGAACGTAGGCATGCCGACATGGAACCGCACGGACCGGTCGAAAGTTGCGCGACTACACTGGGTCCCATGGCCTCTGAACGTCAGATCAACGTCGGCGGGGTCCCCATCGGCGGCGGCGCACCGGTCGCGGTCCAGACGATGACCAAGACCGAGACGGCCGACCTCGACGCCACGCTGGCCCAGATCCGCCGGGTAGCCGACGCCGGGGCGGACCTGGTGCGGGTCGCCGTGCCGCGCGAGAAGGATGCCGACGCGCTCAGGACGATCGTTCAGCAGTCGCCGATCCCGGTGATCGCCGATATCCACTTCAACCACACCCTGGCGCTCAAGGCGCTCGACGCCGGCGCACACTGCGTGCGCCTGAACCCGGGCAACATCGGCGGCCCGGAGAAGGTGGCCCAGGTCGCGGCCCGGGCCAAGGAGCTGGGCACGCCGCTGCGGATCGGCGTCAACTCCGGCTCGCTCCCCGAGCACCTCCGCGAGCTGGAGTTCACCAACCCCGTGGAGGCACTGGTCGCCGCCGCGGCCGGGTTTGTGGAGCTGATGGAGAGCCTCGAGTTCACGAACTTCAAGGTGTCGATGAAGTCGACCAGCGTGCCGAACACGATCGCCTCGAACCGCCTGCTGGCCGAGAGGATCCCCTACCCGCTGCACCTGGGAGTGACCGAGGCCGGCACCAAGTGGTCAGGTTCGCTGAAGTCGGCGGTCGGCCTGGGCACGCTGCTGGCCGACGGGATCGGCGACACGATCCGGATCTCGCTGTCGACCTTCCACGCGGAGGAAGAGGTCAAGGTGGCCTGGGAGATCCTCAAGGCTCTGAAGCTGCGCGAGCGGGGTCCTGTCCTGATCGCCTGCCCCACCTGTGGCCGCCTGCAGTTCGACATGGACAGCGTCGTGGCCGAGATCGAACAGCGCCTCGAGGCCTACGATGACCCGATCGAGGTCTCGGTGCTCGGCTGCGCCGTGAACGGGATCGGCGAGGCCAGGCATGCCGACTTCGGGATCACGGGCGCCAAAGACGCGGCCATCGTCTACGCCAAGGGCGAGCCGATCCGGAAGTTCAAGACCGGTGACCTGGTCAGCGCGCTGTTCGAGGAGATCGACAAGTACTACGCGTCCGGCAAGCAGGTCCTGCGGGATGAGAGCGAGGCGGCCGAAGCCCGGGCCTGGCTGGCCGAGAACGAGGACGAGACCGCGATGACGCCCGAGCGGCTGGCTCGGCTGGAGGCCGAGGCGGCAGACGCGGAGAACGGCGGCGGTGGGGCCTCGGGAAGCGATATTGATCTGATCACGATCGCCAACGGCGGCGGGTCGCGGCTGGACGAGGTCGCTTCACCGGTCGCCGGCCGGCGCTTCAAACGCGACTGAGCCTGGATCCAGAGCGCTTCAGGCCGGGCTGATTCGCAGCAGCACGGCACTCGTGCCCTGAACGCGGAACCTCAGCGGCCCCGAAACTCGGACGGTTCGATGCCGCCACACGTTGGTTAGCGTCTGGCTGCTCGCGGCCAGGCCAATCCTCTTCGCGGTGAATGAGATCGTTCCCGGGGTCGTGCCCCGATTGAGGATCGCCACGGCTCGGCTCCCACCAGACAGAGGTTTCACCCAGATCTGGAGCTTTCCGCGGCGATACACGGGGACGCCCTGGCGGCCCAGCCGATCCTGGCTGATCGCGATCGCCTGACGGTTGGTGAACATTCGCACCGTGGCCCGGGGCAGGGCGCTGAGGTCGGCGCTGATCATCAAGGGGGCGGCCAGGATGATCCACATCGTGAACTGCGCCCGGGCCTGGTCGGCGGGGAGCTTGCTCGGGGCCAGGTAGTCAGGGTCATTCCAGTGGCCGTGGCCGGCCGCCTGTGGATGTTGAGCATCGAACTTGATGTTGCGCAGCAGGGTCTGCCAGGTGATCCCGTGAGGCCAGCTCAGGTCATCCCAGGTGCGCCAACTCGCCGCCACCTTTGGCGCCCATGCCCAGTCGTCCATGGCGGTGAGCGCGCGGTTCTTGGACCACGTGTCTCCATTGCCGACGTAGAGGAGCATCCGCCGGTGCGGTTGGTCGTGCTGGATCGCACGGGAAAATCGCGTGTAGTACGTCTTCGGACTCAGGTGCAGCGGGTAGGCGCCGCAGAAATCGCCCTTGACGGCGTCAAAGCCCCAGGCGGCGAACTGGTTGATGTCCTGCTGGTAGTGACCAAGGCTGCCACCGTTCCGGCACGCGGCCTGGCCCATGTCGGTGTAGATGCCGGCCAGCAGCCCTCGGGAGTGGATGTAACGGGTGAGCCACGCCAGGCCGTTGGGCCACTGGCTCTGGTTCAGGACGATGTCGCCGTGGGCGTCGCGCTGCCCGTACCACCAGCCGGCATCCAGCCAGATGTACCGGTATCCGGCGGCACGCAGCCCCCGCCGAACTGTGGCGTTGACCAGATCGACGATCGTCTGCTGATCGATCCCCGCGCCGTAGCCGTACCAGGTGTTCACGCCCATGTACGGGGCGTACACCGGCTCGGGACGCAACCCGGTACGCGGCGTGGTCAGGGCCAGGGCAGGCGCGGTGGTCAGAGCGAGCGCACCCAGCATGGCTGCGATGAGTGCACCACGCATCCTCCGCGCCGCGGCTGATCGTCGATTCGACAGCGTCAAATGCCCCACATCCATGCCCGTCCGCACTGTACCGCGGCCGGTCGGACGCACCGCACGCTGCCGTCGGTCGGGTCGGCGGCGGACTGGCCCTAGGGTGGAGGTGATGCATCTTGGGCTCCCATAGGGAGCACTCGATGCATCACCCCGGCCGGGGCAGATCGCGACCGGGTGCCGCCTGCCCCCGAAGCGCTTCAGCCGGCGGCCTCGAACCGCTCGGCCACCTTGCCCCAGTTGACCGTGTTCCACCACGCGTCGATGTAGTCGGGGCGGCGGTTCTGGTACTTGAGGTAGTACGCGTGTTCCCACACGTCGACGCCCAGGAGCGGCGTCTGGCCGTCCGACACCGGGTTGTCCTGATTGGCGGTGGACACCACGGCCAGACCGGATCCGTCGTGAATCAGCCACGACCAGCCGGAGCCGAACCGGTTCACGCCGGCGTCCTTGAGCTTGGCCTGGAAATCGGAGAACGAGCCAAAAGCGGATTCGATCGCCTGAGCGAGGGCGCCCGAGGGCTCACCGCCGCCGTCGGGCGACATGCTCTCCCAGAACAGGGAGTGGTTGTAATGGCCGCCGCCGTTGTTGCGCACCACGGCCTGCTTGTCGGACGGCAGCGAGCCGAGGTTCCGGAGCACCTCCTCGACGGGCTTGTCCTCCCAGTCGGTGCCCTGCAGTGCGCCGTTTGCCTTGTCGACATAGGCCTGATGGTGCTTGTCGTGATGCACCTGCATCGTCATCTCATCGATGTGCGGCTCCAGCGCGTTGTAGTCATACGGGAGCGGCGGTACTGAGTAGGCCACGGGGGCTCCTTGTCGGTCGGAAAAGTTGCGCAGGCGTTCTATCAGAGGCTACCCGCTGCCGGGAGCCCATCCATCCCTCCCGGGTAGGCTTCACCGTCCCGGCTGACCGCCGCCCGACCGCGATGACCCGCCTGTCCGAATATCTGCTGCCCACCGAACGCGACCCTCCGGCTGACGCCGAGGCGATCAGCCACCGGCTGATGGTGCGCGCCGGGCTGATCCGGCAGGTTGGCTCCGGACTGTGGACGTGGCTGCCGGCCGGCTGGCGAACCCATCAGCGGATCATCGAGATCGTCCGGCAGGAGATGAACGCGATCGGCGGGTTGGAGATGGCGGTCCCGGTTCTCCAGCCGGCGGACGTCTGGCGGCGCACGGGCCGCTACGGCATCGACGCCATCTTCAAGCTGAAGGACCGCCGGGACGCCGATTTGGTCCTGGCCATGACCCACGAGGAGATGTTCACGTTCCACATGGCCTCGCTGGTGCGCTCCTACCGGGACCTGCCGAAGATCCTGTACCAGTTTCAGACCAAGGAGCGAGACGAGCCCCGGCCCCGGGCGGGCGTGCTGCGGACCCGGGAATTCATCATGAAGGACGCCTACACGTTCGATCGAGACCGCGACGGGCTTGACCGGTCCTACGAGAAGCACGTGGTCGCCTACGACCGGATCATGGACCGGGTCGGGCTGGAGTGGTACCGGGTGGAGGCGGACGTGGGGATGATGGGTGGCTTTGGCGCCCACGAATACATGGCCCCGTGCGCCGCCGGGGAGAACGAGGTGGCGCTGGCGCCGGACTACGCGGCCAACGTGGAGGTGGCCAGCGCCGAGGCCCAGCCCGTGCAACTGCCGGAGGGTCTGGCTGCGCCGGAGGAGGTGCACACGCCGGACATGACCACGATCGACGCGGTGGCGAGGGCGCTCGAGCTCCCCGGCGGTGCATTGCTCAAGGCCTTTCCGGTGGTGCTGCCCGACGGCGAATTCGTCCTCGTCGTCGTCCGCGGCGATCACCGAGTGAACGAGATCAAGCTCGGTCTGGCGCTTGGCTCGGAGTTCCGCGCCGCCCAGCCACCGGAGATCGAGGAACGTCTCGGACCTCCGGGCTACATCGGCCCGGTGGAGGCGCAGATGCGGATCCTGCTCGACGATGCCGTGCGCAGCGATGGGGAAGCGTCCTACGTGACCGGGGCCAACCGGCCCGACCTGCACCTGCGCGGGGTCCGGCCCGGGCGCGACTTCGAGTTCGAGCGCTGCGACGTGCGCAGCGTCGTCGCGGGCGACACGGTGAACGGCTCGCCGGTCCGGATCGAGGCGGCAATCGAGGTGGGCAACATCTTCAAGCTCGGCACCTTCTACTCCGAGCGCCTCGATGCCACGTACCTTGACGAGTCGGGGCGACAGCAGGCCGTCTGGATGGGCTCATATGGCTTTGGGCCTGCGCGAGCGGCCGCCGCCGCGGTGGAGCAATACGCCGACGAGCAGGGTATCTCCTGGCCTCGGAGCATTGCGCCGTTCGACGTGCACCTGGTCACGCTGGGCAAGCCGGGGAGCGAGGAGCGGGAGCTGGCCGAGCAGACGTATGCCGAGCTGAACGCCGCCGACCTGCAGGTCATCTACGACGACCGCGACGCGGGACCGGGGGAGAAGTTCGCCGACGCGGAGCTGCTCGGGTGCCCCCTGAGGGTCACCGTGGGGCGTCGCTCGCTCGCCGCCGGCGAGCTGGAGATCCAGGTCCGTCGGGGCCAGGCGACCCGCAGCGTTCCGCTCGAGGGCGCCGCCGCCGCCGTGGCGGAGCTCTGGCGCGGGCTTCCCTGAACGGCGGAGACTCGCCGCCCGTGGCGCCCAGGAGACTCACCAAGCGCCGGCTGTTCGGGATCGACCGCTCGGGGCCGGCGCCCGCCGCGACCACGGCCGGCCAGCCACTCCATCCCTGGACGATCCCCAACGTGATCGGGTACGTCCGGCTGGCTCTGATCCCGGTGTTCCTGATCGTCGCGCTGGACAGCCACCACGGCCAGAATGCGCTCTCGGTGGTCCTGTTCGCGGTGATCGGCTGGGCCGACTACCTGGATGGCTTCGCGGCGCGGCTGACCGGCCAGTACAGCCGCCTGGGAGCGCTGCTCGACCCGGTGATCGACCGGCTGCTGGTGATCTCGGGCATGGCCGTTTGCTTCGACTTCTCGCTGCTGCCCAGGTGGGCGATCGGCGTCGTCGTGGCCCGGGAGCTGTTCATGCTGGTGGCCAGCCGCTACGGGCTGCGGCGCGGGCTGGACGTCAAGATCAACTGGGCCGGGCGCCTCGGCGTGGCGCCGATCATGGGCGCCCCGTTCTTCGCCATGGCCGGGGTCCACTGGCTGGCCCTGATCATGCTCTACGCCGGGCTGGCGCTGGCGCTGACGGCCAGCGCTCTGTACGTGCGACGCGGCATGCTCGAGCTGGCGGATCGCCCCGAAGCAACGACGCCTTCGCCGCAAGTCTCAAGCTCAGATTGACCCTGGGACCGGCGCGGGTATACTCGCCCTCTCGCGCCATCACGACCTGCAGGATGGGGGATACACAGGCTTATGCCCATGGACACGTTTCCGGACCTTGGCTCGCTGACGGATCAGGAGCTCAAGGATCTCATCAAGGAGCTGACCAACGAGGAGATGGAGGTCTCCTACCAGCGGCGCATTCTGCACGGGAAGATCGACATCCTCCGTGCCGAGCTTGTCAACCGCCTGCGCAAGAAGGACGAAAGCGGGGAGCTGGTCATCTCTGGGGCCGACGTGCAGCAGCTGACCGACATCCTGGCCGGGCGTGTCCCGACGTCCTCCGAGGACGGCGAGGCGACGGACAGCGGCGACTAACCAACCGCCTGTGGCTCAGCACTGCCCCGAGTGCGGTTTCGCCAACGACGACGGAGCCAACTACTGCCAGCGCTGCGGAGCGTTCCTGGCTCGGTCGGAGTCGGGCACTGGCGCCACCACGGCCACGTTCCGGGTGACGGACACGGGGGAGTTCGAGGAGGTCTCCCCCCAAGAGGTGAGCGAGAGCGGCGCTTCGCTGGTGATCCGCTCCGGCGGCGGCCGCGCCGGGGAGACGTTCCCGCTGGACGGGGACCGGATGTCGGTGGGACGGCGACCCGACAGTGACGTCTTCCTGGACGACGTCACCGTCTCGCGCGACCACGCGGTCATCGTCCGCCGCGGCAGCGATCACTACCTGGACGATTGCGGCTCTCTGAACGGGACCTACGTGAACCGCCGGCGCATCGAATCGCACCGCCTCTCGGACGGAGATGAGCTTCAGGTGGGCAAGTACAAACTAGCTTTCCTCAGTCGCTGATGAGCACCCCCGAGCCCCACGAGCTCCCGCTCGAGATCCCGGAGGCGACGGACGACGCGGGTGGTCGGCCACCGCAGAAGGCCGCGACGATCGGCTCCGTGTGCAAGGCCCTGGAGCAGGAATTTCCGGACATCTCGATCTCCAAGATCCGCTACCTGGAGGACCAGAAGCTCCTCACGCCGAGGCGCACCCAGGGTGGCTACCGCCTGTACACGCAGGGCGACGTCCAGCGCCTGCGCACGATCCTGCGCCTGCAGCGCGATGAGTTCCTGCCCCTGCGGGTGATCCGCCAGGAGCTGGCCGGCGGTCGGTCCGAGCGCGAGGTGGGGAGTGGGGGGGACGCACGCGTGCTGCGCCGCAGCGCCGTGAGCGTGCGCGACGCCGGGGCGCTGTACTCGCTGGAGGATGTGACCGAGGAGACGGGCGCCGATGCCAAGCTGGTCTCCGAGCTGGTGGAGTTCGGGGTCATCAAGGGCGACGTGCGGGGTGGCAACCGCTATTTCGACGAGACCGAGCGGGAGATCATCCGGGCCGTCTCCGAGCTGGCCCGCTACGGCGTGGGGGGACGCAATCTGCGCGTGTTCCGCACGTCGGCCGACCGCGAGGCCCAGCTGCTGCAGAGCATCCTCGCGCCGGCGCTTCGGTCGCGCAATCCGGAACGGCGCAAGGAGGCGATCGAGGCACTGGAGAATCTGGCCTCCGTCACCACCCACCTCAAGCACCTGCTGCTGATTCGCGATCTGCGCAAGATCGCCACCTAGGGTTCTCGCGGCAATGAGCGAACCGCCCTCGACCGACGGGGTCAACCTGCGCGCCTATGTCCGGGACATCCCGGACTTCCCGCGGCGCGGGATTGTCTTCAAGGACATCACGCCGCTGCTGCTCGACCCGCGGGCGCTCGACGTGGCCGTGAACCGGCTGGCCCGCTTCGCGCGTGATCTGGAGGTTGACTTCGTGGTGGCGGCCGAAGCACGCGGGTTCATACTGGGCGGCGCGCTGGCCCGCGCCCTACACGCCGGGTTCGTCCCGGCCCGCAAGCCCGGGAAGCTGCCACACGAGACGCTGAGCGCGGAGTATGCGCTGGAGTACGGGCTCGACGCCCTGGAGGTGCACGCGGACGCCATCGCCGGTGGGGCCCGAGTGCTGATCCACGACGATCTGCTGGCCACCGGCGGCACCGCCTCGGCGCTGGCCGACCTGGTCACCAAATTGGGCGGTGAGATCGTCGCCTGCGCTTTCCTCGTCGAGCTCAGCTTCCTGGGCGGGCGGGACCGGCTGATGCCCCATCCGGTGCACTCTCTGATCACCTACGACACCTGAGGCCGGGGCGGATTGCCCAGCATCAGCCGGCGACTGACCATCGAGGCTCCGCCCGATCGGCTGTGGGAGCTCGTGTCCGACGTCCACCACCTGCCGCGCTGGTGGCCCGGTGTGGAACGCGTGGAGGGCGTCGAGGCCGGGCGTTTCACCCAGGTCCTGCACACCCGCAAGGGACGGCCGGTGCGCATCGACTTCCAGGTCACCTCCGTGGAGCCCCCGCACCGGCAGGTGTGGCAGCAGGAGCTGGCTGGCACACCGTTCGAGCGGGTGCTCGCCGAGTCGGTGATCGAGGTGGTGATCGAGGCGCTGGCGGACGGCAGTGACGTGACGATCAGCCAGCGCCTGCAGCTCCGCGGCTATTCGCGGACGGGAGGGTGGATGCTGCGCCGGGCCACCCGACGCAAGCTGGACGAGGCCCTGGAGGGTTTGGCGGCGATCGCCTGAGCGACCGGCGCTCTGTCTCCGTGGCCGGGCCCTCGCCGGCTCAGGACAGGTTTATCGAGCCCTCGAGCACGATCGGTCCCGGTGTCTTGGGCTTCTGCGCCGTCTCCAGAGTGACCAGCATGTGCTTGTAGTGGGACGCGTTTGCGGGCAGTGGTCCCTCGGTCTCCAGGCGGCCGTTGCTGCCGACCCGGGCGTTCACGAATCCGACCAGGTGGCTGTCGCTATTGGAGTTGTACAGCCACACCGCGTAGGCGTTGCGCGTGGTGTTGGCCGGCATCCCCTGGGCCACCAGCAGCACTCCGAGGGTGGAGTGCTGCTGGACCACCTGGGCGACGCCCGCGCGGCCCTTGGCCCCGGATGGGGAGTTGAGGTTGACCTGGCCGAGGAATTTCTCGCCGGTGGCGGAGGTGGAGGTGGTGGAGGTGGTGGAGGTGGTGGAGGTCCCAGTCGTCGAAGCGGACGTGGGAGTGCTGGTGCGCGAGGAGGCGACGCGGTGGGACTTGGGGGAGCTGCCGCCCAGCGCGAACAACAGGATCACCACGATCGCTGCGATGATCACCACGGCGCCGGCGCCGAGCAGGATGGCTCCTCCGCGCCGCGACGACCCTCCGACGGCGCCTGGGGCCCGCGAACCCGCGCGGGATCGCCGGGTTCTCCCGGTCTCGGACGCAGCGGCGGGAGCCGCTGCCGTAGTGGCCTGGACGGGCAGGGCGGGCTCCGTCCTCCGGGTGGTGCGCCGAGGAGCAGACGCCGAGGAAGGCGCCGGGGCGGGAATCGCCGGCAGGCCGTCGGCGGCCAGGCCACCGACCTCAGAGGCGACAACGCGCAGCCAGGCGCGCTGGGCGGGGTCCTCAGCGATGCCGTCATGCACCTGATCCGCCACTCGACCGGGCAGCTGCCCCAGCAGGTAATCGGTCAAGAGCGCGCGCTGCGCAGCTGGCAGGGAGTTGGCGGGACCGAGCGCGTCGAACGCATCCAGGGCCCGCTGGCGAACGCCCGCACGGTCAACCGAGAGCATCGCCGCGATGTCGTCGTATCGACGGCCCTGCTGGAGAACAAGTTGGATGACCGCACGCTGGTCGGCCGGAAGGCTGTCTAGTGAGGCCACTTGTGCGGCAAGAGTAGACCAGAGGCGTAAGAGACTTCGCCGTATCGCTAGGGTCCCGGCCAATGGATATCGAGCTGCCCTACGGGCCGACCAGCGGCTTCGACGGCCTGCTGGGCCTCGAGATCACCGAGTTGAGCGATGAGCTCGCGGTCGGGCAGCTGGCGGTCCGCGACGAGCTCAAGCAGCCGTTCGGCCTGGTGCACGGCGGCGTCTACGCGGGCATCGCCGAGACGCTGGCCTCGCTGGCCACCGGCCTGGCCGTGGCCGGTGACGGCCGAACCGCCGTGGGCCTGTCGAACCACACGAGCTTCCTGCGGCCGATCACCGAGGGAGCCGTGCACGGTCGAGCGCTGCGCAAGCACGCCGGACGCACCACCTGGGTGTGGGAGGTGGAGATCAGCGACGACGCTGGACGGCTGTGCGCGCTGACCCGGATGACGGTCGCCGTGCGCGACCCTCGAACCGGCTGAACGACGGCGGCGTCAGCTGACCGCGCGGATCTGCCGGCGCCGCGCCGCCGGGTCAGGCGGCGGCTCTACCGAACCGCGCGCGGTGGCGGCGAGTTCCTCGATCGCCGCCCGCAGCTCGTCGGCCAGCGCCTCGATATCCGGCAGCGCGTCGTAGTCGCCGTTCAGGCCGAAGTTCATCGTGCCGTTGTAGCTCATGATCGCGATGCCCAGGGCTGTGTTCTTAGCCAGCGGGACCATCGGGTAGAGCGCCTGCAGCTCGCGCCCCAGCACGTAAAGCGGCATCTGCGGTCCGGGCACATTGGTCACGACGAGGTTGAACAACCTCTGGCGGGCCTGTAGCCGAGCCGCCTGGGCCATGATCGTGGGGGGCGCAAAGCCCGACAGTCCGCTGAGCACCTGCGCCCCGACCGCCTGTCCGGACTCCTTGATCCCGACCATCGACTGGCTGATCGCACGTAGCCGCTCCACGGGGTCGTCCAGCCCGACGGGCAGCGGGGCCCACATGGCGGCCACGCGGTTTCCCAGGGCGCCCCGCTCGGCGTCGGCTCGCACCGACACCGGCACCATCGCCTTGAGCTCCACACCGTCGGTCGGCTCGTGATGTAGGCGCATGTAACGCCCCAGCGTCCCGGCCACCACGGCCAGCACGACGTCGTTGACGGTTCCGCCCAGCGAGTTCTTGACCTGCTTGAACTCGTCCAGGTCAGCCTGCACCCAGGTGAACCGGCGGTGGGGGCCGATGTGGACGTTGAACGGGCTGCGCGGAGCCGGCTGCAGTCCGCTCCGGGTCATTGCGCCCAGCCCGGCGAGCGCCTGTCCCAATCGCTCGGCCACCTGGCGAGGCCCTCGCACCGCGTGGCGCACGCCGCGGACGATCTCGGCCGGGACCGTGGCGCGCTCAACCAGAGCATCCGCGAGCAGTTGCGCGTCACCCGGCAGCGGACGTGGGATCCACGATGAGCTGGGCGGCGCCACGGGCGCCGGGTTGCGGGCGGTGTCGAACATCACGCTGGCGATGTCGACACCGGAGACTCCATCGACCAGGGCGTGGTGAGTCTTGGAGAGCAGGGCGAACCGGTTCCCGGACAGGCCCTCCACCAGCCACAGTTCCCACAGCGGCCGGCTGCGATCAAGGGCCTGCGAGAACACCCGTCCGGCCAGCCGCTTTAGCTGGGTCTCGCCACCCGGCCGGGGCAGCGCCGTGTGGCGGACGTGGTAGCTGATCTGAAAGTGCGGATCATCGACCCAGACGGGCCGCCCCTGGGCCATGGGCACGAACCTCAGGCGCTGGCGGTAGCGAGGCACGAGGTGCAGCCGAGCGTCGATCTCGTCCGCGAACTCCTCGTAGGGCGGAGCTTCGCCCTCGAAGATCGCGCATGCCCCCACGTGCATGTGGGTGGCGTCGCGCTCGAGGTGCAGGAACGAGCTGTCGAGGCCGCTCAAGCGGTCGCGATTCGCCATCAGCGGATTCTTGCAGGCCACAGAAACACCGCAAGGCCGCCGGGGTCCGCCATGAGACAGGTGACGGCTCTCACATAGGTCAGATTGCGAACCTGCTTTACTGCGCAGCTGTCGTATTCGACCTGCCGAGTCGTCCCTGCCCGGTGCAGAGGCGAGCGGGGGACCCATTGCCGGGGCCCTCTTCCTGGCTGGGGCGAATCGGTCAACCGGGTTGCCCGGTCGTGACCGTAGCGGCGCAGAACCCCTCTGTTATCCAGGCCGCCGGGTTCTCGTCGCGAGCCCGTCAGCTAACCCCGTAGGCGCGCGGTCGCAACAACAAAGGAGGCCCTCAGCAATGAGGACCAAGGTGAATCCGCGCGCACCGCGCGCGCTCCACGTGGCCGCCGGCGCTCTGGCGCTTACGGTGCCCGGGGTCGCGGTCGCGCTGGAGTCGGGAGTAGCTCAGGCGCTCGGCGCCACGACCGGGCCCGCCCTGCACACGAGCGTGTCCCGGCACTCGCTGCGCTACGACAACTACCTCACCGTGCACGGATCAGCTCCATCAAGCGACGCCGGGCACAAGGTGCAGCTGCAGTTCCTGCCTGCCGGCCAGAGCTCCTGGCGCGGACTGGCCAGCACCACCGTCCGGTCTGACGATCACTTCTCGTTCCGGTTGCGCCTGGCGCGGTCCGGGCAGCTGCGGGCGGTCAGCGTGCAGCCGAGCCCCACGAGTCCCACACCAATCGCCCGGGCGGCCAGCGCCCCTCCGCAGCCGAGCAGTCCTCAGCGTGTGGGCGTCAAGGCGGCTCTACGCGGCGTGCCACGCCACTCTCGAGTCACCCAGACCGGTCACCGGATCACCCTGCGCGGTCAGCTGCTGCCGAGCCAGGGAGGCCTGACCGTGCGCCTCCTCGGCCGTTCAGGCCGCAGCTGGCGCACGCTGGCCCGGACCAGGACCGGCCGTCGTGGCGGGTTCGATCTGCGCTACGCCGTGCACAGCACCGGCAGGCGGACGCTCCGGGTCAGCTTCGCGGGGGACCGGAGCAACCGGGGCACGTGGGCGCCGGCTGGGTCGGTGACCGGGCTCGTGCCGCGAGTCGCGTCCTGGTACAACGACGGCGGCAGCACGGCCTGCGGCTTCCACGCCCACTTCGGAGTGGCCAACCGCACGCTGCCCTGCGGGACCAAGGTGACGATTGGCTACCGCGGCCATTCCGTGGTGGCCACGGTCGACGATCGCGGGCCCTACGTAGGCGGTCGCGACTACGACCTCAACCAGAACACGGCGGGCGCGCTGGGCATGTATGGCGTGGCCAGGGTTCTGGCTTCCCGGTAGAGGCGGTTCACCGGGGCGGGCGATTGTGAATTCGCCCGCCCCGCCCGGCGGACGTTTCGGTCCGTCCGCCGGAGGCGCTTGCATCCGAGGGCGGTATGCCCGGACGCTGCGTGGCCCATCTCGACATGGACGCCTTCTATGTGTCCGTCGAGCTGCGCCGGCGGCCCGAGCTGCGCGGCCAGCCGGTCGTGGTGGCCGGAAGCGGTCCGCGCGCGGTGGTCACCACCGCTTCCTATGAGGCCCGCCGCTACGGGGTCGGATCTGCCATACCGGCCTCACGCGCCCGACGCCTATGCCCGGATGGCGTGTTCCTCCTGCCGGATTTCCCGTACTACCGGGAGGCATCCCGGCAGGTGATGGAGATCGTCCGGCGTGAAGTTCCCGCCGTGGAGGTGATCGGACTCGATGAGGCCTATCTGGAGCTCACGGACCTCCCCGACGGGCGAGACCCGGTCCGGGTGATGCGGCGACTGGTGGCGGAGATCGCCGCGGCCAGCGGCCTGAATGCGTCGGTCGGCATCGGTCCGAACAAGCTGGTGGCCAAGGTGGCCTCCGACGCCGAGAAACCACAGGGCTTTCTCGTGCTCAGCCGTGAACAGGCCAGCGCGCGGTTTGCCACCGCGCCCTGCGGGCTGATCCCCGGGATCGGACCGCGCACGGTCGAGCGGCTGAACTCGCTGAAGATCAGCTCGATCGGACAGCTGGCCGCGGCGGATCAGGATGTCCTGCTCGAGGCGTTCGGAAGGCGCGGGGGAGAGCACCTCCAGCGGCTGGCGCGCTTCGAGCACGACGGCGCCGTGACGCAGGAGCGGAAGGTGGTCTCCGAGTCCCGGGAGACGACGTTCGACTACGACATCGCGGATCCGGTCCGGCTGGAGCAGGTGCTGGAGCGCCTGGTGGAGGAGCTCTGCCAGACGCTCGCGCGCCAGGACCGGCGGGGGCGGACGGTCGGCATCAAGATCCGTCTGGACGACTTCTCCACGCACACCCGGGCCAGGACGCTGAGTGTCGCCGTGAACCGAACGGATCAAGTGGGACCGGTCGCACTCGAGCTGTTGCGGAGGTTTGCCTCGCCGCGGCCGGTCCGCCTGCTGGGCGTGCGGGTGGCCGGCCTCGAGGAACCCTCCCGCGAGGCGGGCGGGCAGCTGGCGCTGGCAGTCTGAGGGCCTCAGTACAGGGCTGCGGCCAGCCGGCGGCGCGACTCGCGGGCCAGCGGGCTGTCGACGCCGAGCTCGTCCAGGATCCCGACGACGATCCGGCGCACGTCGTCCTTCGCGCCGTCCGCCTGGGGGAGGGCGCCGAGGAGGACGTCGAGGGCGGCCGCCGAGTCATCGCGGTCGAGTGCGGAGAAGGCCTCGTTCAATCCAGCCACCGGCGTCTCGCCGTTTGCCAGGGCCCGCTCCAGCTTGATCCGGGAGGCCAGACCGTCGGCTGCGAAGCTCCCCGGAACCTGCTCCAGGATGCGCAGGGCCTCGTCCGTCTCGCCCCGGCCGTGGAGCATGCGGGCCAGGGGCACCGCCGCATCGGCGCGACCCGGCTCCAGCTCGACGGCTCGACGCAGGGAAGCCTCGTCCCCGGCGCCCACTAGCTCGTCGGCCTCCGAGGGGAGCAGCGAATCCAGGAAGCGCTCCACGTTCTGAGGAGGCTGCGCACCGGTGAACTCCGCGACGACACCTCCGTCCTTGAATGCCTTGACGGCGGGGATGCCCTGGATCCGGAATGCCTGGGCCAGGCGCGGGTTGGCGTCGGTGTCGACCTTGACCAGTTCCACCTGTCCGGCGCGCTGGGCGACCGCTCGTTCGAGGATCGGCCCGAGCTGCCGGCAGGGCCCGCACCACTCCGCCCAGAAGTCGACCACCACCGGGACCTGGCGCGAGCGATCGATGACCTGCGTCTGGAAGGTTGCCTCGGTGACGTCCATGATTTGATGGTAGCCACCCGTTTCGATGTGAATCCTCTACAAACACGGGGATGAGCGAGGAGCGGACCGTCATGTCCGGCACCGTGGCGCTGAGTGCCGAATACTCGGGCCAAGGTGCAGCGGTGGTCCTGCTCCACGGCCTCACGGCCACCCGGCGATATGTCGTCATGGGGTCACGCGCGCTGGAGCGATCCGGCCACCGGGTGGTCGCCTACGACGCCCGGGGACACGGCCGCTCAGCGCCTGCGGCCGCGCCCGCGGCATACACGTATGCCGACCTGACGGCCGACCTGGAGGCGGTGCTCGACGATGCCGGCATCGACCGCGCAGTACTGGCAGGAGCCTCCATGGGTGCACACACAGCGATCGCCCTGGCTCTGCAGGCACCGGAGCGGGTGGGAGGTCTGGTAGTCATAACGCCGGCGTACGAGCCGGGGGAGGTGGATGACCATGCTCGCCTGACCCGTTGGGATGCTCTGGCTGCCGGGCTGCGCCAGGATGGGATCGAGGGCTTCCTGAGGGCCTACGGCGAGCCGGCCGCCGACCCGAGGTGGCATGACACCGTGGAGAAGGTGATCCGCCAGCGCCTGGCGCTGCACGAGCACCTGGAGGCGGTGGCCGACGCCCTGGAGGTGGTGCCGCGCTCCCGGCCGTTCGGCTCATTGGAGGAGCTGAGCGCGATCGGGGTTCCGACCTTGGTCGTGGCCTCTGGTGACGAGGCGGATCCGGGACATCCCCAGGCGATCGGAGAACGCTACGCCGAGCTGATTCCCGGGGCGCGGCTGGTCACCGATCCGCCAGGCAAATCCCCGGTGGCCTGGCAGGGCAGCCAGCTCTCGCGGCTGATCGCCGAGACGGCGGAGCAGGCGTTCGGCCCGCCCGGGACGTTCCGGCCTCCGGAGAGCGGCTGAAGGGCACCGAGGCGATACAGTGGCCGACAACTTCAGAATCGAGGCGCAATGGGACTCGGAGAGAGCCTAAAGACGCTGAGCGGCAGGATCGGCAAGGCCCTGGACAGGGCGCTTGGCCCGAAGCCCGATTCCTCGGCTGGGACCACGGGCGCCAGCGGCCCGCCGCCGATGGGTGCCGATGAAGCCGATGTAGATGCGGCCGGCTTTCCGCCGGAGCTCAGGTAGGCGAGGCCCGCCGAGGCCTTGAGGCGAGAGGTGGGTGGCCGCGTCCCGGGCCTCGCCTCGATCATCAACGCTCGATAATCAGTGTTATGTGCACCTGGTGCCAAAAAGAAGCGCCGTCGGCCATCGCCGTAGGATGCCGCAGGCATGCTGATCTACTCGATGAGCGTCTCGGTGGACGGCTTCATCGCCGACCGCGACGGCGCGTTCGGGTGGTCGGCACCTGGCGATGAGCAGTTTCGTTTCCACCTGGCGCAGATACGCCAGCTCGGCGCTTGCCTGTTCGGCCGCAGGCTGTACGAGACGATGCTGGCGTGGGAGACCGATTCGTCGCTGCGCAACAACGATCTGTCCGCCGAGTTCGCCGACGTCTGGAGCGCCATCCCGAAGGTCGTCTTCAGCCGCACGCTCGACCACGTTGAGGGCAACGCCCGGCTCGCCGCGGCGTCGATCGCCGACGAGGCCGCTGCGGCGCTCGCCGCGACCGACAACGACGTCGAGATCGGCGGCGCCGGCCTGGCCGCGCAAGCAATCGAGCTCGGCCTCGTCGACGAGCTGCGCATGTTCCGCAATCCGGTCGTCGTCGGTGGCGGCACGCCGTTCCTGCCGCCGGTCACCGAACACTTTCGGCTGGATCTGGTCGAGACCAGGACGTTCAGTTCGCGCGTGATCTACGAGCGCTACAGGCGCGCCCGCGACGAGTCGGAGTGACTGCCGGCGTTGGCTGAAGCTCACTCCACCCCGGTCGCGGCGTTATGTCAACCGGCGACTCGCCCTATTCGACTGGGGTGAGCACGATCACCGGAATGACGCGGTCGGTCTTCCGCTCGTACTCGGCGAAGTTCGGGCGCTTGGCCGCCTGAATCCCGTACAGGCGATCGCGCTCGGCACCGGTCACCTCCTCGGCCCGGGCGTGGATCGTCTTAGTGCCCACCTCGATGTTCACCTCCGGACGGGCCTTGACGTTGTGGTACCAGGCCGGATTCGTGGGTGCACCACCCTTGGTGGCGAAGATGACGTAGCGATCTCCATCGGCCAGGTAGACGAGCGGCGAGATCCGCTCCTGGCCGGAGCGAGCGCCGACATTGTGCAGGAGCAGCATCGGCGCGCCTTCGAACATTCCGCCTACCTCGCCGGCATTGGCGCGGAACTCGTCGATGATGTTCTGGTTGAAGTCGTGGGCTGAGGTGGACACGCTGCCTCCGTGGGTCGTTCGGATGTGGGGAACGTTGACATGATCTCGCGATGATGTTGCGGACCGTCTGTGCGACCCGGTATGCGGCGCCCCTCCGGGAGGGCGGCTCCTTGCCCGGCCTCGTGGAGGCCGACGACGACGGCATGTACGTGGTCAAGTTCCGGGCCGCCGGCCAGGGGCTCAAGGCGCTGGTGGCTGAGGTCCTGGTGGGACGTCTGGCCCTGGCCGTGGGACTGCCCGTGCCTGAGCTCGTCCTGGTGGAGGTGAGTCCCCAGCTTGGACGCACCGAACCCGATCCCGAGATCAACGAGCTCGTCAGTTCGAGTGCCGGCCTGAACTTCGGCGTCGACTTCCTGCCGGGTGCGCTCGACTATTCGCCCGCCCGTCCGGGCGATATCGACCCCGACCTGGCCGCGGAGGTCGTGTGGTTCGACGCCCTCACCACCAACGTCGATCGGACTGCGCGCAACCCGAACCTGCTGCTGTGGCACGGCCGCATCTGGCTGATCGACCACGGCGCGGCGCTCTACCAGCATCATGGACCGGGTGACCTGGCGGCTCGCGCCAAAGAGGGATTCCCGCTGATCAGTGAGCATGTCCTCCTGCCGCGAGCCGGCGCGCTGGCTGGCGCCGATGCCAGGCTGTCCAGCCGGCTCGGCGCGGCGCAGATCGACGAAGCGCTGGTCGACGTGCCCGACGAGTGGCTCGGCCAGGATCCCTCGGCCGCCCGCCGGGGCTACCGGGATTATCTGCTGACCCGTCTGGAGCCCCCCAGGAGATTCGCCGAGGAGGCGGCGCGAGCGCATGCCGGATGATCCGTTCCAGTACGCCGTGCTGCGCGTGGTTCCGTGCATCGAGCGCGAGGAATTCGTCAACGTCGGGGTGATCCTGTTCTGCCGCACCCGGGACTTTCTGGCCGCTCGGGTCGAGCTCGATCCGGAACGGCTCGCCCGGCTGGCTCCCGGACCTCCGCTGGACACGATCCGGGAGCACCTGGAGGACGTGCAGGCGGTGGCCGCCGGACGCCCAGATGCCGGGCCGATCGCCCGCCTGCCCGCGTCAGAGCGCTTCCACTGGCTGGTTGCCCCGTCGAGCACGACGATCCAGACCTCCTCGGTCCACACCGGGCTGTGTGGCGACCCGGAGCCGGCTCTGGATCACCTGATGGACCGCCTGGTCCGTCCGCCCAAGACCTCCAGGTAGGCGGTCGAGAGCCCGGAGGAGCGCGCCAGCACCGCTTCGGACACCGCGAACACTCGCATCCAGTCAACGATCCGCCCCGGGTCGAGGCCGGTGGCGACGGCGATCACCGGTGCCCGCCACATCGAATCGGTCCCATCCCGGTGGGCCAGCGCCCAGAACGCGGCATCGAGGCACGGGTCGCCTCGGCAGGGTCGCGGGTCGATGGCGCACCACTCCCCGCGCGCGTCGACGAGGATGTTCTTGTCCAGGAGATCGCCGTGGCACAGCACGGTGACCGGGCGCTCGGCATCCAGGCCGAGCGCCCGGTGATGCGCCTCCTCGATCTCCCGGTGAGAGATCACGCCGCGAGCGGGAGACGGACCGTCGAGCATGCGGTGGGCACGCGAGAAGCGCCAGTCGAGCTCGTCCCTGGCCGCTGGTATCGCGCCGGGAACGCTCAGCGGCCGGTGCAGCGCGGCCATCAACCCGGCCAGGCGACGGGCGTCCTCAGATTCGCTGACCGGCACAGGCGGCGTCCCGGGCCGGACGGCATCCAGAAGCATGACCCGCCCGTCATCGGCGTCAAAGCGCAGCCGGCAGGCGCCCTGCCCGGACCAGGCTCTCAGCGCGGCGGCCTCGGACCGTGCGTTGGTGGCGGCGGAGGCCGACAGCTTGAGGACCACCGACTCATCGCGCTGACAGCACGCGAAGGCCGCCGACAGGATGCCTCCGGGCAGGAGCCGTGCGCCCGTCAGGCCCAGCTCCTCCTGCCACCGGTCCACCAGCCCCGGCAACTCGGCCAGGAACGACTCCGCCCGGCCCCCATCCAGGCGCCGCCGCTCGGCGATGATCGGCTCGTCGATTCCGAGCGCTCGGAGCGCCGGCCGGGCGAGTTCGAGCTGCTTGGTCATCCGCCAGCGCACACTAGTGTTCCTGAACCGGATCTCCGCTTCAGGACACTAGACTTCCGCGCATGCCCAAGCAGCAGCGTGCGATCCGGATCGAGCAGAAAAGCCAGCTGGCCGCGATGCAGCAGCTGGAGAGCCGTTCGGACGAGGAGCTGGAGACCGAGACGCGCTTCAAAGCGGCGGCGCAGGCGATTCTCGGAGCCCGGGCCGCCGAGCGCTATGACGCCAAGGCCGCGAGAGCCCACTTTCAGCGCGCGCTGGCGGCGGCCCGGCCGCAAGAGCGTTTACAGCTGCGGCGCATGGCCGACGCCTCACTCGCGCTGGCCGAGCGCCGAGCCGGGGATCTCAAAGTGGCTGCGGAGCGCCTGGGCGTCGAGGCCCCGACCGGGCGCCAGCTGTTCGGGCTGAAGGTGGTCGGTCTGCTGATGCCACCGGCCAGCGCGGGCACGCTGGCGCGCATCCGGGGGATCGTCCTGATCATCCTGTTAATCGCGGCGATCCTGTTCCTGGGATTCGGGATCGTCTCCGGGATCGCCGCGGCCGCCGGTGGCCTGTCCCTGGACCTGCGCATCTTCTGGGGCGTGGCCCTGGTGATCGTGGCGCTCCTGGGGCTGTTCTTCTACGGGCGGCGCAAGCAGAAGGCCGCGCAGGCCAAGGCCCTGGCCGCGCGCACCCGCTAGGCCGGTCCGCCGCCACTCATGTGCGGGCGCTACACGCTGACTGCTCCTGATCCGGCGCGCCTTCGCATGAGGTTCCCGGTCGGCGAGACGGTGGAGATACAACCGCGGTTCAATGTCGCGCCCGGCGACGACGTGCTGGCTGTGACCGGCGACCGCGACGGGCGGCCTCGAGGCGAGTTGCTGCGCTGGGGGCTGGTCCCGCCGTGGTCGAAACCGGGTGAGACCGGGCTGAAGATGATCAATGCCAGGGCCGAGACGCTGGAGGAGCGCCCGGCCTACCGTGAGGCGTTCAGGCGGTTTCGCTGCCTGATCGTTGCTGACGGATTCTATGAGTGGCGCGCCCAGGAAGCCGGTCCAAAGCAGCCCTACCACATCGCCCGTCCCGGTGGGGAGCCGTTCGCGTTCGCCGGCCTGTGGTCGGTGTGGCGCGACGAGCACCAGACGCTGCGCTCGTGCACGATCATCACCACCCAGGCCTGTGGCCCGGTGGCCTCGCTTCACGACCGGATGCCGGTGATCCTCCCACCGCAGGCCGAGGAGGAGTGGCTGCTCAGCCCGTCTCGCGATCGCCTGCTCGATCTCGTCCGCCGGTCCGACGCCGAGCTGGCCGAGCTGAGGCCGGTCAGCACCGCGGTCAATGATGCGCGCCACGATGCGCCGGACTGCCTGGAGGCACCGGACAGCCTCCAGCCCACCCTCTTCTGAGCGGTCGGATCCGCACCGCATAATCGCCGGCGTGCCCCTCTCCCCCCTTCTCCAGCGCTACTCCAGCGTGATCCTCGATCTCGACGGATGCGTGTGGGTGGGCTCCCGAGCCACGCCGAGGGCGTCCGACGCGATCGCCGCGCTGCGGGCAGCCGGCCGGCGGATCGCGTTCGTTACCAACGACGCGCAGCGGGCGCCCGAGGACTACGTGCGGAAGCTGTGGTCGCTGGGCTGCACCGCGGCCGTCGAGGAGGTGGTGAGCATCGGAGCGACTCTCCAGCACGTTCTGGCCGCCCGCCCACCGGCGCGGACGTTCGTGATCGGCTCGCCGGCCATCTTCCGGCACGTGGGCGACGCCGGACACCGGATCGTCAACGGGACGCCCCTGGCCGAGTCAGCCGAGCTGGTCGTCGTGGCCGGTCACCCTGACTTCGACTACCGGGAGCTGCAGGCAGCCACCCGCGCCGTGCTCAGCGGAGCCGAGATGGTGGCCGGAGGGCGCGACGCCACGTTTCCGGGCGAGGACGGTCCGTGCCCGGGCGACGGAGCGATTCTGGCCGCTCTGGAGTACGCCACCGGGCACACCGCCGCCACGGTCGGCAAACCGCAGCCGGAGATGTTTCGCGCGGCGCTGGAGCGGATCGGGAGCGACCGCGCGCTGGTGGTGGGCGATCGGCTCGACTCAGATCTCCGTGGCGCCGCCGCCGTGGGATTGGACGCCGCTATCGTCTTGACCGGGGTCACCTCGCGCGAGGAGGCCGAGGCCGCCGTCGATCCAGCTCCGGTGGCGATCGCGGCTGATCTTGGGACGCTCGTACTCTCTGCCTGAATGCTCTCGCTGATCGTCAATCCGGCCTCCGGGGGCGGGCGCGCGGGCGCCGTCCTGGAGGATGTTCGCCGGGCGCTGGATGCCCGGGGGCTGGATCACCACGTCGGTCTCACCCGCAGCCTGGAGCACGCTCGGGAGCTCACGGTGGCCGCCCGGCAGGCCGGTGAGATGGCCGTGGCGCTGGGCGGGGACGGCCTGATCGGAGCCGTGGCCGGCGCGCTGCGCGACACCGACGGCCTTCTGGGGGTTCTCCCGGGGGGGCGCGGCAACGACTTTGCGCGGGTGCTGGGCATACCGCTTGATCCGGTGGCGGCCTGCGCCGTGCTGTCGGAGGGCAGCGTGCGCGCGCTTGACCTGGGACAGATCGGGACGACGACGTTCATCGGGATCGCCAGCTGTGGATTTGACTCCGAAGCCAACCGGATCGCCAACCAGACGCGTCTGATCCGCGGCAACCTGGTCTACACCTACGGCGGGATCCGGGCCCTGATGAGCTGGCGGCCCGCGCGCTTCCAGCTTCGTATCGACGGGCAGCCCTCGACGCTCACCGGATACACGGTGGCGATCGCGAACTCGGCCGCATACGGCGGCGGCATGTTCCTGGCGCCGGAGGCCTCGCTGACCGACGGCCTGCTGGACGTGGTGTTGATCGCCGATCAGCCCAGGCTCCAGTTTCTCCGCCATCTGCCCAAGGTGTTCAAGGGCGAGCACGTGACCCTCCCGGAGGTGAGCATCGTTCGCGCTCGGGAGGTGGAGGTGGACGCGGACCGCAAGTTCACCGTCTACGCCGACGGCGATCCGATCGCCCAGCTTCCGGTCAAGGTGACCGTGGCAGCCGCCGCCGTGCGCGTGATGGTTCCCGCCCAGGACCGTGCCGCCACACTGGCCGGCAACCGATGACCGTGCTTGACGCGAAGATCGCTGCCGCGCGAGCGGTCGGCTCGGTGGTCAGGCGGTCAGGACGCGGCGGGGGGACGAGCCTGCCCGGGAAGCTGCTGATCCGGCTCGAGCCCGCCGTCATCTCCGAGCTCTCACAGCGCCTCCCCCAGGGAACGGCCGTGATCTCGGCCACCAACGGCAAGACGACGAGCGCCGCCATGACGGCGTCGATCCTCAGTCGGGCGGGCATGCATCTGGTGCACAACCGAGCCGGGGCCAACATGGCCGGCGGCATCGCGTCCACGCTGCTGGACTCCGCCCGCCGGGGCGGTCGAATGTCCGGCGATCTGGGCCTGTTCGAGGTGGACGAGTTCTGGCTGGACCGGATGACGGCTCAGCTGCGCCCCCGCGCGATCGTGCTGGGCAACCTGTTCCGGGATCAGCTCGACCGCTACGGCGAGCTCGAGACGATCGCGGACCGATGGTCAGCGGTCGTGGCCGGTCTGCCGCTGCAGACCGGCCTTGTCTTGAATGCCGATGACCCTCTGGTCGCTGATCTGGGCCGCGCCCGTCCGGGCGTGTGCTACTTCGGCGTCGAGGACCCGGCCGTGGCGGTGCCCGAGATGCAGCACGCATCAGACTCCAAGCACTGCCGGCGCTGCGGAGCGGCCTACGTCTACGACGCCATCTACATGGGACACCTGGGCGACTACCACTGTCCATCCTGCGGTCAGACCCGGCCGAGGCCCGACGTGCGGGCCGAGCAGATCACCCTCCAGGGCACCAGTGCAGCTCGGTTCCTGCTGCGCACCTCCGACGGGGACCGTCAGGTCAACCTCCCGCTCCCCGGGCTCTACAACGTCTACAACGCGCTGGCTGCAGCCGGCCTGTGTCTGTCGCTGGGAGCGACTCTGGATCAGGTGAAGTCAGGGCTCGAGGCGGTCACAGCGGCATTCGGTCGCGCCGAGACGATCGATCTGGACGGGTGCCTCCTGTCGATCCTGCTGATCAAGAACCCGGCCGGGGCCAACGAGATCGTCCGCACCCTGGCGCTGGAGCCGGAACCGCTGCGGATCCTGGCCATCCTCAACGACCAGGTGGCCGACGGCCGCGACGTGTCCTGGATATGGGACGCTGACTTCGAGCTGCTGACAGACCATGTCCAGGAGCTCGTGTGCTCAGGCTCGCGAGCAGCTGAGCTGGCTGTTCGATTCAAGTACGGCGGCGTCGCACCCGAGCGCATCCGGGTCGTGCCTGAGCTACCTGAGGCCCTGGACGCGGCCGTGGCCACCGCCGCCGGGGGCCGCCTGTTTGCGCTGCCCACCTACACCGCGCTGCTGGCCCTGCGGGACGAGCTCTCCCGTCGCGGTCACGTGCCCCACTACTGGTCTGTGGACGCCGTGGCATGAACGAGGTGATCTGGCACGATCTCGAGTGCGGTGGCTACCGCCAGGACCTGGAGCTATGGCGGGGCCTGGCCGATGACCATCCCGGTCCGGTGCTCGATGTGGGTGCCGGTACGGGGCGCGTCGCCCTCGAGCTGGCTCGAGCGGGTCACTCCGTGATCGCCCTGGACGCCGATCCGGCGCTGCTGGCCGAGCTGCGGCGGCGTGCTGAGGGGCTGCCGCTCCAGACGATCCGCGCGGACGCCAGGAACTTCAGCCTGGCCGAGCCGGCCGGAATCTGTCTGGTCCCGATGCAGACGATGCAGCTGCTCGGTGGGCTCGATGGCCGGCTGGCCTTCCTGGACTGCGCACGGCGCAACGTCCGCAGCGGTGGACTGATCGCCATGGCGATCACCGAAGAGCTGGAGAGCTTCGAGGTGCGGGATGGTGAGCCGGCCATCCTGCCCGACCTGATCGAACTCGCCGGCGTCGTCTACTGCAGCCAGCCGACGGCCATTCGGCGAGAGGATCACCACTTCGTGCTTGAACGCCGGCGGGAGACCGTCGATCCCCGGGGAGAACGCCAGGTGAGCGAGGACCGGGTGATGCTGGACTGCGTCACGGTGGGGAACCTGCAGCGCGAAGGCCTGAGTCTGGGACTGCGCGTCCTACCGGTGGAGGAGATCCCCCCCACCCATGAACATGTGGGCAGCCAGGTGGTGGTGCTGGCTGTCTGAGTCATCCCCAACCCTGCGGGTGTGCGCGCTGTACCCGGACCTGATGAACATCTACGCCGACCGCGGGAACCTGCTGCTCCTGGAGCGCCGCTGTCGCTGGCGCGGGCTTGACTTCGAGCTGACGGGCGTCGGGCTGGAGGAGGAGCTCGACCCGGGGGCGGCCGAGCTTTTCTACATGGGCGGCGGCCAGGACCGCGACCAGGCCCTGTGTGCGCGGGATCTGGCCGATCGCAAGCGAGACTCTCTGCACGCCGCGGCGGCGCGGGGAGCCGTGATCCTGGCGGTGTGCGGCGGCTACCAGCTCTTGGGCCACAACTACCAGCTTGGCGAGGAGACGCTGCCGGGAGTCGGGCTGGTGGACCTCAGCACGGTGCGCGGCGACGGCCCTCGCCTGATCGGTAACGTGGCCATCGAGGTGGAGATCGAGCCCGGACAGCGCCGGGTGCTCGCCGGCTTTGAGAACCACGGCGGACGCACCCATCTGGGAGCCCGGGCCACGGCGCTCGGACGGGTGCTGCGGGGAAACGGGAACAACGGCGTCGACGGCTATGAGGGCGTCCGGGACGGGAACGTGATCGGCACCTACCTGCACGGACCGCTGCTGCCCAAGAACGTGTGGTTCGCCGACTGGCTGATCAGCACCGCGCTCGGGTTGACCGAGCCGTTGAGCCCGCTGGACGACGAGCTGGAGACGCTGGCCCATGCCGACGCCCTCAAGGCAGCGGGATTGTGAGCGCCCGAGGGATATTCGTGCGCCCCGGCTTCCTGGCCCTGGCGGCCGCGCTCGGCCTCCTGGTGGCCGGCTGCGGCGGCTCGGGCGACGGCGCAACCACCTCGACGAATGGCTCCTCCGCCACGACCACGACCACCACGACTGCCACCACAACGACGCTTCCGGGTACCGGGCGTCCTTCGGTCACGCTGGGTGACAGCAACACGACCGAACAGTTCATCCTTGGCGAGCTCTACGACCTGGCCCTGTCGGCGCAGGGCTTCAGCGTCACGCTGATTCGTAACATCGGACCCCCGACCGTCTCCTATCAGGCACTGGAGCAGGGCAATCTGAACCTGTATCCCGAGTACCTGAACGTGTGGAACGGCCAACTGGTGCACGATCAGCGCCCGCGCGGATCGGTGGCCGATGCGTTCGAAACCGCCCAGACCTGGGCATCCGAGCACGAGCTGGAGCTGCTCAAGCCCACGCCCGGCTCGGACACCGAGGGGATCGCCGTGACCACCGCGTTTGCCCGGGCACACCATCTGCGAACGCTGGAGGATCTGGCTCGCCTCTCCCCCACGCTGACCCTGGGCGCACCGCTCCAGTTCACCCAGAGTTCCACCGCGCTGCCGGCGCTGGAGTCGGCCTACGGCCTCACCCCGACCCGGACCAGCACCGTGGTTATCGGGGACCAGTACAGGGATCTCCAGGACGGGAAGATCGATGCTGCCTATGTGCAGACCACCGACGCCGAGCTCGCCACGTCCCAGTTCCGGTTGCTCAGCGATCCCAAGCACGTCAACGGCTTCGGGAATGTCGTCCCGGTGGTCACGGCCTCGACCGTGGCCGCCCAAGGGCCCGTGTTCGTGGACACGCTCAACCGGGTGGACAGGCTGCTGACCACCCAGGCTCTCCGCGTGCTCAACGCGCAGGTCGATCTCGACCACATGGATCCTCTAACCGTGGCCAAGCAGTTCCTGGAGCAGCACGGACTGCTCAGCGCCTCCACGGCGCCCTGACTCACATCCCGGTCGAGCCGAAGCCGCCCGACCCGCGAGACGTGGAATCCAGTTCGGCCACCTCCTCTGCCTCCGGCAGCGCCACGGGCGAGACGACCAATTGAGCGATCCGCTCGCCCGCCTGCAGTTTCCAGGAGCGGCTCCGGTCGGTGTTGACCAGCAGAACCCGGATCTCGCCCCTGTAGCCCGCGTCGATCAGACCGGGTGCGTTGACCAGCGAGATGCCGTGACGGGCAGCCAGACCAGAGCGCGGAAGCACCAGACCGGCGTAACCCTCCGGTATGGCCACCGCGATGCCCGTACGGATCGACTCCCGCTCCCCGGGCTCCAGCTCGGCCGGCTCGAGCGCATGCAGATCGAGGCCGGCGTCGCCGGGGTGGGCTCTGGTGGGCAGGATCGCCCGCGGATCCAGACGCTGAAAGGGCAGCGTCGTGAGCTGTAGCGCCGTGTCCATCGAGCCGGACGGGCGCTGCTAGACCGGGCCGCCCGAGAGCACGAACGGCTCATACCGCGCCGCCACCGCGGGCGGCAGCCGCACGGAGATCCTGACTCCGGCGGGAGTGTCCTCGCGCACCAGATCTCCGGCAAGTTCATGCAGCTCGGCCAGCCGCCCGCCCTCGTGATACGGGATCAGCATCTCCACCTCGGTGAGCGTGCGTGCGAACTCGTCCTCGATGCGGTTGGTGAGCTCGTCCAGCCCCTCACCCGACGTCGGAGACACCAGCAGGGCTCCAGTGTGGCGGTTGATCAGCTGCTCCCGCCGATCTTCGCCGACCAGGTCGATCTTGGACAGGACCAGGACGCGCGGGGCTTCGTCGGCGCCGATCTCGGTGAGCACGTCGTCAACGGCCTGCGTCATCGTGACCAGCTCCTCCTCCGGAACCGAGGCATCGACGACGTGCAGGATCAGATCCGCCCGCCGGGTCTCTTCGAGCGTGGCGCCGAAGGCCTCGACCAGCTGATGGGGAAGCTTGCGGATGAACCCGACCGTGTCGGTCACCAGGTAGTCGCGCCCGCCGGCACGCAGCACGCGCGTCGTGGGATCCAGCGTATGGAAGAGGCGATCCCTGACTCCGACCTCGGCTCCGGTCAGCGCGTTCAGCAACGTCGACTTGCCGGCATTCGTGTACCCAGCCAGCGCCACCTGAGGCAGATGAGCCCGCTCGCGCTCGGCGCGCATCACCGACCGGCTCGAGCGTACGTGGGCGAGGCGGCGCTGGAGGCCGGCGATGCGATTGCGGGCCAGACGGCGGTCGGTCTCGATCTGCGTCTCGCCCGGGCCTCGGGTGCCGACACCGCCACCGAGGCGCTCCAGGTGCGACCACAACCCGCGCATCCGGGCCAGGTTGTATTGGAGCTGGGCCAACTCGACCTGGAGCTTGCCCTCCGCGGAGTGCGCGTGGGCGGCGAAGATGTCCAGGATGATCGCGGTGCGGTCGATGACCGGAACGCCCAGCTCCTGCTCCAGGTTGCGCTCCTGGCGTGGGCTCAGCTCGTCGTCGCACGCCACCAGGTTGGCGTCCGTCCGAGCGATCTCGGCCTTCACCTCGGCCAGCTTGCCCTCCCCCAGATAGGTGTTGGGGTGCGGACGCTCGCGGCGCTGCACGAGCCGCCCCACCGCGGCCACGCCGGCGGTGCGCAGGAGCTCCTCCAGCTCGGCCAGCTCGTGCTCGTCCCCCTCCGGGAGGGCGGCGATCATGATCGCTCGTTGACTGGCCCGGGCGGCGGTCTGGCCGGTGCCGTTGTTCAGGCTGGCGGCGCGTGTTCCGTGGGGTCTCTGCACGCTGTCGATGGTAGTGGCCAGACGGTCGTCCACCGGCGCCCGAGCGTGACTCAGAGCTGCCGGATCCGGTCCATGGCCTCCATCAGCCGGTCGTCGGGCGTGGTGAGAGAGATGCGGAAGAAGCCCTCGCCGCTGCGTCCGTAGGCGCCTCCCGGGGAGATCACCACTGCCGCCTGCTCCAGGACGTGCTCGCAGTAGGCGGCCGAGGAGTCGAAGCCCGGCGGGATCGGTGCCCAGACGTAGATGGTGCCCCTGGGACGAGTGACGTTGACACCCGCCTCGGCCAGAGCGGAGCAGACCAGGTCGCGGCGGCGCTGATAGACGAGGTTCATCGCCGCCACGTCCTCGTCGACCTCGGGTTGCAGAGCGGCGACGCCCGCCAGCTGCACGGCTTCGAACAGCCCCGAGTCGATGTTCGACTTCAGACGCCAGAACTGGGCGATCGCGGCGGCGTTGCCGACGATCGCCGCGCACCTCCAGCCGGTCATGTTGTAACCCTTGGACAGAGAGAAGACCTCGACGCCGACGTCCTTGGCGCCCGGTGTGGCCAGAAACGAGGGCGCGACGTAGCCGTCGTAGGTCGTCTCGCTGTAGGCGTTGTCGTGGACGGCCAGGAAGTCGTGTCCCTGCGCCAGCTCGACGATCCGCTCGAACAAACCGTCCGGCACCACGGCGCCGGTGGGGTTGTTCGGGTAGTTGAAGAACATCAGTCTGGCCTGCCGCAGCGTGCCCTCGTCGATGCTCTCGAGGTCCGGCGCAAAGGCCAGCTCCGGGCGCAGCGGCATGAGCACCGGCTGGGCACCGACCAGCCAGGGACCGCCTGTGTACACCGGGTAGCCGGGGTCGGCGGCCAGCGCGATGTCGCCGGGATCCAGAAACGCCAGGTTGAGGTTGAAGATGCACTCCTTGGCTCCGATCGCCGGCATCACCTCGGTCTCTGGATCCAGTGAGACTCCGAAGCGCCGGGCGTAGAACTCCGCCACCGCCTCGCGAAAGTCCTGGCGGCCGCGGTTCGTCGGATAGCGGTGGGTGGCGGGGTCGGCAACTGCCCGCTGGGCCGCGGCCACGATCGATGGGTAGGTGGGTGTGTCGGGGTCTCCGATGCCGAGGCTGATCACGTCGACGCCCGCTGCCTGCTTGGCGGCGATCTTGCGCTCGAGCTCGGCGAACAGGTAGGGAGGGATCTTTTCCAGACGGCTACTCGGTCGCATTCAGCTCCTCGATGAACTTGGGCGAAAGGCTGCCCCGGAATACCGGGACCGCCCAGCCCGACAGGTTGATGTGCAGGTCCTCCCCCACCTCTACCTCCAGCTCGCCGCCATCGAGCTCGACGGTGACCGGTGAGGATCCACCGGCGATGACGTGGGTCACGGCTGCGCCCGTGGCGCCGGTGCCGCTGGCCGAGGTTTCCCCCACACCCCGCTCGAAGATGCGGGCCCGGATCCGGTCCGGGCGAAGCGGCGCATACCACGAGACGTTCGTTCGGTTGGGAAACAGCTTGTGGTTCTCGATGCCGGGTCCGATCGCCGGCAGGTCCAGGGCCAGGAGCTCGCTCGCGTCCCGCACCCGGAACACGCACTGCGGATTGCCCACCTGCACGTGCTGAAAGGAAACGGCCTGCCCGCCGAGTTGCAGCTCTCCGCGGCCGTCGGGTCCGCCGGCCGGGTAGTCCTCGCTCCGCAGGCGCGCGCTACCCATCTCGACCGTGCAGGTTGTCGCCGAGGTGATGCGCGGGCGGACCGGCCCGGCCGCCGTCAGCATCGTGAAGCTGTCCTCGTCGGTCCAGCCGTGGTGGCGGAGGTAGAGAATCGCCTGGCGGGCACCGTTGCCCGACAGACCCGACTCCGAACCGTCCGGGTTGAAGATCCGCATCCGAGCCACGGCGGCTGGGTCCTCACTGGGTGACAGCAGGAGGATGCCGTCGGATCCGATGCCGGTGTGCGGTTCGCACAAGCGACGGATCCGGGCTCCGGTCAGCTCGAACGGCAGCTCCGACTCCTCCACGATGACGTAGTCGTTGCCCAGCGCCTGCCACTTCTCGAAGTTCACGGCGCCCGAGTCTAGGTGTCCGCGGGACGAGCTCGCGGGCTGGCTCAGCCGGCCGGCCCCCGCCAGAGGCGGAGGATATCCTCGGCCGCCTGGTCCGGGGAGCGCAGCGTCAGATCGATCTCATTCACACGGGCCAGCTTCCGCATCCAGGTGAGTTGGCGCCGGGCGTAATTGCGGGTCCGCCGCTTCATGCCCTCCAGGTCACCGGCCAGAAGCTCCTCGAAGCCGAGCGCCTTGCGGGCTGTGGGGCTGGCACCGGCGGCACTCGCCCGCCGCACCTCCTCCTCGGCGCCCCCCGCCACCATCGCATCCACACGCGCATCGATCTGGGCGTAGAGCGCGGAGCGTTCCATGACGAGGCCGGCCAGCAGGGTGGGCACGCGCATCGTGTCCGTCCACAGCTCCGAGGCGTCCGGGGGCGGTTCCAGCTCCCCCATGTCCAGCAACTCCAGCGCTCGCACCACTCTCTGGCGGTCGCCGGGCTGGATCTCGGCCGCCGCCCAGGGAGCACGCTCGGAGAGCACCGCATGTAGGGCCTCCGGGCCGCGGTCGGACAGCTCGGCGACCCACCGCTCGCGAACTCCCTCGGGAGGGGGCGGTCGCAGCGACAGGTCCGTGAGCGCAGCTCTCAGGTACAGCCCGGTGCCCCCCACGACGATCGGGCGCTGTCCGGAGCTCAGCAGATCGTCGACCTCGGCATGGGCCAGCTCGGCGTACTGGCCCGCGCTGAACTGCGCGTCCACGGGCAGGAACGAGATCAGCCGGTGCTCCAGCCCGGCTCGCTGGGCTGAGTCGGCTGTGCCGGTCAGCACCTCGAGCCCCTGGTAGACCTGCAGCGCGTCGGCCGACACGGCCACCGGGGACTCGCCGTGCCGGCGAAGCCTTTCGGCCAGGGCGAGCGCCACCGCCGTCTTGCCGATGCCGGTGGGTCCGAACAGCGCGATCACCTCAGCCCGGGACACCGGCTGGGAGTATCTACACTCCGCGGCCATGCCGCTGGTCAATGGAACCGTGCTGATCACCGGCGCCAGCGGAGGGATCGGACAGGCGGTCGCCCGCGCCTTCGCAGCGCGCGGTGCCAAGATGATCGTCTCCGGGCGCCGGCAGGATGTCCTGGATTCGCTCGCCACTCAGCTTGGGGGCCAGGCGGTGGCCTGCGACCTCGCCTCACGTGAGGATGTGCAGCGCCTGATCGACTCGGTTGGACCGGTCGACGTGCTGATCGCCAACGCCGGACTTCCGGCCACCGGACACATCACCGAGCTCTCCCAGGCCCAGCTCGACACGATGCTGGAGGTCAACCTCCGGGCGCCGATCGCGCTCGCCCGCGGGCTGATCCCCGGGATGGTCGAGCGCGGCCGCGGCCAGCTGGTGTTCATCTCGTCACTGTCGGGCAAGGTGGCGTCGCCCGTCTCCTCGCTCTACAACGCCAGCAAGTTCGGCCTGCGCGGCTTCGCCCTGGCTGTCCGGCAGGATCTCCGCGGGACCGGCGTCGGCGCCTCCAGCATCCTGCCCGGTTTCATCAGTGACGCCGGATTGTTCGCGGACTCAGGGGCCAAGCTGCCACCAGGCGTGGGCACGAAGACGCCCGACGACGTGGCGGCGGCGGTCATCACCGCGGTAGAGCGCAACCGGGCCGAGATCGCAGTGGCCCCGATCGGGGTGCGCCTGGGCGCCGGGTTCGCCTCGATTCTGCCCTCAGTCGCGGCCACGGTGACCCGCCTCACCGGCGGGGACAAGCTGGCCCATCAGCTGGACGCCGGACAGGTCAACAAGCGGCCGCAGAGCTGATCAGGACGTGCGCGGGGCAGGGTCAGCCGGGTGGCGCTCGGTTGGCCGCCCGTCGATGGGCTCTTCGGGCACGTCGCCGCCAGACTGGTCGTAGCTCTGGATCTCGTGCTCCCCGGTGACGCTGGCCAGAGCCGCGATGATCTCGTCCGCCAGCTTGGCCCCCTCCTCGCGCCGGTCAGGGGTGGCCTGAACCCGGACCACCACCTCGTCCCCGTCGATCTCCTCGAGCAGCACGCTGGGTGGGGTGCGCGTTGGCGTCTCTACCTCGCTGTCGAGGATCGCCTGGACGTGGGTCGGGCGGACCCCCGAGGCCAGCCGCACCTTGACATCCACCGAGTCGGGTTCCTTGATGGGGACGACGACAGCGGCCAGCACGACATTGTTGGGGATCAGGATCCGGTCATCGCCGCGCGCCAGCGTCGTGTACAGCAGGCCCTGCTGGCTGACGATGCCCTCCGCCGAGCCTCCGACCGCTCCGGCCTGCAGGCGGATACGCTCCCCCAGCCGGAACGGCCGGGCGCTGAGCAGCACCATCCCGGCGAACAGGTTGCCCAGGGTCTGCTGGGCGGCCAAGCCGAGGACCACGGCGGTGAAGGCGCCGCCGACGAGCAGGGCATGGAAGGAGATGCCAGCTACGGCCAGCGCTCCGAGTGCGGTCGCCGCGACCGCCCCCAGGCGGACGAGGAACTCCACCGGACCAGCCGTCGAGGGATCCATGTGCCGGAACAGGGCGGGTGCGATCCGGCTCAGATCGCGGGACATCATCCAGCCGATCACCAGCACGGCGATCACGGCGATGGCCGTGAACAGGCCCTGAGGCAGGTACCACGTGTGCACGTGCAGATGCGGGTACAGCTTCGGGTGGTGTGTCTCCGCAACCAGCGTGAAGTGGTGGTTCATCACGTCGTTGCCCCAGATCACCAGGGCGAGCGCGACCACGAGCACAATGAGCCGGCGCCGCGAGCGCTGCACCTCTCTCCGGTTGACTTCGAAGTCGAGGCCGACGGCAGCCCAGGCGTCGCTGCGCGTCTCGAACATGCGGTCGAGACTCAGGTCAGGACGTCGGTTGAAAAAACGCTTCATCGGGCTGCCTCAGAATAACCTCGGCGCCGACGGCTCCGGAGGGGGCGCCGGCAGGGGTCCTTCGCTGGATTTTGCCTCGTAACGCCTGGTTTCAAAGCGTCTTGCGGACCTCTCGCCATTCAGGAGCCGCCAATCGCGCTGCCGCGCGGAAAGCTGGGGGCCCTCTATCAGGCTCGCCAACCGCCGGCGCTCGGCCGGGGGCGCATACGCTCCCCGACGGTACAGATCCTCGTAGAGATCTGTCAGCTCGGGTCGGTTCTCGGCCAGCCACTCCATGAACACCTCCCGAACGCCCTTGCGCAGGTGCAGGGCGATCCCGGTGATGTAGTCCGCACCGGCTTCCGTCGCCAGGCGCACCACCTCGGCCACGTGTGCCGGCGAGTCGTTGATCCCGGGCATCAGCGGTGCGATGAGAACACCGGTGCGGATCCCGGCCGCCGAGAGCTCGGCCAGCGCCTCCAGGCGAGCTCGCGGATTGGGCGTGCGCGGCTCGGTCTGGCGCCACGCCTTCGGTTCCAGGGTCGGGATCGACAGGGCAGCGCTGAAGTCGGTCGCCTCGTTCAGCTGGCGCATCAGGTCCAGGTCGCGCAGGAGCAGCGGTGATTTGGTCAGCACCGAGCAGGGATTTCGTGCCTCCAGGAAGGCCTCCCAGATGCCTCGCATCAGCCCATAGCGCCCCTCGACCCACTGGTACGGGTCGGTGTTCGTCCCGAGCGCGACGTGCTCCCCCTGCCAGGTCGGCTTGGCCAGCTCGACCCGCAACCGCTCCGGGGCGTTGACCTTGACGACGATCTCACGCTCGAAGTCCCGGCCGGCGTTCCAGCCGAGGAACTCGTGGGTGGGACGGGCGAAGCAGTACGCGCAAGAGTGTGTGCATCCGCGGTAGACGTTCACTGTCCAGCGGAACGGAACCTGGGACATCTCCGGCACCCGGTTGAGGATCGACTTGGCCCGCACCTCGTAGAACCGGGTGTCGATCGCCTCCGGCGCGTCGAAGTGACGCACCACCGCGTCCTCGTAGCCCGGCAGTGGCTGCTGCGGATCACCGTCGAGAGACTGCTGTGCCCAGCGCATCGAACACATGTTCGCACACGTGCCCGTTGGAGCCGTGAATCAGCCAGCGGCGCGGGCGAGCAGCGACATCTCGCCGGCCAGTGTCTGGCTGGTGGCGCCCATGATGTCGACCATCACGAGGTCGCCCTCGTTGGCCAGGCCGTCGAAGTTGACGACCTTGTTGTGCCGGGTACGTCCGCGCAAGCGCGTAGCGTCGGTGCGCGATGGGCCCTCCACGAGCACCTCCAGCGTCCGCCCGACAAAGCGCTGCGCCCGGTCCGCCGCCCGCCGCTGGATCACCGCCACCAGCCGCTCGAGGCGCTCGACCTTGACCAGGTGAGGGATCTGATCGTCCATCTCCGCCGCCTCGGTCTCGCGGCGGGGTGAGTAGAGGAACGTGAACGCGCCGTCGTAGCCGACCTCCTCGGCCAGTGTGAGCGTCTGCTCGAAGTCCGCCTCGCTCTCGCCGGGGAAGCCGACGATGATGTCGGTGGTGATCGCGCAGTCGGGCACGTGCTCGCGGATCAGAGCCACGCGATCCAGGTAACGCTCGCGCGTGTAGGTGCGCCGCATGCGCTTCAGGACGGCGCTGGAGCCCGACTGGAGGGGTAGGTGGATGTGCTCGCACACCGCTGCCAGCTCGGCGTGGGCGCGGATCACGTCCTCGCGCATGTCCTTGGGGTGAGGGCTCGTGTAGCGGATCCGATCGATCCCGGGCACAGCGTCGAGACGGCTCAGGAGCTCAGCGAACGCGACGCGCGACTCACGCGGGAGATCGCGCCCGTAGGAGTTGACGTTCTGGCCCAGCAGGGTGACCTCCCGCACGCCGTCCGCGGCGAGATGCTCCACCTCCGCCACCAGCTCCTCGGGCCGCCGGCTGACCTCGCGGCCGCGCGTGGACGGCACGATGCAGTACGAGCAGACGCAGTTGCAGCCGACGCTGATCTGCACCCAGCCCTGGTAACGGCGGGCGCGCTTGGCCGGCAGATGCCCCGTGAAGCCCCCGAACTCGAAGTAGCCCTGGGCGCTGAGCGAGTCACTTGTCAGGAATTCCGCGAGCTTGTGCACCTGACCGGGGCCGAAGGCCACATCCACGAACGGGAAGCGCGTGAACACCTCCTCCTTGACCGACTGCGCCCAGCAGCCACCGACGCCGATCACTGTCTCGGGCGCCTGGCGTTTGATCGCGCGGGCTTCGTACAGGTGGGCGATGAAGCGCTCGTCGGCCTTCTCGCGGATCGAGCAGGTGTTGAACAGAATCAGGTCCGCCTCCCTGCGCGAACCGGTCTCGTGATAGCCCAACGACTCGAGCATCCCCTTCATGTGCTCGGAGTCGTGCTCGTTCATCTGACAGCCGAAGGTGGTCAGATGGTAGCCCGGCATCGCGGCTTTAGGGTAGTGAAACGGACTGCTCGCTGACCGCGGCGGTCAGCGACCACCGTGTGCACAAAAGAGGCGCCCCGTCACAGGGGCGCCTCCATTCCAACACCTATCTGACCGGCGGTCAGCTCATGAGCAGGTGCTCGTCCACGTGCACTCGCTGAAGCCGTTGCCCGTGGAGTTGGGCGCCGACGGCGTCCCGATCACGTTCCCGCTCGAATCGGTGAGCTGGATCTGCTCCGAGCTCGTCAGATTCGGGTTGGCACCATTCACCGTCAACGAGTTGAACGCCGGATCGGTCAGATTCGGCAATGCCGCGAAGCCGGCGTTCGTGCCGATCTCCAGCGGCGTCTCCTCGATCCACTCCGCCGTGTCCATCGTGGACGAGTACGGCACAGACGTCGTATAGGACTCGTTCTGGGTCACGTCCTGGATCGTGATGTTCCATAGCTCGCCCGCCGCCTGGGTGATCGAGGCATGCATCTGGTCGCCCGGCTTGACCGTCATGCTGGTGATCTGCAATTCGGGGGCAGGCACCAGCTCGTACCAGGCGTCGTAGGACGCGGTGCCGTTGGAGGCCACGTCCTGCTCGGTGCCGGTCTGGATCAGCGTCGAGTCGCCGGCGTCACAGCTGGAATCCACGCAGCCGCCGCCGATCCCGATCCAGTCGGCGGAGTCCTCCGCCTGTCCGGAGGTGTGCTGCGTGGCGGTCGGCACCGTCCAGTTGCCGGTGATGGACGTGAACAGCTTCCCGCCCTGCTCCAGCGCTCCCTGCTGGTAGCCGAACCAGTTGCTGCTGGTGTTGGTGTTGAACCCCAGGTGCGTGAGCCGGAGCAGCTGCCCACCCGGCGCGAAGTGCGCCGAGGCACTGCCGGCAAACCCCAAGCAAGACACCGCACAGACACCGGCCAATAGACCCAGTCGTCTGGCGGCGCGAGAACCGATCGTCGAGATCATCTCGCCTCCGTTTTCCCGGTGGGCCCGCGGGCCAGGGCCCGCCGAATCCCTGCCTGGCGGCCCGCTTGCGGCTCGTGCTACCCGGATTCGCCTGATTCTGATCCCGGGCGGATGGCCGAGGGCATCGGCACGCCGACCACCGGCGCCGGGCGCTGTGGCGTGAATCCCGGCAGCACAATCTCGACCCGGGCGCCGCGTTCTCCCGGACCTGAGCCGATGCGCACCTCTCCCCCATGCGCCTCGACGATCGCCCTGACGATCGACAGCCCGAGGCCCGCTCCTCCCGCCCCTCGAGAACGGGAGGGATCGACTCGGTAGAGCCGCTCGAACACGCGCTCCCGCTGAGCCGGCGGGATCCCGGGCCCGTCGTCGATCACCGCGAAGGCCACCCGATTGCCTCCGATCGCGTAGACCTCGAGCCTGACCAGGCCAGTGCCCTCTGCCGTCTGGTCGATCGCGTTGCGGCCAAGGTTGCGGACCGCCTGAGCCAGGCGATCCGGATCAGCATCGAGGGTCCCGGTGGGCACCTGGCTCAGCTCGAAGCGACGCTCGGCGGTCAGGCCAAGGCCATCCCAGAGCTCGGTGACGAAAGAGGACAGCTCGATCGGCTCGATCCGCAGGAAGTCGCTGCGCTCCGCGGCGGTCAGCAGCAGCAGATCATCCACCAGCCTGGACATGCGGGTGACCTCGGCCTGAACGACTCGCTCCACCCGCTGGACCTCCTCCGGGGAGGGGTGCTCGGTGGCGGCCAGCACCTCGAGCTGGCCCCGGATCACGGTCAGCGGGGTGCGCAGCTCGTGGGAGGCGTCGGCCATGAACTCCCGCTGGCCCTGGAACGCGACGGCCAGGCGATCGAGCATGTGATTGAAGGAGTCGGCCAGGACCCGCACCTCCTCGCCACCGCCAGCCGGGTCCTGCATGCGTGGCTCGAGATCCCCGGAGTCCACCCGTGCAGCCACCGCCGCCATCCTGCGCAGCGGCGCCGTGACCCCGGCTCCGGCGAGATAGGAGGCCACCAGGGCCACCAGCAGCACGAGCAGCCCGGCCAGAGCGAAGGCACGGGCGATGCTGTGCTGTGCTGCCTCCACGTTGCCGAGCGGCTCGCCCGCCCCGGCGACCACGCGCTGGCCGCCGAGATCGATCGCCCGCTCGAGGATTTGGGTGTGGCCGACGTCGGGGACCCGCGCCACCGACAAACCCAGACGAGGGAGCGACAGCCTCGTTGCCTCCCGGTTCTCGAGCGCCTGTTCGGCGGCCGCCTCGCCGTCGTCGCGGTGCCGGTGCCCGAACACCTCCGGGTGATTGCTGATCGGCGCCTGCCCCGGGATCAGCACGAACAGCAGCGTCGAGGTCGACTGATAGGGCTGGCCCTGCACATATCGGGTGGCTCCCGCCCGAAGACCGGAGGTCCCGCCCGGACCCGTTGTTCGCAGCGTCTGCACCATCTGCGTGACGTCGCTGCGGAGATCGATGTCGATCTGCTGCCGGAGGCTCGAGCCGGTCTGCAGGTAGACGACGGCGAACACCACGGCTGCGGCGACCACCATGACCGCGGCCACCCAGGCGGTCAACCGCCATCTGAGGCTGCGCGGCCGGCTAACGCGCAGCTTCCGCATCGAAGCGGTAGCCCACCGTGCGCACCGTGACGATCGGCGCCGGGCTGTCCGGCCGGCGCAGCTTGCGCCGCAGATATCCGATGTAGACGTCCACGACGTTGGTGCCCGGGTCGTAGTCGTACCCCCACACAGCGCGCAGGATCTGCTCTCGGGTGAGCACCCGGTTGCGATTGCGCATCAGGTAGCTGAGCAACTCGAACTCCGTGCTGGACAGCCTGATCAGCTCATCACGCCGCCGCACCTGCCGGGTGATCAGGTCCATCTCCACGTCGCCCGCGGCGATCGTGGTGCTCGGCGCTTCCAAGGCAGCGCGCAACTGGGCACGGATCCGGGCAGCCAGCTCGCGCAGCGAGAAGGGCTTGACCAGGTAGTCGACCAGCCCGGCGTCCAGCCCGGCCACGCGATCGTCGAGATCGCTGCGGGCGGTGAGCGCGATGACCGGCAGCGTCGGCTTGGTCTGGCGAATGGCGCCCAGTACCTCGAGTCCGCTGCGCCCGGGGAGCATCAGGTCCAGAATGACCAGGTCGACCGACTGGGTGAGCGCCTGATCGGTGCCGCTAAGCCCATCCAGAGCGGTCAGCACCTCGTAGCCGTAGCTGCTCAGCCCGCGCTTGAGGAAATCGACGATCCCCGGCTCATCCTCGACGACCAGGATCACCCCGGCCCGGGCGGTTGTGGCGGTTTCGACCATGCCGCGATCATAGGACCAGGCTCAGCGGCGAGCCCTGGAGTTCGCCGGGATCCAAGAGACTTCTCACCTCAGGCAAAGTTCACCTTCAGCGCCGCCTACAAGTTTCAGAGGTGATGTCTGTGCAAGATCAACCGGTGGGGCGGTCAACGGCGGTCGACCCAGCCCGGCGCAGAGGCGTCGTCGAGGACCGCGGAAACGGTGTCACCGGCGGTGGACCCGACGGCAACGAGGTCGTGACCACCGCCACCGGGATCGTCCTGCTCGTCCTCCTGGCCGCCCTGGGCGTCACGATCGTGTTCATCGGTCAGCTTCTGTCCGAGCACCTGTTCCTCGGGCTGCTGCTGCTCGGGCCGATCGTGCTGAAGATGGCCAGCACGGGCTACCGGTTCGGCCGCTACTACATGGGCGATCGCGCCTACGTGGAGAAGGGACCGCCATGGATGCCGCTGCGGGTCACCGCTCCCTTCGTGATCCTCACGACGCTGGTCGTGTTCGTCACGGGGATCGTGCTGCTGGGCGTGGGGCCGCTGCATCGTGACCCCTGGATGCTCCTGCACAAGGCGTCGTTCTTCGTCTGGCTCGCGGTCACCGCGCTGCACGTGATCGGTCATCTGCCCGAGGTGAGCCGGGTGCTCGGCCTCCGCGCGGAGATCCTGCAACTGCCGGGCGTCCGCACGGATCTCGAACGTGTCCGGGCTGCCGAGGCCCGCCCGGGCGCGGATACCCCACCCACCGGGGCGGCGGAGGCCCGCGTGGCTGTGGCTCGCGGCCCCGGCTCTCGCGGGCGTCTGATGCTCCTGGGCGGCTCGCTGGTGGTGGGCCTGATCATCGCGCTGGCGCTGATCCCGGATTTCCACACCTGGATCACGCTGCAGCCGCTGCTCCACCACCACCATTGAGCGTCAGGGCCGGCCTCATGCGGCCGGACCCGTTCAGCGGGCGTACTCGACCGAGCGTGACTCCCGGATCACCGTGACCTTGATCTGGCCCGGGTACTCCAGCCGCTTCTCGATCTCTCGCGCGATCTCGTACGACAGCAGCGTGGCCCTGTCGTCGTCCACATCGCCGGGAGCCACCATGACCCGGATCTCGCGTCCGGCCTGCATCGCGTAGACCTTCTCCACGCCCTCGTGCCGGGTGGCGATCTCCTCCAGGTCGCGCAAGCGCTTCACGTACTGCTCGAGCGACTCGCCGCGGGCGCCCGGGCGGGCTCCGGACAGCGCGTCGGCCGCCTGGACGATGACGGCCTCGATCGTCTGCGGCTCCACCTCGTTGTGATGGGCCTCCATGGCGTGGGCGACCGCCTCGCTCTCCCCGTATTTCCGGGCCAGCTCGCCGCCCACCAGCGCGTGAGGTCCCTCGATCTCGTGGGTGACCGATTTGCCGATGTCGTGCAGAAGCGCAGCGCGCCGGGCCGTCTTGGGACCGGCGCCGAGCTCTGAGGCCATCATCGCCGCCAAGCGCGACACCTCGATCGAGTGGGAGAGCACGTTCTGCCCGTAGCTGGTGCGGAACTTCAGCCGCCCCAGCAACTTGACGATCTCCGGGTGCAGGCCCTGGACTCCGGCTTCGAACATGCCCTGCTCGCCCGCCTCGATGATGTGCGCCTCCAGCTCCGATTTGGCCTGGTAGTACATCTCCTCGATGCGAGCCGGGTGAATGCGGCCGTCCTGCAGGAGCCTCTCCAGGGTCAGGCGGGCGATCTCGCGCCGCACCCCGTCGAAGCCGGACAGGACCACGGCACCGGGGGTGTCGTCGATGATGAAGTCCACACCGGTCAGGTTCTCCAGGACGCGGATGTTTCGTCCCTCGCGGCCGATGATCCGGCCCTTCATGTCGTCCGAGCTCAGCTGCACGACCGAGACGGTGGTCTCAGCCGCGTGCCCGGCCGCCAGCCTTTGCATGCACACCGACAGGATGTTGCGGACCCGGCGCTCGGCATCCCGGCGGGTCTCCTCCTCGATCTGCCTGATCCGCCTCGCCGCGTCCTGCCGGGCGTCCTCCTCGATCTCCTGCAGCAGGATCTGCTTGGCCCGGGCCGCCGACAGGCCTGAGACGCGCTCCAGCTCCTGGGTCAGGGTCCGTCGGTTGCTATCCAGTGCCACCTTGCCTTCGGCCAGCTCGGCTTCGCGGAGGCTCAGCGCCTCCTCGCGCCTGACCAGCTCGGACGAATGGTCGGGGACGTTGCCGTTCAGTGGCTTGGGTGGGCGCGCCGCGGACGGCGAGGTCGCCGGCGTGGGCGACGGCACGTTGGACTGACTGACGCTGACGTGCGAGCGTCCTCCGACTCGCGCGTAGACGGCAGCCGCCACGACGATGCCAACCGCAATCAGCGCTGCAGCGGCGATGGTGTCCATGGTCGTTCCTCTCCACGATGGTCCGGACTCCGGTCCGGGCCTTCAAGTCAATCTTTAGTTGTTCGGGAGCGACCGAGCGGCCGGTGCGGACACGCAACGGATGCGGAAGTGCGGCGGCAGCCGCCTGATCAGTGGCAGCTACAGCTACCGAAGGGTGCGTTTGGCGGCCCGGATTCCAGGGCGCCTAAGTCTGCCGTCAATGCGGTTCCGTTATCCAAGATTCTATGTTGATTTGCTGGGGTTTTCTCAGCGGCCCCACCGGGCCGGTCGTTCGCTCAGACCATCGTAGTACCGCTTGCCACGAGGCGCAATGGTTGGCTCGCTCCCCCCGCCCCCGCGAGGCTCGGCAGGTGCCCGGGAGGTGGGTGGCAATCGTTGGGGTTCCCCAGGCTCCGGGTTGAAGCTTGTCGGTAGCACGGGCTCGTGCCACACTGGGATCGGTTGGGGACCGCCGGAACCCTGAAACGACGAGGCGTTGATTTGTCGTCACTGAAGCGCAAGCTCACCTTCTTCATCGTCATTGCCGCCGTCGCGGCGTGCGCCGCGGGCGCCTACGCGGCCACGCAGTCGTCCTCCACGTCACCGCGGCAGGCGTTCCTCAACGACGTCGCGCACCGTCTGCACGTGACCCCGGCGCAGCTCAAGAAGGCGATGGAGGGAGCGTTCGCGGACCGCCTGTCGGCGCTGGTCGCCTCAGGCCGCCTCACCAAGGCGCAGGCCAGCGCGATCGCGCAGCGCATGAAGAGCTCGGGCCGGTTCCCCGGGCTGGCGCTGGGGCTGGGGAAATTCGGAATCGCTGGGTTCGGCCGGGGTTTGCACCGGGGGTTTGGGCCCGGATGGTTCGCCTACCCGCCCAACTCCTCATACCCGCCCAACTTCGTGTACCCGCCCGGTGCGAAGCTCCGGCCGAATGGCAAGCTGCCGCCCGGTGCCAAGCCGGGAGCAGTGCTGCCGCCCGGGTTGGCGGTTCCGGTGCCGAAAGCCCACGCCGTGCCGTTCCCGCTCCTCGGTGGACCAGCCTTCGGGCTCCTGGTGCCCGGTGGGATGAAGGCCACCGTCAAATACCTCGGGATCCGTCCGGCTGAGCTGCTGGCAGCGATCCGAGCCGGCAAGTCGCTCGCCGAGATCGCCAAGGCCCACGGAAAGTCCGCCAGCGGCCTGGAAGCGGCGATCGAATCGAAGTTCAAGACCCGCCTGGGCCGGCAGGTCGCCGCCGGGCATCTGACGAAAGCCCAGGCGAGCAAGCTCCTGAGCGCCGTTGACGCCCGCGTCGCCGGGGTCATGAATCTCAGGGTGCAGCGGCTCCCGGCCCGATTCAGGACCGATCGCCTCCCCGAGCTACGCCGGTTCCGGCACGTTCCGCGCGGTGCCGCCAAGAAGAGCCGAGGAGCGCTGTTCTCCTCCGACTGATCCGTTCGCCAGGGTGGCGGTGCTCGGGCAGTCGCCTTCGCAACACGTCTCGATCTTCTGCCGGCAGTCCTGGCACCACCAGGCAGACCGCAGCCACAAGAGCCGGTGAGGCTCTCCGGTGAGTGCGCACATCATGGTTCGCCTCCGGTCCCGGACGTGGTGGCCTGGGACCCCGGCCGATCGGAGTAGCTCGCCGCCACGAGATTTTCCTCGGTGATCCCCAGGCGGCTCCGGAGCTCGGCGATCAGCTCGTATTCAGCTGAGAGATCCGAGTCAGGTTGCGCCACGGCCTCGAACTCGATGAAGCGGCCCTGCCCCTCGACGTCATCCAGGTGAATGCGGACGCTCCGCCACAGAAACAACCGGCGTCGCTTGGTGACCGTCGCCCGAACCCCGAGGCTCTCGGTCAGGAAGTCCCGGATCGTGTCGGCCTCGCTGACTTCCAGGATCCGGTAGCGGCTCTCGCGCTGCTCGACTTGATCGGGGCGGTGGTAGTGGATGAGCTGGCAGCGGCCCGGGCGCTGCTCGCGGAGCTTCAGGCGACCCTGTGGCGTGTTGAAGTAGGTGTCACGCTGCCAGAGCAGGCCACAGTCGACGGCGCCGAGCTTGCGACACCCATCCAGCATTGCCTCCGGCGCCGGATCGTGCGCCTTGAGCTCCACGTTGCGGCCGCCACCTTCGCCCGCCAGGCTGATCGCCGGCTGCTCTCGAGGCGTCGCGGCTTCGGTCGTCATCCTGCTGTCGCCTCAGGCCGCCGAGCCCGCGCCGGCACTCCAGGTTCGCACGACCTCGTAGGCGACCTCGCTCTCGTAGCCCTTCCGGATCAGCACGCCCAGGGCTCGCTCCCGTTCGCGGGGATCGGATGACGGCTGCGGAAACCGCCGTCGCAGGAGGGTCAGGGCGCGATCCTCCTCGCCATGACCCGGGGTGCCGGCCAGGGCCGCGCCGATCAGCGCCCCCTCCACGCCCCGCTCGCGCAGGGCCCGCTCGATACGTTCGGTTCCCCAGTCGTCCAGATTGCGCTTGTCCTCGGTGAAGACGCGGGCGTAGCGGGCGTCATCGAGATACCCGAGGTCGATCAGTTCGGCGACCGCGGCGTCGATCTCATCACTCGGCAGCTCCGCCCGTTCCAACCGTGCCCGAACCTCAGCCACCGTGCGTTCACGGTGGCCCAGGTAGCGGTACGCGAGCTCGAGGGCGTCAGGCAGCCTGTTCCTCCACCGGCGCCACGGCAGCCAGCGCCCCATCACGGCCCTCGATGGGCTTGACCAGATCCTGGCCGATGCCCTCCGCGGCGTAGACCTTGCGCTCGATCTCCTTGGCGATCTCCGGGTGATCGTCGAGGAACGCCTTGGCGTTGCTGCGGCCCTGCCCCAGCCGCTCGTCTCCGTAGGAGAAGAACGATCCGGACTTGGTGACGATGTTGTGCTCGATGCCGTAGTCGATCAGGCAGCCGGAGGTCGAGATCCCCTTGCCGAACTCGATGTCGAACTCGGCCTGCTTGAACGGAGCCGCCACCTTGTTCTTGACCACCTTCACCCGGACGCGGTTGCCAACCGCCTCGGTGCCGTCCTTGAGGGTCTCGATCCGGCGGATATCCAGGCGCTGCGAGGAATAGAACTTCAGCGCCCGCCCGCCCGGCTGGGTCTCCGGGGAACCGAACATCACGCCGACCTTCTCCCGGATCTGGTTGGTGAACAGGCACAGGGTCTGCGTGCGGTTCAGGTTGCCGGTCAGCTTGCGCATCGCCTGGGACATCATTCGGGCCTGGACGCCGACGGTCTGGTCGCCCATCTGACCCTCCAGCTCCGCCCGCGGCGTCAGCGCTGCCACCGAGTCGATCGCGATCACGTCCACCGCGCCCGAGCGGAGCAGCATGTCGACGATCTCCAGCGCCTGCTCCCCGTAGTCGGGCTGGGAGACCAGCAGCTCGTCGATGTTCACGCCGATCTGCTGGGCGTACAGCGGATCCATGGCGTGCTCGGCGTCCACGAACGCGCACACCCCGCCGAGCTTCTGGGCCTCCGCGAGGATGTGGTAGACGAGCGTCGTCTTGCCCGACGATTCTGGCCCGAACACCTCCACGATCCGGCCTCGCGGCACCCCGCCGATGCCCAGCGCGATGTCCAGCGACAGCGCGCCGGTGGGGATCGCGTCCACGGCCACTCGAGCGCCGGGATCACCCATGCGCATCACGGCGCCCTTGCCGAACTGCCGCTCGATCTGAGTCAAAGCGCCCTGGAGGGCCGCCTGCCGCTTGGCGTCGGCCTTCGCGTCGGGGGGATTGCCAGGCTTGGCGCCGGCCGTGTCCTGTTCGCTCATTCTCGCTTGGCTCCTTATCTCATGCCCTGTGAACAGTTCACGGTAGGGCGGCGGGCGGACGGAACCGAAAGCTAGGTCGCCGGTGTGTTACAGAACAAGACGCGTCCCGTGCCAATTGTGTACCAACCCGACCGCTTTGCCTTCGCGCTCGTGCAGGCCGACGATCTGCCGCTGCTCACCCGGTGGCGCAATGCCGAGCACGTCAAGCGGTGGTGGGGTGAGCCGGAGGATCTCCGGGCCGAGTACCTGTCGGTCAGCGAGCCCACCAACCACCACATCGTCCTGGACGGAGGTCAGCCGATCGGCCTGATCGAGCACTACCACTGGCGCGATTACCCGAAGGAGGCGGACGTCGTCGACGCCAGGCCAGATGAGGACGGCTTCGACTACTTCCTGGGAGAGCCGGAGCTGATCGGTCTGGGCCTCGGTCCGGCGATGCTGAGCGCCTTTCTGACCCAGGTCGTCCAATCGGATCCGTCCGTAAACGGAGTGCGTCTCGACGTATCTGAGGCCAACCGCCGCTCGTGGCGCTGCCTGGAGAAGCTCGGATTCCGCCGGCAGCGGGCCGGCGTCACGGTCCCTGACGAGCCGGGGCGCCATTACGTCTACGCGCTGCGGTTCGACGCCCCCGCCCAGGCGAGGACCTGACCAGCTCTAGGCACTGCGACCGCCCCCTCTCAGCCGGCCCATAAGCACCCCAACCTACGGCCGCGACACCTCGGCCAGCGCCTCCTGCACCCGCTCCCACAGATCCCGCAGGCGCTGCACGACGGCGGGATCGAACTGGAGCGGCGGCTCGTCATCCTGGGGTGGGTGATCGAGCTCGGCCGCAGTATCGGCCAGTTCTCGAGCCCCGACCACGCGACCGGTGTTGCGGATGCGGTGGGCGGCTGAGGCGATCCTGGCCTGGTCGCCGGTCTCGAGCGCTGCGGTCAGCTCATCCAGGTCGTCGGTCACCTCGTCGGCCAGCTCGCGAAGCACCACGTCCAGCTTGTCGCCGGGATACACGCGACGGAGCTGATCCAGCTGTCGAGGCTCCAAAGAGATACCGCCCTCGCCATCACCCGTGGACTCGAGCACTCCGCCCGCGCCTTCCTCTGGGAGTGCCGATGCGGGCCCACCTCCCGAAAGCCCGCCATCGGGAAGCCACGTGGCCAGGACCCGGTCCAGGTCCTCGGCCATAATCGGCTTGCCCAGGTAACCGTTCATCCCGGCGTCCGAGCAGCGCTGGCGGGTCTCGTCCATGGCGCTGGCCGTCATCGCCACGACCGGCACCGGCCCTTCGCCCCGCCGGGCCCGGGCGCCGCGGTGCCGGAGCTCGCGGGTGGTGTCGTAGCCGTCTCGCACCGGCATCTGGCAGTCCATCAGGATCAGGTCGTACCGATGGTCACGGAGCATCTCCAGCACCGCCTCGCCATCGGTGGCCCGGTCGACGACGTGACCGCGGTTGCTCAGCAGTCGCTCGATCAGCATCCAGTTGACGTCGTGATCCTCGGCGACGAGGATGCGTGCGCTTCCCGGCGTGTCAGGCGCGGCGCCGGACGCACTGGATGCACCTGTCGACGCTGAATCGGAATCGGTCGATCGCCTGGTCAGCGGAGGCGGGACAACTCCAGAGACAATCCCCGGGGGTCCCATGCGGTCGGTGAGCCGGCGTCCGGGGGCCGCCCCCGGGCTCGTGCGGTCGCTCGCCCGCCGGCCGTACGGCCTCGTCCCTCCCGCCAGAACGGTGCTGATCGCCTCCAGCAGGCGCGCCTGGCGCACCGGCTTGGCCAGGCGCCGGGTGATCCCGAAGCTCAGGTCCTCGGGGTGGCTGGCCGCTGAGGAGGTGAGCATGATCATCCGGGTCTCGCCGAGCTCGGGCGCCTCGGATATCTGTTTGGCCAGATCCACGCCGCTCTCCCCCTCCAGGTTCAGGTCGAGCAGGGCGACCTGGAACGGGTCGCCGGCCCGCGCCGCGTCCCGCAGGGCCGCCACCGCATCATGGGCCCCCGCCGTGGCCAGCGCCCGCATCCCCCAACCAGTGACATATGACTGGAACACGCGGCGATTCGTGGCGTTGTCGTCGACGACGAGCACCCGGACGCCCTGGAGATCGGCGGGGGGCACCGGGACGGGCAGCTCCGCCTCGGCGGACTGGAATGGGATGTCGAAGCTGAACGTGCTGCCGCGCCCCAGCGAGCTCTCGCCGCTGATCGTGCCCTGCATCAACTGCGCCAGCTCGCGTGAGATGGCCAACCCCAACCCGGTACCGCCGAACTTCCGCGTCGTCCCCAGCTCGGCCTGCGTGAAGGGCTCGAACAGCTGGCCCACCCGCTGGGGCTCGATCCCGATCCCCGAGTCCTTGACCTCGAAGCGCACGACGATCTGCTCCGCAGTGCGCGACACGAGACCGACCTCCACGGCCACGTCGCCGGCCGGCGTGAACTTGACCGCGTTGGACACCAGGTTCTGAAGGATCTGGCACACCCTGGTGCGGTCACCCCTCACCGCCCGAGGCACCTCCTCGTGCACGAAGCTCTGCAGCTCCAGCCGCTTGGCCCGGGCGGTCGCCGCCATCATGTCGCACACCGACTCGACCGCCTCGTGGAGGTCGAAGTCGAGCTGCTCGAGCTCCATCCTCCCGGCCTCGATCTTCGCGATGTCCAGGACGTCGCCCACCACGTGCATGAGCGCGTCGCTGGACGACATGGCCACCTCGACGTACTTGCGCTGCTCCTCGTCCAGCGACGTCTCGGACAGGAGCGAGAGCATCCCCACCAGACCGTTCAGCGGCGTCCTGACCTCGTGGCTCATGTTGGCCACGAAGTTGGACTTCATGGCCGAGGCCTCCTCGGCCATGGCGAGCGCCTGCCCGAGGCGTTCCTCGGTGCGAGCCAGCTCAGACGTGCGGGCCTGGGTCGACTCGGCCATCTCGTTGAACGAGGTCGCCAGCATGGCCACCTCGCCCCTTCCCTCCTTGGGCACCCGCGCGTCCAGGTCGCCGCGGGTCATCGCCGCCGCCGCGCGAGCCACGGCGCGGATCGGCCGGAGGACGCCGCGCAGCAGGAACGTGGTGATCCAGAAGTCCAAGGTCACCGATAGGAATAGTCCGATGGCGGTCACCACGCCGGCCAGCGTGACCACGCTGCTGAGGCTCGATCGCCGCTCCCGCCGGACGGCCAGCGCCAAGGATTCGAGGTGCGAAAGCCGGGTGCCGACGGCGTTGATGATCCCGTTGCCGCGATCCAGGAGGGCCATGATCCGGTGGTGGGACAGATGTCCTGCTGCGGCCACCAGTGGCGAGGCCACGCCGGATATGAAGACGTCGATCCCGCGCTGGACCTGGTTCACCTCGGCCCGCTCAGAATTGGTGTCCACCGAGGCGCGCAGGGCACTCAGCTCGGAGGGCAGTGCCAGTCGAGCTCGCTGGTAGGCCGCCAGCAGCGATCCCTGGTGGCTGAGGAGATAGCCGCGAACCGAGGCCTGGAACTGAGACGTGGAACGGTCGACCGCCACCGCATTGATGGCCAGATCGGCCGCGCCGTGCGTGCGGTTCAGATCGTTCTGGGTTCGCACGATGGACACGAGCAGCACCACGAACACGCCCCCCAGCAGGACCATCCGCAGTACGTACAGGCCGATCACCGGCCTGGTGAGACTCCTGGTGCTCACCGGGGGATTATCCCCGAGACAGCGGCACGCTGTGCAAGGCCTCGTACCGCGCCGGCCCGGCGCCCAGATGGGAGCGGTAGACAATGATCCGTTCGCCCATGAACCGGACGGAGGGAGGCGCCGCCAGCTCCGCCGGCGCGCGCCGGGCATCCCCTCTCACTCGGGCCACCGTCACATGCGGCAGGAAGCGTCTCGGTTCAGGCGTGAATGCGCCGGCGCGCGCCAGCTCGGCCCCCAGCTGAGCTTGCAGAGAGCCCAGAACAGCTGCCGGGTCCTCGAGCTGGACGCTCAGGACGCGCGGCCGCCGCCGCGGCAGCCAGAGCGCCTGACTCGTGGCCAGCGAGGCCACGGAGAACTCCCGTGCCGCCTGGCAGGCCCGGCACACCGGATCTACCTGCTCCGCCGGCAGGGCACCGAGGAAGCAGAGCGTCACGTGCAGCGACTCCACGGACACCTGACGCAGTCCGGTGCCGGCCCCGCACACGAGACCGGCCCATTCGAACAGGGCGTGACGCACCCGCTCGGGCAGCTCCAGGGCCACGAACAGCCGCAGATCTCGCGCGGCCGTCTGCGCGGGGTTCACTCCTGCCTCAGTCGTGCTCGCCGCGCAACGCCCGGGCCAGCAGATGCAGCGCCACCGTGGTGGAGCGATCGCGTATGTCTGCTCGCCCGCCGGGGAGCTTGGCGCTGCGGGTCAGCGATCCCTCGCCCGGACCGGCCACCGAGAAGCACACCAGACCCACCGGCTTATCCTCGCTCCCACCCCCGGGTCCGGCGATGCCGGTGATGCCGATTCCCACCGAGGAGGAGAACCGTGAACGGGCGCCTGCGGCGAGCGCCGCGGCGACCTCCACCGACACGGCTCCGTAGCGCTCGATGAGTGCCGGATCGACGCCGACCATCTCGCTCTTGGCTGAGTTCGAGTAGGCGACCACGCCGCCGGCAAAGTACTCCGAGGAGCCGGCGCGATCGGTCAGACGGGCGGCCAGCAGGCCGCCCGTGCAGGATTCCGCCACCGACACGGTGAGCCCCCTGAGCAGCTCCACCACCTGCTCGTCGATCGTCTGACCGTCCGGAGAGAACAGAGCGTCGCCATGGCGTTCCGCCAAGAACTCCAGGAGCGCGTCGTAGGCCGTCGCCGCCTCGGGCTCGAAGCGAGTGGAAATCTCGATCTCCCCCCGGCGCAGGCAGGTGGTGATCTCCAGCCCCTCCAGCGAAACCCCCTCCGACGCGGCAGCCCGCAGCGTCGCGGCGATCTCCGACTCCGGGATCCCGAACAGCCGGGCGACCGCCACCCGGTACTCCGGCGCCCCCGCGATCGCCCGGCGGAACGCCTCGGTCTTCACCGCCTCGCTCCACATGGGCTGCAGCTCGCGGGGCGGTCCCGGCAGCACCACGACGGTCGGCCCGGGCTGCCCGTCAGCGGGCGGAACGACGAGCCCGGGTGCGGTCCCCACAGGGTTGAGCACGGTGGCGCCCTGGGGGATCACCGCCTGCTTGCGGTTGGACTCGCGAACGGCCTCAGGATCCACCCCTCGCCATCGAGCCATCATCGGCCGGAGGATCTCGGCGATCCTCTCCTCGAGCTCCGGGTCGAGCACCATCGGCCGTCCGGCGAACCGCCCGACGATCTCAGCCGTGAGATCGTCAGCCGTGGGTCCGAGGCCACCGCTCGTGACGATCAGCGCCATTCCATCCCTGCCCATGTTCTCCAGCGCGTGCAGGAGGTCCCCCGGCCTGTCCCCCACCACCTCGATCATCGCCACGTCCACGCCGAGGTTCGCCAGCTGTGTCGATAGCCAGGGTCCGTTGCGGTCGGAGATGATCCCGGTCAGCACCTCCGTGCCGGTCACCAGGATGCCGCCTCGCAGCTGCGCGGTCATCCGGTGGTGGTCGTCCCCGACGTGCTCGGGGTGCAGGTCGGCCCGTGGCCGGCGGCCAGCTTGGTGACCCCCTTGCCGGTCACCTTCAGCCCGATCGGATTGGCGGATGCCGCCACCGAGTAGGGCTTCCCGTTCGCCGTCATCGTCACTGCGTTGTTGCCGAGCGTCAGGAACAGCTGCCCCGACTTCAGGGTGGGGATCGTCTGGCCGGCCGCATAGGTCGTGCCCGGCACCAGGATCTTCCCGGTGCGGTTCTCGACGCACACGTAGACCGGACCGGTGGGCACGAGCTTGAGCTTGGCCAGCTTCCGCTTGGGCTTGCGGTGCTTCACCGGGGTGGTGGTCGTGCCTGTCGTGTGGTGATGGTGGGAGGCGTTGTGCGCGCCGGTCGGGCTCGGCTGCTTGGCGTTGTTGCGCAGTCCGATGAAGTACAGGGCGGCCACCACCGCGACGAGCACGATCCCGATCAGTGCCCAGGGTGGCAGGAGCGGCCCTCGAATGGGTTTGGGGCCGCGATCCCGGTCGCGACGCTCGCGGCCCTGGCGCAGTCCCGGAGCCGGGCGCAGGTCGTGCTCGCTGGGCAGCTCGAACTCGCGCTTGAACTCGTCGACCAGCATCCGGCTGTCCAGCCCGAGGTAGTCGGCGTAGGTGCGCAGGAAGCTCTTGATGTAGACCGGGCCCGGGAGCAGGTCCCACTCCTCGTTCTCGATCGCTCGCAGGTACCGGGCCCGGATCTTCGTCTTCGTCTCCACCTCGGAGATGTCGATCCGGGCGCGCATCCGCGCCTCCCGCAGGGTCTGCCCGATGTCGGCCATCGGCAGGAAGGCTAGTCGGCCAACCGCACCGAGGGCGGGCTACTAGAGCGGTGGCGAATCGTCGTCCGGACGCATCGTCACATCCGGATCGTCGCCTGCCCCGGTATCGGGTACGGGAGCGGGCGTGCGCCCGCCTGGCGCACCCTCGGCCAGGTGGGTGAGGATCCGCGGCACATCGGCCTCGGTGATCAGCACCTGGCGGGGCTTTGACCCCTCGTAGCCGGAGATGATCCCGCGCCGCTCGAGCATGTCGATCAGCCGACCGGCCCGGGTGTAGCCGAGGCGCAGGCGGCGCTGGAGCATCGATGTGGAGGCCGTGCCCATCTGGGCCACCAGCGAGATCGCCTCCTCCAGGAGCGGATCCTCGTCGGGGCTGAACTCGTCCTCCGCCGACGCGCCGCCGGAATTCTCGTCCTCGACCTCCTCCAGCAGCTCCTCATGTAGGTCCGGCTCCCCCTGGGCCCGCCAGGCGTCCGTCAGCTCGGCGATCTGGGCCTCGTCGATGTAGGCGCCCTGAATCCGCTGAAGCTTGCTCGAGCCCACGGGCGAGAACAGCATGTCGCCCTGCCCGAGCAGCGACTCGGCGCCGCCATGGTCGAGGATCACCCGCGAGTCGGTCTGCGAGGAGACGGCGAAGGCGATGCGCGAGGGCACGTTGGCCTTGATCATCCCGGTGATCACGTCGACCCGCGGGGACTGGGTGGCCAGGACCAGATGGATCCCAACCGCCCGGGCCTTCTGGGCCAAGCGGATGATCGAGTCCTCGACGTCGGCCGGGGCCACCATCATCAGGTCGGCGAGCTCGTCGATCACGCACAGGATGTAGGGCAGCGGCGGCTCGCTGCGCTTCTCCCGCGCCCGGTTGAGCTCCGGGAGCGAGCGCGTCCGAGCCAGCGACATGATCCCGTAGCGCTGCTCCATCTCCCGGACCAGGTTCTGGAGCGCGTTCGCGGCCATGCGAGGGCTCGTGATCACCGGGGTCAGCAGATGCGGGATCGATTCGTAGTGGTTGAGCTCTACCTGCTTGGGATCGACGAGGACCAGGCGCACATCGTGCGGGGTGGCGCGCAGCAGCACGGAGCAGAGCATCGCGTTGACGCAGGCCGACTTGCCGGCGCCGGTGGTGCCGGCCACGAGCAGGTGGGGCATCTTGGCCAGATCGGCGCCGATCGCGTGGCCGGCGATGTCCTTGCCCAGCCACACCGTGAGCGGCGACCACTCCGGCGGGGGATCCTGGAAGACGTCGCCCAGATGCACGATCTTGCGCCGCGCGTTGGGCACTTCCACGCCGACGGCGGTCTTGCCCGGGATCGGGGCCAGGATCCGGATGTCCGTGGCGGCCAGCGCGTAGGCGAGGTCGTCCTTGAGGCTGGCCACCTTGGAGACCTTGATGCCCGGGGCCAGGCGGAGCTCGTAGCGGGTGATGTGCGGCCCGGTGACCCGGCCCACGACCTTGGCCTCGACGCCGAAGTGCCCGAGCGCTTCGATCAGCTGCCGGGCCACCTGCTCCTGCCCGGCCGTGTCAGGCCGGGCCTGGTCGGCGGTCGAGCGGATCAGCACGCGCGTGTTGGGTAGCCGCCAGACGAACTCGGGGTCGTCCGTGATCGACGCTCGATAGCGCCCCTGTGGGGTGAGGTCCTCAGGGTTGACGTTCGGCCGGTTCGCCGCAGCTTCACCGGCCTCTTCGGCGGTGAGCTCGGGCTCGGGTTCGAACTCCGGCGGCTCCTCGGGCTCGAAGGCCAGCTGATCATGCTCGCCGGTCTCGTCCATGGCCGGGGCCTCGACATGTGTGGCCGTGATGACCAGCTCGCCCATTGATCCCACCCCCCCACCCCCGACCACCTCCGGTACGAGGAACGGCTCGTCGTCCGGGTCCAGCGTCAGCGCAGTCCGTCCGGCGTGGGTGGCCGCCCGGCGAGTGGCCAGCGTGGTCTCGGAGCGCCGGATCGCCCCGGCCGCCTGAGCCCGCCCGGCCAGCACCACGGAGGCCAGTGTGGCCCCGCTCAGCAGGATGACGGCGGCCAGCAGCAGGAACACGGCGAGGATGTCGGCACCGGCAGTCGAAAGCAGGTGCCCGGTCAGCCAAAATTCTGCGCCTCCCAGCAGCCCGCCGCGAGCCTCGATCACGTGCGCGACCCAGAAATGGCCAGCCGGTTCCTGACCCGGGCCGATCCCCAGCGTGCCGGCCGCCAGCATCAGGCTGAGCGCGCCGGCCAGGCACACGGATCCGGTGCGCAGCGGCCGGCCGGGAGGACGCAGGTCCCGGCCCAGCACCAGCACTCCGCAGATCACCAGAGCCACCGGGATGGCGTAGGCCAGCTCCCCGACCAGGAAGCGCATTCCGGTCACGGAGCCGTGGCCCAGGCTGCCCCCGGCCCAGTGCAGATAGGTGACGCCGCCCAGGAAGATGCCCAGGGCGATCAGCGCCAGCGCCAGGACGTCCACGTGGTGGGGCTCCAGCGCCATCACCGGCCGCAGGCTGGGACGGCTCGCCAGTAGCGAGCGCTTGGCGCGGGCGGGCGGCTTCTTTTTTCGCTTGGTCGAGGTCCGGGTGGCGGCCATATCCGGACTGAAGGCTTCGACGGCTGAGGTGAAGACCCTCTAAAGAGTTAGAGTCGATACGGGTATCCGCCCGTACCATTCCCCGGAAATGAACGACTTTGAGAGGCCTCCCCGCGTGCTCGTGGTGGAGGATGACGATGCCATTGCCCAGGTTCTCCAGCGCTCGCTGCGCATGGAGGGCTACGACGTGCGGATCGCGGCCGACGGCGTGGTGGCCCTCGACCAGGCCCACGCGTTCCTGCCCGACCTGGTGATCCTCGACCTGGGACTTCCGCGCATGGACGGGATAGAGGTGGCCAGGCGGCTGCGCGAGGCCGATGACGTGCCGATCCTCGTGCTGACCGCACGGGACGCCGTGGAATCCCGCGTGGAGGGATTGGATGCCGGAGCCGACGATTACCTGGTCAAGCCGTTCGAGCGCCAGGAGCTGCTGGCGCGGCTGCGGGCCCTGCTGCGCCGCCGTCCACCCCGTGGGCAGGCCGCCCTGTCGGTTGGCGACCTCGAGCTGAACCCGGACACGCACGAGGTGAGCCGGGGCGACCGCCCGCTCGAGCTCACGCAGCGCGAGTTCGAGCTGCTGGAGTACCTGATGCGCAACGAGCGCATCGTGATCTCGCGCCAGCGCCTGCTGGACGAGGTGTGGGGCTACGACCCCTTCTCGATGACCAACACCATCGAGGTGTTCGTGTCAAACCTACGACGTAAGCTTGAAGCGGGTGGCGAGCCCCGGCTCCTCCATACGATCCGCGGCGCAGGCTACGTTCTCCGCGTATAGGTCGGTTCCGATCCGCTGGCGTCTGGCCGGCGGATCCGCCGCTCTGACGCTGGTCATCCTGGCCAGCTTCGCCGCTGTCGTCGGCGTGCTCACCGACCGGCAGGTCACGCACCAGTTCGTCGACCAGATGACCACCGCCAGCACCCAGCTGGTGGCGCGGATGCATCCCAAGTACGACCCCAGGAACGGGACGCTCAACTGCAACCGGCACATCGACTACCTCTACGACTTCGCCAAGGCCGACAACGCCCAGATCCGGGTGTTCGATCAGACCGGCGATCTGATGTGCTCGCAGGAGGATGGCTTCATGACCATCAACCAGGCGCTCAGGCAGCTGCCCCATTTCAGCCCCCCAGCGCACCACGGCAGCTACAACGAGAACGGCTATCGCGTGGTGGCCGATCAGATCAGATGGGAGCCGTTCGGCAGCGGGTGGCTGGTGTACGCCCGGCCGCTGTCCACGATCGACTCAACGATCGCCCGGGTGCGCGGGCTGCTGGTGATAGGTGTGTTCGGTGGCACGCTGCTCGCCCTGCTGGCCGGACTGACCACCGCCCAGCGGGCGATCCGGCCGATCGCCCAGCTGACCGACGCCGCCCGGGAGATCGAGCGGACCCGCGACCCCACCCGTCACATTCCCCACCCCAAGGCCGACGACGAGGTGGCCGAGCTGGCCCGCACCCTGGAGGGCATGCTGGCGGCGCTTGACTCCGCCCGGTCGGAGACCGAGGCGGCGCTCAGCCGGCAGCGGGAGTTCGTGGCCGATGCCTCCCACGAGCTGCGCACCCCGTTGACCAGCGTGCTGGCCAACCTCGAGCTGCTGGCCGACGAGCTGAAGGGCGAGCCGGCGGAATCGGCCAAGGCGGCGCTGCGCTCCACTCGGCGGATGCGCCGGCTGGTGGGCGACCTGCTGCTGCTGGCCCGGGCCGATGCCGAGCGCCAGCGCGCCCCGCGCCACACCGATCTGGCCGAGGTGCTGCTCGACGCGGCCGCCGAGCTGGGAGCGGGCGGGGCCGGATTCGAGGACCACGAGCTGACGATCGACACGGGCTCAGCGGTGGTCGAGGGCAGCGGCGACGACCTGCACCGTCTGGTCCTCAACCTGATGGAGAACGCCGTGCGTCACACGCCGCCGGGCACGCACATCCGGGCCTGGAGCGGGGTCGTGGACGGCCGGCCCACGCTGGTCGTGGAGGACGACGGTCCGGGCATCCCCACCGAGCTCCAGCGCCGGGTGTTCGACCGCTTCGTGCGAGGCGGCGGCGACACCTCCGGCAGGACTCGCGGCACCGGCCTGGGCCTGGCCATCGTGCGGGCCGTGGCGGACGGCCATGGTGCCAGCGTCGAGCTGGGCAACCGAAAGGATGGCCGGGGCACCCGGTTCGTGATCACGTTCAAGGACGGGACCACAGAGCCGGCGAGCTCGCTCGCCGCCGGCGACGCGCCCGCTCAGACCTCCACCACCACGGGCAGCACCATCGGCCGGCGCCGGAGCCGGTCGTAGACGAACGCGGCCAGATCGTCATGGAGCTCCTCCTGGAGCAGATCGATCTCCCGGATTCCGTCCTTGGCTGAGCGGGCCAGCGACGCCTCCACGGCGTCGCGGATCTCCTGGCGCAGGCCGTCGGCCTGTTCGATGAACGGCACGCCGCGGAAGATCACCTCCGTGTCAGCCACCGGCGAGCCATCCTGCTCGGAGATCGTGGCCACCACGATGAAGATGCCGTCCGCCGAGAGCATGCGGCGGTCGCGGAGGGCCACGTCGGCCGGATCGCCGATGTCCACCCCGTCCACGAAGATCATCCCGGACTGCTCGGGCGCGCCGAAGGCGGCGCCGCGCTCGTCGATGTCCAGGGGCAGGCCGTTGCTGCCGCGGAAGATGTTGTCGGGGTCGATGCCCACCGCCTCGGCCAGCCCGGCATGGAGCTGGATGCGTTTGTAGTCGCCGTGGATCGGCATCACGTAGCGTGGCTTGACCAGGTTGAGCATCAGCTTCAGCTCCTCGGCGTATCCGTGCCCGGAGGCGTGGATCGGGGCGTCGGAGGTGGTCACCACGTGGCAGCCGATGTGGTAGAGCCGGTCGACCGTCTCGTTGACGGCGCGTTCATTGCCGGGGATCGGGGTGGCGCTGAACACCACCGTGTCATTTGCGTGCAGCTGGATCGTGCGGTGGTCGTTGTGGGCCATGCGGCGCAGCGCCGACAGCGGCTCCCCCTGGGAGCCCGTGGAGATGACGACCACCTTGTGGTCCGGCCAGTCCTCCACCTCCTGGGGCTGGATCAGCAACCCGTCCGGCACCTCGATGTGCCCCAGGGACCGGCCGATCCCCACGTTCTTGCGCATCGAGCGGCCAACCAGCGCGACCTTCCGGCCCAGGTGCGCAGCCGCGTCGATCACCTGCTGCACGCGGTGGATGTTGGAGGCGAAGCTGGTCACGATGATCCGCCCATCCGCCCGGGCGAACACCTCCTCCAGGTGAGGCCCGACGCCGCGTTCCGATGGGGAGAAGCCGGCCCGGTCGGCGTTCGTGGAGTCCCCGCACAAGAGCAGGATCCCCTCGCGGCCGAGCTCGGCCAGCCGGGAGACGTCGGCGGGCTCGCCGTCCACCGGGGTTTGGTCGAACTTGTAGTCGCCGGTGACGAGCACGGTGCCGAGGTCGGTGGTCAGCGCCACCGCGCACGCATCCGGGATGGAGTGGGTCATGTGGACCAGCTCCAGGTCGAACGGACCGACCTCGATCGCGTCGCCCGGGCTCAGGTCCCGCAGATCGCACTCGCGCAGGCGGTGCTCGTCGAGCTTGGAGCGGGCCATGGCCAGCGTGAGCCGGCGTGCATACACGGGGGGCGCGTCGGCTCCGCCCAGCTCGCGGAGCACCCACGGGAGCGCGCCCAGATGATCCTCGTGGCCGTGGGTGATGACGATCGCCTCGATGTCGTCGACGCGCTCACGCAGATAGGTGAAGTCGGGCAGCACCAGATCGATGCCCAGCATCTCGGCGGTGGGGAAGCGCAGGCCGGTGTCGACGACCACGATGCGGTCCTCGTACTCCACCACCATCATGTTCTTGCCGATCTCGCCCAGTCCGCCGAGCGGCAGGACGCGTAGCCTCGAGTTGGTGGTGCTCACGCTTGGGCGGGCTGGAGCAGGCCGTGGCGCTCGAGCAGCGCCCGGATGATCGGGAGCTCCTGCTCGTCCAGGGGCAGGTAGGGCAGCCGGGGGTCCCCCACCTCCAGGCCGAGCAGGTTCAGCGCCGCCTTGTTGGAGCAGGCGGCAGGAGCGATTGCCATGTCCCGGTAGACGTCGCCGAGCCGGGCGTCGATCTCACGGCGATTCTCGGGCTCGTCGACCATCCGCCGGAACTCGGGGCCGAGGATGTGGCTGGCGGTGAGGATTCCCCCTGGCTCCCCCATGTCCAGCACGTCGGCCAGCATGTCGTCGTTGCCGGCGTAGATCGACATGCCGTCGATCGGCGCCAGGTTGGCCTGGTTGGCCTGCTTGACCCCGACGACGTGCTCGAGCTGGCCCAGGCGGGCGATCAGGTCGTTGGGCAGATCGCTGCCGGTGCGCTGGGGGATGTTGTACAGGAGGATGGGCAGGTGGGTGGCCCGATCGATCTCCTCGTAGTGGCGGATGATCCCGTTCGGGGTGGGGCGGTTGTAGTAGGGATTGACGCTCAGCAGGGCGTCGGGACCCAGCTCGGTCGCCCGCTCAGTGAGTTGCACGGCGTGGCGAGTGTCGTTGGAGCCGACGCCGGCGATCACCGTGGCATCCGGGAAGCTCGAGCGCATCTCGCTGGTGACCAGCTCGATCGTCCGCAGGTGCTCCTCGTCGGTCATCGTGGCGGCCTCGCCGGTCGTGCCGCACACCACCACACCATCCGAGCCGTTCTCGATCAGGTGGTGGACCAGGCGGATGATCGCCGCCTCGTCCGGGCCGCCGGAGGGCTCGAACGGCGTGACCATGGCCGTGAGGATCGCGCCGAAGTTAGCCGTCATCGGGGGGGCATCTTAGAGGCTCTCGGGCAACGTCAGCCGAGGCACGGGCGCAAACACCGGTCCTCAGAGCAGATGCTCGAGCCCGATGACGGGGCTGTGTGGCAACGCCGGCACCTTCCGGATGGCCAGCAGCACGCCGGGCATGAAGGACTCCCGGTCGATCGAGTCGTGGCGGATCGTCAGCGTCTGCCCGACGTCCCCCAGGATCACCTCCTGGTGGGCCACCAGGCCGGGAAGGCGCACCGAGTGCACCGGCGGCTCAGGCCGGTCGGGGGCCGCCTCGTGCATGAGACGGGCGGTGCGGGCCGCGGTGCCGCTGGGCCGGTCCAGCTTGCGTTCGTGGTGCAGCTCGATGATCTCGGCCGAGCGCATGTGCCGGGCCGCCTCGGCGGCGAACTTCATCATCAACACGGCGCCGATCGCGAAGTTGGGCGCGATGAAGATGTTGGCGCCGGTCAGGCCGTCCAGCTCGCCGAGGTCGAATCCGGTCGTGCCGACGACCACATGGACTCCGGCCCGCACCGCTTCGCGGATGTTGTCGAGCGCCGTGTCGGGGACCGTGAAGTCGACCAGCACGTCAGGGCGGTTGGCCAGGGCTTCGGCGAGTGAGGTATTGATGGCCGGGTCCGCGCGCGCCACCAGCTCCATGTCGTGGGCTGATTCGACGGCGCCGCAGACGGTGGCGCCCATGCGCCCGGCCGCGCCGGTGACCGCCACTCGGATCATCAGCGTGGACTTGCGGTGGCGGCCAGCTCGATCCGGGTGACCGCCTCCTCGAAACGCTCCTCGTCGGGTCCGATTCCGGCGATCGAGAGCTGCTCGGGATCCCACAGCTCCTCGCTGAGGGACTCGAGGTCGGACAGCGTCACCGCGTCGATCGCCTCCACGACCTCATCGAGCGAGAGCAGCGGCACCTCGCCGAGCAGCTCGGAGCCCAGCCGGTTCATGCGGGCGCCGGTCGACTCGAGCGCCAGCAGCACGCGGCCCTTGAGGTTCTCCTTGGCCCGGTGCAGCTCATCGGCGGTGGCCGGCTCGCTGCGCAGATGGCTGAGCTCCTGGCCGACGATCTGCATGGCCTCGCCAATGTTGTCGGGCCGGGTGCCCAGGTAGAGGCCCACCTGCCCGGCATCCTGGTAGGCGCTGGTAAACGAGTAGACCGCGTAGGCGAGCCCGTGCTTCTCACGGACCTCCTGGAACAGGCGCGAGGAGGAGGTGCCGCCGAAGATCGTGTCCAGCACGCGCAGGGCGAAGCGGCGGTCGTCATGCCGGGACAGGCCGCCCCCGCCCAGCGTCACGTGGAACTGCTCGGTGTCCTTACGCTCGAACTTCTGCGTGCGCTGGGTGGTGGCGGGCGCCGGCTGCACGCTGGGAGCCGTCGTCGTGGCGGGTTCTGTGGACACGCGGTCCCGGGTCAGCGCCACCAGCTGGTCGTGGTCGACGGCCCCGGCGGCGGCGATCACGATGTTGGCCGGCGCGTACCGAGACCGGTGGAACTCGGCGATCTCCTCACCCGGCGTCTCGGCGATGACCCTCGCGCGGCCGATGATCGCGCGGCCCAGGGGATGCTCGCCAAACACCGCCTCCCCGAGCACATCGAACACCTTCTCCTGCGGATCGTCCTCGTACATGGCGATCTCCTCCAGGATCACCGCCCGTTCGGACTCGATGTCGGTCAGCGACGGCCTGAACACCATGTCGGCCATCACATCGAACGCAGTGTCCACGTGCTCGTCGATCACCCGGGCGTACACCGAGGTGGTCTCCTTGCCGGTGCCGGCGTTCAGCTCAGCGCCCATGCCGTCGAAGATCTGGTCGATCTCCAGCGAGCTGTACTTGGACGAGCCCTTGAACAGCAGGTGCTCGAGCAGGTGCGACAGCCCCGCCTCCTGATCGGACTCCCCGCGCGAGCCGGTGCCGATCCAGAAACCCAGCGATACGGATCGGACGGAGGGCATCGCCTCCGTCACGATCCGCAGGCCGTTGTCCAGCGTGGTCAGCCGATGCTGAAGGGTCACGCGGTGAGGCAGGGAGTGTTTGGGGGCGTCAGGAGCGCTCCGGGTCGCTGTCGCGCACGCGTCCGCGGTCACGGTCACCGTCACGGCGGGGTCGCTCGCCGCGATCCCGACCGCGGTCGCGGTCGCGTGGACCACGGTCCCGGTCGCCACGGTCGCGGCGCGGTCCGCCGTCGCCGGCGGAGATCGTCGCCAGCTCCTCGACCGACTTGCCGGCGATCTCCGGGTCCTCGGCCAGGCGCAGCCCGATCCGGCCGCGCTCCCGGTCGACCTCGACCACGCGGACGTTCAGCTCGTCGCCCTTGTTGAGCACCTCCTCGACGGTGGCGATCCGGCGTCCGGGCGCCACGTTGGAGATGTGCAGCAGGCCGTCCGTGCCCTTGGCCAGCTCGATGAACGCACCGAACGTGGTCGTCTTGACGACCTTGCCGGTGAACTCGTCGCCGACCTCCACCTCCTTGGTCATCGACCGGATCCGATCGACCAGCGCGTCACCGAGCTCACCGTTGGAGGCGTAGACCAGGACCTGGCCCTCGTCGTTGACGTCGATCTGGGACTCGAACTCCTCCTGCAGGGCGCGGATCGTCTCGCCGCCCTTGCCGATCAGCAGACCGATCTTCTCCGGATCGATCTTGATCGAGGAGATCCGCGGCGCATGCTTGGACAGCTCCGCCCGTGGATGGGCGATCGTGTCGTTCATCTTGCCCAGGATCGCGGTCCGGGCCACCTTGGCCTGGCTCAGGGCATCGCGCAGGATGTCGAACGTGACACCGCTGATCTTGATGTCCATCTGCAGGGCGGTGATGCCCTGGTCGGTGCCGGCCACCTTGAAGTCCATGTCTCCCAGGTGATCCTCGACCCCGGCGATGTCGGTCAGGACGATGTAGTCATCGCCCTCCTTGATCAGTCCCATGGCGATGCCGGCCACCGGCGCCTTGAGCGGCACGCCGGCGTCCATCAGGGACAGGGATGACCCGCATACGGACGCCATGCTCGACGAGCCGTTGGACTCCAGGATGTCCGACACGACGCGGATCGTGTAGGGGAACTCCTCCTGGCTCGGGACCATCGGGACGAGCGCCCGCTCAGCCAGCGCGCCGTGGCCGATGTCGCGGCGCTTGGGACCACCCAGACGCCCGGCCTCGCCCACGCTGAAGGGCGGGAAGTTGTAGTGATGGAAGTAGCGCTTGGTCGTCTCGAGACCCAGCGTGTCCAGCCGCATCTCCTCGCGGGTGGTGCCCAGGGCAACCACGCTGAGGGCCTGCGTCTGGCCGCGGGTGAACAGAGCCGAGCCGTGGGCTCGGGGAAGCGTTGACACCTCGATCGTGATCGGCCGGATCTCCTCGGCGCTGCGCCCGTCGGGGCGGCGCTTCTGGACGGCGATGCGCTCGCGGATCAGCGTCTTCTCCAGCTTGTCGAAGGCGCGCTGGGCGTTGGCCCGGTACTCCGCGTAGGTCTCGGTGGCCGGGTCACCCGAGTACTGGGTGAGCACCTGCTCCTCGACCGCCTTGGTGGCGTCCTGGCGCTCCAGCTTGTCCTCCACCTGGGTGGCCTGACTGAGCGCGTCACCGTGCGAGGCCTTGATCTGCTCGTACAGCTCCGGGCTGATCTGGGGGATCTCGACGGCCAGCTTCTCCTTGCCGGCCTGGGCGCGGAGCTCATGCTGGGCCGCGCACAGCTTCTTGATCGCGTCGTGGGCGATGTCCAGCGCATCGAGGATCTCCGCTTCGGGGATCTCGTTGGCGCCGGCCTCGACCATCAGAATGGCCTCGTCGGTGCCGGCCACGATCAGGTCCAGATCGGTGTTGTCGATCAGGTCCTCCTCGTCCGGGTTGACGACGAAGTTGCCGTCGACCTTGCCGATCCGGACCGCGCCCACGGGCGTGGGAACCGGGATCTCGGAGAGCATCAGCGCCGCGGAGGCGCCGTTCATGGCCAGGATGTCGTAGGGGTTGACGTGGTCGATCGACAGCGGGATGGCCACGAGCTGGGTCTCATACCGCCAGCCCTTGGGGAACAGCGGCCGGATCGGCCGGTCGATCATGCGCGCGGTCAGGATCCCCTTCTCCCCCGCGCGACCCTCGCGCTTGAAGAACGAGCCGGGGATCTTCCCGGCCGCATACATCCGCTCCTCCACGTCCACGGTGAGCGGTAGGAAGTCAACGTCGCGGATATCACCCGCGGTGGCGGTGCAGAGCACCATGGTGTCGCCCGCACGGACGACGACGGCGCCGGAGGCCTGCTTGGCCAGCCTGCCCGTCTCGAACGAGATCTCCTTGCCCGCGATCTCGACGGACACGCGCTTTACGGCGTCAGACATATTCAATTCCCTTCTGCTCCGCCCTTCGGTCGGCGGAGTCCCTTCGTCTTTTTCTCTTAGTCCGAACGCCCTGATCCTAGCGGGTCTGGCTGAATCGAACCCCGGGGCCAGGGGATTTGGAGCGGCTCGGCGTCCTCGACGAGCCCACTGCTGCCCAACTCAAAGTGGGCGGCAGCGCAGATATTGTCGAGCTAAGCGGACCGGGCGGTCCGGTTTGTGATAGGGTAAGCGGACCGCAGAGTCCACTTTACCACCGGAGGGCCGCCATGACAGAGAAATCCGTAACCAATCGCTGGCTGATCCTGTTGATTGCCTGCCTGGCCCAGTTCATGGTCGTGCTGGACGCGACGATCGTGAACGTCGCCCTCCCGTCGATCCAGCGCGGGCTGCACTTCTCCACCGCCAACCTGGCCTGGGTGATCAACGCGTACACGCTCGTATTCGGCGGCTTTTTGATGCTGGGTGGCCGCGCCGCCGATCTGCTCGGGCGCCGCCGCCTGTTCGTGGCCGGCGTGATCCTGTTCTCGCTCGCCTCGCTGCTCAACGGCTTTGCGCAATCCTCGGCGATGCTGATCGTCGGGCGCGGGCTGCAGGGCCTGGGCGGCGCGCTTGTCTCCCCCGCCGCCCTGTCGATCATCATGACCACCTTCCAGGACCACGGCGAGCGGACCAAGGCACTCGGCGTGTGGAGCGGGATCGCCGCCGGCGGCGCCGCCTTCGGGCTGCTGCTTGGCGGAGTCCTCACCGACCTGGTCTCCTGGCGGTGGATCTTCTTCGTCAACGTACCGGTGGGCGTGCTGGCCACGCTGCTGGCCATGCGATTCGTGCCCGAGTCGCGCGCCGACCTCGGACACCACTCCTTCGACCTGGCCGGCGCCACCGCGGTCACAGGCGGTCTGGTCACGCTCGTGTTCGGGATCATCAAGGCCCAGGCGTGGGGCTGGGGGTCCGCCCAGACGCTGCTCGTGCTCGGCGGCGGAGTCGCGCTGCTCGCTCTCTTCGGACTGATCGAGTCTCGCGCGACGGCACCGCTCGTGCGGCTGAGCATCTTCCGGGCCCGGACCATCTCCGCCGCCAACCTGGTGATGCTGCTGGTCGCATCAGGGATGTTCGGGATGTTCTTCTTCGCCTCGCTGTACGTGCAGGACATCCTCGGGTACAGCCCGCTGCGGGCCGGGTTCGCGTTCCTGCCGGTCACCGGCGGGATCATCGTCGGGGCCGCGCTGGCCCAGCAGCTGATCGCCCGGGTCGGGGTCCGGAACATCGCCGTGGCCGGGACCGCTCTGGCCGCTGCCGGCCTGGTGCTGCTCACCGGCGTGCCGGTGCACGGCTCCTACGTGAGCGACCTCCTGGTCGGGCTGATTCCGCTCTCGATCGGGATGGGACTGACGTTCGTCCCGGTGACGCTGCTCGGGACCTCCGGGGTCAGCTCGGACGACTCAGGGCTCGCGTCCGGCCTGTTCAACACCTCCCAGCAGGTGGGCGGCTCACTCGGGCTGGCGATCCTCGCCACGCTGTCGGCCAGCCAGACGAGCAGCCTCCTGCACGGCTCCCACGCCGGGATCGCCGCACGATTCACCGCCCTGGTGTCCGGCTACCACGTGGCGTTTGCCGCGGCCGCGGTGATGCTCGGAGCGGCCGCAGTGCTGCTGGCTCTGCTTCTGCGCCGGCGCCACCTGGAGGGTCTGGAACTCGACGCCTCGGCGGTGCCGGTGGCGGCATGACCCCCTGGTGGTCACAATATGTTCACGATGTCCGCAATTCAACGACCCCAGCGCTCCGATGCCGCCCGTAACCGCGCGCGCCTGCTGGCGGCCGCGGCCGAGGTGTTCTCGGAGCGGGGTCTGGATGCGGGGGTCGGGGAGATCGCGGAGCGGGCGGAGATCGGACGCGCCACCCTGTTCCGCAACTTCCCCACGAAGCGCGACCTGATCGCCGCGGTGCTGGTCAACAAGATGCAGCAGGCCGTGACCGATGCTCGGCAGCTCCTGGCTGGCGATGAGGCCGGAACGGCCGTGTTCGTGATCCTGGAGGAGATGGTGCGCGGGCAGCAGCGGGAGCGGGCGCTGTTCGAAGCGATCGCCGACGAGTTCCTCTCCCATCCGGACATCCAGGCCGTGCATACCGAGCTGCTGGAGCTGCTCGACGAGCTGCTGGATGCCGGCAAGCGGGCCGGCACGGTGCGGCCGGAGATCGGGGCCGTGGACGTGATGCTCCTGACCAAGGGGGTGTGCTCCGCGGCGGATCAGCTGGAGGCCAGTCCGGAGCTCCTGGATCGTCACCTGGCGCTGGTCACGGCGGCGATCTCCACGCCGGGACACGCGCTGCCGCTGGCCGGTCCGACGCCCACCGTGGCGGACCTCCATGCGGCGCACTCAGCCGGGCGCGGCGCGTAGCTGGAGCTCGGCCCGCCGCCGGGCCAGGATGGTGTGCAGGCGCTCCGCCTCGTGTGCCGGGCGCTGGTGGAAGCGCTCGTACGTGATTCGGACCGTGGGCATGCCGGTCCTGGCGAGGATCTCGGCGTCCTGGGCGCGGTCCTTGATGAACGCCTCTTGGGTCTGGTGGGTGGCCCAGCCATCCAGCTCGACGATCAGCTGTTCGACTCCGAACAGCACGTCCGTCCGGTGCCCTTCGACTCGGCGGTTCATCACGTAGGCGGGTAGGTGGTGGCGGGCGGCGAACTTCGGCCATTCGTCCTCCCACGCTGAGCGGTTGGGCTGCTGCTGGCTGGTGGCCACGATGGGTGTGAGTACGGGCACGCCGGGGTGGCGGGGGAAGCGATCGAGGGCGTCTTGGACTTCGCTGAGCTGGATCCGGTGCTGCAGGCGGATCTCGTTGACTACGCGCCTGAGGCGCCGCTCGCTGAGGTACTGCGCTGATTCGAGGAGCGCTATCAACGGGCTGACGACGCGGAGGTTCGGCTCCGGGGTGATGACGTCCTTGCGCGTCAGGCGGCGGTTGCGGTGGATGACCAGGCCCTTGATGCGGCGGTCGGTGGCGACGATCACGTGGAGGGGGACGCGCCAGTGCTTGAAGATGCCGTAGTAGCTACCCGCCGAGATGTCGCCCAGCGCGGAGCGCGGTCCGGCGGCCAGGAGGGCGCCTTTGGCGCGGGAGATGGGGTCGGTGGGGACGTGGCCGACGGCGTAGACGCTTCGGTACGAAGGGATGAGAAAGCCACGCCTGATGCGGTTCTTGATCGCGCTCGCGGTGAGGGCCAGCTGGGTGAGCTGATCGCGATGGATGTATCCGCCCTGCACCGCCGACAGGGCGCTGATCTGCTCATCTATGGAAGAAGAGGTCGCCATAACGACTCTTTGATCCACAGTTCATGGAGGAGAGAGCGTTTGGGGAGCGATTGTTCGCCCCCGATTCCGCTTCAGCCGTCCGTAAGCGTCTCGAGCCGGCGAACAATCGCCTCGCCGACATACGCCCGCCCATCGACGAACACGGTCGGGGTCGTGACCACGCCCGCCCGCACGCCGGACCGGAAATCCCGCGTCACTCGCTCCAGCACTCCGGCGGAGCGGCGGTCGGCGTCGAACCGCTCGACGTCGAGCCCGAGCGAGCCGGCCCGCTGCCACAGGTGCGGGTCCTCCAGGCGGGCCTGGTCGGCGAACAGGGCGTCGTGCATCTCCCAGAAGCGGCCCTGCAACCCGGCCGCCTCGGCGGCACACGAGGCAGCCCACGAGCGCGGGTGCGACGAACGCACGGGGAAGTGGCGGAACAGGCGGCGCAGGGGTAGCCGGGACAGCCGCCCGTCCAGAGCGGCGCAGTACGGGCACTCGAAGTCTGCGTACTCGATCACCAGCGGCCACTCGGCGGATCCCCGCACGTGGTCGTCGGCAGCGAGCTCCGGGACCGGTGCAGACCCCAGCTCGCTCATCGCCGCCCCGGAAGAGCTAACCGGCGGCGACGCCGCGCGCCAAGGCGTCGAAGATCAGATTGGCGCCCGGCAGATCACCCGGCGACTCTGCCTGGTGGCTCCACACAACCCGGCCGTCGGGACCGATGATGACCAGCGCGCGCTGAGGGAAGCCGCCCGGGTGATACACGCCGAACGCCCGGCACACCGCGCCCTTGGGCTCGAAGTCCGACAGCTGCTCCATCGAGACGCCCAGCTTCTCCTTGAAGGCCCGCTGGGACCACTTGGCATCACACGAGACGCCGTAGAGCACGGCACCATGCGCGTCGAAGTCCTCCCGTACCGAGTCGTACAGGCTGAGCTGGTCGCTGCACACGGGGCTGAAGGCGAACGGATAGAAGACCAGCACCGTCGTGCGACCGGCCAGATCGGCCTCGGTGAACGGCGTACCCCCATCGCGCTCCAGTGAGAAGCTGGGCACCGGCTGGCCGGCGGGGATCGGAGTCACAGGGCGCCCCCCGACAGAGCGTCAGCGACGGAGCCCGAGCTCGCGGATCAGCGAGCGATAGCGCTCCAGGTCGTCCCGCTGAAGGTAGTTCAGCAGGCGCCGGCGGCGCCCGACGAGCATCAGCAGGCCACGGCGCGAGTGATGGTCCTTGCCGTGTGTGCGCAGGTGCTCGGTCAGCTGGTTGATGCGCTCGGTCATCAGCGCCACCTGGACCTCGGCCTTGCCGGTGTCCTGGGCCGAGTCCCCGAACCGCTCGATCAGCTCCTGCTTGCGTTCCTGCGTCAGAGTCATGCGGCCGATGAGGCTAGCAGAGGCTCATGTGCCGACCAGCTCACGGGTGCGCTCCACATCGGCCTGCATCTGCTCGATCAGCCCCTCCGCACTGGTGAAACGGCGTTCGCCACGCAGCCGGGCCACGAACTCCAAGGTCATCTCCCGGCCGTACAGGTCGCCTTCGAAATCGAGCACGTAGGCCTCGACCAGCACGCCACGGCCCGTCTGGAACGTCGGCCGGACGCCGATGCTGACGGCGGCGACATGATCGCCGGCCCGGCAGGCGTACACGCCGTGCCCGGGCAGCGCCAGCAGCTGGTCTGGGACCAGGTTTGCCGTGGGGAACCCGAGTTCGCGGCCGCGATGGTCGCCGTGGACCACCTCGCCGCGGATCCGGAAGCGTGTGCCCAGCAGCCGGGCGGCTGCCTCCACGTCTCCCGCGGCGATCAGCGCCCGGATGCGGCTGGAGGAGATCACCTCGCCGTCGACCTCGACGAGCGGCACCACCCGCGTGGTGAAGCGCTCGTCGGCCTCGAGCAGCGCCGCGTCGCCGGAGGCGTTGTGGCCGAAGCGGAAGTTCTCGCCCACGGAGACGTCCGTGGCGCCGATTCGCTCGACCAGCACGCGGTCGATGAACTCCTGGGGGCTCTGATGAGCGAATCCCTGATCGAACGGGATGATGACGAGCTCCTCCACGCCCAGCTCGGCGATCAGCTCGGACTTGACCTCGAGGCTGTTGAGCAGCTTCGGCGCCGCCTCGGGTCGCACGACCACCAGCGGATGGGGCTCGAAGGTGAGCACCGTGTCGTTGTCGTCGATCACCGCTCGGTGCCCGAGGTGGACGCCGTCGAACTCGCCCACGGCAACCCGCCGGGGCCGGGCCTGGACATCCGCAAGATCCATGATCCGCATCGCGCCGGAAGCCTAGAAGGTCAGCTGCGCAGGACGACACGCGGATGCAGCAGCCCGTCCGCCCTCGGCTCGGCCAGCCCGACCAGACCACGTTCGTCGGTCAACCTGACGAAGCCGCCGAGGGCGGGCTCGTTCCGCGCCGCCACGGTCATCCCATGGACCGCCCGGGCGGCCTCGTCCTGATCGAGCCTGACCTCCGGCAGGAAGGCGATTGCGACCTCCAGCGGCACCAGATCCTCCCCGGCGTCGCTCACATCGAACGACCCTATGTGCGTCCGGCGCAGAGACAGGCAGTAGGCGTCTCCGAGATCGGCGATCAGCGAGCGTACGTAGGTCCCGGACGAGCACTCCACCACGTAGCCCCGCCGATCCCCCTCGCGCCAGAGCTCCTCGAACCGGTGGACCGACACGACCCGCTCCGGGAGCTCCACCGGCTCGCCGGCTCGGGCCAGCGCATACGCCCGCCTCCCCCCCACCTTCACGGCGGAGTAAGCCGGCGGACGCTGCCGAACCCGGCCCACGGGTAGAGCCAGATCCCCCACCGGCACGACCCCTGTCTCCGTGATCTCCCCCTCCGGGTCTCCGGTGGTGGACACGGCACCAAAACGCGCCACCACCTCGTAGCGCTTGGGCAGCTCCATGAGGAACCGCTGCACCCGCGTCCCCCGCCCCACCAGGACCAGCAGCAGGCCGGTGGCGAACGGGTCAAGCGTGCCGGCATGTCCGACTCTCACACCGCGCGCAAACGATCGCCGCACCCGGGCGACGACATCGTGTGAGGTCACGCCGCCGGGCTTGTCGATCAGCAGCACTCCAGCGGGCAACGCGCAATCCCCGGCCGCGAGCCAGGGTGGCTCAGGTGGCCTGCAGCTGCAGGGTCAGCTGCTCGCGCAGGAAGCTCACGAGCTCCTCCCACTCGAGGCTGGTGGTGAACCCGGCGGCCGCTCGATGCCCCCCGCCTCCGGCCACGCGCGCGATTGCCGACACGTCCACCGTAACGTCGCTGGCGCGCAGCGATACCTTGCGCAGGCGCTGCCCGCCCGGCCCCTCCTCCGGCTTGCCCGTTCCGTCGAGACGATCGCGCACCAGCGCGGCCATCACCGTGTCACGGACGGCCCGGAGATGATCGATGACGCCCTCCGAATAGCTCTCCTCGGCCTCGGCGCACTCGAAGTCCTCGGCCGTCAGGCAGGTCATCGTCAGACGGCCGTGGTCGTAGCGCTCGATGCGAGACAGCGCCCGGGAGAGCAGCACGAGCTTGCCGAACGGGATCCCCTCGTACACGCGCCGGTAAATGCCGTGGACGTCCACCCCGGCCTCGATCAGCTCGGCCGCCATCATGTGGGCGCGCGGGCCGGTGTTCTCGTACATGAAGCAGCCGGTATCGGTGATAAGTCCCACGTAGAGCGCCTCGGCGATCGGCCGGGTGAGCGGCACCCCGAAGCCATGGATCAGCTCCCAGATGATCTCGGCGGTGCAGGAGGCCGACGGGACGACCAGGTTGGCGGTGCCGAACCGGGTGTTGTCGTGGTGATGATCGATGTTGAGGATGTGCGCGCCCGCACGCTGCAGGGCCTCCGCCGGATTGCGTTCCAGATTCCCGCAGTCCAGGAACACGATCGTCCGCTCGTCGAGGTCCGCAGGTGGTTCGGAGACCAGGCCATCCAGGGGTAGGAACCGGTACTCGTAGGGCAGTGGCAGCTCGGACGCGGCGATGAATATGAGGCTGTCCTTGCCCAGCGCCAGGAGCAGCTTCTGCATGCCCACGAGCGAACCCAGGGCGTCGCCGTCCGGGTTTTCGTGGGTGACCACGATCAGCTTGGTCGCGGCGCGGAGCTCCTCCAACACCTCGACCTGATCAGCGGCGACGAGTTCCTCAGTCGTGGTGTTCAGAGTCATCGGCAATTTCTTGGATCAGTTGCGAGATCTTCATCCCACGATCGACTGAATCGTCATATTCGAACGTGAGACTGGGCGTGTGCTTGAGCCGCAGCTCGGCGGCCATTCGTGCCTGCAGGAACCCGTGCGCGGAGCGCAGTCCCTCCAGGCTGTCCTGGCGGGCGGCGTCGTCGCCCAGAACGCTCACGTACACACGCGCGTGGCGCAGATCGGGGCTGGTCTTGACTCCTGTCACGGTCACGAATCCCACCCGCGGATCCTGGAGATCCGACGAGATGGCGTCACTGAGAACCTCTCTTAGGGCCACGTCGACCCTTCGCATCCTCGGTCCGGCCATCCTAGCCACCCAGCCTCAGCGTTGACATGACGTCGCGTAGATCGTTGGTGGAGGCGAACATCCGTTCCACCCCGACTCCGGCGGGACAGCGGGCGTCGAGCCAACCGCACATGTGGTCGACCGCCTCGTCCAGATGGGCGGCCGAGCCGCTGACCAGTGCCACCGTCAACCGGGCCCGCTGCCACAGGTCGTGATAGTCCGTCTCGGCCACGGTGGCGCCGAACCGTCCATGGAGAATCGCCTTGATCGACTGGAGGTCCTTGCGCTTGGCCTTGAGACTGCCGGCCTCGGGAAAGTGCAGATCAAGGACCAGCACGGTCACGAAACCGCCTCCGGGGTCGCTCACGGTCGCGACCCGGCGTCTCAGGCGAGCTCGCGCTCGACCTGGCGAGTGGTGTAGGCCTCCAGCACGTCGCCCTCCTTGATGTCGGCGTAGTCGCGCAGCACCACACCGCAGTCAAACCCGGCGGCGACCTCGCGGACGTCGTCGTTGACGCGCCGCAGGCTCTGGATCTCGCCGTCCCATACGACGGTCCCGTCGCGGACGAGCCGCACCCGGCCGCCCCGGACGATCTTGCCCTCTGTGACGTGACAACCCGCGATCGTGCCCACCCGGGAAGCCCGGAAGATCTGGCGCACCTCGGCACTGCCGACGGCATCCTCGACCTCATCGGGAGCCAGCATGCCCTGCATCGCCAGGCGCAGTTCTTCGATCGCTCGGTAGATGACCGAGTAGGAGCGGATCTCCACGCCCTCGCGCTCGGCCACGGCCCGGGCATCGCCCACCGGGCGAACGTTGAAGGCCAGGATCACGGCGTCGGAGGCCGCGGCCAGCATCACGTCCGACTCGGTCACGGCACCGACCGCGCGGCGGATCACGTTCACCGACACCTCGTCCTGGGGGAGCTTGGCGATCTCGTCCTCGATCGCCTCGAGCGACCCGGCGACGTCGGACTTCAAGACCAGGTTCAGCTCCTTCAGGTCGGAGCCGAAGATGTTCTCCAGCGAGATCCGCTTGCCGCTCCGCCTGGCCAGCGACTCGGTCTTCAGACGGTTGGCGCGCTCGGACGCCAGCTGCTTGGCCCGGCGCTCGTGCTCGACGACGTGCACGTACTCGCCCGCCTCCGGGACGGAGTCGAAACCGAGCACCTCGACGGGTTCGCCGGGCAGAGCCTGGGTCACGCGATTGCCGGTGAAGTCATGCATGGCGCGCACGCGCCCCCAATGGGCGCCCGCGACCAGCGCGTCCCCCACCTCCAGCGACCCGCGCACGATCAGGATCGTCACCACGGGTCCGCGACCCGGGTCGAGCTTGGACTCGATCACGGTCCCCGATGCTGGAGCGTCCGGATTGGCTTTGAGCTCCTCCACCTCGGCCATCACGAGGATCGTCTCGAGCAGGTTGTCGAGGCCCTCCTTGGTCTTGGCCGACACGTCGACAAACTCCGTGTCGCCGCCCCACTCCACCGGCTGCAGGCCGATCCCCGCCATCTCGCCGCGCACGCGGTTGGGGTCGGCGCCTTCCTTGTCGATCTTGTTGATCGCCACCAGGATCGGGACCTCGGCGTCCTTGGCGTGGTCGACCGCCTCCTGGGTCTGGGGCTTGACGCCGTCGTCGGCGGCAACCACGATCACGGCGATGTCGGTCGCCTTGGCGCCCCGGGCGCGCATCGCGGTGAACGCCTCGTGGCCGGGCGTGTCCAGGAAGGTGACGATCCTGCCGTCGTGATGCACCTGATAGGCGCCGATGTGCTGGGTGATGCCGCCCGCCTCGCCGGCGGCGACCTCGGTCTCACGGATCGCGTCCAGCAGCGAGGTCTTGCCGTGGTCGACATGGCCCATGATCGTGACCACCGGCGGGCGCTCCACCAGCGATTCATCGCTGTCGTGGAACACGGGCTCGGCGATCGTCTCATCCTCCGTGTGGACGATGTCGACGTCCTTGCCGAGCTTCTCGGCCAGCTCGACGATCGCCTCGTCGGACAGCGTCTGGGTGAGCGTCTTCATCTCGCCCAGCGCCATCAGCTGCTTCATGATCTCCGGGACCGGAACGTCCAGGTACTCGGCCACGTCCTTGACGGTGGAGCCGGAGTTGATCTGGGTGGAGTCGGGCTCGGCGACCGCGACGCGGCTGGGACGCGACTCGGCCTCCTCGTCGTACACGCCGCGACGGCGGCGCCCGCGGCGCTGGCGGCGGGGCGGCTGGCCGCCCGGAGGTCCCCCGCCCGGCCCACCGGGACCGCCGCCGGGTCCGCGCCGGGAAGCCTGGCTGTCGATCACCACGCGGCGGCGCCCGCCGCCACTGCCGGGCGCCCGCTCGCCCTGGAGAGAGTCACGTGTGGGACGCTGCTTGTGGGGCTGGTCGCCGCCGTCGGCGGATGGCGGCGCCTGGGCCGGAGCCGGCTGGGCGGCGGGAGCCTCTGAGGCCGCGGCCTGGGCAGGCGGCGGCGAAGGTTGAGCGGCCGGTGACGTCACGGGGTCGGCCGGCGTCGCGGGCTTCTTGGCCGGTGTGCGGGCGGCCGGACGCGAGGCGCTCTTGTCCGCAGCGGCGGCCGGCTTGGCCGTCCCGGCCTTGGGAGCCTTGGGAGTCGAGGCCTTGGGAGTCGAGGCCTGGGAGTGGCGGGCTTGGCAGCCCGGCCTCCGTCCGCCGCCGTCCGGGCCGGCGCCTTGGCGCGCGCAGCCGGCTTGGCCGCCGAGCCACCCGAGCCGTTGCCGCTCGAACCGGCGGAACCACGGGCAGGCTTCTGGGCCGAGCCCTTCTTGGGGGCGTCTTCGCTTCGCTTCGCGGGCATCCGACTCAGTGTAGAAGGCGCCTACGCGCCCGCCTCCACCTGGTCGGTCCCCTTGTCCGCCAGCGCCTGATGGGCGGGCAGGCCGCAGTAGCGAGAGCCGGGAAGCGCGGCGTTCGGACAGCGCCGGCCATTGGCCAGGATGGCCGCGCAGCGCCCGGATGCCTCCTCCTCCTCGTAGCCGTGCTCGGCCTCCTCGGCGGCGAACTCGGTCTCGGAACGGATGTCGATCCGCCAGCCGGTCAGCCTGGCGGCCAGCCGGGCGTTCTGGCCCTCACGGCCGATCGCCAGCGACAGCTGGTCGTCGGGCACGATCACCGTGGCCTGCTTGTTGTCGTCGTCGACCAGCACCTCGCGCACGCGGGCCGGTGACAGCGCCTTGGCCACGAACCGGGCGGGCTCGTCGTTGTAGGGGATGATGTCGATCTTCTCGCCGCGCAGCTCTGACACCACCATGCGAACCCGCGAACCTCGCGGCCCCACGCAGGCACCGACCGGATCGACCCCGTCGACATGACTGACGACGGCGATCTTCGACCGGTAGCCGGGCTCGCGGGCCACGCCCGTGATCTCCACCAGCCCGTCGGCGATCTCCGGGACCTCGAGCTCGAACAGCGACTTGATCAGCTCCGGATCGCGCCGGGAGACGATGATCGACGGGCCCTTGGTCGAGTTGGACACGTCCTTGATGACCGCCTTGATCCGCTGGGAATGGTCGTAGCGCTCGCCCTCCACCTGCTCTGACTTGGGCAGCAGGGCCTCGACGCGCTCGCGGAGCTGGACCAGCGTGTACCGGGAGTCGGACTGCTGGACGATGCCGGTGATCAGCTCGCCCACGCGGTCGCGGTACTCCTCGAACATCATGTCCCGCTCGGCCTCGCGGATCCGCTGCAGGATCACCTGCTTGGCGGTCTGGGCGGCGATCCGGCCGAAGTCGTGGGGCGTGACGTCCTCGGTCTCGATCTGATCCTCGTACTCCTTGAGCTTCTCCAGGTCGATCTCGGGCTCCGGCGGCTCACGCATCTCGCCCGTCTCGGGGTCGACTGTGGGCTGCTGGTCCTCGGTGGCCTCGACGAGCAGCTGCTCCTCGAGCTCCGGCGGGATCTTCAGCTCCCACACCCGGAAGTCGGCGGTGTCCCGGTCCATCTCGACCTTGGCGTAGGGGGCCGATCCGGGCGTCTTCTTGTAGGCCGACAGGAGCGCGTCCTCAAGCGCCTCCATCAGCTTCTCCTGCGAGATGTTCTTCTCGGCGGCCAGACCACGAATGGCCTCGACGATCTCTCTTGACATGGTTGCTCAGTCTCCAGGTACGAGGTTGGAGCGGGCGATCTGCTCGTAGGGAATCGAGACGACTCCCTCGGAGGCGGCGATCGTGACCTCCTGCTCGGAGGCGCCGACCAGCTCGCCGGTCACTTGCTTGTGTCCATCCCTTGCCTCGCGCAGCCGCACCTGCGCGCGACGCCCCAGAAACCGGCTGAAGTGCTGTGGCTTGGTGAGGGGGCGGTCCTGTCCCGGCGAGGAGACCTCCAGCGTGTAGCGATCCCGGTAGTCGGTGAGCAGGCCGGTGACCCGCTCGCACAGTGCCAGCGTGACGCCGTCGGGGTGGTCGATGAACAGGCGTAGGGTGTCGCGGGAGACGACCTCGGCCAGCAGCACCTCGACGTCCGGGGCCTCCTTGGCCAACCGGGTTTCGATTTCCTGTTGCAGCGGTGTCACAGGCTCCTCCAACGCGAAAACTCATAAAAAAAAGCGGGCGTGCGCCCACTTTCGGTACTGCGCCCCGGGATCGCCGAGGTCTACGAAAGCTGTTGATCTAGCGTAGCACCGGACGGCGCCGAAGGGGACTTACTGGGCGGCCGCTCGCGCCCGCGCCTGGTCCCGGTAGCGGCGGTAATCGCGACGCGAGGGCTGCATGCAGGCGGCCAGTGCCAGAGGCTGGCGAGCCTCGGCGTGGCGCCCGAGCAGCTGCAGGCAGCGGCCCAGGCAGAACAGGGCGTAGTCGTTCGTCGGTGCCCGGTCGACGATGGCCGAGAACTCGGCCGCCGCCTGCTCGTAGCGCTGGATGTGGAACAGCGCGCGCCCGAGGGCCTCGCGGATCGACGTCTGCTCCGGGGCCAGATCGCGGGCCCGGCTCAGCGGGACAGCGGCCTGGTGATGGTGCCCGGCCTCGAGTAGCTCGGTGCCGCGGCGGAACAGCTCATAGACGTCGTCCATGTCGCTCAGTGTAAGCCTCCCCTTGCCGAGTTCCGCGGCGCGGATGGAGCGCTCAGCGGCGGTAGGGCGAACAGCGCGCGAAGCCAGCCGAGCGGCCCCAGCCCGATCCGGAGCCGCCGCCGCAGGGCGCGCCGCTGCTCCGTCGTCGGCAGGCCCGATTTGCCGGCGTACCGAGCGGCGCACAGTGTCCGGACGTACTCCGCCGCCTCCGGCTCGTCCGCGAGCCGCCGCTCCAGACCCGACAGCGTGACGGCCGGGCTGAGCGGCCGCCCGCAGCGCGCGAAGGCGCGCTCGAGCTCCGTTAGAGCTGCCTCGGGTCCGCGCGGCCGGCGGAGGCGCAGGAACGCCAGACCGAGGAGCGCTACCAGCAGCAGACTCGCCCCCAGAACCGGCAGGGCCGGCCCGCCGCCTCCGGACTGTCGATGAGAGCGTCCGCTCTGGCGCCGCGGCCCTGTGGGGGCTGCGGCGCCGGCCCCACGGGGGTGCACAGACCGGCTGAGCCCCCTCGGCTCCCCGACGGCCGGCGAGGCCTGCCCCGCGGGCAGAGCGATGTGCCCGCTGAGCGCCGGATCGGACGGTGGGGTCGGGTCGAACGTCACCCAGCCGTAGCCGGCAAACCACGCCTCGACCCAGGTGTGGGCGTCAAGGTCGGACACCCCGTAGGTGTGAGTCCGCTCGTCGTAGACGCCCGTGGTGAAGCCGGCGGCCACCCGGGCCGGCACGCCGCCCATGCGCAGCAGCAGGGCCATGGATCCCGCGAACTGCTGGCAGTACCCCCTCCGCGTCTTGAACAGGAAATTGAGCAACGGGTAGCGACCGGCCGTCGGGGTCTGGTCGTAGGTGAAACCGTCGGCCAGGTAGCGGAGGATGTTCTCCAGGTAGTCGTACGGCGTGGCGGCCTGGGCGCGCAGGCGCATGGCCAGCCGGAAGGCGGGTGCGTACGGCGAATTGCGGATCAACTCTGACTCATCGAACCGGGACAGCCCGCCGTAGGGCTCCAGGTGGTGCGGTGAGCCAAACGCCGTGAACTGGACCGGGCTGGCCGAAGCGCCGAACAGCGTCTGGTCGCTGGCGGAGGCGGGCAGGATCAGCTGAAGCTCCGGGGCCAGGACGCTCATCGGGTACTGAGCCGGCGCGGAGGCCAGCTGGGCCCGGGTCGGAGATGGTGCGTACACGTCGACGTGGTAGCTGGAGTTCGGGCCCAGGGGCTGCTCGGTCTCCCACGTGCCGGGCCCGTTGCCGGGGATCACCGTGAACGCACTGGACTGGGGCTCGCTGGCCACGCCCGCGGCGATGATCTGGCTGGTCGACATGGTCGCCAGGGTCACGGTCAGCGGTTCGGTCCAGCGGGACAGGTTGGAGCGGCTGACGCCGATCGTCTGATTGCCGCCGTCCACGTCCGAGGACACCCAGTCCGACCCGTTGAAGAGGTCGATGTCCTCCGCCTTCCAGTAGCTGGGAAACCGGGCCTGCACGTTCAGCACATCGGTGCCCTGGTGGGGCCAGTCGAGCGGCCCGTACGTCTGGCTCCAGTTGAAGCGCTCGCCATGGTGGACCCGGCCGGTTCCAATCGTCTTGACGTTGATCCAGGCGTGCGAGGTCTGGATGGCCGGGCTCACGATCAGCGCCACCAGCGAGGCCAGCAGCGCGAACACGACGGCTCCGGCGACTCGGCGCGGCGCGACCCGCTCTGAGAACAGAAGGGCCATCAGCAGGAGGAACAGGATCACCCCGTGCACCCCGGCCAGATGGGGCTCGGACAGTACGGAGGGAACGATCGCCAGCACGATCAGGGGAATCGCAGCGGCGGTCAGGCGAGCCTGACCGAGCTGCCGGCGCGGTGTGCAGAGGGCCAGAGCGCCGGCCAGCAGCAGCATGCCCGCCCCCAGGACGATCACCGCGTTGATGGCCAGATGGGTGCCGCTGTAGGGGACGATCACGTGGGGCAGGGCTGACAGTCCGTTGCCGACCGCCTGCCCCAGACGGCCGAAGTGCAGCCCCAGCAACCAGCTGGCCGGGAAGCCGGACATCGGGATCATCGCCAGCGCGCCCAGGACGATCCCCACGGTGGCCGCCACCCGAGCCGCCAGCCGGGTGGCGGACAGGCGACCGCCCAGCCAGGCGATGAGCAGGGTCAGCACAAGCAGACCGAACAGGTGCCCACCCGGCGACTGAGCGAGCATCGTGCCCCAGCGCAGCGCACCGTAGAGAGCCAGCAACATGAACGCGATGAGCGTCATGCCGCGCGTCGACTTCGCGTCGGTGCCGGCCCGCCCGGGCGCGTCCACCCGGCCGGCCCCGAGGACGGCGAACTGGGCTGTGCTCATGCCGCCGCCCCTCGGCGCAGGCGCCGCGCGCGTGAACGGAGCACGAAGCCGATGCAGCCGGCCACCTCGAAGCTGGACCGAACCTCGATGCGGGCGCCCAGACGGCGGGGGATTACCAGGATGAGAGGCTCGGCATGGCCGGGGACGCTGCTCAGCGCCATCTGAGGATCAAGGCGGATCGACACGAGGATGACCGGGCCGCGAATGGCTTTCGCGCGCAGCGCCAGCCCCTGCCCCGAGTCGACGACGTCCTCCACCAGCGCCAACCGGGTGTGGACCGCCGGCCAGCTGGCCAGGCCGGGCCCCACCGTGATGGGTACGCGATCGCCAGGCAGAAGCACCCGGCAACCGCTGGTTTGCGCGAGTTCGAGCGTCAGCGAGGCGGCGGCCCGAACGGCGATATCCAGGAGCTCCGGGTCAGACCCCCCCAGCCGGCGTCGGGCGTCCAGCACGATCAGCGGCAGCGTCTGGGTGTCCGCCACCAGCCGGCGCTCGAGCAGGAGCGGCGGGTTCGGGTACCGGGCCAGAGCCGGCCAGTGAATCCGGGACGCCGGCGTCCCCGGCACATACTGGCGCAGGCCATCCACCTCCCCCGCCCCGATCGGCTCATGGGCGACGTGACGAATGCGCCCGGTGGCGGCCTGCCGATAGTCACGGTGCACCCAGTGCACGGGCTCGGTGCGGGGCAGGATGAGCACCTCATCGTCGTGGCCCGAGCCGTCCCGTTGAAGCTGGACGAGGCCCAGGGAGTCGCTGAGGCTCAGGGTGGGCGGAGCGAACCGGTGCCGCCCGCGCCGAGGGATGCGGGCGATCACCCGCAGCTGGGCACGTGGGCGGCCCGTGAGGACCGACAGCGGCTCGGCCACGGAGATGCTGGTGCCGGCCAGCGGGTCGTACAGCTGCGCGCCCGGCAGGCCAAACCAGCCCCGGTGGACGTCGATGATCGACTCCAGGGGCTCATCCTCGACCGCACGATGGACGCTGATCCGGCGCTGGACCGTGGCCCCGCGGGCCGCCGCCACGACCCAGGCCGGCGACAGCGCTCCCACGACGAGGAAGCCCAGCCCGACAACGAACAGCGGCACGGCACCGAACATGCGCCCGGCCAGGATCAGACCGCCGGCGAGCAGGACGGCGCTCAGGGCAGGCCAGAGCCGCAGATGACTGGCGCGCGGACGCTCAGAGGGCGCGGGTGGCTGCGACGGCATCGGCGATAACCTCGGCAGCGGTGGCGTGGGGCGCCTCGGCGGCCAGAACCAGGCGGTGGGCCAGTACCGGCTCGGCCAGAGCCTGGACATCGTCAGGGAGAGCGTGATCTCGCCCGCGGATCATGGCCAGCGCCTTGGCCGCTCGCAGCAGCATCAGGCCGGCCCGGGGGCTGGCCCCGAGCTCCACTCGCGGATCATCACGGGTGCGCCACAGCAGCGAGACCACGTAGTCGCGCAGCGCCGGCGTCACGAGCACCTTGCGCGCCGCGTCCTGGGCACCGAGCAGCTCGGAGGCGGTGGCCACGGGCCCGAGCGTGAGCAGGGGATCGCCCTCGGCATGGTCGGCGAGCATGCCCGCCTCGGCATGCCGATCCGGATAGCCGATGGAGACACGGACCATGAAACGATCCACCTGGGCCTCCGGAAGCGGGTAGGTGCCCTCGTACTCGACCGGGTTCTGCGTGGCCAGCACCAGAAACGGGCGGGCCAGCTCGTGGGTGTGGGCGTCGACCGTGACCCGGCGCTCCTGCATGCACTCCAGCAGCCCGGACTGAGTCTTGGGTGAGGCACGGTTGATCTCGTCCACCAGCACCACGTTGGCGAACACGGGTCCGGGGCGGAACTCGAAGCGCTGTTCGCGCTGGTCGTACATGTTGACGCCGACCACGTCGGCCGGCAGCAGGTCGGAGGTGCACTGGATGCGGGCGAACTGGCAGTCCAGGGAGCGGGCGATGGCCCGGGCCAGCGTGGTCTTGCCCACGCCCGGATAGTCCTCGACCAGCACATGGCCCTCGGCGACCAGCGCCACGATCACGCACTCGAGCACGTCCGGCGGGATCTGAACCGCCCGGGCTACGTTCTCCTGCAGGCGAGGAGCCAGCTCGGCGTGAGAGACCGGCAGGCGCCTAGACCGTCGTGCTGGCGGAGGCCGCTCGATCGGCTCCATCGCTCTCCCCTCCCGTGGTTGCCCGCAGCCGCTCCACCTCGTTCAAGATGTCCTCGGCCACCTGAGTCTTGTCGGCACGAGGGATCGTGCGCTCAAGGCCATCGCGGCCGAGCAGGGTCACCTCGTTTTGGCTGGCGTCGAAACCAATGTCCTCGCGGGCGATGTCATTGATCACGATCAGGTCGAGGCCCTTGCGCTCCAGCTTGGAGCGGCCATACGCGATCGCGTGCTCCCCGTGTTCGGCCGCGAATCCGACCAGAACCTGTTCGGGCCGCCGGTGCGCCCCGATCTGGCTGAGGATGTCCTCGGTGGGCTCGAGCTGGAGAGTCGGCACGCCCTGGTCCTTCTTGAGCTTGTCCGGTGCTGGGCTCGCCGGGCGGAAGTCCGCCACCGCCGCCGCCATCAGGATCACGTCCGACCCAGGTGCATGAGCCTCGCAGGCCAGCTGCATCTCCCCGGCGGTGCGCACGGGGACGACCTGGACGCCAGGTGGGTCGGGCAGCCGGACGTTGGCGGCCACCACGACGATCGCGGCGCCGCGCGCGGCCGCCCGCGCGGCCAGCGCGTAGCCCATCCGGCCGGAGGATCGGTTGCCGATGAAGCGGACGCTGTCGATCGGCTCCTGGGTACCACCGGCGGTGACCAGCACGCGCAGGCCGGACCAGCTTCCCGCCCGTGAGGCGGCGTGCTCCCAGGCCGACAGGAGCTCAGACGGTTCGGGCAGGCGGCCGACCCCGTGCTCGCCATGCGAGGCGAGCTCGCCCTCGCCCGGTCCGATCACCGTGACGCCCCGGGCCGCCAGGGCCTGGAGATTGCCCTGGGTGGCCGGATGGCGGTACATGCGGTCATTCATGGCCGGCGCCACCAGCACCGGGCAGGCCGCGGCCAGCGCCGCGGTGGTCAGGAGATTGTCGGCCTGGCCGCCGGCCAGCTTGGCCAGCGTGTTGGCGCTGGCCGGGGCGATCAGGAAAGCGTCTGCCCGCTCGACCAGTGCCAGGTGGCTGATCGGGGCCCGGTCGGGGACCGGCTCGCCGGGGTAGGCGCCCCGGGCCGGGTCGGTCTCGAATTCGTCCAGCAGGACCGGCGCACCGGTGATCGCGGCGAACGAGGCCCGGCCCACGAACCGCTCGCTGGTGGGGGTCTGGATGACCCGGACCGAGTGGCCGCTGCGCACGGCCAGGCGCGCGGTCTCCAGGGCCTTGTAGGCGGCGATGCCGCCGCTCACACCCAGGAGCAGCCGCGCCACCGAAGTTCCTCCAGTACCGACCGCCTAGCGGTAGTGGTACTTGAGCTTGCCCTGAGCGACCTCTTCCAGCGCGATCGTCAGGTAGTTCTTGGAGCGCGTCTCGACCATCGGCGGCGGAAACTCGTCGAAGGTGCCTTCGCCGAGGTTGTGGTAGTAGGAGTTGATCTGGCGCGCGCGCTTGGCGGCCACGATCACGCTCGCGTAGTCGGAGTCGACGTGCTCAAGCAGCTTGTCGATGCGGGGGGAGATCACGGAGTCTGTTCCTTCCTGGAAGTGGACGTTCAAGGTTAGCGGGCGGCTACGGCTCCAGCGCCTGCTGCACGATTGCCGCCAGCTCCTCGACCGCATCTTCGAGACGGTCGTTGACCACCACGTGCGCGAACTCCGAACGGGCCTCCAGCTCCTGGTCGGCCGTCGCCAGGCGCGCCTCCACCTGCTCGGGGGTATCCGTGCCGCGGCCCACCAGACGCTCCCGCAGCGCGTCCCGGGACGGCGGCGCGATGAATACGGCCACGGCATCGGGCATCGCGTGGCGGACCTGCCGGGCGCCCTGTACCTCGATCTCCAGCACGATCGGCACGCCGACCGAAAGCCGGCGATCGAGCTCGGAGCGCAGCGTGCCGTAGCGGTTCCCCGAGTAGGTGGCGTACTCCAGGAAGTCGCCGGCATCGATCCGCTCGTCGAATTGCTCAGGCGTCAGGAAGTGGTAGGCGATGCCATCGTGCTCGCCGGGCCGGGGCGGGCGGGTCGTGGCCGACACGGACAGCTCGAGGCCGGGGATCCGGTCGAGCAGCGCTCGGATCAGTGTCCCCTTGCCCACCCCGGATGGCCCGGTGATGACGAACACCCGGCCGGACTGATGCGCCACCCGCTCGGTCCCGGGTCCGGGCTAGCGGCGGCGCATCAGCTCGACCAGCTCGGCGCGCTGCCGCTGCGACAGCCCGCCGATCGTCTTGCTGGGCGAGATGCGGCACGTGGAGAGGATCTTGTTCACCTTCACGCGTCCGTACTTGGGGACGGCCAGGAGCAGATCGAACACCTTGGCCGTCTCGAGGTAATGCGGAGGATCGAGCAGCAGCTCATGGATCGGCTGCCGTCCCGCCTTCAGGTCCCGCTTCAGCTGTGCCCTGCGACTGCGGATATCGTTGGCCCGCTGGAGAGCCTCCATGCGCTGAACCAGCGAGCGTTCAGGTGCAGAGATGGCTTTAGCGGGCGACTCGCTGACCGGCGGCATGGGCGGCGACTATACATCTTGCGAAGCTGAGGTGGGGCGCGTTTGGCCTAATTCGGCTGGACCTCAGCTTGAGGTTGAGCAATGTCGAGGATACTTTGGGGAATGTGGTGACTTTGCAGGGCCTTTATCACGAACCTGCGTCAGGGGCAAGACCGCATGACGTCCGCTGGCTAACCATCCCGCTGAACGTCCCCGGCAGGCGTCCCAAACAGCTCTGAGAGCTCCGCGGCGACCCGTGACCCGGCCGTGGGATCCCGGAACGACTCGGTGCCCACGGCGACCAGATCGGCTCCCGCCAGCATCAGATCCCGGGCGTCGGCTCCGCTACTCACGCCGCCCATTCCCACCACCGCGATGTTCACTGCAGCGCTTACCGCGTGGACCTGAGCCAGCGCCACCGCCCGGACGGCCGGTCCCGATACCCCACCGGTCACCCCACCCAGCCAGGGTTCCCCGCTTCGAGGGTCGAGCGCCATCCCGCGCAGGGTGTTGATCAGCGAAACGGCGTCGGCTCCAGCCGACTCGGCGGCGCGGGCCACCGCGGCGGGGTCGGACGCGTTCGGCGTCAGCTTGACGATCACCGGCTTCGAGCTCAGCGGCCGAACGTGCTCCAGGAGCGCCGCCGTCTCCCTCGGGTCGGCTCCCATGATCATTCCCGTCTCGACGTTGGGACACGAGACGTTCAGCTCCAGGGCCGCGACCTCGTCGCGCTCGGCGAACGCCTGAACGAGCTCCCCCACCTCGTGGCGCGAGAAGCCCATCACGTTGACGATCAGCGGGACGGGCAGCCGGGCCAGCTCGGGCAGGTCGTGCTCCAGGTAGCCGGCCAGACCCTTGTTGGGCAGGCCGATCGAGTTCATCATCCCGCCGGGCAGCTCCCAGAGACGGGGCGGTGGGTTGCCCTGGCGGGGCTTGATGGTGACTGTCTTGGAGACATACGCGGCAAACGGGAAATGGTCCAGCAGCTCATCGCCGAACGCCCGGCGGGCGGCGATCGCATCGAACGTGCCCGAGGCGTTGATGATCGGGTGGGCCAGCTCGAGGCCGCAGAACCGGACACTCATCCGGCCGTCGCCCCCACTCCGACGACGCTCTCCAGCTGCTCGGCGTCGAGCACCGGGCCGTCGACGCACAGGCGGATCAGGCCGTCCCGCGTGTGCACCACACACCCGAAGCACGCCCCGAAGCCACAGGCCATGCCCGACTCGAGGGCAAGCTGCGCGGGCACCTCATGCTGGGCACACAGCTGGCGAACGGCCTCGAGCATCGCCGGAGGACCGCAGGCGTATACCTCGCGGTGCGCGTCGAGGTGGAGCTCTCGCGCCAGCAGGTCGGTGACCAACCCGCCGTAACCGGCGCTGCCGTCGTCGGTGGCCACCTGGGCTCCGGGCAGCAGCACGGCTGCCTCGGCGTGCTCGGCATCCCGGAAGCCGAGCAGCACGGTCTGGGCGAGGAACTCGTCCTGGAGAATCGCCAGGGGCGCGACGCCCACCCCGCCGCCGACGAGCAGCAGCCGCCGCCCGTCCCGGGGCGGCGCAAACGGCACGCCGAGCGGGCCGACGATGAACAGCTCGTCGTCGGGCTGGAGCTCGCACAGGCGGCGCGTCCCCGGGCCGACGTCATGGAGCAGGAACTCCAGTGAGCCGTACGCCGCTCGGAGCACGCTGAACGCACGCGGTAGGAACGGACGCTCGTCCTGTCCTCCCCCCCACCGCTCGACGGCGCTGAGCATGTAGAACTGGCCGGCGCGCGGCTCCGGGCCCGCGGGATCCTCGACCCGGAGGACCGCATATGGGCCGTACTCGGTGCGCCCGACGACGGTGACCGCGCGGCGGCCGAACGGCGCGGTGACCCGGTCGCTCACCGCACCCGGGGCTGGGATGAGGTCTCGGCGTAGATCTCCTGCAGGGAGATCACCTCGGGCTCGCCCTGGGCGGCGGCCGCGATCGCCCGGGCGGCTGCCATGCCGCCGCTGATCGTGGTGATGCAGGGGATCCGGCGGGCCACGGCGGCGCTGCGGATCTCGTAGCCGTCGCTACGGGCGGCGCGGCCCGTCGGCGTGTTGATCACCAGGTTCACGTCGCCCCGCTCGATCCAGTCGACGACGTGCGGCGAGCCCTCGGCGATCTTGTTGATCGTCTCGGCCGGGATGCCCATGCGCTGAAGGGTCCGCGCTGTGCCCTGCGTGGCCACGATCCGGAAGCCCAGGTCGTGCAGCTGCGTGGCGATCCCGGTGGCGGCGGGCTTGTCGGCGTCGGCCACCGTGAGGAACGCCGTGCCCGAGCTGGGCAGTCGGGCCCCGGCCGCGGCCTGGGCCTTGGCGAACGCGGTCGGGAAGTCATGGGCGATGCCCATCACCTCGCCGGTGGAGCGCATCTCCGGCCCGAGCAGCGCGTCGGCACCGGCGAAGCGGTCGAACGGAAGCACCGCCTCCTTCACGCACACATGGCCGTTGGTGGTGTCCTCCGGCAGGTCGAGCTCATCCAGCCGCTCGCCCAGCATGATCCGGCAGGCCAGCTTGGCCAGCGGCAGGCCGATGGCCTTCGACACGAACGGCACGGTTCGGGAGGCACGGGGATTGGCCTCGATCACGTGCAGGCCCTCCACACCGTGGATGGCGAACTGGACGTTGAGCAGCCCGACCACCCCCAGCTCGAGCGCGATCGCGGCCGTCTGCTCCTTGATCTGGGCCAGCATGTCCGATCCGAGCGCGTGAGGCGGCAGCACGCAGGCGGAGTCGCCGGAGTGGATCCCCGCCTCCTCCACGTGCTGCATGATCCCGGCGATCCAAACGTCGTCCCCGTCGCAGAGCGCGTCGACGTCGACCTCGATCGAGTCCTCCAGGAACCGGTCGAGGTAAATCGTGGAGCCGATTTGGTCCCGCCCGCCCTGCACGCGATCGAGGTAGCTGCGCAGCCCCTCGGTGTCGTAGACGATCTCCATGGCCCGCCCGCCGAGCACGTAGCTGGGGCGCACGAGCAGCGGGAAGCCGACGCGCGGCGCACGCTCCAGGGCCTCCTCCGGCGAGGTGGCTGTGGCGTACGGCGGGGCCTTGAGCCCGAGGCGGTCGAGCAGCGGGCCGAACCGGGATCGGTCCTCGGCCAGGTCGATGGCCTCGATCCCCGTGCCCAGGATGCGCACGCCCGCCTCGTGCAACCCCTGAGCCAGCTTGAGCGGTGTCTGGCCGCCGAACTGGACGACCACGCCTTCGGGCTTCTCGATCTGGCACACGCCGAGCACGTCCTCGAGCGTGAGCGGCTCGAAGTACAGGCGGTCGGAGGTGTCGTAGTCGGTGGAAACGGTCTCGGGATTGCAGTTGACCATCACCGCGTCGCGTCCCGATTCCCGGACCGTCTGGGCGGCATGCACGCAGCAGTAGTCGAACTCGATGCCCTGGCCTATGCGGTTGGGCCCGGAGCCGAGGATCACCACGCTGGGCCGATCTCCGCGCTGCACCTCATGTTTGGCTTCCCGCTCCCAGGCCGAATAGAAGTAGGGCGTCGTGGCCGCGAACTCTGCAGCGCACGTGTCGACCGACTTGTAGGTCCGCTCTCCGGCGAACGGCGCCTGGGGGTCGGCCACCAGCTCGGCCAGCTCATGCAGGAACCACGGGTCGATGCTCGTGCGCCTGTGCAGCTCCTCGATCGAGATGCCGCGCCGCATCGCCTCCAGCAGATGGTCGAAGCGCTCGGCCCCCGCCTGGGCCACCAGCTCCAGGAGCGTCTCCTCGTCGTCAGGCGAGACCAGCCGCGTATCCAGCTCGCGCGAGCGCAGCGCCTTGGCGAACGCCTGCTTGAACGTCCGGCCGATGGCCATCGCCTCGCCCACCGACTTCATGTGGGTGGTCAGCCCGGCCTCGGCCCCGGGGAACTTCTCGAACGCGAACCGCGGCCACTTGACCACGCAGTAGTCGATCGCCGGCTCGAAGCTGGCCGGCGTGGCGCGGGTGATGTCGTTGGGGATCTCCTGGAGCGTGTAGCCGACGGCCAGCCGGGCGGCGATCTTGGCGATCGGGAAGCCCGTGGCCTTGCTGGCCAGCGCACTTGACCTGGACACCCGCGGGTTCATCTCGATCACCATCACCTCGTCGGAGGCCGGGTTGACGGCGAACTGGACGTTTGAGCCGCCGGTCTCCACCCCGACGGCACGGATCACCTTGATGGCCTGGTCGCGGAGCGTCTGGTACTGGCGGTCGGTCAGCGTCTGCTGGGGAGCAACGCACACGCTGTCGCCCGTGTGCACTCCCATTGGATCGAGGTTCTCGATCGAGCAGACGATCACCACGTTGTCGGTGCGGTCCCGCATCACCTCGAGCTCGAACTCGCCCCAGCCGAGCACGGACTCCTCCAGCAGCACCTGGCCGATCGGCGAGGCCTCCAGGCCACGTCCGACGACGGTCTCTATGTCGACCTCACGGCGGAGCACGCCGCCGCCGGTGCCACCCAACGTGAAGGCGGGCCGGACGATCAGCGGCAGCCCGATCTCCTCCACCGCCCGGTGAGCATCCTGAAGTGAGTGGGCGATCGCCGAGCGGGGCACTCGGAGCCCGGCCTCGGTCATCGTCTCCCGGAAGCGCTCGCGATCCTCGGCCTTGTCGATCGCCTCGTAATCGGCGCCGATCAGCTCGACGCCGTAGCGCTCCAGGACGCCGTTCTCGTGCAGGGCCTTGGCCAGGTTCAGCGCGGTCTGCCCGCCGAGCGTCGGCAGCAGCGCGTCCGGGCGCTCCCTGGCGATTACCTGCGTGAGCGGCCCGGGCAGGAGCGGTTCCACGTAGGTGGTGGTGGCCACCTCCGGGTCGGTCATGATCGTGGCCGGGTTGGAGTTGACCAGCACGACCTCGTAGCCCTCCTGCATCAGCACGCGGCAGGCCTGCGTGCCCGAGTAGTCGAACTCCGCCGCCTGGCCGATCACGATCGGACCCGAGCCAATCAGCAGGATCTTGCTGAGATCGTCTCTACGCGGCACTGGCGATCTCCTCGATGAAGCGGTCGAAGAGGTACAGGGAGTCATGAGGGCCGGGACCGCCCTCGGGGTGGTACTGCACGGTCGAGCCGGGGACGTCAAGCAGGGTCAGCCCCTCGACCGTGCGGTCATACAGGTTGATGTGGCTGAGCTGGGCCTCGCCGAAGTCGGTCTGCCAGCGCACGGGCTCGTCGGTCTCGATCCTGGGTGCACCGTCCGGGCCGAGGACCGCGAAGCCGTGGTTCTGCGATGTGATCTCGGTGAGGCCGCTGGCCAGGTCCTTGACCGGATGGTTGGCTCCGTGATGTCCGAACGGCAGCTTGTAGGTGTCGAGGCCGACCGCCCGGCAGAGGAGCTGGTGGCCGAGGCAGATTCCGTACACCGGCTTGCGTCCGACCAGGTCGCGTACGGTCTGGACGATGTAGTCCAGCGCGGCGGGATCGCCCGGCCCGTTGGCCAGGAAGATCGCCTCAGGATCGTCCCGCAGCAGGTCGTCGGCGCTCGCCGTGCACGGATGCAGGGTGAGCTGCGCGCCGCGATCGCACAGGTTGGTGAGGATCGAGCGCTTCACGCCGGTGTCGATCATCGCGATACGTGGGCCTCCGCTGCTGCTGTCTAGCCGGACAGCAGCAGCGGGAGTGACCGTTCCGGCCAGATCACGACCAGCCATCGACGGCTCGGCGTCGATCAGCTCCCTGGCCTCGGATATCGAGATCCGGCCCGGGAACACGCCGCCCTTCATGGCGCCGGCGTCCCGGATGTGGCGGACGAGCGCGCGCGTGTCGAGATCGGTGATCGCCGGGATTCCCTGTTCGGTCAGCCAGCTGGTCCAGCCCTGGCTCGCTCCCGGCGCGTCGGCGCGGTTCACTGCCGCGCGCATGATCGCGGCGCCGGCGTGGATCCGGTCTGACTCCATGGCCTGCTGGGAGACTCCGTAGTTGCCGATCTGCGGATAGGTGAACGTGATCAGCTGGCCGGCGTAGCTGGGGTCGGTCATCGCCTCCTGGTAGCCGGACATCGCGGTCGTGAACACGATCTCGCCGACCGCCGGCCGGTCGGCCCCACAGCTCAGGCCGTCAAACCTGGTCCCGTCCTCGAGCAGGACGTACGCGTCGCTGCTCATGCCGCGCCGAGCCGCTCGTTGGCGAGGGAGTGGGTCTGGAATGCCAGCCGGCCACCGGCCACCGTGAGCTCGATCTGGCCGTGCAGGGTGCGCCCGTGGAAGCAGCAGTTGGCCGACCGGCTTGCGTAACCCTTCGCGCCCACCTCGAACTGGGCCGAGAGATCGATCAGCGTCAGGTTGGCCGGCTCGTCCGGTGCGATGCGCGGGATCGGCAGCCCGTACAGCGCGCCACCGGCGGTCAGCCGCTCGATGATCACCTCCAGCTCCAGCTCCCCCGGCATCACCAGCTCGGTGAACAGGGCGGAGAACGCGGTCTCGAGGCCAGTGGTGCCCATCGGCGCCTGCTCGAACGGAACCTCCTTCTCGTGGCGGGCGTGCGGCGCGTGGTCGGTGGCGATGCACTCGATGACCCCGCTGCGTAGCCCGGCGATCAGGGCGCGGCGGTCGGACTCCGCGCGCAGCGGCGGGTTCATCTTGAAGCGGCTGTCGAGCGTGCGCACGATGTCCTCGGTCAGCGTCAGATGGTGCGGAGTGGCCTCGCCGCTGACCCGGGCACCCCTGGCCCGCGCCGCCTCGAGTGCCTCCACCGACTCCACGCAGCTCAGATGCTGGAAGTGCATGCGGGCGTCCTCGTACAGGGCCAGCGCGGAGTCCCGGGCGACCATCGTGGACTCCGACAGCGACGGGATTCCGGCCATGCCCAGGCGCGCGGAGACCGGCCCCTCGTGCATCACGCCCGCCCCTGACAGTGCCGGGTCCTCCTCGTGCAGGGCGATCACCCCGCCACACAGACGCTGGTACTGCAGCGCCTTGCGGAGCATCCCGGCCGAGGTCACGGGCTTGCCGTCGTCGGTGAAGCCGAGCGCGCCGGCGTCGCGCAGCGCGGCCATCTCCGTCAGCTCCTGGCCACGCAGGCCGACGGTGATGGAGGCCAGGAAGCCGGTGGGAACCCTGGCCTGGCGCCCGGCCGCCTCGACCAGTGAGCGCAGGACCGATACGTCATCGACCACCGGGTCGGTGTTGGGCATGGCGATCACGGCGCAGAAGCCGCCGGCCGCGGCGGCCGCGGTCCCGGTGTCCAGGTTCTCCTTGTACTCCTGGCCCGGGGTGCGCAGATGGACATGGGGATCGAAGAAGGCCGGGAACACGTGCTTGCCGGCGGCGTCGATCGTGGTGGCGGTGTCCGGGGCGCTCAGGCTGCCGGGGCTTCCGAGTTCGGCGATGTGGCCCTCGCGGATCAGGATGTCTCGGGGTTCGTCGAGCTCGGTGCGGGGGTCGAGGACGTGCGCCGAGCGGATCAGCAGCTCGGCTCGGGGCAGGTCGCTGCGCTGGAACATCTGCTTCTGCTCTCGGTTCAGGCCGCTCATGCCGCCACCGCCATGGTCGCCGGCTGTCCAGCCAGCAGCTCGTAGAGGACCGCCATGCGGACGGCCACGCCGGCCTTGACCTGCTGGCCGATCAGCGCCTGGGGGGAGTCGATCGCGTCGGCCGAGAGCTCGACCCCGCGGTTGACCGGACCCGGATGCATGAGCAGCTGGTTGGGACGCAGTCGGCTGAGGCCGATCTGGTAGCGCTCGGCGTACTCCCGCAGCGAGGGTACGAAGGCCTCCTGCATTCGCTCGTGCTGCATGCGCAGGACATAGATCACGTCCGCCTGCGCGATGCCGTCCAGGGTGGGCGAGGCCGAGCAGCCCAGCGCCTCGATTCCGCGCGGCAGGAGCGTCGGCGGCCCGCAGACGGTCACCTTCGCACCCATCCGCTGGAAGGCCAGGATGTCCGAGCGGGCGACGCGGGAGTGCAGGACGTCCCCGACGATCCAGATGTTGAGGCCCTCGAGAGACCCGAGGCGCTGGCGCAGGGTGAACACGTCCAGCAGCGCCTGGGTGGGGTGCTCATGTTTGCCGTCTCCGGCGTTGACCACGGCCGCATCGGTCCACCGGGCCACCAGCTGAGCGGCGCCCGCGTACGGCGAGCGGATCACGATCGCCGCCGGGTCATAGGCCGAGAGCGTCTGGACGGTGTCCCTCAGCGACTCCCCCTTGTCCACGCTCGAGCCGGCCGAGCGGATGCTGACCACGTCGGCGCTGAGGCGCTTGGCGGCCAGCTCGAAACTCGAGCTCGTGCGCGTAGAGGATTCATAGAACAGGTTGACGATCGTGCGGCCGCGCAGCGCCGGGACCTTCTTGATCTCCCGGCCGGCAACCTCGGCGAAGGACTCGGCTCGGTCGAGGATCCGCTCGATCGCGGTGCGGTCCAGATCGTCGATGCTGATCAGGTGTCTCATGCAGCCTCCCGCCTGGTCTGCGCGGCCGGGCCGATCGTGACCTCCTCGGAACCATCGATCTCCTCCACGCGGACGTTGACCCGCTGATTCTGGGCCGTGGGCAGATTCTTGCCCACGTAGTCGGGGCGGATCGGAAGCTCCCGATGCCCCCGGTCGACGAGGACGGCCAGCTGGACTCGCGCCGGACGGCCGAAATCGAATATCTCGTCGATCGCCGCGCGGACGGTGCGGCCCGTGTAGAGGACGTCGTCGACGATCACGATCGTACGGCCGTCCACCGGGAAGTCGAGTTGGGTGGCGTGGACGACCGGGGTCGCGCTCGCCTTGCCCGGCAGGCGGAGATCATCCCGGTAGAAGGAGATGTCCACGAAGCCGAGCGGCACGGGGGGCTCGATCAGCTCGCTGGTCAGCGCATGCAGCCGGCGGGCCAGGACCGCGCCGCGGCGGTGGATGCCAACGATGGCGATATGACCGCCGTTGGGGGCGGTAGGTTCGCCCGGAGGGTTCTTCTCGACGATCTCGTGTGCAATCCGCACGAGCGTGCGGCGCATGTCGTCGCGGTCGAGGACGACCGTCGTGGCTGACACTGTGCTCCTTCCTGGCCTCACGGGACCGGGTTAAAGGTGGCGACTTGAATCAGCCTATCAATGGAAACGGCGAATGCTCGCTGTTCACTCCTCGAGCTACGGACTGACGGTCTCCGCCTTGCGCTCGGACCAGCGCACCAACTCGGGCTGGCCCCGCTCCGGGAAGGGGATCTCGATGGCGTCGAAGTCTCGAGGCACAACCGTGCCGGGAAAGATCTCCCGTGCCTCGTCACGGAGCACGCTGACCGGATAGCGGATGGAGAAGTGGTAGAGCGCCAGCATCTGAACCCCGGCCTCGCGGGCCACCCCGGCCGCCTGGGCGGCGGTGGAGTGGCCTGTCTGATGGGCCCGCTCGGCCTCCTCGATGGCGAACGTGGCCTCGTGAACGAGCAGGTCGGCGCCGCGGGCGGCTGCGGTGAGCGATTCGCAGGGACGCGTATCCCCTGAGATGGCGATCTTCCGGCCCCGGCGGGCCGGCCCCATCACCTGCTCGGGCGTGACCCCGCGCACGGTCTCACCGTGCTGGACCCGTCCGAACTCGGGGCCCGGTGTGAGACCGGCCGCGATGGCGGCGTCCGGATCGAACACGCCGGGGCGCTCCTCCTCGAACAGGACATAGGCGAACGCCGACGCGCGATGGCTGACCGGCACAGCGGCGATCCGGTAGCCGTCACGCTCGAGCACCTCCCCCGGTTCGAGCTCGACGATCCTGAGCTCGAACGTGGTGCGGCCGGCGAACCGCATCACCTCCGCCAGGAGCGCCCGGAGACCGGGCGGTCCGTACAGGCAGAGGGGCGCCTCGCGGGCACGGAGATCGAAGGTCTTGAGCATGCCGGGCAGCCCGAGCCAGTGGTCGGCATGGAAGTGGGTGAGGAAGATGTCATCCAGGTCGACCAGGCCGATCGAGCTGATCAGCTGCCGCTGCGTGCCCTCACCGCAGTCGATCAGGATGCGCTCTCCGCCACGTCGGATCAGGATGGCCGGGAGCCCGCGCCGCGGGCTGGGCAGCGAGCCGCCGGTTCCGGCGAAAAAGACCGAGAGGTCCATGGGCCGCAGTGTGTCAGCCGATCCAGCAACTCAGGTCACTGACGCTACCCTGGCCTCTTGTGTCGACCGGCCCGGCGCGTTCTCCCAGCTCGCGGCCAACCGTCCCGCCGCGCCGACCGCCGAGCCGGCGGGTGTGGGTCCTGGCGTTAGGCGGTGCTGCCGCGTTCGTGGTGGCGCTGATCCTGTTCGTCAATGCCGAGAATCAGACGGCAAATCAGCCTGCCGGAGTGACGAACCGGGCGGCGATCGTCGCCCAGAACCGTGAGGCCAGAGTTGAGGTCGAGCAGGATCAGGCTCCGCACGTCGCCAAGCTCAGGGGACGTCTGTCCGGCCGGAATGCGATGCGCGCAGCGGTGGTGGGCTTCATGCGGCGTCGCGTCGCGCTCGGCACGTTCGCGGGGCGGGTGACGCGATCGAGTTGCACACCGGCAGCAGGTAGCACGCGCTCGCGCCTGGCGTTCCGCTGCGGGGTGGTCGCGGGCAACGTCACGTACCCGTTCCTGGGCGTGGTCAACGAGAGCTCGCGGCAGGTGACCTACTGCAAGCGCGATCTCTACCCGCCCGTGCTCGGGTTGAACGTTCCGGTCAGCTCCCGCTGCACCTGACCGGATAACTGCGGTGCAGACGGTTCAGCCGAGCAGTGCCGCGGACAGCTCCCGCCACTCCCGCTCAGGGAGCTCCGTGGCGCCGACCTGCTGCACGCACACGTGGTCGGCACCGGCGGCTAGATGGGCCTGGGCCAGCTCGGCGATGTGTTCGGCAGGACCCTGGGGCACGACCTCGTCGATCAGGCGGTCAGAGCCGCCGTTCTCGATGTCGGCCTGATCGAAGCCGAACCGCATCAGGTTGTTCGTGTAGTTGCTCATCCGCAGGTAGTTGGCGGCGAAGGCCCGCGCTCGCGTGCGGTCTGAGGACTCGGCGACCACGCAGGACAGCTCGGGGGCGATCAGTGGGCCAGCACCGAGACGCTCACGGGCAAACCGAGTGTGCTGCACCGGTGTGAAGTACGGGTGGGTCCCGAGGCTGCGCTGGGCGCTCAGGTCGAGCATTTTCGGACCCAGCGCGGCTAGGCAGCGGCGGTCCTTCGGAATCGGCTGCTCCGCCGCGTCGATCCCGTCCAGGAACTCGATGGTCTTCGCCAGCGGCTTCTGATACTCGCTGGTGGCCTCCGGGTGCCCGATGCCGATCCCCGCCAGCACTCGCCCCGGGAACTCGCTTTCCAGTTGCGCGTATTCCGAAGCCAGTTCGGAGGGCTCGTACTGCCAGATGTTGACGATGCCGGTGGCGATCACGACTCGCTCGCTCGCGGCCAGCATCGGCCGCAGGGTGGGCAGTCGCGGGGAGCCACCGACCCAGACGGTGCCGAAGCCGAGCTCCTCAGCCAGCGCCGCCGCCCGCCCGGCGCTCCGCTCGTCCAGGATCCGGCCGGAGATCCATACGCCGAACTGGGTGAGATCCATGGGACCAGGTTTGCAGATGGGCTGGTCCGGCGGCGGGCAGACTTTCTGGAGCGCCGGCGTCGCCGCCCGGAAGGTTTTGCCCCACACAGGCGTCTCGATCATCAGGTACGCCCATCGCGCTAACTCTGGAGGTCACGTGCACGCCCTACTACCTCAGTTCGTGAGCAGGTCTCGCCTGCTCGTCCGTGTCATCGCCGGCGCTCTGTTGGCCACCGTCATCCTGGTCGGCGTGGCGCTGGCGAATACGCTCGCGCTGAAGGTCGCAAAGAACGCATCGGTCACCAACGTGATGGGGGTGACTTCGACAAAGAACATCGTCGTCACCCGCCGAGACCATGCCGTATACGAACTCAGCGGCGACAGCAAGAGCCACCCGAAATGCAGGAAGGGCAACGGCTGCTTCCAGATCTGGCCACCGATCACGGTCAGCTCGAGAAGACACCTGAGCAAGGGTTCCGGCGTGAAGGGGCGCCTCGGCACATGGCGGCGCAACGGGATCCTCCAGCTCACGCTGGGCGGCCACCCGCTTTACCGGTTCTCGCAGGACAGCCGGCGGGACACCGCCACCGGCGACGGTCTGCATTCGTTCGGCGGTACCTGGCATGTGGTGATGGCCGGGGGCGGCTCAAGCACCACTACGTCAACCACACCGACGACCACGACCGGTGGGTGCCTGTACCCACCGTGCACCTGAGCGTGACTCGGGCGCGGGTCGAGGCGGGTGCCGCGGCACCGGCGTAGAATCAGCGCTCCCGCGCCCGTAGCTCAGGGGATAGAGCGTTCGCCTCCGGAGCGAAAGGTCGCAGGTTCAAATCCTGCCGGGCGCGCTTCTCGAATGTCCGGCTGACGCAGGTAGCCGGTAGGCCGATTACTTGTCTGGGACGGGCACGCGGCTCTCAACGCCGGCCGAAGACGCCCGCGTCTCCAGTCGAGGCACCGAGCTGAGGCTCTGCGCGAACTCGATCGCAAGCTGAACTGCGGTCGGTCCGGCGAGCGCTTGAGCGGTCTTGTCGGCCTGACCACTCAAGTCGCGCGCCTCGCCGCGCCCGACTGCCTCAGCCCGGCGCTTCCGCGCCCCGGGGCGCAGCGCCCTGGCGAGGTGAGTTTGCGTTCTGGTCATCTGGTCCCCCTTCTGTCGCGCGGGCGCTGCCCCTTCAACCTCGTGCCCGCTACTGCAAGCGACCCTACCCGAACCAGGCCGGACGGTGCAAGGCCGCCAGGCATTGCGGCTGGGCAGGCTGACGCTTGCGGAGGATCCCGGGCTGGGCGGTTTGTGCGGTCGCTGCTGCGGGCATACAGCGATCAGACGTTCCCTACGCAGCCCCGTAAAACGGCGTCCCTTCAAGTTCCTATCCTTCGACTTGATGGAACAAACCCCGGTCCAGATCCTGGAGGTACGCGGTGGCGAGCCCTCCCTCGCTCCCTCGATCACGCTGTCGGTGAGCGATGAGGCCAGCCGCGCGCTGCTGGTGGCGCTGTCAGAGCAGCTTGACCGAAGGCGCGCCGAGCCTTTGGAGGCGGCTGAGGACGTGCATGGGCTGCGGCACGCCGCCGAGCTCGTGGAGCGAATCGAATCGCTGGTGGCCGCCCAGGCCCATGCCGTGGTGCGGTTCTCGCCCGAGGAGCTCCGGTTCTGCCTGCTGGAGCTGACGAGCTACGCGGACCGAATGGACATCGACGGCTTCCAGCCGCCCGATCTCCGGGACCGGTTGCAGGTGATCGCGCGGATCACGCCCGTCCTGTGGGATGCGAACGCCGCCGCCTCGGCACCGCCGCTGGCGGCCCCCCTCCCGGAGTAGGCCGAGTCTCAGCGCACGGGCGGCGGCTCAGCGTCGGCACTGGCGGCGAGCGCCGGGTCCCAGTCGCACACGGTGCATGCGTGCCTGAACACCTCCTGGGCGAAGCGAAGCGCCAGCCCCGCCGGATCATCCGCTTGCCGAACGTCGTCCCAGTCGAGGATGAACTCCCCCAGCTGCGCGTCCCAGCGACCGGCGGTCAGCTCAGCGCCAGCCAGCCCGTCTTCCGCCGGGTGCGCGTAGGCATAGAAGGCCGCCCGCTCGTGGCGAGTGTCGCCCGGCCACCAGCCCACCGCCACCTCCTGAGCATCCATGGCGTTGCGCATGATGAAGTCGCTTGATGGTGGATCGGCAGCGCGCCCCGAGAAGAGGCTCGTCGCCAGGTCGAAAGAGCCCCACCAGGCGTTGACCGGGGTGGAGCGGCCGCGGTAAGGAGCGCGGAACGCTCCCAGGACGAGCGCCGCCTGAGTGGCGGCGGCGAGGTAGTCGGCCACCTGGTCGGCGTCGTAGGTCGCATGCTGGTCGTCTTCGTCCAGAGGAACGCTCCACGGGACCTCCTGGGGACGGGCATCAATCGACACCTGCCCCCCGGCATCTGTCACGGCTTCGAGGATCTCCCGCGTGACCTGCCCCACGGGCCGATCGGGCCTGAGCTCGATCTGCCGGCTTCCACGATTGGTGTGCTCGACCACGGCCTGATGCGTGCGTAGATCCAGCACGACGGTCAGGCCACCCGACCCGTCGGGCGCCGGCAGCAGGTTGGTCTCCCAGCCTCGGGCGGTGAGGCGAAGCGCGGCATGCTGCAACTGTGGCTCGGGCGGCGCGAGTGCCACGCAGAGCTTCCCGAGGGTCTGGGTGTGGGCGTGCAGCGTGTCGCACGTGGCTCTCCAGCGCGGGTACGACAGATCTGGCCAGCGCCCGGACAATCTGGCGTTCAAGCTAGCCGCTGGCGATGGCCGGGAGCGGAAAGAATTACCGGAGGCCCTTAGATCGTTCCGGTGAGGACCAGCAGCCCGATCACCACCAGCACGAAGGCGGTCACGCCGTTGCCCCAGCGCTCCAGCCACTGGCCTCGGATCTGGTAGCCGCCACGGGCGGCGGCGAGGGTGAGGCCGACGATCGTGGCAATCGTGACGGCGGCGAAGATCAATAGGGACCCCACCGCGGTGGCCAAACCGGCGGTGGTCGCCGCCAGGAAGACCGGGAGGATCGTCAGGTCCGGCGACGCCGCGGCGCCGAACGGGACCATGACAGCCGCCAGTCCGCGGATGCGGCCGGGAGGTTGCTCTGGTGCCGGGTGGGCGTGTTCGGCCGGGTCGGCGTGTTCGGCTCGATGCTCGTGACGGTGGCCGAGACCGGCGTCGTCCTCATGCTCGTGGTCGTGGTCGTGTTCGTGATGGTGGTGGTGCCCATGGCCGCTCAGCTCCAGGACCGCGAAGCCCACCCCCGTCGCGATCAGGATGACGCCGATGATCGTGTCCTGGGCGTGCTGGACCGTCGAGCGAAACTGGAGGCCGACGACGATGATGACGGCGCCGAGAACGATCGAGACGAGCACATGAGCGACGCCGGCCAGACCGGACAGACGGGCGATCCGAGACATCGGGTAGCGCCGGGCGCGCCCGAGCACGGCCAATGGCACCCAGTGATCGGGCAGCACGGCATGGCCGAAGCCGACACCGGCCGCCGCGACCAGGAGCGCAGGGCCGGTGGCACTCACGCCGGCGCGGCGACCGTGACCGGATACGCGGCCAGCCCCAGCCGGAGATGCTCGGTGTGGGAGATCGCCTCGCTCAGGAGCGAGCGCACGTGCTCGTCGTGCAGCGCGTAGATGACCTGACGGCCGTCGCGTTCCCCCACGACCAGTCCGAGGTGGCGCAACACCCGAAGCTGCTGCGACACTGCGGGCTGTTCCATGTCGACCGCTCGGGCAAGCTCACCCACCGAGCAAGGGCCGGCGCCCAGTCGGCTCAGGATTCGCAGACGGCTGGGGGTGGCCAGCGCCTGCATGGTCTCGGCCACCGACCGCGCTGTGTCGGCGCTCAGAAACTGAAGATCCGGCTCATGCCCATGACTCATGCCACCATTATTGTATGCGTAACCGTGCATGGTTGGGAGCGACGGCGTGAGCGGTGATCACGAACCTCACGGGCACGCCGGCCACTCCCACGCGATCGCGGCGGAGGCAGACGGCCGCAAGCTGGCGCTGACCCTGGCCCTGATACTGGGCTTCATGGCCGTGGAGGTGGTGGTGGGGATCCTCTCCCACTCGCTGGCGCTGCTTTCCGACGCCGCCCACATGCTCACCGACGCGGCCGCGCTGGCCCTGTCACTGCTCGCCGTGCGCCTGGCTGCGCGCCCGGCGCGCGGACCCATGACGTTCGGCTTCAAGCGCTCCGAGATCCTCTCGGCGCAGTTCAACGGCGCCACGCTGCTCGTGCTCGGGTTGCTGATCATCTACACGGGCATCCGCCGGTTGATCCACCCGCCGGCCGTGGCCGGTGCCGCCGTCCTCGCCGTGGCCCTGGCGGGGATCGTCGTCAACCTCGCCGCCACGTACACGCTGTCCCGCGCGAACCGGCGGTCGCTGAACGTCGAAGGGGCCTTCCAGCACGTCCTGACCGACCTGGCCGCCTTCATCTTCACGGCGATCGCCGGCGCGCTGATCCTCACCACCGGGTTCCGGCGGGCCGACGGAATCGCCGCGCTGGTGGTGGCGGTCATCATGCTGATCGCCGCCTACCGACTGCTGCGTGACAGCGGCCGTGTCTTCCTGGAGGCGGCGCCCCGCGGCATCGACCCGGACGAAATCGGGAATGCGATGGCGGGATTCCCCGGCGTGGTGGAGGTCCATGACCTGCACGTGTGGGAGGTGACCTCCGGCTTCCCGGCCCTGTCGGCCCATGTACTGGTCGGAGAGCACAACGACTGCCACCAGATTGCCCATCGCCTGAAGGCGCTCCTGCACGATCAGTTCGAGATCGAGCACACAACCCTGCAGGTCGAGCACGCCGCGGATGAGCTGTTGTCGATCCAGGCGGCTACCCCGGACCGAACCCGGGAGCAGCCGGCCTGAGGGTTACAGGTCAGCGAAGAGTTCGACATGAGCCGTGCTACCGCGTGAGCCGCCCGGGGTACTTAATCCGCTGGCAATGGCATCCGCATACGGAGGTCGCACATGTCTTTGATCATCTACCTGATCGTCGTTCTGTTCACCGGCCTGATCATCGGTGCGCTGGCACGGCTGGTCATACCGGGACCCGATCCGATGACCCTGTTCCAGACCGCGCTGCTCGGGATCGCCGGGTCATTGATCGCCGGGCTGATCTCGCTGTGGATCTTCCACGGACGAGCCGGCGGCGGGATCATCCTGTCGGTCATCTGCTCCGCCATCCTCGTGCTGATCGTGCGCCGGACTCGCGAGCGGCGTGGGGTTTACCCAAGCCGGCGCTTCTGACGACGCGTCCGGCCAGGACCTGAGCGTCGCCGCCGCCGGCCGACGGGAGGCGGGAGCTAAGCTAAGGACATGCTCGGAATCTTCGGTCACAGGATCAAGATGATCGACCGCGACCAGGCGCTATCCGGTCGCGATCAGGAAATGCCGGTGCCTGACCACCATGCCGTGCTCGGCACGCCGCTGAAGCCGCCGTTTCCCGACGGGATGGAGCAGCTCGTGCTCGGGCTGGGTTGCTTCTGGGGGGCCGAGCGCGCCTTCTGGACGCTGCCCGGCGTTTACACGACGGCAGTCGGATACGCCGGTGGATTCACGCCCAACCCGACTTACGAAGAGGTCTGCAGCGGCCAGACCGGCCACGCCGAGGTGGTGCTGGTGGTGTTCGACCCCAAGCAGATCTCCAGCGAGGAGATCCTCCGCACGTTCTGGGAGGGCCACGACCCCACTCAGGGGATGCGCCAGGGCAACGACGTCGGCACCCAGTACCGGTCGGTGATCCTGTACGGCGACGAGGAGCAGCACAAGCTGGCCGAGGCCACGCGCACCGCGTATGCCGAGAAGCTGCGGCAGGCCGGCTATGAGGACGTGTCGACGGAGATCGCCCCGCTCGAGAAGTTCTACTACGCCGAGGACTACCACCAGCAGTATCTGCACAAGGTCCCGAATGGGTACTGTCCGGTCCATTCGACCGGGGTCTCCTGCCCGATCGGGCTCAGCGTTTGACGAACAGCAGCGCGCTGCTCGGCAGGTAGATCGAACCTTTGTAGTAGTGCGGGGCAAACGCCCCCATGCGGATCAGCTGCGGATCGGTGGCCAGGGCGGCGCCGATCTGCGCCGCGCGGCGGCGCACGAGCACGGCCCAGCTCTCTGACCAGTTCGCCACCCCCTCGGTCAGCGGGCGGATGTACAGGAGCCGCTGGCCCGGTTGGAGCTGGGCGGTCACCTGAGCGACCAGCCGGCTGGGGTTCGCGCGCTGCAGCCGGCCCAGGGCGTCGTCCCAGTTCATCCAGCTCGGGTGGGGGTCGGAGCCGAGCGCGGTGTCGAAGCGAAGTCCGCCCGGGAGGTAGTACCAGGCCAGGGGCGTCTGCTCGGGCTGGGCGACCAGGACCACGTCGCCGGCGCGGACGTCGCCCTGTAGCTCGCCGGCGATGTCCTTGACGTCGGCCTTGTACGGGATGAACGAGGCCGGGTTGGCCAGAAATGCGCAGCTGAGCGCCACCAGCAGCAGTCCGAGCAGGTTGCTGCGCGCGGCGGCGAGAGCCGACACCAGGAGCAGCGGGCCGACGATTGGGGCGAACAGCCGGTAGTCCCAGTCGGGGACGACGATCAGAGCCAGCAGCGCGAGCAGCAGCGACACGAGCAGTAACAGGATCAGCGACACAACCGCGGTCGCCTCCGGCGTGCGGCGGCGGGCGGAGGCCAGCATCGGTACCAGCCCGGCGACCCAGGCGAACGCGATCACCGCCACCACCCGGTCGGTGCCCAGCAGCTTGCGGGGGATGTTGGCGCCGGGCAGCGGTACGTACTGCCACGGACTGGTGGAGTTGGCGATTTGGTGGATCATCGTGGGCAGCCACGGCACGAACACCACGGCGGCGACGCCGAAGGCGATCAGCGCGTCACGGAGCACACCGGGCCGGTCAGCGCTTCGGCGCCACACAGCGACCAGGGCGACGGCGCAGCCCGCCCAGAAGAAGAACCCCCAGTAGTCCGTATAGGCCAGCAGGATCAGGCAGGCGGTGAACCCCGGAAGGAATCCGCGCCGGCGCCGGTAGACGAAGGCGTGCACCAACGCTCCCGCGGCCAGGAGCCCGAGCAGCCCCATCAGCTCGTACGGACGCGCCTCCTCGGCGTACTGAGTGAGGAAGCCGTTGAACGCGAACAGGGCCGCGGCCAGGAAGCCGGCGCGTCGGCCCCACAGGCTCCATCCCAGCCAGGCGCCCACCGGAATCGTGAGCAGCCCGGCCAGCACCGACATGGCGTGCACGGCGATCTCGCTGTCGCCGAACACGTCAATCCAGATATGCAGGAGCCAGAAGTACAGAGGGGCTCCGCCACCGTGCCAGAGGATGCCCGGGATCTGGGTGAGCGAGTGGGTGGCCACCCCGACCGTGGCTCCCTCCTCGGCCCAGAACTCGCCGTCGAGGTAGTGCAGGCGGATGAACGCCGAGACGGCGAAGAAGAAAAGAACCACTCCACCGACCGCGACCCAGCGCGGCAGGCGTTCGAACCACTCGGGCGCCCGGTAGTCACGGATCGGAGGGATTCGCCACGGAGAATCCTGCCGCTCTGGAGCGGTGGTGGCCATGGAGGCAGGGTGTCAGACGGCGCGCACGCGTGTTCCCGCGGCTGAACTGCCGGTCAGCCGCGGGAAGGAAGCGCTGCTCAGCGGCCGCCGGCGACGGCCGGGAGGATCGTCACCTCGTCGCCGTCGGAGACCGGGGTGTCGAGCCCGGCCAGAAACCGGATGTCCTCGCCGCCCACGTACACGTTGACGAACCGCCGCAGACCACCATCCTCGGCAATCCGCGTGCGCAGCTCGCCGTAGCGCTCGTAGAGCGAGTCCAGGACCTCCCCGACCGTGCTTCCGTTCACCTCGGCCACGGACTCGCCGTCGGTGGCGGGCCGCAGCTGCGTGGGGATCTTGACGCTCACTGCCATGTGGCCCACATACTTATCAGGCGGCGACGACAAGGCGCTCCCTGGCGGCCTCGAAGGCATCGGTCGACGGCTCGATCTGCCAGGCCTCGAAGGTGCCGCGGGCGCATTCGAGCGTCTTCAGGCCCTCGCCCGTGATCACCGCCACGACGCGTTCGGAGCCGTCGATCTCCCTCCGCTCGGCCAGCTTGCGCAGCACGGCCACGGTGACCCCGCCAGCGGTCTCGGTGAAGATGCCGGTGGTCGTGGCCAGCAGGCGGATCCCCTCGCGGACCTCTTCGTCGGAGACGCTGTCGATCGAGCCGCCGGTGCGGCGAGCCAGGTCGAGCGCGTAGGGACCGTCGGCCGGGTTGCCGATGGCCAGCGACTTGGCGATCGTGTCGGGCTTGACCGGGCGGCAGACATCGTGGCCGTCCTTGAACGCGGTGGCCACGGGCGAGCACCCGTCGGCCTGGGCGCCGTTGAACACGGGTGTCTGCCCGCTGAGCAGCCCGGCCTCGATCCACTCGTCGAAGCCGCGGGCGATCTTCGTGAACAGCGATCCGGAGGCGATCGGCGCGACGATCCGATCGGGGAGCTCGAAGTTCAGCTGCTCGGCGATCTCGAAGGCCAGCGTCTTGGACCCCTCGGCGTAGTACGGCCGCATGTTGATGTTCACGAACGCCCAGTCGTGTTCGCCGGACAGCTCAGTGCACAGGCGGTTGACGTCGTCGTAGTTGCCGCGCACGGCCACGAGGTTGGTGCCGTAGATGCCGGTGGCGAGGATCTTCTGCTCCTCGAGGTTGTGAGGGATGAACACGTAGGACTCAAGACCGACCGCGGCGGCGTGGGCAGCCACGGCGTTGGCCAGGTTGCCGGTGGAGGCACAGGCGATCGTCTTGAAGCCGAGCTCACGGGCCTTGGCCAGGGCGACCGACACCACACGGTCCTTGAACGAGTGGGTGGGGTTGGCGGCGTCGTTCTTGATCCACAGCTCGCGGATCCCCAGCTGCTCGCCCAGCCGGTCGGCCTTCACGAGGGGCGTGAAGCCGGCCTGGAGAGCCTGCTTCGGCGTGGCCACGGGAAGGAAGTCCGAGTAGCGCCACATCGAGTAGGGGCCGGCCTGGATGCGGCGCCTCAGCGAGTCCGGGTCGGCGACCGGGCGCGGTGTGTAGGCGACCTCGAGCGGGCCGAAGCACTGCTCGCACACGTAGCGAGCCTCGAGCGGGTATTCGGTCCTACATTCCCTGCAGCGAAGCGAAACTGGCGGCATATGAAAAAACCTCCGCCGGGATCAAGTGGTCGGAGGTCTGGGAAACCGCCCTAGCCACATCTCCCAGGCTTATTGTTGGAGCCTGTTGGAATTGGCACCTTTCCCTTGCGGGAGGTTGCCGGGGTTTCGTAGGGCCATTCCCTCCACCCCTCTGGATGCGTACTGCTATGTAGGCGGGAGTATACCCGCATCAGGGGCACTGCTTCCACCGATCGGGCTGCTGAGAGCCGATCGGCGGGTCCGCGGCTCTAGCGGTGCCGTCTGACCCTGATGGTGATTGTTTTGCTCGCCGGCCGGCCGCCGGTCGGCGTGTACGTCACCCGCACCCTGATCCGCAGCCTGTGTCGGCGTCTCAGCGCCCGTTTGCCGGCCCGGGTGAGCTTGAGCCTGACCGTCACCGTGCCGGCCCTGGTCACGGTTCGCCGCAGCGGCTTGATCAGTGCCTTGGCATGCTTGTGCGCAGCGATGGCCAGCGGCGCGGGGCCCGTGACCGGTCCCGGACCGGGCGTTCCCAGTTGATGAATGGCGAGTACCCCTGGGAAGGGGATGTGGATCTTGAGTTTGAGTCCGCACTGGCACTTGGGGAACCGGAGGCTGAACCGGTTGGATGGCGGTGGCGCCACCGCGAGGCTATGTACCCCGCCCGCAGCGATCGCACTGGCGGCGCTCATGCCGGTGACGTCGACAGGAGTGCTGCTGTTGCCCGGGTAGGTCCCGTTGCCGAGCGGAGTGGTACCCCACTCAACCACCTGGCCACCTGATTCGAGCGCCATGCTGCGCCCCGAAGTGGTGCTGGCGCTGGCCGCGATCGCGACTGCGTCGCTCACCCCCGGAACGAGCTTCGGGGTCGCGCAGACGCCGGCACCGCAGGCGCTGCCGGCCTCTCCAGCCCCGTTCTTGCCCCAGGCGGCCACCTCGCCGTCGGGCTCGAGCGCGAGGGCTTGATGGGCGTCGCCGTTTGCGGCGATCGCGGTCTCGGTGCCGTTCAGCCCAGAGACCTGGATGGGGGTCGGGCTGCAGCCCTGGCCACCAGAGCAATTCTGCGGGCCGGTTGTCGTGCCCTGACCCAGTTGGCCGTAGCGGTTGTTGCCCCAGGCCAGGACCTCGGTGGTGCTGAAGGCGACCAAAGCGAGACTGAAGAAGTCACCGGCGGCAATGGCAGTCACGTGGGTGTAGGGGCCGCCAGACGGGCTGGCTAGAAGCATCGGAACGCCGCTGCACGCCTGGCCACCTTGGCACGTCTCGGGCCCGGTGGTCGTCCCGAGGCCGAGTTGCCCGAAGTTGTTCTCGCCCCACACCTTCACCGTCCCGTTGTCCAGCAGCGCCAGCGCGTGGTGGCCCCCGGCGGCGATCGCCTTGACGTTGTAGAGCCCAAGGATCCGGGTCGGGGTCGGGCTGCACAACACGCCGCCGCAATTGATCCCCGCAAAGACGCCCCTGCCGAGCTCCCCGTACGTGTTATCCCCCCATGACCACACGCTGCCATCGGACTCCAGGGCCAGGCTGAAGTTGATGCCCGCAGCGATCGCAACGACATTGGAAAGGCCGCCTACGGCAACCGGTGCTGTGGCGCACGGGATGCTGGTTGTGCCGCACGTAGTCAGCGGGCTGGTGGTGCCGAGCTGCCCAACCTGGTCGGCCCCCCAAGCGGCCACGTGGCCATTCGAGAGCAGGGCCAGGCTGTGGTTGAAGCCCCCGGCGACGGCCGTCGCACTGGCCAGCACGCTGACCGGCTTCGTCGCCATCGTCGTTGATCCGTTCCCAAGCTGTCCGAAGGGGTTTGAACCCCACGTCCATACCGTGCCCGTCGCCGCCTCGGCCGCCCCAACGCGCCCCAGGCCTGCCAGAAGAAGGCTTGTGAGGAGCACGGCCACCAGCAGCAGGGACCGCCGGCCGACAGGTGCTCGCCCCGCGAGCACCTGTGTTGACGATCTCAGCATCCGGCCACCTTGGAGTTCAGCTTGACCTCCTGGGGCGGGCGACACTCGCTGATCAAGAGATCAAACAGCGACTCCGCTGCTCCGCTCACAGCTTCGCTCCTCATCCGAGCGCAAGATACAGCGCAGCCCGACCCCGTCGCAATAAAAATCAGACGATCGCTTAGCCTGCCGTCAACCTCAGCCCCGGGCTGGTGGCTCGACATGAGTGCCCCCACCTGGTTGGGCGCGCGACGGTCCGGTTCATCTCGGGGAAGACCGAGACCATCGCGCGACTCGCCCTCGGCGTCCTTCCTGGCAATCCGAGAGCCGAGCTTCTTTGAGCGCGAGGCCGCCAGCCTCTAACCTGCGCGCGAGCATGAGCGCGGCCGCCACGGATCCGGAGCTCCGCTTGGAGGCGCGCCTGGGCCTGGGGGGCGCGCCGCCCAGCCGGCGGATGCTGATCATCGTCAACCCGTATGCCACCACGGTGTCGGACCGTCTGAAGAACCTCGTGGTCTACGCGCTGCGTGGCAGCTTCCAGGTCGACGCGATCGACACCGAGCGGCGTGAGCACGCCACCGACCTGTGCCGGGAGGCGGCTCGCGAGGGTTATGACGTCGTGGTGGCTTTCGGCGGGGATGGAACCGTCAACGAGGCGGCCAACGGGCTCGCCGGCTCTGGTACCGCCCTGACCTGCCTGCCTGGCGGGCGGACGAACGTGTACTGCCGGATCCTGGGGATCCCCGTCGATCTCGTGGACGCCACCGAACACCTCCTGTCCCTGGCCGACGACTGGCGGCCACGGCCGGTGGACCTGGGGCGTGCTGGGTCCCGGTACTTCACGTTCTCGGCCGGCGTGGGACTGGACGCCAGCGTGGTCCAGAAGGTCGACGCCCATCCGCGGCTCAAGGCGCGGGTCGGCGAGTACTACTACGCCTGGGTGGCCACGCGCACGCTGAGCGGGGGGTACCTGCGCCGGCCACCACAACTGGAGGCCGAGCTGGGCGGCGAGCGCGTCCAGGGGGTGACCGCGCTGATCCAGAACGCCAACCCATACACGTACTTCGGCAGCCGGGCGATCGAGGCCGAGCCGGGAGCGACGCTCGAGAGCGGTGATCTGGCCGGCGTGATCATGAAGCGAGCGCTGCCGGTCGATATACCCGGAGTGACCGTTCGCGCGCTGTCCAAGCGCTTTCACGTGTCCCGGCACCGCCAGATGCATGCATTCGCCGGCCTGACCAATCTCCGTGTGCACTCCACCGATGGGCGGCCGCTGCCCGTTCAGGTGGATGGCGACTACATCGGCGAGATGGAGGAGATCGAGTTCTCGGTCCGGCCGCACGGCCTCATGGTGGTGGCCTGAGCTCGTGATCGGGGCTCTGGGGTGGCGGAGCGGCCGCCTCGCCGTGGCGCTGTCTGCCGTGGCGGTGGGAGCCGTGAGTGTCGCGCTGGTGCCCGGCGTCAGCGGCGCCCATCGGTTGAACGCGGCTCGCCGGTGCCCGATCTTTCCGGCCAACAACCCGTGGAACCAGCGGGTGAGCCAGCTGCCGGTGGCGACCGACTCCGCGCGCTACATCGCGGCGATCGGCCTCACCGATCCGGTGCACCCGGATTTCGGGACCGTGTGGGACGGCGCGCCCAACGGCATCCCCTACGTGGTCATCTCGAGCCGTACACGGCGGGTGCCGGTGCACTTCCAGTACGCATCGGAGTCCAACCGCGGGCCCTACCCGATCCCGCGCCATGCACCGATCGAGGGAGGACCGCGATCGACCGGGGACCGCCACGTGATCGTGGTGGATCGTTCCAACTGCCGCGACTATGAGCTGTGGGACGCCTTCCCGCACAACCACGGCCGCTACTGGACCGCCGGCTCGGGCGCGATCTTCAACCTGCGCTCGAATCGTCTGCGACCGGCCGGCTGGACCTCGGCCGACGCCGCCGGGTTGCCGATCCTGCCCGGCCTGGCCCGCTACAGCGACGTGTCCCGCGGCTCCATCGACCATGCGCTGCGCTTCACCGCTCCGTGCACGGCGCCGCGCTACGTGTATCCCGCCCGGCACGAGGCGAGCACGTGCTCTGCGCGGTGGGCACCGCCGATGGGTATGCGCGTGCGATTGAAGGCGGACGTCAACATCAGTGGACTGCCGTATCAGGCACGCGTCGTCGCGAATGCGCTCAAGACCTACGGGATGATTCTGGCCGACAACGGCTCCCCGTGGTACATCTCCGGCGCTCCCAGCCGGCACTGGAACGACGCCGCGCTGCATCTCCTGGACAGGCTGAGCGGCAAGGACTTCGAGGTCGTGGACTCGCCCCGGCCTTGACCCCAAACGTCACGCGCCGGCGGGCTGGACGGTCGCTTCGGCGTGCGATGACATCTGTCAGCGCCGGCTGCGGTAGGCGTGGCCGGCTGCATCAGCAACCAGGCATCTGCCGTGCGCTCGGCAGGCGACCGCTTCCAGGGCACTGGCCCCCAGGAGCGATGTCCGGCTCCATGCTCGACCGGAGCGGGGGTTCCCAACCAGCACGCTGCCTGAGCTGATCGCAACGCATTGCGCGGTCGAGCGGCACGACACTCCGTTGATCGCGGATCGGGCCACCCGATGCCGGGCCAGGACGCGTTCGGTCGAGGGCCTGAACGTGACCTGGTAACCGCGTCGATCAACTGCGGTGCATTGGTCGGACGACGGGCAGGAGAGGGCGACGAGCTTTTGATGAGCGTCGATCCGGCCGCGCGCCAGGCGCTGACGGCTGAGGGCGTTGAAGCTGATCGCCTGTCCAGAGCGATCAACGACCACACACAGATCGGGTGACCGGCACGCGATGGCGGTCAAAGCAACCGAACCCAGCCTGAGCTTGGTCCTGCGGCGCGACTTGCGGGGGTCGAAGGAGATTGCTGTACCCCGGACATCGGTGGCCACGCAGTGGGTGGCAGCCGGGCAGGAGATCGCCGTGAGACCGGCACGCACGATGCGCCGGGGCGGCACCGGCGCGGCCTCGAGGGCTCTTTGCGGGTCGAAGGTGGACTCGTCGCCCTCCGTGCCCGACTGACAGCCGGCGCAGCCGTGGCCGCGACCTGAGACCACGGTGCATTGCGTCGCGTTCGGGCAGGACATCGCGACCGGGTTTCCGATGAACCTCACGCCGCCCGCCCGGTTTGATCCGAGCCGCGGATTGACCGTCACGCTCGCGGCGACAGGCGATGGGAGGTATGCGCTGATGACTCGGCCGAGAACGACGCACTCGTTCGCCGCCGGGCAGCTTGTCGTGACCGCAGGGGCTCCGTCGTCAACCGGGACCGCTGGAGGGGTGCGTGGCGCCTGCGGATCGAACGTCATCTCTGCGGACCCGGGCGAGGTGGAACTGACCACGGCGCAGAGAGAAGCCACAGGGCAGTCGATCTCACCCCTGTTCTCGCCCTTTGGATAGTCCCCCCTGGGGTCGACGAACACCCGGTTGATGAACGACGGCGACTCGGGATCGAATGTCACCTCGTTGCCGCCCATATCCATCGCCGTGCATTGCTGGGCGGACGAGCAGGCGATGCTCAGATAGAAGAGCTGGCTGCGTGGCTCGACCGTCGGCGTGGTGTTCGAGTTCGGGTCGAAGGTGACGGTCCCGCCCTGACACGAGCTGCTGCCACATGTGCTGGTGAACACAGTGGCCACGCACTCCGACGCCTTCGGACAGGCAACCTCTGGCCCAAGCCCAGCCACAGTCACCGACTTGACTGCCGCGGCGGAAGCCGCTGGATCGAATGTGATCAGACGCGGGGTGCCCACAGGTATTCCGGACGAGGAGTTGCCCGTGTCGATCACCGTGCACTGTGACGCCGTCGGGCAGGAGATGCCGGCCAGCTCCGCCGAGGTCAACGAACGCACGTTGGAAGGGCCCGATGATCCTGGCTGGAACGTGACCACGCGGCCACTCGAGTCGCCCGCCGTGCACTGCGAGGTGGACGGGCACGAGATCAACCCGAGGCCGTATGCGTCGATGCGACGCAAGTGCTCTGTTCCCGCCCTATCGGGATCGAAGGTGACCTCCTCACCATGACCGTCCACGGCCACGCACTCGTTCACCGCAGGGCATGAGACGCCGGCCACGCCGTGCGGATCGACCTTATAGGCCGACCAGCCTCGCGGCGAGCTCGGATTGAACGTCACATCCTTGCCGTCGCCATCCATCGCGGTGCACTGCGTAGAGGACGGGCAGGAAACCGGGCCCATCCCGATCTGTCCCCCCTCGTTGAGGAACACCGGATCAGACCAGCTCAGGCCGGCATGTGCGACCGCCGGCCAACCTGCCAGCACCGCAACCAGTGCTATCAGTAGACCCCCGCGGCGCAACCGTCCGGCTGGCACGCACATGGGACGAGCCTCTCACGCCAGGACGGCCGATGCAACTTCGGCATTTGCTCGGCTGGAGGGTGAACCTCGGCCCCGGCAGCGCTCTTAGGTGGATGGCCATAGATGAAGACGACCTTCGCGTGCTGGAGTTCCTGGCCGAGCACCGAGTGGCCGTCGACTCGCACGTGCAGGTCCTGCTGGGCTGCGCCCCCGGCACGGCCAGGCGCCGGCTGCGAAATCTTGTTGACGCGGGCCTCGTCGAGCGCGAGCGGATCTTCGCGGGACACCCCGCAGCCTGCCGGATCACGGGCCGCGGGCTGGGATGTCTGGAGAGCCGTCTGCCCGCGCCACAGGTGGACCTCAAGGGCTACCGGCACGACGTGGGGCTTGCGTGGCTGTGGCTGGCCGCACAGAACGGGGCGTTCGGCCGGCTGGACGGGCTCGTGTCCGAACGGACCATGCGATCAGCCGACCGGCGGTCGGAGGGGCAGGCCGGGGCGTCCGAACGCTATGGAATCGGTGTGGCTGCGGCAGGCCCCCGAGGCGGCTTGTCCCTGCACTACCCGGACCTGCTCCTGGAGACCACCACCGGACACCGGGTGGCCATCGAACTCGAGCTCACGGCCAAGGGTCCTCGCCGGCTCGACCGGATCATGCTCGGCTACGCGGCGGATGCCCGGGTCGACGCCGTGCTCTACCTGTGCCCCACGCGCGCCATGGGCATCCGCGTCCAGGCGGCCGCCCGACGGGCGGCGGTCTCCGACCGGGTGCAGGTGCAGTTGCTCTCGCCCGGGTCCCCGACCGGGGCGCCCGGACCGGTCCGGGGGCGTGGGCGGCGATCCGTCCAGCGCGCCGTCGGGCGCCCGAGTCGGGACTCGCGCGCGCACGCACCGGTGGCCGAGCGGTGAGCCGCACGCCCCGGCCCCCGCCTCCGCAGGTTCGCGGCCCGGCCTGGTGGCTGGCCCCCGCGTTCATTGGTCTGCTGGTGCTTCCCAGCACCTTGGCGATGGCCGGGCTGCTCGTCGCGCTGGGCGTCAAGTACGGGATTCGCGGCTATCGGCGCCTGGAGCAGCGCCGCCGCAACCGCCAGGCCCTGGACCGCCGCAACTCGGGGCGAGGTTCGCCGGTGCCCCTGGGCACGGACCAACAGGGGCGCGTTGTGGAGCTCGACGAGCGCCAGCTGGCGGCGCACGGGCTCATCCTGGGCGCCAGCGGCGCCGGGAAGTCGACCACGCTGCTGTCCATCCTGACCGCCCAGATCGAACGCGGGCAACCGGTGGTGGCGATCGATCTGAAGGGATCGCCGGCGTTTGCTGAGGCGCTGCGCGAAGCAGCCGTGGGGGCAGGCAGCCCGTTTCGGTGCTGGACTCCGGACGGACCCGAGACCTGGAACCCGCTCGCCCGGGGGAACGCGACCGAGCTGAAGGACAAGCTGATCGCCACCGAGCGCTTCACCGAGCCGCACTACCAGCGGGCCGCGGAACGGTACGTGCAGACGGCGCTGCAGGTGCTGCAGGCCACCGGCGAGGGCCCCGCAACACTCGCTCGGGTGGTGGACGTGCTGGAGCCGGTGCGGCTGGCCGCCCTGGTCCGGCGCCTGCCCGGGGAGCGCGCGACCCGGGTGGGCGACTACCTGGCGTCGCTGACCCCGGACCAGCTGAGCGCGGTGCGTGGGCTGGCCTCCCGCCTGGCCATCATCAGCGAGTCGCACACGGGCCGCTACCTGAGCGAGCAGCGCGGCGGCATCGACCTGCGCTCCGCCCTGGCCGGACACGAGGTCGTGTTGTTCAGCCTCAACTCCTCCACCTACGGGCGTCTGTCCGCCCAGCTGGGAACACTGGCGGTGCAGGACCTGGTGTCGGCAGCGGGGGATCGATTGCGGACCGGGAGCCGGCCTCAGGCCACCGTGGGGATCGACGAGTTCTCGGCGCTCGGCTCCGACAACGTCGGGGCGCTGCTGGCCCGGGGCCGGGAGGCCGGCGTGAGCATCCTGCTGGCCACCCAGGAGCTGGCCGATCTGGACCGCGCCGCCCGCGGGTTGCGCGACCAGGTACTCGGCAACACGGCGGTCAAGATCGCGCACCGCCAGGACGTTCCGCGCTCCGCCGAGACCGTGGCTCAGCTGGCCGGCACCGTCCCGGACTGGGAACGGACCTACAGCGTCAGGCCAGGCCGCTGGGGCGGCGAGCGCGTCGAGCAGGGCAGCCTGAGGCAGGTGGACCGCTACGTGGTCGAGCCCGACCAGGTGCGGTCGCTGCGGACCGGCGAAGCCGTGGTCATCGTCAAGACGCCGGTGTCGCGGGCGCACGTGACTCGGGTGCTGGCGCCGCGGCGACAGCGCGACGAACGAGGGGCGGAGCGGTGAACTGTGGATGCAATGGTCGCTATAGCGACCGTTTGATCCACAGATCCACGTCGGGCCAGGGGAACGGATGCAAACCAGGGCTACCCAGCGCCCGGCGTGACCCGGTAGGCGTCGAACACACCCTCGATGTTGCGCAGCCGGTTGATCGCGTGGTCAAGCGTGCGGGTATCCCCCACCTCGACGACGAACTTGTCGCGCACCATCGGGTGGTTGACCATGCCGGCGATCTCGACGATGTTGATTCCGGCCTCGGCCAGCGTCCGCGAGATGTCCTCGAGCAGCCGGTGGCGATCCCAGGCCTGCACCTCGATCTCGACCCGGAATGAGGTGTCGGCGTCGCCCTCCCAGGACACCGGCGTGAATCGCTCGGGGTCCTTGCGCAGGACGGCCACGTTGGGGCAGTCGTCGCGGTGGATCGTGATCCCGCGGCCCAGGGAGATGTAGCCGACGATCGGGTCGCCGGGCACCGGGCGGCAGCACTTGGCCATTCGCAGCATGACCTCGTCGATCCCCTCGACGACGATCCCGAAGCGGGTGGATGAGGTGGTCGGCCGGGACCGGCGCCGGCGGGTGGAGAGCAGGTCGTCGGCCGCGGTCGGTTCGGACTCGGCCGCCTCGCCCTGCTTCAAACGCTGCATGACCTTGTTGACGACGACCTTGGGCGAGATCTTGGCCGAGCCCAGCGCGATGTAGAACTCCTCGGCCTTGCGGAAGCCCATCTCGCGGATCACGTCGGCCAGCAGCGGCGAGGAGACGATCTTCTGCGAGGGCAGTCCCTGCTTCTTGAGGGCGTCCTGGAGCGATTCCCGGCCCGTGTGTTCGGTGTCGCGCCGCGACTCGGCCTTGAACCAGGCCTTGATCTTGTTGCGCGCGCGGGTCGTCTTGACGAGCGCCAGCCAGTCCCGCGAGGGGCCGCGCTCGCGCTTTGAGGTCAGCACCTCGACGATGTCGCCGGAGCGCAGCTGGTAGGAGAGCGGCACGATCTTGCCGTTGACCTTGGCGCCCACGCAGCGGTGCCCGACATCGGTGTGGATCTCGTAGGCGAAGTCCAGCGGCGTGGCACCCGAGGCGAGCGATTTGACCTCGCCCTTCGGCGTGAACACGAACACCTCGTCCTCGAACAGGTCGACCTTCAGGGTCTCGACGAACTCCTTGGGGTCGGCCATGTCCTTCTGCCAGTCCACCAGCGAGCGCAGCCACTTCAGCTTGGAATCGTCACCGCCCGTCCCGCGCTGCTCGCTGGCCGATCCGCCGGGCCGCTTCTCCTTGTACATCCAGTGCGCCGCGATCCCGAACTCGGCCAGATCGTGCATCCCCCGGGTGCGGATCTGGATCTCCAGCGGCCGCCCCTCGGGTCCGATCACCGTCGTGTGCAGTGACTGGTACATGTTGAACTTGGGCATCGCGATGAAGTCCTTGAAGCGCCCGGGCAGCGGCTTCCACAGCGAGTGGATGACCCCCACCGCGCCGTAGGTGTCCTTCACCGACCCGACGATCACGCGCATCGCCGTGAGGTCGTAGATCTCGTTGAACTCCCGGCCCTTCTTGGTCATCTTGGAGTAGATCGAGTAGAAGTGCTTGGCCCGGCCGGAGATCTCGGCGTCGATCCCCACCTCGGCCAGCTCCTTGTGCAGGTACTCGCCGGCCTGGTTGACGTAGCGCTCGCGCTCGCCGCGCTGCTGGGCCACCATGCTCTTGATCTCGGTGTACTTGCGCGGGTGCAGGGCCTGGAAGGCCAGGTCCTCCAGCTCCCATTTGATCGCGTGGATGCCCAGGCGGTGGGCGATCGGCGCGTAGATGTCGAGCGTCTCCCGCGACTTCTCGATCTGCTTCTGCTTGGGCATCGCGTCGATCGTGCGCATGTTGTGCAGCCGGTCGGCCAGCTTGATCAGGATGACCCGGATGTCCGAGGCCATCGCCACCATCATCTTGCGGTAGTTCTCGGCCTGGGCCTCGTCGCGGGACTGGAAGGTCAGGCCGGTCAGCTTGGTGACGCCGTCGACCAGGCCGGCGATCTCCTCCCCGAACTCCGCCTGCACGTCCTCCAGGGACGCGCTCGTGTCCTCGACTGTGTCGTGCAGGAGCGCCGCGCACAGCGTCTCGGTGTCCAGCCGCATGCCGGCGCAGATCTTGGCCACGCTGACCGGGTGCGTGATGAAGTCCTCGCCCGAGCGCCGCCGCTGGTCGGCGTGATGCACGCAGGCATAGACGAACGCCTCCTCGACCGCCTGGCGATCGATCTCCACGGCCGCCTGGTCGGCGTGCTCCTCGATGATCGCGAACAGGTCGGAGAGCAGCGACCGTTCGGTCTCGGTCAGCTCGGCCCGTTTGACGTGCGTAGCGGCGCCGTTCCCGTTGCGCTTATGGCGTATCTCGTCAACCGGCGCGCGCGCGGTGTCGCTCGGAGCGGGCGCGGCCGCCGTGGCCGCTCCGCCACTGGGAGCGGCTCTCAGGCGCTTGCGCGGGGTCTTGCTCGGCTCAGAAATCGCAGTCCGTCCTCGTATGTCTGACTGTAGACCCGGTAAGCGGCCGAGCGCTCCAGATCGGTGGCTGGCGCGTCCCGGATGGCCAGGGCCGGCAGATCCGAGTCCAGGCTGACGAGCTCCAGCTCCACCAGGACCCTCACGAGGCGCCCGGCCAGGGCCGGGGTTCTCGGGTGCGGTCCTTCGCCGCGGAGCAGGTGCTCGAGCTCCTCACCCGACACCCTCCCCCGCTGCTTAAGGCTTCGGTAGAGGGTCACGAGCGAAGGACGCAGCGCGTACTCCATCTCGTGCATCTGCTCAGCAAAGCGTAGCTCAGCGTCTCCCCAGGCCAGGTGCGTATATCCCGTCCCACCGTAAATCACCGCATCGGCGGCGGGCTGCGCCGGTGGGTCGATCACCACGAGATGGCCGAACTGACGGGCCAGCGCCGGCGCCGCGACCAGCGTGGCAAACGAGGTGAGACGAAAGCCACCGGCCCGAATGCTCAGCCCCTTCAGGCGCCGATCGGTGTCCGCGCACACGACCAGTACGTCGCCCGCGGCGCGGGCGTCCGTGATGACGGCCAGGGGACTCTCACCTCGCCGGTCGAGAACGGTTCTCCCGCCGCCTGTGGCTTGCGGGCTCACAGGCGGCGGCTCGAGCGGTCGCTCGAGCTCGCCCAGCACGGCCGCCATGTAGTCACAAGGCTCCCCCACCACCTCGATCTCGGCGTGAGCGCAGCCAACGGCTTGACGCAGAAGGAGCCGCGGCTCGACCCGCCCCTGCCAGACGTTGCGCTCCAGCCGGAAGGTGGCGTCCACCGGCTCGCCGTCCTCCCCCGGAACCCGCCCGTCGCACCCGAACGACACCGCGGCCGCCCGCACCCCACCCGAGGTGACGGCAAACCGCGCGTGCTTGCCCTCCCCCATCGCCCGCACCGAATGGAACCGGGCGCCGGTGACCAGCAGGTTGACGCCGGGGTTTCCCAGGCCGCAGGGCTCCAGCGCCAGCAGCTCCTCGGCCAGGCCGAGCGTCAGCTCGGACCCGGACACCACCGCGTCCACTCGCTCGACGGGCTCGAGCAGATCAGGGGTGAGCACCTGCTCGGCGTGACGCTCGATGGCCTCGCGCACCGCATCGACCTGCTCGGGCAGGACGCTAAGCCCGGCGGCCGCCCGGTGGCCGCCGTAGCGGAGCAGGTGCGGCGCCGCGGCATCGAGCGCGGCCAGCAGGTCGAAGCCCGGGATGCTGCGGCCCGATCCCTGCCCGGCCAACGCCGCATCGGCCTCGTCCAGGGCGATCAGGATGGTCGGGCGGTGGTAGCGCTCCACGATCCGCGAGGCCACGATCCCGATCACGCCGGCATGCCAGCCGCGGGCGGCCAGCACGTAGGCGGACCGCTCACCCATATCCGCCGCCAGCGCCTCGGCCTCCCACCCGATCCGCTGCTCGACGAACCGTCGCTCGGAGTTGAGGCGGTCCAGCTCATCGGCGATCTCGCGGGCGCGGGCCGGATCCTCGGTGAGCAGCAGCTCCAGCGCGGCGTCGGCCCGCCGCAGGCGGCCCGAGGCGTTGATCCGGGGGGCCAGCCGGAACCCGAGCGCGGTGGCGTCGATGTCACTCGGGTCGGTGCCGGACACCTCCATCAGTGCACGCAGACCCGGCCGAGCGGTGCCGGCCAGCTGGGCCAGCCCCTGGCGGACCAGGCGCCGGTTCTCGCCCTGCAGCGGCATCAGGTCGGCCACCGTGGCGAGCGCCACCAGCTCCAGATCCTCGGCAGCGGTCGGCGCGCCCAGCGCCTGGGCCAGCTTGTGAGCCACGGCGGTCCCGCAGAGATGGATCGACGGGTGTCCGCAGACGGCCGGATGCACGAGCGCGCAGTCGGGCAGCTGTCCGTCCGGGCGGGGCGCGTGGTGGTCGGTGACCACCACCTCCAACCCGGCCGCCCGGGCGGCGGCCACCTCCTCCACGGCCGTGATCCCGCAGTCGCAGGTGATCAGAAGACCGATCCCGCGGCCGGCCAGACGCTGCACCGTGGCCAGCGACAGCCCGTAGCCATCGTCGCTGCGGCTCGGAATGAAATGGCTGACCTGTCCCCCCAGCGAGCTGATCGCCCGGACGAGCACCGCTGTGGCACACACGCCGTCGACGTCATAGTCGCCGTGCACGACGATTCTGCTGCCCGCCCGTACGTGACGTTCGATCTGCTCCAGCGTTTGCGCGATTCCCCGGAACCGATCGGGCGGATGCTCCTCGGTGGGCTCGAGCAGCTCACGGACACGCTCCGGGTCGGAGTGCCCCCGGCGGACCAGCACCTGGGACAGCACGTGCCCGATGCCGAGCTCCTCCTCCAGACGCAGGGCCGCGCCGATATCGTAGGGGGGCAGCTCGATGCGCTTGGCCATCCGCCGAGGGGGCGGAGCTGACGCCGGCTTGTCCGGGGGATCCAGGAGGAGCGCGGGTTCTGCCATCGCGGTCGGAGCGTAGGCCCCGGCCCCGACGGAAAACCCGGTTCAGCCTGGCGGTGCCGTGGCGTCCGGAGGCAGCGCCGTGGCGTCCGGGGCCCCGCTGCCGGCCGCTGGGCTCGGCTGCTGGCGGTGGCGCCCGAACAGGTGCTCCAGCCGCGAGACATCCCGCTCGGCCCGGGCCACCGGGGCGAGCACCTTGTTGAGCTCCGCCATCTGGGCGGTCAGCCGGTTGACGGACTCGGCCAGCGGCGAGATGGAGTTGGCCAGCGTCTCAATCACCTCGACGTGTGACTCGATCGATTCGGTGGCGTCCCGGATCGCCTCCGCGGCATCCAGGACTCGATGCTCGATGTGCTCCACCTCCTTGACCTCGCCGGCCACGTCCCGTTCCGCCGTCGAGAGCGCGGCACGGAGGGGAGCGAAGGCCAGGTCGAGCAGCCCCATGCGGTGGAGCCTACAGCCCGAGCTGTGTTGTCTGGCCGGCGCGCTCGCGCCGCACGCCCTCCAAGTACACCAGACCGATCCCGATCAGGGCTCCGGGAATCGCCTCCAGGGCGGTGGTCAGGTGGGTGGCGTGGCGGCCGGGGATCACGAAGCCGTTGACGAGCCAGCCGAACAGGGCTGAGCCGATCAGGGCGCCCACGAAGGCCCCGACGATCCCGCCCCAGTAGCGGTCGGGCAGCCAGATGGTGAAGTGCCATAGCGCGATTCCCATCATCACCCAGGCCAGGAGACCCATCAGCGTTTCCTCCCGTGACGGCGGTTGCGCGGGCGCTGCTTGGGGGGCCGGCGCTCGCTCTTCGGAGTCTGGGCCACGCCCTCGTTCTCGGCGATGTCAGGGGCCGGAGTGAAGTCATCCCCCTCGCGGCTCGGCTCGGGTTGCGGGGTCGCCGGCGGGGGCGTGGGCGTGGGTGCCGCCTTGGCGCCACGGCTCGTCCGCGGCTGGGTCGCGGGACGGCGCCGGGTCGCGGCCGGCGCCTCCTCCTCAGTGTGAGCCGTTCGCTTCGACAGCGTCGAGGTGTGACGGCGCGAGGTCCGCTGCTCCTCCACCTCCAGGCCGAGCTCACGCTTCATCTCCTCAAAGTCCCTCGAAGAGACGTTCTCCGGATCCGGCTGGGTCAGCCGGCCGGTGCGGCGCGCCTTGGCCGTGGCCGGCTCCACATCGGCGCCGGCGGCCGCGTAGGCCGGCACGTAGCCCAGCTCGGTCTCGAGCCGGTGGCGGCGGGCCCGGAAGCCGTGCTCGCGCTCCTTCCAGTGCGTCAGCACCGGCGAGGCGATGAAGATCGACGAGTAGGCGCCCGAGGCCACGCCGATCAGTAGCGCGAACGCGAAGTCCTTGAGCGTCGAGCCGCCGAACAGCAGCAGCGCGATGATCGGCAGGAGCGTGCACGAGGTGGTGGCCAGCGATCGGGTCAGCACCTCGGACATGGAGCGGTTGACGATCTGCGAAAACGCAGCTCGCGGCATCCGCGGGATGTTCTCCCGCACCCGGTCGAACACGATGATCGTGTCGTATAGGGAGTAGCCCAGGATGGTGAGGAGGGCCGCGACCGTGTCGACCGTCACCACCCTTCCGGTCAGCGCGTACACGCCGCTGGTGATCAGCAGGTCGTGGGCCAGGGCGATCAGCACCGGCACCGTGAATTTCCATTCGAAGCGGAGCGCCACGTACACCGAGATCACTAGCAGCGAGGCGATGATCGCGATCACGGCGCTGTGGGCGATCGAGGCGCCGAACGTCGGGCCCACCGAGGTGGTGTTGAAGTCCTGGCTGCCGGCAGCGTTGGTGCGAATCCCGCCGAACTGGTTGGTCAGATCGTTCCGGACCGTCTGGTACTTGCTGTGGCTCAGGTACCTGGAGTCGATCTGGAACGCGTAGGGGCCGAGCGTCTTTGAGTTGTGGACCTGCTGGATCTGGGCGTTCCCATCCCCCACCTTGGCCATCACCGATTTGATCTGCGCCACGTCGGCGGGGTGGTTGAGGCCCACCGAGATCTGGGTGCCGGAGGTGAAGTCGATGCCCAGGTTCAGGCCGCGGCCGCCGACGGCCAGCGCCCCCACCAGCAGGATGACGCCGGACATCGTGAAGAAGTACCGGCTTGCCCCCATGAAGTCGAAGCGCCACGCTCGCTTGGCCTTGCCGGCGCCCAGGGCGGACGGGCTGCGCAGCATGCGCGAATTGCCCATCGTCATCAGGATCGCCTGAGTGGCCATCACGGCGGTGAACAGCGACGCGAACGTGCCGATGCCCAGGGTGAACGCGAAGCCCTTGACGTCCGCGGTGGCCAGAACGAACAGGATGAACGCCGTCATGATCGTCACGACGTTGGCGTCGATGATCGCCGTCAGGCCCTTGCGATAACCGGTGATGATCCCCTGGCGGATCGATCTGCCGCCGCGGATCTCCTCCTTGACGCGTTCGAAGATGACGATGTTGGCGTCCGCGGCCACGCCGATCGTCAGGACGAGGCCGGCGATCCCGGCCAGGGTCATCGTGATGGGGATCAGCTTGATCAGCGCGTAGAAGTAGATGCCGTAGGCGACCAGGCCGCCGATCGCGATCACACCCAGCACCCGGTAGAACGCCAGCAGGAACAGCGCCACCACCGCCAGGCCGATCAGGCCGGCAATCAGCCCCTGGTGGAGCGCCTGCTGGCCCAGCGTGGCCGAGACCTGCGACTCAGAGATCTGCTTGAGCTTGATCGGCAGCGCGCCCAGGCGCAGCTCCGTGGCCAGCTGATCGGCGGACGAGACGGTGAAGCCGCCGGTGATGTCGGCACCTCCGCCGCCGGTGATCCCGTCCGGGAACTGCGTGTAGTCGATCTGGGGCACCGTGACCAGCTGGTTGTCCAGGGCGGTGGCGAAGTGCTGGAAGAGCCTCTGAGAGCCGATGCTGTTCAGCTCGCCGCGTCTGGCGATCGTGGCGGTCACGCTCGCGAAGGCGTTGGCTCCCTTGCCCTGGAAGCCGAACTGCACGTCAGGGGCCCCGGTGCTGTCCTGCGACTCCACCGGGTTGGAGATCTCGTTCCCGAACAGAGCCACGTGGTCGCGGAGCACGTAGTAGCCGGCCGTCGGGGTGCCGAACTTCGGCCCTGGGAACTTGGCCGGGACGGCCTGGAGCACGACCGTGCCCTGCTTGATGACCAGCACCTGGCCCTGCGAATGCGCCAGACCGAGGATCGAGTTGGGAAGGCCCTGATAGAGCTCACTGAGCGCGGTCGCCCGGCTGGCGTACGGGCCGGGATCCTGAGGCCCGGCCACCAGGCAATGCGCACCCGCCACCGGCTTGGTGCCGGTGCTGGCGGCTGACTGCTGGCACAGCTGGCTGCCCGAGGCCCCGAACAGGTAGTACTCGGGGCCGGCCCGGGCATTGTCCGGGCTGGCGGCGTAGGGCTGCTGCGAGGCAAACTTGACCGCCTGGTAGAGACCCATTGCGCCGGCCAGCGAGCTGTTGCTGCCGGGCGGGATGCCGCCGCCCGTCGAACCCTGGCTCACCGCCAGCGCCTGCGAGTTCTGAGCCTGCAGCTGGCTGGCCACCGTCTGGGCGGACCCGTGGGGTCCGGTGGGCACGATCGCGTTGGCCTCCCAGTCGTAGAACTCCAGCCGGGCGGTGTTGCCCACCTCCTTCTCGGCCTGGGAGACGTTCGTGACGTTCGGGAGCTGGACGTCGATCAGGTTCGGAGACTCCGTCTGGATCGAGGGCTCGGCGACGCCCAGCTGGTCCACCCGGTTGCGCATGACGTCGACGGCCCGGCTGAGCGCGGTCTGGGTGACCCGCGGTGTCTGCGCGGTCGGCTCGCCCTGGTAGACGAGCTCCACCCCGCCCTTGAGGTCGAGGCCGAGAACCGTCTTTTTGGTGGCGATGACCACCGCCGAGGCGGCGATCAGTCCCGCCACCAGGAGCAGGATGAGCCCGTTGCGCTGGCGATCTGACATCAGGCTTTGAGGATGCTAGAGGTTCTTTGTGAAGAGGCCGGAGGGCGCCGTCAGTGATGGTTGGTGGGCGTCAGCACCACCAGCACCCCGCCCTCCTCATCATCGTAGGCGGGAAAGATGTCGGCCACCGCGCCGGCCCGCTCCGGCCCGGCGTCCACCTCGGCCGGCTTGCCACTCACCCGCACCTCCCACTCGAGCGCCGTGGCGACGTGATCGGCGCCGTCCTCGAAGATCAGGTGGAGTGCCTCGCCGATCCGCCGGCCGAAGGCCGCCTCCGTCTTCAGCCCGGTCAGCTCGAAGGCTCCGCGGCCGCAGTTGACGATCCGCCCCTCCTTGTCGCAGGCGAAGAAAGCCGCGTTGGGGGCCGGGTAGTAGTCATCGAGCAGCTCGAACAGATAGGCGAAGCCACATTTCTCACAGCCCCGGGCCTCGCGCCGGAAGCCGGCGTTGCGGTCGGTTCCCATCGAGCGGTTCCCGCAGTTGGGGCAGATGAAGTAATGCTCGTGCGCCATCGGTGGCTGAGGATAGAGAGCGATTTAAAAGGTTCGTATGAACGTCCGGTTGGGGTGACGGGACGCTGGGAGAGAAACGATCAGATGAGCGTGAGCGGGCCCGGCGGCTCCAGGCCCAGGTGTTCGAACGCGCGGCGCGTGGCCGCCCGGCCCCGCGGGGTCCGCTCGATCAGCCCTCGCTGCAGGAGGTAGGGCTCGTAGACGTCCTCGATCGTGTCCTGCTCCTCCCCCACCGACACCGCCAGGGTGGACAGGCCGACCGGCCCGCCGGAGAACTTCTCGCAGATCGCCCGGAGGATCTCCCGGTCGAGGCGGTCGAGGCCCACGTGGTCGACCTCGAGCAGATCCAGGGCGGCGTCGGCCACCTCGGCTGTGACCACCCCGGCGTGGCGCACCTGGGCGTAGTCCCGCACTCGCTTGAGCAGCCGGTTGGCCACCCGCGGGGTGCCCCGGCTGCGCACGGCCACGGCGATGGCTCCCTCGTCCTCGATGGTGACGCCGAGCAGGCGGGCCGACCGGCGGACGATCCGCGCCAGGTCCTCGGTCCCGTAGTGCTCGAGTCGGTGCTGGATGCCGAACCGGTCGCGCAGCGGCGTGGACAGCAGGCCTGTGCGGGTGGTGGCACCGACCAGCGTGAACGGCGGCAGGTCGATCGTCACGACCCGGGCTCCCGCGCCCTGACCCACCGTGATCGGCAGGCAGCCGTCCTCCATGGCCGGGTAGAAGGTCTCCTCCAGGGCCCGGGGCAGCCGGTGGATCTCGTCCACGAAGAACACCGAGCGGGGCTCGAGCGCGGTCAGGTAGGCGGCGATGTCGCCCTTGCGCTCGAGTGCCGGGCCGGCTGTGGGCACGAACGGCACCTCCAGCTCGGCGGCCACGATCTGAGCCAACGAGGTCTTGCCCAGACCGGGCGGGCCAGCCAGGAGTACGTGATCGAGCGCCTCGTCCCGGCTGGCCGCGGCGGCGATCGACACGGCCAGCTGGTCCTTGAGCGCCTCCTGCCCGATGAAATCCTCCAGGCGGCGGGGGCGCAGCGAGCGGTCGAGATCGTCCTCGGGGAGCGCGATCGGGGACTGGACCCGCACGACGCCTTCAGAGGTCATCGCCGGGCCGCCCTCAGCGCCGAGGCGATCAGCTCCTCGGGTTCGTCGCCGGTGAGCCCGTCCAGCAGCTCATCCGCCTCCTGGGCGCTGTAGCCGAGACCGACCAGCGCCTCTCGGGCGATCGAATGCGGGTCGTCTGAACGGGTCACACGGATCGCGGGCTCGGGCAGCGAGGCGCCCACCTTCTCACGCAGCTCGACGATGATCCGCTCCGCCGTGCGCTTGCCGATCCCCGGGACGGCCTGGAAACGGGCGCTGTCACCGGAGGCGATCGCGGTCAGGAGCTCGCGCGGAGGTCCCCCCGACAGGACGGCCAGGGCGACCTTGGGCCCGACGCTCTGCACGGCCAGCAGCATCAGGAACAGTTCGCGCTCCTCCTCAGTGGCGAACCCGTACAGGGCCAGGGCGTCGTCGCGGACGATCAGATGCGTGTGAAGCAACGCCGGTTTGCCGACGGCCGGGACGTGGCGCAGCGTCTCGGCCGAAACGGCCAGGCGGTACCCGACCCCCTGACAGTCCACCACCACGTGGTCGGCGCGGCGCACTGCCACGGTGCCGCTGACCAGCGCGATCATCGTGCTGCTCCCACCGCGGCGGCCAGGGGGGCCCGGTTCAGATGGCAGACGGCCACGGCCAGGGCGTCGGCGGCGTGATCGGGCCGGGGCACGTCCGCCAGACCGAGCAGCCGGGCCACCATCCGCCCCACCTGGTCCTTGTCGGCGCGCCCGTGACCACAGACGGCGGACTTGACCTGCTGGGGGGTGTAGGAGGCAGTTGGGACGCCCCTCTGTCCGGCGGCGAGCAGGACGACGCCGCGCCCCTGGCCCACGGCGAAAGCCGTGCGGACGTTGGCGCCGAAGTACAGCTCCTCCACCGCCATCGCATCGGCAGCGAAGCGGTCGAGCAACTCGCCCACCTGCTCGTGGATGTCGGCCAGTCTTTGCTCGAGAGGGGTGCCGGCTCGGGTTTCGATTACGCCCGCCTCCAGGGTCTGGAAACGGGAGCCCTGGCTGCGCACCACGCCGTAGCCCGTGCTGGCGGTGCCCGGGTCGATGCCGAGGACGATCATGCGTTCGACATTCTGCGTTGGGGGGCGGACGCCTGCCCGCCGCTCGTGTGGTTCAGCGCCGGTTGGATGGTGCTTGAGCGCGATATCTAGACGGTCAGCCGGTTGATAGCGCGCAGGAGCACCATTTTCATGCTCTGGCGCGATATCAACGGCCGCCGCACGCAGGATGCGCGTTTGAGCACGTAATCCCGCCCCGCCCACCCTTCATCGCGGGTGTTCAGACAGCAGTCACCCGAGTCAGGACCCCACGCACCGCCCCAAGGGCTGACCGACCCGCGCCACCGTGTAGATCTTCCAGGCGCCCACGGTCCGGATCAACCGCGCCTTGAACTTGAAGGCGATCGGGGGCGGACCGCCGTCGATCGAGTCGTGGGGGCCGACGAAGGCGATCCCGGGCGCGAACAGGACGGTCTGGACCCGCTCCAGGGTGGTCCCGAGCTTCCAGGCCAAGGCAGTCTGGAGCGAGTGGTTGATCGTGACGACGGTCGACCCGCACGGCAGGATCCGCGACTTGCCGCCGAGCTCGCGGACGGCAACCCCCAGCTCGTCGACCCGGCGGACGGCCATCGCGGCCACGGGCTCCTGCTGGCGCAGGAAAGTGATTCGCGGCGACACGTAGTGGTAGGAGCCGGCCAGCGCCGCCACCACCACGACCGCCGCAGCCGCCACGGCGAGCGAAGGGGTGCGCTTGGGCAGCGAGCCGACCAGCCACGCCACACGTGCCAGCCCGGCGCCACCCAGGACGCAGGTCAGGGCCGCCGCGGGCAGGAAGAACCGCTGCAGGCCCGGATACCCGTCGAGCGTCATCCCCACGACGACCACCCACCAGGCGATCACCGCCACGGCCAGCCATACCTCCAAGGGCACGCGCTCCAGCCCGGAGCGTCCTCGGGTACGCCAGGCGGAGCTCAGGCCCTCGAGCGTCCCTCGCCAGGCAAACGCGACGGCCAGGACGACCCCAACCACTGCCGCGCCCAAAGCCGGCAGTGGTTGCAGCGACTCACCCCGCTTGACCACGGTCACGAACGGATTCGAGCCCAGGTGGCCGTTGTACTCGGAGGCGTGCGTGGCGGCCAGGAACGGCTGGCCGGTGCTGATCCAGGGCGGGACGAACCAGCCCACCGGCTGAGCCACCAGACCGGCCACGACCCAGAACCGCATGGCAGGCGAGCGCCAGAACAGCCAGGCGCCGTAGACCAGCAGGAACGGCCACACCTCGGGGCGCATCAGCCCCTCGCAGCACAACAGGAACCAGGCCTGACCGTGCCGGCGGGCCAGCGCGCGATCGACCGCCCAAAGCGCGCAGGCGATCAGCACCGGCTCGGAGGCGCCGCGGAAGAAGTAGTAGGACCAGTCGACTGTCAGGAGCACGGCAGCGGCCGAGACCACACCGCTAACCCAGCCCAGCCAGCGCGGCAGCCCGGCCCGCGCGCACAGCAGGTCGGTCAGCCGCCACGCCGCCACGAGGCCGGCGATCGCGCCCATCCGCTCGGTGATCACCCACAGGGCCGGCGCCGCGCTGCCGAACAGTCCGTACACCGTGGTGAACAGGAACGGCAGCGGCTTCCAGGACGGCCCGCCGCCGACGAAGAAGCCGATGTGCGGGTCGGACACCTCCCGGCCCCAGACGACCCAGGAGAACGGGTCATAGGACGGGATCGTCGGCCAGGCCAGGGTGATCAGCGCCAGGGCGAGCGAGATCGCCCACCAGCGAAGCAAGGGGGAGCCGAGCAACTGCGTCCGCCGCGCCGGGGCCTCAGTCGAATCCGCGCTCGCCGGCGCGCGTCCGGCTGTCACTGACGAGGAAACCGCCACGGGCTCGACGATACGAGCTCAGGCCGCGGGAGAGAACCGGCAGCGCAGCAGCGTGGCGATCACCCGGAAGCCGTCAACCGCGGTGAGCTTCTTGCCCTCTTCGTTCGAGCGCGCCCGGTAGTGCACCGGAACCTCGAAGATGCGCTCGCCCTTCTGCACGAGCCGAGCGGTGATCTCCGGCTCGATCGCGAACCCGGCCGACTGCAGACTCAGGCTGCGGAACACGTCGGTCCGGATCATCTTGTGGCAGGTCATGATGTCGTGCAGGTACACGTTGAACAGCACGTTGCAGGCCAGCGTGACGCCCTTGTTGCCGAGCACGAACAGGAACGAGTGGCTGGTGTACCCGTCGAAGGCGCGGACGCCGAAGCTGGCATTGCACCGCCCGTCCAGCAGCGCCGGCATCAGCAGCGCCAGGTCAGCCGGGTCGTACTCGAGATCCGCGTCGAAGATGCACGAGAAATCCCCTCGCGCCTCGCGCAGGGCCGTCTGGATGGCTGCGCCCTTACCCCGATTGACCTCGTGCTCGAACAGCCGGACGCGCTCGCCCCAATCGTGGTCGCGGAGGATCTCGCGCGTCCCGTCGATGGAGCCGTCGTCGACGATCACCAGCTCGAAGTCCGTGGGCAGCTCCGTATTCAGCACCTCGGAGATCGCCTGCTCCACGCGTTCGCGCTCGTTGTAGACCGGCATCAGGATGGACAGCATGTTCAGATCTTGGGGGTCGTCGTGTCGTCTGGACGGGGACCCGGAAGTCACCCGCGAGGGCCGACGATGCTAGCGGAAGGGGCGGATTTGGTGGAGGATGCCGGAATGGACTTTGCGCAAGCCGGGCTGCTCGACGGCCTGAAGGGGGCCGACCGGGAAGCTCGCCTGGAGCTACTCGAGCGCCTCAGGCGCGACGGCGCCACCGACCAGGAGCTGATCGACGCGGTGCGCGAGGACCGCCTGGCCCTCCTCCTGGTGGAGCGCCGGCTCGCCGGTCGCTACACGGCGCGGGACCTGGAGGAGCGCACGGGAGCGCCGGCCGAGGTCCTGCTGCGCATGCGCCGGCAGCTGGGTCTGCCGGTGGCCGGACCGGATGATGTCGTGTTCGGCGAGGCGGACATCGAGCAGGCCCGCTCGCTCAAGCTGTTCATCGACGCCGGGTTCAGCCTGGAGACGATGGCAGAGCTCTCGCGGGTGTTGGGCGAGAGCATGTCCCGGCTGGCCGCCACCGTGGCCGCCGCCGGAGCGGAGACGTTTCTCCAGGCGGGCGACAGCGAGGTGGAGGTGGCCGAGCGCTTCGACCGGCTGGCCGAGGAGCTCGCCCCGGCGCTCACCCCGGTGATGGAGGCCGCGTTCACCGCCCACCTGCGGGAGAGCGTGCACCGGGCCAGGCTGCTCCAAGAGGAGCGCGAAACCGGGCGCCTGGCCGGCCAGGTCGACCTGAACGTGTGCTTCGCCGATCTGGTGGGGTTCACCCGGCTGGGCGGGGAGCTCGACGTGGAGGAGCTGGGCACGCTGGCGGGCCAGCTGGCCGATCTGGCCACCGAGCACACCCGGCCGCCGGTCCGCCTGGTCAAGACGATCGGGGACGCCGTGATGCTGGTCAGCTCCGAGGCCGAGCCGCTCGTGCGCGCGGCCCTGGAGCTCGTCGAGGCCGTCCAGCGGCAGGACCTGCCCAGTCTGCGGGCCGGGATCGCCTGCGGTCCCACGGTCCAGCGCGCCGGCGACTACTTCGGCCACGCGGTCAACCTGGCCAGCCGGGTCACCGGCGTGGCCAGGCCGGACACCGTGCTGGCCACCCGCGAGGTGCGCGATCAGACGCGCGAGGCCTTCGAGTGGTCAGCGGCCGGGCGCTTCCGCCTGAAGGGCGTGGCCGAACACGAGCCCCTGTACCGGGCCCATCTCCCCACGCCCGAAGCGGACGTCAGCCCTTCGAAGACAGCAGGTCGACGACGAAGACGAGCGCCGAGTTAGGCGGAATCGTCGAACCGCTGCCGGCCTTGCCGTAGGCCAGCTTGGCCGGGATGATCAGCTCGCGCCGGCCACCCACGCGCATCCCGACGATGCCCTGATCCCAGCCCGGGATCACCGCGCCCTGCCCGAGGGCGAACGGGCCGAACGTCTGGCCGGCCGTGAACGAGTTGTTGAACACCTTGTCGTTCTTGAAGAGCTCGCCGACGTAGTTGACCACCACGCTGGAGCCGGCCTTGGCCACCGCGCCGCTGCCCTTGATCAGGTCCTTGACGACGAGCTTGGTCGGCGGCTTGCCGCTCGTCTTGGGCATCACCGGAGCCTTGGACAGCGGGCCCGAGGTCGGCGTCTTGACGGTCGTGGTCGAGGTTGTGGAGGTGGAGGTGGTCGTCGTGGTGGCGCTGGCGGCCTCGACGGTGGCGCCGCCGGAGGGAACCGTGACCACGCCCGGAGCCGTGGACGAGCTGCCGCAGCCGGCCAGCCCCCAGCCGAGCGCGGCGACCAGCACGGCCACCAATCCCTGTCGCTTGGACCTCATCGCGGAGCGAGGGTAGCGGCTCAGGTTAAGAAGGGCGTTTACTTCGCTGCGGCCGACTGGCTGGTTCGGCCGCAGCCCCAACGTCTGGCTCAGCCCGCGATGCGCTCCAGGACATCGGCGTCGACGTCGTAGTTGGCGTAGACGGCCGAGACGTCGTCGTTGTCCTCGAGGGCGTCGATCAGCCTCAGGAGCTTGGTCGCGTCCGCCTCCTCCAGCGGGACGCGCGACTTGGGGCGCTGGGTGAGCTCGACGCTCTCCAGCTCCACATCAGCGTCCTGGAGAGCCTGGCGGACGGTGGTCAGGTCGCTCGGCGCCGTGATCACCTCGAAGACGTCGTCGTCCTCGACGATGTCCTCGGCGCCGGCGTCGATCGCCGGAATCAGATCGTCCTCGCTGTAGCGGTTGCCGTCCACGACGATCACACCCTGCTTGTCGAACAGGTAGCCGACCGATCCCGGCTCCCCCAGGCTGCCCCCGTGCTTGCCCAGGAGATGGCGTACGTCGGCGCCCGTGCGGTTGCGGTTATCGGTCAGCGCCTCGATCAGCAGGGCCACGCCGCCGGGGCCGTAGCCCTCGTAGAGCACGGTCTCGAAGCTGTCGGCGTCGACGCCCTCGCCCGTGCCCTTCTGGATGGCCCGTTCGATGTTGTCCTTGGGCATCGAGGCATCGCGGGCCTTCTGGATGGCCAGGGCCAGAGACGGGTTGCCCTCGGGGTCTCCCCCACCCTCGCGGGCGGCGACGGTGATCGCCCGGGTGAGCTTGGTGAAGTGCTGGCCGCGACGGGCGTCGACGACCGCCTTCTTGTGCTTGATGGAGGCCCATTTCGAATGTCCGGACACGTGGATGATTCTAGTCGCGGGGTAGGATCCGGCCCTGATGAGTGCGCTCGGCGAGGGGGTCTTCAAGGCCTATGACATCCGCGGCAAGTACGGCGAGGAGCTCGACAGCGAGGCGGCCTACCGAATCGGGCGCGCGTTCGCGCGGGTGATCGGCGAGCTGGAGGGCAAGGCGCTGGCTGACCTGCGGCTCGGCCTGGGACGCGACATGCGCCTGACCGCCGGGAATATGGCCATGGCGTATGCCCGAGGGATGAGCGACGAGGGCGCTGAGGTACTGGACGCCGGGATGGTGGGCACCGAGATGCTCTATTTCCTGGTCGGCTCCCGCGACCTGGACGGTGGGCTGATGTGCACCGCATCGCATAACCCGAAGGCCTACACGGGCGCCAAGCTCGTGCGCCGGGGCGCGCTGGCCCTGTCCGGGGACTCCGGAATCGGCGAGGTGCGTGACCTTGTCCTGGGCGGGTTCGACTCAGAGCCGGCGGGGCGCGGGTCGGTGGCTCGGGTGGACGTGTTCGAGGAGTTCCAGGCGGCCGCGCTGCGGTTCATCGATCCCTCGGTCATCCGACCGCTGAAGGTGGTGGTGGACGGCGGCAACGGCATGGCCGGACCGATGGTGGGGCCGCTCCTGGAGCGGCTGGGCCTGGATCTGGAGGAGGCCTACTGGACGCCCGACGGCGAATTTCCCGACCATGAGCCCAACCCGCTGCTGCCCGAGAACCGCGAGTTCATCATGCGCGAGGTGGTCAGCCGGGGCGCGGACCTCGGCATCGCCTGGGACGGTGACGCCGACCGCTGCTTCTTCATCGACGACACGGGTGCCTTCGTGGACGGCGATTTCCTGACCGCGCTGATGTCCGAGGCGATGCTGAAGAAATACCCTGGCGCGACGATCCTGTACGACGTCCGGGCCAGCTGGGCCGTCCCGCAGCTGATCGAGCGCCTGGGCGGGCGCGCCCTGATGAATCGGGTCGGACACGCCTTCTTCAAGACGCGGATGCGGGAGGAGGACGCCATATTCGGCGGCGAGGTGTCCGGGCACTACTACTTCCGGGATTTCTACTGCGCGGACTCGGGCACGCTGCCGGCGCTCCTGATCCTCGAGCAGTTGTCGAACTCGGGGAAGCGGATGTCAGAGCTGCTGGAGCCCTACCGGTCCAAGTACTTCATCTCGGGCGAGATCAATTCTGAGGTGCGCGATCCGCAGGCCAAGCTCGAGGAGCTGGCCGAGCACTACGCGGATGCCGACCAGAGCCGGCTGGACGGCATCTCGATCAACTACGAGGACTGGCACTTCAACGTGCGGCCCTCCAACACCGAGCCGCTGCTGCGCCTGTGCCTCGAGTCGCTGAAATCACGCGAGGACATGGAGCGCCGCCGTGACGAGGTCCTGGCGCTGATCCGGGCGTGAGCCAGCCGGGGGCCGAGCCGCTGCTGGACCAGGCGGCGGCCGCCGGCATCCGCCGCCTGGCCATTCCCACCCCCTTCCTGGTCGGGCGGGTCAACTGCTACCTGATCCTCGACGACCCGCTGACCCTGGTCGACACCGGCCCCAACTCCGGCACGTCGCTGGACCGGCTGGAGCAGGCCCTGTCGCGGTTCGATGTGCGGGTCGAGGACCTGCAGCGGGTCGTCCTGACCCACCAGCACATGGATCACGTCGGGCTGGTGCACATCATCGCCCGGCGGTCGGGCGCCGAGGTGACCGCGTTCGCTCCGCTGCAGGCCTGGCTCGCCGACTACTCGGCCCAGGCCACCGCCGACGACCAGTACGCCCAGGCCGTGATGCGCCGCCACGGCGTCCCGGAGGACCTGTCGATCGTGCTGGGGGCAATGAGCGCCGCCTTCCGGGCCTACGGGTCGGTGGCCCAGGTCACGCGGCCACTGGCCGAGGGTGACGTGCTGGAGTTTCGCGACCGGCGCTGGGAGGTCCACCACCGGCCGGGCCACAGCCCGTCCGACACCGTGTTCTGGGATGCCGAGCGGCAGCTGCTGATGGCCGGGGACCATCTGCTGGGGCACATCTCCTCAAACCCGCTGATCGCCCGGCCGCTGGGAGGGGGCGACCCCGACGATCGGCCGCGTCCGCTGCTGGATTACCTCGCGTCGATGCGGCAGACCAGGGAGATGCCGGTTGCGCTGACGCTGCCTGGACACGGAGATCCCGTGGCCGATCACGCTGGGTTGATCGACGAGCGGATGGGCATGACCGAGCGGCGGGCGGGCAAGATCCTCCGGCTGCTGGAGGAGGCGAGCGGACCGCTCAGCGCACACGAGCTGGCCGTGCAGATGTGGGGAAATGTGGCGGTGAGCCAGGCTTTTCTCACCCTGTCGGAGGTGCTGGGGCACCTCGATGTGCTCTCCACCCGCGACGTGGTGGTGGAGGAATACGACGGCCAGCGCTCGGTCTTCCGAGTCACCTGAGCCTGAGCGGCGCTAGGTCGAGCTGGCGCCGGTGCCCGCCACCAGCGGCGACACGGTGGCCTTGCCGCCGCAGAACGAGATCGCCTCGGGGATCGAGGTCTTCATCGTCGCCGTGTCGTCGGGCGCGATCACCTGCAGCCCGTAGGCGTTGGCGCAGTCGCTCTGGCTGGAGCCCACGTCTGAGGTGACCATCCGGAAGCTGGCCTCCTGACCGGGGGCCAGGGTGATGGCGGACTCCGGGAGATGACCGGCGAAGTCGGTCCGCGTACGGGTGGCGTTGGTGGTCTCAAGCGCGCCGGACTTGGTCAGGAATGCCACGCCCGGATACCCGTAGGTATGACAGCTGGCGGAGCCCGTGTTCTTGAGTACGAACGCCAGCACCACGTGGCCGGCGGCACCGTTGGTGTTGAGGAAAGCTGGGGTCAGATCGGCGGCGGTGCAGGCCGAGCCGGATACGGGAACACCGCCGGAATTGCTGGTGGTGGTCGTGGTCTGCGTCGTGGTGGAGGTGGTGGCGGTCCCGGTCTGAGCGGTGGTGGCCGGCGTGCTCGCCGTCCCGGTCTGTCCCGAACCGGTGGAGGTCTGCTTGTGAGAGGTGGTGGATGCGATATTGGAGCCGCCGCAGCCGGCCACGAGGAGCGCCAGCGCCGCCAGCAGCGCGCCGGTCAGGGTGCAGGTACGGGTCCTGGTCATGGAGTGGGTTTCGCTCTGTGGGGGTGAAGATCCTGCTCGGGGATATACGGTAGAGGCCGTGCCGGATCTCGAGCCCGACATTCAGCGGATCGGCCGCGAGCTGGCGGGCGCGTTCCCCTCCGCCGCCCGCCACCCACTGCGCTCGGTGGACGCTCGGGCGATGGACCTTGCCTCCTCGGACGCGGAGCTCAAGGCCGCCCTGTTCCGGTTCGTCGACGTGGCCCCGGCCTGCCGCTCGATGGACGATCTGGCCCGCCACCTGACGAGCTTCCTGGAGGAGGTCGATGACCGCCCGATACCGATCGCCGCCGCCATGCGGATCGCCGAGAACCGCGCCGGGCGGACCGCGCTGGGCGCCGCGGCGGCTCGCGGCGTACGCCACATGGCCCACCGCTTCATCGTCGGCGAATCACTCCGTCACGCGGGCGGGACGCTGGGCCGGTTATGGGATCACGGCGTCGCCTGCTCGGTGGACCTCCTCGGTGAGGCCACGGTGACCCCGGAGGAGGCCGACGCCTACGCCGCCCGGTGCGCTGACACGCTGCGCGGGCTGAGCGAGCTCACCGCGAGATGGCCGGATCGGCCGGTGCTGGAGCATGACTCGAGCGGGCCCCTCCCCCGGGCCAACGTGTCGGTGAAGGTCTCGGCCCTGACCCCGCTGCTCCGGCCGGACGCGCCGGAGCTCGGCCGGGACGATGCCGGCCGGAGGCTGCGGCCGCTGCTCCGGCTGGGTCGCGAGCTCGGCGCGCATGTGCACATCGACATGGAGTCGCTCGACTCACGCGAGGCGGTGCTCGGGCTGGTGCTGGACCTCCTGTCGGATCCGGAGTTCGCCGACGGACCTTCGTCGGGGCTGGTCATCCAGGCCTACCTGCGTGATAGCGGTGATCTGGTCGACACGGTGCTGGAGTTCGCCGCCTCCGGCGGCCGCCGGGCGCCCCTGCAGCTCCGCCTGGTCAAGGGTGCGTACTGGGATCACGAGCTGGTGGAGGCCCGCCAGCACGGCTGGGAGACACCGGTGTTCGAGTCCAAGGCCGACAGCGACCGCAACTTCGAGGCGCTCACCCGCCGGCTGCTGGATGCCCGCCCGGCTGTCCGGGTGGCGGTGGCCTCGCACAACCTGCGCTCGGTGGCCCACGCGATCGCCTACAACCGGGCGGTCGGCGGGGCCGACCAGGACCTGGAGGTCCAGGTCCTGCGGGGACTGGGCGACGAGCTGGCCGATGCCGCGGCGTCCATGGGCCTGCGGGTGCGCGCGTACTGTCCGATCGGCAACCTGGTGGCGGGCATGGCCTATCTGGTCCGGCGGCTTCTGGAGAACACGAGCAATGACTCGTTCCTCCATGCCCAGGCCCGTGGGACCGACCTGGACCAGTTGCTGGCGGCGCCATGAGTGATCTCCCCGAATTTCGCAACGAGCCGATCCTGGAGCTGCGCCGCGCCCCGGTGCGGGCCAGGCTGACCGAGGCGCTGGGCGCTCTGGAGGCCAGGCTGCCCCTCCAGGTCCCCGTTCTGATCGGCGGCGACACGCGCGGCGGCGAGGAGCTCCTGTCCACCGATCCGGGCACGCCCGAGCGCGTCGTGGCCCGCAGTGCGGTGGCGTCTCAGGGCGATGTGGACCGGGCCGTGGATGTGGCGGGCGAGGCATACCGAGACTGGTCGGCCCGTCCGGCCGCCGACCGAGCCCAGGCGCTCCTCGGTGCGGCCGCCTGGATGCGGGAACGCCGGATCGAGCTGGCCGCCCTGGCCGTGCGTGAGTGCGCCAAGCCCTGGCCCGAGGCCGACGGCGACGTGTGCGAGGCGATCGACTTCCTCGAGTACTACGCCCGCTTGGCGCTTGATCTGGAGCGGCCGCGTCCGGTCATGCAGGTGGCGGGCGAGCGCAACGAGATGCACTATGTGGCCCGCGGTGTGGCGGCGGTCATCTCGCCGTGGAACTTCCCCCTGGCGATCGCCTGCGGGATGACCGCGGGGGCGCTGGCCGCCGGCAACGCCGTGGTGTTCAAGCCGGCCGAGCAGTCACCCGGCTGCGGGCTGGCCGTGATGCGGGCGCTGCGGGCCGGAGGCGTGCCCCCCGAGGTGCTCTCGCTGCTGCCCGGCGAGGGCGAGGTGGGCGCGGCCCTGGTCCGTCATCCGGGGGTGCACACGATCGCCTTCACGGGCTCGCAGGCCGTCGGGCTGGAGATCGTGCGAGCGGCCGCCGAGATGGCACCCGGGCAGAACCACATCAAGCGGGTGATCGCCGAGCTTGGCGGCAAGAACTGCGTGATCGTGGCCGCCGACGCCGACCTGGACGAGGCGGTCCCGGCGATCATCGATTCCGCGTTCGCCTACGCCGGGCAGAAGTGCTCGGCGGCCGCCCGGGTGCTGGCCGCGCAGGAGATCGTCGAACCGCTGACCAAGCGCCTGGCCGGCGCGGCCCGGGTGCTCGTGGTCGGTCAGGCCGACTCGCTGGAGACGCAGGTGCCACCGCTGATCGAGGCGGACGCCCAGACCCGCCTGCGAAGCTGCGGCGAGCAGGCGGAGGAGCAGGGCCGGGTGGTGGTGGGCGGCGGGTCGGTGCCGGATTCCGGGTGGTTCGCGCCGCCGGTGGTCGTGGCCGATCTGCCAAAGGAGTCGGCGCTGCTGAATCAGGAGATCTTCGGGCCCCTGCTCAGCGTGGAGGCGGTCCGCGACGTCGAGGAGGCGTGCGACGTCGTGGAGGCGCTCCCGTTCGCGCTGACCGGCGGATTGTTCTCTCGTGATCCGAGCACGGTGCGCTACGTCACATCCCGCACGCCTGTGGGCAACCTGTACGTGAACCGCGGGATCACCGGGGCGATCGTGGGACGGCACCCGTTCGGCGGCAACCGCCTGTCCGGAACGGGCGCCAAGGCGGGCGGACCGGATTATCTGCTCCAGTTCGTGGAGCCGCGCGCGGTCTCGGAGAACACGATGCGCCACGGCCTGGCCGTGTGAAATTGAGCTGGGGTTAGGCCTTGATTTAGATCGCGAGTGAGCGATCATGAGGGGCGTGTTCGGCGATATGTCAGGCGGCTGGAAGCTGGCGCTGACCGGGTGCTTGCTGATGGCCATCCTGGGCAGTGTCTGCCTGCGTGCCCCGCGCCGCCCGATCGACCGGTTCGAGCTCAGACGGCTGGTCCTGAGCGCACTGCTCCTGTACAGCATCGGGACCGTCGCCTCACTCGTGCACCGCGGTGGACTGGCCGGCGTCCTGTACGCGTCGGGGATCGTCGTCTGTTCGGTGGCCGTGTGGCTGTCCCGCGGCTCTGAGCGCGGTGACGGGCCGGATGGGCCGGGCGGCAGCGACCCGCCCACGAACGAGGATCCGCCCACCGGGCCGGACGGGATCCTGCCCTGGGACTGGGAGGCGTTCGAGCGGGAGCGGGCGAGCTGGGAGCCCGATCCGGCTAGCCCGGGTCCGGCGAGCCGCTGATCCGGCTCGCCCGGCCGTTCGCCGACTCGCCGGCGGACTGAGCCACGAGCCGGAGCAGGAGCTCGTGCAGCCGAGTCTCGCCGGACAGCTCGGGATGGAATGAGATGGCGATCATGTTGTCCTGCCGCACGGCCACCGGATGGCCATCCACCTCGGCCAGGACCTTGAGCTTCGGGCCGTGCTCGGCCATCCACGGGGCGCGGATGAACACGGCGTGGACGGGCGGACCGGGCACTCCCTCCACCTCCAGATCGGCTTCGAAGGAGCGCGTCTGGCGGCCGAACGCGTTGCGCTGGGTGGCACCGTCCAGCAGCCCCAGGTGGTTGCGGTCGAGCATGATCATCCCGGCGCACGTGCCCAGCACGGGCGTGCCCCGGCTGATCACGTGGCGGAGCGGTTCCGCCAGCCTTTCGCGCTCGATTCCCAGCGTCATCACCGTGGACTCGCCGCCGGGGATGATCAACGCGTCCAGATCTTTGAGGTCGTCCGGGACGCGGACCTCTCTTGGTTGGGCGCCCAGCTGAGCCAGGATCTTCGTGTGGGCCTCGAAGTCGCCCTGGAGGGCGAGGATTCCGACCCTCGGGGGCTGGGTCACCAGCCGCGCGGCGAGAGGAGCTGCTCGGTCTCGAGCTTGGAGGTCTCGAGGCTCTCCATGGCCCGGCCCAGGCCGGTGGAGGCGGCGGCCACTCTGGCCGGGTCGGCGTAGTGCGTGGTGGCCTCGACGATCGCCCGGGCCCGGCGCTCCGGGTTGGCGGACTTGAAGATGCCTGAGCCGACGAACACCCCCTCGGCGCCCAGCTGCATGACCAGGCTGGCGTCGGCCGGGGTGGCGATCCCGCCGGCGCAGAACAGCACGACGGGCAGGCGCCCGTCCTGGGCGACCTGGCGGACGATGTTCAGCGGCGCCTGGAGCCCTTTGGCGGCGGTGGCCAGCTCATCCTGGTCAAATGTGGTGAGGCGGCGGATCTCGCTGCGGATGTTGCGCAGGTGGGTGACCGCGTTGACGATGTCGCCGGTGCCCGCCTCGCCCTTGGAGCGGATCATCGCGGCGCCCTCGCCGATCCGTCTCAGGGCCTCCCCCAGGTTGGTGGCGCCGCACACGAACGGGACCTTGAAGGCCCACTTGTCGATGTGGTGGCTTTCGTCGGCGGGAGTCAGAACTTCAGATTCGTCCACATAATCGACGTCGAGCGCCTCCAGCACCTGGGCCTCGGCGAAGTGCCCGATCCGGGCCTTGGCCATCACGGGGATGGTGACCGCGTTCTGGATCCCCTGGATCATCTCGGGGTCCGACATGCGGGCCACTCCCCCATCCCGGCGGATGTCGGCCGGGACGCGCTCCAGGGCCATCACCGCAGCAGCGCCGGCGTCCTCGGCGATCTTGGCCTGCTCGGGGGTGACCACGTCCATGATCACGCCGCCCTTGAGCATCTCCGCCAGCCCGGCCTTGACGGTGAAGGTGGCCTCGTCGCGCGGGGTGTCGCCGTTCGCGGTCATGGGGTCGGAGTGTAGCCGCGGAGTATGGTCCGGCGCCGTGGACACGGTGTATGAACTTCGCCCGGGAACGGTGTACGCCACCGAGCTTTCCCGGGGGCCGTGGGACCCGGGCGCGCAACACGGCGGCGGGCCGGCGGCGATGCTGATGCGGGAGTTCGAGCGGGTTGACGGGGCTGGTGCGGACCTGGTGGTCGGCCGGGTGACCTACGAGCTGCTGCGACCGGTGCCGCTCGGGGATCTGCGGATTTCGGCGTCGATGGTGCGGCCGGGACGGCGGGTGCAGCTTCTGGAGGGCTCGATCTGGGGGCCTGACGGCGTGGAGGTGGTTCGCGCGCGGGCGCTCCGGGTGGCGCGAGCCCCGGTTTCGGCGGGTTCGCCGGAGCGTCTGTCTCCCGGGCCTGACGAAGGGCGGGTGGCCGAGTTCCCCTTCTCAGCCGGGCGCCTGTTCCCGGTCGACGCGATGGACATCCGGTTCGTGTCCGGGAACTTCGTAGAACCCGGACCGTCTCGGGCCTGGTTCCGGCTGAAGGTGCCGCTGGTGGCCGGAGAGGAGCCGAGCGGCTACCAGCGCCTGGCCGCGGCCGCCGACTTCCCCAACGGGATCGCCACCGAGCTCGACTGGGGCAGATGGCTGTTCATCAACCCCGATCTGACGATTCACATCGAGCGCGAGCCGGTGGGCGAGTGGATCGGGCTGGACGCGGTGATGAGGGTCGCCTCGGACGGTTGCGGCCAATCCGAAGCGGTTCTGTTTGATGAGAGCGGTCGCGTGGGTCGCTCAATGCAAACGCTCTACGTGGCCGCGCGCGCGTCCTAAAGGGGGCGCGGGTCGAAAAACGTTTCATCCAGGAACGTTTTTCGACCCGCAGGGGGCGGGGCTACTTGAGGCGGAAAGCCTTGATCCGGACGTCGTAGGACTGCGCGTCCCGGCTGTACACGCCGAAGGCCAGAGCCTGGATAATCGACAGCAGCGCCGTATGAGAGCGCACGAAGGCCGGCGTGTTGGACGAGTAATAGAGCCGGATGCGGGCCAGCCGGGCCACCTCGGAAAGCGTCGCGTCGGTGATGGCCATGGTCGTGGCTTTCCGGTGGCGCGCGAGCTTCATCGTGCGTGTGATCAGCGGGTGCGGGCGACCGGCCGACAGACCGATCACCAGCGTCGTCTCGTCGATCCGGCTGAGCCGGCCGAGCGCCTCCTGGGAGGGGCTGGCCACGATCTCGGCCCGGAGATCCAGCAGCATCAGAAGATGGCGCAGATAGCTGGCGAAGAAGGCCATCTGGTCGGTGCCGGCGATCAGCACCTTTTCGGCGGAGGCGATCGCGTCGATCGCCGCCTCCACCTCGGAGCGGGACAGCTTGTGCGCGGTGTCCTCGACGTTCACGTGGTCGGAGGCCAGCGCCGATTCGAACTCGGTGTGATCCAGGGAGAAGAGTGGCGCGGCACCGGAGCCGTTCTGGTCGGCGGCGCCGGGGGGACGGCGCCGGTACTCGTCGCGGGCGGCTTGCTGGAGCTCAGGGAAGCCCTCGAACCCGAGCGCCTGCGAGAAGCGCACAACGGTGCTCGAGGACGTGCTGGCCCGCCGGGCAAGCTCCTCCGCGGTCTGGAAGGCCGCCTCGTCGAGGTGGTCGACGATGTACTGGGCGACGTCCTTCTGAGAGCGACTGAACTCGTCGAACCGAGCGCGGATGTAGGCGGAGAGGGCCTGGTGGCCGTGGGGCGCCTCGGGCGCCGCGGTGGAGCTGGATGCTGGCTTCATGGGCAGCCGTCTGTTTCGACGCCGCCCAGGGCCGTTCCTTCCCAACCTCTGTGCGGACCGCCTGCGCCGCAGGGGACCGGGACTCAGAGAGCCCGGTGGTTGCCGCCCGGAGGCTCGGCCTGGGCGCTGCGCTGGCGCTCCTGGTTCTGGCGGCGCTCCACCATCACCTGAGCCACGATGTAGACGATCAGTCCGTTCACCAGGATGCCGATCCCCAGGAAGGTGATCAGCAGGGCCAGGGTCTGCCCGAAGGAGCTGGGTGACTCGCCCAGATCCAGGATGCCGGAGCCGATGACCAAGTGCATGGCCGGATCATATAGCCCGCCGGTTCGGACGGTCGAAGGGTCCGGGGCGGGCGCGAGCGGACGCAGATATAGGCGTTCACCCGATGCGAATCACCCCCGGCTGGCCGGATGCTGGCCCGCGAGGCGTGCCTGGCTGCCCCTAATCCAGCGGCCACGCGCCTGGCGAAATGTCAGTTGCGCTCCAGCATCCACCTTCTGCCTCGCAGCCCGCACTCGGAGCCTCCGAGGATCCCCGGGCGGCGGGCTCCAGCCCGAGGACGAAGGACAGCCAGCCCGGCTTTCGTCCTGAGGTTCAGGGGCTCCGGGCCGTCGCGATCCTCCTCGTCGTCCTCTACCACTGCCGGGTGATCTCGGGCGGATACGTCGGAGTTGACGTGTTCTTCGTCATCTCCGGGTTCCTGATCACCCGGCAGCTGGTTCGCGAGCTGGAACGCACCGGATCGATCTCCCTGCGCGGCTTCTACGCGCGGCGGGCCAGGCGGATCCTCCCCGCGGCGACGGTGGCCACCGTTGCGACCGTGGTGGCGACCGGCCTGCTGATGTCACCGCTGCCGGCGCTGCAGACGTTCTCAGACGCCCGGAGCGCCGCCCTGTTCTCGGCCAACTTCCACTTCGCAGCTCTCCACGCCAACTACTTCGACGCCAGCCTGGCCCCGTCCCCGTTCGAGCACTACTGGTCGCTCTCGGTCGAGGAGCAGTTCTACGTGTTCTGGCCGCTCGTCCTGCTCGTCTCGGCGGGTCTGGCCGTGCGGCTGGTCAGGGCGCATCGCCAGCGCGCGTGGTTGGCCGGTCGGGCTGGAGCGGGCGTCTCCCGACCACGCCTGGCACCGGTGGCGATGATCCTCGGGGGCCTGGCCGCGGCGTCGTTCGCGTACTCGGTCGCGCTTACCGGCACCTCTCCGATACAGGCCTACTACTCCCCGCTCTCGCGAGGGTGGGAGCTGGCAACCGGTGCCCTGCTCGCCCTGGGCCTGCTGCCCGCTCGGCGGGTCAGCGCGCGCGCGGCCTCAGCTCTGACGTGGATCGGACTGCTGAGCATCGGTGTGGCGGCATTCCACTACTCGCACACGACGAACTTCCCGGGCACAGCCGCATTGCTCCCCGTGCTCGGCGCCGCCGCGGTGATCTTCGGAAGCTCCTCTCTCACCCGCGGCTGGAGCGCTCAGGTGGTTCTGGGAACCACCCCGTTCCAGCGCATCGGTGACTGGTCGTACTCCTGGTACCTGTGGCATTGGCCGGTGCTGGTTCTGGCTCCGTCGGTGCTCGCACATCCCGGACACTCACTCTCCCGATTGGAGGCACTTGCCATGGCCGGTCTATCCCTTCTGTTCGCCGTCCTCTCGTTCCACCTCATCGAACGCCCCGCCCGGCGGATCCGGGGCCTGGTTCGGCGCCCATCGCTGGGGATCAGCTTCGGAGCGCTGTTGGTGGGCACGTCCGCTGCGGTGGTCGCGGCGTCAGGCGTGCTGTTCGTATCGGTGTCGACTGGACAGGCCGTTCACGACCTGACGCATTTGCACCACCCGCTAACCCCGGCGCGGCTCAGTCAGCTGCTGAGCAAGGCCGTCAAAACGCGACGGGTTCCCTCCAACCTGGTCCCCTCGCTGACCAAGGCTCCCAGCGACATCCCGGTCGTCTCCGGGGACGGCTGCCTCGTTCTTGAAAGCGGCACCAAGAACCGCGCGGGGTGTGTGTTTGGGGACAGGACGTCCCATACCACGGTGGTCCTGTTCGGCGACTCGCACGCCGCCGCCTGGTTCCCCGCACTCGACGTGGTCAGCAAGCAGCAGCACTGGCGCCTGGTGTTCATGGGCAAGGCAGGTTGCCCGGTGGCGAATGTGCTGGTCACCAAGCAGGGTGGGCCCTACAGGACCTGTGTCACGTGGAGGAGGAACAGCCTTCGACAGATCGCCCAGATGGATCCGGCCCTGGTCGTCACGGCCTCCTCGGAGTACCTCAACAGCGCGACGCCGATCAGCGGGACGCCCGGGGGGCACGGCAGCACGTGGCTGAATGGGGTCGCCTACACCTTCAACCGCCTGCGGCAGTCAGCCCAGCGAGTCGTCTACGTCGCCGACGTGCCGCATCTCAATCAGCCAGGCGCGATCTGCGTGTCGAACCACATGTCCGATGTGCGCCGATGCACGATCGCACGCCGTCAGGCGTTCGCGTCGCCGGCGGTACGCAGGGCGGAGATGGGGCTCGCGCGGACCGATCACATCGGCGTGGTCGATCCCGCGAACTGGTTCTGCACGCCCAGGCGGTGCCCGGTGATCGTGGGCAACATCCTCGTCTACCGCGACGCCCAGCACATGATCCCCCAGTGGTCGCGCTTCCTGGCGCCGGTGCTGGCAGACAAGCTCGTGCCGATCATGGCGAGCCCGGGTTCGTGAGCACTCGCTGACCTCACGGCCCCGAGGACCCGCAGGGGGAAATCGGCACCTGATCCGGCCCGGCCATCTGGCCGGGCCGGTGTCGTGCGTGGGCTGACCGGTCAGGCGCGGCTGACTCTCGCCGCCAGCTGGGCCCGGTTCCTGACTCCGAGCTTCCGGTACGCCCGGCCCAGATGGGCCTCAACCGTCTTCGGGCTGAGAAACAGGCGCAGCGCGGCCTCCCGGACGGTCACGCCCTCAACCATCAGACCGACCACGCTCCGCTCCTGCGGTGTCAGCTCGTCCGTCACGCTGGGGTCATTGCGCGGCCGGGCCGCCGGCGACGTGGCCTCGAGCTCACGGGCGGCTCGAACCGCCCACGGGATTGCTCCGAGGCCCTCGAACGTGGCGAATGCAGCCTTGAGCTGCTCCCGGGCCTCGATGCGGCGGCGGGCCCGTCGAAGGCGCTCGCCGAACAGCAGCTGAGTCCGGGCGCGGTCAAACGGGTTCACATCCTCGTGGAACGCCAGGGCGGCACGGAACTCCCGCTCGAACGTCTCGGCGCAGGCCAGCAGGCCGCGGCAGCGATATGCGGTGGCGCGGCCCCAATCCGACCGGAAGCGCTCGGCACGCAGCGAAAGGCGCGTGACCGGACCCACTGCCTGCGCGTGGAGTCTCTGAGCCACGAGTGACTCCACGAGATCGGGTTCGAAGCGCACCAGAGCGGGATCGTCCAGACCGAGCAGGTGCAGCCGGGCGCCGCAGCGGTTGAGGTGCCAGACCGCGATGTTGAAGTTGCCCAGCGTGAGCTCGAGGAGCCCGAGGACGTGATCGATCCCGGCATCCAGCGCCGGCGGCGGGGACGCCGCGGCCCGGATACCCGCCTGAGCGACGTAAGACCGGCACAGAGCCTGGTTGCCTCGCACCGCCTCCGGCGCGGCTCGGCGCAGCAGATGCCACGCCAGAATTTCCGGGTCGGGCCTGCGATCTGGCCGGGAGGACGATGCACCCGAATCGCTGCGGGGCGGTGAAATCGACACGGTCTACTCAGCCGCCGGGCGGTCGCTCTTCCGGGACACGCGTCGCTTTCTCCACCAACGGAGGCGATGCGCCGGGGCCGGATCTCCACTCGTGTGGATGGGATCTCGTTCTCGCGGATCAGGCCGGGTCTGTGACCGGTCAGGCTCGTCTCCGGCGTCCGATATCTCCCGTCCTTCTTCGGGGAACGAGAGGGGTATCCAGATCCTGACTCCCATGGCGGCTCGATCAGCATGCGGCCCCGCTCGAGCGCCGCCAACGGACCCTTGGGGTAAGCCGTTTACACCTGGCCACGCCCCGACCGGCGGCTTGGCGGCGCGTTCCGGATCTGATCTACTCATCACAGCGCGCCGGCAGCGCCGGGCGCGGCGACCGCATGGATGAATCGTTGGGGGTGGAGGGTGAGCACTGACCGGCGTGATCTGTTGGCTAATCAGCCCGCTCCGCATGCGCGGTCAGCCGTCGAGCTCAAGCGGATCATCGAAGCCGAGCGCGCGGGGCTCCCCTTTCTGCTCTGGCGCGATGCGGCTGGAGCCCAGCAGATCTCCACCCTGGCTGACGGCGATCAGGTGACGGTGGGACGCCGGTCCACCAGTGACATCGCGCTGGCGGGCGACAAAGAGGTTTCGCGCGTGCACGCCCTCATCGAGCCAATAGGCGGCGACTGGACGGTGGCCGACGACGGCCTGTCACGCAACGGAACGTTTGTCAACGGCCAGCGCATCACCCAGCGCCGCCGGCTCATGGATGGCGACGTCCTGGTCATCGGCACGACTGTCATCGAGTTCCGGGCGGCCAGTGAGAGCACGACGGCGGTCACCTCTCCGGGCTCATACCTCCAGAAGGCTCAGGGACTCACCGATACCCAGCGGCGGGTCCTGATCGCGCTGTGCCGGCCGTATAAGACAGCAAGTGCGTACGCCACTCCGGCCAGCAACCAGCAGATCTCCAGCGAGGTGTTTCTCGGGGTGGATGCCGTCAAGCATCACCTGCGGATCCTGTTCCAGCGGTTCGAGATCGGAGACCTGCCTCAGAACCAGAAGCGCGCCCGGCTGGTGGAGTGCGCCTTCCAGTGGGGGCTAGTCACCGAACGGGACCTCTGACGTCCGCAATCAGTGGATCGGTCCGCCGGATTTCGTGGTCGTGGAGGGCTTCGAGGTCGACGTGGAATCGTTCGTCGATTGCGAACCGCTCGAACTGGACGTCAGCGGCGTGTACGAACTCGTCGATAGCGTGCCGCCCGATCCTGTGCCGGCTCCGGTGGAGGCCCCCGTCGATGCCGAGCCAGTGCTGACGGGCAGCTTCGGGACCACGAGCGGCGATAGCCCGAACGGGAGCAGCCCGTCCCGGCGCAGATCGCTCGTCAGGATCGAGAGGTTGTGGCCATCCGTGTTGATGATTGCGTGGGCGCTGTTGTAAGCCCGCTGGTCGTCTTTCGCGGTCGCGCTCGATAGGGCCGTCAACGCTTGAGCCTCGGCACCGAATCCTGACGCCAATCCGGCTACCGCGCGGTTGAACCGAGGCGGGACCGTCAGCTTCTGGAGCAGGCGCTGGGCGTGTTGATCGGCCCCGGCCAGACGCGTGGGAACCGCTGCAGGCCGGCTCGAATGGCCCCCATACATCCGAGCCAGCTCGTCGCGCGACGCGTTCGCGGTGCTCACGATCGCTCCCACCGATGACGCCAGCTTGCTGTCCGGTCCGACCGGGAGACGTGCCACCCCGCTCACGCGCGCCCGGCTGGCCATCGTGTCGCAGGCGCGCAGGGCCCCCGTCATCCCGACGGGCGCGGAGCAGATCACCGCCAGGTCTCCGCGGACGGTCGGGATCACCCAGACGTCGAGATTCCGGACGCCGCTGACGGTCCAGCGGTAGACGGCAACGGCGGCTCCGGGCGAGGCCGGTCGGCGGGCTGGGTTCGGACGGCCGTATTTCGAGACCAGCACGGGTGGTGGGCCACCGGGGACCGTGGTGGAGCGCGAAAGCGAGCCGGCGGCCAGGCTGGCCAGTCCGTCACCGAGCTCGATCGGCGCCGCCGCTCCCGGGCCGCGCGGGAAGTTCAGTGCGAAGGCGGCGAAGGCGCTGTCGGTCGTCTGCCACGGAGCGCTGTAGGCGATCGCCAGGGGGGGTGATTGCGCGGTCAGTCTCGGAGCCGCCGCAGCCCGACCGCCGAGCGCGGCAACCGCGACCACGACCGCCGCAGCGGCCACCACCAGTGCCGCGGCCAGAGCGATGATCGGGCGCTTCATCCACGGCCGCGGACGCTCGCGAGCTGGACGCGGCGTCTGGGGCGCGCCCTCAGACCATGTCGCCGCGGCAGGGTCGGTGGCGAAGGCGGGGCGGCGGGCCGCATGGGGCATGGGGAGACGGCCGAGGGCCTCCCGGGCAGCGGAGATGAGCTCGCCGGCGCTGGTGAAGCGGTCCTCCGGGTCCTTCGCCATCCCTCTCTGCATCACCCGGTTGAACTCATCCGCCTCGGGCAGCGGTACGCATGGAGGCGACTGGTTCACCTGAGCGAACATCAATCCGGCCTGCGTATCTCGGGGATACGGCACCATGCCGGTCAGGCAGTGATAGAGAACCGCGGCGAGGGCATACACGTCGGTGGCGGGCAGCGTGTCCAAGCCGAGAATCTGTTCGGGCGCCGCGTAATTCAGGGTGCCGACGAACCCCCCACTGGCGGTCAGCCCGGCTGACTCCACTCCTTTCGCCACCCCGAAGTCGGCCAGGTAGGGATGGCCACCGTCGGTCAGCAGGATGTTCTGAGGCTTCACATCGCGGTGGATCAGCCCGATTGCGTGGGCCGCATCGAGCCCCTCAGCGATCGGCCGCAGGATGTCCAGTGTCTCCTCGGCGGTCAGCGGCTTGACGCGCATCCGCTCGGCGAGGCTCATACCCTCGACCAGGCGCATGGCGAGGTACAGCCGCCCCTGGTCCTCACCGGCGTCGTAGACCGGGATCACGTTGGGGTGATCCAACCGGGCGGCATGCATACCCTCCGCGCGGAAGCGTTCCGAGAACGTCTCGTCTCTGGCCAGCTCCGGCGAGAGCACCTTGAGAGCCACCTCGCGGTCGAGTGAGGTCTGGCGGGCGCGATACACGATCGCCATCCCGCCGACACCGATGACATCGGCGATCCGGAAGCCTCCGAGGACCTCGCCCGGATCGAGGATCACCGCCGTCGCCGTCATGTCCTCAGCACGCCCCCGGCTCCCTTCCAGTCAGGTCAAGGGATGTGAGGAAATGGTAAACCCGTGGCGGCCGGCCTCGCCAAAACATTGTCGATTGCCGTGGCCTCCGGTCAGCTCAGCGACAACGACCCACGACGGCTGTGGGCCTCGAGCCGAGCCGTTTGCTGGCGGCGAGCCTGATCGGATTCCGCCAGCCGCCTCCGTTCGACCGCAGTTCACGGAGGCGTCCGTCCGTGCCCTTCCAGAACACATCGATCTCGCCTGAGGGTTGAATCACCGCACTCGGTGCGGAGCCCATGCGCCCGGAGTTGAGGGGAACGGACCCACCCCATTTGCCGCCCGGGTTCGAGATCTCCCAAAGGAAGCCATTTGTTCCCCTCCAGAACACGTGGTCCACACCCCCTGGCGCGGACACGGCCGTCGGGGCAGAGCCGATCGTGGCCGCGCCACGTACGTTGTGCGCGGATCCCCAGGAGGTTGTGTCGCGAATCTCCCAGAGCTTGCCGCCGGTTCCGCGCCAGAACACGTCCTCACCTCCCGCGGCGGTGGACACGACGGCCGGGGTGGATCCCACCCGTCCGGAGTCCACGGGGAACGAGGCGCCCCACACGCCGCCCGGATCCGACAGCTCCCAAAGCCACCCGTTGCGGCCCCTCCAGAAGAGGTGCTCGACGCCCCGGGAATCCACCACGCCTGCGGGGAGGGATTTCATTTTGCCGGCCGCCTTCAGCTCGATCGGGCCATTCCAGAATCCCCCGTACCACATCTCGGTCAGCTTGCGGTCCGCTCCCTTCCAGAAGACGTCCCGCTGACCGCCGGCACGCACCACCGCGGCCGGTGCGGAACCCAGCGCCCCCGATCCGACCGGCAGCGCAGATCCCCACCTGCGTCCGTTGAACTGGAGCTCCCACAGCTGGTCGTCCGTGCCCTGCCATTCCACGTATTCGTAGCCCGTCGGGCTTGGGCACGGGCTGTCGCAGGACGCCCTGGGGATACTCGACGGATCGGATGCGCTGGACGCCGACAGGGTCGTCACATCAGCGGGCATGCAGCCATGCTTCAGCCCTCGGTACTGGTGGTGGCTGAACCCGATGACAATCCAGCGCCCTATCGAATGCGGCTGCGTCACCCCAACGATGATGTGCGTGTTCGAGCCCATCCGGAGGGCATGCCGCGCCACCAGGGTGACGCGCTCTGTCGACGGGCTCTGCCTGAAGCTCGCATGCGCGCATGCCGCGCAGGCGCTCAGCACATGTTCGCCGGCGGTGATGCCCAGAACCCGGAGCCGCACCAGCTTCCTCCGAGCGCCGGTTTTCCACACCACTACCTCGAAGAACGGGTTGACCACGGTCGGAGCCACGGCCACCGCCGACGGGCGCTTCTGGCTCGCCACCCCGGACGGAACCAGACAGATGAGCATCATGACGATCGCCGCAACCGCAGCAAGCCCACCGGCAACCCCCCGAGGTATGCCGTGAGCGCGGCCCCGGCGGCGCACCTGCATGGCGCGATCGTAACCCGGACCCGCCGTTTCGGCGAGAAATTCAGGTCATGTGCCTGACCAAACCGGTGTCGGGCCGCAGCGCGTGGGTCTCCCCCGGGATGAGGCTCATCTCCCGTGCGAGCCGTCCGGATCGGGCGATCCAGCGGAGCTACCCGTTACGTTCTGTAGCGGCGGCCCGGTAGCTCAGTGGTCAGAGCAGCGGACTCATAATCCGTCGCGCGTGGGTTCGAGTCCCACCCGGGCCATCAGGGAAGGGCTCCTTGCGATCGCGCACTCGCGCGGGCCCGGAGCCAGGGATTCCGGGGAGGATCGCCGGAACGTCGAGATGCCCGTGCTGGGATGGGGTTATCCGCACTATCCAGGGGTCGCGAGAATGTCGGTTGGCCTGAGCTTGGCTCCCTCTCGATAAAGCGACTCAAGCGTGGCGGGGCTGAGGTGGACGGCGAGCTGGTCACGAAGACGCTGCTGCTCGGCCGCGTCGTCGGGATCGGGAACCTGACCGGCGGCCGTGAACGCCGCGGCTGCCGCCCCCGCGAGCCGAGCTGCCGCCGCGGCGTCGCCATCCACCAGCGCAATCACGGCGAGATCCCCAACGAGATACGGCCCCAGGGCGCCGTAGCCGATCCGTTCGGCCTCAGCTCGAGCCTCCTTGAACAGTTCCTTGGCTCGATCCGACCTCCCGTCACCAAGCTCGACATAGGCCAGGTTGTGAAGCTCGGCCGCGACCATCCGCTCGTCGCCGAGCGACCGGTTCAGTTCGATGCTCTCAACGTAGAGCCCGCGAGCGGCGGCACCATTCCCGGCCATCCGGGCAGCGACCGCCTGCATGTGAAGGGGCATCTGCTCGAGTCGTGTATCACCGGCCGTCCGAGCGCACCCCCGCGCCTCGTCGGCCAACTCCCGGACCTGGATGAGATCACCGTCGCGCAACGCGACACGCGCAAGCATGCACAGGGGATCGACCTGTCCGCCTGGATCGCCAGCCCTCCGAGCCGCCGTCAGCGCTTCCGCGCTGAGCTCGCGCGCGCGCTCATTCTCGCCCGAACGGAACGCGTCTCTGGCCTCCTCATACCAACCCATTGTGTGGGCCGGCCGTGGCTCTGAAGACCGCTATTTTGCGGCCAGCACGTCGGCGGGCAGGATCTCCGGTGGCCCCGCGAGCAACTCATCGGCCTTGGCCATGAGCGCAGCCGCGATCTCTCCATTGATGTGCGCCTGGCGTGCCTCCTCACTAGCGAACGTATCGAAGATCCAGAACGTCGTAGCCGAGGTCCGGGCGGCGTACCAGTCAACTGTTCCGGACTCGGCCTGCGCAAGCGGCAGCGCACCGGCCAGCAAAGCAGCAACCTCATCGGCCTTCTCGGGCCTGGCCTCGATCCGGGCCACGAATGCATACGGCGTGTCCATCATCGCCTCCTCGTCGTTTCACCATTGCCGGTCTAGGCCGATTATCGCGCGCCCAGAGGCCGCCGCACGAATGTTGCGATCACCGCATCAGGGGTCCTCCGGTCAGCCGAGAAGGCTCGGATCGGTAGACGGCGCCTGAGCCTCGCCTGTCAAGCTGGCGGTCGTGGAGCTGACGTTCGTGAAGGCCGAGCGGCGCGCTGAGCAGGACCGCGTTTACATGACGATTATTGGGCTGGCGCGGCGCGGCCCGATCCATGTCGTGCACGACCTGCCCCACCTCGTGGTCGAGTCGGTTTTTGGGATCAATGACGGGCTTTGGGCCGAAGTGGAGGCGGGGCGTCACTCTGCAGCGGCGCGGGCGGTGACGGCTCGTGACCCCAAGCGCCAAAAGACGGGTCGCATCGTGTCGGGAGCGGCTGAAGGCGTGCCGGCCTCTGAATGGCTGACTGACGGGCACCGGCGGGCGAAGGTTCTCACCAACGCGGTGGCGAACCGTTTCGGCGATGGCCCGGACAACGCGGCCGGGGTGCGCGAGCGGGTCGCTCGATCAGGTAACCAGTCCGCTGACGAGTTCCTGTCGGGAGTAGACCACGACACGATCGTCGAGGCGATCGCTGGCGTCGCCGACTTACTGGGGCACTGGGCTGCCCTACCGCCCGGTCAAATGCTTCGGCTCAGCTGGCCGCTCCCACGGAAACGGCCGGAGGATGGCCGTGGTGGCTGCCGGTAATCGATCGACGCGAACGATGTAAGCCTCCTCTGATTTCTCGGGTAACGGGACTCTGTTCGGGCTCGCCATCGTGCCGGGGGGCGAGGCGTCTTCTTCGTCGACGACGGGAGCAACACGTTGAACGTGTTGCGCTGAGGGCCGCCGGACAGACCGACCACCGTGGGAAGGATCCGCTCCCGCCTGGCGTCTACCGGAGCAATGGGCGTTTGGAGGAGGAACCGTGGGCATGGGCGCGCGTGACGGCTTGGCTCAGCCGCTCGATCGGCGCGAGAAGCTCGCCGGCAGAGCCTCGAGGCCCGCACGATCGTCCGGCGCGACCTGGGGCGGTGGCCGTGAGGCCGTGGGCGCAGGCTGCTTCGCGGAGACGATGACGCGTGAGCGCCAGCTCGATCCGGAGCGTCTCGGAGACCATCTGGATCGGCTCTATCGCGCCGCGAGGGGTCTGTGCGGATCGCGCGAGGATGCCGAGGACCTGGTGCAGGAGACGTATGCGCAGATTCTGAGGAAGCCGCGATTGCTGCGATCCGAGGATGACATCGGCTACCTGCTCAGGGCTCTGCGCAACACGTTCGTGGGTACGCGTCGGTTCGCGTCACGGCGCCCGCAGTTGCTGCCGCTCTTTGAGGATGGGGAGAGCCTGGCTGACGTGCATTCACCGGCTCCGGAGCAGCAGGCGGAGATGTCGGACGTGTACGCGGCGATCGCCGCGCTGCCACCCGATTTTCGCGACGCGATCGTGGCGATCGACCTTGTCGGGTTGAGCTATCGCGAAGCCGCACACGCGCTGCGCGTGCGAGAGGCAACGATCACCACCCGTCTGCACCGGGCCCGTCAGCAGGTCGCCCGCCTGGTCAAGGGCGAGCCGCGGCGGACCCAGGATTAGCGTTCCCGTTCGGAGCGGCAGGCTCGGTCCGGTCAGGCTCAGTCATTTCCACGCCGCCAGGCGCTCGAGCCGCTGGGTGGACACGTTCCGGCTGGACAGCACGCAGGTTCGACCGTCCCGACGCCAGGTCACGATCCGCCGGCCGGCCAGCGAGAAGACGCGCACGCGAAGTCCGCCGGCCGTCACGACGTCCCCGTGGGGCTGTCTGAGCGCCGGCACGGAAACGATCGTGTAGGCGACGTCCCTGCCGTGAAAGCTGTAGTAGACGGTGACTGCCAGGTGATGGCCCAGCCGGTCGACGCGCTGACCGGCGGTGGACCACCCCGGCATGTAGCTCCAGTTCGGAAAGTAGACCTGCCCCACTCGCTGCATCAGAGCCCTGGGATTCCCTGGATTGACGCTCGGTCCCGGGCTGAGGGCTCCACGCGTGGCCAGGCTGGCAGCCTGCGCCACGGACGGTCCAGCGGTCGTGCCTCCGGTCAGGAGCACTACTGCCGTCACACCCGCCACGGCCGCCGCGCCGGCCAGGCCGCTCGCGAACATCCGGGGACCGCGCAGGACGGCTGCGGAACGTGCTGTCCGCTCGTGCGCGATCCGCCGATGCAGCGACTGGGGAGCACGGTCCCGCTCTCGCGCCTGGCGGAGCATCTCTGCTGCCGCCCGCTCCTCTATGAACGCTCGGCCCAATTCCTCCGATGCTTCGATCTGGTGTTCGATCCGGCGCCGGCGGTCCGGCGGGATCGAGCCATCCGCCAGGGCCGAAATGTCGGCCCTCAGGCGTCCGGAACGGATGGGAAGTCGGGAGATCATTGTCATTGCGGGTCTATGGGTACGGACGCCAAAACCGGCCGGAACCTTCCCCGCGCCAAGGCCCGCTCCACCGTCGAAGCTGACGCTGGACCCCGAGCCGCCGGGCGGGAGGAGGTTCCGCCCGAGCGACCCGAAGTCGGTCAGCCGATCCGCAGGAACGCAATGGGCAGCTCGCGTTCTGCGGTCATCCAGATCGACGCCCTCAGGGCCGCATCCCTTCCCGAGCGAGAGCAAAGTTCGTTTCCCGCTCCTCGGAACCCTCCCTGATGGGAGCCCTGCGCTCGTGGGAAGATTCGTGGCCGAAACGCGTCCTTGTGGATAGCCGTCAAGCCGGCGGCAAGGCATCTCAACCTAGGAGCTACCAATGATCAGTCACACAGCAGTCGGCCGCCGGATCGGAGCCCTGTGTGCCGCAGCCGGCGCGGCGCTCCTGGTGGCAGCCTGTGGCTCGAGCTCGTCTGGTCAGTCGACCAAGACGTCGTCAACCAAACCGGCCGCGCCGAAGTCGAGCGGCCTCACCATCGGCACCGCCAAGGGCTCGATGGGTACGTACCTGGTGGGTGCATCCGGGCGCGCGCTTTACCTGTGGGTCGCCGATCACGGCGGGAAATCGGCCTGTTCCGGCACATGCGCACAGAACTGGCCGCCCCTGACCAGCGCGTCCAACCCCAAGACCGCGGGCGGCGTGAACGCCGGCGACCTCGGGTCGATCACCCGCACCGATGGCTCCAAGCAGGTGACCTATAACGGCCACCCGCTCTACTACTACATCGGAGACAGTGGGGCAGGCATGACGAGTGGTGAGGGCAGCGACCAGTTCGGCGCCAAGTGGTGGCTGGTGACGCCGGCCGGCGCCGCTGACCACGGGTAAATCTCGATCTGGCTTCAGGTCCTGCGGACGGTCAGCGCCTAGCGCACGCCGAGCCGCACGACCGGGCAGGCATCACCGTACAGTGAGCCCGTGGAGTTCCCGCTCCTCAGCGAGCGGCTGCTGCTGAGGCCGTTCGAACACTCCGACGCCCCGGCCGCACACGAGGTGTACCGGGACGAGTTGGTGATGCGCTGGGTGGGAACGGGTCCCGTGAGGCGCCCGGAGCAGACGGCGGCGATGCTGGGCGGATATATCGAGCACCAGCGTAAGTACGGGTTCAGCTTCTGGGCGGTGATCCTGCGAGACAGCGGAGAGCTGGTCGGAGACGCCGGGCTGTACCGAAGGGGCGACCGGATCGAGCTCGGCTACACGCTGGGGCGCGACCACTGGGGACAGGGATATGGCACGGAGGCCGCCGGAGCCTGCGTGGCAGCGGCATTCGAGAAGCTGGGGGTTGATCAGGTGGAGGCGCTGGTCAGACCCGAGAACGTCGCCTCGGCCGGCGTCCTCGCGAAACTCGGCTTCGAGCCGCGCGACCGGGTGTTCATGCACGGGGCGCCCCACGTCCGGTTCGTGCGAGATCGTTAGGGTCCGCGACGTGGATCACCGACGGGTGGTGGCGCTGGGCGGCGGCGGGTTCTCGATGGAGCCCGACAACCCGCTGCTGGACCGCTTCATCCTGTCCCTGGTCCGGGCCGAGCGACCGAGGATCTGCTTCGTCTCGACGGCGAGCGCGGATTCGGAGGCCTACGCTGCTGGCGTTCTATCGCGCGTTCTCCCGGCTGGACTCCCGCCCGAGCGACCTGCAGCTGTTCGACCGGCAGATAGAGGATCTGGAGTCGTTCGTGCTGGCCCAGGACGTGATCTACGTCGGTGGTGGAAGCACGGCGAACCTGCTGGCGGTATGGCGGGCCCACGGGCTGGACCGGATCCTCGAGCGGGCTTGGAACGAGGGCGTGGTGATGTGTGGGATCAGCGCCGGCATGAACTGCTGGTTCGAGCAGTCGGTGACGGACTCGTTCGGTCAGGGCCTGCGGGGTCTGACCGATGGTCTGGGGCTGATACCGGGCAGCGCGTGCCCCCACTACGACGGCGAGGAGCAGCGCCGCCCGGTGTTCGAGCAGCTGGTGGGAGCCGGCGAGCTGCGTCCGGGGTGGGCGGCCGACGACGGAGCCGCCCTGGTGTTTCACGGCCCCGAGCTCCACGAGGTCGTGGCGTCTCGACAGGCCGCGCGGGCCTACCGAGTGGAACCGGCGGGCGGCGGCGGCATCACCGAGTCAGCGCTGCCGACGCGTTATCTGGGCACCTAGCGCGCCGAGGGGTTAGGTATCCCTAACATCCGCGGGTAGAGTCGCTACGCGATGAGTTTTGCCGAAACCGTTCTGTTGGGTGCTCTGGCCGGCTTCACGATCTACCTGGGCCTGCCGGTCGGACGAATCCGCCACGTCGACGAACGGGCCCGGGTTGGGCTGGCCATGTTCTCGGTGGGAATCCTGGCCTTCATCTTCATGGACGTCGCCTCCCACGCCGAGGGCATCCTCACCGGGTGGTTGAGCGCCTACAAGCACCACCGGGCCGGCATCGGGCACGTTGTCTTGCTGTTCGGGCTGATGGCGGCGGCGTTCGTGGCCGGCACCGGCGGGCTCGCGTCAGCTCAGATGTGGTTGCAGCGCCGGGTCCGGCGCTTGCCGCCTATCGCCGGGGGGGCCGAATCCACGGCGTCTGCGATACCGCCGCGGAGTTCCTCCGCCGCCCTCGAGGCAGAACTGGCCCACAAACGCGCCCTGCAGACCGGCATGACGATCGCGGTGGCGATCGGCCTGCACAACTTCGCCGAGGGCCTGGCCATCGGGGTGTCCGCCCGCACCGGCGCCATCGCGCTGGCCACACTGCTGATCATCGGCTTCGGCCTGCACAACGCCACCGAGGGGTTCGGGATCGTGGGACCGCTGGCCGGCACGCGTCCCTCGTGGCGCTGGCTCGGTGTGGCGGGGCTGGTGGCCGGGGGTCCGACGTTCCTGGGCAGCGTGGTCGGCTACCAGGTCCATTCCGACCCGCTGGAGCTCCTGTTCTATGCGCTGGCCGCGGGTGCGATCATCTACGTGATCGGCGAGATCTGGGTGGGGATGCGGCGCTACGGGTACCGCGTCCTCGGCCTCTACCTGCTGGCGCTGGGATTCCTGGCCGGCGTGGCCACCGACCTGATCGTCAGCTACGGGGGAGGCTGACTCACCGCGCCGTGAGCGCCGGGCACGGGGGCAGGCCTCATAGGCCCGGGGGCGCCGGCCAGACGGTCGCCATCGTCGACGCGTACAACGATCCCTACGCGCTGACCGATGTGGCCAACTACCGCTCCACCTTCGGCCTGCCCAAGCTGAACACCTGTTCCGTGAGCAGCGGCAAGGTCACCGGCACGGGGCCCTGCATCGCCCGGGTCGGCCAGACCGGCAGCACCACCAGCCTGCCCAGAAGCAACGGCAGCTGGTCGCAGGAGATCTCCCTGGACCTCGACATGGTCTCGGCGGTGTGCCAGAACGGCAATATCCTCCTCGTTGAGGCGTCCTCGTCGAGCATGACCAGCCTCGGCTCAGCCGTGAACGAGGCCGTCAAGCTGGGGCCCAGCCACCAGCCCGAGGCTGAGCCCGACCGATCGAACGGTTCGGTGCATCTCTCTTCTCCCAGAAGTCGGCGCCGACCGGCCCCCGTCCGGCGCGACTAGGTGGAGTCGGCGATGGTGGCGCTTGATACAGAGTGGATTACCAGCAGGTCCGACTCCTGACCGTCTGGCTCCGGGAGGCCGTTCAGCCGGGCATGGAAGGCAGTGGCCACCCGACGGGCATGGTGCTTGGCCAGATCGGCCCGGGGCCCGGCGAACCGGTCGTCGACGGTCTGGTTCCAGAGCCAGACCCAGCGGTCGAAGTGGCCACCCCGGAGCGGCACCTTGGCGTGAAGCGCGGCGTGCGGGGCGAAGGCACCGCCGCTGTAGCTCTGCGCGCCCAGCAGGATCGTCTCCCAGAACGAGGTGATCCGGGGGACGTGGGCCTCGAGGTCCAGGTGGGCAACGTCGGTGAACAGGAAGCCGATGACGGGGTCGGCGAACGCTCGCGCGTAGAACTCGCGCACCAGCCTCTCGCAGTCCTCGCGCGTCTCGATATCGCTGCTCGGTGGACTCATCTCGGCTTCAAGGATAGGTCCGGCTCAGCGGTGACATGGCGGGAGCCCTAACGTGTCTGACGGTTCCCGACCAGGCAGGAGAACTCATGGACGCCATCACGATGACCGAAGACGAGCTGCGCAGCCTCCGCGAGGAGCTGGGCGAGCTCGAGACGAGTGGCCGCGCCCAGATGGCGGCGCGGATCAAGACCGCCCGTGAGTGGGGGGATCTGAAGGAGAACGCCGAGTATCACGCCGCCAAGGAGGCCCAGGCCCATCTGGAGACCCGAATCCTGCGCCTGCGCACGCAGCTTCGCTCCGCCGTGGTCGTGGAGGGTGGCGCAACGTCAGGCGAGGTCCGCCACGGCAGCACCGTCAAGATGACCGACCTGGGCTCGGGCAAGGCCCGCGAAGTGAAGATCGTGTCCCCCAACGACGCCCAGCCTGGGCAGGGGTTGCTCTCGGCCGTGTCTCCGGTCGCCCAGGCGCTGATCGGGCACCGGGCCGGGGACGTGGTGCAGGTCGAGACGCCCGGCGGAGTGCGCGAGTTGCGGGTCGACTCCATCGGCTGACGGGAGTTAGGTGCAGCCGCGTGGTCCCGCAGCGCCGCCCCGGCGCTGCGAGACCCGTGGCGTTGCCCGCCAGTCCGCGCTGGCCACGTGAAGCGCCCCCTCACGTGGGCAGCGGCCCCGTCCGACCCGGTGCCCCGGACAAGTTCTTGTCTAGCCGGAGATCAACCTCCGCGATCGGTCGCCAGGTGCGGCCAGATTGGGTGGAGCCTCGGCTTCCTAGGCGAGCGGCTCTGCCGGGAAGTGGACGCCGAATCGCTGGATGAGACCGGGCACGCTGTCGGGGTCCATCTCCAATGCGAAGCGTTGGCAGAGTTCTCCGAGCTGGTCGGGGGTGGCCATGGCGATGCCGCCGAGGTCGATCAACTCGGTGAAGAATCGTTCGAAGCCTGCGGGGGAGATGATCTCGAGAATTCGGCAGGGCTCGTCGCCGGCGTTCCAGAAGGTGTGCCACTGTCCGCGCGGTTTGGAGACGAGGTCCCCTGGACCTGCCTCGAGATGCTCGTCACCGAGTAGCGCGCCCATGCGCCCCTCCAGGACAAAGCTGTATTCGTCCTCGTTGTGGTGGCGGTGCAGCGGTGCAGCGAGCGCCCGTGGTGACATTGGATGCTCGACCACCGAGAAGCGCTGGCCGGCTTCGGCCCCGTCGATCATGAAGCGCACTCCGATGCTTCCAAGGAAGCCTGCCTTCCCGTCGGTTGGTCCGACGACCTTCGCTGTGGTGACGCTCATGGATCCCTCTTTCGTTGAACAGGTAATTGCGCACCGGCTCCGGACGGTGATCCGGAGCGCGGTGCGAGTGGGGGTGCAGCCGGTGGTTAGGCGGCCGCTCCGATCTGCTGCAGCAAGCTCGTCAGGTCGAAGTAGTGGTGGGCTTCGCGGATGCGCTCCCCTTCGATCTCGAACACTTGAGCGGCTTTGAGGTTGATCCGGCGATTGGAGGGGGCGATGTCACCGGCTGGCGTGTGGAGGGTCCCTGACTGGGTGCCCTGCCATGTGATCTCCAGCGTGACCGTGCCGTTCTGAGCGATCGCCCGCTCGATCCGCCCCTGGGCATCCGGGAATGCCTCCTTCCAACCACGGTTCGCTTCCACGATCGCTTCCTGACCTTCCAGGTGGCGGTGGGTCGCAAACTCGTCATACACGCATGTGTCAGCGAACGTCGCCGCTAACCCTTTCCAGTCGCTGGTGTTGAACGCTTCGATGTTTGCTCGGGCTACGTCAGTCGAGGTCATTCGTGATCTCCTCTGGAGTGGTCGCACGCGGTTCGCGGCCCCAGCACGTGGGAACCGCGTCCTGCATCTGATCCGGGGCTGCGCCGCGGTTGAGCTCGTAGGCTTGCCGGTATCACACCGGCAATGTGGGGCGAGGCTCAGATCGGTGCGCGATGCGCAGCATGGCTAGCTGACCCGAGCTGCCGGCAGGTACGCCGGACACCCATCAATCGACACTACTCCGATTGGAGCTGATTACAAGCTGCGCCCGGACGAGCTCCCGTCACCGCGACTGTCCCGCGGACGGGAATGGGAGTAATGTCAGTCGTGGTGCTGGCCCTGCGGCCAGAATCCAAGCCCTGTGTGAATGGCACCGACGGCGCGATCTGCGCTACGAGGCGAGAAGCGAGGACTGGACTCGACCGCGGGGCCGGTAGCGGGATCAGGACGGGACTTTCCTGCAAACGACGCGATGCCGGAGGAGGGACTCGAACCCCCGACACGCGGATTATGATTCCGCTGCTCTAACCGACTGAGCTACTCCGGCCCGGGGAGGGGCGAGTCTAGCGAGGCCAGGGCGACGAGCCGAGCGGGCCTGGTGTTGATCAGTTCGTGGACGGGTAGAACGTCAGGCGAGCGGTGAATCTCCCAGACGCCGGGGAGATCCGTCGAGCGGGCGCTCCTGATCCGGGGGCGCGATAGCCAAGGAGAAGCGTTGATCGTGTTAGCCCTACGCAACACGCGCAGCCAGTCCTATTCGGCCATGCCGGAGTCGGTGACGGAGGCTCGCAGGTGGGCGGCTGACGCGGCGGCTTGCGCGGGGGCGGGGCCTGAGGCGGTCGACTCCGTGCGGCTGGCCGTGTCGGAGGCGGTCACCAACGTGGTTCTCCACGCCTACCAGGACGGCACCGGCGAGGTGCGGCTGACCCTGGCGGTGGCCGAGGGAGAATTCTGGGTCGTGGTGGCAGACGAGGGTCGAGGGCACCAGAGCCCTGCGGTGTCTCCCGGTCTCGGGTGGGGGCTGGCGCTGATCGCCGACGCGTGTCAGGACTTCATGATCATGGAGCGGTCGGGTGGGGGGACCGAGCTCTGGATGGGCTTCGCGCTGGAGCAGCGCGGGCCCGGCCCGGGACTCTGACGGTCCAGCTCAGGAGCGAGGATCGAGCCGCTCGGCCACGGCTCCGCTGACTCCGCGCTTCTCGACCACGAGATAGTCCTCGTGGCGCTCCACGACGACTTCCGCCTCGGAGACCTCATGACCAGAGGCCACCACGAACCGGCGCGGGTTCTCGCGGACGTACTCGTACTCCGGCAGCGTGAGCCTGAGAATCGTGTGACAGTCCAGCTGTGCACACTCGCACCGAAAGCGCACGGCGTCCTCCTGATCCCCGGGCCAGAGTCCACGTTCGATGGCCTCGTTGGTCTGCCGAAACAGCGCCTCCGTGCGGGCTGCCCGCTGCTGCGGCCGATCATCCACGTCCGCCATCCTGGCAGGTCGGTGACCGGTCAGCAATGCGACAAAGTCGTGACTGCGGGTTTTCCGCAATCACGGTCGACCGGCCACGCATCAGCCCACGGACGGAGGGCTATCTTCTCGCTCCCACCCTCGATGAAAAGGACGCCCCAGCCGATGGCCGATGACCCAGACACCGCCACCCTCAACGGCCGCACGATCCTGATGTCCGGTGGCAGCCGCGGCATCGGCCTGGCCATCGCGCTCCGGGCCGCCCGCGACGGCGCCAATGTGGCGCTCCTGGCCAAGACGGCAGAACCACACCCGCGCCTGGAGGGCACGATCTACACGGCTGCTGAGCAGATCCAGCAGGCCGGGGGTCAGGCCCTGCCGATCGTCGGGGATGTACGGGATGAGCAGTCGATCATCCAGGCGGTCGACCAGACCGTTGAGCGATTCGGCGGGATCGACATCGTGGTCAACAACGCATCGGCGATCGACCTCTCCCCCTCGACCGACCTGGCCACCAAGCGCTTTGACCTAATGCAGCAGATCGAGGTGCGCGGGACGTTCCTACTCACCCGGACGGCGATTCCGCAGCTCCGCCGCTCAGACCGGGCTCACATCCTGACCCTCTCCCCTCCGCTCAACCTGAGCGAGAAGTGGCTGGGTTCATCGGTCGGGTACATGCTGGCCAAGTACGGGATGACGCTGGCGGCGCGCGGGTTCGCCGCCGAGCTCGCCGCCGACGGGATCGCCTCCAACACCCTGTGGCCTCGGACGATCATCGCCACGGCGGCCGTGCAGAACCTGCTCGGCGGCGATCAGGCGATGGCGCGGTCCCGGCGCCCCGAGATCATGGGAGACGCCGCGCACGTGATCCTCACGCGGCCCTCCCAGGAGTGCACGGGGATGGAGCTGATCGACGACGAGGTGCTGGCCGAGGCCGGGATAACGGATCTCTCGCCCTACCAGTACGGCGACGGCTCCGACCTTCAGCCGGACATCTTCCTGGACTGAAACCTATGTCCAGCGGTCGCGCATGCGCGGCAGCACGTCGGCCGCGAACTGCTCCAGGGCACGCTCCTGGTCGTCCCCCGGGAAGTGGAAGACCAGCTCCTCGAAACCGAGATCGACGTAGAGGGCAATCTTCTCCACGACCTCGTCGGGGTCGTCAGAGACGATGAACCGGGTGTGGGCGCGGTCCGTGGCGCCTTGCGCCAGGCGCTCCATCTCGATCGGGTCCTCGGTCCCCCCCTTCTCCTCGGCGGTCAGCGCCAGCGCCGCCCAGGGCCGGCAGGCGCCGTTCGCGTAGGCGGCGTCGTGGTCGTAGGAGACCTTGACCTCGATCATCCGCTTGATCTGACCGGCGTCCCGATCAGCGTCATCAGCACCCTCCTGGAGCGCATCCAGCAGCTTCCGGTAGAGGTCCTCGCCTTTGCCGCTCGTGCATATGAAGCCGTCGCCGATCCGACCCACCAGGGCCGCCGCCTTGGGCCCACCGGCGGCGATGTAGATCGGCACCGGCTGTTCGGGACGGTCATAGATGGTGGCGTTGACGGTGCGGTAATACTTGCCGTCGAACGTCACCCGCTCGCCCGTCCACAGGCGGCGGATCAACTCGACCGACTCGGCCAAGCGGTCGGAGCGTTCCCGGAACTTCGGCCATTCGGTACCGATCGCCGGGGTTTCGTTCATCGCCTCGCCACTTCCGATGCCCAGCCAAACCCGGTTTGGGTTCAGGCACGCCAGCGTCGCGAACGCCTGCGCGATGATCGCCGGCTGGTAGCGGAGGGTCGGGGTGAGCACGCTCGTGCCCAGGGAGGCTCGCTCGGTCCGCTCCCCAACGGCACCCAGCCAGACCAGCGAGTTGGGAGCGTGGCCGCCGTGATGGCGCCAGGGCTGAAAGTGATCCGAGACGGCCACATTGTCGAAGCCGTGTCGCTCGGCGGACACGGAGAAATCGATCAGAGCCCGGGGCGGGAACTGTTCCGCCGAGGCCTTGTAGCCGTAGCTGATGCTCACAGCCCTATCTTGGCATCCGGAGTCAGGACGACTCTCAGCCGTGCCGAATCAGCGGCCGAGCGCGTCGCGCAGCGCCGCATCGAGGGCCGGATGGCGGAACTCATAGCCCAGCTCGATCAGGCGCTCGGGCACGGCTCGCTGGCCCTCCAGCACGATCTCCGCCATCTCGCCATAGAGCAGCTTGATCGCCACCGGGGGGACGGGCATCAGCGCGGGGCGGTGCAGAGCCCGGCCCAGCGCTCGGGAGAAGTCACGGTTCGTGGCGGGATCGGGCGCCGACAGGTTGACCGGGCCGCTGGCCGTGTCGTGATCAAGGCAGAACAGGAGCGCCCCCACCACGTCGGCCAGGTGAATCCAGGGCAGGTACTGGCGGCCTGACCCCACCGGTCCGCCGATCCCCGCCCGGAAGGGCGGGAGCATCTTGGCCAAAGCTCCGCCGTGGGCGTCGAGCACCACGCCGGTGCGGGTCAGGACGACCCGCAACCCGAGGTCCTCGGCGGCCTGGGCCTCAGCCTCCCAGGCCTCGACCACCTCGGCCAGGAAGTCATCGCCGGGCGAGGCCTTCTCCGTGAGCCGCTCCTCCCCGCGCGGACCGTAGTAGCCCACCGCCGACTGGGACACCAGGACGTGAGGTCGCTTGGCCTCGGGAACCTCGAGGATTCCGGCCACCAGGTTGCGGGTTCCGAGCACTCGCGAGTCCCGGATCCTCCGCTTCACGTCATCCGACCAGCGCTGCGCGATTGGTTCGCCCAGGAGGTGAATCACCGAGTCGGCCCCGGCCAGGGCCGACTCGGGAGCGAACGTGCCCAGCGGGTCGGCCCACGTGATCGCCTCCACCTGGGTCCCGAGCTGCCGGCGGGCGCGCTGATCGTCGCGGCTGAGGGCTACGACCTGGTCGCCTCTGGCCTGCAGCTCCGAGATGAGCGCACCGCCGATCAGGCCGGTGGCTCCGGTTACGACGACGCGCCTCATCGGTTGGTAAGCCTACGCGGAGGCGGGAGCGCGAGGCGCCGGGCGGCTGCCGGCTTCAGAGCCGGGGCGCTGGTCTTCGAGAGCGTGCAGCGCTCGCTCGTACTCGTCGAGGCTGCGAACGATGCGCATCCAGTGCCCGCCCGGACGCCAGCGGGGTGCGGGTTCAGGCGGCGGGACGCCAGCGGTGCGGCGAGCCAGCAGCGCGCGATGCTCGGCCGTCGCCGCCGCGAGGTCCTCGTCCGGGCACTCATCCGCCAGCAAGCTCGCCTCCAGGTAGGTCCGCAGGACGAGCAGCTCGCGTTCGGTGGCGCGGCGAGCGCGCCGGGCGCGGCGGTGGGATGAGCCGCGGAAGGCAAAGCCGTCCCAGGCCTTGGCAAAGCCGATGAAGCTGGTCCGGCCGCCGCCCCGGTGTGCGGCCAGCATCGGGCAGATGCCCGCCTCGTCGGTGTAGGCGCCAACGATGATCGGGTTGCGGTCGATGCCGTCGAGCATGGCCAGCCGGGTCGTGCGGGGCAGGCAGTAGACCGCCTCCCGGAGGGCTCTGAGGGTCGTGACGCGTCTGTCTCGCATAACGTTCGCCGCAGCGACCGGCGAGCCCGGAATCTAACCCGAGCCGTCGCCAGCCTCCAGGGATCTCCTGGCGACGAACGAGAACTTGCATTGAAACTGGGTCTGCACATCGGCTACTGGGGCCTGCACATGGGTGCGGACGAGCAGCTGGCCGCGGCGCGCGAGGCGGAGGCGCTCGGCTACGAATCGGTCTGGTCGGCCGAGGCGTACGGCTCTGACGCGGCCACGGTGCTGGCCTGGCTGGCGGCCAGCACGAGCCGGATCAAGCTGGGCGCGGCCGTGTTCCAGATGCCGGGCCGGACGCCGGCGATGACGGCGATGACCGCAGCGACGATCGACCAGCTCTCGCACGGGCGAATGATCCTCGGCCTGGGGTCGTCAGGCCCGCAGGTGGCGGAGGGCTGGCACGGCCAGCGCTTCGGACATCAGCTGCAGCGCACCCGGGAGTACGTGGAGGTGGTGCGCCTGGCCCTGACCCGGCAGCGGCTCGAGTACCGGGGAGAGACGCTCGAGCTCCCGCTCCCGGATGGCCCGGGCAAGGCGCTGAAGCTGACGATCGCCCCGTGTCAGGCCCGGATTCCCATCTATCTGGCGGCGATCGGCCCGCGGAACACCGCCCTGGCCGGCGAGATCGCCGACGGCTGGATACCCACGTTCTTCTCACCCGAGCACGTCGGGCTGTTCCGGGAGCACCTGAGCGAAGGGGCGGCTCGCTCGGGGCGCTCGCTGGACGATCTGGAGATCGCGCCCACGGTCAACGCGTTCGTGTCCGACGATCTCGAGCTGGCCCGCAACATGATGCGGCCAGGTCTGGCGCTGTATGTCGGCGGGATGGGATCTCGCCGGCAGAACTTCTACAACGCGCTGGTGAGGCGGTACGGGTTCGAGGCGGCCGCCGAGGAGGTTCAGGATCTGTACCTGTCCGGGCGCAAGGAGGAGGCCTGCCGGGCTCTACCGGACGAGCTGATCGACCAGGTCTCCCTGTGCGGGCCGCGGGAGCGCGTCGCCGAGCGCCTGGAGGCCTACCGGGCGGCCGGGGTGGGAACGCTGATCGTCTCGCCGATGGCCTTCACTGCCGAGGACCAGGCGGCGCAGCTGCGGGCGGTGGCGGAGTTGGCGCTCTAGGCGCTGCGAGTGAGTGGATCGTTGCGGCTGTTCCTAGGGGCGTTCGGCCAGCCCGGCCATGCCTTTCCGATGCTTGCCCTGGGCCGGCGGCTGGTGGAGCGGGGCCACCAGGTCAGCTACGAGACCTGGGACCGCTGGCGCGAGCACGTGGTGCAGGCCGGGATGGAGTTCATCCCGGCGCCCGAGTACCACGTATTCCCCACACCCGAGCGGCCCGTCGGCCCGTATGAGGCGGTGGTCTACGCAGCCGGCGCGACCCGGCGAGCGATCGCCGAGCGCGCGCCGGATGCCGTCGTCCATGACATCCTGACCCTGGCACCGGCTCTGGCGGCGGAACTGGAGGGGATCCCGGTGGCCACCGTGATCCCACACGTCTATCCGGTGGTTGACCCAGGGCTTCCTCCCTATGCGATCGGGGCCCGGCTGCCGCGGACCTCGATGGGACGGGCGCTGTGGCGCTCCACCCACGGAATGATCGAGTCCGGGCTGCGGCAGGGACGGCGGGAGCTCAACGAGACACGCGGGCGGCTTGGCCTGCCGGAGGTGGAGCGCCTGCACGGCGGGCTCAGCTCGCGGTTGGTCCTGGTCGGAACGTTTCCGGGCCTGGAGTACCCCCGGGAATGGCCCGAACATGTGCACGTGGTGGGTCCACTCATGTGGGAGCCACCCAGTCAGGAGGTGGAGATCCCGGAGGGCTCTGAACCGCTCGTCCTGGTCGCGCCGTCCACCGCTCAGGACCCGGCACAGGAGCTGTTGCGTGCCTCGCTCGAGGGGTTGGCGGGCCGCGGGTTGCGGGTGCTGGCCACGACGAACCACAGGCCGCTGTCGGTGCCGGTGCCGGTCCCCGGTGCGATCTCAGGCGGCGCGAGCTGGTCGCTGGTCAACTGGCTCTCCTACTCCCGCACGATTCCTCACTCCTCGCTGGTCATCTGCCACGCCGGCCACGGGACATTGGTGCGGGCGCTGGCCTGCGGGGTGCCGGTGCTGGCGGTTCCCCACAGCGGCGACATGGGCGAGAACGCAGCCCGGGTCGACTGGTCAGGTGCCGGCCTGCGACTCCCGTGGCGCCTGCTGGGACCGAGCAGGCTGCGGATGGCGGTCCGGCGGGCGCTCGATCCGACCCGGGGATACACGAGCCGAGCGGCCGACTTCGCCGGCTGGGCCGCGCGCCACGACGGGCCGACGCGGGCGGCGGAGCTGATCGAGTCCCTGGTGGGATGAGGACGCCCTACTCGGGAGTGATCTCCCGCCGCTCCAGCGCCTCGACCAGGTCGGTGGCGGGTTCGACGAGATCGACCGCCTCCCCGTAGCAGGTGCACAGCTCGACCAGTGGAGTGTCGGCCGCCCTGGGCACCAGCCGCCATGTGGCGCCGTTGTCGGTCCAGCGGCGAAGGTCAGCGAGCGTCCATCGCCCTGACACTTCGCCTTGCGACGGACCGGGGACCATAGCTGGGGAGGTGGGACTCGAACCCACAACCTAACGGTTAACAGCCGTTCGCTCTGCCATTGAGCTACTCCCCAGTGGCGTGACGCACCAGACTCCCGACCAGCCGCCGGCAGAGGCACGGGTTCCTACTGTATCGGCAGGTTCACGAGTCCCGCCTCGACCTCCGCATGGCAATTGGAGCAGAGCAGTATGCACTTCCCCGCCTCTGCTCTGAGCGTCTCAAGCGAGAGCGTCACGCCCGCTCGCGATAGACCCAGACGCTTCTGAGCAGGATCGAGGTGGTGAAACTGTAGTGCGCCGAGGTACCGGCTGTAGCCGCAGAGCACACACCGACCGCCTGCCTCATGAGCCAGGAGCTCCTTTACGCGCCGGCGGCGTCTCACCACCGAGGCGACGCGGCATTGCCTGCAGCGGTAGTAGCCGTCAGCGCTGCGGACGAATTCGGTCAGACCGTGGTGGCGGCACATCCGGCTGACCGCAGTCCCAGGATCAGGAGTTCGGCCTCTCTCGGTCGCCCGCTGGGTCTTCAGGCCATCCCGGGCCAGCCACTTCTTGATGGTGGCGGAGGCCCTCCCAAGGTCCTCTGCGATCTCACGGATCGTCAGCCCTTGGGAGACCAACTGTTGGAGTCGCTCACGGTCGAGCCCGTTCGTTCCATTGTCACTGTCCATACGAACACATGTTCGCATCCGGCTCGGACGGAAAGGACTGTCAGACCGGTCTCTCGATGCGTGAGACCATGGCCCCGATGGCGGCCTTGATCTCCTGGCGTTGCCTGGCCAGGTCGCTGATGCCGGGTTGGTGGTCGGCTCGGGCGCGGACGATCGCGCGGTCGAGGCGGGCCAGCTCGAGAAGGAGGCGGGAGTGCTCGAGCTGGTCGGCGGAGATCTCCCCAGCCCGGGCGGCCCGGTCGACCAGGTCGGCTACCGCGCCGGCCAGTTCGTCGTCGTCGGCGGGAAGATCGGACAGGGGCGACTCGGTGCGGTCTCGCAGGTGCCGCGCCACGCGGCGGAACAGCAGGCTGGTGAACAGCTCGTCTGGGTCCAGAGCAGCGAGGGCGGTCGCGCCCGCCTCAGGGGCCGCCAGGCACATGGCCAGAAACGCTCGCTCGGACCGAACCAGCCTGTCAAGTGGACGGTCGTTGGTCGCGCCTGGCCTGAGCGGTCCGAACCCAGAGCCACGAGCGTCCCGAACGTTCAACCGCTGGTCGGCCCCCGGGGCGCCGGCCGAAGCGGATCGCTCACGATCTGCCGAGAGCAGTCCGGCCAGGCGGGACCGCTGGAGCTCCAACGCCCCCGCCACGCGCTGAACGATCTCGTCCCGCAACGAGCTGGGTGGCAGAGGCGAAAGGACTGGGATGAGCTGTTGGTAGGCAATGTCCTTTCCCTCGGCGCTGCTGAGGTCGGCTCGGCCGAGCACGCGTTCCACCTCGAAGACGACGAAAGGGTCGGATTTCTTGACCCGCTGCTGTAGCCCCTCTGCGCCCTCGTCGGCGATCACATCCCCGGGATCGCGGCCCGGTGGAAGCGGAACGACGCGAAGCTCCAGACCTGCGTCCCCGGCAAGCCGCGCGGCTCGCATGGCAGCATCCTGACCTGCGCTGTCGGCATCCAGGCAGAGCTCCAACACGCCCACCAACCGCGCCAGCTCCTGAACCTGCTCTTTGGTCAGCGAGGTGCCCATGATCCCGACGGCGTTGCGGATGCTCGCCTGATGCAGGGCCAGAACGTCCGTATAGCCTTCGACCAAGATCACCCGGCCGGCCTTGGCTGCGGCAGAGCGTGCGGACTCGATTCCATAGAGAACCTCTCGCTTGTGGTAGAGGTCCCCGTCCGGCGTGTTGATGTACTTCGGCATCCGGCCGCTCTCCATCGTGCGCCCGCCGAAGCCACGCACTCGCCCCCGGGAATCGGCCGTGGGGAACATGATCTTGGCCCGGAAGAAGTCATAGACGCTGCCCGGGCGCGAGCGCGAACGCTGGGCGAGGCCGGCCGCCACAAGCTCCTCGTCGGAAAAGCCGGCGCGGCGCGAGGCCACCAGCATCCGATCCCAGGCGCTGGGGGCGTAGCCCACGCGGAACTCCCTCAGGATCTCCTCTGTGAAGCCACGGCCGAGCAGGTAATCGCGTGCGGAGGCGGCCTCCCGGGCTTCCCATAGATAGCGGGAGTAGTAGGTGGCGGCCCGGGCCAGTAGGGAGTACAGGCGCTCTCGGCGCTGGCGCGCCGCGGCCGCGGCTGGATCCTCCTCCACGGTCTGGAGCCTCACCCCGAACCGGTCAGCCAGGAACTCGAGCGCGCCCTTGAAATCCAGACCCTCGGTGTGCATGACGAAATCAAATGGGTCTCCGGATTCCGAGCAGCCGAAGCAGTGGTAGTGCTTCTCGTCCGGCCGAACGTGGAACGAGGCGGTGCGCTCGTCATGGAACGGGCAGCAGCCGAAGTAGCTGTTGACTCCGGCCCGGCGCAGGTCGAGCTTGGCCGACACCAGCGCGACCATGTCGACCGCATCTCTGACCCGGTCCCGTGAGTCAGCCGTGTAACGACTCACGGCGCAAACGCCACGGGCATCGTCAGCGCCTCGAACTGCGCGATGCAGAAGCGGTCGGTCATCCCGGCGATGTAGTCGGTGACCTGCCGGGCCAGATCAGCCTCGGGGATCGACGGCCGGATCTCCTGTGGGTGGCGGCAGAAGTGGTCGAACAGCGTGCGGATCACCACGTCGATCTTGGCGTGTTCGCGGGTGGCCTCGGGACCCAGGTAGACGCGTTGGAACATGAACGTGCGCAGGGCGCTCATCGCGCCCCCCACCTCGTCGCCCTGCACGATGTCGCCGGCCTGGGCCGAGTGTTCGACCAGATCGTGCACCAGCGTGTCGATGCGGGCCGGGCCGGTCTCGCCCAGGACGGAGATCGGATCATGCGGCAGGTCGCGCTGGCCGATCACGCCCGCCCGGACCGCGTCATCGATGTCGTGGTTGATGTAGGCGATCCGATCGACCAGACGGACGATCTTGCCCTCCAGGGTTCCCGGCTGGGCCGCCCGTCCGGAATGGCCGCGGATGCCGTCGATGACCGGAGCCGTCAGGTTGAGCCCCTGTCCATCGCGCTCCAGGACTTCCACGATGCGCACGGATTGCTCGTTGTGCCAGAACGACCGCTCGAACCGCTCGGTCAGGCAGTTGTCGAGCGCCTCCTCGCCGATGTGGCCGAACGGCGGATGCCCGAGGTCGTGTCCCAGGCCGATGGCTTCGACCAGATCCTCGTTGAGAGCCAGCGCCCGCGCGACCGTCCGGGACACCTGGGTGACTTCGAGCGTGTGGGTCAGGCGGGTCCGGTAGTGGTCCCCCTGCGGGAGCACGAACACCTGCGTCTTGTGCTTCAGGCGCCGGAACGCCTTGGAGTGGACGATCCGGTCGCGATCGCGCTGGAACGGCGTGCGTAGACCGCAGTCGGGTTCGGGGCGCTGGCGGACCGCCGGGTAGGAACGGCTGGCCAGCGGCGATAGCTCGGCCTCCTCACGGGCCTGGATACGGGCGGCGAACGCCTCAGCGACGTTCCCCGTGGGGTGCGAGCGGACGCCGGGAGACGCGGCTGGCGCAGATCGGTTCACATAACCGATTGTGGCAGCGGGGCAGGCGTTCGGTAAGGGGCCGGTGAGCGGCTCTACGCCGCGTGGGCAACCGGGCGCAGGCGCACGTGGGCGTGGTGCTCGGCTGTCTCCCGGATCGCGCGCTCTGCCTGGTGCAGGGCGCGGTCGGAGGCCGGCGGCGGATCTGACAGCGGACGACCGACGGCGCCCACGAGAAACGCGTACGCGTCCTGCCCCAGCGGGAAGGCCGAGGATTCGCACGAGCTGCAGACGACCCCGCCGGCGGCGGCCGAGAACCCGGAGAGATGCTCACGCTCACCGCACGCAGCGCACGATCCCAGGTGGGGCAGGATCCCAGCGGCCAGCAGGAGCTTGAGCCTGAACGCCAGAGCGTTGGCCGGCCCTCCCACCGCCGGATCTCCCTCCAGCAGCGTCAGCTCATTGCCGAGCAGCGTGAACACCTCGGGGTGGGGATCGTCTGTCTCGAACAGCCGTGCCACCGCGTCACAGGCGCGAGCCGCTGCATCGAGCGCGCGGGCGCTGTCTCTCAGCCTGGCGTGGGTTTGGACGGTGTCCACGCCCGTCACCGTGTACAGCTCCCCTCGTCCCTCATGCAGCAGGAGGGAAATGTGAAAGAACGGCTCCAGTCGGGCTCCGAACCGGCTCCGAGACCGACGGGCGCCCTTGGCGATCGCGCTCATACGGCCGTTTCCCGGGGTATACAGGTGAAGGACTCGATCGGCCTCCCCATACCGGATCGAGCGCAGCACAATGGCCTCGGTTTTCAGTGCAACGCTCATGCTATACTTTATGAAGTGAAGCCCGTCACCGTTTACACGACTGACATGTGTCCCTACTGCCGGAGCGCCAAGGCGCTGCTCGATCGCCGGGGCATCTCCTATGACGAGATCAATCTGTCACGCGATCCGGACAGCCGACACGAGCTGGCACAGGTCACGGGCATGATCACCTTCCCCCAGATCATGATCGACGGTGAATCGATCGGCGGGTTTCAGGAGCTGCTGGCGGCCGACCGGGCCGGCCAGCTCACTGAGTTCCTGGCCGCGTAGCGTCGCCGGCGGGCTTCGCGCGCGGCCGGCGGACGCCGGAGCGGCCGCCTCGAGGCCGCGGCTGACAGTGCTCGCAGGCATAGGTTCCGCGCCCGCCTACGACGAACTTCCGCACCGGTGTGCCGCATATCGGACAGGGCAGGCCCGCCCGGCGATGGACCAGGAAGCGGTCCTGGAAGCTTCCGCGCGCGCCGTCCACGTGGCGGAAGTCATCGATCGAGGCCCCCTTGGCGTCGATGCCCGCCGCCAGCGCCTCCTCCACCCCGACTCGAACGCCGTCCCATTGAGCCAGTGTGAGCCTGCCGGCGGGACGCAGCGGGTGAACCCGAGCCCGGAACAGGGCCTCATCGGCATAGATGTTGCCCACGCCGGCCACGCGGCGCTGATCGAGCAGGAACGACTTGATCGGGACAACCCGCCCCCGGGCCAAACTCTGAAGGTGCCGGGCGGTGAACTCGGGAGTGAACGGTTCGACCCCCAGCCGCTCGCCAAGATATAGGTCGCGTGCCTCGGCGCCATGCACCAGATGTCCGGTGCCGAAGCGGCGGGGGTCGACGTACACGAGCCGGTGATCGCCATCGAGCCCGAAACGCACGCGTACGTGCTTCGGTTCAAGTGGCGGATCCCACAGCAGTGCGCCGGTCATGCGGAGGTGGACGAGCAGGAAGCGCTCGCCGGACAGCCCCCAGATGAGGTACTTGCCCGCTCGGTTCAGCTGCTCGACGCGGGCTCCGCGGAGCTCGGCAGCGACGACTTCCGGCGCCACCGGACGAGTCCAGCGCGGATCGAGGATCTCCACGGTCTGGAGCCGCCGGCCCCCGAGATGGGGAGCCAGTTGTCGGCGGATCGTCTCCACCTCGGGCAGTTCAGGCATACCGCCTCACAGAAACGACTCCCCGGGCAGGGTCGCCACCGTCCGGCCGGTGAGCCAGCTGAGCACGCTGGCCCCCACGTCGGCCATCGGCCCGTCGTGACGGCGCCCGCGATGCCCGTCGAAACGGGCCAGCAGCGGGACGTACTCGCGGGTGTGATCGGTATGCGCGGCGGCTGGATCACAGCCGTGATCGGCGCTCAGCACGAGCAGGTCGTCAGAACCCAGCCGGAGCAGCCAGTCGGCCACCACGCGGTCGATCTCGGCCAGGGCGTGGGCGAAGCCGGCCGTGTCGTGACGATGGCCGTACACCTGGTCGGTCTCGATCAGGTTGGTGAACACGAGGCCTTCCGGTAGCGATTCGACCAGTCGACTGGTCTGGGCGAGCGCAACGGCGTTCGTCGCCCCCGGATGCTGTTCGGCGATCCCCCGGCCGGCGAACAGCTGCCCGACCTTGCCGACCGTGTGCACCGGGATGCCGAGGTCGTGGAGCTCGTCCAGGTATGTGCGGCCCGGTGGCGGAAGCGCCAGATCACGCCGGCCCGAGGTCCGCTCGAATGCTCCGACATTCCCGGTGAAAGGCCGGGCAATGACCCGGCCTACTGCGTGCTGCTCCGGCAGTCCGGTCCTGACCCGGGCGCAGATGTCGTACAGCTCAGCGGGCGCCACGACCTCGACGTGAGCGGCGATCTGCAACACCGAGTCCTGACTCGTGTACACGATCAATGCCCCGCTGCGCATGTGCTCCGCGCCATAGTCGTCGACCGCTTCGATCCCGTTGTAGGGCCGGTTGCAGACGATCCGGCGGCCGCTGGCGTTCGTGATGAGGTTGATCACCTCGGGGGGAAAGCCATCCGGATAGATGGGCGCCGGGGTCGCAGCCGGTGCGCCCATAAGCTCCCAGTGGCCGGCCGTGGAGTCCTTCCCATACCCGGCGGCCCGAAGCCGTCCGTGCAGCACAGGAGACTCGGCTGGCGGCACCCCGGCCATCGGAACAATGCAACCCAGCCCGAGCGACTCCAGGGTGGGCAGCTCCAGGTTGGCCAGGGAGGCCAGGTGACCGAGCGTGTTGGCGTGCTCATCACCGTAGTCGGCAGCATCCGGGAGGGCGCCGGCGCCGCAGGCGTCGAGCACGATCACAAATGCCCGCCTCACCGTGGAGTGACCCGAGCTCCGCCGGGTGCAAGGGACCTGTCCAGCTGGGCCACCCCCGGATTCTGGCAGCCCACGCGGAGCAGCCGGCATGCGGAACACAACGCCCGAGTTTGCTTTTCCGGGTGGGACGCCTGCGGACGCGGATGAAAATGAGCCGGCGCTCCCAGCCCTCGCTGAGCGCCGGCCCGGCCCCCAGCCCCGTGAACTGGTCAGGTGTGGGTTGGGTCCTCGGCGTCGCGCTGGAGATGGGCTCGCGGATGCGCGTCGAAGTAGACATCGCGAAGCCGCTCCGCGGACAGGTGGGTGTAGATCTGGGTGGTGGCGATGTCGGCATGGCCGAGCATCTCCTGGAGCGAGCGCAGGTCGCAGCCGCCGGCCAGCAGGTGGGTGGCGAACGTGTGACGCAGAGTGTGCGGGCTCATGCGAGCCTCCAGGCCCGCGGTTCGGGCGTGCCGCTGGACGATCTTGTAGAGACCCTGCCGGGACAGGGGACCGCCGCGCAGATTCACGAACACGTGCGACTCGTCACGCAGCCCCACCAGCTTGGGACGACCCGAGTGCAGGTAGCTCTGCAGCGTTTCGCCGGCCTTGCTGCCCACCGGAACGATCCGCTCCTTCGAGCCCTTGCCCCGTGTGAGCAGGACGCCGGCCTCCAGGTCGAGCTCGCTCAGCTGCAGACCGATCGCCTCGGAGGCGCGCAGGCCGCAGGCATACATCGTCTCCAGCAGGGCCCGGTCGCGCAGCGCCGCCGGGCTGTCCCCGCGAGGTTGGGCCAGGAGACGGTTCACCTCGTCCCGGCTCAGCACCTTGGGCAGGCGCCCCCGAGGACGGGGCGGGCGGAGCTCACGCGTCGGGTCGGCATCCAGGATCTGCTCGCGCCGCAGGTGGCGGTAGAACGAGCGCAGGCACGCCACCTTGCGCTGCAGCGTGGCGGGCGCTGCGGCCCGGCGGCCCTCCCCGCCCTGTGCCAGTTCGGTTACGAACCCGGCCAAGTCGACATTGCTGACGGCCAGCGGATCGATGCCGCGCCGGCCGAGGAACTCACCGAGCTGCTGGAGGTCAGATCGGTAGGCCTCGAGGGTGTTGCGGGAGAGGCCGCGCTCCAGCTCGAGGTAGGCGAGGAAGTCCAGCGTCAGCTCGGTGAGGTGATGCGCCGGCGCAAGCTCGGTGGTGGGCATGAGCGGCTATTCGCGTCGCTCGCCTGCCCTCCTGCCGGCGCACGCTCGGTTGCTATCGGACGAGCTGACCGGCTGCCGACGCGGCCTTCAACCACAGAAGGCCGATCAGGGATTTGCTGTCCCGGCACTCCTCGAGCGCAGCGTCGAGATCATGGAGCGACCAGGGAACGATCTCGATGCGCTCGTTCTCGTCCGCCTCGGCGCCGTCGGTGGCGTCGCCGAGATCAGTGGCCAGGTACAGCCAGACGCGCTCGTCGCTGAAGCCGGGGCTGGTGAAGAAGCAGAACAGTTCCCGCCAATGGGCCGCCTGCTTGCCGATCTCCTCGCTGAGCTCGCGCTGGGCCATTTCGAGCAGGGACTCGCCCTCGACGTCCAGCTTGCCGGCCGGGATCTCCAGCGACGCGGCGGCACCGGCCGGCTCGCGGGGCTGGCGTGTGAGCCACACGTGCCGGTCGTCGACGGCGAGGATGCCCGCCGCGCCCGGATGCCAGACCTTGTCCCGAGTGACCTCTTCGCCGTCTTCATGACGGAAGCGCTGGGTGCCGGCCTGGATGATCTTGCCCTTCCAGCCAACCTCCTCGCCGATCACATCAAACCGGGCCAGGTTCATGCGGCCGCCTGGTCCAGCAGCGCGAGGACGAGTTCGAGTCCGCCCTCCAGAGCCTGCACGCTGACGCGTTCGGTCGGTTCGTGCGCCCGCTCAGTGCCATTGGCCAGGTTCACGCATGGGAACCCGGCCGCCCGGAACGCATTGGCGTCGGATCCTCCGCCGCTGCTGATCATCTCCGACCGGTAGCCGATCGCTGAGAGGGCGCGACCGGCCAGCTCTATGGCCGGCTCGGTCGGGCGCAGCCGGTAGCCGGTGAACAGCTTCTCCGTGGTCACGTCGAGGTCGCAGGCGGCGGCGTCGACCCCATCCTGGAAGGCGTCGATGACGGCGGTGACCACCTCCTCCACCCGTCCCGGCTCGACCGCCCGCACCTCGAGTTCCACGCGGCAGCGCTCGGCCACCACGTTGGTGGCCGTTCCCCCGCTGACCGTGCCCACGTTGACGGTGGTCTCGGCGTCCAGGCGGCCGTGCGGTATCTGGGCGAGTGCTCGGGCCGCCGCGATGATCGCACTGGCGCCCTTCTCCGGGTGCAGCCCCGCGTGCGCGGCCTGGCCTCGGACGTCGGCCACCACGCTGACCAGGCTGGGCGAGGCGAGGACGATCTCCCCGAGCGAGGACGCATGGTCGAACACATACCCGAACTCACTCCCAAGCCGGGAGACGTCGAACGCCGTGGCGCCGTTCAGTCCGGTCTCCTCGGCGATGGTGAACAACAGCTCCACACCCACCTCGGGTGCGGAGCCCGTAGTCAGGCGCCGAGCGGTCTCCACGAGCGCCGCCACCGCAGACTTGTTGTCGGCGCCCAGGATCCCGTCGCCGGCGTTCTCCCAGCCGCCCTCGCGGAGGACGGGCTCCACTGGAGCCGTCAGCGGGACCGTGTCCATGTGGGCGCACAGCAGGAGCTGCTGCGCACTCCGGCCGGGGATCCGGACGAACAGGTTCCCGGAATCCGAACCGACCTCGGCTCCCGCGTCGTCCTCCTCAACCTCCAGCCCCATGCCCGCCAGCTCCCGGGTGAGCCAATCCGCCACCGGCCGTTCGCGTCCAGTGGGGGTCTCGAGACGGCAGAGCGTCTCGAACGTGTTGTGCAGACGACGGCGCTCGAGGTCGTCCGGGCCGCCCGGCCTCACGACCCGGCGACCGGTGCCGCCCGCTCGGGCTTCTGCTGCGCCCGCTGCAGAGCCGCTCCCACGAACTCCCGGAACAGCGGAGCCGGGCGATCCGGTCGGGACTTGAACTCTGGGTGGTACTGCGAGGCGATGTAGAACGGATGAATCTCCCGCGGAAGCTCCGTCACCTCCACCAGCCGCTCATCCGGCGAAGTCCCTGAAAAGACCAGTCCGGCCGCCTCCAGCCGGCGGCGCAGGTGGTTATTGACCTCATATCGGTGCCGGTGGCGCTCGTAGACGACCGCCTCGTCATAGATCTCCCGCACCCGGGTTCCCTCGTGCAGCTTGATCGGGTCGGCGCCCAGACGCATGGTCCCGCCCATGTCGGCGATCTCCTTCTGCTCGGGAAGCAGGTCGATCACCGGGAACGGGGTCTCCGGATCCATCTCAGTCGAGTTGGCTCCCGGCATGTCCGCGGCGTGGCGGGCGAACTCGCTCACCGCGACATGCATGCCCAGGCACACGCCGAGATAGGGAATCCTCTCCTTCCGGGCGATGTGAGCCGCAGCGATCTTGCCCTCGAAACCACGCCCACCAAAGCCACCCGGGATCAGGATGCCGTCGGCAGCCCGGAGCTGGGAATCGATCTCGCGCTCGCCGACCGACTCGGAGTCGATCCACTCCACCTTCACCTTGCACCCGTGCTCAACGCCGCCGTGGCGAAGCGCCTCGACGACCGACAGGTAGGCGTCCTCGAGCTGGACGTACTTGCCGACGAGCGCGATCACGATCTCATCGCTCGCCTCCCGCCCGCGATCGATGATGCCCTGCCAGCCGGCCAGCTCGGGATCTGGCACGGACACCCCGAAGTGCTCATCCAGGATGTAGTCGTCGACGCCCTGTTCGTGGAAGGCGAGCGGGACGCTGTAGATGTCCTTGACGTCGTACGCGGACACCACTGCCTCGATGGGCAAGCTGGCGAACAGCGCGATCTTGCGCCGGATGTCCGTCGACAGCACTGCCTCGGAACGGCACATGACCATGTCCGGCGCGATGCCGATGCGCCGCAGCTCGTTGACCGAGTGCTGCGTGGGCTTGGTCTTCAGCTCACCGGCATGACCGATGTACGGCACGAGCGTCAGGTGGATGAACATGCAACGACGCCGGCCGACATCCACGGGGAATTGACGGATCGCCTCGAGGAAAGGCAGCGACTCGATGTCGCCCACCGTGCCGCCGATCTCGGTGATCACGAAGTCGACGTCGCTGGAGTCCGCCATCAGGCGGATCCGCTGCTTGATCTCGTCGGTGATGTGAGGGACCACCTGAACCGTGGCGCCGAGGTAGTCGCCGCGCCGCTCGCGGCGGATCACGGTGTTGTAGATGCCGCCTGCGGTGACGTTCGATGCCCGTGAGGTGTTGGCGTCGGTGAAGCGCTCGTAGTGACCGAGATCGAGGTCCGTCTCGGCCCCATCCTCGGTGACGAACACCTCACCGTGCTGGTAGGGGGACATGGTGCCGGGATCGACGTTGATGTACGGATCGAACTTCTGGATCTGCACATCCAGCCCGCGAGCCCGCAGCAGCCGCCCGATGGACGCCGCGGCGATCCCCTTGCCCAGCGACGAGACGACCCCGCCCGTGATGAAGATGAATCTGGTTTCGCCCTGCGTCATAGATCAGCGTCCTTCTTTAACCGAGTTTACGCTGGGATTCGAAGGTACCCTCGGGGGCGGACGGCAGGCACCGAACTTCCCGCACTCTGGGAAGAAAATGGCCCGACTGACCAGAAAGTCCAGCCGAGTCAGCGCGGCACCGATATCCGGCGCACGCTGACGGCCTCCCGGCGCACCTGGGCGGCGCAGAATGGCTCACGCGCCCACTGACCGCGGGAGAACGCATTCGTGTAGTCGTAGTCGTGAACCGAGGTGGGGTTCTCGGACTCGCCGTAGGTCACGAACGTTAACTGGCTAACCGGGCAGCCGTGACGCTGGAAGCCCATCACGGCGATGAAGCTGGAGCCGTCCGGCACGCCCGGATAACCCTTGCCCGCCAGCCACGAGTTGTTGATCGCGTCGAACACGCCGTAGGGGTCGCCGGGGCCGCCGCCGAGCGGGATCCGCTTGCCGCGGCGGAGCACGTACTGGTACGTGCCGAGCTGAGCGTTCAGCGGAATGCCGGAGCTGCGCAGGTCCTGAACCGCATCGGCGAGCGCCCGCCCGACCAGAGGATTGGCCGTGTTCAGACCGCTCGGCGTGGTGACCGGGTTCGAGGTGCTGAACGGCTGGGTGAAGAAGCTGTCGGCGCCCTCGTACTGCGCGCTGGAGACGCCCGACGGGACCGCGGTCGTGTTCGCGTACAGCCGCTCGGTGAACCGGCGGAACAGCAGCGCCCCACGGGCACGAAGGTCGTAGCGCCCATCCCAGGCGGCCAGCACCGGACAGGCGGCGGACACGTTCACCGGACCACTCGACCCGAGCATCACCGGATCGGTACGGCAGAAACTGACCAGCGCGCCGCGCCACAGCTGGGCGAGGTAGGTCTGGTTGGAGGTGTCCAGCCGGGCCAGGTCGGCCATCGTGAACCGCCTGCCCGGCAGGCCGTCGGTCCCGGCCAGCCGCTCGCGGATCATCGTCAGCCCGAGCCGCGTGCGCATCGAGCGCTCCGTGCCCGAATCGCCGATCACCCGGGCAAAGCCGCTCAGCGGGTGCGCCGGGTTGGTCATCCACTGGCTGTCGTTGGAGTTCTCCACGTAATCGCGGCGCTCGAGCGTCGGGACCATCGACGGCGGGAAGATCCCGGGCGCTGCGGCCTTGGGCGAGCTCTGCCACCTGCAGGCTGATCTCGAGCCGTCCAGGAACGGGATGCCGGTCTCCTTGTAGACGGCGAGCGTGGCGCCGCCGGCGGAGCACGACTGAGCCTCGGCGTCGGTCACGTACGGAATCGCGCCGTCCATCGTGTAGTAGGCGTGTCCCGACCGGTCGGCGGCGATGCTGTTGACCCACGGGATGCCCTCGTAGTGACGCTCGATCCAGTTGTAGCGGGCGACGCTCTGCGCCTCGTCGTTGAGCAGGAAGTGGTTGAGGAAGCGGAAGTTGCCGGCGTTCACGTCACCCAGCGACCAGGCGACCGAGCTCGTCCACGGCAGGGGGATGCCCTCGATCGACGTCAGCATCGGCCCGAACCGGCTGCTGTAGAGGGTCCGCGTGACCCGCGTCAGGGTGCCGGAGGATCCGCGCTCGGTCACCGTGACCCGAGTGCCGTGCATCGCGATCTGCTTGCCGTCCACCATGTAGGCGTGCGGATTGCTCGGTGCGAGAGTCAGCTCGTACGGGGTGAAGCGCCAGGCGCTGGCCACCGTGTGCGTCCAGGCCAGACCCCTGGTCTGGCCGATCAGCACGAGGGGCACCCCGTACAGGCCCGCCCCGGACACGTCGAGCTTGCCCGGGATCCGGAGCTGCATCTGGTAGAGGCGCTCCCCGCCGACCCAGGGGAAGTGGGGATTGCCCAGCACCATGCCCATCCGGTTAGAGGTGGCCTGCGAACCCAGCGCGACGCCGTTGGAGCCGGCTGTGAGCGGGAACGGAGTCAGGTTGCGCTTGCCGGCGGCCAGCGCAGCCAGCGCGGCATGCGACCGAGCCTGGGCAGCTGCCGCCGCCGTGGGACTCGCCGTGGGGGCGGCGCCACCGATACCGTCGATCGCCACTCCTGCGCTGGCCAGGCTGCCCAGCTGGTAGAAGAGGCGGTAGACGTCGAGCGCCGTGATCGGGCGGACCCAGGCGGCGCCGCGGCAGCGTGGATCGGGCAGGTGCCGCACCCCGGTGCGGCGCAGATACAGGTTGTAGCCCTTCACGTACCCGCTGACGATCTGCTTGACCTGGGGCAGCGGTCCGGCGGGCGGGCGTGCACGGATCATCCGCTGGATGACCTTCGAGTTGTTGATCGCGCCGTAGAAGAGGTCCGAGTCGAGGTTGTTGTTGACGGTCCCGTTGCCCTGGAAGTCCCACGTGGCGTTGGGGCCGAAGTAGCGCGAGCGCTGGGCCTCGACGGTTACGTAACTCTGGGCGATCGTGCACAGGTCGTCGGCGGCGAACGCGTACCCGACGCCGAGCCCCAGGCCCTCCCAGTTGCGGGCGGTGATGTGGGGCACGCCGTAGCGGGTGCGGATGATCGTGGCCTTCAGCGGCGAGGCCCGGCGCCGGGGGTGGTGAGGCCGTGCAACGGCAACCCCGGTGGCGACGAGGCCGACAGCCAGCAGCAGTACCGCGAAACCCAAGCGGCGCATCCCGAGCGGCAGACTACCCCGCGCCCGGAACCGCTGCGCCACTCAGGCGGCTTTGAGGAGCTCTCGGGCATGGCCGCGGGCGGCGCGGTCGCCATCCTCTGCGCCCAGCATGCGGACGAGCTCTCCGATCACCGCGTCCCCGGCCAGCGCGGACACGGAAGTTCGAGGCGGGGTGACTGACCCGTCCTTGACGATCGTGAAGTGCTGCGAGGCAAGCGCGGCGACCTGCGGCAGATGGGTGATGCAGAGGATCTGGCGGCCTTCGGCCAGTCCGCGGAGCTGCTCGCCCACCGCCCGGGCGGTGCGCCCACCGACGCCGGCGTCGATCTCGTCGAACACGAGCAGCTCGTCCGCGCCGGCGTGACCGGCATGCGCGACACCGAGCAGCGCCAGCATGACCCGGGACAGCTCTCCGCCCGAGGCCACCTCGCGCAGCGGTCCGAGCGGCAGTCCCGCGCCTGTGGCGATCATGAACTCCACGACGTCCCCGCCGCGGGGACCGAACCCGTCCTCACGGTCGCTGATAGACACCTCGAAGCGCGCGTCGGGCATGGCCAGCTCGGCCAGGCGCTCGCGCACGGCCTCCGCCAAGCGGGGTGCCGCCTCCTCCCGTGCCGCGCGCAACGAAACGGCGATCGAGGCTTGCTCGGCGGCCGCACTGGACAGCTCCTGTTCGGCACACTCGAGTGCCTCACTGGAGCTATCCAGCTCGGCCTTCCGGGCGCGGCATTGGTCCGCATGGGCAAGAACAGCGCCAATGGTGCCGCCGTGCTTGCGGGACAACCTCGAGAACTGGCCGAGCCGGTCCTCGACATGATCGAGGCTGCGGACGGGATCGTCCGAACCTCCCAGGGCACCCAGATAGGAACGCAGCTCCCCAGCGAGATCCTCGGCCTCGTAGCGCAGAGCGTTCATCCGCTCGGCGAGCGGTCCGAGAGACGCGTCGAACGGGGCGGCTCCCTCCAGCGCGACCGCCGCCGCGGCCAGCCGAGCTCCGGCTCCCTCCCCCTCCTCCGGGGACACCGCTTCGGCCCCCACCAAAGCGGCCGAGCTAAGCGTCTCCAGATGGCGCAGGCGGTCGCGCTCGGCGACCAACTCAGCCTCCTCCTCCTCGCTCGGCCCCACCTCCTCGATCTCCCTCAGCTCGAACTCGAGCAGGTCGAGCTCGCGCTCGCGGGCGCCGTCCAGAGCGCGCAGCTCCGCCACGCGCGCGCAGAGTGAGCGGACGCGATCGTGCACATCGACAGCCCGGGCGCGCAGAGACCCCACATCAGCACCGCAGAACCCGTCCAGCGCATCCAGCTGGGCCGTTGTGAGCATCAGCTTGCGGTGCTCGTGCTGGCCATAGAAGGCGATCAGCCGGCTGCCAAGCTCGCGCAGGTCGGCGACGGTGGCCGAGCGCCCGCACACGTACGCGCGGGTACGCCCGTCCGGCCACACCCGCCGGGCGAGCACCAGCTCCGAAGCGCCAGAGGGGATTCGCTCATCGGAATCCACCAGCCACGCAGGAAGCTCAAAGACCCCCTCCACGTACGCCTCGGCGGCCCCCTCGCGCACCACTCCCGACCGGGCTCGCCCGCCCAGCAGGAGATCCAGAGCGTGCGCCAGCAGCGTCTTCCCGGCCCCCGTCTCCCCGGTCAGGATGTTCAGGCCGGGCGCCAGCCGCAGCTCGGCTCGCTCCATCAACAGGAGATTCTCTACTCGGAGCTCATGCAGCACGAGGCACGGTCTACCAGCCGCCCCCGACAGAAATCAGCGCGCCGCCGTCAGCCGCCCGAATCGCTCGGCCAGCCGGTGATAGAAGCTCGCCCCCGGCAGCTGGGCCAGACAGGCCTTGCACTCCATGAAGCCCACGTCAAGCGTGCCGCCGGCCGGGATCTCTGTGGACGGCCTTCCGTCGACCGCGGCCTCCACGGGCTCCTCCGTCGAGAGGTTGTGCACGGTCAGGACATCTCCCGGCGCCACCACCAGGGCACGAGCGGTCAGCGAGTGCGGAGCGATGAATGAGACGACGAAGCCCGCCACCCCCCAGGCCATGATCGGGCCGCCGTTGGCCAGGTTGTAGCCGGTCGATCCGGCCGGGGTGGCCACGACGAGACCGTCGCAGCGCACCCGGCCCACCTCGTCGCCGGCCACCGAGTAGGCCAGCTCGGCCACGCGGTTGCCTGGCTTGCGATGGATCGCCACATCGTTGATCGCCATCCAGTGCCGCCCGTCGTTTCGCAGCTCGATGCCGGGCAGCTCCATCACCTCGAAGTCGGCCTTCAGGGCCCGGCGGAAGCCAACCGAGCCGCAGTCCCGGTCGACCGTGGCCAGAAATCCCACCTCTCCGAAGTTCACCGCGAACACGGGCACGCCCTTGCCGGCGTACCGTCGCAGCGCGGTGAGGATCGTGCCGTCACCACCCAGGACGACGCACAGATCGACGCCCTCGTCGCTGTCGGCGTTGACCTCCAGCCCCGCGGACGCCATCAGCCCGTGCTTGCGCGTCTCCTCGGAGTCGAAGCGCAGGACGACGCCCAGCTCCCCGGCCTCACGCAGGAGCGTGTCGATGGCCGGGCGCGTCTGAGCCACCCGCCGGTGCGTCATCACCCGCACCACGCGCGTCACACATCCACCTCTGACACCGCCGCCTCGAGATCTCCGGCACCCGCCCCCCGGGCCGACTCGGCAAACCACACGAACGTCTCCCGGTTCCCCTTCGGTCCCGGCAGTCCAGAGCTGGCGAAGCCTGCGACGGCCGCGCCGTGCCCCAAGCCGGCGCGGCCGACGGACACGATCGCGTCGCGCCGGGCCCCTGGATCCCTCACGACGCCTCCCTTCCCCAACCGCTCGCGGCCGACCTCGAACTGCGGCTTGACCATCGCCAGGCAGTCATAGCGCGGAGCGGCACAGCCCAGGGCGGGACCGAGCACCTTGGTCAGGGAAATGAACGAGACGTCGATCACGATCAGGTCGGGAGCGTACGGGAGGTCGGCCGGAGTCAGCGAGCGCGCGTTGCGGCGCTCCACCACAGTGACCCGCGGATCCTGCCGCAAAGCCCAGTTGAGCTCGCCGTAGGCGACGTCCACCGCCACGACGTGCTCGGCCCCGCGCTGCAGGAGACAGTCGGTGAACCCGCCGGTGGACGCGCCCACGTCCAGCGCGCGACGCCCCAACACCTCCAGGCCCAGCTCGTCCAGTGCGTTGGCCAGCTTGACGCCGCCGCGAGACACATACTGGGGGGCGCGCACGACCTCCAGCTCCACGTCCTCGGCGACCATCTGACCCGGTTTCGAGGCCCGGCGACGCTCCGGCAAGAGCAGCACGTCGCCGGCCAGGACCGAGGCTGCGGCCCGCGAGCGGGACTCGAACAGCCCGCGCTCCGACAGCAGGCTGTCCAGGCGCACCCGCCTCAAGTGACTGACCTCACAGAGAACAGGTTCGCATGCGGCAAGAACCGACGTACATCTCTCCTCCCCCGGGGTCTGGCCCGCTCCACGGCGGGCCAGACCCGTTTAACGGCACGACCCGGTGGCTTAGAAGAAGGCCACCCAGAACGCGAGCGCGGTGTTCGTCCCGGTGTCGTTCGCGGTGATGATCAAAGCGTTCGAGCTGGCTGGGCAGGTGCCGGGGATGTCGCCCTGGGGGTCCTCCCCAGTGACGTCGCCGCTGGCGTATCCAAGAGTTCCGTTGCTGTCGCCGAGGTCGACGGCAGCGGTGAGCCCGCCCGCCGGCACGGTGACCTTCATGCAGTAGAACCCGGTACTCGGCTCGCTGACCGCCGTGACGTTCTTCGAGTGCGAGCTGTCCAGCGTCCCGTCGGACAGGATGTGCGCGTACGCCACCGGGCGGGCACTACCGGCACTGGTGGCCATCGGCACCGTCAGTCCCGCCGGATTGATCTTCGCGGCCGTTACCGCGTGGTTCTTGATCTTCTTGGTGGTGACGGCGTTCTTCTTGAGCTGCTTCGACCCGACGCTGTGAGCCGGCAGCGCGGTGGCCGCGTAGCTCGTGCCGCCGAGCGCGACGAACAGCGCCAGGTAGGCGATCGACTGTCGTCGCAGGTGTGCCAAAAACGCACGCATCAGTTGAAGAACTGGATGTAGAAGGGCTCGCCCTGGATGGTGCTCCCGAACCAGGTGGCGACCTCCGCCTGCAAACCGCTGACCGAATTGCAGTCACCGGTCGTGTTCCCGACCGTGAAGCCCTGGCCGACGTCGGGCGACTCGATGATCCCGTAGTCGTTGGTCACCGCTGCCGACTTGAAGGCGAACGGCAGCCCGTGGAAGCAGAAGAACCCGGGCGAGACGAACGTGATGTTCGAGCTGCTGATGCCCCGGCCGTTAACCAGACCACCCAATGGGCCGACCTCGGCCCAGGCCACCGGGCTGTCACCGATCGTGGCCTTGGGTACCGTCAGCCCGGCGGGATTGATCTTGCCCGCCGTCACGGCGCCGTTCTGGATCTTGCCCGATGTCACGGCGCCGTTCTTGATCTTCTTGGTGGTCACCGCGTTCTTCTTCAGCTGTTTTGAGCCCACGCTGTTCGCGGGCAGCCTGCTCAGCGCGTAGCTGGTGCCGCCGAGCGAAACGAACAGGGCCAGCAGCGCTATCGCGAAGGCGGGCGAGGGCAGGCGCAGTCGCCGTGTCCGCCCACCTTGGCGTCGGTTCAGGTTTGCCGAGGTCATGTGCCCTCCCGGGGTCGTTGACAGTCCGGAGGACTCTCGGCCCTGGGCCTTCGAGCCGGCTTAGAGTCGGCTTAAGCTCAGGCGACGGTCGAGCGGTCCGACACAGCCGCCAGGATCCGTTCGGCGATGCGCTCGGGCGTGTAGCCGACCTCGGCGTGCAGCAGCGCCGGAGCGCCGTGCGTGACGTAGCGGTCGGGCAGGCCGACCCGCAGGATTCGCCCCCACCCGCCCATCGCCAGGCCTGCGTCGTTGAGGGTCTCCCACACGGCGGACCCGAACCCTCCGGCCAGGACGCCCTCCTCGACCGTAACGAGCAGCTCGTGCTCGGCGGCCAGCTGGGCGACCAGCCCGGCGTCGATCGGCTTGGCGAAGCGGGCATCGGCCACGGTGGCGGTGATCCCGTGCTCCTCCAGGAGCTCGGCGGCGTCGAGCGACTTCTGCACGCCCGTGCCGTAGCCGAGCAGCGCCACATGCTCGCCCTCCCGGAGGATCTCGCCGGTGCCGATCGGGATCTCGACAGGCTGCTCGGGCAGCGGTACGCCCACTGCCTCGCCGCGGGGATAGCGCAGCGCCACCGGCCCGTCGTCGTACCTGAGCGCGGTGTGGAGCATGTTGACCAGCAGCGCCTCGTCGCGCGGGGCCATGAGCACGATGTTGGGCAGGCAGCGCAGGTAGGCGATGTCGAAGGCGCCGTGGTGGGTCGGCCCGTCATCGCCCACCAGACCGGCCCGGTCCATGGCGAAGGTGACGTTCAGCTTCTGCAGGCACACGTCGTGGACGATCTGGTCATAGGCGCGCTGCAGGAACGTCGAGTAGATCGCGGCCACCGGTTTGCAGCCCTGTAGGGCGAGCCCGGCGGCCAGCAGGATCGCCTGCTGCTCGGCGATGCCCACGTCGAAGTAGCGGTCCGGCAGCTCGCGCTGGAGGATGTTGAGCCCGGTGCCGGAGTTCATCGCCGCGGTGATGCCCAGCACCCGGTCGTCGCGGCGGCACTCGCCGACGAGCGCCTCGCCGAACACCTGGGTGTACTGAGGCACGGGCTTCTTGCCATTGGCCGGCTTGGGCTTGGCCACGGCCGGGGCGCCGTTGGCGATCGATTTGGGCTTGGCGGCATGCCACTTCTCCATGCCCTCCAGGCCGCCCTCCTCGGCCGGCGCGAATCCCTTGCCCTTGACGGTGGCCGCGTGGATGACGACCGGCCGGTCGGCCTCCAGGGCCTCGCGCAGGGCGCGGCGCAGGGCGCGCACGTTGTGGCCGTCGATCACGCCGATGTACGCCCAGTCGAGCTCCTCCCACCACATGTCCGGGGCCCAGAAGGTCTTGATCGTCTCCTTGAAGTGCGGCCCCAGACGCTCGAAGGCCGACCCGATGCCAACGGGCAGCTTCGTCAGCCCCTCCTCCACGTCCTCGCGGAAGTGCCAGAGCTTGGGGTTGAGACGGACGCGGTTGAAGTACCGGGACAGCGCCCCCACGTTGGGTGCGATCGACATGCCGTTGTCGTTGAGCAGCACGACGAGCGGCGTGCCCAGACCGCCCGCCTGGTGGACGGCCTCGAACGCCACGCCGCCGGTCATGGCGCCGTCGCCCACCACGGCCACGACCTTGCCGTCCTCGCCGTGGCCGCGCCGCATGGCCTCCTTGAGCCCGACGCCGTAGCCGATCGCCGTGGAGGCGTGGCCGGCGCCCATGATGTCGTGCTCTGACTCGTGGATGGAGCAGAACGGCGCCAGTCCCTCGTAATGGCGGATCGTCTGGAGCTGCTCGCGCCGTCCGGTCAGCACCTTGTGGGGGTAGGCCTGATGGCCGACGTCCCAGAGGATCTTGTCCTTGGGCGAGTCGAGCAGGGAGTGGACGGCCACAGCGATCTCGCAGGCGCCCAGGTTGGCGCCGAAGTGGCCGCCGATCTCCCCCACCGTGTCGATGATGTGCTCGCGAACCTCCTGGGCCAGGCGCTGGAGATCCTCGTCGCTGAGCTCGTGGAGATCCTGGGGGCGGGTGATGCGATCGAGAAGTTCAGACATGAGGGCGATTCAGAAGCTGCGGTGGGCGATGAAGTCGGTGATCTGCTGGAGCTGTTCCGGGTCGGCAGGAGCGGCCTCGTGGAGCGATTCAAGCGCTCTTGAATGGCAGCTTTCCGCTAGCTCGCGGGCTCCATCCAAACCGAACTCGGTTACGTACGTACGCTTACCGTGGCGCTCGTCGCTGCCGTGAGGCTTGCCGAGCGCCTCCTGGGAACCGGTCACATCGAGAATGTCGTCGACGATCTGGAAGAGCACGCCAAGCTCGCTCGCGTAAGTGGCGAACGCCCTCATTGTGGCAGCAGGTTGTTGTCCGTCTATTAGCAGCACGCACTCGATGCTGGCGCGGATCAGGCGGCCTGTCTTCAACCCGTGCAAACGGCGGAGCCCTTCGGGGCCGGACGGCGCCCGTCCGGCGACGTCGAGATACTGGCCGCCCACCATGCCGTCCACACCGGTGGCCGCGGCCAGCTCGGCGGCCGCTCGCAGGAGATCGCCCGGCTCGCCGGGCTGGCGGGTGAGCAGATGGCGGAACGCCTCGGCGTATAGCCCGTCCCCGGCCAGGATGGCCACGTCCTCCCCGTAGGCCACATGGCAGGTGGGGCGCCCGCGGCGCAGCTCGTCGTCGTCCATGGCCGGCAGATCGTCGTGGATCAGCGAGTAGGTGTGGATCAGCTCCAGAGCCGCCGCCAGCGGCAGCATCTCCCCGGGGGCGCGGCCGATCGCCTGAGCCGTGGCCAGCGCCAGCACGGGACGGATGCGCTTGCCCCCGGCCAGCAGGCTGTACAGCATCGCCTCCTCGAGGCCCGCAGTGTCCGGTTCACCCGTGAACCTCAGCGTGGCCAGGTATGCGTCGATCTCCGCGCGGAGATGCTCTGGATAGCTCGGGGCGGCGGGTACCACAGAGGGGGCCGCTCGACGAACGCTCACGCCGCAGACAGCGGAAGCTGCCCGGGCAGATCCGGAAGCGGCTCCAGAGCGGCCCTCACGTGTTCGTCCACCTGCGCTGCCGCCTCACCGGCGAGCCGCGCGCAGTCCTCGATCAGCGCCAGCGTCGCGTCGGGCTCGAACATCCCCGTCCGCAGGTCGTGCGCAGCGTCGTGCAACCGCGAGCGAAGCTCCTGTAGGGCGTCGGTCACAACCTGTGAGCTTACCTGCCCGGTGCGGTAAGGGCCGAACGGTCGTGCCAGGACTCTTAGACTGAGCGTCCGATGCGGCTCCTCAAGCCCCGCTGGCCGGGCGATCTCCAGTGGCTGGGCCGCCGAGCTCTGCGAGAGATCGTCCGGCACACCGGCGACGCCGACCTGGAGAAGCGCGTGGGGACTCAGGTCATGCTGCGCATCATCCTCGCGACGATCGCCAGTTCATACGACTCGAGCGCGGGAGATGGGTTTCAGGGTCTGATCTCATTCGAGCTGACCCGGCCGGCGAGTCGGCGGCCGGCCTCCTGGTGGACGGTTTCGGTGGGGCCGGATGGGACTGCGGAGTCTCGACCGGGACGGCCCGATCCCGGGGCGCCGCAGCTGCACGTGCGCCTCCCGGTGGGCGACCTCCTGCGGATCGCCAGCGGGTTGATCGATCCCGTCGAGCCCGTCCTGGCCGGGCGGGCGCAGGTGACCGGCGACCTGGGCGTGGCGGCGCGGCTGGGTGAGATGCTCGGGGCACCCCGGGTTGAGTGAACGGAGCTTGTTTCCGGCGCCCCGCTTGGGCGCCGCCTAAACGGCGTCAGGCGACCGCGTCGAGGGCGCGATTGACCAGCGCGTCGGCATCCGCGTTGCGGGACCGGGGCACCGACTCGATGCTCCACTCAGCGAACCGGCTCAACCGGGACATCGCCTCGGCGTACAGCGGCCTCATCGCCGGGTGCTTGACCTTGTAGGCGCCGTTGACCTGGCGGGCGATCAGCTCGGAGTCGTTGACGATCCGGATCTTCTGGGCCCCCAGCATCGCCGCTCGCTCCAGTCCTCTGAGCAGCGCCTGATACTCGGCGACGTTGTTGGTGGCCACCCCGATCGTCTCGGCCACCTCCTCCACCACGGCCCCGTCGGGCCGGGAGATCAGCACCCCAATGGCGGCCGGCCCCGGATTTCCCCGGGCGCCACCGTCGACGTGCAGGACCAGCTCGGGCTCACCCACCGGCGGGGGGCACTTCTGGCAGCTCCCCCACCACGCGGGCCCGCCGACGATCGCGCACGGAGCGGGCCTCCTCGGGCGCGGCGGGCGCCGCCTGGGTGCGGCGAGAGCTCTTCCGGCGCTCGATGATCACCGTCACGTTGGGATCGTCGGCGTAGTAGTCGGTGAGCTTGTCGAACAGCTCACCGGCCAGAGCCTCTGGGACTACGCAGTAGATCACGGGCCGGGATGCTAGTGGGTCTCCCGGGAACGCTGCGCCTGCAAGGGCGAGATCCGGGGGCCGCTGAGCGAGGACGCAGGATCCGTGGTGCACTGGAGGTGCACGAGGATCCGAGGACGAAGGTCAGTGGTCAGCCGGAGCCGCCATTGCGGGCGCAGTGTTTCCGGGAGGCCCACTGGTGGTTCCGGGAGGGATCTCGCGTCGGGCTCACCGGAGGATGAGCTGGCCGCTCTCGTCGGCGGCGGCGTTGGCCGTGCGCTCGGCCTCACGCAGTTCCGAGAGCTCATAGCCCTGGCCGTCCACACGGACGCCGGGCACCGCATCGGACAGATCCACCGTGTAGCGGTACCAGCAGAGCTCCCACCAGACGACGATATGGACGAGGCTGGGTGGCTCGGTGGCGGGCAGCACGGCCACCCCCGCCCCGCCCAGGGAGCGGGCGACTCCGGCCACCGTGCGCCGGTGCTCGGACTGGTTGAACAGATCGATCGCGGCGGCGATCTTCTGCACATCACCGGCCGGCACCGCCCGGACGTGGCGCGGCTCACGCGCCTCGACGCGACGGTCCTGCGGCCCGCGGCTCTGTTCGGGCCGCTCGGCCGCCCGGGCCCGCCGTGGGCTGCGAGATCGCAGCGAGCGGGGCGGGCGGCTCCAGGGCCGGCGCCCAGGGGGCTCCGGGTCAACGGCGGGGTCGTCCAGGTGATCCGGATCGGCCTCGAGCGCCCCGTAAGCCGGGGGCGGGACGTCCAGTAGATCCCCGTCCTCGGGCAGCCCGTCCGAGTCGTAGGCCCGGTAGGGCGCCGGGCGCTCGTCCAGCGGCTCGGGAGCATCCCGGTGATCGCCGTTCTGATCTTCCTCGAAACGGGGGCGCGCGTTCGGGCGCCGGCGGGCCGGCTCGATGGGCGCCTCGTAGCCCGCCAGTTCATCGTCGAGGCTCGGGCGTGACTGGCGGCCCCCGCCGCGGTTGCGCAGCCGGTTCAGGAGGCTCCGCCGGCGCTCGGAGCCCGAGCCGGACTGGCTGTAGTCCGGCAACGTCCCCTCACGCACCCATCCCTCGTGCACAGCCCGGGGCCGGCATAGCTCGCACACCGAGCGCCGCGCTCCGCCGTTGATGTAGGTCTCCGCCCGCTCGCCGCGAAGCAGGGTGCGCCCGCAGACGTCGCAGACCGTGTGGGCATGGGAGGTGCGGATGTCCTTCGTCGTCATCTCAAAAACAGGTCCGTCGGTGGCCCTCCCGCCCAACCGTAGCGGACCGGGCGAGCGGCGCCGAGCCGCCCGCCCCAATCGCTGCTTTCTGCAATCAGCCTTTCACATCTGGTGGGCGAGCCACCGGACGATCGGCCGATCCTACCTGCAAATCACGCCTTCACGGCCTCCGCCCTGGCTTCCGAGACAACCTTGCCGGCCAGATGCCCGGGAACCTCCTCATAGCGCAGAAAGTCCATCGTGAACTCCCCTTGGCCGCCCGTGATCGAGCGCAGGTCCGGGGCGTAGGAGAGCAGCTCGGCCATCGGCACCTCGGCCTTGACCTCGGTTATCCCGGCGCCGGTCGGCTCCATGCCCAGCGGCCGTCCGCGGCGGGAGTTGAGATCGCCAATCACGTCTCCCACCGAGTCCTCCGGCACGGTGACGGTAACGGTCATGATCGGCTCCAACAGCACCGGACCGGCCTCCTCCAGAGCCTGCCTCATGGCCTGCGAGCCGGCCAGCTTGAACGCCATCTCGGAGGAGTCCACCGAGTGGAATGAGCCGTCGTACAGACGTACGCGGACACCCTTGACCGGATAGCCCGCCACCACGCCCTCCTGCATGGCCTCCAGCACGCCCTTCTCGACAGCGGGGATGAACGAGCCGGGGATCACCCCGCCCTTGATGGCGTCGACGAACTCGAAGCCACCGGCGAGGTCGGGATCGGCGAGGGGCTCGATCTCGATGTGGCAGTCACCGAACTGCCCGCGCCCACCGGTCTGCTTCTTGTGCCTGCCGTGGGCCTTGGCCGGCTTGCGGATCGTCTCCTGGTAGGGCACCCGTGGGGGCTTCAGGGTGACCTCGGCCCCGAACCGGGAGCGCAGGCGATCGGTGATGACCTCCACGTGGACCTGGGACAGACCAGCCACGATTTGCTCGCCGGTCTGGGGATCGCGGTGCAGGTCGATCGTCGGATCCTCCTCCTGCAAGCGCCGCAGGGCGGTGAACACCTTGTCCTCGTCGCCCTTGCTCTTGGGTTCGACGGCAAAGGCCATGACCGGTGCCGGCAGCTTGATGCTGGGCATCTGGATCGGCTGGTCCCGAGCGGCCAGCCAATCGCCGGCCTTGGTCTCCTTGAGCTTCGCTACGGCACCGATGTCGCCCGGCCCGAAGTCGGTCACGTGCACCGTCTGGTTGCCCTGGAAGGTGAGCAGCTGGCCCACTCGCTCCTTGGTATGGGTGCGCGTGTTGAGCACATGGCTGTCCTGCTTGAGGAGGCCCTGGTAGACCCGGAACAGGTTGATCCGGCCGGCGAACGGATCGGCCCGCGTCTTGAACACGTAGGCGAACAGGTCCTTGTCCTCGTCCGGTTCGAGGGTCAGCTCCCCCACCTCCAGGCCGCCGTGCTTGACCGGGGAGGGCAGATCCTCCACGATGGCATCGAGCAGCCGGTTGGTGCCCAGGTTGCGATTGGCCACGCCGCACGTGACCGGGAACATCGCCCCATGGTTGGTGCCGTCCTTGAGCGCGGTGACGATCTCCTCGTGGCTGATCTCCTCGCCCTCCAGGTAGCGCTCCATCAGCGCATCGGAGGCCTCGGCGACCTCATCCATCAGCTTCTCCCGGTACTCCTGGGCCTGGGCCTCGAGCTCCGCCGGGATCGGGATCTCCCCGCAGTTTTCGCGGGCGGCGCCGTCGTAGTGATAGGCCTTCATGTCGACCAGGTCGATCACGCCCGAGACCTCGTGCTCGGACCCGATCGGTATCTCCGTGGCCACCACGTGGGGGCCGAACGTGGCCTTCAGCGAGTCGAGCGTGCGGAAGAAGTCGGCCCGCTCACGGTCGAGCATGTTGACGAACACCAGGCGAGCCAGGTCGAGCTCCTCGGCGCGCTTCCACAGCCGTGTCGTCTGGACCTCCACGCCCATCACCGCGTTCACGACGAACACCGCCGACTCGCACACTCGCAGCGCACCCAGGGCGTCGGCCACAAAGCTGGGATCTCCGGGCGTGTCCAGCAGGTTCACCCGTCGCTCCTGCCACTCGAACGAGGTCAGCGTGGCCGAGATCGACTGCTGCCGGGACTTCTCGTCCGCATCGGAATCCGACACGGTGGTTCCGTCGGGCACCGAGCCGAGCCGGTTGACGGCTCCGGCCTGGAACAACAGCGCCTCGTGAAGCGAGGTCTTACCGCTTCCGCGGTGGCCAACGAGCGCCACGTTCCGGATGCGATCCGCGGCCTTGTGCATGCTCTTCTCCTCTCACTCGGGCTTCAGCGCCGGGAGCGCTTGAAGCGCACTCAGTCAGGCAAAAGCCGACCTTATCGCTTTGGCCGTGACTCGGGACGAGGGGACCGCTCAGGCCCGGACGACAGCGCGGCCGAGCTCGCAGGCGCGGGCCACGCGGCGTCCCGGCACCACCGCCCGACCTCGCCGCCGCGCCGCTTCTGCCGCCTCCGGCCCGAGTCGCTCGATCGCCTGCTGGACCGGCGCGTCTCCTTGCATGTGCTCGCCGACCTCGGTGTTCCCCCCCACCTCCGCAGACTGCTCGTCCGCCAGGCCCAACGCCTCCAGGGCTTCCTCGTCTCGCTGAAGCGCGCCCAGCGCGTTGGCCATCCCCCGCAGGTCGAACAGCACCTGCAGCCCGTCCGCTCTCCGCTGCGCTTCCTCGAGCGAGCGGGCGTAGGGCTCCAGAGCATCAGCCGGGCGGCCGTCGGCCATCGCCAGGTCGCCCTCCATGGTGTCCACCGCCGCGACCGCCATGGCCTGAACGGGCTTACCGATCCGGCGTCCCTCCTCCAGCAGTGCTGTTGCTGCCGGGAGGTCTTCGATGGCGATCATCGCCTGCGCCTCGAACATGATCGCCGCGGCATGCAGCGCCGGATCCAGTCGCCGAGTCAGGCGCGTGGCCTCCCGGTGATCGGCCACGGCGGCCTCCAGCTGGCCCCCGAAGATACGGGCGACTCCCCTGACGATCGTGCACTCCGCGATGCTGACCTCGTCGTCGGCGTCGGCCAGAGCCCGTTCCGTCCAATCCACGGCCTCCTGTGTTTGGGACTGAAGCGAGCAGCAGGCGGCGTATGCGCGGTAGACGAGCGAGCGCTCGTGCGCGGTACTGGGGGGCGACTCGATCAGCGGAGTAAGCGCCTCCAAGGCCTCCCTCAGACGTCCGAGAGCAATCGACCAGCACCCCACCGAGGCTCCGAGTTTCTCCGCCACCGGATGCCGAACGGTATTCGCCCAACGCTGGGCAGCTACGGCTTCTGGAAGGGCCGCCGTCACGGCCTCGTACTCGGGCACTGTGCAGAACGTCCCGCAACGCAGCACCTCCAGCTGACGCTCGGCATGCGCCATTCGCCAGCTGGCTCCGTCCGGGGCGCTGTCGAGCTGAGCTGCGGCGATCTGCCGCAGGGCCTCAGGCAGGCCGAAGCGGATCTTTCCGTCCCCGCGTTCCACCCGGCGAACCAGCGCGACGTCGAGCAAGGTCGACAGCGCCTCCAGGACGTCGAGCCCATCACCACCCGTGACCAGCTCTATCTCCTCCAGCTCGACCGGCCCGGCGAACACCGCCATGCGCGTGAACAGCTGGCGCGGCGCGTCATCCAGCAGGCTCAGCGTCCAGGCCACGGTGGCGTTGAGCGACTGCTGGCGCGCAGGCCGGCTGGGGTCCTTGAGCAGATCCGAAGACGAGCGGAGCCGGTCTCGCAACTGCCTGGGGCTGAGCAGCGATAGGCGGGCGGCGGCCAGCTCCAGGGCCAGAGGCAGCCCATCCAGCAGCGCTACGACCTCACGAAGGGCCTCGCGGTCCTCCTGGCTGGGGGAGAAGGCGACGCCGCGCCGGGTCACCACCTCCTCGATCAGATCCAGCGCCGCATCCGGCTCCAGTGCGTCCAATGCGATCACCCGCTCGCCCGGCAGGCGCAGCGGCACCTGCGAGGTGACCAGCAGACGCAGGTCCGGGAGCGCTCCGAGCAGTCCGGCCAGCTCAGGACAGGCCGCGGTGAGGTGCTCCATGTTGTCCAGGATGACCAGCACCAGCCCGCTGCCATTGAGGCGCCCGGCCACCGCCTCCGAGGCGCTGACCTGGACCTCCCGGTCGGCGCCCACCGCCGTGGCCACCGCGTCGAGTACCCGGTCGGACGAAGTCACCTGGGCCAGGTCCACCCACCAGACGCCTCCGGCATGTTCGTCCAGCAGAAGGCCGCCGGCCACCAGCGCCAGGCTGGTCTTGCCCGAGCCGCCTCGCCCGGTCAGGCACACGACTCGGTCGCCTCCACCGGTCAGCGCGTGCCTGATCTCCTGCAGGTCCGACTCGCGGCCGACGAGCGTCGGCAAACCAGCCGGCAGGTTGGTGGGCCGGGCATCGAACGTCCGCGGCGCGGGGAAGGCCGCCGCGCCACGGCCGTCGATCACCGCGCAGTACAGCTGCACCGGCGCGGGAAAATCCTTGAGGCGAAAGGCGCCCAGATATTCGACGGGGTGGCTGTCGCCGAGCATCTCTCGGGCGGCGCCGGTGATCATCAACTGGCCGCCGTGAGCGGCGGCTCCCACTCGCGCCGCCCGATGAACCTCCAGCCCCACGTATCCGATCGGGCCGTGCTCGACGAATCCCACATGCAGTCCCATGCGCACCTGCAGCGCCCCCACCGCTTCTGGCCAGGAGTGGGCACGCAGTCCACGTTGAGCGGCCACCGCCGCTCGGGCCGCGGCGGCCGGCTCGCCGAACGTGGCAAAGAAAGCGTCTCCCTCGGTCCCGTCCACGTAGCCCCCTTCCGCCGTAATCGCCTCGCCGACGATCCGGTGGTGGTCGGCCAGCACGGCCGGCCATCCCGGCCCCAGACGTGCGGCCAGCGAGGTCGATCCCTCGATGTCCGTGAACAGCATCGCCACTACCCCAATCGGAGGGGCGAGCGATGACCCGGTCGGCGGGCTGGGATCGGGGTTAATCGAGCTCAGTGCCCAGCTTGGAGCGCAACCGCAGCACGGCCTTGGTGTGCAGTTGCGAGACGCGGGATTCCGTGACGCCGAGGACCTCACCGATCTCCCGCAGGGTGAGGTTCTCGTAGTAGTAGAGAGCGATGACCAGCTTCTCGCGCTCGGGGAGGGCGGCGATCGCGTCGGCGATCCGGTCCCGCAGCTCGCCCTGGTCGACGAGTGCCTGGGGATCCGGGGCATCGCGGTCAGGCAGGGTGTCCAGCAGGGAGACCTGGTCGCCGCTGGAATCCGATACGTTCCACAGCTCGTCGAGAGCCACGATCGTGGAGTGAGAGATCTGCAGCAGCGCGTCCTGGAACTCGGACGTGCTCATGTCCAGCTCCACGGCCATCTCCTCGTCGGTGGGCGCCCGCTGGAGCTTGGCCTCCAGCTTCATGTTGGCCCGCTCGATGTCGCGGGCGCGCGCCCGGACAGAGCGGGGCACCCAGTCGAGCGTGCGCAACTCGTCGATGATCGCGCCGCGGATGCGGGTGATGGCGTACGTCTCGAACTTGATCTCCCGGCTCAGGTCGAAGCGCTCGATGGCCGAGATCAGGCCGGTGAGACCGTAGGAGATCAGGTCGGCTTCCTCCACGTGAGCCGGCAGCCCCGAGCTCATCCGGCCGGCCACGTACTTGACCAGAGGGGAATAGGCAACCACGAGTCGCTCCCGGGCGCGGTCATCGCCGGAAGCCTTGTAGCGCCTCCACAGATCTCTGAGCTCGATCGCTTTTACGTTGGTTTCCACATGGTCCCCTGATTGCCCTAAGCCCGGGGATGAGCCCGCGAATACGCGGATCTGAGGCGCGCCGACTCTACCCGAGTGTAGACCTGAGTAGTCGAGATAGTGGAATGGCCGAGCAGCTCTTGAATCGTGCGGAGGTCGGCTCCCCCCTCCAACAGGTGGGTGGCAAACGAGTGCCGGAGCGCGTGCGGGTGGGCGCCGGACAGCGCGGGGGCCCGTCCCGAGGCAGCCCGCGCCCACGCCCGGAGACGGCGCCGAACGTCGGAGGTCCCGAGCCGGCGTCCCGACTTGGAGATGAACAGGGCCGTCTCCGGATCCGCCGGTCCGGCCGCGGCCTGGAGAGCCGGGCGGCTTCGCTCCAGATACCTGGCCAGCTGGGCCAGGGCATGCTCACCCACGGGCACGATCCGGGTCTTGTCACCCTTCCCCTCCACCCGGACCGTCTCGGCGTCGAAGTCGACTGCGCCGACGTCGAGCGAAACCAGCTCCTCGGCCCGCAGCCCGGCGGCATAGGCGAGCTCGAACAGGGCCCGGTCGCGTTGCTCCAGCGGCGTGGTGGCGGGAATCCGGTCCAGCAGCGAAGCCACGTCGGCCGGCTTGAGGACACGCGGCAGTCGCTGAGGGCGCTTGGGGGCACTCAGCAGTTCGGCGGGATTGTCCGGGCGGCCCCCCAGCTCGACCTGCACCCGGAACAGAGCCCGGATCGAGGCCAGCTTGCGAGCTACCGTTGAGGCCGCCTGGCCACCCTCTGAGAGCGCGGCCAGGTAGCGCCGGAGCGACCTGATCTTGATCGCGTCCGGCTCGATACCGGCCGACGTTGCCCACCGCGCCAATTGCAGGGTGTCCAGCCGGTAGGCGTGAGCGGTGTTCGACGCCACCGCCCGCCGGCGCAGGTCGTCATCAAGCGCGCCGAGAACGCGCTGCCACTCCGAAGACGGGCCGGGAATCTCCCGGGGAGAGCTGGAGGTGGTCACGACACAGCGAGATTCGCCGCCAGTGCTTGGCTCCCTGCGCGGCGGTGGATCGCCGCATGCTGGTTCGAGCGCGAGGGCTCGGGTTGCTCAGGCGACGTTGACCAGGGTGCCGATGGGCGTGTACGGGAACACCTGGTGAGCCTGGGAGTACGGCATCTCCACACACCCGTCGCTCTGCGGGAATCCGTAGCTCGCCCGGATGAACCCGTGTAGCGCGTCCCCGCCGTTGAAGTAGCTGACCCAGGGGATCCCCGGATCCGAGTAGTGGCTGCCGTCCGGGTTCGTGCCCGTCATCGTCGTCACGGTCAGGTGCTCGAACACCGGGTAGACGCCCGTGGCGGTCGGAGCGGCGGCCACCCCCGTGTTCACCGGTCCGCTGACCACGGTGTGACCGTCATGCCAGACATGGATGGACTCCGGGCTGCCTTCGCTGACCATCACATACGTGTACCCGAAGGTGGAGCGCTGGCCCTTTACGTCGGCCTGGATCAAAGCCTTCCAGACCTGCGCCCCGGCCACGCCGTCGGCCGCCATGCCGTGGTCGTTCTCGAACGCCATCACGGCTCCGCGAGTCATCACGCCGGCGGTTCCGGGAGACCACTCGCTGCGCAGCGGGGAGGGAACGTTGCCGTAGCGCCAGTTGAAGCGGCCGGCGGGCGCCTTGATCGCCGCCTTCATCTCGGCCGACAGCGTCTGCTTGACCGGCGCCCCCGAGGCCTTGAAGCTCAGCGGCAGGTACCCTAGGTTGGCGAGGATCTGCTGCAGGCGCGCGGTCGAACCGGCCGGGACCCTCCAGCGACCGATCGGATCGCTGCCGCGAGCCTGGCCGCCAACGAGCTGGATCCCGGACGGCAGTGGGATGGTGACCGACGCGCCCAGCCCGTACCCGTATCCGCTCGGCTCGAACGTGATCGTGTGGGAGTTGACCTGATGCCAGCCCCCGGTGGTGTCCGGCGAGACAGGCGGAAGATGTGATCCGAGCGCCTGGCTGATCGGCTTTGAGAACGTAAGCGTGATGCGACTGTCCGGCTTGATCCTGCTGCCCGGAGCCGGGCTGGCCACAGCTGTGGCCTTGGAGCCCGGTGGGAACCAGCTGACGTAGGCCGGGCGCGGCGACTCCCAGGTGCGCGGTGCCGCGGCCACGGGCATCGTGCCGGCCGTGCCGGCCGGTTTCAGGCTGAGCGTCGTCTGCGCAGTGCCCAGCACGTGCCTCGTCATGCGGCCCTGCGAGTTGGCGTAGGAGACCAGCCGGACCGGCTGGCTGAAGCGCAGCTTCATGTCATGCCCCGAACGCACGGTCACGTACTGGGAGCGAAGCGAGCTGCTGGGTGTGAGGAACGTGTACCGGACCTGCTGGGTCTTCCCGGTCAGCCAGGACAGCCAGCCGGGCCGCTTCACCACCACCGTGATCGACACCCGCTCGCCGGGACGCAGGTTGGCGGCGGGCCAGATGCGGTCGCCGGCCACACGCGTGGCGGTCAGCCGCTGATCGCGTCCCGCCAGGATGCTGAGCCGCTGGATGCTGCCGCCGCCGAACGGGAGGTCGATCCGGGCCAGAGCCAGCGAGTCGCCGGTCACGCTTACCGTGGACGTGACGGCCAGGATCGCCACCGCGGCCAGTGCGGCGAGGACGATCACGGGGGCTGCGAGCAGAGCGTAGCCACCGGGCCGTCGCCGGCGCGCAGCTGTCACGCCCCAGGTTGTCGCGGTGCTCATCGTTTTAGGAGCCGCCCGTGAAGCCAACGGACGCCTAAGTCTCCGGTCCCGATGGTAGCGAGTCGAATTCCCACCCACATCGGATTACCCCAGCAAACCAGACAAATGCATGAAAGCTCTCACGTGCCCTCCACGCTCCGGCGCAGCTCCAGCTGGTGGTCGATCTCGTCGAGCACCGCCGGCCGGGCAGAACCGGCCGCTTCGTGATCGCGCAGCCGCCGCATCGCTGCGGTCTCCAGGGATGGGATCACCTCCAGGAGCTCGTCCTGAGTCAGGCTCCCGTAGCCGTCGGCTCCATTCGGTTCGGGGGATTCGGTCGGGCTCGCTGCCTCATGCCGCATCGCTTGGACACTCGGGCTCCGCCTCAGGAATTCCTCAACCTCCGGCTCGTATCGGTACCCATCCGGCGGGCCGCTTCCCAGCAACGGCCGCAGACGCTGCTGGGCCCGGAGCTTCAGAACGGACTCCCGGCTCGTGTAGCGCAGGAGATACTCCCCGGCCTTGAGCTTGCGGTTGTCCAGCCCGCGGCCATATCGAAGCTCACGCAGCAGCGCGACCGGTACCGGAACCCCCAGGCGCCGGATCTGGGCGGCGGCGAACAGCGTGCCCCAGGGTGGCAGCACCGGCAGAAGCCCCTTGCCGAGCAGGCTCGCCACCTCGGAGAGCGCCAGCACGCCGTCTCCCGCCACGTTGTAGGCGCCTGGCAGACGCCGGTTCACCGCATGGGCCAGGGCACCGACGACGTCGTCCTCGTGCACGAACTGCCAGCGCGGATCGAACCCCAGGATGCCCGGTACGACGGGTAGAGCGAGCAGTGCGAGCGGTGGCGTCCGCAGCCCGTCGCCCACCGGGGTCGCGCAGCGCAACACCGTCACCGTGGCCTCCGGATGCTCGGCGGCGTAGTCCCACAGCCCGCGCTCTGCTCGTTCGAGCTGGTGCTGGGCCGAGGTGCGGTGCCGGCGAAGCGGCGGCATGTCCTCGGTGAAGAAGGCCGGGGCGTCGCGGCCGGATCCGTAGTACTCGGCCGAGGACTTGACCACCACCTTGCTCACGCCCGCGCGGCTGGCAGCCTCCAGGAGGCCGCGGAGCTCCCTCAGATCTATCCCTCGCGCTCGACCCGGGGCGGGGATTCGGGCGTCCGGCACGAGAGTGGTCTCGACCACCGTGTCGATGGCCGCAGCTCGGATGATCCTGGCCAGCGGGCCAGGATCGGCCGCGGTTCGGACGAACTCGGTTCGCTCCAGCTCGTGCTGCGGGTCGGCCGTGTCGATCCCGACAACAGCCTCCACGTCTGGATCGCGCTCCAGTTGGTGTGCCAGCCGGCCACCCCAGACCGAGGCCAGACCAGTTATCAGAATGCGGCGAGAGGACATGAGTGCTCCCGGCAAGTCTGCCCGGTTAGCCGAATGACCGATCTAACCGAGCCACACGCTGCGCCGGGCGGCCACCATCTCGTACAGGTTCTCCTGAATCAGCGCCCGGACATTCTCCGCAAGCTCAGTCGATCTGCCGGCCGGTCCCTCCCGGAGGCGATCGGTACGGACGGGCTGCAGGAACCGGAGACGGAATCGGGCCGGCAGCGGCACCGGGATCCCCACTCGCAGCGGGACCACGCGGCCGAGCAGGCCGAGGCCGCTCACCAGCGGCGTGGCCTCCTCGGATCCGAGGATGGCCACCGGCACGATCGGCACCCCCGCGTCCGCTGCCAGGCGGACGAACTCCACGCGCTCGAAGCTTCGTAACCGATACCGCGAGCTCAGTGGCTTGACGCGATCCTGGCGGGTCTCCGGGAAAACCAGCACGAGCTGGTCCTCGTCGTCCAGCAGGCGGTGGAGGTTGGCCGGATGCTCCGGGACCATCCCGAGCTTGGTGGCCAGCATCCCCAGCCCCGGCACGTCGGCCAATCTCGGGGGCGCCCCCACATGGAGGGCACGGCCGGACGCGTGCTCCTCCCTCAGCGTCTTGCCGACCATGGCGGCGTCGAGCCGCAGCTGTCCGGCCCGATTTGCCACCAGCAGCGCCCCTCCGCGGCGCGGGACGTTCTCCACCCCCTCCGCCTCCACGCGCAGCCAGTAGTGGTACAGGAAGTGAGCAAGCGTGGAGTCCACCAGGTGCTCCACCCGCTCGGAGCGGCCCCAGTCGGTGATCCGGCGCTCCGGCTCCAGTCCGGGGAGCTGCTCTCGCCGGACCAGCTCGGCGCTGGTCAGCCCGCTCGTCCGGGACGCGCTTCGGGTCGAGTCGGCCACGAGTTCGATTCTGGCAGGGCCCGGCGCGCGAGAGAGCCGGGCTCAGTGGGCGATGGCGCCGACCGAGGCGCTCGACACGAGCTTGGCGTACTTGCTCAGCGCCACCCCCGGGGATCGCTTCGACGGCGGCTCGTACGTGGCCAGCCGCTCGCGGATCTCCTGGTCGGACAGCGCCACGTCGATCCGGCGAGCGCCCACGTCGATGGTGACCTCGTCGCCCGTGTGGATCGCCCCGATCGGCCCGCCGCGCACCGCCTCCGGCGCCACGTGGGCGGCCATGAACCCATGGGTGGCGCCGGAGAAGCGACCGTCGGTGATCAGCGCCACCTCGTGTCCAAGGCCGGCACCGTTGATAGCCGCCGTGACCGCGAGCATCTCCCGCATCCCGGGACCGCCGGCCGGGCCCTCGTTGCGGATGACCACCACATCCCCGCTCCTGATCTCGCCGGAGGTGACGGCCGCCATGGCCGTTTCCTCGCCCTCGAACACGCGTGCCGGACCGCTGTGGAGGCGGCGTTCGTGCCCAGCCAGCTTCACCACGCACCCGTCGGGTGCCACGTTGCCACGCAGGATGGCCAGCCCGCCCTCCGGCGCGAGCGGCTCGTCCAGCGGGCGCACGACCCGCTGCCCCTCTGCCTCCTGGGCCTGCTCGGCCAGCTCGCCCACCGTGTGACCGGTCACGGTGCGCTCGGAGTCGTTGAGCAGGCCGGCCTGCTTGAGGCGCTTGAGCAGGACCGGCACCCCTCCGGCCTCGTAGAGGTCGGGCGCGACGTACTCCCCGAACGGCTTGAGGTCACACAGCAGGGGTGTGCAGGAGCTGATCCGATCGAAGTCGTCGATGTCCAACGGCACGCCCATCTCCTGGGCCACCGCGAGCAGGTGCAGAACGCCGTTGGTCGAGCCACCGCTCATCGCGATCGCAGCGATCGCGTTCTCCAGGGCCGGTCGCGTGATCAGGTCGCTCGGCCGCAGATTGCGCCGCAGGACGTCCATGATCAGGCGCCCGGTCTCCTCCGCCACCTCGGATTTGTGTCCGTTGGTGGCCGGGACCATGGAGAACCCCGACGGGGAGATCCCGAGCACCTCGAACGCCATGGCCATCGTGTTGGCGGTGAACTGTCCCCCGCAGGCCCCGGCCCCCGGCGAGGCGGCCTCCTCGATGTCCGTCAGCTCCTGGTCGCTGATCCGCCCGGCAGCATGGGCGCCGACCGCCTCGAACACCTCCTGGATGGTGACCCGCCGCCCCTGGTAATGGCCCGGCATGATCGAGCCCCCGTAGAGCATCACGCCGGGGATGTCCAGACGGCACAGCGCCATCACCGTGGCCGGGATCGTCTTGTCGCAGCCGCTGATCGCCACGACGGCGTCGAACTGATGCGCATCGACCACCAGCTCGATCGAGTCGGCGATCACCTCGCGGCTGGCCAGCGAGGCTCGCATTCCCGGCAACCCCATGGTGATGCCGTCGGAGATGGCAATCGTGTTGAGCTCCATCGGCGTCCCGCCGGCGGCTCGGATCCCCTCCTTGACCTTGGCCGCCAGGGCCCGCAGATGGAAGTTGCACGGCATCGTCTCTATCCACGTGTTGGCCACCGCGATCAGAGGCTTTGACAGCGCCTCGTCGTCGTAGCCGATTCCCTTGAGGTAGGACCGGGCCGCCGCCCGCGCCGGTCCTTCGGTGAGCGCACGACTGCGGTGCTTGAGATCCATGGAGGTTGAGGCCGTCATGGCGGCGCGAACTGTACCGGGCGTGTGCTCAGCTCAGCGCGTCCCGAGGCGAGTCGAGTCGACGTGTCCGATGCGAGTCAGGCGAGCGTGTCGCGGGGTGCATCGCCGGCGCGGGCCGCGCTGTCGCGCATCCGCGCCCGTTCCCACCGGGACAGCCGCCACAGGTCGCGGCGGACCTGCGATGGGTCGATCTGGCGCCCCGGGAGGTGCATGTTGGCCGTTGATACGAGCCGGTGTTCGTCTCCCGTGAGAGCCATCCACTTGGCGAGCACGTCATCAGAGTCAGGGAGCCGGCTGCTCCCGTAGGGTCGTGTCTCGTCCGGGAAGGTCACGCAGTACTCGCCCAGCAGGCGTCCGGTCTGGGCCAGGTAGGCCACGATCGGGCGGTGCGGGTAGATCACGTAGGCGTACTCGGCACCCGGGTGCTCGCGTCCGGCCTCGGAACCCGAGCCCCAGACTCGGATGAACCCGAGCTCCCGGTACATCGCCCACTCCTCCTCGTTGACGCAGGAGCGGAGCAGCTCGCGCGCCCTGTGCTCGGCGCGCCGTTCGCGTCCGGGATCAAAGTCCAGCTGCGGGGCTCGCTCGCGCCGCGCGCGGTGCCGCGCCCAGCCTTCCGCCAGGCGCGGGTATATGAGGTCAGACAGCAGCGCGATGGCGACCAGAGCCGATGCGGCCAGCGCCAGCAGCACGATCGGCCGGTCCTCAGGCCCCGCCCGCCGCGCGCGGGAAGAAGATCACCCGTTCCGCGTCGCGCGGGACCTCATCGAAGCTCCGCACCATGCGGGCCTCCCGGCTGCCGTCCGCCTGGGCGACCGGGACGGCGGCCCACAGACCGCTATCCAGCTGGCGGCGAAACTCCTCGATCAGCCGCTGTTCCTCCTCAGGTGCAGCGACATCACCCTCCGCGATGAGAACCTCACCATGACCGGGCTTCATTCGCAGGAAACGCACCCGCCGATTATGTCAGACCTCCGAAGTCCCCAAGGGGCCTCGGTCGGCTTTCAGACAGCCGTGGGAGGCTGACCGCCGGATGCCAAGCCGTGGGCCAGGACGTTCACCGGACCCGCCCCGCGACCGACCTCCCGAAGGCCGTCGGCGATCGCCTGCGAAACCATCCGCTTGGCCGTGCGAGCCGCCGTCAGAGCGTCATCCCCCTGAGCCAGCCGGGCGGCGAGCAGGCTGGAGTGGGTACAGCCGGAGCCGTGGGCGGCTCCGTCAGGGTGGCGTGGACCCGGAATCTCCACGCACTCCGTGCCGTCGTAGAAGAGATCGACCGCCTCGTGGCGATGCCCGCCGGTGAGCACGACCACGTCAGGACCCAGCGTGCGGATCGTCTGCACCAACTCCTCAGGGCTGAGGTCGTTCCCGGGGCCCCCGGTGGCCACGGCAACGATCGCCTGGGCCTCGGGAACGTTCGGCGTGACCACGGTGGCCCGCGGCAACAGCCGCGCGACGAGGGCGCTGCGGGCGGCCACCTCGAGCAGCGGGGCACCTGATTCGGACACCATCACCGGGTCGAGCACCACCGGAACGGCCGGATCCAGCAACTCCAGCGCTTCGGCAACGGCTTCGATCGTCTCATTCGTGCCGAGCATGCCGATCTTGACGGCGTCCACGCCGATGTCCTGCACCACGGCTCGCACCTGAGCGACGATCACCTCGCCGGGTATGTGATGCACGTCGGTGACGGCGACGGTGTTCTGGGCTGTGATCGCCGTGATCGCCGTCATCCCATGCACCCCGCAGGCCGCGAAGGCCTTGAGGTCGGCCTGGATGCCGGCGCCGCCGCCGGAGTCCGAGCCGGCGATCGAGAGCACGCGAGGAATCGGCATGGGCCTGAGGGTAGAACTGCGAGCATCGCCGGCGCCGGATCCACGTCGGTCCACTTGGTCGACAGGCGGCTACGGGATGACGGTGAATTGGCCGCCCGGTCCGCGCCGCAGCCAGCCTCCAAGCTCGAGCTCCGACAGCATCGCCAAGCCTGCCTCCGGGCCGATCCCAGCCCGGCGCAGCGCGGCGGCAACGCCGTGACCTTCCTCGAGCGCTCGGAGCACGGGCACCTGGTCGGCCGCGGGAGGACTGCGTTCATCAAGGCGGGCGCTCCTGGCACCCACACCGTAGAGGCGGTCGAGCACGTCCTGGGCGCTGCGAACGACAGCAGCTCCGTCGGCCAGCAGGGCGTTCGGTCCCGCCGCCTGAGCCGTGGTGACCCGACCCGGAACGGCTCCGATGGGGCGACCCATGTCGCCCGCCGTCCGCGCGGTGAGTAGCGCGCCGGAGCGTTCAGTGGCCTCGACGACCACCGTGAGGCCGGCCAACCCGGCGACGATGCGGTTGCGGGCCAGGAACGACCACCGCCGTACCCCGGATCCGCAGGGCAGCTCGCTCACGGCCACGCCGGCTGCGAGCACCTGGCGGTACAAACCCCGCTGCCCCGCCGGATAGGGCCGTTCGGCCGGACCGGGCAGAACCGCCATGCTGGTGCCGGCCTCGATCCTCCCGCCGGCCTCCAACGCACCCTGATGGGCCGCCGTATCGATCCCGCGCGCCATCCCGCTCACGACGGTCAGCCCGCTGGCGGCCAGGCCTCGAGCCAGGGCCCGGGCCACCTCGAGTCCGTAGCCCGAGGCATGCCGCGAGCCGACCACCGCCACGGACTCTCGGGCAGCGAGGGCGAGGAACCGTTCGAGACCTCCTGCCACATGCAGCACCGCCGGCGGGGCATCCAGCTCGTGCAGCCGAGCCGGATACCCGTCGTCGCACCGGCAAATGATCGCCACGCCTCGTGCGGAGGCCGCGTCGACAAGCTGCCGGCTGTCGAGCTTTGCCCGCTCATGTTCGATTCGCGGCCGCTCGTCTCCGCCCACCGCCTCGAGCAGCTCGCGATCGGGCAGGGCGAGGAGCGGGCCGATCTGCGACCGGACGACGTCGAGATGTCCACTCAGACGGCCCAGAAGCCAGGTTCGCCTCAGGCAGTCACGACAGGCGCGCGTCATGCGGCGCGCATCTGGTCGGTGTCCATCCGCTGCCTCAGGCTCAGGGCCAGCAGGACATCCGCCGCGCCGACGCCCTGCCGGCCCTCCAGGTCGGCAATGGTGCGCGCCACTCGCAGCACGCGATGCCGGCCGCGGGCCGACAGCGCGCCGCTGTCATACGCGCGGGCCAGTACCAGGTGTCCAGCCTCCTCGATGGCGCCGACCCGCCCCAGCCGCCCCGGTGGCGCCTGGGCGTTGCAGCTCACGCCGGCCCCGCGGTAACGGTGGTGCTGTCGCTCCCGGGCCTCTCTCACCCGCGCCTGGGCCAGGACCGAGTCCGTGACCGGGTCGGCCCGGAGCTCTGCCTCGGTCGGCTTCTCGACGGTCACCAGCAGATCCATCCGATCCAGAAGCGGCCCGCTGAGCCGGCGCTGATGCCGGCGCAGATCGGTTTCGGCGCAGGAGCACATCGTCCCGACGCCCGCGTAGCCACAGGGGCACGGGTTGGTGGCGCCCACCAGCATGAACCGCGTGGGAAAGACCAGCGCCCGCTGGCCCCGGACGATGGAGACGCGACCGTCCTCCATTGGCTGGCGGAGCGCGTCGAGGGTGACGCGCTGAAACTCTGAGAGCTCATCGAGAAACAGCACGCCATGCGTGGCCAGGCTGGCTTCCCCGGGACGCGGCGGACTGCCTCCGCCGACCAGGCCGGCTGCCGAGATGGTGTGATGCGGTGCCCGGAACGGACGCTGCGTGATCAGCCCGTCGGCGTGCAGGCCGGCCACGCTGTGGATCCTGGTGACTTCGAGGGCCTGATCTCGGGTAAGCGGCGGGAGGATCGACGGCAACCGCCGGGCCAGCATCGTCTTCCCGGTGCCTGGCGGCCCTTCGAACAGCAGGTTATGCCCACCCGCCGCGGCGATCTGCAGTGCGAGCACCGGTACCTGGTGCCCGCGGACGTCGGCGAGATCCAGAGTCCGAATCACTGGCCGGGTGGGGGCCGAAAGCGGCAGCGCCGGAACCCGACCCCCGCCGGCCACGTCCACCGCGTCCCGCAAACCCTCCACACCCGCCACCTCCAGCCCCACGACCAGCGCGGCTTCGCGGGCCCGTTCCCGGGGGACGATCAACCGCGGGATTCCTGCCCGGCGCGCTCCCTCGGCCACGGCCAGCACTCCCGGCGCGTCGCGAAGGGAGCCGCTCAGCGAGAGCTCCCCGAACACCGCCAGTCGCTCGAGCGTCCCCGCCCGAACCTGCTCGCTCGCTCCCAGTACGGCCAGCGCCAGCGCGGCATCGAATCCCGGCCCCGCCTTGCGCAGTGAGGCAGGCGCCAGGTTCGCGGTGATCCGCCGCTGCGGAAAGTCGAAGCCGGAGTTGAGGATGGCCGAGCGGATCCGCTCCCGCGACTCCCGGACCGCGGCATCCCCCAGGCCGACGATCGTGAACGCCGGCAATCCGGGCCGGATGTCGACCTCCACCGTGACCTGGCGGGGTTCCACCCCGTCGATGGCGAAGGTCGCGACCCGAGAGAGCACGATGGCCAAGCTACGGTCCGAGTGTCACGCGCCGGTTACGCCGTGTGCCCACTTCGTGCCAGTTTCGGACACTAGACCGGGATTGGCACAGTCCCGACACTCCGCGTAACTTGGGCGTGACAGCTCGTCCGTACGGTGGCCGTGTGGCCGACCAGCGCAGACGCACCGGCTCGACGGGTGAGCAACTGGCGGCTGAGCATCTGCTCAGGCGCGGCTTCGACATCGTGGAGCGGAACTTCCGCACCCGGTGGGGCGAGCTCGACATCATCGCCTTCGACGGGTCGACACTCGTGTTCTGCGAGGTCAAGTGCCGCCGTGTGCCCGAGCACGGGGCAAGCGTTGATCCTTTCGAGAGCGTGCACCCCGCCAAGCGCACCCAGGTCCGGCGGATGGCGGCCCGCTGGCTGGTCGAGCGCCGGGACCGTCCCCGAGCTCAGGAGTTGCGCTTCGACGCGATCGGCGTGACGCTGGATCGCCGAGGTCGCCTGGTCAGGCTGGATCACCTGGAGGCAGCGTTCTGAGCCGCTCAGCCGCCGAAGGAAAGCTGCGTATACGCGGCCGATTGGAAGGACAGCCGGTGCAGCGGCGTGATCCCCAGCCGCTCGATCGCCTGGCGATGCTCGGGGGTGGCGTAGCCGACGTGCTGGGCGAACTCCCACCCGGGGTGGAGCCTGTCGACCCTCCGCATGTAGCGATCCCTCGTCTCCTTGGCGATCACCGACGCGGCGGCAATGGCTGCGCTGGTCCCGTCCCCGCCCACCACCGCACGGTGGGGGTGTCCGATGTCGCCCAGTGAGAAGCCGTCGCTCAGGCACATGCAGCCAGGTCGAGCTACGGCCTTCAGGGCATCCCGCAGGGCAGCCAGGTTGGTGACGTGCAGTCCTCGCTGGTCGATCCCGGGGGCACAGCGGGATACCACGGCCACCTTGGTGGCCAGGCGCAGGATGAGCGGGTACAGCTCGGCCCGGCCGGCCGGCGTCTGGCGCTTGGAGTCGTTCAGCGCCGACAGCGCGCGAATGTCGGCCGGCCGCAGACACTCGTGGTCGAACAGGACGGCCGCGGCGACCAGCGGACCGGCCAGACAGCCGCGTCCGGCCTCATCCGCGCCGGCCACGAGCCGGCCGAGCGCTCGGTCATGACGGAACAACTTGGGTCCGGGCGGGCGCCGCTTCACCGGCGCCTCCTGGGGTCGGCCATGTCCGGCCGGCGCCCGCGTCGATCAGAGCGTCCCGATCCGGCCGGGAGGCCAGTAGGTGAAGAACGCCACCCCGATGATCCAGGACTGCGGAACGGGTCCCCAGAAACGGCTGTCGTCAGACTCGCCACGGTTGTCGCCCATCATGAAGTATTCGCCGGGCGGAACCGTGAACGATTCCGGGAAAGTGCACTCAGAACTGATCGTGCATGGCTGGGCGTAGGGCGCCTTCTCCATCCGGCCGTTGCGCATCACGTGCCCGTTGACGATCGAGATGTGGTCGCCGGGCAGGGCGACCACCCGTTTGATGTACGTCTGGGCGGTGTTCTCGCTCCCCGACGTGGCGCAGGCCTCCTTGGACCCGGCGCCCTGCCGTGGGTCGGCGCAGTGCTCGTTGTCGGCCCCGACCGGGGGATGGAACACGACGATGTCCCCGAGGCTGGGATGAGTGTCTAGCCGGTTTGTCAGCACGCGCTGACCAATGCTCAGCGTGGGAATCATCGATCCACTGGGAATCTTGTAGGGCTTGACGATGAACGCCTGGATCAGCAGGGCCAGCCCCACCGCCACGGCCACGGTGACCACGAGCTCCACCACGTTGTGGACCGCGCTCTTGGGTTTCTTGGTGGTGGATCTGGCCATGACGAGAAGGGTCCCAGGTCGAGCTAAAGAGTTCCGATTCGGTCCGGCGGCCAGTAGCTGAAGATCACCTGGCCGATGATCCACGATCGCCGCACCGGCCCCCAGAAGCGGCTGTCGTCGGAGTCCGGCCGGTTATCTCCCATCATGTAATAGTCGCCACCGGGGACGACGATCGTGCGTGGAAAGCTGCATGTGATGTTCCCGTCGCAGGACACCGTGCGGCTGTCGGACTCCAGCTTGCCATTGCGGAACACCCGGCCATTGCGGATCGACAGGTGATCGCCCGGGAGACCCACCACGCGCTTGACGAACGTCACCGTCGCCGGCCGGCCTTGGGCCACGTCGCACGCCTGGGCGTTTGGTTCCCCGATCACATCATCGCCCTGGTTCGGATCGGCACAGAATCCGTAGTTCCTGGGCGGATGAAAGACGAGGATCTGGCCGACCTTCGGGTTGCCGGTCGTCATGGCGAGCCGGTTGACCAGGATTCGCTGGTTGATGTCGAGGGTCGGCTCCATGGATGCGCTGGGAATCCGGTAGGGCTTGATCAGGAACGCCTGGACGCCAATGGCCAGTCCGACCGCGACCACGATCGTCAGCAGGAGCCTCGATGCCGAGCCCACCACCGACTTCCTGGTCTTCGTCAAGCCTATTCGTCGTTCGCGGGGGCGGCGCCGGCGTCCTCGGCCTTGGGAGCCGCTTCAGCCTCGGGAGCCGCTTCAGCCTCGGGAGCCGCTTCGGTCTCGGGAGGCCTCTCTGCCTCCGGAGCGGCCTCAACGTCGGCGGCCTCCGCTTCGGCGGCCGCGAGCACCGCCGCCTCCTGCTCCGGTGTCGGCATCGCGCCTTCCTCCTCGGCGAACGCTGCGGCGTGCAGCAACTCGCGCTCGACCGCGATCTCCGGTCCAGCGGAGCGCCGCTCCCGCACGCGGGCACGCTTGCCCACCCGTCCGCGCAGGTAGTACAGCTTGGCGCGGCGGACGTCGCCGCGGGCGGCCACCTCGATCCGCTCGATCTTCGGTGAGTGCAGCGGGAAGGTCCGCTCCACGCCCACCCCGAACGACTGCTTGCGCACGGTGAACGTCTCCCGGGCGCCGTGGCCCTGGCGCTTGATCACGACCCCCTCGAACACCTGCGTGCGGCGCCGCGTGCCCTCGATGACCTGGAAGTGGACGCGGAGCCGGTCACCAGCATCGAACGCCGGCACGCGGCGAAGCTGGGCACGCTCAAGACTGTCGATGACGGTGCTCATAACGAAGGTGGCGCCTGTTCGGCCGAGCCAGCTAGGCGAGAGGAGATAGGCCAACCGCCGGGCGGCCGGCACGGCGGCCTATGGTAGCGAACGCGGGTTGGCGCGGGAGCGGGCCTGCTCCAGGCGCCACTCCCGGATGTTCGCGTGGTGGCCCGAAAGCAGCACCTCGGGCACCGGCCAGCCTCGCCAGTCAGCTGGACGGGTGTAGTGGGGGTACTCGGGCGCGCCCTCCAACGCGCGGCTGAAGGACTCCTCCACCACCGACTCGCCGTGCCCGAGCGACCCCGGCAGCTTGCGCAACACCGCATCACAAACCACCATCGCCGCCAGCTCGCCTCCGGCCAGCACATACCGGCCAATCGACAGCTGATCGCTGGTGAAGTGCTCGACGATCCGCTCGTCGAAGCCCTCGTAGCGGCCGCACAGCAGCGTCAGTGCGGGCTCGGCCGCCAGCTCTTCGACCAACCCGTCATCCAGGAGCCGACCCGACGGCGTGAGTGCGATCACGCGACGCGTGTCGGGCAGTTGGACGGGGTCGATTTCGTACCGGGCACGCAGCGCCGCCTCCACCACATCCACGCGGAGGACCATGCCCGCGCCTCCACCAAACGGCGTGTCATCCACCTGGCCGGCGCCCAGCGGGGTGTGGTCCCGGTAGTTGACATACCCCAGCCGGTGGCCCTGGCTCACCGCGTTGACAACGTGGCGCTGGGACTCGAACCAGCTGAATGCGGCCGGAAACAGGGTGAAGACGTCGATCTCCATCAGCTCTCCCCCAGGAATTCCAGGTCGATGTCGATCTCCCGCCGGTTCGTGTCGACCGCGCGCACCGCGTCGCTCACCAGCGGCACGAGCAGATTCTCGCCTCCCTCGGCCCGCTCCACCTCCAGAACCTCGCAGGAGGGTAGGGCGAGCAGCCGCTTCACGTGTCCGACCGCCCGCTGGCCGTCTCTGACCGTACAGCCCTCCAGCTCCTCGGCCCACCACTCGTCGATTCCCAGATCAGGGGCCGTGTCCCGCGCCACCAGGAGCTCCTGGCCCCGGAGCGCCTCCGCGTCGGAGCGGTCAGAGCAACCGTCCAGGCGCAGGATCACCCTGGCATCGTGTCCGGCGCGACGCTCGATCCTGCGGTCGCGCCCAGCTACGCGCAGGGCCGTGCCGAGCTCCAGAAGCCGGGCGTTGGGCTGAACGACGTGAAAGCTGCCGTCGAGGCCGTGCGGGCGCCCGATCCGGCCTGCGTGCAGCCACTCTCGTGAAACCGCGGCGCCCATGGCACCAGTCCGGCGTCAGGAGTCGACGATGTCGACGAACATGCGCTGGCGGCGCCGGCTCGCCGCGGTCTTGACCACCGTGCGCAGCGCGCTGGCCGTCCGGCCACCGCGGCCGATCACGTTGCCGTAGTCGTCCTGGCCCACGGACAGCTCGAGGATCACGGTCCCGTCGTCCTCCCGCACCTCGGTCACCTGTACCTGATCGGGCTCGTCGACCAGCCCTCGAGCGAGGTACTCGAGAAGCTCGCGAGGTGTGGGCGAGTCGTCGCTCACCGGCGGAAGACGGCGCGCTCTAGCTGATGTCCTGCGTACGCAGGAGCTTGCGGACGGTGTCGGTGGGCTGAGCGCCGCGGGCCAGCCAGTCCCGGATCCGCTCCTCGTTGAGGACGACGGTGGACGGATTGGTCTGAGCGTTGTAGTGCCCGACCGTCTCGATCACGCGGCCGTCGCGCTTGGAGCGCTGGTCGGCCACCACCACCCGCCAGATCGGGTTCTTGCGTCCGCCGACGCGCGTGAGTCTCAGTCTGACTGCCATACGGGCAATCAGAGTAGCGGGTTCGTGGCCTAACGCCCTTGACGCATCAGGGCGCCGAGGTCGGGCATCTTGCCCGAGGAGACCTGGCAGCCGGATGACATGCGCAGCCGCGCGCCTGCGAGGCAGGATGCCGAGCGCGCGGCTAACGCCCTTGACGCATCAGGGCGCCGAGGTCGGGCATCTTGCCCGAGGAGACCTGGCAGCCGGATGACATGCGCAGCCGCGCGCCTGCGAGGCAGGATGCCGAGCGCGCGGCTAACGCCCTTGACGCATCAGGGCGCCGAGGTCGGGCATCTTGCCCGAGGAGACCTGGCGCATGACCTTGCGCATCTCCCCGAACTGCTTGATCAGCGCCTTGACCGCCTGAACATTGGTGCCGGAGCCCCTGGCGATGCGCAGCCGTCGCGACCCCTTGATCAGCTCCGGGTGGCGGCGCTCCTGTGGAGTCATCGAGAGGATGATCGCCTGCACCCGGTCGAACTCGCGCTCCTCGACCTTGAGCCCGCGCAGCTCCTTGCCCATCCCGGGGATCATTCCCAGCAGGTTCTGCAGCGGGCCCAGCCGGCGGATCTGCTTCATCTGATCCAGGAAGTCGTCCAGCCCGAACTCCTGCTTGCGGAACTTGCGCTCGAGCTCGGCGGCCTGGTCGGAGTCATAGGCGTCCTGGGCCTTCTCGATCAGGGTCATCACGTCGCCCATCCCGAGGATCCGCTGGGCCATCCGGTCCGGGTGGAAACGCTCGAACTGGTCGAGCTTCTCTCCCGTGGACGCGTACACGATCGGTTTCCCGGTGATCGCTTTGACCGACAGCGCGGCGCCGCCTCGGGCATCGCCGTCCAGCTTGCTCATGACGACGCCGTCGAAGTCGACGACCTCGCCGAACTGCTCGGCCACGTGCACGGCGTCCTGGCCGGTCATCGCGTCGACGACGAGGAGCACCTGGTCGGGGCGCACCGCCTTCTTGATGTTGGCCAGCTCCTGCATCAACTCCTGGTCCACGTGCAGACGGCCGCTGGTGTCGATGATCAGCACGTCCTTGCCCTCGGACTGCGCCCGGTCGCGAGCCCAGGCGGCGATCTTGACCGGATCCTGGTCGGTTCCCTGCTCGTAGACCTCGGCACCCGCCTGATGTCCGACCTTGATCAGCTGATCCACGGCGGCTGGGCGGTAGACGTCACAGGCCGCCACAGCCACCGACGAGTCGTACTGCTCGCGCAGAAACCGAGCCAGCTTTCCGCACGCGGTGGTCTTGCCCGATCCCTGGAGGCCGGCCATCACGATCACCGTCGGCGGCCGAGAGGCGAACTGCATCTCCTCCGCCTGACCGCCCATCAGCGAGGTGAGCTCGTCGGAGACGATCTTGACCACCTGCTGGCCTGGGTTGAGCTTGCCGACCACGTCCGCCCCGAGCGCCGCCTCCTTGACCGAGCCCGTGAAGCTCTTGACCACCTTGAAGTTGACGTCCGCCTCGAGCAGCGCCAGGCGGATCTCCCGCATGGCCGAGTCGATGTCGGCCTCGGTCAGCGTGCCGCGGCCGCGCACGTCGGACAGCGTGGCCTGCAGCTTGTCCGCGAGGGAATCGAACATCTAACGCTAAAGCTAGCGGGGTTACCGCCGCCAGCAGCCGTGATGCTGCTGGCGGCGACCCGGCGTCAGCTGACGCCGGTTCCCCTCAGGAGACGTTGAGCGCGCTGTCGTCCACGCAGAACGACGTCGCGAGCGACGAGTCCTCCTGACCGACGAACTTCAGCGTCACCTTCTGCCCGGCATACGGGGCCATGCTGTAGCTGTGCTGCTGGTATCCGGAGGCGTGGTTGAGGTTGCTGAACGTGGCGAGCGTCCCAACCACGGTCCCGGAGCTGTTCAGCACTTGGACCTTCATCGTGTCGTACGCCGTGGTGGTGGTGGTCTCGGCGGTGTTGATGTGCAGCCAGAAGCTGAACGTGTAGTTCGAGCAACCGCTGGGGACCGACACCGTCTGGGTCAGGGCGTCGGTATGTGTCCGGCCGTAGCCGTCCAGCCAGGCGAAGTACCTGCCCGAGTGGGACGGCTGGCTGGAGCTCGTGGCCGAGATCACCCCGGCGGTCGCCGTCCACGGCGACGCCCTGCCCGTCTCGAATCCCGGGTTGCCGAGCAGCTGAGTGCTCGTACAGCTGCCGCTACCGCCGGAGCTCGGGTTGACCGTCCAGCTGAATGCGGTGCTGCCGGTTGCGCCGGTCCCGTCGGTGACCGTGACGTTCACCGAGTACGCGTTGGCGGTCGTCGGAGTTCCGCTGATCAGGCCAGTCGAGCTATTGATGCTGAGGCCGGGCGGCAGCCCGGTCGCCGAGTAGGTCAGCGTCTGGGTGGACGCCGAATCACTCGCCTTGATCTGCAGGCTGGCACTGGTGCCAGCCGTGCTCGCCTGGGAACCCGGATTGGTCACGGTGATCGTGTTCGAGGACGTCCCGCCGCCGCTCACGATCGAATGAGTCACCTCACATCCACCCGCGCCGCTGTTGTAGTCGTTGGCCCATGTGGACTGGACGGCGAACGACCCCGTGGCCAGGCTGATGTCCTGGGAGGCACCCTGGCCGGAGGAGATCCAGGCGCATTTGTCGCCGTCCTCGTAGCCGGAGGAGTCCACCCAGCCCCCGGCTGGAAACTGGTCGGTCAGGGTCTCCGCGTACTCGTGGCCCTCGACGATCGAGACACCATCAAGGGCACCGGTGGAGCCGGAGTTCACGAAGTCCTGACCGCAGGAGGCCCCCATATCCGGGACGTAGGGCAGGTTTGTGAAGGCCAGCTGGCCGTCCGGAGAGCTCACGGCCCCCCCGGACAGTGTGCTGTCCCCGGTGTAGTCGTGCCAGGCACAGAACTGGCCGGACGGGGTGTTGTAGCCATCCGGGTGAGTCCCAGTGGGTGACACGATCACGTACTGGGTGTAGAGGTTCGAGTTCTGCGTCGTGTTGCCGAAATGGGTGGCTGCCTTCACGGCCTCGGCTCCGATCTGGCTGCCCGCGGCCTGCGAGGGCGCGGCGGAGGACCCGTCGAACCACACGCCGGCCAGCGCACCGCCGCTTGGGTAGCCCACGTGCGCGGCGCTCGAAGGGCAGGTCGCGGCTCCGGCTGAGACGCCCTGGCAGTACTGGGTCATCACGCCCGACCAGGTTTCGCCCACCGTGCCGATGCCCTTCACGAACTCCTGGACGTACGGCGCGACGCCACTCGGGTCACCCGAGAGCGTGATGTCACCCTGCGCGTTGGTGCCCTGGGTGCCCCACTGCGAGCCCCAGAAGACCAGGTAGACCTTGGGTGTGCCGGCGGTCACCCCGACTCCGCTGATTCCGCCGCCGTACTTGAGGTTGCCCCCGCTCGCGGCGAACGAAGCCGCCGAGCCGTGCGACGAGTTCTTCTGCTGGCCCTTGGGCGGGACGAGGCCGTGGCGGTAGCCGTGGCCCTTTGAGGATGAAGACGGCGCGGCGAACGCCGCGGCGGGAACTGCCAGCGCCCCCGCGAGCATGCCGAGGCACAGCAAGGTGCCCAGCGCGCGAATGGGTACGTGAGATGCACGAACCCCTGACCGAAAGCCCATTCGGTACTCCTCTGGATCGAGTGACATGCCGCGCCGCCCCCTGGCGACACTCAGGAAAGACTAGCGGCGACTCCACGCCAGGAGTGTCAGGAAACGCACCCTGGAGGGCCGAGCGAGCCTAGGGCAACGTATCGCCGTCTGCCGTTTCGCCCCTGGGAAGCCGGGCCGGCACCTCGGGATCGGAAGCAGGCTCGCGTGCCCGATCCTCTGAGTTGGAGTTGCCGGTCAGTGCGTTGGTGATCCCGCCCACCGCCGCCGAGAACTCGGACGGAATCACGAACACCTTGTTGGCATCGCCCTGGGCCAGCTGCGGGAGCATCTGCAGGTACTGGTAGCGAAGCAGCGCCGAGTCTGGGTTGCCCCGGTGGATGGCCTCAAACACCGTGGCGATCGCCTTGGCCTCGCCCTCGGACTTGAGGATCGCTGCCTGTCGCTGGCCCTCCGCGGTCAGCACCGCCGCCTGCTTCTGACCCTCGGCGGTGAGGATCTGAGACTGCTTGACGCCCTCGGCGTTGAGGATCGCCGCGCGGCGATCACGCTCGGCGCGCATCTGCTTCTCCATCGCCTCCTGGATCGAGCCGGGCGGGTCGATCGACTTGAGCTCCACGCGGTTGATGCGGATCCCCCACTTGCCGGTGGCCTCGTCGAGCACGCTGCGCAGCTGCGCGTTGATGTGATCCCGGCTGGTCAGCGCCTGTTCCAGGCTCAGCGAGCCGATCACGTTACGGAGCGTGGTCACGGTGATCTGCTCGATCGCCTGCAGCGGATTCGCCACCTCATAGGTGGCCGACTTGGCGTCGTTGACGGTGAAGTACAGAACCGTGTCGATGCCCACGACGAGGTTGTCCTCCGTGATCACCGGCTGGGGCGGGAAGGTCACCACCTGCTCGCGCAGGTCGATCAGCGGTCGCAACCGGTCGACGAACGGCATCAGGAGGGTCATGCCCGGGTTCAGCGTCTTGTGATACCGACCGAGTCGCTCCACGATGCCCGCCTTGGCCTGAGGAACGATCCGGATCGTTCGCGCGGCCATGATCACCAGCAGGACCACCACCACCGCCGCCACGATTGCTCCAACCATCAGTTCGTCTCCCTTATTCCATGACCAGCGCCGTGGCGCCCTTGATGTCGACTACCTCAACGCGCGTCCCGGGTTCGATCTCCCGATCGTCGTCGAACGACCGAGCCGACCACACCTCGCCATCGATCTTCACACACCCCACGCCGTGATGGTTGTCGATCTTCTCCAGTACCAGCGCCTTCTTGCCAACCAGGGCGGCGGCGCCGGTCCGCGTTGTTGGCGAGCTGAGCAGGCGGGTACGTACCAGCGGTCGCACCAGTGCCAGCGTCAGCACCGATGCGATCACGAAGACCAGCCAGGCTCCCAGTTCCCCGGCGCCGACCGCGTCGGCGCCCGCCGCCAGAGCTCCTCCGACGGCGAACGGGCCGAGGAAGAAGGCGCCGGCGCTGAGCACCTCGCCCACCGCGAACCCGCAGGCCACGAGAGCCCAAAGGATCCATCCAGACATGGTGCTATGAGCTTAGTCCTTGATGGGGGTGTTTCTCCGAAGAACCAGGGAAGAAGGCTGTTCAGCTGACCAGTGCGCGGGCGAACTCGCCGGCGTCGAACGGCCGGAGATCCTCCAGCTTCTCCCCCGTCCCAATCAGCTTGACCGGGATGCCGAGCTCTCCGGCGATCGCCAGCGCGATTCCGCCCTTGGCCGTGCCGTCGAGCTTGGTCAGCACCAAGCCGTTGACGTCGATTGCGTCAGAGAACAGCTGCGCCTGGCGCAGGCCGTTCTGACCGGTGGTGGCATCCACGGTGAGGAGCGTCTCATGCGGCGCCTCGGGGATCTGCTTGCCGATCACCCGGCGGATCTTGCTCAGCTCGCCCATCAGGTCGTCCTGCGTGTGCAGTCGCCCGGCGGTGTCGACGATCACCACGTCGGCGCCTTCGCGAATCCCGACAGCCACGCCCTCGAACGCCACCGATCCGGGGTCGGCGCGATCAGGTCCCCGGACAAATGCCGCTGCCGCGCGGTCTGCCCACATCTCCAGCTGCTCCACGGCGGCGGCCCGGAACGTGTCGGCTGCCACCACGACCACCTTGTGGCCGAGCTCCCGGCTCAGGTGGTGGGCCAGCTTCCCGGTCGTCGTGGTCTTGCCCGTCCCATTCACGCCGGCCATCAGGATCACGGTCGGCTTGGGCCGCAGGTCGATGCGGTCGTCCCCAACCCTGGCGATGCCCGCCAGTAGCTCGACCAGCCGGTTGGTGAGCGCCTCGCCGCCGGTGATCCCGCCCTCGGTCGCCTCCCGCTCCAGCTGCTCCACCACCTGCGCGGTCGTGCGGGCCCCCACGTCGGCGTAGATCAGCGCCTCCTCCAGGCGCTCCCAGGTCTCGTCGCTCAGGTCCTCGAAAAGCGTGGCCTGGATCTCGGCCCCCAGGGCCTGGCGGGTCTTGCGCAGGTTTTCGCGCAGGCGGCGGAAGCGCCCGACGCGCTGCTCCTCGACCTGGGCGGGGGCCTCGGGCGTCGGAGCCGCACCATCGGCGATGAACAGGTCAGACCACTCGCGTGCCATATCGGCGGTGAACGTAGCATCGGTGGATCGATCGGCCCCCAGAGGGGCACATCGATCCACAGGTCACCGAGCTAGGCCGCCTCGCGGGCGGGCAGCCGCCGGGAGATCACCTTGGAGATCCCGTCGCCGCCCATCGACACCCCGTACAGCACGTCGGCTGCCTCCATCGTGCGCTTCTGGTGGGTGACGACGATGAACTGGGCTCGGCTCGAGTAGGTGTCCAGCAGCTCGAGGAAGCGGTCGATGTTGAGGTCGTCCAGCGCGGCCTCCACCTCGTCCAGGATGTAGAACGGGCACGGCCGGGCGAGAAACACCGCGAACAGGAAGGCCAGCGCGGTCATCGACTTCTCCCCACCGGACAGCAGCGTCAGCTGTCGGGTGGCCTTGCCCGCGGGGGTGATCTCTATCTCCACTCCCGCCACGTCCTCCTGCCCCTCCTCGTGCTCCTCGGGCTCCTCGGCATCGGAAGCCTCGGCCGCCGGGCCGTGTCCGTTCTGACTGGCGGTCACATCCTTGAGCCCACCCAGCACCGGCGCCCGTCCGTCGCGCTCGCTGACGAGGCGCAGCCGCCCCCGGCCACCGGGGAACAGCTGGGCGGCCAGCTCCTCGAAGTTCCGGGCCGCGGCCGCGAACGTCTCCTCGAAGGTCTCCTTGATCTGGCGGTCGGTGTCCCTGATCAGCTTCTCGAGCTCTCGCAGGGCGGCCTCCAGATCGGCCCGCTGGCGTTCGAGCTCCTCGACGTGAGCGAGCGCCTCCGCGTACTCCTGCCCGGCCAGCGGGTTCACCGGCCCGAGCTGCTCCCGGCGCTTGAGGAGCCGCTCGAGGCGCGTTTCCAGGTTGCCGCGCTCGGCCGGATCGAGCGGCTCGGAGGCCGGGGCCGCCTCGAGCTCCAGCTCGGCGGCCACCCGGCTGAGCGCCTGCGTCGCGTCCTCGGCCTGATCGGCAGCCCGCTGTGCCCGTACCTCCAGCGAGGTGAGTGATTCGCTGGCCGCGTGCAGCCGGTTCTGCAGCCCGGCCTCGTGCTGGGCGCAGCTGCGCAGCTCGGCCGCCACGTGCTCGCCCGCCTCACGGTCGGCGGCCAGCGCCGCCTCGAACTCACTCCGGCGGACGCCGATCGCCTCGGCCACCTGCTCGAGCTCACCGATCACCTCGGTGATCGCGGGGACGAGCTCGGCATCACGCTGCGTGGCGGCCTGGAGACGCTCGATCTGCGCCGAACGCCCGGCCCGCTCGCGCTCGGCCCGTTCGAGATGTGAACGCAGGCCCTGGCGCTCGGCCTGGAGCTGGGCGCGCCGGGCGGCGCCGGGACCCTCATCCGGGGCCGATCGCCGGCGCTCGATGCTGGCGGCCAGACGCCGCCGTTCCTCGGCCGCCTCGTCGCGGCGCCGCACCGCCGCCCGATGGGCGGCCATCGCCGCCTCCCGGTCGGCGTCCCGAGCGGCGGACTCCTGGGCGAGGCGCTCAAGGGCCTGTCCGGCGCCGTACTCGGCCTGGACCGCCTCCTGGCTTGCACTGATCAGCTCGTCGCGCCGGTTGCGCTCGGCCAGGATCCGCTCGTCGCCCACGCTCGCCGCCTGGCGCAGCTCCAGCAGCGCCGGGGAGAACACTCGTCCCTGGCGCGTGGTGGCGATGCCGGCGAACTCATCAGGTAGCGACTGGAGATCCTCCACCACCCACGCATCGCGCAGGAGCCGCCGAGCCAGCCGCGCGGCGGCATCGTCCCCGGCCACCCGGTCAGCCAGGCGCTCGGCGCTGGGCAGCGGCGGAGGACCTGAGGGCTGCTCCTCGGCGGCGGGGACGCTGGCCAGCAGCACCCGCCCGCCGTCCCTCCCGGCCCGCTCGAGCACCTGGGCCGCCGCCGGGCGGTCCGCGGCCAGGGCCGCCCCCAGACGCCCGTCCAGAGCCGCCGCCACGGCCAGCTCGTAACCGGAGGCCACCGACAGGGCGTCGGCCAGCGACCGGGCACCCCCGGGCGCGCTCTGATGGCTGCGCAGGAACTGATTCACGGCCGCCAGCTCGCCGCCGACCCGAGCGCTTTCGCGCCGCGCCGCCTCCACTTCCCGCTCCGCCTCGCGCAGCGCCTGCCGAGCCCGCTCGTGACCGGCCTCCGCCCGCGCCCGCTCGGTCTCGGCCTGCTCCACCTCCGAGGCACAGCCCGCCTCGGCCTGCACGGCGGCCTCGAGCCGGCTATCCAGCTCGGTCAGCTGGCGCGCCATTTCTGCTTCGCGATCGCGCTCCAGCGCCTCCAGCTCTCGCTCCAGCGCAACGAGCTGTTCAACCGCGCTGTCGTCGGGCTGTTCAGCCGCCGCCTGGCTGCGCAACATCTCCAGCGCGGCCTGACCACGCTTCAGCCGCTCCTGCACCGTGCCGGCCGCGGAGCGGATGGAGTCGATCCGATAGCCGACCCGGTCAGAGGCGGACTGGGCGGCGAAGCTGCGCCGCGAGAGCTGCTCTCGCTGGCTCGAGCGCTCGGCCAGTGCCTCTTCGGCGGCGCGCCGGCGGGTGGCGACGTGTTCGAGCTCCGCCTCCAGCTCCTGGCGGGCGGTCCGGGCCTGGCCGGCCTGCTCGCGAGTCGAGGCCACCTCCGCCAGTCGCGCGCGGAGCTCCTCCCGCGCCAGCTCCCAGCGGATCTCCAGCATCTGGCGGTGCAGGCGGGCGTGCAGCTCCGCCGCCTCGGCCTGGCGCTTGAGGGGGCGCAGCCGGGAACGCGCCTCCCGCTCGACGTCGAGCCCGCGATCCAGGTTCTCCTGCGTATGGGCCAGCTTGAGCTGGGCTCGGCGGCGCCGCTTGCGGTGCTTTCCGAGGCCGGCCGCCTCCTCGATCAGCAGCCGGCGATCTCGAGGCTTGGAGGTGACGATCGCCTCCACCCGGCCTTGCGAGATCACCGAGTGCATCTCCTTGCCCATGCCGGTGTCCGACATGAGCTCGATGACATCGATCAGCCGGCAGCGCGCGCCGGCCAGCCGGTACTCCCCCTCGCCGTTGCGGTCCAGGCGGCGCAGGATCGACACCTCCGGCCCCAGCCCGAGGATCTGCTCGCTGTCGTCCAGGATCAGCTCGACGCTCGCGCCGTGGGCGGCCTGGCGGCCGGGAGCACCTCCGAAGATCACGTCCTGCATCGACTGACCCCGAACCGCCATCGGCGATTGCTCGCCCAGAGCCCACAGGACGGCATCGGTGACGTTGGACTTTCCCGATCCGTTCGGGCCGACGATCACGCTCGTCCCCGGTCCGAACTCGAGCCGCGTCCGGTCCGGGAAGGACTTGAATCCCTTCATCGTGATGCTCTTCAGGTACATGCTTCGTTCAGCCTCCGAGTCAGGAATTCGTCCCGGCCGACATCGCGTCCAGGGCGGCCTGCGCGGCCAGCTGCTCCGCGTCCTTCTTGCTCCGGCCGCTGCCCCGCCCGATCTCTTCCCCTTCCAGCTGGGCGGAGATCGTGAACGTCCGGTCGTGGGGCGGGCCCACTTCGGTGATCACCTCATAGCTGACCACAGCGCCGCGACGGGCCAGCCGCTCCTGCAGGGCCGACTTGAAGTCCACCGGGCGCTCGAGCGCATCCTCCAGCTCGCCGGCGAAGGCCTCCACCACGGCGTCGGCCGTGCGCTCATAGCCGAACGTCAGGTAGCAGGCACCGATGATCGCCTCGATCACCGAGGCCAGGACTCGTTCGGTCGACACCAGCGCGGGCACGCTGGCCGCCGCCTCGGACGGGGCCATCGCGGCCATCCGGTCCGGCACGCCGAGGCGCTCCGCCACCGCGCGGCAGGACCGCCCGGAGACCGCCTGAGCGCGGATCTTCGTCAGCTGGCCGGCACCGAAGCGCTCGGCCTCCAGACTCGGATACAGGTGCGAGGTGACGGCCAGCGACAGCACGCTGTCACCGAGGAACGCCAGGCGCTCGTATGAGTCCGAGCGCCTGCTCGTCCACGACGCATGGGTGAACACGTGCCGGGCCAGCTCCCGGGGCAGAGCTTCCAGCAGCTCGCGCAGCCGCGCTTCGGCCTGGCGTGATGCGGCCTCAGTCGACACTGCCGGACGGCCCGGGACTCGCGCTCGCCGAAGGAGGCATCTGTTCGACACCGCTCGCGAGTACGAAGTCCACCGCCTGTCCGACGGTGAGGATCCGGGTTGCCTCCTCGTCCGATATCCGCACGCCGTAGGTGTCCTCCAACTCCTGGACCAGCGTGTAGAGATCGAGCGAGTCCGCCTCCAGGTCCTCCCGGAACCGCGTGCCCTCCCCGATGGAGTCCGGATCGAGCTCCAGCTCATCGGCCAGGTGCGCGCGGATCACTTCGAAGATCTGCTCGCGAGTCATCAGCCGCGGACGGTAGCCGTGGGCTCGGACGGGCTTTCGCCGTCCCGGTCAGGGCTTGAGCGCAGCGCGCCCGCCTTCTCGAGGGCCTGTCTGGTCTTACCGATCACGTCCTCCTCCACCCCTCGTACGGCCACTTCGATGGCCCGGGCGAACCCGCGCCGGGTGAACCGCCCGTGAGCGACCACCCCGGTCTGCCGGAGACCGAGCATATAGGCGCCGCCCGTGGTCTCGGGATCGATCTCGTCGCGCAGCCCCTGGACCGATGGTGCCAGCAGGAACCCTCCCACCTTGGCCCGCAGCGAGCGCAGCGCCGCGGTCCTGACCGCGACCATCGTGCGGCCGGAAACCCCTTCGATCAGCTTGAGGGCGATGTTGCCCACGAATCCGTCCATCACGACCACGTCGACGACGTCCTCCATCACCTGCGTGCCCTCGACGTTTCCAATGAAGTTCAGTCCCACCCCGGCGTCGCCGGACAGCCGCTCATGCACCTCCTTGAGCTCGGGCGTGCCCTTGGCCGGCTCCTCGCCGTTGGAGAGCAGGGCGACCCGCGGCGAGGACAAACCCAGCACCGCCTCGGCGAAGGCGGATCCCATGTGCGCGAACTGCACCAGGTGCTCGGGACGGCAGCTGACGTTCGCGCCGACGTCCAGCAGCAGCACGGGGCGGTCGCCCGGCCGCGGGACCGGAAGCGCCAGGGCGGGCCGGTAGATCCCCCGGTCCCGCTTGAGGTTGAACAGCCCGGCCGCCAGCGCGGAGCCGGTCGACCCTCCGGACACGAGGGCCTGGGCGCGGCCCTCGGCGACCGCCCGGGCGGCCTGCACGATCGACGCCTCGGGCGTGGAGCGCACCGCGTAGGCGGGATCGCCGGCCTTGGCGATCGACACTGGCGCATCGATCAACTCGACCCCATCCGGCATACGCTCGATCTCGCTGGCGTCGGCGAACAGGAGCACGCGAATCCCGCGGTCAGCCGCTAATCCGGCACCCGCAGCAACCTCACCGGGACCCAGGTCGGCCCCGTTGCCGTCCACGGCGACCGTGACCATGCGACGGCGCTAGCCGAGCGTCTGGTCGGTCGCCACCACTTCGCGACCCTTGTAGTGCCCGCACACCGGGCACACCCGGTGGGGAAGCCGGGGGCTGTGGCACTGGGGGCACGCGTTGAGGCTCGGGGCGGTCACCTTGTGCGTCGAGCGACGCTTGGTGGTGCGCGAGTGCGACTGCTTCTGCTTGGGGACGGCCATGGCGGTGTCAGAGGCTAGCAGGAGGCGGGTGATCTACTCGGTGGCCGGAGGCTCGAACTGGATCTCGGCCAGCTTCGCCCACCGGGGGTCCGGCGCCGGGTCGTGCCGGTGGTCTGATCCCGCCACGTTGAGGTTCTCGCCACACACCGGACACAGCCCGGCGCAATCCGGTCGGCAGAGGAGCGCTGCGGGGAGAGCCAGCGCCAGAGCATCACGCGCCCAGCCGCCCAGATCGAGGATTCCGGCCGCGATGTAGGGCGAGTCCAGCTCGTCCACTTCACCGGGTTGCGAGATCTCGCGCGCATCCACCTCGAAAACGGGCGCAGCCGGCTCCAGGCATCGCATGCACGGACCCTCCAGCCCGGCGCTGAAGCGGATCCGCAGCGCGTACCCCTGACCGGTGGTGCGCGAGATGTCCAGACGTACCGGGACCAGGGAAGGCACGACCGGGTAGCGCTCCCCACCCATGTCCAAGGAGCCGAGGGCGACGCCCAGCTCCAGGCGCCGTCCCTCCCCTGAGGTGAGTCGCAGCCCCTCCAGATCGAAGGTGTCGGTGCGCGGCGGCATTGATCTCAGGTTAGGGACCCTGGGTGCTGGCACACTGCTCTCAGATGTCGCGCTGGTTCCGCAGCTATGGGTTCGCCGACGTGACGGACCGGCTCCTGATCGGCGCCTACCCGTTGGATGCCGAGGACGTCTCACTGCTGGCCCGGCTTCATGTCGACCATGTGCTGAACCTGGTGCAGGACGAGGAGTATCCGGACGACGCCAGGGAGGCCGTGAGCCGTGCACTGACCTCAGCCGGCATCGGCGAGGAGCGCCTGCCGATGCCCGACTTCGGCGGACTGCCGTCCGACCAGATCGACTCCGTCGTCGAGACGGTGTCGGGCTGGCTCGACCGGCACGAGACCGTGTACCTCCACTGCCGGGCCGGCTGGCAGCGCTCGGCGGCGCTCGCCGCGGCCGTTGTCGCCGCTCGGGACGGGCTGGATCTCAATTCGGCGATGGATCAGGTCCAGGCCCGCAAGCCATCGGCCGACCCGCTGCCCCACCAGCGCGAGGACCTGGAGCGGTGGTGGCAGATGCGCCGAGGCTCAGTCGGCGGCGCGTAGCCGCCGCGGCGGCAGGTCCTCGAACAGCGCCGCCGGAGGCGGCGGCGCATCCCGGCGCGGATCGTCCTCCACGGCGGCGACCTGCACGCTGCGCGGGCTGACCGTGACCGGCTCCAGCTCCGGCAGTTCGCGCTCCTCCGAGACCGCCCCATGCTCGGAGAACCGCCGTGCGCTGGGCAGCACGCGTGACTCGTAGGAGCCCACCGTGTCGTTGTATGCCTGCACGGTGCTGCTCAGCCGCCTGCCCAGCGTGGCCATCAGTCCGGACAGCTTGACCAATCGCCCGTGCAGCTCGCGGCCGAGTTCCGAGATCGCCTGAGCCGATTCGGCCACCCGCTCCTGCTGCCAGCCGTAGGCGACCGCCCGGAGGATGGCCAGCAGCGTCGTCGGCGTGGCGATCAGCACCCGCTTCGACATGGCGTCCTCGATCAGGCTGGGGTCGACCTCGAGGGCGGCGCTGTACAGGTGCTCGCCGGGCAGGAACAGCACGACGAAGTCGGGGGCCGAGTCCAGATCGGCCCAGTAGGCCTTGTCACACAGCTGCTTGACGTGCTTGCGCAAAAGCCGTGCGTGGTCCTTCAGATGCCGCTCACGCGTCTCCTCGTCAATGGCCTCGTAGGCGTCCAGCACGCCCTGCAGCGGCGCCTTGGCATCGACGACCACGTGCTTACCCCCCGGCAGGTTGATGACGAGGTCCGGCCGGAGCGGCGCGTCGGCTCCACCCAGCGGGGCCTGTTCGGCGAAATCGCAGTGACGCACCATCCCGGCCAGCTCGACCACCTTGCGAAGCTGCATCTGCCCCCACTGCCCGCGGGCGTTCGGCTTGCGCAGCGCGGTGACGAGCGCGCCCGTCTCCGAGCGCAGCTTCTCCCCCGTCTCGCTCAGCGTTCGCAGCTGAGCGTCCAAGCGCCCGCGCGACTCCCGGCGATCCCGATCCAGTGCGACCAGCTGCTGGTCCATGCGCCCAAGCTGCTCCTTGAGCGGCGCCACCAGCTGCTCGACCGCCAAATGGCGCTTGTCCATGTCGCCCTTGGCCTCGGTCTGCGCAGCCTGGAGCTGCGATCGAGCCAGCTCGGTGAGCTGCTTCATGCTGGCCTGGAGTGCCTCGGCGCTGAGCGCCTTGAACGAGTTGGAGAGGCGCTCCTGGGCATCCTGAAGAGTGGTCAACCGCTCCTGGCCCAGGACACGCTCGTGCTCGAGCTGTGACTCCGCCTTGACGAGCTGGCGTTCCAGATCAGCCGCCCGGGCATTCTCCGCGGTGAGGGCGCGCAGCCGCCCGCGCACGAGCAGGAGGGTCAGCCCCGCGCCTGTGAGCACGCCGATGAGCAGCCAGATTGCTTGCATGCCGTCGATGATGCGGCCGGGCTCGGACGGAACCGGGCCTCTGCAAGGATGCCTGCATGGCGGATGAGGCCGTGGCCCGGCGGGTGGTGGTTCATGGGCGCGTGCAGGGCGTGTTCTTCCGGGACACGATGCGGCGGGTGGCGCTCGGCGCTGGCGTGAGCGGGTGGGCGACGAACAGCCGTGACGGGACTGTCGAGGCCCACCTCGAGGGGCCGGCTGAGGGTGTGGAGCGGGTCGTGGAGTTCGCTCGTGACGGGCCGGAGCGGGCTGTGGTTGAGCGGGTGGATGTGAATGAGGTGGGCGTTCTGGGCCTGACGGGGTTCGAGATCCGGTAGGTAAAACGGCCGCGATGAAGGGTGGACGGGCGCTTCTGCCGGTGCCCGAATGGTGCTCCAGCGCGCACCGTGACCACGGCGGCCGTTGATTGCGCGCTGGAGCACGCTTTTCGTGCTCTGGCGCGATATCAACCCGCTCAGGGTTCAGCGTGCGCGCTGGAGCACGTTCCCGCCCGTCCACCCTCCCAAGCGGGTGTTTCAGACAGCGCTAAGCGGCTCGCAGCGCGGCAGACGGAGCAGAGCCCCGCGCCGCCCGGGAGATCACGGCGCCGTGCACGCGCCAGAACTCGCCTCGCGGGGCGCGCAGCGAGCGCACCAGGCGCTCGAACCCCACCGCCCGGTCCACGCCAACCACGGCGGGGCGGCCGAGGAGCACCCAGCGGCCGGGGCCGACCGGGAGCGAGCGCGCCACGACGAACGTTCCGGCGCCGACAGCACGGCGGGGCGCCCGAGACCAGCAGACCAGCGCCTGACCGGACCCGAGTGGGCAGCGCCCGTGCCACAAGCCGGGCGCGTCCGAATTCTCCACACGCCAGGCCCGGAGCTCGGCACGTCCCAGCAGAGCCCGCAGCCGGTCCGTGCTCCAACCGGTCACGCCAAGTAGCGAAACCGGCTCAGACAGCTCAACCGCGAGGCGGTCGATCGACGACACTGCGCCGCAAAGTAGCGGCGCCCCCGGACAGTTAGAAAAGGAGTGCTCCGCGGGACATCCAGTCCCGCGGTCTGAAAACGACGCTCGGCATCACGCCTCGCTTGACCGTTCGCTTTCAGCTCACTTCGGCCGGCTCGTCCTTGCCGGCCAGGCGATCGCGACCGCGCTGGACGGCGGCGATGAACTTGGACAGATTGACTTCCAAGGTGTTGAGGATCTCGTCGGCGTAGTCCTCGGCGCCCAGGCGGATCTCCCGCTCGCGGGCGCGGGCGTCCTCGATGATGTCCTCGGCGGCGCGCTCGGCCTGCTTGGTGATCTCCTCCTGGGAGATCAGTCGCTCCTGGCGGTCGCGGGCCTCCTTGACGATCCGCTCGGCCTCGCGCTTGGCCTCGGCCAGCATCTCCTGGCGCTCCTTGACGATCCAGCGGGCCTGCTTGATCTCCTCGGGGATCGTGGCCCGCATCTGGTCGAGGATGTCGTAGATCTCCTCCTTGTCCACGCGCACCTGGTCGGTCAGCGGCACCGGCTTGGCGTTGTGAACCAGGTCATCCAGCTTGTCGATCAGAACCAGGACATCCATTTCGCAACCTCTGTTTCGCTAGCGGCCGAGTCGTTCCTTCAACGCTGCGGCCACCTCTCCGGGGACCATGTCCTCGATGGCACCTCCGAACGTGGCCAATTCCTTGACCCCGCTCGACCGGATGAAACTGTACTGAGGTGAGGCCATCAGGTAAACGGACTCCACGTCCGGGGCCTGCCGGCGATTGAGCTGGTCCATCTCCAGCTCGTACTCGAAATCGGAGATCGCGCGCAGTCCCTTGACGATCGTCCGCGCCCCCTTGGAGCGCGCGTATTCCACCACGAGGATGCTGAACGGCTCCACCTCGACGTTGCCGATCGAAGCCGTAGCGCGCTCCACGTAGCCCACTCGCTCCTCGGCGGTGAACAGCGTGTTGCCCTTGCGCACGGGCAGATTGACGACGGCCACGATCACCTTGTCGAACATGGCTGCGGCGCGGGAGATGATGTCGAGATGGCCGTTGGTCACCGGGTCATACGAGCCGGGACAGATGGCGATGCGGTTATCGGGGTTCATGGATCGTGATCAGCGTGTCTCCGTAGCGGCGCTCGAAACTGAGCGGCAGTTGCAGGTCAAGCGGCGCGCGGCGGTCGCTCTCCACCACCACCCGAGCCGCGGCGCTGAGCACCGGGGGCAGAGCGGCTGAAAGCTCCGGCCCGAGCGCCCGGGCCTGACGGTATGGGGGGTCAATGAACACGAGATCGTAAAGACGGCCGCCCTCCGGTGCGGTGGTGAGAAACCGCACCGCTTCAGCCGACCGCACCTCGCCGGCCAGATGCAGGGCGCTGAGGTTCGCCCGCACGGCGGACAGAGCCGCCGGCGCGCGGTCGACGAACACAGCGCTTGCGGCACCGCGGGACAGCGCCTCGATACCGAGCGCTCCCGACCCGGCGAACAGGTCCAGCACGTGTTCGCCCTCGACCTCGGCCAGGATGGAGAAGAGCGCCTCTCGCACCCGATCCGAGGTGGGCCGGACGTCCTGTCCCCGGGGTGCGCGCAGGGTGGCGCCGCGTCGCGAGCCGGAGATCACCCGCACGTCGGCACCCCGGCTCAGGCCCGAATCGGAGCCAGGGCCTCCTCGCCGTAGCGCTCGCGCAGCGCTACGCCCAGCAGGGAGTGCTCGGGGGCATCGAGGTCAGGGTCCGTGTCCATCAGCTCCCGGCTCCAGCGCCGCGCCCGCTCCAGCAGCTCCGCGTCCCGGGGCAGCTCCGCGAACCGGTACTGGGCCAGACCCGACTGGCGTGTGCCGACCAGCTCGCCCTCGCCGCGCAACCGCAGATCGACCTCGGCCAGCGCGAACCCATCGGACTCCGTGGCCAGGGCCTGGAGCCGGGCGGAGTCCTTGCGCCCGAACAGCAGGCACAGCGATTCGTGGCTGCCCCGCCCGATCCGCCCCCGCAGCTGGTGCAGCTGGGAGATCCCGTAGCGATCGGCGTCCTCCACCAGCATCACGGTCGCGTTGGGCACGTCGATGCCCACCTCGATCACCGACGTGGCCACCAGTACGTCCGCCTTTCCGGCGGAGAACGCGGCCATCGCCTCAGCCTTGGCTCCCGAGCGCATCTGGCCGTGCAGCAGCACGACCAGGTAGTCGGCGAACGGCCCGAGACGCAGCCGCTCGAACTCGGCGGTCGCCGCCCGCGCCTGGAGAGTCTCGGACTCCTCGACCAGCGGGCAGACCACGAACGCCTGGCGACCGGCATCGAGCTCCTCCTTGATCCGCCCGTAGGCCCGTTCGCGTTCGGCATCGGTGGAGCACACGTATGTCCTGATCGGGCGGCGGCCGCGGGGCAGCTCGCGCAGGAGCGTGAAGTCGAGGTCGCCGTAGTGGCTGAGAGCCAGGGTGCGAGGGATCGGGGTGGCGGTCATGTGCAACACGTGCGGCGCCTCGTGACCCGCGCCCTTGGCGTCGAGCGCGGCCCGCTGGGCCACCCCGAAGCGGTGCTGCTCGTCGACCACGACGACGCCCAGGCGCTCGAACCGCACCCCCTCCTCGATCAGCGCGTGAGTGCCCACGATCATCGACAGCTCGCCGCTCTGAAGCTTGCCGAGCAGATCCGCGCGCCGGCCGCCGGGCGTGGAGCCGGTGAGCAGGCCCGCCCGCACCGGCTCTGATCCCAGCAGCGTCTGGAGCGTGGCGAAGTGCTGCTCGGCCAGCGTCTCGGTGGGCGCCATCAGACAGGCCTGCATGTCGTGCTCGACGGCCCGCAGCATCGCGTACAGGGCGACGACCGTCTTGCCGGAGCCGACCTCCCCCATCAGCAGCCGCTGCATCGGATCGGACCGGGCCAGGTCCTCGTCGATGGCCTGGAGCGCCGAGCGCTGGTCACCGGTCAGCGGGAAGGGCAGGTCGTGCTCGAGCCATCTCGCCGTCAGTCCCGGCGGGTCCTCGATTCGCGGCGCCGCCACGCCGCTGCTTCGGCGGCGCCGGCGCTGCTGCAGGGCGATCTGCGCCAGCAGCAGCTCCTCGAAGGCCAGGCGCCGGCGGGCCGTCTCCTCGTGGCCGGCGTGCTGGGGGAAGTGGGCGGCTCTGAGGGCGGCCGGGCGGTCGGCCAGGCGCTCCCGAGCGCGGATCGCCGAGGGCAGCGGCTCGAGCACGTCATCGAAGGCGCCGGCGTGGCGGCGCACCAGCGCGAGGATCTGCGTGGACGTGAACCCTTCCGTGGCCGGGTAGTGCGCCACTGCGTCCGAGCCGGTGGTGGCCTCGCCGGTGGGCGCGTGGCCCTGGACGCTGATCCGCCCGCGCTCGTCCACCCGGACGTGCAGCATCAGCCGGGTGCCCGGCGGGTACTTGGCGACCAGCCAGGGCTGCTGGAAGAACGAGATCCGGGTGGTGCCGCTGGCGTCGCCCACCACGGCCTCCACGCGCGGTCGCATGCCCCGGCGGCGCACGGGCCGGGCGGTGATGGAGCGCACCTGCACGACCACGGTGGCCGTCTCCCCCGGGCTCAGCTCGGCCACGGCGCGGGACTCGCGGCGGTCCCGGGGCAGATGCTCGAGCAGATCGCCGATCGTCTGCAGCCCGAGCGTCTCGGCCGCCTTGGCCTGCTTGGGCCCGTCCGTGCCCAGGGCCCGGCGCAGGTGGCTCACGGCCGGGTAGCGCACTGGGACCGCGGCCAGCACGGCGGGGTCAAGCGGGGTGGCGGCGGCAAACCTCGTCGGCGGCACGGTTGAAGCTTGACCGACGGCGCGGTCATCAGTCCGCACCGGCGATCGGACGGGTATGACCCCTACGATTACGCCCATGGCCGATCGAATCGTCTACGTCTCCCGGATCGTGCGCCTGCCCCTGGTGGGTGCGGATGGCGCCGACGTCGGACACGTGGTCGACGTCGTCCTCGATCTCGGCGGCCGGCCGCCGCGGGTCAACGGATTCGTGGTCGGGGTGCAGCGCCGCCACGTGTTCGTGGCCGTGACGCGCATCGGTGAGATCGACAGCCGCGGCGTGCGCCTGCGCCGAGGCACGATCAATCTCAAGCAGTTCGAGCTGCGCCAGGGGGAACGACTGGTGATGGGCGAGCTGGTGGGCAAGCGACTGGGCGATCGCCGGGTGGTGGACATCGGCCTGCGACCCGGGCCGGAGCCGTTTGAGTGGGAGGTGGCCACCGTGGCCCTGGGGTCTCGCCGGATGCCCGGTCTGAAGCGCTCGCCGGAGGTGATCGACTGGAGCGAGGCCGGCGAGCTGTTCGCGGAGGAGCGACCTGTGGACCGGCAGGCGGCCACGCTGGGCGGGTTGCACCCGGCCGAGATGGCCTCGGCGATCCGCCGGCTGCCCTTGAGCCGTCGCCGGGTGCTGGCCGAAGCGCTGGAGGACGACCGCTTGGCCGACCTCCTGGAGGAGCTGCCCGAGGACGAACAGGTGCGCCTGCTCGAGGGCTTCGATTCGGTCCGTGTGGGGCGGGTGCTGGACGAGATGGAGGCCGACGACGCCGCCGACCTGCTGGGTGAGATGTCGGCCACCGAGCGGGCTGAGCTGCTGGCGCAGATGGACCCCGACGAGGCCGAGCCCGTGCGCCGCCTGCTCAATTACAAGCCGGACACGGCCGGCGGGCTGATGACGCCGGAGCCGATCATCCTGGCCCCCAACACCAGCGTGGCCGAGGCCCTAGCCCGGGTGCGCGATCCCGACCTGCCCGTACCGCTGGCCGCGCAGGTGTTCGTGTGCCAGGCCCCCCTGGAGACCCCGACCGGCCGCTTCCTCGGGGTGGTGGGGTTCCAGCGGCTGCTGCGTGAGGCGACCTCCAAGCCGCTGGGGCGCTGCATCGACGAGGAGTGGAAGCCGGTGCCCGCGGACGTCAGCGATCGGGAGGTGGCCGGGCGGTTGGCCGCTTACGACGTGGTGGCGATCCCGGTGGTCGACGATGCCGGCCGGCTGGTCGGGGCGGTTACGATCGACGATGTACTGGACCGCGTCCTGCCGCCCCAGTGGCGGGTGACCCATACCACGGTCTGAGGAACCCATGGCGTCCAAGGACAAGCTCAGCCAGCCCCGCGGCGCTTCCGTCGGATCCGGCTATGACTCCGACGCCTTCGCGCGCTTCGCCGAGTCTGTGGCGCGCTTCTTCGGGACCGGGCGATACCTGGCCGTGCAGACGATCCTCGTGGTCATCTGGATCGGCATGAACGCGGTGGCCTGGTCACTGCGCTGGGACAAGTACCCGTTCATCCTGCTCAACCTGGTCTTCTCCACCCAGGCTGCCTACGCCGCTCCGCTGATCCTCCTGGCCCAGAACCGGCAGGCCGATCGCGACAAGGAGGAGGTAGAGCGGGACCGGGCGATGAATGCCCGCTCGCTGGCCGAGACCGAGTTCCTGGCGCGGGAGCTGGCCGGCTTGCGGCTGATGATCGAGCAGAAGGCCGACAAGGACGATGTGGTGGAGCCGCTCGAGCGCCTGAGCCGCGCGCTCGAGGAGCTGACCGGCATGCCGGTGCTGGACTCGGAAGGCGCTCGGCGCTCGGACGACCCTGAGGACTCGCTGTCAGAGCCCCGCTACTCCGGGGACGACGACGAGTCCGAGTAGGGCTGGCTGCGGCTAGACCGCGGCGGGGAAGGCCACTGCGCCGTGGCGAGGGTCACTCCGCTGAGAGCAGCCACCAGTAGCTCTCCTGGCCGCCAACGGACAGCTCCAGCTCGACCGTGCCGTCGATCAGCTGCTGCACCGCCGCGTCGTCCAGCGGCGGGTGAGCACCGCTCAGGCAGGTGATCAGCTCGGCCCCCTGGGCGAGGTTGGCCAGAACGCCCTGCAGGGTCTGGAGCGGCTCGCCCCAGGAGACGATCTGGTCATCGACGAACCCGACCGCCTCGCCCGCGTGGAACCGGCCCTGAACGTCGTCCCGGGCGGCGGGGGCCACCGCGCCGGTCCGGATCTGCTCCAGCGCCTGGATCATCGCCTCGGCGTTCTCGGCCGCCGGTTTGGACGGGTCAAGGCCGACCGCGGCCGCCAGGCCGGCCTGTAGCGACCGCGCCGGCACGACGTACACGTTCTTGTCCGACAGCTCGGCGGCCCGCTCGGCCGCCATCACCACATTCGGGCTGCCCGGCAGCACGACGATCTCCTCGGCCGGAATCCCGTGGATGGCGGCCAGGACGTCGTACGTGGAAGGGTTCAGGGTGGGCCCGCCGTCCAGGACCGTCACACCGAGCCCCTCGAAAAGCTCCTTGAAGCCCTCGCCGGTGACCACTGCCAGGGCGCCGCAGACGGCGTCAGGGACGGCCGGTCCGCCCAGACGGGCATCGCGCTCGCGCACCTGCTCCCGCATGTCGGCGATGTCGATGTGGGAGACGGCTCCGGCCGACTCGAACAGCTTCGTGGCGGCGTCCGGGTCGTCGGTGTGGACGTGAACCTTCAGCGTGGTCGTGTCGCCCACGACGAGCACGGAGTCCCCGAGCTCCTCCAGCTCGCGGACGAATTCGCGCTGGTTCAGGCCGGTACCCGTCACCGCGAAATTCGTGCAGTAGCGGAAGGTGACGGAGGCGTGCTGGGGATGGGTTATCCGGGCGCTGGCCCCGACCTGTTGGTGCTCGAGAGTCAGCGGCTCGGTGCCGCGCAGAGCGCCCACGATGCCGGCCAGCAGCACGGTGAGCCCGTAGCCGCCGGCGTCCACCACGCCCGCCTCGCGGAGGATGGGCAGCAGGTCCGGCCCGCGCTTGACCGACTCCTGACCCGATTCGAGCGCACGCTCGATGACGATGGCAATCGTCGCGTCCTGGTCGCGGGCCGAGGCCTCGGGTCCGAGACGCGGCTCCTCCATGTGAGCCAGCTCGCGGGCCACCCGGACGGCCATCTCTCGCACGACGGTGAGGATCGTGCCCTCGGCCGGCTCGCGCACCGAGCCGTACGCCTGGTCGGCCGCACGAGCCAGAGCGGCTCCGATCAGTACCGGGTCGACCAGCTCGCCGGGCCGGCTGGCCAGCTCCTCGGCGGCACCCCGGATCAGCTGGGAGAGGATTACGCCGGAGTTGCCGCGCGCGCCGAGCAGGGCCGCCCGAGCCACCGAGGCGACGATCTCCTCGCGGCCGATCTGATCCATGGTGCGATCCTCGCTGGCCGCGATCAGGCGATCCAGCTCCTGGAGCACGGAGCGGAGCGTGAGCACCATGTTGTCGCCCGTGTCGCCGTCAGCGACCGGGAACACGTTGAGGTCGTTGACCTCCTCGCGGCGCTCCTCGAGCGCGGCCAGCCCCGCCTCCACGAGCGCCCGGAAGCGGACGATCGAGGGATCAGTCAATTCGCTGCGACCCCGGGGCGCGCCACGGCCGCGCGGCTCAGCGGGCCTTCGTGACCTTGCCCGCCTTCAGGCAGCGGGTGCACACGTAGACCCGGCGGGGGGTGCCGGCATCGTCGATCCTCACCCTCTGGAGGTTGGGATCGAAGCGGCGCCTGGTGGCCACCATCGAGTGGCTCCGGCTGTTACCGAACGAGGGGCCCTTGGCGCACACGTGACAAACCTTCGGCATGGAGCGCGAGTATAGAGAGGGTGCGGTTGCGCTGTCTGAACGGCCGCAATGAAGGGGGGCGCCTTCGAGCGTGCTTGAACGCGCATCCTGCTCCGCGAATCGGTTGATATCGCGCCCGGGCACCAAAAGCGTGCTCCTGCGCGACATCATCGGCCGCGTCCGCCAGCGTGCGCGCTCAAGCACCATCCGGCCGCTCGAGAGGCACCGCCTAGCGCTTCTCGACGATCACGGTGGTCGCCTTGACGACGGCCGTGGCGCTGTCGCCCGGCTTCAGGCCCAGCTCGTCGGCCGCCTCCCGGGACATCAGTGAGACGACGCGGAACGGGCCGCAGACCATGTCGATCTGCGCCATCACGGTGTCGCGCTTGACCGCGACCACCACCCCCGGCATGCGGTTGCGGGCGCTGGTCAGCCCGGTGGCGCCGCGCTCACGCAGCAGCCTCGAGAGCTCCCGCGAGGCGACCAGGCGCCGGTTGCCACGCCGCTCGAAGTGGATCCGCCCGTTCTTCTCCCAGCGCCGGAGCGTGTCGACGCTCACCCCGAGTGCGCCGGCGGCGGCGCCGATCGAGACGAGGCTCTCCAGAGAGGCGTCCGTGTCGTTCAGGGCCGATCCTCAGGAAACGGAGAATCCAGCGCGCCGGGGACGCTCGGCGAGCTGCTGTTTGATGGCCAGCGAGGCCAGGATCGCCTCCACGGCATGACGTCCGGTGTCACGCTTGGAGCCTCCCTTGACCCGGTCGCGCGCCTGCTCGACGGTGTCGACCGTGAGCACCCCGAACCCGACCGGAACGCCGGTCAGCAGCTGCACCTGGGAGATCCCCCGCGCGGCCTCGGCGCACACGTAGTCGTAGTGGTCGGTCTCGCCGCGGATCACCGCGCCGAGGCAGACGACCGCCACGTAGCGGCCGCTCTCGGCCGCGTACTTGGCCGCCAGGGGCAGCTCGAACGCGCCGGGAACGTCGTGCACGTCGACCTCGGTGACGCCCGCCTCGGCCAGAGCGTCCCGGGCGCCCTCCTCCAGGGCGTCAGCCAGATCCTCGTAGAAGCGGGACACGCAGAGCGCGATCCGGCCGTCCACGCTCATCCGTGATGACCCGTTCCCGGCCCGAGGCTCTCCTCCTGGGAGAGCATCTCCTCGTCGAGCGCCAGCCCCTGGTGGTGGAGGATGTGGCCCATCTTGTCCCGCTTCGCGCGCAGGTACGCCTCATTGTGCGGGTTGGGCATGTGCTGGATGGGGATCTGGTCGGTCACCGACAGCCCGTAGCCGGACAACCCGGAGATCTTCTTGGGGTTGTTGGTCAGGATGCGAATGCTGGTCAGGCCGAGGTCGACCAGGATCTGGGCGCCGATGCCGTAGTCGCGCAGGTCGGCCGGCAGGCCGAGCTGGAGGTTGGCCTCGACGGTGTCGAAGCCCTCCTCCTGAAGCTTGTAGGCCCGGAGCTTGTTGAGCAGGCCGATCCCGCGTCCCTCCTGGCTCAGATACAGGAGCACGCCCTGCCCCTCGGACTGGATCATCGTCAGCGCTGAGTCCAGCTGCTCGCCACAGTCGCAGCGCAGGGAGTGGAACACGTCGCCGGTCAGGCATTCGGAGTGCACGCGGACGAGCACGTTCTCCGCGCCGGCCACCTCGCCCTTGACCAGTGCCACGTGATGCTTGTTGTCCACCAGCGATCGGTAGCCGACCGCGGTGAAGTCGCCGTACGCGGTGGGCAGCGCCGTCGCCACCACGCGCTCCACCAGCTTCTCGGTGCGCCGGCGATAGGCGATCAGATCGGCAATCGTGATCATCTTCAGTCCGTGCTTGAAGCAGTAGACGGCCAGGTCCTCGCCCCGGGCCATCGAGCCGTCCTCGTTCTGGATCTCGCAGATCACCCCGGCGGGGTTCAGGCCGGCCAGGCGAGCCAGATCGACGGATGCCTCGGTGTGGCCGGTCCGCTCCAGCACGCCGCCCGCCTTGGCCTTGAGCGGCCGCACGTGCCCAGGCTTGACGATGTCGTCCAGGCCCTTGGTGGGATCGACAGCCACCTGCATGGTGTGGGCCTGGTCGTGCACGCTGATGCCGGTGGTCACTCCTTCCCGCGCCTCTATGGTCACCGTGAACGGGGTCTGGTGGGCGCTCTCGTTCTTGAGCGTCATCAGCTCCAGCCCCAGCTCGTCGCACCGATCCGGGGTCAGGGCCAGGCAGATCCAGCCGCCGGCCTGACGGGTCATGAAGTTGATGGCATCCGGGGTGATGAACTGGGCCGCCATCACCAGGTCGCCCTCGTTCTCCCGATCCTCGTCGTCGACCACGACCACCATCCGGCCGGCGGCGATGTCCTCCAGCGCCTCCTCGACCGTGGACAGCGAGGACCCGGTGGCGGTCATCGGGCCACCAGCCTCTCCACGTATTTCGCCAGCACGTCCACCTCCAGGTTGACCGGGTCCCCCGCCGACGCACGTCCCAGATTCGTCCTCTGCAGCGTCTCGGGGATGAGAGAAACGGTAAAGCATCGGTCGTCCAGCTCGGCCACGGTGAGCGACACCCCGTTGACGGTGATCGACCCCTTGTGCACCACGTAGCGCAGCACACCGGAAGGAGCTTCGATGATCATCCGGCGCGAGAAGCCATCCTCGGTGACGTCACGCACCGAACCGACGCCGTCCACGTGGCCCTGCACGATGTGCCCGCCCAGGCGATCGGTGGGACGCAAGGCCAGCTCCAGGTTCACCGGAGCGCCGGGCCGCGTCTCGGCCAGCGAGGTGAGCCTGAGCGTCTCGTTCATCACGTCGGTGCAGAAGGCTCCGTCCTGCACCGCGGTGGCGGTCAGGCAGACGCCGTCCACGGCGACCGAGTCGCCTTCGGAGACCTCGGCGGCCAACTCGGTGCGCACGGTGAGCCGCGCCCCGTCCCGGGTCGGCTCAACGTCGGTCACCTGGCCCTGATCGGCCACCAGGCCGGTGAACACCTCACCACTCCTTGATGCGGGACGTGACCAGCAGATCCTCTCCCACGCGATCGCAGATGAGCGTCAGCCCGCGCACGGCATCGGCGATCGAGTCGACGCCCTCGCTCTCCAGCGGGTCCCGGGCATTGCGCCCGCCCAGCACGATCGGAGCGATGAACAGACGAATCTCGTCGATCGCCCCGGCGTCCAGGAAGGACCCGGCCAGGCGAGGGCCGCCCTCCAGGAGGATCGAGGTGACCCCCTGGGAGCCAAGCTGCTCCAGCGCTGAGCCGATGCGGGCCCGCTCGTTCTCGCCGGTGGCCACGATCACGTCCACGCCGTGGGTCTTCAGGCCGTCGGTGGCGGCCCTCGGCGCCGCGCGGGAGACCACCACCGTGAGCGGAACCTCGGGGAGGTCAGCCACCAGTCGCGAGCCCAGCGGCAGGCGGCCCAGGGAGTCGAACACCACGCGCCGGGGCTGACGGACGCTCAACGCATCGGGCAGGCGCGCCGTGAGCAGCGGGTCATCGGTCATCGCCGTACCGATGCCCACGGCCACGGCGTCGAGCGCCGAGCGCCACTCGTGCACCAGGTGACGGCTCTCCTCGCCGGAGATCCACCGGGAGTCGCCGGTGTGGGTAGCCACCTTCCCATCCAGGGACATGGCGGACTTGAACAGAACCCAGGGCCGGCCGGTGCGCGCGTGCTTGCGGAAGGGCTGGTTGAGCAGGCGCGCCCGGGCGGCCAGCTCGCCGTCGGCCACGACCACGTCCACTCCCTCGTCGCGCAGGATGCCCAGCCCCCGCCCGGCCGCGTGCGCCGAGGGGTCATCGGAGGCCACCACGACCCGCCGGATCCCGGCCTCGCGGATCGCGTCAGTGCACGGCGGGGTGCGCCCCTGGTGGCAGCATGGCTCGAGCGAGACGTACATGGTGGCGTGGCTCAGATCGTGGCTGCCCGCCGCGCGGATCGCCTCCACCTCGGCGTGTGGCTCGCCGGCCGCGCGGTGGTATCCCTCCCCCAGCGTCTCCTCTCCGCTGGCGATCACAGCGCCCACCAGCGGGTTGGGGCTCACGTGCGGCCCACCCCGCTCGGCCAGTTCCACGGCACGCGCCAGATGGCGCCTGTCCGCGTCGTTTGTTGGGGACACGAAGGAAGCATAGGCACACGGGCTAAGCCTTTTATGAGACCCCGGGAAGTCGCTTTGCTCGTCTCCACGCTGGTGGAACCACTGCCGGTGCTCCGGGGTATGCCGCTACCGTGTGCTCAGCGCCCAGGCGCACGGCACGCGCGATGAAACTGATCATCCAGATTCCCTGCTTCAACGAGGAGCGCCAGCTGCCCGTGACGCTGGCCGCCCTGCCGCGCCAGGTGCCCGGATTCGACACGGTGGAGTGGCTGATCATCGATGACGGCTCCACGGATCACACGATCGAGGTGGCCCGGCAGCACGGCGTGAATCACGTCGTCAGGCTGACCAACAACAAGGGCCTGGCCACCGCCTTCCAGGCCGGCCTGGACGCCTGCCTGAAGCTGGGCGCCGATGTGATCGTCAATACGGACGCTGACAACCAGTACGAGGGTGCCGACATCCCCAAGCTGGTGGAGCCGATCGTCTCCGGTCACGCCGACATGGTGGTCGGCGACCGCCAGGTGCAGACGATCGCGCACTTCTCGGCCGGCAAGAAGCTGCTCCAGCGGCTCGGTTCCTGGGTGGTTCGCCAGGCGTCGGCCACCGACGTCCCGGACGCCACCTCGGGCTTTCGCGCCTACAACCGGGAGGCGGCGCTGCAGACCCAGGCGGTCTCGCGCTTCACCTACACGCTGGAGACGCTGATCCAGGCCGGCAAGCTGCTGGTGGCGGTCGAGCACGTGCCCATCCGGACCAACCCGCAGACCCGCGAATCTCGCCTGTTCCCTTCGACGAATGCCTATGTGCGCCGCAACGCGCTGTCGATCTTCCGCATCTACTCCCAGTACCAACCCCTCAAGGTGTTCTGGGCCGGCGCGGCGGTCCTGGCGGCCGGGGCGCTGGCGATCTTCATCCGCTTCCTCGTCACCTTCATCGAGCACCCTTCGATCAGCGGCCACGTGCAGTCTCTGATCATCGGCGGGGTGTTGTTCAACGCGGCCATGTTGCTGGGCGCCCTCGGGGTGATCGGCGATCTGCTCGACGCCCAGCGGACGCTGTCGCAGCGCACCTTCGAGCGGATCAGGCGGATCGAGCTCCGGCTCGGCGTCCCGCCTTCGCACTACGAGGCCGCTGACCCGCAGAGCCCCAAGCCGGTGGGTCAGGAGACCGAGGACCGCCGGGCACTCGAGGTATGACGTCGGCCCCATTCGCGGCGGGTAGCCTCAGCCGGCCATGACTGCCACCGTCCCGACCGGGAACACCTTCGACAAGTACGGCTCTCAGAACCCGGTGGTCCGGCGGCTGATGGCCGGGTTCGAGCGCAACCTGGACGAGCTGTTCACGCAGGCGGCGCCCGGCTCGATCCTGGACATCGGCTGCGGCGAGGGCGTGCTCACCGAGCAATGGGCGGCGCGGCTGGGCGAGGGCCGGGTGGTGGGAGTCGATCTGCCTGACCCCAAGCTGGCCGCGGAGTGGCAGCGCCGGAGCCGACCCAACCTGGAGTTTCGCGCGCTCGATGTCACCGATGGGCTCCCGTACGCCCAGGACGAGTTCGACCTGGTGTGTGCCACCGAGGTCCTCGAGCACGTGCCCGAGCCTGAGCGAGTGGTGGCCGAGATGGCCCGGGTGGCTGCGCGGCAGCTGATCGTCTCGGTGCCACACGAGCCGCTGTGGCGGATCCTCAATGTCGCCCGCGGCGCATATCTGCGGGATCTCGGGAACACGCCCGGCCACATCAACCACTGGACGCGTCGAGGGTTCGCGGGGCTCCTCTCGAAGCATGGCAGCGTGACGGAGGTCCGCTCACCGTTCCCCTGGACCATGCTCCTGGTGCACGTCGGCTGATGGCTCAGACGGTCGAGACCGAACCGGCCTCGGCCGAGGATTTCGCGTCGGGCGCCCGCATCCTGTCGGTCGGGATCGCCTCAACCGGGCTGTTCACGTTCGCCTACCTGGCCACGGCCAGCCATGTGCTGGACAAGAGCTCCTACAGCCGGATTTCGATCTGCTGGGCGATCATGTTCGTGATCCTGTCGGTGATCTACCGGCCGATCGAGCAGCTGCTCAGCCGGACGATCGCCGACCGCCACGCGCGGGGGCAGAGCGGGCACATCCTGCGCACCCCGGCGATCATCCAGTCTTCGTTCGCCGTGGTGTTCCTGGTCGTGGCCCTGATCCTGCGCCAGACGATCGAGCAGCACCTGTTCAGCGGCTCGAGCGCGCTGTACTGGATCCTCGTCATCGGCGTGATGGCCTATGCGGCCAGCTACTTCGCCCGCGGCTGGCTGGCCGGGAACAAGCGCTTCGCCCTGTACGGCGCCCTGGTGTTCCTGGAGTCGACCAGCCGCTTCCTGTTCGCGCTGGCCGTGGCCGTGGGGATCGGCTCGGGGCAGGGTGCCGTCGGGCTGGGCATGGCCGCCGCGCCGTTCGTGTCGCTGTGCGTGATCCCCTTCGCCTTCTCCCGGGTCAGCGCCACCACCACCCGGCCAGGCCGGGCCGGGTCCGGGATCGAGGTGGCCGACGCGGCGCGCGAAGGGCCGGTGCACGGTCAGCTCGAGGAGGCCGCCACCGACCTGTCACTGCGCCACGGGACGGGATTCGCGGTGTCGGTCGTGGCGATCATGTTCTCCGAGCAGACGCTGATGAACGCCGGGGTGCTGATCGTGGCCGCCGGCTCGGGCGGCTCCATCACCTCCGGGCTAGCCGGCTTCGTGTTCAACGTTCTGCTGATCGTGCGGGCGCCGCTGCAGCTCTTCCAGGCCATCCAGACCTCGATCCTCCCCCACCTGGCCGGGATGGAGGCCACGGGGTCAAACCAGGAGTTCCGCCGGGCGATCCGGATCACGGTGCTGGTGATCGCCGGGTTCGCGGCGATCGTGGCCATCGGCCTGCTGGCCATCGGTCCGTTCGTGATGAAGACGCTGCTGCCCGACAGCTACGACACCTACGGCCGGTGGGGCCTGGCGCTCGTCGGCCTGGGGATGGGCTTTCACCTGGTGGCGGGAACGCTCAACCAGGCGCTGCTGGCGCGCAACCGCGCGCCCCTGGCTGCCGGCGCCTGGCTGATCGCCGCCGCGGCGTTCGTGGCCTTCGTGGCCTCGCACGCGATCACCGCCGAGGTGACCCGCGTGGAGGTCGGCTACACCGGCGCCGCCGCCCTGCTGGCCGTGATGCTGGTCTCTCTCTACCGCGCGGCGCCCGGCCAGGCGGTCGCGGTCAGCGCGGCGTAAGCCTCGCCCGGGTCATCGGCGCCGAACACGGCGGCACCGGCCACCAGCAGGTTCGCGCCCGCCTCCGCGCAGGGCCGCGCGGTGTCCAGGTGCACCCCACCGTCGACCTCCAGCGCCACGTCCTCCGGGAGTGCCGCCCGCAGCCGCCTGAGCTTGTCGTACGAGTACGGGATCAGCTGCTGGTTGCCCCAGCCGGGATTGACGCTCATGCAGAGCACCAGGTCGACGGCGTCACCGGCCACCTCGCGCAGCTGGCTGGCCGGCGTGGCCGGGCAGATCGCCGCCCCCGCGGTGCATCCGGCTTCACGGACCGCGCCGAGCGCGTAGTCCAGATGTGGTGTGGCCTCGGCGTGCACGGTGATGCTGTCGGCTCCCGCCCTGGCGTACTCGCCGACGGTGCGCTCGGGCCGCTCGATCATCAGATGCACGTCGAGCTTGCCGCCGGCCTGGTGCACCTGGTCGGCGATCGTCCCGACGGCCACCGCGCCGAATGAGATCGGCGGCACGAAATGGCCGTCCATCACGTCCACGTGGATCACCCGCGCGCCGGCGCTGAGCACGTCGGCCACCTGGGCGCCGAGCCGGGCGAAATCGGCCGACAGGATCGACGGCGCCACGTGGGGTTGGCGCAGGACCTCCCGGGTGTTCGGCATCACAGCGCCCGGAGCATGCTGCTCTTGCAGTGGTTGCAGATCACGATCGCCGTGCTCGACATGCGCACGATCGTCGAGTGTTCCCCGCAGTTGGGGCACACCGAGACCAGCTCGAACCGGTGCATGCAGTTCACGCAGCGGTAGCGCCCGGGCACCGCTGTCGGGCGCAGCCAGGGCTCACCGCAGGCGGGACACTCCGGGCCGAGCTTGATCTGATCGTCCCCCACGGCCCCTAGCCTAACGAGGCCCCCCGTCAGCGGACGCATGCCACCGCCCGCGGCCGGCCAGCCGCGGGCGGCGACCGGGTGAGTGCCCGGTCAGGTGAGCGCCGGCTCGTGGAGTGCTGGGGTGAACGCCGGCTGCTCGGCCACGGGGCGCACGTCGACGGCCACGACCTTGTATTCCGGGCAGCTGGTGTTGACATCCGCAGAGTGGCCGATCAGCAGGTTCGTGCGCTGCTCCGGGAAATGGAAGGCGGTGAACACGTGCCCGGGCTCGATCCGCGACGTCACCTTGGCGACCGTCTCGATCCAGCCCACCCGGCTGCGCACCGTGACCCTCTGGCCGTCGGTCACCCACAGGCGCTCGGCGTCCTCGGGGTGGATCTCCAGCCAGTCGTGGTCGAGCAGTTCCAAGTTGCCGGTCCGGCGGGTCATCGTGCCGGCGTTGTAGTGCTGCAGCCGCCGGCCGGTGACCAGGATGAGCGGGAACTCGTCGTCCGCAGCGTCACCCGGCGCCTTGTATGGAAGGGCCGCGAACCGCCCCAGGCCATCGGGCTTGCGGAACGTCTCCTCGTACAGGATCGGCGAATCCGTGCCGTCGGCGGCCACCGGCCACTGGAGCCCGTGGCGCCCGATCCGCTCGTGGCTGGCTCCGGCGTACTCCGGTGTCAGTGCGGCCACCTCGTCCAGCACCTCGGCCGAGTTCTGCCAGCCCATCTCGTGCCCAAGCGCCCGGCTCACCTCGGTGATGATCTCCAGGTCGGTCCGCGCCTGGCCGGGCGGATCGATCGCCGGTGCGACCAACTGGAACCGGCGCTCGGCGTTGATGAACGTGCCGGACTTCTCCAGGAACGTCGAGGCCGGCAGGATCACGTCGGCGTAGCGGGTGGTCTCGGTGCGGAAGATGTCCTGGCAGACGAGGAACTCCAGGGACTCCAGGGCGTCGATCACGTGCGCGGTGTCGGGGTCGGTCTGGGCGACGTCCTCGCCGAAGATGTACATCGCCTTGAGCTTGCCGGCCACGGCGGCGTCGAACATCTCAGGGATCTTCATCCCCTTGTGGCGGGACAGCGGAACTCCCCACGCCTCCTCAAAGGAGCGAGCCACCTCGTCGTCCTCGACCGAGCGGTACGCGGTGTAGGTGTCGGGCAGGGCGCCCATGTCCGAGGAGCCCTGGACGTTGTTCTGGCCGCGCAGCGGCAGCAGCGCCGATCCGGGGCGGCCCACCTTGCCGGTCATCATCGTCAGGTTGCAGATCAGCCGGACGACCTCGGAGCCGTACTTGTGCTCGGTCACCCCCAGGCCCCAGATGACGCACGCCTCCGCCGCCTCCGCGTAGATGTGCGCGGCCGCCTCCAGATCGGCGGCGGGCACGCCGGAGATCCACTCCACCTCCCGTGGGGAATAGGAGGCCAGCAGCTCCTCCACCTCGGAATAACCGGTGGTGCGGGAGGCGATGAACTCCGGGTCGGTCAACCCGTCCCGGGCCACCACGTGAGCCAGCCCGAGCATGATCGCGGCGTTGGTCCCGGGACGCGGGCTCAGATGCAGCACGCCGTAGTCGGCCAGCTCGATCCGCCGCGGATCGATTGTCACGAGCTTCAGCCCTCGCAGGGTCGCCTGCTTGATCCGCGCCCCCACCACCGGGTGGGCCTCGGTCGGGTTCGCCCCGATGATGATGGCCGCGCCGGCGTGCTCGATGTCGTCGAACGAGCCGGTGGCGCCGCTCAAGCCGAACGACTGGCGCAGGGCCCAGGAGGTGGGCGAGTGACAGACCCGGGAGCAGTTGTCGATGTTGTTGGTCCCCACCGCCGCGCGCATCAGCCGAGCCATCGCGTAGCAGTCCTCGTTGGTGGCCCGCGAGGAGGCCAGGCCGGCGATCGCGTCGGGGCCATGCTCGGCCTTGATGCGGTTCAGCTCGGAGGCGATCCGCTCGAGCGCCTCCTCCCAGGTGGCGGCCCGGAAGTCGTCGCCCTCGCGGATCAGCGGCTCGGTGAGCCGGTCGCGCGAGCGGGAGAACTGGTGGGCGAAACGGCCCTTCAGGCAGGTGTGGCCCTTGTTCGCCGGGCCATCGGCGGCCGGGCTGATCGAAACGACGCGTCCGTCGGCCACATGCGCCTCGAGGCGGCAGCCCACACCGCAGTATCCGCACACGGTGGTGACGGTGGAGTCAAAGCGATTGTCCATATCCGGTCCTCCTTTCTGCTCTGGGAGCATTATCCCGCCAGGGCAAGGTCCATCAAAGTGTGTTCGGTGATTGCCCCGGTGGGGCAGGTGTCGGCGCAGGCCCCGCAGGACACGCACGTGGAGTCCCGGAAGCCGGCATCCAGACCGGCGGTCACGTTGGCGTGAAAACCGCGCCCGGTGGCGGTCAGCGCGAAGGCGCCCTGCACCTCGTCGCAGGCCCGCACGCAGCGCCCGCAGGAGATACAGAGCTCGTGGCGCAAGACCAGGTAAGGGTGGTCGGCCTCGAGCTGGGCGGGGTGGCCGTCGCCCGGCCAGCGCAGCTCGCCGATCTCCAGTTCCCGGGCGACCGCCGCCAGCTCGGTCTGGGGCTCGGGCGGCTCGTGGAGCTCGGACAGCACCAGTTCGACCACCGCCGTGACCACCCGCCGGGCGGTCGGGTCGCGCGTGTCGATGCTCATGTCCTCGCGGCACGGTGTCGTGCAGGCCGGAATCGGAGCGGGAGCCCCTTCGGCAGCGACGAGACACACTCGGCAGGCCCCGAACGGCGCCTGCCGGGGGTCGTAGCACAGGGTGGGCACGTCCGATCCGGCCGCGCGGATCGCCTCGAGCACGGTGCTGCCCGGCTCCACCTCCACCGCCCGCCCGTCGATCTTGACCTGCATCAGGCCAGCCCCAGCTCGTCAGGGAAGTACTTGAGCAGGCTGCGCATCGGGGCGGGCAGGCCGCCGCCGTGGGCGCACAGGCTGCCCAGCTCGAGCGCCTCCAGCAGCGCCTCCAGGCGGCCGCGGTCGATCGGCTCGTCGCGGCAGAACATCTCGTGGGCCCGGTGCAGGCCGATGCGGCACGGGAAGCACTTGCCACAGCTCTCGTGCGCGCCGAAGCGCAGCAGGTGCCTGGCCACCCCGCGCATGTCGGTCTCCTCATCGAAGGCGAGGATGCCGCCGTGGCCGACCATGCAGCCCTCCGCGGCCAGGGCCTCGAAATCGAATGCCACGTCCAGCCGTGACGCAGGCAGGATGCCGCCGAGTGGCCCGCCGATCTGCAGGGCCTTGAGGGTGCGGCCCTCGGCCATTCCGCCGGCGACCGTCTCCACCAGCTCCCGCATCGGCGTGCCGAAGCGCACGTCATACACCCCGGGCCGGGCGAAGCGCTCGTTGAAGCAGACGAGCTTCGAGCCGGAGGTGGCGCCGGGGCTGAGCGCCCGGTAGGCCTCGGCGCCGTGGCGGGCGATGAACGGGATGTTGGCCAGCGTCTCGGTGTTGTTGACCACGGTCGGGCGGCCGTACAGGCCGCGCACGGCCGGGAACGGCGGCCGGGCCGAAACCGTCCCGCGGCGCCCCTCGATGCAGGCCAGCAGCGCCGTCTCCTCGCCGACCACGTAGGAGCCGGCGCCCTCCAGCACCGTGACGTCGAAACTGAAGCTCGAGCCGGCGATGTCGTCGCCCAGCAGGCCCGCATCGCGCGCCGCCTGAGCCGCCTCCTCCAGCCGCGGCTTGGAGCGCGGGTATTCGGAGCGGGTGAGGATGAAGCCGTGCTCGGCCCCGACGGCGTAGCCGGCCAGCGCCATTCCCTCGAGCACGAGCGCCGGGTTGCGCTCCATCAGGTACTTGTCGATGTACGACCCCGGGTCACCCTCGTCGCCGTTGGCCACGATGAACTTGGGCTCGCCCGCGGCGGCCCGTGCGAAGGACCACTTCTGACCGGCGGGAAAGCCGGCACCGCCCCGCCCGCGCACCACCGCGTCGGTCACCTCGGCCAGGAGCTCCTCCGGCTGCAGGTCCGCCAGCGCCCGCGCCAGTCCCGACCAATCCCCGGGCCGGGTCAGCACGGGTTCGTCGAGCAGGCTCGTCCAATCCGGCTCGGAAGCGGCCCGGCAGGCACCGGACAGGACGCGGTCGATCACATCGGCGCCGGCGTCGACGACGTCTCCGTCGCGCACCGCCGGGGAGCTGTGACAGAAGCCGAGGCAGACCGTCTCGGCCAGCGACACCTGTCCGTCGCTGCTGCGCTCGCCCAGCTCCAACCCGAAGCTTTGGCGGAGAGCGTCGACGTGCGCGTCGCCGGTGGCGGCGAAGCATGCGGTTCCCGTGCACACGCGGATGTGGCGGCGTCCGCGGGGCGCCAGCAGGTCGTCGTAGAAGGTCGAGACGCCGTACACGGCAGCCTCGGGCAGCCCGGAGGCCTCAGCCGCCTGGCGACGGTCTTCGTCGGTTATCTCGCCGCGCGCATCGGCCGCCTCCTTGAGCACGGCCAGGGCGCTGGGCCCCTGAACCTCGTGCCGGCGGCGAACGAGCTCAACCAGGTTATTGGACAAATTCGTACCCTCGGCTTCGAAGCTTACCGCCAGCGTGCCCGGAGCGGGAGCGGAGCGCCGGGCTCACGCCCTGGCGGCCGCCCAGGCGCCGGCGCGCAGGCCGCTCTCGATCGCGCCGTCGATGAACCCGGACCAGCCGTTGGCCAGATCGGAGCCGGCCAGCAGCAGGCGCCCCTCGGGACGCCGCATGGCCGCGTGATGGTGCTCGTACCACCCGGGCCGGTGGATTGCCCAGGTGCCGCGCGCGAACTCGTCGGCCAGCCAGTCATGTGCGGTCGCCTCGAGCACCTCGTACTCGGGCAGCAGCTCGTTCAGGCTGCGCTGCACCCAGTCGGTGTCCTCCACGCGGCAGACGGCGGCGTCCCGGCCGAACCCGATCAGCTGCTGGGAGCCGTCGGCGAACAGCGTGTCGCTGGCCAGGTAGCCGAACGGGTGCCCGGCTCGCACCGAATTGCTGAGCACCGGTTCCCCGCGCGCGTGGATGAAGATCTTCACGCCCCGAGATGCCTGACCCTGCGCGATCCCCGCCCGCTTGTCGTCGGGAAGGGCGGGCGAGAACTCGATCCGGTCCAGAGTGTTGATGGGGACGGCCACCACGACCGCCTGGCCGCGGAAACCGCGGCCATCCCGGGTGAGAACCTCCACCCCGTCGCTCGTCCGGTTGATCTCGGCCACCGGGGAGTCCAGGCGCCGCTCGTAGCGGGCACCGGAGGCGATCGCATTCAGCAGGGCGCTGGTGCCGCCATCGATCGTCACGCGTCCGCCGGTCCACTGGGTCAGAGCCAGGCTGTAGCCCGATAGCGCGTGCCACCGCAGCACCGACACCGCCCCGGCATCCTCGAGGGGGGCGCTGGTGAGCGACTCCAGCTCGGCGACCAGCACCGCCCGCTCGTCCTCGGATAAATCCAGCTGCTCGACACGCTCGGCCGCCGAGAGCCGATCGAAACGGGCCAGCTTGTCGATCGCGAACAGGGGATCGTGGGGCAGCGGCAGCGCCTCGTCGACTCCGTCCACGAACCGGTTCCAGCCGCGCTCGGCGATCGCGTCCCGCTCCTCCATGGCAGCCGACCGACGGTGCCCGTCCACGAACCACGCCGCGCGGTCGGTGTCGACTCCGATGGAGACCCTGAGGCCTGCGCGCGTGAGCTCGGAGAACGCGTGGGGCTGATGCCAGTGCACCCAGGCGCCGCCGTACTCGATCTCGTGCCCGTCCCAGGGGGCGCGCCAGGTGCGCCCGCCCAGGCGGTCCCGGGCTTCCAGCAGCAGCACCGAGCGGCCGCGCAGGGCAGCCTCGCGGGCCGCGGTGACGCCGGCGAACCCGCCGCCGACCACGATCACGTCATGCATTGAGTGCCTCGATTCGGGAGTTCGTGAGTACCTCGTGGCCCGAGCGCCGCGCCACCGCGTCGACGGCCACAGCCCCCCAGGGGCCAACGATCACCGGGTTGAGCTCGACGACATCCAGGGGTCCCCGGCTGACCAGCTCGGAGGCGCGCTGAGCGAGGTCGGCCGCCGCCGCCAAATCGACAGCCTGACCGCCCCGTGCTCCGGTGAGCAGCGCGGCGCCCCGTAGCGAGCGAATCGCCCGCTCGATGCGACCCGCCGAGGCGGGCAGCGGCACGACGGCGACGTCCCGGAAGATCTCGGTGTAGATCCCGCCCAGCCCGATAACCACGGCCGGGACGACGCTGTCGGCCTGCACGGCCACCAGCAGCTCCACACCCGGCTGCGCCATCCGCTCGGCCAGGATCCTTCCGTCGCGCGCCTCGGCCATCGGGCGGAGCCGGCGAAACTCGTTCACCGCCGCCTCGGCTGAGGCCACGTCCAGGGCCAGCGCGCCCAGCTCGGTCTTGTGGCGCAGCCCGGGGGCGCTGACCTTCAACGCGATCCGGCCGCCGAGTTCGGCGACCGCGGCTCCGGCCTCACGCTCGCCGGTCATCAGGCGCCAGTCAACGGTGTTCACGCCGGCCTCGGCCAGGAGCTCCTTGGCCTCGTGCTCGGCCATCCAGGCGCCCCCGCCGGCCGGGCTGCTGCCGGCGACGCGCAGCGCCACCTCGCGAATCTCCCTGAGGCGTGCCGGGTCACCCGGAGGCTCGGCCATGGCGGCCACGCAGCGCAGTCCGGTGCGCAGGCCGGCGGCCGCGGGGATTCCTGCCTGCGCCAGCTCCCAGGCCGCCTCGTCGCTCAGGAGCTCCGGCAGCGTGGAGCTGACCATGACCGGGGCGCTCGCGTCCGCGGCGCCCTGGATGATGCCGCGGCGCACCGCGTCCCAGGACTCGAGCTGAGCCCCCGTCAAGCCGGGCGGCTGGTCGTAGAAGACGAGCACCTGATCGATCGCTGGATCGTGTCCCAGCGTGGTGATGAGCCGGCCGATCGAGTCGCGCTCGCCCCAGATGACAGCGGTGTAGTCGAGTGGGTTGGCCGCGGTGGCCGCAGCCGGCAGGAGCTCGCTCAGAGTCGCCAAGGTGTCAGCGGTGAGCTCGGGAAGCGCCAGCCCCAGGCGCTCGCACTCGTCCGCGCCCTGAGCCGAGTCTCCACCCGAGCAGGTCATGATCGCCAGGCCGGGGTGGCGCGGCAATCGGGGTCTCACCGCCAGGGTCTTGGCCACCTCCAGCAGCTCGTGGACGTCCTGCGCCCATACGGCGCCCGCCTCGTGCATCAGGCTGCGGAACACCCGTTGATCCCCGGTCAATGAGGCCGTGTGGAGCCCGGCGCTGCGGGCGCCGATGGGCGAGCTTCCGACCTTGAGCACGGCCACCCGGATGCCGGCCTCCGCGCAGCGGGCCAGCGCTTCGCACAGCTCGGGTCCGCCATCGTCCTCCAGATACAGAGCGATGGACGCCAGACCCTCCTCGCGGACGAGGAAGTTCAGGTAATCGGCGGCGGACAGCACGGCCTGATTGCCGGTGGCGATCACCGTGTGCAGGCGCAATCCTCGGTGGGCCGCCAGGGCGTTGACCGTTATGTTGCCGCTCTGGGCGACGACCGCCACGTGCCCGGCCTCACGCGGTTCGAGCGCATCCCCCCACAGCGCCACGCGGCCCGGCATCGAGACGATCCCGTCGCAGTTGGGCCCGCACACGGGCAGCCCGTGCCGCACCGCCGAGTCGGTCAGGCGGCGCTGCAGGTCGGCTCCGCCGGCCGCCTCTCGAAACCCCGCGCTGAAAACGACGGCGCTCCCGCAACCCCGGGCGCCCGCCGCCTCGATCACGTCAGGCACCCCGGGGGCGGGAATCGCCACGACCACCGCGTCCGCTGCCACGGGCAGGTCGCTCACGGTGGGCACGCAGGGATGACCCATCACCTCGGTGCGGCCGGGGTTGACGCCCCATACCTCGCCCGGGTAGCCGATCGCCGCCAGGTTCTCCAGAACCTGGGCGCCGTAGCTGCCCGGGCGCTCGGTGGCGCCCACCACGGCGACGTGCGCCGGGCGGAACAGTCGCTCCAGGCGCTCGGTCAATGGATCGTCGCCTCGATGCCGCGGCGCTCCATGGCCCGTGCGATGATCAGGCGCTGGATCTCGCTCGTTCCCTCCCAGATGCGGTCCACTCGCAACTCGCGCAGGAAACGCTCGGCCACGTTGTTGCGCATGTACCCGCGTCCGCCGAATGTCTGCACAGCCCGGTCGGCGCACCGCCAGGCCGCTTCGGAGACGAACAGCTTGGCCATCGACGCCTTGGCGTGGATCAGCTTGGGATCGACCTCGCCGTCGACCATCCGCGCCACCTGCAGCGCCAGCAGGCGTCCCAGCGCCGCGTCAGTGGCCGAGTCGGCCAGCGGGAACGAGATGCCCTGGTGATCGAAGATCCGCTGGCCGCCCTGGCGGCGGTGCAGCGCCCAGTCGGTCGTATCGTCCAGCAGACGCCACATGGCACCGAGGCCGTGGGTGGCGATGCCGAGCCGCTCCTCGGTGAACCAGCCGCGCTGCAGGGAGTCGCCGTTGCCCACGCCGCCGATCACCGCGTCGGCCGGCACCTCCACATCGGTGAACCTAATCGTCGGATGGCCGTGCGGGTAATTGTGCGTGTAGATCGGGTCGTCGACGAACTCCACGCCAGGGGCGCCGGGCTCGACCAGAAACAGCGTGGGCAGCCGGTCGGCCCCGTCCACCACGTTGGCCATCACGATCAGCACGCGGGCCACATCGCCCGAGGTGACGAACCACTTCTCGCCGTTGATCCGCCAGCCGGAGTCCGTGGAGTGGGCGGTGGAGGCGATCCCGGCCGGGTCGGAACCGGCCTCAGCCTCGGTCACCGCGTACGCATCTCCGCCCGCCCCCTGGAGCGCCGGCACCAGGTAGCGCTCGACCTGTTCGGGCGTGCCGTGGACGAGGACGTTGTAGACATTGGGCACGTGCCAGTGCAGTCCGCCGGTCACCCGGCCGAACTGCTCGTTGACTACGAACCACTCGAGCATCGACCAGCCCTGGCCGCCGTGCTCCGCCGGCACTCGCCCGCCGTTCAGCCGCGCGGCGATCGCCTGTCGCTTGATCTCCTCGATCGTCTCCGCGGGCAGCCGGCCACCCCGCCCCTCGGCCTCGACCTCCAACGGGATCAGGACGTTCTCCACGAACTCCCGGGCGCGCCGTTGCAACGCGCGCTGTTCGTCGGTCAGCTCGGCATCGGTGATGGATTGTGGGTGAGTGGTGGTGGCGGTCATGCGGCCCCTCGTTCGGTGGTGGTTGCGCTGCCCGCGGCCTGATTCAGGCGCGTGCGATCGGACTGCGTCCAGCGAGCGCCGCGGCCCGGCAGTCCCAGGAGAAGGTTGTGGTGGTTGGCCAGCACCGCGACGGCCCGCCCCCGCTGCCGGCGGACGTCTGGATCCGCCACCGGCGCGCAGGCGTCGATGAGCTCGGCCACCTCGTGCAGGTAGGCGATCCAGCGGCGCTGGGTCCCATGCAGCAGAAGGCGCTCGATCCGGGCCTGCTCAGCCTCAACGGCCGCAGGGTCCGGCGCGGCCCCCGCGCGGAGCGTGGCGGCGGCGAGTGGAAGCTCCCGTTCCGGTTCCGGTGTCACCGACAGCCATGCGCCGCGCTTGACCACCGGGTTAGCATACACTGATCACAAAGTCAGGATGTGGAGCCCCATGACCGTTTCCGACGTACATCCCTCCCCCACCATCACGCCCACAGGGCAGGCCCTTCGGCCCCGCCTGTACCTCGACCCTGAGGTGCTCGAAAGCGAGCAGCGGCGGATCTTCGAGCGCACCTGGCAGCTGGCCGGCCACGTCTCCTCGCTGCCCCGGCCCGGCAGCTACCTGACCGCGAGCGCCGGGGACCAGCCCGTGCTCGTCCTGCGGGACGAGCACGGTGATCTGCGCGCCTACCGGAACGTGTGCCGGCACCGGGCCTCCCGCCTGCTCAGCGGAGAGGGCCAGTGCAAGGGCGCGATCCGCTGCCGCTACCACGGCTGGACCTACCGGTTCGACGGCACGCTGATCGGTGTCCCCGAGGGCATGACCTTCGGCGAGCGGCTCGACAAATCGAGGCTTGGCCTGTTCCCCGTGGCGGTCGAGGAGCTGTGCGGGCTGATCTTCATCAACATCGACCGCGACGCGACTCCCCTGCACGAGATGCTCGGCGACCTACCGGAGCGCCTGGCCCGCTACCGCATTCCGGAGCTCGTGCCGTTCGCCTCGTCGACGCCGTTCTCGCGGCTGGTCGCGCGGGTGCCCCCGGAGGCCGACAGGGGCTCAGGACAGCCGGCCAACTGGAAGGTCGTGGCCGAGAACTACATGGAGGGCTACCACGTGCCGATCGCCCACCCCGGCCTGATGCGCATGTACGACTACAAGCACTACGAGGCCGACGTCCATGAGCACTACGTGTGGTTCGACGCGCCACTGCGCGAGAAGCCGTCGAGCAACCGGCTCGAGCGTTTGTACCAGCAGCTGGCCGAGCCGATGCCCGGCCTGTCCGACGAGGATCGGCGGATCTGGCGCTACGTGTTCATCTACCCGAACACGACCATCGACCTTTATCCGGATCAGGTGAACACCTGGTCGATCGTGCCCGACGGGATCGACCGCACACATGATGTGTTCGGCGCCTTCCGCCCCGGGCCCGCGAGCCCGCGAACCCGTGTCGTGCAGTGGGTCAACCAGCGACTGAACAACCTGGTGCTGGACGAGGACGTCGAGCTGGTGCGCAACGTGCAGCTCGGCGCGCACACGCGCGACTATGTGTGTGGTCCGCTGTCCCGCCGCGAGGCGGCGGTGGCCTGGTTCGCCGACCGGATCCGCGCCGATCTGGACCTGGATGGCGATGGTTGATCCCTCGTGAGCCCGCGCGCCCGTCCGGCTCGGCAGCGGATCCTCGCCGCCGCGGTCCGCCGGATCGCGCGGGAGGGCATCGAGGGAGTGCGGATCGCTCGCATCGCCATGGATGCGGGGGTCTCACCGTCGCTCGTTCACTACCACTTCGCCACCCGGGAGGCGCTCCTGGCCGAGGCGCTCGACTACTCGTACAACTACGCCGAGGAGCGCCGGATCTCGAGTGGGTCCGAGGCCGCCTCCAGCCACGCCGAACGCCTGGAGTCGATGCTGGAGGGGTGCCTGCCCGTCTCCACTGAGCTGCACGACGACTGGCTGCTGTGGCTGGAGCTCTGGCACCAGGCCGCCCGCAACGAGCAGCTGCGACCGATCGCCGGCGAGCTGTACTCCCGCCTGCACGCCTGGTTTGCCGACGAGATCGGCGCCGGCGTGGCGGCGGGCGAGTTCGGCCGCTGCGATCCCGACGAGGTGGCCGACCGGATCCTCGCTCTGCTCGACGGCGTCGGCGTGCGCACGATCATCGGCGACCCGCAGATGACCCTGACCCGGGCCCGGCAGACCGTGCGCACAGCGGTCGCGCGGGAGCTGGGCCTCGGGGAGCCACTGGCCGAGCCCGCCGCCGTATCTGCCGCCGTGTCCGCCGCCGGGCTCGCTGCCGGGCGGCGCGAAAAGTTGGCTTGAGATTAATCGCGCGTTGGGCCGGCCGGCGGCCTTGACAGCGCAGGTGGGCGCTCAGTAGTTTCCTGAACCGCCGTTCAGCAAACGGGTCGCGGCGCATCTGAGGGGCGTCGCGCTGGATCAGGAGAGGTATGAGTCCACGGCCAAAGGTCGAGCACCTGCGGCGGCCGCAGATCGTGGCCGCGGCGGCTGAGGTCCTGTATGAGCGCGGACTTTTCGACACCCGCATCGGCGACATCGCCGAGCGGGCCGGGACCAGCTCGCCGACGATCCTCTACTACTTCGAGTCCAAGGACCGGCTGCTGGCGGAGGCCGTTGACCAGACGGACCAAGAGTTCTACGCGCGGCTGGAGGCAGGACAGAGCCGCTACGACCGCGCGGCCGACAAGCTCGTCCACCTGATCGAGGAGACGAGCCTCGGACCGGGCGGGATCAGCGGCGACTACACGCTGTGGATCGAGGTGTGGGTGCGCGCGCGGCGCGAGCCGGCGGTGGCCGAGCGGTACTTCCGCCTCGATCGCCGTCAGCGTGACCTGATCGCCGACATCATCCGGGACGGACAGGCGAGCGGCGAGTTCTCGAGGGACACCGATCCGGATGATTTCGCCCTGAGCCTGAGCGGCATGCTGGACGGACTCGGCGTCCAGGTGACCCTGGGGCAGCCGGATGTGACACCGGAGCGAATGGTCGAGCGCTGCCTGGCAATGGCAGCGGCCGAGCTCGGCTGCGAACTACATGCGGTGAGATGTCAGATCGATCCGCTCGCTAAATCAACCTGAGTTGGAGGATGAGCGCAGATGCATCCACGTGAGGGATGGGTGGCACCGGGGATCCGGCGCGTACTGAATCCGGATGAGGGCGCGATCACGCGCCGGCAGCTGATGGGCGCAGGCGCCGGGCTGGCGCTCGGGGGATTGCTGGCCGGCTGCGGATCGAGCAATCCCACCGGGACCACCACCGGGGTGCGGCTGCCCAGCCCGACCAGCCCGGTCAAATGGCCCATCTATTCGGACAACAAACCGATCGCCGCCGGCCTCGCGCCTGAGAAGGGCGCGACCCTGCAGATCTACAACTGGGTCGCGTACATCAACGAGGCCGTGATCAAGAGCTTCTGCAAGAAGCACAACTGCAGCTACCAGCTCACGACGTTCAACACGATCGAAGAGGCGGTCGCCAAGCTCCAGACCGGGCAGCTCAAGTTCGACGTCTTCTTCCCGACGGTCGCGACGCTGGGTCCGCTGGTCCAGGCCAAGCTGATCCGGCCACTCAACCACACCTACATTCCCAACATGGCCAACACCTGGCCTGACTACCGGAACCCGTACTACGACCAGGCCTGGCAGTACACGACGCCGTACTCGATCTACACCACCGGGATGGCCTGGCGCAAGGACAAGGTGAACCTGACCCCTGGCTGGGACATGCCCTGGCAGGGATCGAAGTACCGGGGCAAGGTGGCGATCCTCGATGACTACCGCGAGTCGATCGCGCTCGCCCTGATGCGCTCGGGCAACACGAACATCAACACGACCAACACCAGCCAGATACAGAACGCCGGCAAGGCATTGCAGCAGCTCGCCTCGCTGACGGGCGTGCGGATCGACAACAACGACTACACCGACGTTCCCACCGGGAAAACGTGGATTCATCACGCGTGGTCTGGTGACATAGCCAGCGCCTACGAGTACCTGCCCAAGGGCACATCGGTCGACACGATCGGCTACTGGTTCCCGGCGAACCGCAAGGGTCCGGTCAACAACGACCTGATCGTCAACCTGAACAGTGGCTCAAACCCGGTGCTCTCCCACATGTTCATCGACTACATGCTCGACGTGAACAACGCGCTGGAGAACTACAGCTACGTCGGCTACATGCAGCCCCTGACCGCCGTTACTCCGGCGAAATTGACGGCCGAGAAGCTGTTGCCGCCGGCACTGTCATCGACCGTGGTGCTGCCGGATTACTTCCGCAACGGGCTGCCGGAGCTCCAGCTTCCCGGGGCGGCCAACGCCGTGTGGGAGTCCACCTGGAACACATTCTCCAAGGGGCTTTAGGGTTCAGCAGTCGATGCGCGGCAATGAGCGCACCATCACACGCCGGAACCGCTGGCTCTGGATCGGGCTGGCGGCACCCGGCGCAATCTGGCTGATCGTCCTCTTCGTGGTGCCGTTCTACGCCATGCTGGCGGTGGCTGGCGGCGGCATCAACAACTTCTTCCAGACCGTGATTCCGATCTGGAATCCACTGCACTGGTCGACGTTCAACCTGAATGCGGTCTGGCAGGACATAACGGGTCCCAACTCGTTCATCGGAGCGCCGGCGCTCCGGACCGTCCTCTACACCGCGATCGCCACCATCCTGTCGCTGGCGATCGCCTATCCGGTGGCCTACTTCGTGGCCCGGTACGCCGGCCGGCGCAAGACGCTCTTCCTGGTGCTGCTGGTCGCGCCGTTCTGGGTCAGCTACATGATGCGGATGCTGGCCTGGATCGACCTGCTGCAGCAGGGCGGCCTGCTCAACAGCGTCCTGTCCGCGGTCGGACTGCCGGGCAATACGGACTGGCTCGGGGGCAAGTCGGTGGTCGTGATCTTCGGGCTCGTGTATGGATACATCCCGTACCTGATCCTGGTGCTGTACGCCTTCCTTGACCGCATCGATCAGAGCCTTCTGGAGGCCGCTCGCGATCTCGGCCTCAGCAAGTGGCGGACGTTCTGGCGCGTCACGATTCCGCTGAGCAAGCCGGCCCTTATCGCCGGAGCCTTCATCACGGCGCTGCCGATGCTCGGCGACTACTTCACCAACCAGCTGTTGTCGGGGACTCCGGGGACGACGATGATCGGCAACGTGATCGAAGGTCAGCTGCAGGCGCCCGGCGAGACCGGACAGGGCGCCGTGCTGGCGCTGATGCTGCTGGTGGTGCTGCTCATCCCGATGATCTACTACGTCGTGAGCACCGCCCGAGCTTCCAGGGACTACGCCTGATGGCCACCGCGATCGACAAGTCGGTGAGCGCCTCCCCGCCTCCGGCTGCCGTCCGAGTGGGCGGCGGTCTCCGTGGCAATCCCTGGCGACGCCCGTGGGTCATGGAGGGATTCACCTGGCTGTACATCGTCTGGTCGATTCTGCCGATCGGCATCGCCGTGCTGTTCTCGTTCAACAAGGGAGCCTCCCAGGCCACGTGGCAGGGCTTCTCCACGAAGTGGTACGTCGGCGCCCAGGTCACCTCCGTGCTCCACAACCCCAGCCTGCATCAGGCGGTGATCCAGACGCTCGTGCTCGCGGGCCTGACCACCGTGATCTGTGTTCCGCTCGGACTGGCATTTGCGATCGGCATCGACCGCTGGCGGAGCCGGACCGCGAACGGGTTGAACTTCGTGATGATTTTCTCGTTCGTGATCCCCGAGCTGCTGCTCGCCGTGGCGCTGTTCATGCTGGTCACCCAGGCGCTGACGTTCATCGGCCTCGGCACGGAAGCCGAGGTGGCCGGGCTGGTCGTGTGGAACCTGAGCTGGCCGGCGATCATCGTGCGCTCGCGGCTGGTCAGCATCGGGTCGGGCTACGAGGAGGCGGCGACCGACCTCGGCGCATCGCGCCTCGGGGCGGTCCGCCGTGTCCTGCTCCCGATGCTGACCCCGGCGATCCTGGCCAGCTCCGTGCTCGTGTTCGCCTCGACGATCGATGACTTCGTGATCGTGGAGCAGCTGTCCTCCACGGCGGGAACCCAGCCGATGTCGGTGCTGATCTATTCAAACGTCCACGGCGGCCTGAGTGGGCCGGCCCTCAACGCCCTGGCCACGATCATGCTGGTCTTCTCACTGGTGGCAGCGGTGATCGGCTTCTTCGCGTACCGGCGGCTGACCCGGGGCGAACGCACCGAGAGCACCGCCGAGGCACTCACGACGATCGCCGGGATCTGAAAGGACTGACGATGAGTGCAGGTCATGTACAGCTGCAGTCGCTGACCAAGCGGTTCGACGACGTGATTGCCGTCGACGGCATCTCGGTGGACATCCGGTCGGGCGAGTTCTTCTCGCTGCTCGGGCCGAGCGGCTGCGGGAAGACGACCACACTGCGCATGATCGCGGGCTTCGAGCCGCCGACCGCCGGCAACATCCTCCTCGACGGCACCGACGTCGCCACCTGGGCGCCCAACCGCCGCAACGTCAACACGGTGTTTCAGCACTACGCGCTGTTCCCGTTCCTGAACGTGGCCGAGAACGTGGCGTTCGGGATGCGGTACAAGTCGGTTCCCAAGTCCGAGCGGGACGATCGCGTGGCTGATGCGCTGGCCCTCGTTCAGCTGTCCGGCTATGAGAAGCGGCGGCCCAACCAGCTCTCGGGCGGCCAGCAGCAGCGGGTGGCGCTGGCTCGAGCGCTCGTTCTGCGACCCGCAGTGCTGCTGCTCGACGAGCCGCTCGGGGCGCTTGACGCCAAGATCCGCAAGCAGCTGCGGATCGAGCTGAAGGCCCTGCAGGAGGAGGTGGGGATCACGTTCGTGTTCGTCACCCACGACCAGGAGGAGGCGCTCAGCATGAGCGACCGGATGGCCGTGATGAACCAGGGCCGGATCGAGCAGATCGGCACTCCCTCCGAGGTCTATGAGGACCCGGGGACGATGTTCGTCGCGGACTTCCTGGGAGTTTCCAACCTGATGGACGCCAAGGCGGTGGGCTGGCGCGATGGGGAGTGCACGCTCCAGGTGGGCGACTTCCATCTGCGCTCGTGCTGCGGTGATGTCGCCCTGCGTGGCCCGGTCAAGGTGGTCGTCCGGCCCGAGCGCATTCAGCTGCTGGAGCACGGTGCCACCGAGGAGAACTGCCTCCCCGGGATGATCGAGCGCAGTGTGTACGTCGGCTCGATCCTGCACGTGTTCGTGCGGCTGTTCGACGGGACTACGGTCCAGGCCTGGATCACCAACACCGGGCAGGCGGACGCCGGAGCCACCGGCACCCCCGTGGCGGTCCGTCTGCCGGCCGAAGCCCTGCGCGTGCTGGGAGCGGGCGCGGACCCGGCTCCCGCCGACCAGGCGGCGGAGGCAGCGGGTAGCGTCACGGCCGGCGCCTGATCGGCGTCGGCGAGCTTCAGACCGCCTCCAGCGCGCACATCGCCGACTTCGCGTCCGATTTGCGCGCTCAGAGACGTAAATCGCCCCCCGTTCACCCTTGGTCGCGACGTGTCAGACCGGAAAGCCGGGCGCCCGTCCTGCTGGCCATGGCCGCGTCAGACAGCGCTCGACCGGGCGAGCGCCACGGGCGCCACCACCTGATCCAGCCAGGCGCCGAACAGCCGCCGCGCGAGCGAGCGCATCTCGGCCTCGCGCTCCTCGATGCCCGCGAGCAGACGGTCGAGCGCCCCCGGTCCCCAGATCGCCTCCAGACTGCGGGCATACTCGGGAACCCGGCCCCACCGTGTGGCCAGGTCGGTGCCGATCTCGATGTGGAACTGGAGCCCGTAGGCGCGGTCCACGGCGAACGCCTGGCCCTCGTAGGCGCTCGAGCGAGCCAGATGCCGGGCACGCTCCGGCAGGGCGAACGTGTCCGTGTGCCACTGCAGGGCGGGGAACTCATCCGGGGCCAGCGAGAAGACGGGATCCTCAGCGCCGGCCGGGGTGCGCAACACGGGCAGCAGTCCGACCTCGGGTGCCGGTCCGGGGCCGACGGCAGCGCCGAGGCTCGCCGCCAGTAGCTGGGCCCCGAGACACACTCCCCATACGGGCGCGCCGGCGCGAGCGGCCGAGGCGATCAGCCGCTTCTCCTCGGCCAGCCACGGCAGACGCTCATCCTCGTAGGCGCCCATCGGGCCGCCCATCACCACGATCCCGTCGAAATCCTCCCAGGCCGGAAGCGGCGCTCCGTCGTCCACTTCGACGCGAACCAGCTCGCCGCCCCGGCCGCGCAGCTCATCCTCGTAGGCACCCGGGGGCTCGCACTCGATGTGCTGGAGAACCAGCAGCTGCGGCCTGGATGGCGATTCAGGTTCCACCTTCGGCCCTCGCCTGGTCGATGAACGCTCGGACGAGCGGCGCTTCATCGTCCTGGCGGGCGACCGCGACCAGCTCGGATACCGGTGCCCCCGGTACCGGCCGGTAGCTTACGCCCCCCAGGGCCAGCCGCTCCACGGATCTGGGCACGAGCGAGACGCCCAGCCCCGCCGCCACCAGGCCGACGATCGTGGTCATCTCGGGCGCGTACTGAACCACGTTCGGGGGCGGTCCACCGCGGGCCAGCGCGGAGATCAGGAGGTCGTGATAGCCCGAGGCCTGACTGCGGGGGAACAGGACGAGCGACTCGCGGGCGAGCCGGGCCATACTGATCCGCCCGCCACCTGCCAGGGGATGACTGCTGGGCAGCACGGCAACGGTCGGCTCGCGGAGCACCACCTCGGCCCGCAGTCCGTCCAGGTCGTCGATCGGCGGGCGCACGAAGCCGAGATCGACCGAGCCGGCCCGGACCGCCCGGAGCTGCTCGGCGGTTGGCCGCTCGCGCATCTCCACCTCCACCTCCGGACGATCCCGGCGGAACGCTTGGACCGCGGCCGGGATGATCGACACCAGCGCCGAGCCGACGAAATTGATCCTCAGCCGGCCGGCCTGGCCGGATCCGATCCTCCGTGCCGTGCCGACCGCGCCGTCGAGCTCGGCCAGGATCACGCGAGCGTCGTGCAGGAACGCCTCGCCCGCCGGGGTCAGCTCGACCCGGCGCCGGTTGCGGGTCAGCAGCTGGGTGCCGAGCTCCTCCTCCAGGTGGCGGACCTGCTGGCTCAGCGGAGGCTGGGAGATGTGCAGGCGGGTGGCGGCCCGCCGGAAGTGCAGCTCCTCGGCCACGGCCACGAAATAACGCAGTTGACGCAGCTCCATCGCGATCTCCGGTGATTCGAGATCCGAATCACTCATGCCGTAAGGCGTATTGGACACGATCATACGCCGGAGATAGGGTCGGCGGTGGGCGTTGTACCAATTCATGCATTCAGTGGTCACTAATTAGGTGTCCTACCTCCTGCGCTGTCCCAACTGCGGCACCCGTGAGGTGACCGACTTCGCGTTCGGGGGCGAGATCTCCCCGCGACCACGCCAGCAACCCACCTTCCGGGAGCTGAACGCCTACAACTACTTCCGCCGCAATGTGGCCGGCGTGCAGCGCGAGTGGTGGTACCACCGGTCGGGCTGCCGGGCCTGGTTCGTGGCCGAGCGCGACACCGTGACCAACGCCGTGCAGTGGACTGCCCTTCCCGGGCAGGAGCCTGCGAAATGAGCCGCCTCCCCGAGCGCTCCGGCGAGCTGATCCAGCGCCGCCAGACCGTCCGCTTCACGTTCGACGGCAAGCCGGCCGAGGGCTACGCGGGTGACACGATCGCATCCGCCCTGTACGCCGGCGGCCGGCGTGTCTTCTCGCGCAGCTTCAAGTACCACCGGCCGCGCGGCCTGCTGTGCTGCGCCGGCCAGTGCCCCAACTGCCTCGTCGCCGTCGACGGCGCTCCCGGCACCCGGGCCTGCACGGAGCCGATCCGCGAAGGGATCCAGGTGGAGCACCTGAACGCCCGGCCCAGCCTGGAGTTCGACGTGATGCGGGCCACGGACCTGGTGGGCGGTCCGTTCACCCCCCCAGGCTTCTACTACAAGACGTTCATCAAGCCGCGGCGCCTGTGGCCGCTGTACGAGAAGGTGCTGCGCCACGCCGCTGGGCTGGGCATCCTGCGCGGCGAGCAGCCCGAGCGCGAATGGCGGACGGAGTACCGCCGCCGCCATGCGGACATCCTGGTGGTGGGGGGCGGCGTGGCCGGACTGAACGCGGCCTTGACCGCCGCCGGTCTCGGCGCTGATGTGGTGCTGGTCGATGAGGGTCCGCGCCTGGGTGGCCGGGCCCTGCTGGACACTCCGCGGGCCGAGGTCGATGCCCTGGTTGAGCGCGTACGCCAGGCGGGGGTGGAGATCCTCGATCGAGCTTCGGCCCTGGGCTACTTCGACGGCATGGTGCCGGTGTGGCGCTCCGACACGCTCCATCAGGTGAGAGCGGCCCGCCACGTGCTGGCCACCGGGACGATCGAGCAACCCCTGGTGTTCGCCGGCAACGACCTCCCGGGTGTGATGCTGTCCGACGGCGCCCGCCGGCTGGCGACGCTCTACGGCGTCTCCCCCGGTCGCCGCGCCGTGGTGGCCACGACCGGCGACCGCGGCCTGGAGGCAGCCGTGGCCCTGCACGAGACAGGCGTCCACGTCCTGGCGGTGGCCGACGCCCGGCCCGAGCCCGGGCCGCGCGCCGAAGCCTGCCGCCGTCTGGGTATCGAGGTGCTGGCCGGGCATACCGTGATCGAGGCTCAGGGCAGCCGCAGCGTGGATCAGGCTCTGCTGGCGCCCGTCGGCCCGGTCCAGTACGTGACCGAGCGCGGCATCCGCTGTGACCTGCTGGTGGTCAGCGGCGGCGCGGCCCCGGCGTCGTCGCTGGCGTTGCAGGCCGGCGCCACCACCGCCTACGACGAGCCGGGCGGGCAGTTCCGCCTCAGCTCGCTGCCGGACACCATGCACGCCGCCGGCGAGCTGGTGGGCGAGCCGTCCACGGTGTCCGGATCGCTGGCCGGATATGCCGCCGCCCACGCGCTCGGCTTCGGCGACGCCCGATCTCAGGCCGGCGAGCTGGCCCTGCGGGATCAGGCAAGGGCAACCGAGAACCAGGAAACGCCGGCTGTCGCGCCCCCCGCCGTGAGTGGCCGGGAGCGAGGCAAGTGCTTTGCCTGCCTGTGTGAGGACGTGACGGAGAAGGACATCGCGTTCAGCATCGCCGAGGGATTCGACTCGATCGAGCTCTGCAAGCGCTACACGACGGTGACGATGGGCCCCTGCCAGGGGCGGATGTGCCAGGTCCCCGCCGTACGGCTGATGGCCCAGGAGACCGGCCAGAGCCTGGGCCAGGTTGGCACGACCACGGCCCGGCCACCCTGGGTGTCGGTGCCGATGGGGATCCTGGCCGGCCGGCCGTTCGAACCCGCCAAGCGCTCGTCCATCCACCAGCGCCATCGCCAGCTCGGGGCGCGAATCAACTGGGCGGGCGACTGGCGCCGGGCCTACGACTACGGCGACGCGCAGGCTGAGGCGCTGGCCGTCCACCGGGCGGCGGGCCTGATCGACGTCTCCACGCTGGGCAAGCTGCTCGTCCAGGGACCTGACTCCGGCGAATTCTTGGATCGCCTGTACCCGAACCGGTTCTCCAACCTGGCTCCCGGCCGCATCCGCTACGGGGTGATCAGCTCGGATGCCGGGCGGATCGTGGACGACGGAACGATCTGCCGGCTGGACGAGGACGCCTTCTACGTGACCACCACCTCGAGCGGCGCGGGAGCCATGGAGGAATGGTTCTCCTGGTGGCTGGCCGATTGGCGTATGCGGGTGCACTTGACCGACGTGACGCAGGGCCTGGCGGCGGTCAACCTGGCCGGGCCACGGGCTCGGGAGATCATGGCCAAGGTGACCGACCTGGACGTGTCGGCCGACGGATTCAAGTATCTCGACGGCCTCCGGGCTCCGGTCGCCGGGGTCCCGTGCCTGATCCTGCGGATCGGCTTCGTCGGCGAGGTCGGCTACGAGATCCACTACCCGGCCGCGTTCGGAGAGCACGTCTGGGATGCCCTGCTCGAGGCGGGCGAGGAGTTCGGCATCCGCCCGTTCGGCCTCGAACCCCAACGGATCCTGCGGCTCCAGAAGATGCACATCCTGGTCGGCCAGGACACCGATTCGGAATCCACGCCGTTCGGCGCCGCGATGCCCTGGATCGTGAAGCTCGACAAGCCGGAGGACTACATCGGCAAGTGGGCGCTCCAGCACTACGCCGAGCATCCCGCGGGGATCTCGCTGGTCGGCTTCACCACCTCGAACGGCGAGGTTCCCACCGAGGGAGCGGTCGTGCTGGACGCCGAGGGCCGAGCGGCCGGGCAGGTCACCAGTGCGCGGCACTCGCCGGTCCTGGACAAGACGATCGGCATGGCCTGGGTTCCCGACCCCCTCGCCCTCGATGGCGCGACGATCACGATCTCCGATGACAGCCGCCGGTTCACCGCGGCCGTGCAGACCCGTCCCTTCTACGACCCCGACGGGGAGGTGCTGCGGTCATGACCCTCGAGTTCCTAAGCGTCGAGGCCGCGGCCGGGAATGGCTTCGCGCCGGTCGCCCATTCGCCGATGGAGCCGATGGCGGCGGCGGCCGGCGGGCGGACCGCCATACGCCACGGATGGGCTGTCGTGACGGGCTTCGCCTCGCCCGAGGCCGAGCGCGACCTGTGCCAGGAGGCGGTGGGCTTCGCGGACTGCTCCCATCTGGCCAAGCTCGAGGTCCAGGCGGAGCCGCGGGAGCTCGAGGCGCTGATTCGCGAGCTCACGGGTTCCGGCCCGGAGCCCGGGTCAGCCATCCGGCACGAGGGCGGTTGGTGGTGCCCGCTGACCCCGTCGCGCCTGCTGGTGATCGCGCCGGCGGCTGGTGCCCGCGGCAGCCGTGAGGAGCTGCGGGGTGCCGTCGCCGAGCTCACGGCGCCCGCGGCGCTCACCGACGTGACGAGCGTGTTCTCGGCCATGACCCTGGTCGGCCCGGCGGCGCGGGAGACGATCGCCCGGTTCTGCGCGCTTGACCTGCGCCCCCATGTGACGCCGGTCGGCGGTCTGCGACCCGGCTCGATCGCCCGCCAGCCCGGGATCCTCGTGCGCGAGGCCGCCGAGCGCTACCTGCTCCTGTTCGGCTGGGCGGTCGGGCAGTACATGTGGACGGTGGTGCACGACGCGGCCGCCGAGCTGGGCGGCGGGCCGGTGGGCGCCGACCGGCTGGCGGAGCTGAGCGTCTCTGGCGAGGGAGTGGCCGTCGGTGCTTGACCTCTTCCGCAAGCGGCGCATGTGGCGGCCGCCCCAGGACCTCAAGGACTCCTACGACGTGGTGATCATCGGCGGCGGATCGCACGGCCTGGCCACCGCCTACTACCTGCAGAAGGAGCACGGCATCCGCAACGTGGCCGTGCTGGAGAAGCGCTACATCGGCTCGGGCGCGGCCGGGCGCAACACGACGATCCTGCGCTCCAACTACAAGACCCCGGAGGGCGCGCGGTTCTATGACGCCAGCGTCAAGCTGTACGAGGGCCTGTCCGGAGAGCTCGGCTTCAACCTCCTGTTCTCCCAGTGCGGGCACCTGACGCTGGCTCACTCCGACCGGGCCATGTTCGTGATGGCCAACCGGGCCGAGGTCAACCGCCTGGCCGGGATCGATTCCCGGCTCATCAATCCAGACGAGATAAAGCGGCTGGCCCCGGCGATGCAGGTGGGCAACCCGGACGCCACCTATCCGATCATGGGCGCCCTCTATCACCCTCCGGGCGGCATCATCCGCCACGACGCGGTGGTCTGGGGGTTCGCGCGCGGGGCCGACCGCGGCGGCGCCGAGCTGCATCAGAACACCGAGGTGCTGGGAATAGAGCAGTCGGGCGGAAAGGTCACCGGCGTGCGGACCAGCCGCGGCACCGTCAAGGCCGGGGTGGTGCTCAACTGCACGGCCGGCTGGAGCAGCCTGATCTGCGAGATGGCCGGCGTTCCGCTGCCGATCACCACGCACATCCTTCAGGCCTGCGTGACCGAGCCGGTCAAACCGCTGCTCGACGTGGTGATCGTCTCCTCCCAGATGCACATCTACGTCAGCCAGACCGACAGAGGAGAATTTTTGCTTGGGGCGGAGATCGAGCCCTGGACGACCTACCGGATGCAGGGAACGCTCAACTTCCTCCAGGAGGTGTGCCGCCACACGCTGGAGCTGTTCCCGCAGCTGGAGCGGGCCCGGATCCTGCGCAGCTGGGCCGGGCTGTGCGACCTGAGCCCTGACTACAGCCCGATCCTCGGAGAAACCGAGCTGGAGAACTTCCACGTGAGCGCGGGCTGGGGCACCTACGGCTTCAAGGCGGCGCCGATCGTCGGAAGGACGCTGGCCGAGCTGACGGCCACCGGTCGCACACCGGAGCTGATCGCGCCCTTTGCGCTCGAGCGCTTCTACGAGGACAAGTTAGTTTCCGAGCTGGCAGCCGCAGCGGTCAGCCACTGACACGAGAGCACAGAAAGAAGGTGGGACCCCGTGAAGAGCAGCCTTGAAATTGCCCAGGAGGCGTCGCTGATACCGATCGAGACGGTTGCCGAGCGCGTGGGGCTGCTCCCCGATGAGGTGGAGCCCTACGGCCGCTACAAGGCGAAGGTCTCGCTGAGCGTGGTCGACCGCCTCAAGGCGACGCCTGACGCCAAGGTCATCTGCGTGACCGGGATGACGCCCACCAAGGCCGGCGAGGGGAAGACGACGACGCTGGTGGGTCTCACCCAGGGGCTCGGCGTGATCGGGAAGAACCCGGTCGCCTGCCTGCGCGAGGCCTCCGTCGGTCCGGTGTTCGGCATCAAGGGCGGCGCGGCCGGCGGCGGTATGACCCAGGTCGTACCGATGGAGGACCTCAACCTCCACTTCACCGGCGACATCCATGCCATCGGCGCCGCCAACAACCTGCTGTCCGCGATGATCGACGCCTCGATCCTGCACGGCAACCCGCACAAGATCGACGCGCTGCGGATCCCCTGGCGCCGGGCCGTCGACATGAACGACCGCGCCCTGCGGCAGATCACGGTGGGCCTCGGCGGGCGGGCGAACGGCTACCCGCGCGAGACCGGATTCGACATCACGGCCGCCTCCGAGGTGATGGCGATCATGGCCGTCTCCAGAAACCTCCAGGATCTGCGGCGCCGGATCGGCAGCATCACGGCGGCGTACTCCTACGACGGCGGCAATCCGATCAGTGCCGAGGATCTTCAGGCTGCCGGGGCGATGACCGTCCTCCTGAAGGACGCGCTGAAGCCCAACCTCGTGCAGACGCTCGAGGGCCAACCGGTCCTCATGCACTGCGGCCCGTTCGCCAACATCGCCCACGGCAACAACTCCCTGGTGGCCGACCTGATCGGCATGAAGCTCGGCGACTATGTCGTCACCGAGTCCGGGTTCGGCTCCGACATGGGGATGGAGAAGTTCTTCGACATCGTCTGCCGGTTCGGGAAGCTGACCCCCTCGGCCGCCGTGCTCGTGACGACCGCCCGCGCGATCAAGCACCACGGCGGGGTCGAGGATGATCCGCGTGTCGACCGGCGGGCCGGACTGCACGCGATCGAGATGGGCATGGCCAACGTCCGCCGCCACCTCGGGATCATCAAGACATTCGGCGTGCCCGCCGTCGTCGCGGTCAACCGCCGCCCGGGCGATACCAACGAGGAGGTCGAGCTCGTCCGGCGCCTGGCGCTGGAGGCGGGCGCTTACGCCGCCGAGATCAACGACGGCTTCATGAACGGAGGAGCCGGCGTGGCCAAGCTCGCCGAGGCGGTGGTGGAGGCGTCCGAGCAACCGAACACGTTCCACCATCTGTACACGGACGAGATGCCCATTCAGGACAAGATCGAGGCCGTCGCCAAGCAGGTGTACGGCGCCAAGGACGTGTTCTACTACCCGGCCGCCGAGGAGAAGCTCGCCCAGTTCAACAAGCAGGGCCTCGGCCACTTCCCCGTGTGCATGGCCAAGACGCACCTGTCCCTGTCCGCGGATCCGACCGTTCTGGGCGCCCCGGAGAACTTCACCCTCCAGGTCCGGGACATCCGCGCCTACACCGGGGCCGGCTGGCTCGTGCCCCTGTGCGGTGACATCGTCCAGATGCCCGGACTGGGCAAAACCCCCGCGGCGCACAACATCGATATCGACGCAAGTGGCAAGACCGTCGGACTCTTCTGACCCACGTGGGATAATCGGCGCCTCATGGAGGCGCTTGGCTCAATAGGTACAACCGAACGGCCGGCCCGATCGGAGTCCCTGGTCGACGGTGCCGAGCGCGCTCTGCGCCACTGGCTGGCCTCCGGCCGCTTCCGGCCCGGGGATCGCCTGCCGCCCGAGCACGAGGTGGCGACGATGCTCGGCGTGTCCCGGGGGACGCTGCGCAGCGCGCTGCTGCGGCTGGAGCAGAGCGCGGAGATCATCCGCCGCCAGGGCAGCGGCACGTTCGTCGGACATACGGCGCTGCCAGTGGCACTGGATGAGCGCCTGGAGCGCCTCGAGCCGTACTCGTCGATGGCGGCCCGGCGCGGGCTGGAGCTGCGCTCCCGGGACGTGCGGATAGAGCGGCACCCGGCGGGCGCCCAGGTGGGCGGCGCCCTGGGACTGGCGTCGATCGCCCAGGTGATCACGATCTCCCGCACGCTGCTGGCCGGGGATGACCCGGCGGCGGTGATGTTCGACGTGGTGCATCCGTCGGTGCGGCTGCCGGATCAGCGAATCGTGCGAGAGGCGCTGGAGGGCGGGCGCATGGTGCTGGATCTGTTGCTCGACGCCGGCGTGCCCGTGGCCTACGCCCGGACCCGGGTGAGGCCGGCGCTGCTCAATCCCGGCGAGCGGGAGGGCAAGCTGCTCGGCATCCGCACCACGGTGCCGGCCCTGGAGCTGGAGGAGCTGATCTACGCGGGGCGGGACGAGCGCGTGGCGTATTCGCGGGACCTGTTCGCCCCGGACGGCCTCGACGTGATGGTGATGCGCACGCTTGAATCGACCCGCCCCTCCCCGGTCGCGGGTCTGAAGAACTCCCGCTCGCGGTCCCGCAACCGGCGGCACTGAGCCGGTCAGCGATCGTGACTCGGGGCCCTGGCTCGGAGATGCGTACGGGCGTCGCCTCGGTGGCGCGCGCGCTCAGCCTGCTCGACGCACTGGCCGACAGCGACCGGCCGCTCGGGGTGAGCGAGCTGGCCCGGCAGATCGGCGTCAACGCCAGCACCGCCTCGCGGCTGCTGGCCACGCTCGAGCAGACCGGGTACGTGGAGCGCACCTCGAGCGGGCCCTACCGGCTCGGCCTCAAGCTCGTGCGGCTCTCCGAGCACGTCCTGGCCGGCATCGACCTGCGCGAGCGCGCGCGCCCTTGGCTGCAGTGGCTGGTGGACCAGACCGGCGAGACGGCGACTCTCTCGGTCCCGGGCCCCACCGAAGCGGTGACCGTCGACTTCGTCCCCTCCCCCAGGTCGGTGGCCAGCATGGCCCGGCTGGGCCGGCCGAGCGTCCCGCACGCGACCGCCGCCGGAAAGGTGATGCTCGCGTTCGCCGAGGCTCACGCATCCCCGCCCCTGACCGCCTACACCGAGCACACGATCACCGACCTGAAGCTCCTGGAGGCCGAGCTGGACCGGGTCCGGAGGACCGGGGTCGCCGAGGCCCAGGCCGAGCGCGAGCCGGATCTGGCCGCCCTGGCGGTGCCGGTGCTGGGCCGCGAGCGCCAGCTGGTGGCGATCCTCGGCCTCCAGGGTCCGACGTCCCGCGTCCCCGGTCCCAGCAGGCAGGCGCTGGCCACGCCGTTGCGCCGCGCCGCGGCCGAGCTGGGCGCCGCTCTGGGGGTGGCCCCGGGGCGCGAAGCGGCCAGCTGAGCCCCCGGGCTGCTCGGCTGGCCGGCCGAGCAGCCCGCAGGTATCCGTCAGCTCCAGGGGTAGGGGCTGTGGGAGACGGGGTGCAGCTCGCCCGTGTGGAAGCGCTCGAAGCGGAACGGTGCCAGCAGCGTGGAGTGCTCGCCGGTCAGGATCCGGGCGACCTCCTGCCCCACCGCGATCATCTTGTAGCCGTGGTTGGAATCAGCGGCCACGAACACGTTCGGGCGCATGTAGTCGAACACCGGGAAGTTGTCGACGGTGAACGCCCCGGCGCCGCCCGAGCGGACCTGGCGGTAGTGCGCCCTCCCGCCCTCGAACCGGGCCAGGCAGTGCGACAGGGCGGCCGACCACATGTCGGGGAATCCCGGGTCGACGGTACCGGTCGGGTAGGGGTCGACCTGGAACTGCTCGCCGACCGTGAGGGGCTGGGCGCCGCCCTGGATCGAGTCGCGGTCGGGTTTGAAGTACACCCCCCACGGATCCTCGGTGATCACCCGGCCCTCGTCGTCGCCCAGGGGCTGGTCTGAGTCGACGTGGAGGACGGGCGAGGAGCGCCCGTCCGCGGTGGTGAAGCCGGCCGGGTCGATCGCCAGCTCGCCCTCCTGCAGGTACCAGTAGGTCCACATGGGCAGGTCCTCGTGCACGCTTCCATCGGGCTGACGGACATCCACCCGGCCGGGCAGACCGAGCATCGACCACACGGAGGCGATCCACGGCCCGACCGCCACCACCACCTGCTCGGGCGTGATGCTGCCGTGGCTGGTGAGCACGCGGGCGACCGCCCCGGACTGATCGAACTCGAAGCCGGTGACCTCGACCCCGGTCCGGATCTCCGCCCCGGCGGCCCGCGCCTTGTCGGCAAGACCGAGCATCGACTCGCGGTTGAACGCGTAGCCACCCCGCTGCTCGTGCAGGCACACGGTCAGGCCGGGCGCGCGCCAGTCGGGATACAGCGAGCGCATGTGGTCCCGGACATCCTGTTCGCCGACGAACAGCTCCGAGGCATAGCCGATCCGCTGCTGGCGCTCGTGGACGGCGATCAGATCCTCCTCTTGAGCCTGGGGTCCAAGGGCGATGTAGCCGCTGCCGTGGTAGTGCAGCCGGTCGGGGTCTGACTCCCAGATGTCCACGCAGGCGGCCATCAGCTCCGACATGGCGGGCTGGAAGTAGTTGTTGCGGATCACCCCGCAGGCGATCCCGGAGGCTCCGGCGGCCACCCCGGTCTTGTCGAGGACCAGCACCTGCTCGCCCCGCTGAGCCAGATGCCAGGCCGTCGAGAGTCCGTGCACCCCGGCCCCGATCACCAGCACTCCGGCGGCTTTGGGAAGTTGATCCGCCATCGCTCCTCCTTGCGCTCTGCGCAACTGTTGTGCGTGCTCCGCAAGAGACGTTACCACTCGCTTCGGTCGAGGTGCGGCCTCCTTGCACCCCGTGCCGCGGGGGTGCTATAAGGGCGCTGTACCAATTTGTCCAGAGACTGCCTGGGTGCCGTGGGGCGAGCGGAGGACTGGAAAGGAGCGCAGATGGCGATTGTGGAGAAGCCGGCCGAGAAGACCTCCAACGGGAAGCCGGTCTTCGAGTTCGGCGGCACCGTCCAGACGGTGCTCAACAGCCCGCGGATCAAGCCACCGCCGGCCACCCTCGAGGAGGCGCGCAACGCACCCGGGCGGCGGGAGCAGATAGAGCAGATCACCCGCCGCATCGAGGCTGAGGACATCAAGTACGTGTTCTTCCAGCAGGTGTCGATCACCGGCCGGGTGATGGGCAAGGGCGTCGTCTCCACCTTCTTCTCCCAGGTGGCCGAGCGCGGCTACCAGCTGGTCTACGGCGCCACGGCCAACCTGTTCACAGACCGCAACGGCAACTACATCGGCTTCGGGCCCGAGGAGTCCGAGCTGGCCGCCATCGCCGACCTGGACACGTTTGCCGTCCTACCCTGGGATCCGCGGGTCGCGCGGGTGTTCTGCGACTGCTACGACACCGAGACCGGGGACCTGCTGGACGCCGACTGCCGGCAGAACCTCAAGCGCGTCGCCCATGAGTTCGAGCAGGAGCTCGGCTACCAATTCCTGATCGGGATCGAGCCGGAGACCATGTGGCTGAAGGCGTCCAAGGACGGCGAGCTCCCGCAGGGCGTGACCAAGCCCTACTGCTACCACATCCACCAGTTCGAGGAACTGCGTCCGGTGCTGCTCGACGTGGTCGACTGGGGTCAGCAGCTCGGTCTCGACATGAGCTACGGCGACCACGAGGACGCCCCGGGCCAGCTCGAGCTGAACTTCCGCTTCGACCGGCCGACCCGGACGGCGGACAACATCACCACCTACCGCCAGGTGTGCGCCGCGGTGGGCCGCAAGCACGGCGTGCAACCCACCTGGATGCCCAAGCCGTTCACCGGCGTGTCGGCCAACGGCCACCATCACCATTTCACGCTCGTCGACGAGTCCGGGCACAACGTGTTCCACGACCCCGAGGGGCCGGGACAGCTGTCCGAGATCGCCCGGCACTTCCTCGGCGGCATGCTGGACCACTTCGGCGCGCTGATGTGCATCGGCAACCCGACGGTCAACTCGTACTGCCGGATGTGGGACACAGGTTTCTGGGCCCCCGTGTACAAGAACTGGGGCTGGCAGAACCGGACGACGACGGTTCGCGTGGCCAGCGGCGGGCGCTTCGAGTACCGTGGCGTCGACTCGTCCTGCAACCCGTACCTGACGACCGCCTCGCTGCTCCAGGCCGGGCTCGACGGTGTGCGCCGCAAGGCCGACCCGGGCCCGCCCCAGCAGGGAAACACATACGACCTGCTGGCCCAGGGCGCCGAGATCGAACGGGTGCCTGAGAGCCTGGGCGCGGCGCTGAATGCGCTGGCCGCCGACCAGGTGATCAAGGATGCGCTGCCGGGCCGGCTGTACAAGGTGTTCGACCACTACAAGCGCGACGAGTGGGAGCGCTACCTGGCGGCGGTGACCGACTGGGAGCGCGACGAGTACCTGGAGGTCTTGCCCTAGCCATGTGCGGGATCGCCGGACTGATCTACAAGAACGGCAACGGCGCCCACCGCGTGGGGCGCGACATCACGCGGATGCTCCAGTCGATGAAGCACCGGGGGCCGGACTCCACGGGATTCGCGCTGTACCGGACCCCGAGCCACGAGCTGGTGCTCCGGATCAAGCTGGCCGACTCCACCGAGCCGCGGGACGTGGACTTCGCCGAGGACCTGCGCCGCCGGCGCCGGGACAGCGAGGCGCGCATCCGCGCGGCCGGCGCTCAGATCCGCGAGGTGGAGGACATCAACGAGTACTCGTACAGCGTCACGCTGACCTATGAGGGCGACCTGAAGCGTCTGGCCGACTACGTGGAGTCGGTGCCGCACGCCGAGGTGCTCTCGCTGGGCCACTCGCTGGAGATCGTCAAGGACCTCGGGGATGCGGAGTCGGTCGGCGGTGCGTACCACCTCGATGATTACTTCGGATCCCACGGCATCGGCCACGTGCGGATGGCCACCGAGTCAGACGTCGACATCTCCAACGCCCACCCGTACTGGGCCTATCCGTTCCCCGACGTGGCGGTGGTGCACAACGGGCAGCTGACCAACTATCACCAGTGGCGGCGCCGCCTGGAGGCATCCGGCCACCGGTTCGCCTCGGATTGCGACTCGGAGATCGTGGCCGTCTACCTGGCCGAGCGGATGCAGCAGGGCGATGACCTGGAGTCCGCCATGCGCCACAGCCTGGACGACCTCGACGGCGTGTTCACCTACATCTGCGTGACCGAGGACGCGCTCGGCATGGCCAAGGACGAGCTGGCCGCCAAGCCGCTGGTCCTGTACGAGGGCGACGACATGGTGGCGCTCGCCTCCGAGGAGATCGCCATCCGTGCGGTCATCGACCGGGAGATCGAGACCTACGACCCCTACGAGAGCGAGGTGATGGTGTGGAAGCGGTGACCGCCGGGGCCGGAGGCGTGCGGGAGGCGCGGTTCGACGCCCGGGGCCTCGTCGAACTCGACGAGACGGTTCCGCGGATCGCCGAGATCGACGGCGACCGGGCTCGTTTCGACGCGCGCAACCTGACCACGCGGCAGATCAATCTGGAGCTGCGCCGGCTGCTCTACGAGGAGGGGGTCAAGGACGTCACGGTCCTGAATCCGGGGGCCCGGCATTCGCTGGGCGTCGGCGTGCTGACGCGGTGCAAGATCAACTTCGAGGGCAGCCTCGGCTACTTCGCCTGCGGGATGATCGACGGGCCGGAGGTCCGCATCACCGGCCGCGTGGGCTGGTCGGCGTGCGAGAACATGATGTCCGGCGTCGTGGTGATCGACTCAAACGCCGGCTCGCTGACGGCGGCGGCGATCCGCGGCGGCGACGTGGTCGTGCACGGCCAGGTGGGTGCGCGCACCGGGATTGATCAGAAGGGCGGCACGGTCATCGTGATGGGTGACGCCGGATCGATGACCGGGTTCATGATGCAGCGCGGGCGGCAGATCATCTGCGGCAACGTCGGACCTGGGCTGGGCGACTCGATGTACGACGGCGTGCTGTATGTCGCTGGGCGCGTGAAGTCGCTGGGTGTCGACTGCGTGCCCGGCGAGTGGACGGACGCCGATACCGAGCTGATCCAGCGCAAGTTCTCCGTCTACGGGCTCGGCTCACCGCCGGAGTTCCAGAAGTTCGTGTGTGGCAAGAAGCTCTACAACTACGACTCGCTCGAGCCATCCGAGCGCAAGCTCGTGCTTTGAAGGGAGGCGAGCCATGACCGACGAGACACTTCCTTTGCGGCGCAACCAGCTTGGCCACAGCCGGATCTTCACTCCGGAGGTCATCGATGACATCCACGTGAAGTCGGAGCTCGGGCGTTACCGGATGCGGGGCTTCTCGATGTTCAAGAAGATCCCGCACTGGGATGAGCTGATGTTCCTGCCCGGCACGCTGACGCGGTTCGTGATCGAGGGCTACAGGGAGAAGTGCGTGACCAAGACGGTGCTGGGGGCGCGCTTCGCCAAGAAGCCGATCGAGCTGGACATCCCCATCTACATCACCGGGATGAGCTTCGGCGCCCTGTCCCTGGAGGCCAAGATGGCGCTGGCCAAGGGCGCCTCGATGGCCGGCACCGCCACCTGCTCGGGCGAGGGCGGAATGATCCCACCCGAGCGCGACCTCTCCACCAAGTGGTACTACCAGGTCATCCAGAGCCGGTATGGGTTCAACCCGCACCACCTGATGCTGGCCGACGCCTGCGAGTTCTTCATCGGGCAGGGCTGCAAGGTCGGTCTGGGTGGGCATCTGATGGGCCAGAAGGTCACCGAGCAGGTGGCCGAGATGCGCTCGCTCCCGGCGGGCATCGACCAGCGCTCCCCGGCCCGTCATCCGGATTGGCTGGGCCCGGACGACCTGTCGCTGAAGATCCAGGAGGTCCGGGAGGCGACCAACTACGAGATCCCGATCCAGCTCAAGCTGGGGGCCGCCCGCGTGTATGACGACGTGCGCATGGCCGCCAAGTGCGGCCCGGACATCATCTACCTGGATGGGGCCGAGGGCGGCACGGGCGCCGGACCCCACGTAGCGGCCGAGGAGACCGGCATCCCGCTGCTGGCGGCGATCCCGGAGGCCCGGCGGGCGCTCGAGGATGTTGGCCTGGTCGACGAGATCGACCTGGTGGTGGCCGGCGGGATCCGCAACGGCGGCGATGTGGCCAAGGCGCTGGCCCTGGGCGCAGACGCGATCGCCATCGGACACTCGGCGCTGATGGCGCTGAACTGCAACAAGGAGCTCCCGGGCGTCACCGACTACGAGGGGACGGTCGGGGTTCCGGCGGGCAAGTGCTACCACTGCCACACCGGACGCTGCCCGGTCGGGGTGGCCACGCAGGATCCAGAGCTGCGCAAGCGCCTGGTCGTCGACGACGCCGCCCAGCGCGTCTACAACTTCCTGCACACGCTGACGCTCGAGACGCAGATGATGGCCCGCGCCTGCGGCAAGACCAACGTGCACAACCTGGAGCCGGAGGACCTGTGCGCGCTGACCGTCGAGGCCTCGGCGATGGCTCGCGTCCCGCTGGCGGGGACCGAATACATCCCCGGGGTCACCGAGGACCGAGCGCTGGCCGAGATCAAGCGGCTACTGGAGCGCCACATCGAGAACCCGATCGACTACCTGCCCGAGGGCGTGGCGAGCGTGGCCGGCGGCGAAGAGGCGAGCTGACATGAGCGCTTCATCACACCTGCCTGCCGAGCCCCAGAAGATCTTCTCGATCGACGCGGAGTATCTGTCCGGGCGGCGCCTTTCCTACCAGGAGAACCTGGCTGAGGTGGACGACATCGACCTGATGGCGGCCACGCCCGGCCCGGACCTGAACTGGCTGGAGGACGTCGAGCTCCTGGAGGAGCAGGGCACGCCGGCCGTGTTTGACCGCTACTCCAACTCGTTCGTGCGGATCTACTTCCCGATCCCGGCTGGGCGGGAGAACGAGATCGCCCGCAAGGTGCTGATCAAGCACCTCCAGTCGGGCAACTCCTACGGGATCGCCCTGAAGGATCGCCACTGCAAGTTCACCCAACCCGAGCTGGGGCCCTGGGTCGAAGGGTCACGCCTGGTGGGCACCGACTACCGGCCGTCGGTGTTGGAGGGCTGGGAGCCACCGGAGCATTAGCGTGCGCGCGGTTGTCGTGGGTGCCGGGTTCGCGGGGCTCGCGGCGGCTGAGGCGCTGTCGCGAGAGGGGGTCGAGGTCCGCATCCTGGAGGCGCGGGATCGAGTCGGCGGCCGGGTCTGGTCAGCCCCGTTCGCGGGCGGCGTCGCCGAGCGGGGAGCGGAGTTCATTCTGCCCGGCAATACCGTCGTCGCGGACACCGCGGCGCGGCTCGGGCTGCGTCTGATCCGCAAGGGCACGCTGTACGGGGCGCGGGAGCCGTGGGGCGTGGCCGCGGCCGGGTCGGCAGCTTCGCTCGCCGCCTCGGTGGAGCGACTGCTTTCACGGCGCCCGCCTAGCGAGGCGGGCACCGTACACAGCGTTCTCCGGGCGAGCGACCTCGATCCCGACGCGCAGGAGGCGGTGGCCGCGCGGCTGGAGGTGAGCTGCGCCTACCCGGCCGAGGACCTCGACGCCAGCGCGCTCGCCGAGGGGGCGGGCGCATTCGGGGATTACGACACGTTCTCGATCGAGGGCGGCAACGACCGGATCGCGCGCGTGCTGGCGGCGGGCTTGGGCGAGCGCATCTCTCTCGGGGCGGCGGTGACCCGGATCGCCTGGAGCGGTGAGGAGGCGCGAGTGCTCACCGCGGGCGGGTTCGAGTACGCCGCCGATGCTGTGGTCGTGGCCACTCCGGCCTCGGTGGTGGACCGGATCGAGTTCGACCCACCGCTGCCGGAGGCGAAGCTGGCGGCGCTGGGTGCGGTGCGCTACGGGTGTGCGGCCAAGCTCCACGTGCGCCTGCGCCGGGCTGTCGCGCCCAGCCAGACCCTGTCGGTGCCCGGGCGTTTCTGGTGCTATACGCAGCTCGGCGCCGACGGACGGCCGGTGCCGTTCGTGGGGGCCTTTGCCGGCACGGCGGCCGCGCTGGAGCGGCTGGTGGTCGCCGAGGGTCCGGCGCGCTGGCTCGAGGCGCTGTCCGAGATGCGTCCCGATCTCGAGCTCGACATCGCCGATGTGCTGCTGTCGCGCTGGGATGGCACCGAGCCCTGGGTCCGCGGTGCCTACTCGGCCAGATCGCCTGGCTCGCCCCTGCTCGGCCCGGAATTGGCGCGCCCGGTTGGCCCGCTCGCGTTTGCCGGGGAGCACACCGCGGGCGACTGGCACGGCTTGATGGAGGGCGCGCTGCGCAGCGGCCAGCGGGCTGCCGAGGAGGTGATGCGCGCGGCTCGGGAACCCAAAAAAGACCGCCCCCGGCTCGCGGCGCGGGAATAGGATCAGCAGGCAAACAGAAGGGACCGAATGTCAGAGAGTCTCGGTAACGGCGCCCGCTCGGATGGCGCTGGCGCAGTATCCCGGCCGGCCGATGGCGTCGCCACCGCGGAGTTCGTCGCGGCCTGGCGCGACTCGGCCTACGGCTGTTACTCCTCGGGCCACAAGTTCTGTCGCGAGGTCTGCCCGGTCATGCAGGTCACGCGCAACGAGAACCACACGCCGACGGCGTTCCACGCCGACGTCCTCGCCATGGAACAGGGGATGCTCGACGTGGCGGATGTGGCCGACGACTTCGTGCACTGCACCCAGTGCGGAGCGTGCGAACTGCGCTGCCCCAATAGCCTGTTCACCGGCGACTTCTACCGCAACCGCACCCGGACGGTGGAGCTCGTCAAGGCGGTGCGGGCGCTGATGGTGCAGACGGGGAGCGAGCGACCCGGCTGGAAGCGCTGGATCGAGCGCCTGGTGCAGGCGGGCAGCGAGCCGGTGCTCGGGGAGATCCCGATCGAGCAGGAGCACGTGGCCGACTGGGCGGCGGGCCTGGACCTGCCCGTCGGCGGCGAGACGATCCTGTTCGTCGACTGCGAGGCCGCCTTCTACCGCACCTCCTACGCGCGGGCGGTGGCACAGCTGCTGAAGGCGGGCGGCGTGCAGTTCGGGCTGATGCGCGAGCAGTGGTGCTGCGGAGGACCGGCGGCTGAGATGGGCTACGTCGAGCAGGCGCGCGCGTTTGCCGAGCACAACGTGGCCGATTGGCGCGCCGTGGGCGCCCGGCGGATCATCGCCGCCGACCCGCACGACTACGTGGCCTTCACCGAGGACTATCCGAAGTACTTCGGTGACGCCTACGACTTCGAGATCGTCCTGGCCATCGACCTGGTGGCCGAGCTCGTACGGGACGGACGCGTCAGGCTGGAGCGGCCGGTGGAGCGGGTGGTCACCTACCACGACCCGTGCCGGCTCAACAAACGCAAGGGCGTGCACCGCGCGCCGCGTGAGCTGTTGCGCGCGGTGCCGGGTTTGCAATTCGTCGACGTCGATCACGTCACCCAGTGGTCGTACTGCTCGGGCGCCGGCGGCGGGCTGGCCATCGAGAAGCCGGCGATCACGGCCGAGATCAGCCGGCGCCGGGTGGCCCGCGCAGCGGCGCTCGAGGTGGACACGCTGGTGAGCGCCTGCCCCTGGTCGGAGCGTCCGCTGTCGGCTGCCGGTGGCGAGCAGGGTGTGGCGGTGGTTGATCTGTTCGAGCTGCTCGCCGAGTCGGCGGGCATCTCGGTCGGCGGCTCCACCGGCGCCGCGGCCGCGGCTGCCGCCGGGCCGGGGACGGCGCGATGAGCGTCGCCATCAAGGCCGCCGTCGACCAGCCGGTGCTCGACGAGCTCGTCGAGATCATCGGCGACCCCGACCGTGTCCTGCCCAACATCAGTGCGCGGGTGAATCGCGCGCGCACGCCGGCGCCGTTTCCGGTGCATCGCTGGCGGGAGTTCCTGCCCGACGTGGCGGTGCTGCCGACCACCGCCGAGCAGGTGTCCGGCGTGCTGAAGCTGGCCAACCGGCTGCGCATCCCCGTTGTCCCACGAGCCGGGGGGACCGGGCTGGCCGACGGCGCTGTGCCCCTCCGCGGCGGGATCCTCGTCGACGTCAAGCTGATGAACCAGATCAAGGAGATCGACCTGACCGATCGGACGGTCACGGTGGGCACGGGCATCAACATGCTCAAGCTCAACGAGGAGCTGCGCCCACACGGCGTCTTCTATCCCGACGATCCGGCCTCCTATCCGTGCTCGATCGTGGGGGGACGGATCGGCACCGGCGGCTGGTCACTGATCGGCGGGCGGTTCGGCCACACGCGAGACCTGGTCATCTCGATGCAGCTGGTTCTCCCGACCGGGGAGATCATCGAGGTCGGCGACGGCGGCGGGCGCAAGCTGCGCAAGTCCTCGACCGGGTTCATGCTCAAGCAGCTGTTCATGGGCCATCAGGGAACGCTCGGAATCGCCACCGAGGCGACCCTCGAGCTGGTCACGCGGCCGGAGGTGGAGTTCTCGGCGTTCTTCGCCTACGACGACTACATGAACGCCTACCGTGCCACCGGCCGGCTGGCGAAGTCCGGGCTGGCCACGCTGGCCGGCGTCGTCCTGTTCGACGAGTGGAAGCTCCGCTATCTGCGCCGCGACGACGAGGCCTACATCGAGCAGCCCGAGGATGTCCGGGCCGTCGTCGCGGTCGCGCTGTACGGAACCCGCCTGGAGGTGGAGCCGGCCAGCCGACGCGTGATGGAGCTCGGACGCATCGACGGGGGGCGCTATCTCGGTGACGAGATCTCCCAGGGCGACTGGGCCTCGCGCCACGAGCGCTACGCCACCCCCCTGCACGGCCGCCGGAGGGACGGCCAGGTAGTGCCGATGTGCTGGCACTGCGAGGACGCGGCGCTCAACTACTCGGTCCTGCCCCAGGTGCGCGAGGAGTGGCATGCCCTCGTCGAGCGCGCTCGGGCACGCCACGACATCTTTGACGACTGGGGGATGTTCGCCTACACGAACGGGTCGTTCAAGCCGTGGGGCGACTACCTGGTCGAGATCGACGTGGGGATCTGGGAGCAGCAGCTGGACGACGAGAACTGGGCGGCGTGGGTGGAGCTCAAGCGGGCGATCGCCGAGGTCTCGCTGAAGTACGGCGGCTCGATCACCGCCTGCCATGGAGCGACCCGGGCCGGGGACGCTGAGCTCGTGCCCACCGAGATGGGATCGGCCTGGCCGGTGGTCAAGACGATCAAGCGGGCGCTCGACCCGAACAACATCATGAACCCGGGCAAGCAGATGCTGGATGAGGCGTACGCCGACGGGGAGGCCCGACAATGAGCATCTGGCGGCTCGGCGACCAGCGTCCGCCCGCACCGCGGCCGGTGGCGGCGGGCGTGGTGATGCGCCTTGAGCACGTGTTCGAGGTGGATCCGGCGCTGATGGGCGTGATCGCTCAGCAGGACATGCCGGCGTGGGACACCCACCGGCTAGTGGACAGCCGCTGGGAGCACCTCGACTGGATGCACCAGCACTTCGCCGACGGAGTGCTCGGCGCCGGGCTCGCATCCGAGACTGGAGTGGGCGGGGGACCGGAGTCCGAACCGCAGACCTAAAGGAGCAGCCCTCATGTCAGAACCCAACGGAGGCGTGCGGTACAGCTACTGCATGCTCCCCGACTACCCAGTCGCCGACTCGCTGGAGATGATCCGAGTGGCGGACGAGCTGGGCTTCTACGCCTGTTACGCCGTGGACGAGACCTGGCACAAGGACCTCTGGTGCCTGTTCGCGGCCGCAGCCGACAAGACCCGCAACATCCGCCTGGGCCCCAACGTCACCCACATCTTCCTGCGCGAGCCGACGCTGATCTGCCAGCAGCTGGCCACGCTCGACGAGCTGACCGGCGGGCGCGCCGAGGCGGTGGTCTCGACGGGCAACTTCGGCCTGATGAGCCAATACCACATCGACTGGGCTCACCGCCGCCCGATGTCGCGCCTTCGCGAGGCGATGCACGTGATGCGCACGTTCCTGGACGATGGCAAGATCGACTTCGAGGGCGATTTCTTCAAGTACACCGGCCTGTTTACGGCTGCGCGTCCGGTCCAGGAGCGGATCCCCCTGAAGATGGGGGGGATGAAGGGACCCCGATCCTTCGAGGTCGCCGGCGAGATCGCGGACGGGCTCCATCACGCCCTGTCCTACTCCCGGCCGGCCTACGACTACGTGGTCGAACACATCAAGATCGGCGCCGAGCGAGCCGGACGCCACTGGGAGGATCTCGACATCGGCGCGTGGATCGTGTCGGTGATCTCCGAGGACTCGGCGGCGGCCAAGGCAGCGGCGCGGATCCTGGTGGCCTTCTACATCTCCTCGATGCCCGCCGAGCAGCTGGCCCGCCACGGAATCGAGCAAGCCGAGGTCCAGCCGGTCGTCGACGCGCTCGGAGTGGGCGACGTGGCCAGAGCCATTCAGCTGTTCAGCCCGGAGCTGGCCGCCAGGCTGTCGGTGGCCGGGACGCCGGAGGAGTGCGCCGAGCAGATCGGCCGGGACATCATCCCAGCGGGCGTCAACCACGTGATCCTCGCGCTCGCCGACGCTCACCTCGTGCAGTTCTTCTCCGGGCAGACGATCTCCGGCGTGCCGCCGATCACCGAGCAGCTCCGCCTCGCGGCCGAGCGGATGATCCCGGCGCTCGCGCCCGCGGCCGCGTGAGCTACCTGGATGAGCTGTTCGGACTGCGAGGTTCCACGGCCGTAGTGGCCGGCGGCACCAGTGGGCTGGGTGCCGCCAGCGCCGTGGCGCTGGCTCAGGCCGGCGCCTCGGTGGTGGTCTGCGGGCGCGACCCGGCGCGAGGGGAAGCCGTGGTCGAGGAGATTCGCCGGCTGGGGGGCAACGCTTGGCTCGAACTGGCGGATCTCGCCGTGGCCGGCGAGGCGGAGGCGCTCGCGGCGTGGGTGCTGGCCGGCCACGAGCCCGTCGACGTTCTGGTCAATGCCGCGGGTGTGTTCGCCCGCGGCGAGGCACAGGATCTGTCACTGGAGGATTGGGAGACGGTGCAGCGGACGAACGTGACCAGCACGTTCCTGCTCTGCCAGCGGTTCGGGCAGGGGATGCTGGAGCGCGGGCACGGGAAGATCGTCAACTTCTCGTCGACCGACGGCTTTCTGGGCGTGCCCGAGCAGCTCGCCTACAACGTCAGCAAGGGCGCGATCGTGCAGCTCACCCGGACGCTCGGATCAGAATGGATCCGCCGCGGCGTCAACGTCAACGCCGTGGCACCGTGCGATTTCGCCACCCCGATGATCGAGCCGTTCCTCGGTCAGGCCGAGTACCGCGACTGGATCCTCGACGCGATCCCGGCGGGGCGCGTCGGACAGCCCCGAGAAATCGTTGGCGCGGTGCTGTTCCTGGCCTCCCGCGCTTCGGACATGGTCGCCGGACACAACCTGCTGGTCGACGGCGGCCGGACCGTGATCTAGAAAGTGTGGGTGCGGCGGCGTTCGCGTTCGGGGGCGTGGGCCGGCCGGCGTCGCCCTCCGGGTGCCGGCGCCGAGCCTGGACCGCTGTGATCACGGACTCGGGACGGCGACTGGTCGGCGTCGGGCAGCGGGATCCCGCCCCCGGGAAGGGTCGGCGGTGCCGGCGGGTAGGTTGGACCGCCGCCGCCCCCGTCCGAGTCTGTGTCCCCGAGTCCGGGCGACGGCCTCCGTCGGCGGAACAGGACCGGAGCGAAGATCACGACGAAAACAAGCACCACGTAGGCGACGGCGACTGGATCGAAGCCTCCGGCGACATTCGCGGTCTTGGGCACGTGGAAAGGCTACCGCCGACCGGTTATAAATAAACGCCATGGCCGGAACCGAAACCAAGCTCCCCAGAGCGATCCGCAAGGGTCCGCTGATCACCGTCACGTGTGAGTGCGGCCGCCGCAAGGAGTTGCACTACGGGGAGCGGTGGGCGTGTGAGGGATGCGGCCGGCGGTTCGACACGAACAAGATCCCGCTCGAGGACTACGCCGCCATTCGCCGCACCCAGGTCCGCTACCGGCTGGTCCCCCTGGGCCTGGGCCTGCTGATGCTGGGGGCGATCGTCGCCTTCGTGGCCACCGGAAGAGCGATCGGCGCGCTCATCGTCGTGCCGTTCCTGGTCGCCTCGTTCAACATGTTCGCCCGCCCGTTCTTCCGCAGCCGTTATCGCCGGCGGCTGACCGAGAACGCGCCGACCTGGAACCTCAAGGCCGACTGATCCGGCCGCTGAGCCGTCTCAGCGGACGATCAGGACGTCGCAGTGCACCCGGTGGGTCACCGAGTCACTGACGCTCTGCCCGAGCAGCCGCTCGAAAAACGAGAGGTCGCGACCGCCCACGACGACGAGGTCGGCGCCTCGCTCCGCGGCAAGCTGCGCGATCGCCTCTGCCGGATGGCCCACGGCGGGAGCGAGGTCGGCCGAGACACCTTGCCCCTCCAGGTACGTGCGGGCGTGGTGGAGCTCCTCGATATGCCGCTCGGGCGGATCCGTGGGGTCGATCCCTCCAGCGGAACGCCCGATGTTCGTTGGCACCGGCGCCACGCTGGTGACGATCAGCTGGGATCCGAAGGCCTTGGCCAGCTCGGTGGCCCGCTCGAGTGCGCGCTTTGACGGTTCCGTCTCGTCGTAGCCGACGACGATGGTTTTCATGTCCCTAGCCTGCCACCGGGACGGCGGCCTGGTCGGGTACCTCGTAACCACTCTGGATGAGCGCCTCCCGGTCCGCACCCTCCGGCATGGTCGGGGTCGGCTCGCTCCAGTGGACGCGCTCCTTGTCCTGGACGATACGCCGGTAGAAGAACAGCAGCACCGACGCGATCAGGATCCCGACACCGATTCCGAAGTCGGTCCAGGTGCCGTAGCCATTGAGCTTCGGTGCGCCCGCGCCGACGATCAGGAAGGTGAGGTTCAGGAAGGCGAGGATGCCGGCCATCGCGACCCAGAACGCGCCCACCTTGACCGGCCTCGGCCAGTTGGGCCGGTCCTTGCGCAGCAGCAGGAAGCCGCTCAGCGCCAGCACGTGGCAGAGGATGTAGCCGATGTTGCTCATGTACAGGATGGCCAGGTTGCTGGAGATGAACAGGATCAGGCAGGTGTTGACGACGAGGTCGACCGTCATCGCGCGGGCAGGCACGTGATAGCGGTTGAGCACGCCGAGCTGCTTGACCGTCAGGCCGGCCTTGGAAATCCCGTACAGCGCACGGCCGGCGTCCGCGGTCGAGGTCGCCATCGACAGGAGCAGGCTGGTGATCACGAAGATCACCATCAGGCCGCTCAGGAAGCTCGAACCGAGAATCGTCTGGAAGGCGCCCGAATACGCGGTTCCGCCCTGCCCCGCGACCGGCGGAATGCCGGTGACGCCGCCGAGGCCGAGCGGCAGCAGGATGAACACGAGCAGCGAGAACGACGCCGCGCTGCGCAAGGCGATGGTGCTGTCACGTCTGGACTGGTACTCCGGGGTGAACGTGGCACACACCTCGATCCCGTAGGCCGACCAACCCATCAGGAACAGCCAGACGAGCGCGATCTTGACCCCGCCCCATTGAGTGCTGGCCAGCGCCCAGTGGACGTTGTGAGAGTGCCAGTCCCCGGTCAGGTAGGGGATGAAGATGAACACGGCGAGCGGGAGCATCAACAGCGCACCCGTGACGTAGGTGAACCACTGGAACGGGCGAACCCCAAAGATGTTGAACAGCCACACGACGATCACGCAGCCGACGCCGATGAAGTTGGACAGCTGCAGGTGCACGGTGCCATCCCACACGGTCCAGGTCGAGCCCGGGAACCAGCGCGCCTGGATGAGGGAGCCGATCAGGTTGCCGAAGATCGCCAGCACGACCGACCAGCCGATCCAGTAGCCGAACGTCGCGATCGGCCCGACCAGGGTCGTGTACTTGCGCCAGCCCTCGTTGGCGTACAGCGAGATGCCGCCCGACCGGCCCGGGAACATCGTCGCCGGCTCGGAGTAGATCCAGTTCTGCAGCAGGCCGATGCCGGCGGAGATGCCCCATAGGACCATCGCGCCGGTGACGCCGAGCGAACCGTACGCGAACAGCAGATCACCCAGCAGGAAGCCGGGATTGGCCAGAGCGATCGTGAAGCCATCCCACCAGCGCAGGGACTTGAGTAGCTGCCGCTCCTCAACGACTGCTGTCGCCATAGCCCAATCCTTTCCTCACGTTGAGTGAAACCGGTTCCCTGGGCCTCCCTGCGGCTCGTCTCCGGATTCCGGAACCGGCCGCTCTGACGGGCGCGTTTATACCATTTGGTACAAGTCCGGTCAACCCAGCGGAGCCCGGGCGAGCCTAGAATTTGCCGCGATGCCGCAGGTCGTGGATCGGGGTCCTCAGGCGACTCGCTTGCCGCCGGTCACGCACGCCCCACCCCGTCCGGTGCTGCTGGGAACCCTCGCCGTGCGGATCGACCCGCATGCCGAGCGGATGGCCCTGGACAGCGCGCAGGAAGCCGGGGCACCGCTGATCATCGCCAACATGATCCCGCTGCAGCCCTATCCCACCACGATGATGCTCGCGCCCGAGGTGGCCACCCTCCCCCATGAGGAGGATCTGGAGGCGGTGCGGGAAACCGCCGCCCGCGCGGCCGCGCGCGGGATCCCCACGGAACTGCTGCGCGTCCGCAGCCGGCGTCCACTCGTGGCCTTGATCGAACTTGCCCAAGAACGCCACGCCGGCCTCGTCGTGCTCGGTCCCGATGTGCGCCGGACGCCAGGCTGGCTGCTGTGGCTGGCGGCACGCCGGGTGCGCCGCCGGCTGGACTGCCTGGTCTGGATCGCGCCGGACGGCTAGCGCTCGCTTAGCTGCGGTCCTGCACCTGCTGCAGCGTCCCGAAGCGACCCGTGTAGAACAGCAGCGGTTCGCCGTCCCGATGGTAGAGGTGCTCGACCTCACCGATCCACAGCACGTGATCGCCGGCCGGGTGGACGTCGACCACACGGCAGACCAGATGGGCCAACGCGCCGTCCAGCAGCGGCAGGCCCTTGTGCCAGACGAACTGCGGTTCCTCGGGAGCGTGACCGCGGGCGGCGAAATGGTCGGCGAACTGTCCCTGGTCGTGGGCCAGGATGCTCACCCCGTAGCGCTTGGTCCGGGGCAGCATCTCCGCCATCCGGCAGCGCCCCAGAGACACGAGGACGAGCGGCGGGTGCAGAGACACCGACAGGAACGCGTTGGCCGTCATCCCGTGGATGGTGTCCCGCTCGAGCGTGGTCACGACGGTCACGCCCGTGGCGAACCGGCCCATCACCTGCCGCAGCTCCCGGGCCGCCCGTTCCACAGCTGCCGCCTTGGGCGTTAGCCTGGCCACCCCGGTGGGCGGGGGAAGGACCGCGGGTGCCGGTGCTGCCTGCCCGCTGGCTGGCGGCACCGGGGGTGACGCTGGTCGAGCTGCGGTGCCCGCCGCAGGCCGTGGCGGGGGCATCAAGCCGGAGCTGGTGGTCGGCTCGGCCACCCGGGTCAGCCGCGCCACACCCTCCCGCTCGCTCATGACCGCGGGCGGGTCTTGTCCGGGTCGTAGAACGGGAAGCGCACCACCCGCGCGGGGAGCCGCTTCTGCAAACCGTCGAGCTTGCCCACCTCCACCTCGGTGCCGATGTCGGCGTACTGGACCGTCATCCGGCACAGGGCGATCGATTTCTTGAGCGTGGGGCTCCGGGTGCCGCTGGTGACGACGCCCACCCGGCGCCGGCCCACGTACACCTCGTCGCCGTGGCCGGCCGTCTCGTTCCCCTGGAGCTCCAGGCCGACCAGCCGGCGCTGGGGATGCTCCTTGCGCTCGACCAGCGCATCACGGCCCATGAAGTCCTCATCTGTACCCAGGCCGACGGTGAACCCGATCCCCGCCTCGAACGGGTCGACCTGATCGTCGAACTCGTAGCCGGCGAAGATCAGCCCGGACTCGATGCGCAGGATGTCCAGCGCCTCCAGCCCAAGCGGCTTGACGCCGTGCGGTTCAGCTGCGGTCCACAGAGCGTCCCAGACGGCCGGTCCGTCATCCGGATGGCACCAGATCTCGTAGCCGAGCTCGCCCGTGTAGCCGGTGCGCGAGACGATGATCGGGATCCCGTCGTAGGACCCGATCCGGCCGACCAGGAAGCGGAACCACTTGAGCTCGGCCAGCCCGGGCTGCGTGGGCGGGGTCCAGACGATCTCGGCCAGGGCCTGGCGGCTGTCGGGGCCCTGGAGGGCCAGGTTGTGGAGCTGGTCGGTGGCCGGCTTGATCCAAACCTTGAGGCCGGCCCGGTCGGCCACCTCGCGCAGCCAGATCCCGTCGTACTCATCGCCGCCCACGAACCGGAAGTTGTTCTCGCCGAGCCGGAATACGGTGGCGTCGTCGATCATCCCGCCGGTCTCGTTGCAGAGCGCCGTGTAGACGACCTGCCCGACGGCCAGCTTGCGGATGTCCCGGGTGACCACGCGCTGCATCAGCACTTCGGCGTCGGGACCGAGCACCTCCCACTTGCGCAGGGGGGACAGATCGATCAGGGCGACGTGCTCGCGGCAGGCCCAGTACTCGGCTATGGCGCCCTCGTTGTTGAAGCAGTGGGGCAGCCAGTAGCCGCGGTACTCCACGAAGCTCTTGGTCAGCTCCGAGGTCCTTGAGTGGAAGGCGGTCTCTCGGGTCAGCACCGCCGGCGCGTCGGCGGTCACGCGACGAGCGATGGCCATGGAGAAGCGGTTCTCCGGTGAATACACGCGGACGTGGACATCCGTGACCTCCCAGGCGTTGGACGGGTCGATGTCATCAGGGCAGGCCGAGGAGGCACAGACCAGATCGGTCATGGCCCGCAGCAGCACGTAATCGCCCGGTCGCGACCACGGCTCATCGGAGACAAGCTGCAGGTTGCGATCGAAGACGGTGTTGAAGAAGAAGTTCAGCGCCGGCCAGCCCTGGCGGGGCGCAATCTCGAACCTGTCCAGCGCGCCGTTGAAGTTGTCGGTGCAGTTGATGTGGCCGGGGTACCCCAGGTCCTCGTAGTACTTGGCCTGACAGGCGAGGGCGAACGTGTCGTGGCGCCCGACGGTGTCCCTGACCACCTCCACCAGGGGGTTGAGGTCCTGGTCGTAGAACTTCCCGTACAGACCGGGCTGCGGGTAGGCGTTGCCCATCAGGGTGCGGGTGACGGTGGCGTCGAGCCCGCGCTCCAGGCCTTCCTGGAGGCGGTGGCTGTGGAAGGCCAGGAAGTCAGAGCACTGGCGGCCCTGCACGTCGATCACCTGGATGTACTCGCCCTGTTTGACCTCGTAGCTGCGCGCGGTGGCGGCGTCGATGTGGAGATCCAGGCGCGGCTCGGCCAGTGGCGCTGGCAGCTGGTAGGCGTCCCGGGTCTGCGGATTGGCGCGCCTGATCTCGATCAGCAGCTCGGTGGCCGGCTCGTCACCGTCGACAATCCGCCCGCCCGGAGCCGCGACCCTGAGGGTGGCCGTGCGGTCGGCCACGAGTTCGGCCTCGCTGCCCGCGGCGGAGTCAGGTCCGAACAGCCTTTCCTCCTTGAGCCCCACGGCGTCGAGGCCGCCCGACAGGTGCGCCACCTGGCCGCCGTACCGGTCGATGATCCGGATCCGGTCATCGCCATGCAGGCTGAATTCGGTGGCGCCGCCCGGCGGCACCCGATAGGTCTCGAGCGCAGGATCGCGCGCCAGCAGGCCGCCGACCAGGTCGCGACGGGCTGGCGTAATCGTCGCCATGGCTGGTCGCGCGCGGCGCTGTTACGCCGGCGCGGACGCCTTCTCGACCTCTGCCAGCAGCTCCTCCGCCAGCTTGCGCTTGCCCTCGGCGTCGAGCTTCTTCACTTCGTTCTCGACGGCGCGGCGGTTGTAGTGCTGATTCCAGTAATCGAGGCTCTCGAACCCGAGCAACACGGCCTTGCCGACGAACTGCCGGAGCACTTCGTTGGTCGGGCCCATGACCCAGCCGGCCTTGGCGTCACGGAGGTAGCGCTCGAGCTCCATGTCCCGCTTGTAGCCGGTCCCACCGCAGGCGTGGAGCATCTTGTCCACCACATGGGCGGTGTTCTTGGCCGCCTCGAACTTGATCTGCCATGCCCAGTGGAGGTAGTTGGCCCGGGCAAATTCTCCCGGAGGCGGCTGCACGGTGTTGTGCTGGGTGGCGGTGTCCATTGCCTGGGCTACTGAGAACACGAACAGCCGGCAGGCGTTCGTGTCCATCACGGCCTCCCCCACGTAGTCCTGAATGGTGGGGTAGTCGGCCACGCGCAGCCCGACGTCGACGTGACGCTTGCGCGTCGTCTGGCGCTTGGCGATGTCGATCGCGCCCATGGCTATCCCATTCCACACCGAGGAGGAGCCGAGCAGGAACCAGGGGTCAACCGACTCGTCGTTGGAGGCGGCGCCATCGCCCTCGGGTCCGACGATCTGGGTGGCGGGGATCTCCACGTCATCCACCTGGATCGGCCCGGACTGATTGCCCCGCAGCCCGAGCGCGTCCCACGTGGACGGCTGGGACTTGACGTGCTCGCCGTCGATCACGAAGACCGACAGGTCGTCGTAGCCGCTGAAGTCGGGGCTGGTTGTCTGCACGACGTAGAAGTCCGCGAAGCCGCCCGAGGTGGTCCAGGAGGCCTTCTTTCTGACTTTGTAGCCGCCATTGGCGCGCTCGGCACCTGAGGAGATGGGGTACCAGAAGTGCGAGCCCGTCTCCGGGTCGGAGTACGACAGCGTCCCGATCTTGCCGCTGTTGAGCGGGCGGATGTACTTCTCGATCAGCTCCGGCGTGGGACGCAGCATCAGGGTGTTGACCGCGCCCATGTGCATCACGTAGCACATGGCCGTCGAGGCGCAGCCGTAGCGGGCGATCGTCTCGCAGGTCATCGCGTACGCCACGTGGTCCTCGCCCAGCCCGCCGTACTCGGTGGGCACTGTGAGCGCCAGGAACCCATGTTCGCCCAGCAGCTCGAGATTGCGCCGCGGGAACTTCAGCTCATCATCGGAGACCTTGGCGTTGGCCCGCATCTCCTTCTGACACAGCTCGATCAGCAGGTCCCGCAGCTCGCGCTGACGGTCGGTCAGCACCCACTCCGGATCCCACTCGTATCCCAGGCCAAAGAAGGCCTCTCCACCCCACGTCTTTTCAGCCATCTATCCCTCCGACGTGCATACACTGCACAAATATGTTCAATGCGATTTCTAGCGGAGCCAGACGCTGATGTCTAGGGAGTTTTGCTAGTGGATTGCGAGCCGCCGTCGGGAGATGGCCGGCGGGTGCCGCTGATCGCGGTGTCGGCCAGCCAGCACGACTTCGGCGACTACGGCGGGGTGGGCGTGCAGCGGCCGGTGCTGGCCGCCGGCGGCATGCCGATGACCCTTCCCCAGGTGCCGGACGCGATCGAGGCCATGCTCGACCTCGCCGACGGCGTCCTGCTCGCCCCGGGGCGTGACATGGATCCCGGCCGCTATGGCCAGGAGCCCGATCCGCTGCTGGCGGCGATCGAGCCGCAGCGGGACAGCTTCGAGCTGGAGCTGGTCCCGCGAGCGCTCGAGCGCGGTCTCCCGGTGCTCGGCATCTGCCGGGGGATGCAGGTCCTGAACGTCGCGTTCGGCGGCACCCTGTTGCAGGACGTGAGGTTGCGCCCGGAATGGGCCGACCATCCCAGCGATCCCGGCTGGCATCGCTGGCACGAGGTGGAGGCGGCATCGATTGCGCAGCAGCCCCCGCCTCCCCATCCGCGGCATGGTCTGGCCGTGGAGCGGGACAGCCTTCTGGGCGAGGCGCTGGGGATCGAAGAGATCAGCGTCAACTCCTTTCACCACCAGGCGCTGCTCAGCTTGGGCGAGGGCGTGGTGGCCACGGCCGTGGCGCCGGATGGCGTGGTGGAGGCGATCGAGATGCCGGGGTTGCCGGTGCTCGGCGTGCAGTGGGAGCTGCAGGAGGAGGTGCGCATCGATCAGCGCTTCCAGCGCGTGTTCGAGTGGTTCGTGGGCGTGGCCGGGTCCCGTGCGGGCTCGGCGCTCAGTCGCGCTTCAGCCGCGCGATGAAGAAGCCGTCGGTTCCGTCGCGGTGTGGCAGCAGCTGCCGGGTGCCGTCCGGGCGGAAGTCCGGCTGCTGCGCTAGTAGCCGCTCGATCACGCCGTCGCTTTCGGCGCGGCTGATCGTGCACACGGAGTAGACGAGGGTTCCGCCTGACCTGAGCTGTGAGGCGCCGCTCGTGAGTAGCTGGAGCTGTTTGGCGGCGAGCTCCGGGATGTGCGCCCGCTCGGGTTGCCAGCGCAGGTCCGGGCGGGACTGCAAGGTGCCCAGCCCGCTGCACGGGGGGTCCACGAGGACGCGGTCGTAGGGCGCTTGGGATTGGGCCTCACGCCCATCCTGGTTGGCCACGGTGACGCAGGTAGCTCCCATGCGCTCGCAGGTCCGTTTGAGTGTCTGCGCCCGTCCGGGGTGGACCTCGATTGCCGTGAGCGTGCCCTGATTGCGCGCGAGCGCGGCCAGATGAGTCGTCTTCGCGCCCGGAGCCGCGCACAGGTCGAGGACGCGCTCCCCGGGCTCCGGAGCCAGTGTGCGCCCGGCCAGCATCGAGGCCCGGGACTGGGGCATGACCAGGCCCTCCTGGAACGCCTGGGACCCGAAGATGTCGAAGGGTGCCTGCAGCACGCGTCCCTCCGGGAGCTCTGGCGCGGCGTGGCTGGGTACGGGGAGGTCGAGGTGGTCGATCTTGAGGGTGTTGATGCGCAGCGCGGACTCGGCCGGCCGGTTGATGTGCGCGAGCAGCGCTCTGGCGGTGTCCGGTCCGAGCTCGCCCCACCACAGCTCGGCGATCCAGTCGGGAACGGAGTGCATGACCGCTGCGCTGTGCGGATCGTCGTCGTGGAGGTCCGCCAGGAGAGTGGACTTCTCCCGAGCCGCGCGGCGGAGCACTGCATTCACCAGCGTGGCCCCGCCGTGCGCCTCCTGCTTGGCCAGCTCGACGGATTCGTGCACCGCGGCGTGGTCGGCGATCCCGTCCAGGAACGCGAGCTGGAAGAGACCGAGCCGCAGCGCGGCAATGACCGGCGGATCGAGCTTGGCCGGAGACCGGGAGGACAGGCGGGCCAGGATGTGATCCAGGGTGCGCCGGCGCTGGATGGTCCCGTAGGCCAGGGTCATGGCCAGGGCCCGGTCGCGCGGGCTCACCAGGGCGGCCGCCTCCGCGTGGAGAGCGCGGTCAGCGTAGGCGCCCTGCTCGAACACCCGCCGGATCACGCGGTGGGCGCAGCGCCGCGCCGGGGCCACGCGGTCCCCCGGCTCAGCGGCGGTGGCCACGGAGATAGTCCTCGCCTCCCATCGCCCGCTTGCCCGGCGGCTGCACGGCAATCAGGTCCAGGCCGCCGTCGGCGCACCCGAGGACCGGTCTGGGGCCGTCGAGGCTGAGCTCCCCGGCGGGGATCTCGGTCTCAATCGCTCGCGCTTGGCTGACGCCGAGGCGCTCTCCGCCCGGCAGCTCCACATAGGCGCCGATGTGAGGTGTGAGCGCCCGAACCTGCCGGGCCAGCACGGCGGCCGGCTTCGCCGGATCCAGGCGCCGGTCCTCCAAGGCGATCTTGTCCGCGTAGGTGGCGTGGGCATCATCCTGCTCCTGGCAGACCGAACGCTCGCTCAGCTCCTGGACGAGCAGCCTGCCGCCCAGCGTTTGGAGCCGCGTGGACAGGCTGCCGTAATCGTCGTCGGGCCGAATCGGCTCCTGCGTCTGGCGGCACACCGGCCCGCTGTCCAGGCCGGCGGTGAGGACCATGATCGACACCCCGGTGCAGTCGTCCCCGGCCATCAGCGCCCGCTCGATCGGGGCGGCGCCGCGCCAGCGGGGCAGGAGCGACGGGTGGACGTTGAGCATCGGGTGGTCGGACAGAAGCGGCTCCTTGACAAGCGCACCGAACGCGCACACCAGCACCACCTCGGGTTCTGCCTCGTTGATCCTGGCCCGGGCCTCGTCTGCGTTGACTGTCTCGGGCTGGTAGAGGTCGAGCCCCAGCTCGTCGGCCGCCACCGCCACCGGCGGCGGCTGCAGCTTGCGGCCCCGTCCCTTGGGTCGGTCCGGCCGGGTGATCACGAGGCTGGGCCGGTGCGGGGACTGCGCCAGCTCGCCCAGCACGGCGGCGGCGAACGCCGACGTGCCCAGGTATACGGTCCTCACAGGGTCAGGCGGTTTGGCGTCACGGCGACTGCAGCTGTTCACGGAGCAGCCGCATGGCCTCCTTGCGCTGCTCGCGCGTGGTCCGGCTGAGGATCAGGACGCCGTCCAGGTGATCCATCTCGTGCTGGATGACCCGGGCCTCCAGTCCGGATGCCTCGACCAGGAGCGGCTCCCCGTGCTCGTCCTGAGCCGTCACCCGGACATGCACCGGCCGCTCGACCTCGACGTGGACCGACGGCAGGCTGAGACAGCCCTCCTCGGCGATCTCCTCCTCCGAGCTCGTCCACTGCAGCTCCGGGTTGATCAGCGCCGACACGGGCGCGTCCTGCTGCACCCGGTAGACCAGGACCCGGTGCAGGACGCCGATCTGCGTGGCGGCAAGTCCGATGCCCAGGGCGTCGTTCATCAGGAGACCCATGCGCGCCACCTCCTGACGCAGCGCGTCGTCGAACTGCCCGACCCTCCGGGCCTGCGTCTTGAGCACCGGATCGCCGAACTTCCGGACGTGAATCAGCGCGGCGTCGCGGCGCGCCTTGACCTCGGGGTCGAGCTCGGGAGCGTCGAGCGGCTCGCCGCCGTCGACCTCGGGTTCGGGCTCGGTTTCGGTTTCCTCGAGCTGATCTACGGCTTCGGACACGCCGCAAAGTTTATGCAGCGCGGGCCGTCCACCCGCCGAGAGCCAGCAGAGCCAGCAGGTCCTCGATGGCCTGCGCCCGGTCGTGCTCCCAGGCGAAGTCGGTGATCCGCATGATCCGCAGGCCGTGACGCTGGGCCCAGATGTCCTTGGCCCGGTCGTTGTCCATGTCCTGCACGGCCACGTGGAAGGGGCGCCCGTCCAGCTCCACCACCAGTTGCTGGGCCCGGAAGACCACGTCCCACTCGTGGGGTCCCATGTAGACGTTCTTCTCGTAAGGCGGGATGCGTGTGTCCATGGCGCAGTAGGCGTCGAAGGCCAGCTCCAGGCCCGACTTCCGGTCGGTCGGGTCCACGTACCGGTGGAGGGCCGAACGGAGGATGCCGACACCCGGACGGCTCTCGTGGCGGGCGATGGCCTGCTCGACCGCCTTGAGGTCGACCAGGTTCTTGTGCAGGCCGACGGTGACCAGGCGCAGGAGCTCGCCCGGACGCTCCTGGGGCGCGACCTCCATCAGCGCCCGGGGCAGACTGCTGTAGCGGAGGCCGAAGCGGTGGCGGACCTCGTGTCTGTGGGGTCGGGCGGAGGTACGGTGGATGATCAGGCCGGGGCGCTTGGGGGTGCGGTCGGCGATGACGGTCAGTTCGATGTGGTGGGTGTCGATCGAACGGAGACCCTGGACGGCCAGCGAGGTGCGGTGGCTGAGGAATGACGTGTCGCCGAGGGCGAGCAGGGCGCCCGTGACGTGGCCTTTGGAAGTGATGTTGGGGGGTCCGACGATGAACACCCCGCGATGAAGGACATGGAGGAGGCCTCGCTGGACGCGCCGGCGGATCTCCCGATCTGTCAGGCCAAGCGAATAGAGCTGTCCCAAGGTGATCACGCGCTCTTGCCGAGCCGCGATCTGCCCGATGAGTGCGTCCACCGGAGCACTCTGGGAGGGTTTTCCACCTATACGGTGGATTTCTCTCCCAGAGTTGCCCACGGGAGCCAGCGTCCCAGGCTTTCTGAAGAGATCTGTGCCAAATCTGCGTCGCCCGGCAACGGCTTCGTTACAACTCGCCCCTCATCGCGGCCGGTTACCTCTCACTGGGGGTCGACGTCCACGGAGATGGCCACCCCCCGGTGAGAGCGAGAGCCGGTAACCGCATCAACCGCCGCTCCGCAGGCGGCGACGGCCGCGCCCCGGTCACCTGCCTTGACGACCAGCTGAAACCGGGACCGGCCGCGCAGGGCGAACAGTGGCGCCGGCCCGAGGACGGCGGCGCTGGGGGGATCGATCAGGCTGCGGAGGGCCTCGGCACAGTCAAGCGCCGCCGATGCATCCGGCGAGGCGCAGACGATCCGGATCAGCGTGGCAAACGGCGGATAGCCGAGCGCCTGGCGCCGGGTCAGCTCGCCGGCCACGAACGAGTCCGAGTCGTGGCGGGCCGCCAGGAGGATGCACCGGGCCTCCGGGGCCATTGTCTGAACCAGGACTCGTCCCTCAACCTGGGAACCGGCGCGATCTCCCCCTCTGCCCGCCCGGCCGGCCAGCTGGGTGATCAGCGAGAAGGTGCGCTCTTCCGCCCTGAAATCAGGGAAACGAAGGGTCTGGTCGGCATCGATGACCACGCCCAGCGAGACGTCGGCGAAGTCATGTCCCTTGGCCACCATCTGGGTGCCGACCAGGACCCCGGCCGGCGCCGCGGCGAAGCGCTCCAGGAGCCGCGCCCGGGCATTCAGCCCCACCGAGTCGGCGTCGAGCCGCAACACCGGGAACCCCTCCCCGCCCAGAGCCATAGACAGCTCGTGCTCCAGCCGCTCGGTGCCGGCGCCGTGACGGGCCAATGACACCGACCCGCACGATGGGCAGCGCAAGGGCACGCGGCGTCGGTGGCCGCAGTGATGGCAGGCCACCACGCCCTCACGCCGGTGAAGCACCAGGGAGACCTCGCAATTGGGGCACATGAACACATGACCACAATCGGTGCACGAGAGGAAGTTGGACCAGCCGCGGCGATTCAGCAGGACCACCGCCTTCCCATCCGCGCGGCGCACGTCCGCCAGGGCGAGGCGCACCTCCGGGTGCAGCGGGTGGTGGAGGCCGCGCATGTCGAGCACGGACACCTCGGGCAACCGGCGGCCGTCCACGCGCCGCGGCAGACGGAGCTCGGTCAGCCGATGCACGCTCTCGGGCCGGGGCGTGGCGCTGCCGACCAGGAGGAGGGCGCCGTGGACCCGGGCTCGCTGCTCCGCCACCCAGCGCGCGTCGTAGCGCGGATCCCCTTCGTGCTTGTACGAGCTCTCGTGCTCCTCGTCGATCACGATCAGCCCGATGTCGGAGAGCGGCGCGAACACCGCCGAACGCGGTCCCACGCACACCCGAGCCTCCCCTGAGGCGAGCCGCTGCCACTCGTCGTGGCGCGCGCCGTCGCTCATCCCCGAGTGCATCACGGCCACGACGTCCCCGAACCGCGCTTCGAACCGGGCCAGCGCCTGCGGCGTCAGCCCGATCTCCGGCACCAGGATGATCACGGTGCGCCCGGCCTCCAGCACCGCCTCAGCCGCTCGCAGATAGATCTCGGTCTTGCCCGAGCCGGTCACTCCATGGAGGAGGAACTGCCCGCCCTGACCGGCCCACGCTGTCAGGACCGCCTCCTGATCGGCGGTCAGGGACGGCGCCACCGCCGAAACGCTGGAGACGGAGTGCCGAGACGGGCGGCGCGCGGCCGTGGCGGCTTGGATGCAGACCAGTCCTCGCCGTTCGAGGCGCCGTAGCAGCTCGGTGCCCAGGTCGGCGGCCCTGCGCGGCGAGGCCTCAGCGAGTGCTTCCAGGGCCGCTCGCTGTCCGGCCGTCAACACCGCACCGCCCGCCAGAGCGCTCCGGCCGTCCGGGGTCAGCGAAGCGACCAGGACCCGCTTCTCCCGCAGCCCCCGTTCGGCCCCGACCGGCAGGATCACCGACAGCGCACGCGCCGGCGTGGAGCAGTATTCGCGCGCCATCCAGATCGCCAGCTCGACCAAGTCGGCGGGGAGCCGGGCCGGAAGCACCGATTCCGCGGTCACCAGGCGCTCGCCGGGAACGTCTGAGGACGAGGCCAGCTCAGCCACGACCGCGACCGATGGACGGCCATTGAACGAAACCCGCAGGAGCGAGCCGATACCGACGGCATCAGCGTCCGGAAGCCGGTAATCCCACAGCCCGCGGACGGCGCGGGTGCGCGTCAGCGGCAGGACCCGGGCGATCACGGACGTGTGTTCAAGCGGCGGTTCATCGGACCGGCTGAGGGTAGAGTGGACGCAGGATGACGGCGGGACCGTCCAGCCTCCCGACGGACACGGCCCGGGCCCTCGCCGTGTGCGACGGTCTGCTGCGCGAGGTCGGCCGCCGCGAGCACCGGTTTTCCTGGCTGCGGGACCCTGACGGCCCGGGCGACCAGTGGCTGGTCGTCGACGGCTACTACCCCAGCAACAAGGTGGTCGTCTACTGCGGTGATGATCCCGACGAGCTCCGGCTGTATCACCAGCTGGTGCCCCAGCACGGCCTGTACCTGCTGGAGATCGAAGCGCAGGACCTTCCCGATGATCAGCTCGCCGCCCAGGCGCTGCTGCGCAAGCAGCTGCAGGACGACGGTTGGTCGCCGCGACCGGAATCACGTCCGGTCGCGGCGCCGCCACCGCCCGAACCGGCCCGGGAGCCGGTCCGCGCCGGGCGCTGGACGGAGATCCAGAGCCATGGCCAGCCCGACGCCGAGCCACGCCACGCCGCCACCGCGGGCTTTGCCATGGGGCTGCTGCTGATCCTCGTGGTCCTCATCGAGGCGTATCTGGGCCTGGTGGTGCTGGCCATCGACAACGCAGATCCGGTGCTGGGGGCCGGGGTGCTGCTGGACGCCGCCACGCGCGCGTTCGGAACGCTGGCGGCCCGGCAGCGGCACGATCCCGAGCAGTCCTGGTCAAGTCTCGTGCTCGGCTCGGCAGCGGTGGCCGGTCACGAGCAGCCGGCCAAGGCCGTGGCGATCCTGGCGCTGATCCTGGTGGGGCTCGGGATCGTCGTGGCGGTGCTCTGAGGAGGCGCTCAGGCGCCGACGGAGGCGCTCAGACCAGCAGCCTCGCGCAGGACCGCGGCCTTGTCCGTGCGCTCCCAGGTGAAATCCGCATCGTCGAGGCGCCCGAAGTGCCCGTAGGCGGCGGTCTTCTGGTAGATCGGGCGGTGCAGCTTCAGATACTTGCGGAAGGCGCCGGGGCGCAGATCGAAGTGCTCGTCGACGAGCCGCTGAATCTCCCCCCGTCCGATCTTCTCGGTTCCAAACGTCTCGACCATGACCGACACCGGGTGCGCCACACCGATTGCGTAGGCCACCTGAACCTCGAGGCGCTCGGCCAGCCCGGCCGCCACGAGGTTCTTGGCCACGTAGCGGGCGGCGTAGGCAGCGGAGCGGTCCACCTTGGACGGATCCTTGCCCGAGAACGCGCCGCCCCCGTGACGGGCCATGCCGCCATACGTATCGACGATGATCTTCCGCCCGGTCAGCCCGGCATCACCCATCGGGCCACCGATCACGAAGCGTCCCGTGGGGTTGACCAGGAAGTTGCGGTGGAGCTTGCGCGCGTCGTACAGGTCCTCCGGAAGCACCGGCTCGACCACGTGCTCCCACAGGTCCTCCTTCAGGAGCGACTCGGCGCCCTCGCGATGCTGGGTGGAGATCAGGAGCTTCTCGATCTCGGCCGGCTTGCCGTCCACGTAGCGGACCGTGACCTGCGTCTTGCCGTCCGGGCGCAGGTAGGGAACGATCTCGGCCTTACGCACGACCGACAGGCGCTTGGCCAGCTTGTGGGCCAGCGAGATCGGCAGCGGCATCAGCTCCTCGGTCTCGCTGCTCGCGTAGCCGAACATCATCCCCTGGTCGCCCGCGCCGGCCACGTCCAGCTCGTCCTCGTCGCCCGGATCGGTCCGGGACTCATACGCCTTATCGACCCCCTGGGCGATATCGGGCGACTGCTTGTCGATCGCGTTGATGACCGCGCAGGTGTGGTAATCGAACCCGTACGCCGCATCGGTGTAGCCGATCCGCTTGATCGTCTCGCGGGCGATCTCCTGGATGTCCACATACGTCGTGGTGGTGATCTCGCCGGAGACCACGACCAGGCCCGTGTTCACGAGCGTCTCACACGCCACCCGGCCCTCGGGGTCATCACGCATGATGGCGTCAAGGACGCCATCGGAGATCTGGTCGGCGATCTTGTCGGGATGTCCCTCGGTCACCGACTCCGAGGTGAACAGAAATTCGTTGTCTGAGAACGCGGTCATGGAATGTGGAAGTACAGCTCCGAGGTCGATTCGGTCTTGTCGCTCCTGGCCCGCAGCCCGACGATCGAGATCCGATCGAGGTCAGGCGCGAGGGTGGCAAACCCGGGCCCCCTCAGGATTCCGGTCTGCTCGCCGAGGCGGATCAGCACCTTGAGATCGAGAAAGACTAGCGACCCCGCGCTGACACCACCCGTCCCGAAAGCGGTCCGGTAGGCGGGGGAAGCCCCCAGCGTCCCGTCACCCCCGGCCAGCGAGCTGAGCGCGGCGACACTCGTGGAGACGCCCACCAGGTGGTGATAGATCGTGTAGTTGACCTGGAGGCCCGGCCCCAGCTGCAGCTGGTGGATGACCATCCCGTGGGTTTGCACGCCGTTGAACAGGGGCGCCGCGCCGGGACCGGACGACGAGGCCGGGAACAGCGAGGTCAGCGACGGCGCCAGGTTGGCCAGCACGATCTTCGCCGCCGACGGATCGTTCGTGCGGGTCAGAACGAGCAGGCCCGGGTGACCGCCGGTGTTGGTCACGGCCACGGCCGTCTGCGCGCTGAACAGCTGCAACAGCGGTGTCAGGTCGTACCCCTCGGCCCGCAGTGCGCGGCCCAGACGGGCCAGCAGCGGTGCGACGGCCCCGCCCACGCCCAGATCCCCGGCCGCGCGCAACAGCTGTGGTCCGTCGCCCGTCAGGCCGTGCCCGTCGATCGCGAACGCCACGTCGTCAGGGAGGCGACGAAGCACCGATGGGTCGAAGGTTCCGCCGGGAGTTCGTCCGGCGCCGCCGGCAAACAGGCTGTGGACCTGGACGCGCACCCCGCCTGGCGCCGGTGACAGGGAGGCGCTGAGCGAGGTCAGCCCTGGTCGATCGAGGAGTGTGCTCAGTGCCCCCAGAATTCCCGTCCGGCCGCCCAGCAGGGCGGCCAACCCGGCGGCGGGGGCGTACAGGTCAAGTGCTCGACCGGGCGGCTCCCCGGAGCTGGCCCGGCGATACGCCGATGCCGACGCCAGCGAGGGCGCCCCGCGCGAAACGTCCACCGCCTGGCGCACGCTGGACAGCTGGCCGGCGACGACGTAGTGGCCGAGCAGCGCTACGTAGGAGCCACCGGTCAGAGCTCGCACCTCGACGCCGCGCTCGTAAACGCTGGTTGACGCCGACAGTGACGCCAGGTATCTACGTGCGGCAGACACACGGCGCGCTTCCAGGAGCACAAGCGATCCGGCTCGAGACCCCGATCCGGCGCTCGGCAGGACGGCGAGCGCCGCCTCATCACCCAGCCACGCACGCGAGGCCTGCCTGAAGCTCGAGCCGCCGGCGCTCACCGCACCCAGGCGCTGCTCGACCGCCGCCTCCGCCAGCGCGAACCCGGGCAGCCGCGCGGCCCGCTGCAGCGTCTGGCTGACGCCAGGTCGCCCGCGGTCCAGCGACACGTTCAGGTACGCCAGGGCGTCGGCAGGCACGAGCCGGGCCGCGGCCGTGTCGGGCGGAGCCGGCGCGCCGGCGCTCAGGCCGACAGCCAGCCCGACGACCAGGGCGAGGAGGAGTGCTGCTACGCCCAGCGCCACCGCCCTGCGCCGGCGCACCGTGTCCCACGAGGCCGGCCAGTGCACCCGTGAGCCGGCCGGTCCGACATCGGATGCCGCCGAGGCGGTCATCCCCGGCGCTCCTGCCGTCCGCGCCGCTCGTTGCGCTCCACGAAGTCCACGATCAGGGGGATTCCCTCTAACCGGTAACGCTCACGCAGCCGGTTCTCCAGGAAGTAGGCGTAGTCCCGCGTGACCAGCGCATGTGAGTTGACCTGAATCGAGAAGCGGGGCGGGCGCTCGCCGGTCTGGGCCATGAACAGCAGCTTCAGTCGGCTCTGCCCGCGCCCGCGACTCCCGCGCGCCGCCGGAGGCTGGCGAATCGCCACCACATCGGACAGGAAGCGGTTGAGCTGCGGGGTGGGGATGCGGCCGCGGCTCCGGTCGGCCAGCCCCATTGCCTCGGCCAGCAGCCGCTCCACATGACGCCCGGTCAGCGCCGACGCCGTCATCACCCGCGGTCGCAGGCGCAGCTTCCGGTTCACGCGAGCGCGCTCGTCATCGAGCTGGTCGGGACCCACGACCGCGTGCCCGTCAGCCACCAGATCCCACTTGTTCAACACGAGCGCGGTGGCGCAGCCCGACTTCATCGCCATCTCGGCCACGCGCAGATCCTGCGCCGTGACCCCCTCGGTGGCGTCGCACACCACGAGCGCGACGTCGGCGCGCTCGGCCGCCCGGCGGGAGCGCAGCGAGGTGTAGTACTCCACGGACTCGCCCACCTTGCTCTGGTGACGCAGGCCGGCCGTGTCGATCAACACCAGCGGCCGGCCCTCGAAGCGCATCGGCAGGTCGATGGCGTCCCGGGTGGTTCCGGCAACATCGGACACGATCACCCGTTCCGCACCCAGCAGCCGGTTGACCAGGGAGGACTTGCCCACGTTGGGTCTCCCGATCACGGCCAGGCGCACCGGATCCTCCTCGAACTCGTGCACGGGCTCGTCCGGAACCGCCGCCACGATCCGGTCCAGCAGGTCCCCCGTCCCCAAGCCCTGCGCGGCCGACACGGCGATCGGCTCGCCCAGGCCGAGGCCGAAGAACTCGGCGGCCAGCGGCAGATCGCGCACGGTGTCGATCTTGTTGGCCGCCACCAGCACGGGGGTCTCCCCTCCCCGCAACAGCTCGGCCATGTCGTGGTCGCCGGGTCGCAGGCCAGCCCGTGCGTCGACCACCAGAACCGCCACATCCGCCTCGGCTAGCGCCGCCCGAGCCTGGGATTGAATCGATCGGGCCAGGTCGTCGCGCTCGTCCAGGTCAACGCCCCCGGTGTCGATCAGCGTCAGAACCCGCCCATTCCACTCGGTTTCGACCTCCTTGCGGTCGCGCGTGACCCCCGGGCGCTCGTGCACAACCGCCTCCCGGCTCTCCGTCAGGCGGTTGACCAGCGAGGACTTGCCCACATTGGGGTATCCAAGAATCGCGACCTTCATAGCGGCGATCAGGGTAGAGGAGGGCACATGAGGGAGTTTGCGCCTATAGGCACCGGGTTTGCGCAAGTTCCGCGCACGGCGAGCGTTTTCAGCACCAAATGGAGGCGGGAGGGATCACCCGCTCATCGACAAGTGTCCCCGTGGGGAGGGAAGTGAAGCTTCACATGAGCAACCGTGTCAGACCCATCTCGTTCGTCGTGGCGATGGCCGGAGCACTGGCTCTGATCGCCGGTCAGGCGTCGGCCAAGCGCATCCTGATGCCAACGCTGACCAAGGCCTACCAGGAGCAGACCCAGTACTTCAAGGCGCACGAGCCGTCCAACCTGACACCGCCTCCCGTGCCGTGTCCCGAGAACGGCTACCTGCCGTCGACCCCGGTGACCGGCCCCTGTGGCGTGACCGAGCTGCCCGCCGCCGGCCTGCCTCTGATGGGCAACATGGCCTACTACGGCGGTCACGTCGACGTTCACCCGCGCGTCTACGTGGTCTACTGGGGCTGGGGCGAGAAGGGCGCCTGGCCGAAGTCCGACAAGTGCCGCCGGGAGAGGATCCGCGAGGGCGCGATGAAGGTCAGGCTCCCCTGCGACCCCCAGGGCGCCGGTAAGTACACGGCCAACTGGGTCTACCAGATGGGCGGTACCCAGTGGGCGAACGTCTCCGGTCAGTACTACCAGGGCGCGACAACCCACCGGTTCATCGACACCGGAGCCAAGCACTGGCTGAAGGGCATGTGGGTCGATGACAGGAACAGCATCCGGGGCCTGCCCAAGACCAACGGGTCAAACCCGGCCGGCAAGACCAACACCTACACCGACCTGGCTGCCGAGGCCGGACGGGCCGTGAAGTACTTCGAGAAGCGCCACAAGCTCAAGAGGAGCGAGCTGGCCGATTCCAACATCGTGGTCATGCAGCCCCCTAACTACAGCGACCCCAACGCGCTGTCCACCGGTTACTGCGCCTTCCACGACTGGATTGCCAAGGGCTTCGAGAAGGGGATCTACAACCCCAAGTACACGGACGGAGTGCAGGGCGTGGCCTACACGAATGCGCCGTACCTGCTGGCGATCAACTCTGGCGGCGTGAACGTTTGCGGTAAGGACGCCGTCAACCCGGCCCCCAAGGGGAACCTCGACGGGTTCTCGATCGCCTTCGGTCACGAGATCCAGGAGACGATCACCGATCCGGGCGCCGAGGACGTGTCGGGGAGCGGTGCCGGCGTCAAGTACCTCGGCGGCTGGTACGACACGATCGACGCCGACGAGAACGGCGACAAGTGCGCGTGGGTGGGCGAGAACCCGCTCACGGCCCACGAGCCGGTCCTGCCGATCCCCGGCGCCATGGGCGACGTGCGGGGTAACGGAGGCCAGAGGTTCGCTGTCCAGTCGCTGTGGTCAAACGACGCGGCGGGCGGCGCCGGTTACTGCGCTGGAGCGGGCACCGATCTGCCTGGTCTGTAAAGCGGAGCCCAGGGCGGACTTTCGGCCTCCGGAAGGAGTTACCGCAAGTTCTTTCTGCGTCTGTCGTTTCGTAGGGCAAAGCGGGTAACTCCATAGCCGCTAGTCCATGTCATCAGCCTCCCACCGGGGGAGGGAAGGGAAGCGAGGAATGATCGGGTTCTCACTCAGAACGGGCGTGATCGCAACCGCGGCGGTCGCTGTGGCCATGGCGTCGGCGGCCGGCAATGCGCTGGCCAATCCCATCATGCTGCCGACACTCACCAAGCAGTACAACGACCAGACTCAGTACTTCCGGTCCCATGAGCCGGCCAGCCTGACACCGCCGGCCGTTCCCTGCCCGGAGAACGGCGATCTGCCCTCCACGCCGGTCACCGGCCCCTGTGGCGTGACCGAGCTGCCCGCCACCGGCCTGCCCCTGATGGGCAACATGGCCTACCACGGCGGGGCCGTGCAGACTCACCCTCGCGTGTACGTGGTCTATTGGGGCTGGGGTGACAAGGGCGCTTGGCCGAGCACCGACAAGTGCACCGCGGAGACCTTCTCGGAAGGGACTCTGAAGGCCACGCTTCCGTGTGACCCCAACGGCTCAGGCAAGTACACCGCCAACTTCTACAACCAGATGGGCGACACGGGCTGGGCGGGAACCCAGACCCAGTACTACCAGACCGCTCCGGTCACCGGCGGGACCGCCAACCAGTACATCGACACCAGCGACCCGCACTGGTTGAAAGGCATGTGGGTCGACAACTTCAACAGCATCACCGGCCTACCCAAGACCAATGGCAGCAACCCGGCGGGCCCGACCAACACGTACACCGATCTGGCCGCCGAGGCCGGGCGGGCGGTGAAGTACTTCGAGGCCCACGGACAGCTGACCGCGAGCCAGCTCGGCCAAACGAACATCGTGGTCATGCAGCCCTACAACTACAGCGACCCGAACGCCGTCTCGACGGGGTACTGCGCTTTCCACGACTGGGTGGCCAAGGGGTTCGAGGGCGACATCTACGACCCCAAGTACACCTCGGGGGAGCAGGGCTTCGCGTATACCAACCTGCCGGACCTGCTGGCGATCAACTCGAGCGGCATCAACGTGTGCGGCGAGAACGCGGTCAACGCCGGGACGGCCGGGATCAACGACGGGTTCTCGATCGCCGGCGGCCACGAGGTCATGGAGACGATCACCGATCCAGGCGCGGAGGACATCCAGGGCAGCGGGACCACCGCCCAGTACCTGGGCGGCTGGTACGACACGATCGACGCTGACGAGAACGGCGACAAGTGCGCGTGGGTGGGCGAGAACCCGCTGACGGCCCAGGAGCCAGTGCTTCCGATCCCAGGAGCCATGGGCGACATCACCGGCAACGGAGGCGGCAACTACGCCGTCCAGTCGCTGTGGTCAAACGACGCCGCCGGCGGCGCCGGCTACTGCGCCGGGGCGGGTACCGACCTGCCGAGCACGCCGGGAACGCTGTAGACAGGGCGCGGTTCAGCGGGGGCGGCCCTGTGAGGGCTGCCCCCGCTCTGCGTCGTGGACCAGGTCCACCACGCGAGCCACCACCTGGTCCAGCGACAGGCCCGTGGTGTCCAGCTGCACGGCGTCGGGCGCGGCTTGCAGGGGTGAAATCCCCCGCGTGGCGTCGCGGTGGTCACGGATCGTCTGCTCGGCCAGGATGGTTTCCGGGTCGGCTCCAAGCTCGGCCGCACGGCGCCGGGCACGCTCGGCTGGGTCGGCGCTCAGGAAGACCTTGACCTCGGCGTCAGGAGCCACCACCGTCCCGATGTCGCGGCCTTCGGCCACCCAGTCACCACTGGACAGCAGACGGCGCTGCTCGGCCACCATCGCCTCGCGGACGAACCGGTCACCGGCGGCCCGGGAGGCCAGCTCGGAGATCTCCGAAGTCCGGATCGCCTCGGTGACATCCTCGCCGTCCAGCCGAACCCGGTCCCCGAGCTCGATCCGCACCAGATGGGCGATCGCGAATGGCTTGACTCCGGCACGGTGGGCGGCAAGCGCAACCGCACGGTACATGGCGCCACTGTCCAGATACGTGTAGCCGAGCCGCTCGGCCACGGCTCGCGCCACCGTCGACTTGCCCGCCCCGGCTGGTCCGTCGATCGCCACCACCGTCATCGAACCAGGCTCCTCACGTCCTCGGCGAACCCCGGATAGGACACGTCCGCCGCCTCCATGCCGGCGACCTCCACTCCCTCCCGAGACGCCAGGCCGGCCACCGCGCCCAGCAGCGCCAGCCGGTGGTCGCCGTGGGAGTCGATCCGCCCGCCCCGAATTCCGCCCGTTCCGCGGACGGTGAACCCGTCAGGAGCCGCCTCGATGTCCGCGCCCAGGGCTCGCAGCCCCTCCACGACCGTGGCGATCCGGTCGGACTCCTTGACCCGCAGCTCCTCGGCTCCCCGCACCGTCGTCTCGCCGTCGGCAAAGCACCCGAGCAGCGCCACCAGCGGGAGCTCATCGATGGCCAGCGGCACCTCGTCCGCCTCGACCACGGTGCCCTCGATCGGGCCGTGGCTGATATCGAGGTCACCGACCGGCTCCTCTTCGGAGAACGCGCCGTGGCTCTCGAGATCTCCCAGCACGATCGCACCCATCCGCTCCATGATCCGCAGCAGGCCCGTCCGGGTCCAGTTCAGGTTGACGTTCTCCAGCACCAGCCGGGAGCCTCTCACCAGAACACCGGCCACGATCAGGAACGCGGCCGAGGACAGGTCGCCGGGCACGTGGATGTGCTCGAGCTCCAGCTCGTCGGTCCCCCCCACCGTCGTCCGCCAGGCGCCGCTGTCGTTGACCTCACGGCGCACGGCGGCGCCACACCGCAGGAGCATCCGCTCGGTGTGGTCGCGGCTCGCCACCGGCTCGATGATCGTGGTGGCCGGGGTCATCAGCCCGGCCAGGAGCAGACAGGACTTCACCTGAGCCGAGGCGACGGGAAGCACGTAGGAGATCGGGCTGAGCGGCGCGCCGGTGATCGTGAACGGCGGGAAGCGCTCGTCGCGCGCCTCCACATGCGCGCCCATCTGGCGCAGGGGCACGGCGATCCGGTCGACCGGCCGGCGGCGGATCGATTCGTCGCCGTCCAGGGTGAACGTCTCACCCTGCTGCCCGGCCAGCCAGCCGGGCAGCAGGCGCATGAGCGTGCCGGCGTTGCCCACGTCAATCGGCTGCGCCGGGGCCTGGACGGCGCGCAGGCCCACGCCGCGGATCACCAACTCGTCTGGGCGCTGCTCGGCGATCGCGCCCAGCTGCTGTACGGCCGCCAGCGTCGAGCGGGTATCGGCGGCGTCCAGGTAACCGGTGACCCGCACCGGCTCGGACGCCATCGCTCCGATGATCGCGGCCCGGTGGGAGATCGACTTGTCACCGGCCACCCGCAGCGTGCCCTGGAGCGGCTGAGCACGGATCGAAGCGCGCGTTCACGGACGGAACACCGGGTGACCGAGGCTCTCGATGATGCTCTGGGCCTGATCGGCCGTGGCGGTGCCCGGCACCCAGATCGCGACCACGCCCTCGGACATGTCCGGTGCGGGATGCAGGGCGAGATCCGTGATGTTGACCCCGGCCCGACCGAGAGCCAATGTCAGCTCGGCGACCACGCCAGGGAGATTGGGTACGGCGGCACGCACCTCCACCAGCTCCTCCCCGGTCTCCTCGTCCTCGGTGAGGCGACGGCGGTAGCCGGCGGCCGCCTCATTCCAGCTGGCGAGACCCTCCGTGTCCGCGGCGGCCAGCAGGGCGCGCACGTCCTGCAGGTGCTCGGTGAGGGTGTCGATCTGTGCGATCAGCGCGTCCCGGTTGCTCAGGTAGATGTCGGTCCAGATCGAGCTGGGCGCGCCGGCCACCCGGGTCGCGTCGCGGAAGCTCGGTCCGCTGGCCGGCAGGAATGTATCGGCGGCCCTGAGCTGCTCGAACGCGCGCGTGACCAGGGCGTTGGCCAGCACGTGGGGCAGGTGCGAGACCAGCGCCATCACCGCATCATGCGTCTCCGGGTCGATACCCGCGGGGCTGGCCCCGAGCGCGGACAGTAGGCGGTAGAGCCGCTCGAACAGCACGCCCGAGGTGCCCGGTGTCGGCGTCAGGTACCACGTGGCTCCCTCGAACAGGTCCGCGCGCGCATGGGCCACCCCGGATGTCTCGGCGCCGGCCAGTGGATGGCCGCCCACGAAGCGCTGGTCGTCCACGGCGGCCACGATCGCCCGTTTGGTTGAACCGACGTCGGTGACGACGCAGTCGGCGGGAGCGACCGCCAGCACGGCGGCCACCGTGGCCGGCACAACCCCGACGGGGACCGCGACAAACGCCGCATCGGCGCCGTCGAGCGCTCCCGCCAGATCGTCCGCGGCGCTATCAAGTGCGCCGCGGCCGAGAGCAGCCTCCAGCGCCTCCGGGCTGGCGTCCCAGCCGGTGACCGGGCCCAGCCCGTGCTCGCGCGCAGTCAGCGCGATCGAGCCGCCGATCAGGCCGACGCCGACGACCGCAATCCGCATTCGCGACGCTGCCGCACCGCCTCGGCCAGCCCGTCCAGGATCTCGACCGTGGCGTCCCAGCCGATGCAGCCGTCGGTGATCGACTGGCCGTAGGTGAGGTGCTCCCGCGGTTTACCCGGTTCCATGTCCTGCCGGCCGCCCACCAGGAACGACTCCAGCATCAGCCCGACGATCGCCGCCTGACCCGCCGCGATCTGGGCGCCGACGGCGGCGGCCACCTCGGGCTGGCGGTCCGGGTCCTTGCCGCTGTTGTCGTGTGAGACGTCGATCATCACCTGCTCGGGCAGTCCCGCCCGTCGCAGGAGCTTGACCGCGTTGGCCACGCTGTCCTGACCGTAGTTGGGCCGCCCCTTGCCGCCGCGCAGGATGATGTGGCAATCCCGGTTGCCCCGGGTGTGGAGGATGGCCGAGCGGCCCTCCACGTCGATCCCGGCGAACGCGTGAGGCACGGCCGCGGCGCGCACGGCGTCCACGGCCACCTGCACGTTGCCGTCGGTGCGGTTCTTGAAGCCGACCGGCATCGACAGGCCGGACCCGAGCTGGCGATGGATCTGGCTCTCCGTGGTGCGGGCGCCGATCGCTCCCCAGCTGACCAGGTCGGAGATGTACTGCGGAGTGATCGGATCCAGGAACTCGCAGCCGATCGGAAGGCCCAGGTCGAGCACGTCCAGCAGCAGCTCGCGGGCCACATGCAGGCCGAAGTTCACATCGCCTGAGCCGTCCAGGTGCGGGTCGTTGATCAAGCCCTTCCAGCCGATCGTCGTGCGCGGCTTCTCGAAGTACACGCGCATCGCGACCATCAGCTCGTCGGCCCGCTCGGCGGCCGCTTCGGCCAGGCGCCCGGCGTACTCCCGGGTGGCCTCCACGTCGTGCACGCTGCACGGCCCGACGATCAGCAGCAGCCGGTCGTCCTCCCCGCTCAGGATCGCGTGCACCTCCTCCCGCCCCCGGAGCACCGTCTCCGTCCGTGGCTCGTCGAGCGCCAGCTCGTCGAACAGCTTCTGCGGCGTCAGCAGCGGGTCCACCCGCTCAATGCGCTGGTCGCGTACCTGCCGGCTGGTCGATCTGGAAGTCAATTCGACGGGGGGAATCATCGGGTCGGTGGTCCTCTCGCTGCTACGAAACTGTAGGGAAGCGGCGCAGATCAGCTACGGCGCTCGCCCTTTTGTGGCCTACCCGGCGCCGCGGCGGGGTGGCACAGGAAGTGTCGGGCGAGCGCCTAGCTAAATCGCCAGGCGTAGAAGCGCGCGTAGAAGGACCAGCCGGAGGAGTGGGTGGGGCGATGGTCGCTCATGCGCTCGGCGGAACGCTATCAGCTGGTAGCCAGCGGAGCGAGCGCCTCGAGGAAGCGCCGGTTCTCGGCGTCGCTGCCGACGGTGACCCGAAGGCAGCCCACCCGGCCCAGCGAGGTGCCGGCCCGCACGAGGACACCGCGCTCGCGCAGTCCGGCAACGACCGCCGCCTCATGCGCGGAGGCGTGTTCAGAATCGGCGTCGATCAGGCGGATCCACGCGAAGTTGGCGTCACTGGCGGCCACCCAGAGCCCGAGCTGCTCGGCGCCGCTGGTCAGGGCGGTGCGGGCGGCCACGGTGGCCACGACGCGGCGCTCGACGTCGTCCTGATGGCGCAGCGCTTCGGTGGCGGCCGCCTGGGCGGCCACGTTCAGGTAGAAGGGCTGGCGCACCTGGTCGACCGCGGTGCAGAACGTTTCTGTGCCACACAGTCCATAGCCGACCCGCAGGCCGGCCAGCCCGTACACCTTGGAAAAGGTGCGCAACAGGACGAGGTTGGGGTGGCGGGCCAGCAACTCGAGCGACGCGTAGGGGTCACCAAGCTGAAGGGAGAACTCGCAGTACGCCTCGTCCAGGATCACCGCCACCTGCCGCGGAATATCCGCCAGGAACGCCTCGATGTCGCTGAGCGGAAGCGCGGTGGAGGTGGGGTTGTTGGGGTTGCAGACCAGCACCAGACGGGTGGCCACGGTCACCTCGCGCGCCATCGCGGCCAGGTCGTGGCGATCCTGGCCGTCCAGCGGCACCTCGATCGCGCGCGCGCCCGCAGCGGCAGCCAGGTGCGGGTAGACGCTGAACGACGGCCAGGCGTACACCACCTCCGCGCCCGGCTCGAGCAGAGCCTCGCCGGCGGCCAGCAGGATGTCGCAGGACCCGTTGCCGAGTGCGATGCGCGCCCGGGGGGATGTCGTACCGGGCCGACAGCGCGTTGCGCAACGCTGCGTAACGCGGATCTGGGTAACGGTTGGCGCCCTTCAGAGCCTGGGCGGCGACGTCGAGAACCGCCTCGGAGGGCGGGAGATGCGACTCGTTCGAAGCCATCATCGCCACGTCGGCGCCCAGGTCATAGCCCCCGGCCACCGGGTAGACCGGGATCCGGCGGATGCGCTCTGCGTACTCGATCGGCATGGCCGACATCCGAGGCTACTGAGCCGCCTCCAGGTCGGCTCGCAAGGAACGAGCCTCCCTCAGATACACGTGGCGGGGCTCGTGCGAGTCCTCGGCGTAGTAGTGGACGAGCGCCCGGATGACCCGGGGCACCGACCCGGGGACGGGAACCTCACGGGCGCACAGCAGCGGAACGCGATCGAGGCCGAGCCGCCGGGCGGCGACGGCGGGGAACTCGGCGTCCAGGTCATGCGTCAGCGTGAAGATGCAGCTGACCATCGCCGGAGGCTCGAGCTGGTTGCGGGACATCAGCTCCCGCATCAGCTCGTCGGTGGCGGAGAGGATCGAGTCGGCGTCGTTGCGCTCGACGCTGTTGGCGCCTCGGAGCGCGAACAATCGCTGCATTGCGGCCGATTGTGCCAGAGGGTCTCTACTGGACCCGGTAGACGGTGGCACAGCCGAAGCGATGGACGGACACCAGGAGCGACCGCAGCGCGGGCACCAGGTTCGCGTTGTGCTTACAGTCGCTGAGCACGAAGCGGGCGCCGGTCGACCGGACGAACTGCTGAGCCTGCGCGGCGGGCATCTCCCCTTCCATGAGCTGCGAGGACTGCCGCTCGCGGGCGGGGCAGTTGGGCTCCGACCAGATGCAGTCGCCGACGTAGGTGCGCCGGCCGGTCAGGGCCGGGACGGCGTCGCCCAGGTAGTACCGGGTCAGCACACCTCCGGGGGCCCGGTCGCGACGCAGGAAGCTGAGCGCGTCCCGCTCGCCCCCGGTGATGAAGTTGGCATTGCCGCCAGCGGGCTGGGCGTTGATGTGTGCCACCCACAGCTCGTACCCCGTGGCCGGGAGGGTGGCCAGCGCGATCACGACGGCGGCCACCGCCCGCGGGTGAGGCAGGCGGCGCCATCCGAGACGCAGGCATCCGCGCACCGCGAGCACCGACAACGGCAGCGTGATGCCGAAGAACGCGTGTAACGGTGTGGCACCCGCCGACGTGCCGGATTGCAGGAAGACGACGATCGTGGCCAGCGGCCACACCCGGGACAGCCGGATCAGGAAGTTGCCGGCCGCCCCGCGATAACCGGTCAGCGCCACCAGCAGCAGAGGCAGGAGCGCGATCAGGATCGCCGTGCCCGGCATGGTGTGCTTGCTGGCCAGGCGTCCCAGGCCCCACGAGAGGTCGAGCTTGTCCAGCGCGGCGTAGTAGACGAGCGGTAACAGCGCCCCCGCGATCGACCACGCGGCCAGCCGCAGGCGAGGCGAGCTCAGCGCGGCCCTGAGGCTGAGCCGCTGGCGCAGCGCCGCCCACATCTCGGGCGCGGTCAGCTCGACGCCCACCAGGATCACGACCAGCACCTCGCCCTGCCACGGGTGCAGGATGCCGGCCAGCGCGGCTAGCACTCCCGGCGCCCAGGTCATCCGGCCGGCCTCACGGGCCGACGCGTAGGCGAGCAGCGAGAAGATCAGCGCCGCCACGGCCATCAGTGCGAACGGATACCCCCAGGACATGAACCCGGGGAACAGGTCGCCGACCACGCCAAAGCTGCCGTAGATGCTGGTGAACGATCCGTAGAACACGGTCAGCGCGATGACGGCCAGCCACGCTCCTCGCCCCTCCTCCGGCAGGGCGCGGCGCGCGAATGCGCGCACGGCCAGGAACAGGCTGAGCACACCAACCGGTTTCCACAGCAGGAGCGCCAGCTGGGGGGACATGCCGATTGCCACCAGCGCCCCGGAGATGACGACGGCGGGCTGGAAGTAGTCGGCCGGAGTCCCGTGGATCACGAACATGTTCGCCACCAGGAGGTGCCGGGAGGCGGACCTCACCCAGGCCAAATACTGGAGCTGATCGACGGAGTACGACCCGTCGGTGCCCGTCCAGACACGGCCATTGACCACGACCTGCCAAAGATCGAGGCCGATCACCCACAGTGAGATGAGCGCGAACAGGCCGAGCAGGGCCCACTCGGCTCGGTCGAGCCGGATCGGCCGTAGACGCACGCCGGCCAGGGCGCGTGTCGGAGTAGCAGTGGGGGAGCTGATCACGCCGACGCCCCGCATCGACGGCGCCGCTTCGAGGTCGCGACGCATCAGTTGCGGAAATCTAGCGGGCGGAAGCGGGATCTGTGGAGGCCGATCAGCGCTGGAGCTTGGTCTGGTAGGCGCTGGCCGCCTTGCCGACCGACGTCGACAAGGGCCTGATCCCCCACGAGTTGAGGAGTATCCCGACCTCGGGCGTGAACGTCAGGAGCAGGAACACCGTGAGCACCAAGGTGGCCCGGCGCAGGCGCCGGTGGGCGGCCAGGGCGGCCAGCGGCAGCGCCCAGACGACATACCAGGGCATCAGCCAGGAGGTGCCTGCGATCAGCGCCACCGTCGCCCACCCCGCCCCGGCCAGCCAGTCGCGCCGGCGCAGCTGCCAGAGCACGATCACGACCAAGGCCAGGTCGATCACCCGCATCAGGCCTGGGGTCCGCCCGCCCAGGCCGACCGCCAGTCCGATCAGGTTGGGGATGCTGTAGCCGGTCACCACCGAGCTCTGCTCGGACAGGTTCGGGATGGTGAAGCCGAACAGGACGATGCTCAGGGCGGCGAGCGGAACCGCCGCCAGGACGACCCCGCTGAGCACCCGGAGTCGCCGCTCAGGTGGCCGGGCCGCCATGAGCAGGAAAGGCAGGAGCAGCACTGCGGTGAATTTCACCGCCACGGCGAGCATCAGGACCGCGCCAGCGGCTCGATCGCGGCGGGCCAGGAGCAGGGCTATCGCCCCTGTGGCCGGTAGCAGCATGAAGAAGTCGTTGTGGAAGGCCCCGACGGCGAAGAACACGTAGACCGGGTTGGCGATGATCAGCACCAGAGCCGGGCGGGGATCGAGATCCAGCAGGCGGGCGCACCGGTACACGCACCACACGAAGCCGAGGCTGGCCGCCACGGTGGCGACCTTGACGATCCAGTAGGCCAGCGGGAGCGGCAGGAAGGCCAGGGGATAGGTGAGGGCCGAGAACAGCGGCCCGTAGGGACTCGGCAGGTTGTGCCAGCTCGTGAAGCGGTAGACCGGATCGAACGTCTCGGCGTTGATCACGTGGGTGTACGGGTTCAGCCCGTGCAGGGCGCCCAACCGGGCGTACCCGATGTAGTTGAACAGGTCGGTGAGCTGCAGTGGCGGCCCGAGCAGCAGGATCAGGTTGACGGCCACGGCCGCGCAGGCGATCGCCTTGAGGGGGAGCGACCGGGCAGCCATGAGCGCCAGCCCATAGGCCAGAACCATCAGCACCAGCAGGCCGCTGTAGCCGTAGACGAGCGTGTTGACCGACAGCGATGGATGCCCGAACACCCAGCCGAGGGGGCCCGCCTCCCAGCCGGGGAAGGCCGTTCCGCTCTTCGGCACCAGGACCGAGTGTCCGGCCGTGGAGAACGCGACCACCGCCGTCACCCCCGCCAGAAGCAGCCCCAGCCCCGCCCAGCCCCACCGGGCACTCAGTTCAGGGAGCGCCCAGGACTGTCCCCGAGCCCGCCAGGCGGCGACGCGCTCGAGCAGGTTGTCAGCACCGCCGGGTTGCGGCAGCGCGATCGAGCCGGAGGAGGCCGAGGCAGAGCGTGACATCTGTGTGGGGGTGGACATACCGATCGCATCGACGGCCGTGTCCCGGTGAAAGTTTGCCCAGGATCGCGGTCGGGATGGTTAGAACATGAACAAGCTCGAAGATACCCGCAAGGCGGGGGAAATCCGCGGTGAGGGGTCAGATGGCATCCTGGGAGCGTGAGCGCGTCCGCAATCGCTCCCCAGGCCCGTCATCGGGAGCGAACATCGTGGCAGCGCCTGAGTTCGCGCCCTGACATCTGGGCGGTGGCGAGCCTGACCGTGCTGGCGGCGGTCATCCGCTTCTTCCACATCGGCCATCAGGGCTTCTGGTTCGACGAGGCCAACACATCGGCCGATCTGCAGTACTCCCCGGGAAAGATGCTCGGGCTGCTGCCGCAGAACGAGACGACGCCGCCGCTGTTCTACGTCGTCGGATGGGTCTGGGGGCGGGTGTTCGGGTTCACCGAGGCGCCGCTGCGAGCGCTGCCGGCGCTGTGCGGCGTCGCGACCGTGCCGGTCATCTACCTCGCCGGCAAGCGGCTGATCTCGAAGCGTGCCGGACTGATCGCGGCCGCGCTGACGGCCTGCAACCCGTTCCTCGTCTGGTACTCGCAGGAGGCCCGTCCGTACGAGATGCTGGTCCTGTTCGCGGCCGGCTCGCTGCTCGCGTTCTCCTACGCGCGCGAGCGCGCCGGACCGGCGACGATGGCCGCTTGGGCGATCGTGTCGGGACTTGCGATCGCCACCCACTACTACGCAATCGTGATCGTCGTCCCGGAGGCGCTGTGGCTGCTGGCGCTGTACTGGCCCCGGCGTTCGACGCTGATCGCGATCGGCGCGGTCGGCGTGCTGGGCCTGGCGCTGCTCCCGCTCGCAATCGCGCAGAACCACACCGGCAATGCGAGCTGGATCGCGCCGATTCCGCTGCTGCCGCGGCTCGGGGCGATCGTGCCGCAGTTCCTGGTCGGGTTCCAGGCGCCGGTCTACGAGGTGCTACTGCGGAGCGCCGAGGTGATCGTCGTGCTGGCGCTGCTGCTGCTCGCGTTCCGCTCCGACCCGGTGGAGCGGCGCGCGGCGCTCGGCATCGGCGCGATCGCCCTCGGCGGGTTCCTCCTCAACCTCCTGATGATCGCGGCGGGGATCGACGACCTGATCACGCGCAACATCATCGCGCTGTGGCTGCCGGCCGCGCTGTTCGTCGCCGGCGGACTCGGGGCCCGGCGGGCCGGGTTGCTCGGGGGCGCCGGCACCGTCGTGATCTGCGTGATCGGGATCGTGGCGGTGATCGGCGTCGCGCAGGACCGGAGCTTCCAGCGCCCGGACTGGCGCGGGCCGGCACGCGTGCTCGGCGCCCGTCCCGCGCCCGATGTGACGCGCGCGATCCTCGTCCAGCACTACCACTACCTGCTGCCAATGTCGCAGTACGTGCACGGGCTGAAGGCCTGGCCCCACCACGACCACACGCCGTACGGGTCGATACGCGTCTCCGAGCTCGACATCATCTCGATCGCGGCGCCGCGGGTCGCCCTGTGCTGGTGGGGAGCGGCGTGCAACCTCACCCCCTCGACGATGCAGAGCTCCTACTCGGTGCCCGGGTTCCACAAGCTCTGGATCCGCCACGCGTACCAGTTCACGGTCATGCGCCTGGTCGCCCCGCACCCGGTCCAGCTGACGCCGCAGATGGTCTCCGACGCGCTCAGGAAGACGACGCTGCCCCGCGACGAGTTGCTGTATCAGCGTTGAGCCGCCGCAGCTCGCCGGCACTCAGCCGCCGGTAGGCGCCGGTCTTCAGTTCGCCGAGCCGCAGGCTTCCGAAAGCGGTCCGCTCGAGGCGCTTGACCGGATGGCCGACCGCCTCGCACATGCGTCGCACCTGGCGCTTGTGACCCTCGTGAATCGTGATCTCGAGCGTGTCGCCCGCCAGCCGGCGCACCCGCGCCGGCGCGGAGCGCCCATCGTCCAGGTCCACGCCGGCGCGCAGCGCGCGCAGCGCGGGCTCGCGCACGGGGGCGCGGGCGACCACGACCCGGTAGGTCTTCGGCACCTCGAAGCGCGGATGGGTGAGCCGGTGCGCCAGCTCGCCGTCGTTCGTCAGCAGGATCAGGCCGGTCGTGTCGATGTCCAGGCGGCCAACCGGATAGAGGCGGCGCTGGTCGGGCACGAGCGATACGACCGTCGGCCTTTTCTGGGGATCGCTGGCGGTGGAGACGACGCCCGGGGGTTTGTGAACGAGGTAGACGACCCGCTCAGTGTCGACGGCGACCAGCTGGCCGTCGACGGTCACCTCGTTCTGATCTGGCAGCACGGCGCGGGCCGGATCGGTGACCGTGGCGCCGTCGATCTTGACGCGGCCGGCCCGAACGATCTCCTCGGCGGCCCGGCGGGAGGCGACTCCGGCTGAGGCGAGGAACTTGGCCAGGCGCACCGTGGCGGCGAGGCTACACGCTCGGCCGCCTGCGTTTGCGCGGCGCGGGTCCGTCACGAAAGGTTGTTCGGAAGCCGAGCAGACCAGTTCGGGCGTCAAGCGCACGGCCAGACGCCTGCCACCATAGGCGCATGGACCTGGATCTCCTGTCCCAGACCCTGCTCGAGCTCGGTCAGCCCGCATACCGCCTCAAACAGGTCTGGAAGTGGACCGCTCAGGGTGTGACGTCCTACGCGGAGATGACCGACCTGCCGCTCCCGCTCCGGGACGCGCTCACCGAGAAGGTGCCCTTCTCCACCCTGACCCCGGAGCTGGAGACCACCGCCCGAGACGGGACCGTCAAGACGCTGCTGCGCACGGCGGACGGGCGACCGCTCGAGGCGGTGCTGATGCGCTACCGGGATGGGCGACGGTCCCTCTGCCTGTCCTCCCAGTCGGGCTGCCCGCTCACCTGCCGATTCTGTGCCACCGGCAGCATGCGCTTCGGGCGCAACCTGACCGCCTGGGAGATCCTCGATCAGGCGCTGCATTTCCGGCGCATGACGAGGGTTGACCACGCCGTGTTCATGGGGATGGGTGAGCCGCTGATGAACCTGGACAGCGTGCTGGGCGCCTGCGAGCGGCTCCCCGACCTGGGCATCACGCACCGGCGGACCGCCATCTCCACGGTGGGGTGGATCCCGGGGATCGATCGGCTGACCGCCGATCCGCGTCCCGTCCGGCTTGCCCTGTCCGTCCACGCGGCCGACGACGCGCTGCGCAGCGAGTTGATGCCGGTCAACGAACGCTACGCGCTGACGGACGTGCTGGCGGCATGCCGGCGCCACTATGAACGCAAGCGCCGAAAGGTGTTCGTGGAGTACGTGATGCTGGCCGGCGTCAACGACTCGCATGTTCAGGCTCGCCAGCTGGCCGAGGTGCTGGAGCCCTGGATCTACAAGGTCAACCTGATCCCGTTCAATCCCACCGACTCCCCGTATCAGGGGTCCAGCGCCAAGGCGATCCAGGCCTTCCGCGACGAGCTCGAGCGCCACGGGCTGGACGCCACGGTCCGTCTTGCCCGGGGCCGCGATATCGACGCCGCCTGCGGTCAGCTGGCCGCCCGGGCCGTATGATCGCCCCGTGCAGCCTGCCTCCCTCGCCCGGGCCCTCGGACTGGCCCGGATCGCCTTTGGCCTGGGGCTCATCGCCCAGCCCGAGCGCCTGACCACCGCCTGGATCGGTCGTGACGCCAAGGGGGCCGGAGCGCAGGTCGCTGTGCGCGGCCTCGGGGCGCGCGACCTGGTGCTCGGAGCCGGGGCCGCGATCTCCAACGGCAGCGATCGCCAGCGCTGGCTGGCCGCCGGGATGGTCGGAGACGTGGCGGACCTGACCGCCACGCTGGCCGCCGGGCGGGCAATCCCGATGCGGGGCCGCGTGCTGGTCGGGATCCTGGCCGGCGCCGGCTTGGCCATCGGCGCCGCAGCCCTGGCCGGGCTGCGGCCCTAGAGATCGAGCTCCGGCTCCTCGCTGCCTTCCCGCGAAGGCGGGCGATCCTCGCCCTCAGATCGATCCGGCCCTGCCCGGCCGGCCCGTACGTCACCGACGCGCAGCAGCCGCCCGCGCAGCTCCTCCTCCATCTCCGGTGAAGGATCGAACTGCCGCGGGTCCGGCAATTCGTCGGTCGAGTTCAGGCCGAACAGGCGCAGAAACAAATCAGTCGTGCGGTACAGCACGGCGCCGAACTGGGAGCGACCGGCCTCCTCGATCATCCCCCGCTCGAGCAGCGTGGCGGCGGCCGACTCGGCGTTCACGCCGCGGATCCGGGCGATCTCGGGGCGCGATACGGGCTGGAGGTAGACGATGATGGCCAAGGTCTCGGCCTGGGCCGGCGTCAGGGGCGGGGTGCGCGGCCGGGACAGCAGCCGCCGGGCGGCCGCCTCGGCATCCGGGTGCGAGCTGAGCGACCAGCCGCCCGCCACCTCTCGCACGACGAGCCCGCGGCGGTCGAACTCGAGGTGCTCACGCAGGCGCTCCAGCGCTCTGACCACCTCGTGGAGCTCCGCATCGGCCGCGTCCGCCAGCGCCTCGGCGCTCACCGGATCCGGGGACAGGAAGAGGAGCGCCTCGATCGTCCGCTCGAGCTCGGTGGCCGTCACCGTGCCGGCGCTCATGCCGTTTCCCTCAGGTCCGCCGCCTGGTGGCGGGCCGGCCGCTGCACCTGGATCTCGCCGAAGGGCTCCTCCTGAGACCAGGTGAGCTCGCCCTGCTTGTAGAGCTCGAGCAGCGCGAACAGCGTCACCGCCACGGTCACCCGATCGGCGCGTGTGACCGCCTCGTCGAACGAGAACGACCCGCGGCGCAGCAGCGAGCGCAGGACATCCAGGCGCTCGGCCACGGTCACCTTGGAGACCGGCAGATGGCGGATGTCGACCTCGGGCGGGGGCTTCAGGAGCTCCCCCATCGCCTCGGCCAGCCGCATCGGGTCATAGACGGCCGACGCAGCGGGTAGCGAGGCCCGCCGCAAGTGGGGCGGTGGCGGCGCCGAGCGGAAGCGGAACCCGGCCTGTGCGGTCAGGCGCTCCCGGAGGTGGGCCGCGGCCGTGCGGTACCGGTGGGCGGCCAGCAGCCGCTCCAGCAGCTCGGTGGCCGCCTCCCCCGGATCGAACTCCAGCTCCTCCAGCTCCTCGCCCGGCAGCATCAGCCTCGACTTCAGCTCAAGAAGCGACGCGATCAGCACCAGGAACTCGGTGGCCGTCTCCAGGTCGAGCTCGCCCCGCGTCTCCAGGTGGTCGATGTAGGAGATGACGATCTCGGCCAGGTCGACCTCGAGCAGATCCACCTCCTCGCGCAGGATCAGCGTCAGGAGCAGGTCGAAGGGACCCACGAACACGTCGAGATCGAGCTCCAGGTCGACCAGCCGGAGTGGTTGCGGAGAGGCAGCGCTCACCGACGGGGAGGCTACCCCGAGACCCGGACCGGTCCCACTCCCATGGCGCTGCGGACATCGCGGAGCGTCTGAGTGGCGATCGCCCTGGCCTTTTCCGCGCCCTCGGCCAGGGTCCGCTCGAGCCGCGCCTCGTCAGGGCGAATCTCCCTGTAGCGCTGGCTGACGGGCGCGAGGTAGCCGGTCACCTCCTCCGCCACCGCGGTCTTGAACGCTCCGTAGCCGGAGCCCTCGAACTCCTGCTCCACGGCGTCCATGCCCACCCCCCGGAGGGCGGCGAGAATCTCGATCAGGTTGCTGATCCCCAGCTTGTCCGGACCGCGCCGGACCTCATTGCCCGAGTCGGTCACGGCGGAGCGGATTTTCTTGAGGATCGCCTTGGGCTCGTCCAGAACGTAGACCGTGCCCTGCGGGCTCTCACTCGTGGTGGACATCTTGCGGTCAGGGAACTGGAGATCCATGATCCGCGCCCCCACCTCGAGATAGCTGCCCTCGGGCACGACGAGGATCTCGCCAAACCGGCTGTTGAACCGCTCCGCCACGTCGCGCATCAGCTCCACGTGCTGGCGTTGGTCATCGCCGACCGGGACCACGTTGGCGCGGTAGGCGAGCACGTCGGCCGCCATCAGCACGGGGTAGGTGAACAGCCCGGCCGAGGTGAGCGCGCGCTGCTTGGTGGATTTCTCCTTGAACTGATGCATCCGCTGGAGCTCTCCATAGGCGGTGACGCTGGAGAGCAGCCAGGCCAGCTCGGTGTGCTCGAGCACGTCACTCTGGCGGAAGAAGATGCACCGCTCGGGATCGAGTCCCGAGGCGATCAGCAGCGCCGCCAGGTCGTAGGTGCCGCGGCGCAGTTCCGCCGGGGCATAGCTCACCGTCGTGGCGTGCAGGTCGACGATGCAGTAGATCCCCTCGCCGCGGTCCTGCCAGGTCACGTACTGGACGATCGCGCCGATGTAGTTGCCCAGGTGCTTGTTGCCGGTGGGCTGAATGCCGGAGAAGATCCGCATGAGCGGATCAGGCTAGCGAGCCGCTCAGCCCACCGTCTGCATGGCCGGCGGCTTTCGGGCACGCCAGCCACGGCGTGCTCGCCGGTCCCGCGAGCTCAGGATCCACGCCGCCAGAATCCCGGCGATTCCGCCGCACAGATGGGCCTGCCAGGAGATCCCGGTATGGGGCACCAGGCTGGCGATCAGCGCCGCGCCCCAGATCACGGCGACGATCCCGCCCACCACCAGCTCCCACAGCCGGCGGTCGAAGAACCCCCGTGCCAGGAGGTAGGCGGCGTATCCGAACACCACGCCGCTGGCTCCGACGGTGGGCGGGTAGGCGGGCGACACCAGCCACGTACCCAGACCGCCGATCACGATCACGAAGGCGGTGATGAACCCGAGACGAGCGGCTCCGCGTAGGGCGATGAACGCGCCCAGGAACAGGAACGGGATCGTGTTGTCGAACAGGTGCGCGAAGCTGGCGTGGATGAACGGAAACGTGAGGATGCCCCACAGGCGGTCGAAGTTACGCGGGTACAGCCCGTCGCCATCGAGCCCCCCGTTGTCCAGGGAATTGATGATCTCGACCAGCCACATCACCGACGTGATCGCCAGCAGCAGAGCAAAGCCACTGGCGCGCGTCTGGCCTCGCTGTGCCGGAATCGGCGCCGGGCGCCGGGGACGAACGGTGGTGGTCATCGACAAAGCATGGCAGCCGGTGTCATCCGCCACCGTAGACCAACGTGCAGGCTCGTTTCACCCGCCCAGCCGGTTCGACCCTGCGGCCGGCTTCGAGCCAGCCGGCGCCGGGGGCTCCGAGACGCTCCACGGCCTCCGCCACGACACCTCCGGGGTCAGCGAACACCGACTCCTCCAGTCCCCGCTCGGACACCAACTGCTTCTCCATCCCCGCCGCCTCGAGCATCTCGCGGTCCCGGCCCGCCCGGCCGAACGTGCGGACCAGCGCCGCCAGGCTGACCACGATGGCCGAGCTATCGCCGCTCGACTCGGCCTCGGTGAGCACTCGGGCCAGCCCGTCAAGCGCCTGTTCGTGCGCGCCGCGGTGGCTGGCCAGGATGGCCCACACCATCTGACTGAGCAGCGCATCTCCTCGCCTCCGGCCGCCCGCGACCGTGTCGGACTCCCGGATGGCCACCTCCGCCTCTTGTGGACGTCCCGCCTCGAGCAGCGTATCCGCCCTGAGGGCGAGCATCCCGGCCTGCGCCAGCGGACCGATGTCCCGCGCCAGCTCGTGAGCCCGAGCGATCCAGTCCAGCGCCTCGTCGAACCGCTCCTCCCACGCCAGCACGACCCCGATGTTCATCGTGCACAGGAAGCGCGCGTAGCCGTCGCTCAGCTCCGGCAGCAGGGTGATCAGATCCCGGCATCGGGACGTGTGGTGGAGCACCGCATGCTCCCGGGTCAGATTCACGACCTGCGGATCCTCTCCCGGGTCGGCCAGAAGCCGCTCAATCAGCGCCCTGCCCTCGGCGATCGCACCGGCCCGGCCGGCTATGGCGTAGCGTCCCAGCGCGATCTGCCGTCCCAGCGGCCGGTCCTGGTCCCACGCCCACTCCAGTGCCGTCTGCGTTTCGGCCGCGACTCCGTGCGCCCGCTCCACGGCGTCCGCCTCGGCGATCTCGTAGATCCGCAGCGGCCAGACCAGATCCCGCTGCCATTCCGCGTGAGCCCGCCGCCACCTGTCGGCTTCGACGGTCCCAAGAGCGCGGGCGGCCTCCTGGCGGATGGCCTCCGGAAATCCGAACCGCACCCGGCCGTCACCGGATTCGACCCGGTGCAGCAGCGCCGCGTCGAGCAGGCTCTCGATGGCGGCCAACACATCCAGCCCGTCTCCGACCACCGACTCCACGTCCTCGAGCTCGACCGGGCCCGCGAACACCCCCATCCGGGCGAACAGCTCCCGCGCGTCGGGATCCAGTAGGCCGAGCGTCCAGGCCAGCGCCGAGGTGAGCGAGCGGTGGCGCTCGGAGCGGGTCCGGTCCTCCAGGATCGCCGTGGACTGACGCAGTCGCCTGAGCAGCTCGGCTGGCCCGAACAGTCGCAGACGTCCCGCCGCCAGCTCGATCGCGAGCGGCAGGCCATCCAGCAGAGCGACCAGCTCTGCGCAGGCCCGGCGATCCTCCAGGCTGACTCCCAGCCGCTCGGCCACCCGCTCCAGGAGCGCCAGCGCGTCGGCCTCGCTCAGCCGGTCGAGCGCCAGCCTCCGCTCCCGCACGGAGTGGACCGGCAGCTGGGAGGTGGCCAGCATCTGAAGCTCAGGGAGCCGCTCCAGCAGCGCGTCCAGCACCTCGGCCGCGTCCGGGACCGTCTCGAGGTTGTCGATCACCAGCAGGAGTGAGCCGCGGGATCCCAGATCGGTGACCAGCGCCTCCTGGCTCGAATCCTCGGCGCCGATCCGGCACCCCCGGGCGATGGCGGCGCGCAGGCCGGCGGCGTCGCGCTCCTGAGCGCCGTCCACCCACCAGACACCGCCGGCGTACTCCTCGAACAGATCGTTGGCCGCGACCATGGCCAGGCTCGTCTTCCCCATGCCGCCCCGCCCGAGGATCGTCACCAGCCGCTCCCCATCCCGCCGCAGCGCGGCGTGGACCCGGTCACGGTCGGACTCGCGCCCGATCAGCGCCAGCGGGGGTAGCGGCACGTTGCCGAGCCGCAGCTCGAGCGTGCGCGGCGGCGCGAAGTCGCTCGCCCCTCGCCCGTCGATGACCGCGCAGTACAGGGCGGTGGGCGCCGGGAAGTCCTTCAGCCGGTGGGCACCGAGCGGCTGGCTGGGGACCACGTCGCGCAGCAGCTCCGCCGCCGCCCCGCTCATCAGCAGCTGACCGCCGTGCGCCGCGGATCCGATTCGCGCCGCCCGATGGATCTCGAGCCCGACGTAGCCGTGCCCTCTCCGCTCCACCTGGCCCACGTGAAGCCCCATCCGCACCTTCAGCTCGCCCACCGCCGCCGGCCACGGGTGGTCGCGCAGCCGCTGCTGCATCTCCACCGCCGCGCGCCCCGCCTTGGTCACGTCGCGGAACGTCACGAAGAACCCGTCTCCGGCGGTTTCGTCGACCCAGCCACCGAACAGCTCGACCGTGCTCCCCACGATCTCGTGGTAGTCCTCCAGCACCCCGTCCCATTGCTCGCCCAGCGCCGTGGCCAGCCGCGTCGAGCCCTCCACGTCGGTGAACAGCATCGCGATCAGCCCGGTGGGCGGCTCGGCGCGAGCGACATCAGCCGTTTCCGCCAGCCGGTTCATCCCCGTCCAGCCTGTCAGTCGGGGCTGACCCCGTCAACGACGGCCCGGCGGCTAGAGCCCCGGCTGGGCCCGCAATGTCCGCGGGCGCGGAGCCCACACCCGCCGAGTGTTCATTTAGTCGTCTCCTCGCCCCCTAAGGAGACAATCGACCCTGCCTCACGCGTCCAAGGCGCTGAGCGCCACGGCCAGCGCGACCTCGAGGCGCTCGCGGAGCGAGGCCTCGTGGACGAACTCCTCGGGCGTGTGGGCGCCGCCGCCGCGAGGGCCGAGGCCGTCCACGGTGAGCGGGATCGTCGCCGCGAAGTGGCTGGCGTCGCTGGCGCCGCCTCGGGCCCGGGGAACGATCGACCGCCCGATTCGCTGGGAAGCCCGCGAGAGGAGATCGGCCACGGCGGTCTCGGAGTCCATGGCCGGCCACACCCGCTCCAGAGACGCGGTCAGCTGCACCTCGTCGAGCTCGGCCGGAACGGCATCGCGAACGCGACCGAACGAAGCGGCGTCCCGGGAGCGCATGTCGAACACCAGCTCACCGGCGGCCGGAACCACGTTGAAGGCGCCCCCGGCGTGCATGATCGTCGGCACCACGGTGAGCTGCTCCCCACCCTGGGGATCCGAGAGCGCTGCCACCTCCGGCGCCACGCGGGACAGGGCAAGCAGCGCGTTGCGCCCGTCCTGAGGTGCGCTGCCCGAGTGGGCGGCCCGGCCGGACGCGCGAACCCGGAGGGTGCCGGCCCCCTTGCGGCGGACGATCACCCCCTCTCCTCCATCGGGGGCGCGCTCCCCCGCCTCGAAGCACAGGCAGGCGTCGTACCCGGAGAATCGCGGCACGTGCTTGAACGGCCGGGTTCGCCACTCTTCGTCGCAGACGAACAGGATGGCCAGCTCGGCGAACCGGTCGGGCACGGTGCTCAACGCCTTGGCCACGCCCAGCGCAACGACGTCGCCGCCCTTCATGTCCGCCGTGCCCGGACCGTGCAGCTTGCCGTCACGGCGGCTGAGTGGTTTGTGAGCCTCGTGCCCGATCACCGTGTCGAGGTGCCCGAGCAGCATCATGCGCCCCTCCCCCGTCCCCCGGAACCGCGCGATCAGATCCGGCGCGAACCCATCGGTCGAGCACGGCACCCGTTCTGTCGTCCAGCCGTCCGGCAGGAAGGCGACGCTCAGCGCCACCGCCGCCTCGGCGCCGTCGTGATCGCCCGACGGCGAGGAGACGGCGACGAGCGCCTCCAGCTCGTGCAGCGCGTGAGCGGCCAGCCCCGGCGCCTGCTCGTCGATGAACGCGTCCATGCGCCGACGCTAGCCTGCCGTCACGCCCAGGTGCCGATCCAGCGCCGCCACCTTCTCGGTGTCCAGCGACACCCGGATCTCCCGGATGAGGCCCCACCGGATCCGGATGTACTCGAGCCCCTCGTTTTCGTACACGTAGCCATCCGGAGCCACGATCCGGTCGCTGAAGCGCATGAATACGCGCATGTTCCACGGAGGCCCGGCCGCGGCGGCGTCATGCGTCGTGAACTGCGGGTGCAGCTCGGCGAACCGCCGCATCCACGCCTCGATCGCCGCCTTCCCGGACTGCTCGCCCCCGAACGAGCTGCCCCCCGGAAACACGAAGCGCGCGTCGCCGGCCAGGGCCAGGAGCGGCAGGCACAGCTGCCCGCGGCTTACACGCCCGTACAGGAACGCCACCAGCCGCTTGATCAACCAGGAGTACACCGAGGTGGCTAACCCAGGGGCTGGCGGACGACCGGGTTACGGGCCGCGGCGGCCTCATCAAGGCGCCGCACGGGAGTCGTGTACGGCGCGTGGCGCGCGATTTCGGGATCCTCGCGGGCCTCCCGCAGCACCTCGGCCACGACCTCGGCGAAATGATCGAGCGTCTCGCGGGTCTCCGTCTCGGTCGGTTCGATCATCAGCGCCTCGTCGACGACCAGCGGGAAGTAGACAGTGGGCGGATGGACGCCGAAGTCCAGCAGCCGCTTGGCCAGGTCGAGCGTCTTGATCTGCAGCTCCCGTTTCATCGGCGCCCCGGACAACACGAACTCGTGCATGCACAGCCGGTCATAGGCGGCCGGGAGGTACTCCGCGACCCCGGCCCGGCGGAGCCGGGCCAGCAGGTAATTCGCGTTGAGTACGGCCACCTCGGAGGCCTCGCGGAGACCGGCGGCGCCCAGCGAGCGGATGTACGCGTACGAGCGCACGAACACCCCGTAGTTGCCCTGGAAGCCGCGCAGGCGCCCGATCGACTTGGGCCGATCGAAGTCCAGGTCGAAGTACACCCGTGAGGCGCCGTTCCCGTCTCCGTCCTCGCGGCGCACCACCTGCGGGCGGGGCAGGTAGGGCTCGATCCGGTCCGACACGGCGATCGGGCCGGCGCCCGGTCCGCCGCCGCCGTGGGGCTGCGTGAACGTCTTGTGCAGGTTGAAGTGCACGATGTCGAAGCCCATGTCCCCGGGCCGGCAGACGCCCATGATCGCGTTGAGGTTGGCTCCGTCGTAGTAGAGGGTCGCGCCCACGTCGTGCATCACGTCGGCGATCTCCTCGATCCCCGTTTCGAACAGGCCGAGCGTGGACGGGTTGGTCAGCATCAGGCAGGCCACGTCCTCGTCGGCCTTGGCCCGGAGGTCGTCGAGATCGACATTGCCGCTTGAGTCCGTGCCCACCTTCACCACCTGATATCCGGCCATCGTGACCGTGGCCGGGTTGGTCCCGTGCGCGGTATCGGGCGTCAGGACCTTGGTGCGCTTCTGGCCGTGATCCTCGTGGTAGGCGCGGGTCAGGAGCACGCCGGCCAGCTCTCCATGCGATCCCGCGCTCGGCTGCAGGGACACGTGCGGCAGTCCGGCGATCTCGCCCAGCGCCGCCTGGAGCCGCCACATCAGCTCGAGCGCCCCCTGGGCGCCGTCGGGTGACTGGAGGGGGTGCAGCTTCGCGTGCCCGGGCAGCGCCGCCACGCGCTCGTGCAGCTTTGGGTTGTACTTCATCGTGCACGATCCGAGCGGATAGAAGCCGGTGTCCAGGTCGAAGTTGCGCTTCGACAGGCGGTTGTAGTGACGGACGATCTCGGGTTCTGAGACCTCGGGCAGGGCCGGCGCCGCGGCCCGGCGCAGCTCGGCCGGGATCAGCTCATCCAGCGGCCGCTCCGGCACCCCCAGAGGCGGCGCCACGAACGCGCGGCGGCCCGGCCGCGAGCGCTCGTAGATCGTCTTCTCGTCGTCGGCGGCCTGGGTGAACCAGCGGCTCATCGGGCCGCTCCCGCCGCGGTGCCCTGGTGCGCGGCGGCCACCGCGGCCCCCAGTGTCTCGGCCAGCCGGTCGATGTCCGCCCGTGTGCGCTGCTCGGTGATCGCCACCAGCAGCCCACCGCGTAGCTCGGGATCGTCGTGCTCCAGCGCATAGCCCGGGTTGACCCCCTGCGCACGGCAGTGAGCTATCACCCGATCGACCGGGGCATCCAGCCGGACCGCGAACTCCCGCACCACTGGGCGGTGGTGGAGTGGCTCCACGCCGTCGAGAGCGTGCAGCGCGTCCCGGGCGTAGGCGGTGCGCTGGACGAGCAGCTCAGCCAGCTCCACTATCCCCCGCCGACCCAGCCAGCTCAGGTAGATCACGCCCGCCAGCGCGTTCAGCGCCTGCGCGGTGCAGATGTTGGAGGTGGCCCGCTCGCGGCGGATGTGCTGCTCCCGGGTCTGGAGCGTCAGCACGAAACCGCGCCGGCCATCGGCATCCCGCGTCTCCCCGGCTAGCCGGCCGGGGAGACGCCGCACGAGCTTCTCCGTGACGGCGAAGAACCCGAACGAGGGGCCGCCGAAGTCAAGCCGGTTCCCGAGCGTCTGCCCCTCCCCCACGACGATGTCGACCCCCTGCTCTCCGGGTGCTCGCAGGATCCCCAGCGCCAGCGGGTCGCATGAGCAGATGACCAGCGCCCCGGCCTCGTGCGCGGCGGCCACCAGCTCGTCGAGCGGCTCCACCGCGCCCAGGAAGTTCGGCTGGGCCAGGATCACGGCGCTCACGTCGTCGTCCAGGTCGGGCAGCTCGGTGGCCCCGTCGGCCAGGTCGACCGGCTCCACCGTCATGCCCCAGCCGTGGGCCAGGGTCCCGAGCGCCTCACGCGCGTGCGGGTGCACGCCCCGCGAGACGATGAAGCGGCTGCGGTTGTTGGTCAGCTTGGCGACATAGCCGGCGGCGGCCACCGCGCTGGGGCCCTCGTACACCGAGGCGTTGGAGACGGGGAGGCCAGTCAGCTCGCTGATCGCCGTCTGATACTCGAACATGGCCTGCAGGCCACCCTGGGAGATCTCGGGCTGGTAGGGCGTGTAGGGAGTGAGGAACTCCGAGCGGGAGATGATCGAGTCGATCAGGGCGGGCACGTAGTGGTCGTACATGCCGCCCCCCAGGAACGAGATCTCGTCCTCGGTGGAGACGTTGCGCTCGGCCAGCGCGCGCAGCTCGGCATAGACCTCGGCCTCGGACAGCCCGGCGTCCAGCCCCAGCGGGCGGTCCAGCCGCAGGCCGGACGGGATGTCGGCGAACAGATCCTCCACCGACTCGACGCCGATCGCGCCGAGCATCTCCCGCAGGTCCTCGTCGGTGACCGAGGTGTATCTAGTCAAGCGAACCCTCGTAGGTCGCCGCGTCGAGCAGCGAGTCGACCTCGGAGGGGTCGCTCAGCTTGACGCGGATCAGCCAGCCATCGCCGTAGGGGTCGTCGTTGATCGTCTCGGGGCTGTCGCTCAGCGCCTCGTTGACCGCCGTCACCTCTCCCGACAGCGGCGCCACCACATCCGAGACGGCTTTGACCGATTCGACCTCGGCGTAGGACTCGTCCTTGGTCACGGTGCTGCCCACTGCGGGCGCCTCGAAGAACACCACCTCGCCCAGTGCATCCTGGGCATACCAGGTGATCCCGAAGGTGGCCTCCTCGCCGTCGATCCGAGCCCAGTCGTGCTCCGCGTGGTAGCGCAGGTCGTCCGGGTAACTGGCCTCAGCCATTGATCACGCGTCCTTTCCGTACAGGGGCTTGCGTGCCACCACGGCCTGGCGCCGGGTGCCGCGAACATCGATTTCGAAACGGGTCCCGGGCTCGGTCCGGTCAGCCGGCAGGTAGGCCATCCCGATGCCGCGCTCCAGGCAGGGCGAGAAGGAGCCGCTGGTCACCACTCCCCCATCCACCACGGGATTGCCCTGCCGGGCGATCCCGGGTCCCTCGATCAGGAACGGCACGAGCTTCTCGGCCGGCCCGGACGCCCGCACGGCAGCCACCGCCTGGGCGCCGATGAAGCCGGTCTCCTCCTTGCAGCACCAACCCAGGCCGGCGCTGATCGGGTCGCGGTCCTCGCTCAGGTCGTTGCCATACAGGTGGAAGCAGGCCTCGAGCCGCAGGGTGTCCCGAGCGCCCAGCCCCACAGGCTGGGCACCCGCGGCCAGCACCGCCTCCCAAACCGCCGGCGCGTCCTCGGGGGCGACCAGCAGCTCGATCCCGTCCTCGCCCGTGTACCCGGTTCCGCACACGGTGGCCGGGGCACAGCCGGTGATCTCCCGCTCGACACAGTGGAAGCGCGACGGGAGTGGCCCGTCGCACACCGACTGCATGGTGGCGCGGGCGCTCGGGCCCTGGACGGCGAGCATGGCGAAGTCCTGGAGCTTGTCCAGCACGTCGACGTCGTAGCCGTCGGCGTGGCGCAGGAACCAGTCCAGGTCGCGATTGTGGTTGGCCGCATTGGTGACCGTTAGGAACTCGCAGTCGCTCAGGCGATACGTGAACAGGTCGTCCAGCACGCCGCCGTCCTCGTTGCACAGGACGCTGTACTGGGCGCCGCCCTCCGGGATGCGCCGGACGTCGTTGGAGAGCAGGCGCTGGAGGAGCGCCAGGGCGTCCGGGCCGCGGGTCTCGATCTGGCCCATGTGGGAGACGTCGAACACCCCCACCCCCCGCCGGACGGCCAGATGCTCCTGGCGGATCCCGGCGTACTGCACGGGCATCTCCCAGCCGGCGAACGGGACCAGCTTGGCTCCGGCCGCTCGGTGGGCCTCGAACAGAGGCGTGTGGCGGAGATCCTGGGCCGGCTGGGTGGTCACGTCTGCTCAGGCTACAACGCAGCGGAGCGAGTCAGGACCTGATCGGGTTCGCGATTTCCTTCAACACGGGCGATGAAGGGTGGACCGGCGGGTCATCTCGCCCTTCGATCGTGTTCCAGCGCGCAAAGCCGATCAGGACCGGGCGATTTGTGCGCTGGAGCATGTTCCTCGCCCCATTCACCCTTCATCGCGGGTGTTTCAGATCTAGCGGGCCGGGGCGATCTGCTGAGTCGAGCGGTAGATCGACTGCATCACCGCGAAGGAGGGCTTCGGGTTGCCGAAGCGGTCCAGCACGCCCTTGTCCACGATCGGCGGATGGCCGAGGGGGTCGCCGCCGTCGAAGCCGGGCTTGGCCGCGAAGTCCTGCATGGGGAAGTAGATCGCGCCGGTCAGCCAGGGCTTGGTGGCGAACACGCGCAGCGCAAAGCGCATCTCGTCGACCTGGTAGGCGTAGGTCCCGCGGTCCTCCACCGGGCCGGCGCGGTCGGCGCCGAAGCCCCATTCGCTGATCACCACGGCCTTGTGCGGATAGCAGCCGCGCAGGGCGTCCAGGTAGGGGCTGAGCTGGTCCCGGTCGTCATTGGAGCCGTCGCCTGAGTCAAACCAGCCGAAGTACTCGTTGAAGCCGATCACGTCGAGCGGTTTGTAGGCGCTCTCGCAGGGCATGTTGGGCCAGCTCATGGTGGCCAGGCCGACGGGTCGGGTGGGGTCGAGGCGGTGGGCTTCTCGGACCGCCTGGCGGATGTAGGTGGCCTGTCCCGAGGTGGGCGGCAGCGGGAACTCGTTACCGATGCTCCACAGCAGGATCGCCGGGTGGTTCTGGTTGGCCTCGATGCTGTCCCGCAGCAGCGCCACCGCCCGCCTGCGCCACGCCGCGCTGCGGAACTCGGTGTTGGCGTTCTGATAGACCGGCACCTCCGACCACAGGAGGATCCCGGCCCGGTCGGCCATCTCCTCCAGCTCGGGGTCCTCCGGATAGTGCTCGCGGATGATGCCCGCCCCCAGCTCCTGGGCCCAGCCGATCAGCTGCTGCATCTGGGCCACGTCGAGGGCGGAGCCGGTCGTGGCGGTCTGCTCGTGGATGCTGAAGCCCCGCAGGCTGAGGGGCCGCCCGTTGAGGTCCAGGCGTCCCGATCTGGTCAGGTGGATCTCCCGGATCCCGCTCTCCCAGACGTAGCCGCCCAGCCACCGGCCGGCGCGATCCCTCAGGGTGTCAGTGGCCTTGTAGAGGTGCGGGCTGAACAGGCCCCACAGCTTGGGATGGCTGATCCGGACGGTGGCGGTCGGGGTCCATGTCCCTCCGGCCGGGATGGTGGCCCGGCCGAAGTTCAGCCGGTGAGCCCCGTAGCGGCCACTGAGCTGCACGCTCTGGGCTTGGGAGGTCACGTTCCGCACCGTGGCCTGCTCGAAGATCGTGGCCGCGCAGCTGGGGCAGGGCAGCTGGGGGCGAACCACCACCGACTCGAGTTCAGCGCGCTGGACCGGACGCAGGTACACGGCGTCGAGGATGCCGCCGAAGTTCCACCAGCCGCCGCCGGGCCCGGGCGGGAAATCCGCCCCCGTGCGCCGGTTGTCCACCCGGACGACGAGCCGGTTGACGCCCGCGTGGAGGTGGCGGAGCACGAATTGGAACGGCAGGAAGCCGATCTGGTGCTCGCCCAGCCGATGGCCATTGATCCATACGGTGGCGCTGTAGTTGACCGACTCGAATTGGATGATCCACTTGCGGTCGGCCCGTGGCACGGAGCTGTTGAAGACCGAGGTGGGCAGCGTGAAGTCCCGGCGGTACCAGCCCACCCAGCCGGTCATGCTGGCCCGCGTGAGCTGACCGGCGTTGTAGGAGTTGGGGATGGTCACGGGGTTCCAGCCGTCGGTCGCGGCGACGTTTCGCCACCATCCGTTTGCCAGGCCGACATTGCCCACGTCGGGCCGGTAGAGCCAGGTGCCGCCGAGCAGGTAGCGCCCCGCGGGACCGTCGTTGGCCAGGGCTCCCTTGGTCGGCGGCGTGGCCTGATAGACGGGTTGGGCGGCGGCCGGAGCCGGTGTGCCGAGCGCGGCCAGGGCGGCGACCAGCGTGGCCGCCAGGATCAGGCGGGCCAGCTGGTTCCGGGTCCGCCGCGTGGTCAGCTGACCCGTCATTTCGCGACCCTCACCGTGTGCGAGACCGTCCTCCGATTCCCGGCCCGGTCGGTGACCTTCACGCTGATCCGGAACATGCCGCGGTGCACGTACACGTGCGCGGCACTCTTCGTGTTGCCGTCGAGCGCGAGCTCTGAGCCGTCACCCCAGAGGATCCGCACGTTTGCAACTCCCGAGGCCTGTGCGCCAGGCTGATCGGCGGGAGCATCCACGGCGTGCAGGTGCAAGGTGAGGGAGCGATGGGCCCGGCGGCGCCCGCTCAGGGTGAACCTGACCCGGGGCCGAACCGTGTCCACGAACACGGTCGATTTGCGGCCGGTGGCGGTCTGGCCGGCCGGGTTGACCGTGGTCACCTTCCACACGTGCGTCCCGTCGATCAGCGCCTCGGGCACCTTCAGCGAGGTCGCCGTGGTCTCCCCGATAACGCCGTTGCCCAGCGTGACCCGGTAGCGCAGCGGCCCCCAGCGGGCCTGGGCGGCGCTCCACTGCAGGCGGGGCGTGGGCGTGCGCGAATAGACGAACCTGACCGTCGGGTTGGCCGGGCCGGGCGGCTGGTAGAGCTGGGCGTCCTCCAGGCTCAGCGAGCCGGTCGTGCCCTGGACCCAGGCCACGGCGCCGTCCCCGCCGTTGTCCCCGGCCGCCGCCAGCCCGTCCGCGGGCTGGAGCTCCGCCCCCGAGCCGGACAGGACCTGGGGCGCGCCCAGGGTGGTGCCGTTGGCCGCGTAGCGCTCCACCACCTCGGGCGAGCCGAGGGTTGGAGACTGCTCCCAGGCGAGCAGCACGGCGCTCGTACCGGCCACGGCTGGCACGCCGGCGATCGGAGCCGTGCTCGTCCCCTGGCTGATCTGAGCCGGCGACGCCGACGGAATTCCATTGTTGGTCAGCGGCGTGCCGATCAGCTGATCGGTGGAAGCGCCACCGGTGGAGTCATCGCCGGCCAGGATGAAGCCGCGTCCGTACTCGCTCATCGCGATCGCGGGCGAGCCGGCGTCTGCGGGGGTGGTGTCGCTGAGGCCGTCCACGGCCACCGTGCTGAAGACGTCCTCGGCGATCAGCCGGGTCATCAGCACCCGGTTCCAGGTCCCGGATCCGTTGCTGAGCTGCTCGTCGTAGACGATGTCCGGATAGGAGGAGTCGCCGCCCGCTGAGATCGACGGCGTGCCGGAGCTCACCTCGGTGGCGCCTCCGAAGCTGGATGGATCCAGCTGCTCATCCACGACGCTCGGGGATGTGCCCCACACCCGCCGCGCGTAGATGTGGCCGGTCTCGCCCCAGGCCACGATGCCCACGCTGTCGCCCGCTGCGGCGACCGAGGGGCGTCCGGCGCCCGTGCCGGCATCGTCGCCGGGGGTCACGTTCATCGGAGCGCTGGCCGCCGTCCACGTGCCGCTGTCGTAGTACTCGACGTCCACGTCGTGTCCCCCGCCCGCCGTGGCCGTGAAGGCCAGGTACCCCTTGCCCCAGTTGCTCAGCTGGAGCGCCGGGTCCTGGGCTCCGGAATGGAGCTTCCGGGGCGTGCTGAAGGACGCGGAGGAGCCCGTCGTCTGGGTCTCGTAGAGGTTGCCCGAGTTGATGAACGCCACCAGCAGCACGCCCTGGTTCCCCGCCGCGATCACCGGCTGCCCGGACGCTCCGCCGAGGCCGGCATCGACCTGCTCAGGGGTCTGGAAGACCCCGCCGGTCAGCCGGGAGACGAACACCTGCTCGCTGCCGGAGCTGTCACTCAGGAACACAACTCCACCCGTGCCGTCGCGGGCGATCGACATGCCGCCCAGCGAGGTCAGCCCGGAGCCCGGCCCGGCAATCTGGTGAGGTCCGGCCGCGGCGACCGGACCCCGGTCGGCCAGGGCCGCCGGGGCGGCGGCCAGGCCGAGGGCGGCCAGGCTCAGCGCCAGGACCAGGGTAGCGGCCAGCGGCAGCGAACCGGCCGTTCTCCAGCGAGAACCGGCCGTCAGCGTTCGCCCCCTGCCTCCGTGCTCGCGATTTCGAACGGGCGGTGTGACAGGACTAGAACCGCGGCCGGATTCGGAAGTTGCGCGTCCGGCCAGGGCCTGGTACTGGCTCTAACGATCCTTGAGGAACGACGGGATGTCGATGTCGTCGTCGCTGATCTCCAGCGACGAACGCTGGCGATCGTCCATGGTCACGTCGCGGTCGCGACGCGTCCTGGCCGGCGCCGCCGTGCGGAGGCTCTCGCCCCGGCCCACGCCTCCGTGATCGAAGCCGGTGGCGATCACGGTCACCCGGACCTCATCCTGCATGGTGTCGTCGATCACCGCCCCGAAGATGATGTTGGAGTTGGAGTCTGCGGCGCTCTGCACGATCTCGGCCGCCTCATTGACCTCGAACAGACCCAGGTCGTGGCCGCCCGTGATGTTGAGAAGGATGCCCATGGCGCCCTCCACCGACTCCTCGAGAAGCGGCGAGGAGATGGCGATCTTGGCCGCCTCGGCCGACCGGTTCTCGCCACCGGCGGTGCCGATTCCCATCAGCGCCGTGCCGGCGTCGTGCATGATCGTCCGCACGTCGGCGAAGTCCAGGTTGATCAGGCCGGGGATCGTGATCAGATCGGTGATGCCCTGCACGCCCTGGCGCAGCACGTTGTCGGCCTCGCGGAAGGCATCCAGGATCGTGGTACGGCGCTCGACGATGGCCAGGAGCTTCTCGTTGGGGATCACGATCAGCGTGTCCACGTACTCGCGGAGCCGGGCGATGCCGTCCTGGGCCTGCCGGGCCCGCTGCGTGCCCTCGAAGGTGAACGGGCGCGTCACCACGCCAACGGTCAGGGCGCCGATCTCGTTCTTGGCGATGTCGGCGATCACCGGGGCGGCGCCGGTGCCGGTGCCCCCGCCCTCGCCGGCGGTGACGAACACCATGTCCGCGCCCTTCAGCGCCTCCTTGATCTCGTCCCGGGACTCGGCCGCGGCACCCTGCCCGACATCCGGATTGGCTCCGGCGCCGAGGCCCTTGGTGAGCTCGTGGCCGATGTTCAGCTTGATGTCGGCGTCGCACATGGCGAGCGCCTGCGCGTCGGTGTTGCAGGCGATGAACTCCACGCCGCGCAGCCCGGCGTCCACCATGCGATTGACCGCGTTCGTGCCGCCGCCGCCGACGCCGACGACCTTGATGACTGCGAGGTAGCTGCCGCTTTCCATGTTGTACCGTCCGACTCTCGATCTAGCGTTGAATGTTTAAACGCCGGTTCGCGTCTTTTGGGAGTTTCCCACGTTACGAGCCGCAACGGCGGGAAGTCAACGCGTCACCAGGTTCGCAACGAACCTTGCATATCCCGCGACTCTCGATTTCCACCCGAGGGTAGCCGCTCGCACTGCCATCAACCTCAGCTAGAGGGTTAGCCCCCGCCTGCGGACCCGGTTGTGGCCGGGTTGGAGCCGACGGTGCTTGCAGTGCCTCCGGCGGTGCTTCCGGTGCTACCGGTGGAGCCGGCGGTGCTTCCAGTGCTACCGGTGATTGCGGAGGTGGTGGCGGCGCCGGCTGCCGGGCGCCCGGGGTCGGTCACATCGATGTACGGAGCACCCTGTGCGCTGGGGGCGCCCAGGACCGCGAGCGCGGCCGACCACTTGTCGTGCAGCTGGGTGGTGTCTCCGAAACGGATCTGCGGGCCGCGGCGGAGTTGCACGACCACGCCGTTCTGGCTGGTCTCCTGCGCGCTCTGGATGTGACTGAGGAAGCCGTACGGTGCGGCGGACAGGACGGCCAGGGTGGCGAGGGCGCCCGACCCGGTGAACCGCGTGCCGCTGGGGAGGCTGGTCACGCTGAGCACGGGAAGCCGGGCGGTGCCCGGGGTCGCCGCCAGCAGGCTGCCGTCCCGGGAGACGGCCATCGGGCTGCCGTTCACGCTGGTCTGGGCGACGGGCACCTGCTCGACCACGTGGATCACCATCCCGTGGGGGAACTGGGTGTCCACCGTCAGCGAACGCACGTCGGGGTAGGGGCCGGCGGCCGCGCGCAGCCGAGCCATGTCGACATCCAGCGTGGTCATCGTCACCGCCGCCGCTGCCAGCGCCTGCCTGATCTGGGGGACGTCCGGGCCGCTCAGGCCGGTGACCTGCACGCGGCTCACCGACACCAGCGGAGAGTCCTTGAACCACAGCCAGAAGCAGCCCAGCATCAGCACCAGGGCGGCCAGCGCCATCGCCAGGGCGGCGCGCGGGTGCCGGCGTGCTGCCCCCCAGGAGGCAGCGCCGCTGCGGCGCAGTCCGCTGGCCAGCGGAGCCACCCCGCTCGCGCGGCTCCAAGCGTCGGTCAGCCGACCGCTGCGGTCGCGGGTTGCGCTCACGCTGCCCTCCAGTCGGCCGGGATCGGCACTGGACCCAGCGCTTGCACCTCCGGCTCGAGCTCGATTCCGAACCGCTCCCTCACCCGGCGGCGGCCCTCCGCCATCAGCTCCACCACATCCGCCGTGGTGGCATCGCCGTGGTTCTCCACGAAGTTGGCGTGCTTCTCAGAGAACCCGGCGCCGCCGACCCGCAGTCCGCGGCAACCGGCCAGATCGAGCAGCTGTCCAGCCGTCCGCCCCCCTGCCCGGGGGTCTTCGGGGTTCTTGAACGTGGAGCCGAAGGTCTTGATCCCCGAGGGCTGGGCCTCCTTACGCCGGCCACGCAGATCGGCGAGCGTGGACCGCACCTGTTCCGCCGGCGCCGAGGTCAGCTTGAAGTTCGCCTGGGCCACGACCTGTCCGGTCCTCAGGTTGGAGCGGCGGTAGGCGAAGCCGAGCGTGTCCGGAGGGCGGCGCTCAACGCCCCCAGCGTCCACCACCGTCACCCACTCGAGCGCCGAGGCCAGGACCCCACCGTAGGCGTTCGCGTTCATGCGCACAGCGCCCCCGACCGTGCCCGGGATGTTGACCCCGAATTCGATTCCGCTCAGCCCGGCCCGCGCCGCCGCGGCCGCCACCGCGGGCAGGCGGGCTCCGCCTCCACACAGAATCATCCCGTTCGCCTGGTCCACGTCGATCTTGCTCAGTTCTCCTTCGAGCTTCACCACCAGCCCTCGGACGCCTTCGTCCGCAACCAGGAGGTTCGACCCCGAGCCGACGACCCCTACCTCGAGTCGCTCCTCGGCCGCCCACGCCAGCGCCCGCTGGAGCGCCTCGACACTGCCCGCCCGGATGAAGAACTCGGCCGGGCCGCCGGTGCGGACGGTGGTGAGCCGGGCCAGCGGGAAGTCGCGCTGCACGTCGGAGGGGGGCTCGGACATGGCGCTGAGACTAGAAGGGGACGCGGCGGAGGCTGAGCATCCGTGGCAGATGGCGGGTTTCCTTCGACCGAGACCGGGTGGCGCAGGAGCGCCCGAGCGTCAGTAGCTGCGGTCCCGTGCATAATGCCTCCAGGGGCTGGATCAACATCCACTCAAGGAGGCGTCATGAGGAAACTCATGCACCCCGCCACGATCGTCGCTACTGCGGCTCTGTTCGTGGTTCTCGGAGGCGGAGCGTATGCCGCCACCAATCTGGTCCGCCACAACCAGCTCGCCAAGCATTCGGTGTGGCACGACAACCTGGCGCACCACTCTGTTCACACGAACAACCTCACCCCGTGGATCAACCGGCAGCTGGGCAAGACGGGTAAGACCGGTGCAAGCGGCTTCAACGGAGCGTTCTACTCCGTCGAGAAATACACGGGCACGGTGGGCGTCGGGGCGATCGCCACGGCCGCCTGTGATCCGAACAATGCCACCAACTCGCAGAAGTACGTGGCGATCAGTGGCGGCGTTCAGGACACCGACAGCGGCACGAACATGACGACGAACACAAGCCAGCTAGCCGTCGCGGCGTCGTTCCCGGGCCGCATGGACTACAGCACCTTCACGCCGAAGCCAGGTCGGCTGGACGGGTGGATCGTTCAGTTCGGACACACAGGCACTCAGGACAACAACCTGGCTGTCTGGGCGCTGTGCGTCCCCGTATCAGACGATGGCGGGAGCGTCCCGGTCGTCGTAAATTCGACCACTGCTTAGTTCACGTAGGGAGGGTCCGGTTCGCCGGGCCCTCCCCCCTAACCTGAACACCGATGGCGCGTGACACTTCGGACTCAGACTCCTCCGTGACCAGCGCCCGGCCCAGCCGGTCCACGTTCCCCGCCCCCATGACCACGCACAGGTCGCCCGCCCTGAGCGCCGAGCGGAGGTAGGCCTCCGCCTCATCGAAGCCGGGCATCCAGGCCACGGGCGCGCCTCGCGCCGCGTCGGCGGCTGCGGCCGCCACCAGCCGCCCGTCCACCCCGGGGTAGTCCTCGGCCCGCTCCCGCGCCGGATAGACGTCGAGGACCACGCTGAGGTCGGCCCGGGCCAGCGCCCGCCCGAACTCCAGCCCCAGCGCCCGCGTACGTGAATACAGATGGGGCTGGAAGACGGCCACGACCCGCCTGGCATCCAGCGTCCGCAGCGCGGCCAGGTCCGAGGCCACCTCGGTGGGGTGGTGGGCGTAGGAGTCATAGACGGGCACCCCGGCCGAAGTCTGCCCCAGCGGCTCGAGGCGGCGCTTGGCACCCCGGAAGCCAGCCAGCGCCTGCACGGCCAGCTCCGGGTCAGCGCCGGCCAGACTCGCCGCCGTCAGCGCTCCGGCCGCGTTGACGGCGTAATGCAGACCGGGGACCGACAGGCTCACCTCCCGCTCGCGCCAGGCAAACCGCGACCCAGCAGCCGATAGGACCGCATCCCGGACGTCGTAGCGCTCCACGGACCCGGCCGAGCAGAGTGCCACCAGCTGCGGGCGATCCCACACGACATCCACCTTCGCCTTGGCCATGAACTCCCGGAAGGTGTCCTCCAGGTCCTGTTGCGAGCTGTAGGTGGCGTGATGATCGAGCTCGGCATTGGTCAGGAGCGCGATCTCCGGCGACAGCCGCAGCAGCGATCGATCCGACTCGTCGGCCTCCACCACGATCCACTCCCCGGAGCCCCACGCGGCGTTCAAGCCGGTGGAGCGCAGCTCCCCCCCGACCACGTAGGCCGGATCCATCCCTGCGCCCTGCAGGATGTGGATGATCATCGCCGTGGTCGTCGTCTTGCCGTGGGTGCCAGTGACGGCCACGCAGCGCCGCAGCGCCGCGATCTGGGCCAGAAGCTCGGAGCGGTGCAGCTCGGGGGCTCCGGCGGTTCGGCCCGCCTGGCGCTCGGGGTTGTCTGGTGGAACCGCCGTCGAGTAGACGATCTCGGCTCCATCCGGCACGTGCTCGGCCGCGTAGGGCCCAACGTAGGGCTCGATGCCCAGCGAGCGCAACTCGCTCAGGTAGGGCGTGTCGTTGTGATCGGAGCCGGTCACCGCCGCCCCCAGACGGTGAGCAATCAAGGCCAGCCCGCTCATTCCCGCCCCACCGATCCCCACGAAATGCAGGCGACGGCCGCTCCAGTCCGCGCCGCTCACCAGGGCTCCGGGTTGGGGCTGTGTCCGCCCAAACGATGGATGGGTAAAGCCCTCACGGCACCGCTGCCGATAGACCAACCGACGTGCTGTTCGCCAAACGACATCTTCTGAGCCAATTGTCTCCATTCCGCAAGATCACTGTTCTTCTGGCCACCGTGGCCACCCTGGCCGCTGTCGCGGTGACGACCACCGCCTCGGCCACAGTCGTCAAGGCCCACTCGGCCGGCAGCTATGGCTGCTCTGACCCGTATCCGTCGACCCGGAACCCCGCGAACCCGCTGATGCTGAACCCGGCTCCGGCACCGGGCGATCCGCTGGAGGGCGCCCAGTTCTTCGTGAATGGGCCGCGCCACGGCTCCGCGGCCGGCGCCATCGCCCACCTGTTGGGGATCGACACCGGAACCCCGGTCGGTCATCCGTTGCCGAGCTTCACTGACAGCGAGTCCTGGGCGACCTTCTCCCAGGAGGTGGCGCGCCGCCTGCCCCACCTCGCCCCAACCGTCCAGCACAAGATCCTGGCGCTGGAGAAGATCGCCTCAGAGCCCGAGACGCAGCGGATCAGCGCCTACTCGGAGGGCGGCAGCCCGCACGGCATCTACGGCCAGACGGTGAAGCTCTTCTGCCACAACTTCACCGCCGATCCCGGCGCGATCCCGATCATCAACACCTACTTCCTGCACGGAACGCTGCACGGGTGCCCGACAAAGGGCGAGATCAATCGCTACCGGCCGAAGTTCAAGGCCCAGATCGACGCGATCGCCCGGGCAACGGGCAGGCGGCCCGTGGTCTGGCTCCTGGAGCTCGACTATCTCGGCTCGTCCTCCTGCATCGCGCACCACGGTTCGCTGCCCGGCTGGGAGTCGCTGATGCGCTACGAGGTGCAGAAGCTGGCCACCCTCCCTCACGCGGTGACCTACATGGAGGCGGGCTACTCGGATTCCAACCATCCGCACTACACCGCCCGGGCTCTGAACCGCAGCGACATCCGGCAGACCCAGGGCTTCTACACGAACGACACGCACGAGCAGTGGACGATCAACGAGATCCACTGGGGCGACAAGATCTCCCGGCTGACCCATGGTGCCCACTTCGTCGTCAGCACCGCTCAGAACGGTCAGGGGCCCAAGCTCAACCGCCACCCGACCAGGCAGGGCGTTGAGGATCTGTGCAACGCGCCCGGCCGCGGTCTGGGGCCGCGTCCCGACACCAACCCCGGCTTTGCCCACGTTGATGCCTTCCTGTGGGCGATCGTCCCGGGGAACAGCAGCGGCCACTGCAACGGCGGTCCGTCGGGCGGCACGTTCTGGGCGGCCCGAGCGATTCACCTGGCCGAACGGGCGCAGGCCAAGCTCGGTCCGACCTTCGCCGCTAACCGGTACTGAACCCGGGTCGGCCGGTCGGCTCAGCCGCGGCTGACCGCGCGCAGCATCTCTGAGGCGATGTCTCGCGCCGCCCCCGGGCGGGCGAGCTCGCCGGCGGCGCGACCCATCGCGGTCAGCCGCGCCGGGTCAGCCAGGAGGCGCCCCACCTCCTGAGCCAGCCGCGGGCCGCTGAGCTCCGCATCCGGGATGATCACGGCCGCGCCCGCGTCGGCCATATACCGCGCGTTGGCGCTCTGGTGGTCGGCGGTCGCATAGGGATATGGGATCAGCACGGACGGGCGCGCGGCAGCGGCGATCTCGAAGATCGAGCCACCCGCGCGTGCCACGACGAGGTCGGCCGCCGCGAGCGCCTGGCTCAACGGCGCGATGTAGCCGCGCAGGTCGTAGTGCGGCCCGGGAGAGCGCAGCTCGGGCAAATCCCGCTCCCCGGCGGCGTGCACAACCCGGAACCCGGCGCCGGCAAACGCCTCGAGGGCCGCCCGGTTGATCGACTGCGCGCCCTGCGAGCCCCCGAACACCAGCACGCAGCTCTCGTCGGGCCCGATGCCGAAGTTCCGGCGTGCGGCGTCCCGGTCGGGGAACGGTGGCGGCACCGGGCGCCCGGTGACCCGATAGCGCGCCCCGTCGCAGCCGGGCACGGGGAAGGCCAGGCACACCCGCTGGGCCAGCGGCGCCAACAGGCGGTTGGTCAGCCCCAGATGGCTGTCGGCCTCGCTGAGAACGAGCGGCGTGTGGCGGAGCAGCGCGGCCAGCGACACCGGCCCAGCCACATAGCCTCCCGCCCCCAGGACGCCGGCGGGTTGGAGCTCGTGCAGCAGGCGGAGGGCCCCGCCCACGGCGCGGACGTCGATGCCCAGAGCCCGGGCGGCACCGATTGGGTGCCCGCGCGGAAGCGGCACCATCCGCAGCGTGTGAAGCGGATAACCGGCCTCGGGCACCAGCGTGGCCTCGGCTCGCTCGCCGCCGACGAAGTGGACCTCGGCGCCCTCAGCTCGCAGCGCGTCGGCGACCGCCAGAGCCGGCACCACGTGACCGGCGGTCCCGCCCGCGCCGATCACGATCCGCGGCCTGGTCACGGTCCGACCGCCCCCGGCTGCCGGTCGGCTCGCCGCGGTCCACGGCGCGCAGCGATCGGGCCGGCGGCCGGGAGATGTTCAGCAATACGCCCACCGAGGCGAGCAGCACGCAGAGGCTGCTCGGCGCGTAGGAGATGAACGGCAGCGGCACTCCGGTCAGCGGCGCGATCCCGAGCACGACGAAGATGTTGAGAATGCCCTGACACAGGATCAGCGAGGTGAGGCCGGTCGCCAGGAGTTTCGCGTAGCGGGAGGCTGCCTTGCGCGCCGTGCGCAGGCCAGCGTAGGCGATCATCCCGTACAGCAGCGCGACGCCGAGGATCCCCATCAGGCCGAGCTCCTCCCCGATCACCGCCAGGATGAAGTCGGTCTGGGCCTCGGGCAGGTAGAGGACCTTCTGCACCGACTTGCCCAGGCCCACCCCGAAGATGCCGCCTGACCCCAGCGCGATCTGGCCCTGCGCAGCCTGGTAACAGGTGGTCCGAGCACATTGCGAGGGATGCAGGAACGAGGTGAGGCGCAACATCTGGTAGGGCTCCACGACCAGGAGCAGGCCTACGGCGAGGACGGCCACGCCGGCCATTGCCCCCAGATGGCGCAAGGGCATCCCGGCGGCGATCAGCAGCGAGCCGATCGTCAACGCCACCACGAGCGTCGTGCCCAGGTCGGGCTCGACGGCGATCAGGGCGCACGCCGGCGCCACCACGATCGCGATCGGCATGACCGACTGCTTGAACGGCCGGCCGATCCGCTTCGGATGCTCGGCCAGATATCTCGCCACGTACAGGACCAGCGCGAGCTTCATCACCTCCGACGGCTGGAACTGGAAGCCTCCGGCCCCGATCCACCGGCGGGCCCCGCCGAGGTCGACGCCGATCACCAGCACGGCCATCAGCAGGACGAACGAGACGAGCAGGAGCCCGTTGACGAAGCCCGCGGTGAGCAGCCCGAGCCCGTGCCGCTCGGCCACCCGCATGGCGGCCAAACCCAGGGCCGCCGCCACGAGGTACATGACGAACTCTCCGGTGCCCAGGCCGTGCCCGCCCGAGTGGATCACGCCGGATGGCGAGGAGGCGCTGTAGACCATCACGGCGCCGAACGCCAGCAGGCACAGGGTGGCCGTCGTCAGGATCCGGTGCTCGAGCGGAGGTGGCGGGCGCCGCGAGGCCCGTGACCTGGAGGGCTCGGGCTTGTCCGTCCGCCCGCGCGCCTGGGCTGCGCGGACGGCCATCACTCGGCTCCTTCAGACGGGCGCGCGGTGGCCAGCACGAGCGCACGGAAGTGTTCGCCGCGAGCCTCGAAGTTGGGGTACTGGTCGAAGCTGGCGCAGGCGGGCGAGAGCAGCACGACGTCACCCGGGGCGGCGTGCTCGCGGGCGTCGTGCACCGCTGTGGCCAGGTCGTGGCAGCGGCGAAGCGGGACCTCGGCGACACGTTCCCGCAGCGCCGACTCGATGATCGGCGCGTCCCGGCCGATCAGATAGACCGCGGCGCACCGCTCGGCCACGACCGGAGCCAGCGGCGAGAAGTCCTGAGACTTGCCGAGGCCACCCAGGATCAGGTGCACGCCGCGCTCATACGAGCGCAGCGCCACGAGCGCGGAGGCGACGTTGGTCGCCTTGGAGTCGTTGACGTAGGCCACGCCACCGGAATTGGCGATCAGCTCCAGCCGGTGGGCGACGCCATGGAAGCTGCGCAGACCCTCGGCGACCGCCGGAGGGCCGATGCCCCGCGACAGGCAGACGGTGGCGGCGGCCATCGCGTTCTCCAGGTTGTGCAGGCCCGGAAGACGGATTTCCGCCACATCGAGAACCGGCTCTCCGTGCCAGTGCAGCCGGCCGTCATGGAACCGGAGCGCGGCCGCCTCACGGGATCCGAAGCGCTCCAGACGCGCTCGCCCGGGTACGTCTATCTCCAGGGCGTCGGGCAGCACCGCCACGTCGGACGGCTCCTGGTTGGCGAATACCCGCAGCTTGGCCTCCACGTACGCCTCGAAGGTGCCGTGGCGGTCCAGATGGTCCGGGCTGAGATTGAGCAGCGCCGCCGCCTCGGGAGCGAAGGCCTCGGTGTCCTCCAGCTGAAAGGACGAGGCCTCGCAGACGATCGTCGCGTCGGGCGAAACCTCCCCGATCAAACCAGACAGCGCCGTGCCGACGTTTCCGGCCACGGCCACCGGCCGGCCTGCGGCGCGGTGGATATGCCCGATCCATTCGGTGGTGGTCGTCTTGCCGTTGGTGCCGGTCACTGCCAGGAAGTCGTTGGGGAGCATCCGCCAGGCCAGCTCCAGCTCTCCCAGGACAGGCACCCCGGCGTTCCGAGCCGCGACAACGGCCGGGGCATCCTGGGGCACACCGGGGCTCTTGATGAGAGTCCCGGCACGGGCGGCAAGAGCGTCACCTGACGCATCCAGATGTACTTCGACGCCCGCCTGCTCAAGCCTCCCCTCCGCCTCGGCCAGCTCGGGCGTGGTTCCGGGCCCGGCGTCGCAGCCGATCACCCGCTCCCCCCGGGCGGCCAGCGCCAGCGCCGCGGCCACCCCCGAGCGCGCCAGCCCGATGACCAGGAACGGCCCGGACGGCAGCGGAGGACGCGGCTTCACCAGGCGATCACGGCCGCAATGCTAGGTGCGCGCCTGGACGGCCCCCGCGGTGCGCCTCAGGCCTGGCTGAGCGCCTGATCCAGGTCGGCACAGAGATCCTGCAGATGCTCGCAGCCGACGCTCAGCCGGATCAACCCACCCGGGATGTCTCCCTGATACGCACCGCGGCGCTCCATCGAGCTCTCCACCCCACCGAGACTGGTCGCGTGCCGGATCAGCCGGGCCGCCTGGCACGTCCGATCCGCAGCCGCCGCGTCGGCCAGCTCGAAGCTGACGATCGTGCCGAAGCCCGGATAGCGGACGCGGCTCACTGCGCCGTGCTCCTCGAGCCGGGCAGCGACTTGCCGGGCGGAGCTCTCGGCCTGGTTCAGGCGCAGCGCCAGCGTCCGCGCGCCGCGGAGCGCCAGGAAGCACTCGAGCATCCCCGGCGTGGCGCCGTAGTGGCTGCGCATCTCTCGCAGGCGCTCCAGCTCACCCGGATCGCTGGCCACCGCCACGCCGAGCAGCAGGTCGGAATGTCCGCCGATCAGCTTGGTGGCGGAGTGGATGACGATGTCGGCGCCGAGGTCCAGCGGACGTTGCCGGAGCGGGGTGGCGAAGGTGTTGTCGACCACGACACGGGTTCCGGGCCGCCGCGGGGCGCCACAGATGGCGGCGAGGTCGGCCACCTCCAGCAGCGGGTTGGACGGCGACTCCAGCCAAAGCAGGTCGGCCTCGGAGGCTCGCTCGAGCCATCGCGGGTCGGTGGCGGGCAGGCGCTCCACCTGCCATCCGTGGTCCCGCGCCTCCGCCTCGGCGATCGCCGCCACCCCGTGGTAGCAGTCGTCGACGAGCACGAGGTGAGCGCCGGTGGGGAGCTGGCCCAGCACCGCCGCACAGGCGGCCATACCCGACGCGAAGGCCACCGCGCCTCCGTCCTCCAGCCCCCCGAGCATCGCTTCAAAGGCCTCCCAGCCCTCGGTGGACTCGTTGCGGCTGTACATCCGCTCCGCGCCCATATTGAACGTCGAGGCCGCGATGATCGGAGTGTTTAGGGGAGCGCCGGGGCCCGGGTCAGGCCGCCCGCCCACCACGAGCCAGGTCTCGGGCTTCAGGTCATCCGGGGGCACGACGGTCTCGGCGGGGCTAACCCCGGATGCCCAGCTGGTAGACGGTGAACCCGATCGCCCCGCAGGCGGCGGCGACGATCCAGAAGCGGAGCATGATCTTCGTCTCCGACCACGCCTCCAGCTCGAAGTGGTGATGGATCGGGGCCATCTTGAACACGCGCTTGCGAAACACCTGGAAGGTGAAAACCTGGACGACCACGGACAGCGCCTCCAGCACGAAGATGCCGCCGATCACCAGCAGGAGGACCTCGGTTTGCGTCATGACGGCCAGGGCGGCGATCGCCCCACCCAGAGCCAGGGAGCCCGTGTCCCCCATGAACACGCTGGCCGGGAAGCTGTTGAACCACAGGAAGCCGATGCACGAGCCGGTCAGGCAGCCGGCGATCAGCTCCAGGTCGTGATCGCCGGGGGTGATGAACGTGATCCCGATGAAGGCCAGAAGCGCGATCGCCGTGCAGCCCGCGGCCAGACCATCCAGTCCATCGGTCAGGTTGACCGCACTTGTCGTTCCGGCCACAACGAGATAGACGAACACCGGGAAGAATGGCCCGAGGTTCAGGTTCACGTCGACGAACCACAGCTTGACGGTGGGCGGAAGATGGGCCTCCTGGGTGGCGATCCACCAGAGGCCGATCGATATCGCCACAGTTACGATCAGCTTCGTCCGCGCCCGCAGCCCCAGGGACCGGCGACGGATGATCTTCGTGTAATCGTCCGCGAACCCGAGCAGAGCGCAGGTCAGCGTCACTCCGAACACACCCATCGACCGCCAGTCCCGGGTCGACAGGGCCAGGAACGGGATGGTGAAGGCGAGGATGATGATGATCCCCCCCATGGTGGGGGTGCCCGCCTTGACCTTGTGCCCCTCCGGCCCCTCCTCCCGGATGTTCTGGCCGAACGAGCGCGCACGCAGGAACTCGATGAACTTGGGGCTCAGGAACACGCAGAGCAGCAGCGCCGCCGAGCTCGAGATCAGAACGCGGCCTGAGACCGAGGTGGCCATCAGCGAGATGTCCCGATCGGAACCACTAGGCCACCGTACCGGCCGCGACGGCGTGACAGACCTGCTCGAGGGCCACGCCGCGTGAGCCCTTGACGAGGACGACGTCCGCAGGCTCGAGCAGCTGGGGCACCAAGCTCGAAGCCTCGAGGGCGTCCTGGGCATGGTGATGGGTTCCGGCGAAGGCCTGTCCCATCTCCGCCGCCAGGCTGCCCACCGTGACCAGCACGTCCGCTCGTTCGCTGGCATAGGCGCCGATCTCGGCGTGGAAGCGCGGAGCGTCCGGGCCCAGCTCGAGCATGTCGCCGAGCACGGCCACGCGGCGGGCGGCCGTCGGGGCGGCGGCTCGGGTCAGATCGTCCAGCGCGGCTCGCATCGACATCGGGTTCGCGTTGTAGCAGTCATCGATCAGGATGACCCCGTCGCGCAGGGTCGTCTGCTGACCGCGTCCGGGGGACAGAGACAGCTGGATCCGGCCTTCTGGGGTCACGCCCACCGCGCGGGCGGCGGCCACGGCGGCGAGCAGATTCCGCCGCAAATGGGCCTGGGGAAAGTCAACCTCGAGGCGGATCACCAGCCCTGACGAATCGATCTCCACGGCGCCCACCTCCTCGCGGCGCAGCTGCACATCGCCGCCAGGGCCAAAGGTCACCGTCCGGACATCGGACCGCAGATGCGGGCCCAGGAGGGCCTCCCCGGCCGGCACGATCGCGGTGCCATCCGGCGGCAGTGCGGTGATCAGCTCGGCCTTGGCCGCGGCGATCGCCTCGATGCTGCCCAGCAGCTCCAGGTGCACCGGCCCAACGCTGACGATGATCCCCACGTCCGGCCTGGCGATCGCAGCCAGCTCGGCGATCTGGCCCGAGCCGCGCATGCCCATCTCCAGGACCAGGACCTCGGTCTCCGAAGGAGCGGCCAGGATCTCCAGCGGCAGGCCGATCTCGGTGTTGAAGTTCGCGCGCGAGGCGATCGTCCGGCGATGGGGCGAGAGCACGGCGAGCAGGAGGTCCTTGGTGGAGGTCTTCCCGGTCGAGCCGGTCACGCCGATCACGTGGGCGCCCAGGTGTACCCGCCAGGCCGTGGCCAGCCGCTGCAGGGCGGCCAGCGGGTCCGAAGCGGCCAGGACAAGCTGCCCGCCCTCCCGCGCGAGTGACTGAGCGGCGGCGGCATGCTCTGGTGAGGTGAGGATTCCGTAAGCACCCGCCTCCAGTGCCTGAGGGGCAAACGTGCCTCCGTGCACACGCTCGCCAGGTAGACCTACGAACAGAAGGCCCGGGGCGGCCTGGCGCGAGTCGATCGTGGCCGCCTCCGGGCCGGTCTGAGGATTCGCCTCGGTGAGCAGATCTGCACCGGCAGCACGGGCCAGCTCCTGGGGGGTCCAGTCGCGCATCAGTCGATCAGCTTCGCTGGCGAAGGGCAGCCTGGGCAACGCCGACGTCGTCGAACGGGATCTTCCGCCCGTTCTCGAACTCCTGCCCCTGCTCGTGGCCCTTGCCGGCGATCACCACCACATCCCCCGGGCCGGCCGACGCGATCGCCTGCTGGATGGCTCGCCTCCGGTCCGGATCGTGCTCGACGGGCCGGTCGATGCCGGCCAGGATCTCCCCGATGATCGCCTCGGGATCCTCCGAGCGAGGGTTGTCCGAGGTGACGATCACGTGATCGGCCAGACGGGCGGCGATCTCACCCATCAGCGGGCGCTTCCCGCGGTCCCGGTCTCCCCCGGCCCCGAACACGACCCTGAGCGAGCCTTCGGCCAGCGGCCTGGCCGCGTTCAGCACGTTCTCCAGAGAATCGGGCGTGTGGGCATAGTCGACCAGGACGGCGAACGGCTGACCCTCATCAACGGGCTGGAAGCGGCCCGGCACCTGACCGGCGGTCTCGATCGCCGACAGGGCCGTGTGCAGAGGAATCCCCATCGCCCGGACGGCCGCCACGGCTCCGAGCACGTTCAGCACGTTGAAGCGCCCGCGCAACGGGGATCGGACCGCATGAGCTCCATCCTGGGTGTGGATCACGAAGTTCGTCCGCTGCAGGCTGGTCTCGATGCCCGTGGCCCGGTAGTCGGCATCCGCTGAGTCGATCCCGAACGTCACCGGCCGGTCCAGCTCGGCCGCCAGGCGCCGGCCATATTCGTCATCGACGTTGATGACCGAGGCGGCTGGATCAAGCGCGGTGAACAGCCGGCGCTTCGCGCGGAAGTAGTCCTCCATCGTGGGGTGGAAATCCAGGTGGTCCTGGGTCAGGTTGGTGAACACGGCCACAGCGAAGTGGATCGCGTCAGCGCGGCCGAGCTCCAGAGCGTGGGATGACACCTCCATGGCGCAGGCCACATCACCACCCTGCAGCATCTCCCTGAAGGTGCGCTGCAGGTCGATGGCCTCCGGGGTGGTTCGCTCCACCGCGTGCTCTACGCCTCCGATGATGCTGGTCACCGTGCCCAGCAGGCCCGTCCGGCGACCGGTGGCCTCCAGAAGGCCGCGGATCAGATAGGCGGTTGTGGTCTTCCCGTTGGTGCCGGTAACCCCGGCCACCTGGAGGTCTGACGTCGGGTCGCCGTAGAAGGCGGCGGCGGTCGGCGCCATGGCGGATCGCACATCCGGGACGAGGACCTGCGGCACGGGCAGCTCCAGGCAGTGGTCGACCACCAGGGCTGCCGCTCCGCGTTGTACCGCCTCGGCGGCAAAGTCATGGCCGTCCCGGGTGAACCCCCGGACACAGAAGAACAGGGTCCCCCGACCGACGGCTCGGTTGTCGTACGCGAGGCCGCTGATCTCCACGTCGGGGACCCCATCGGCCTCGGACTCGAACAGCTGTTGCAGCCGCATGACGCGAGCAGCGTACCCAGAGGCCAGACCGGACTCTGGCAGGGACACCATCGGATTGGCTAACCGGTGGTGGTGATGACGGGATTCTCAGCCGAAGCCGGGCAGGGGCCGGGGCACGGGTTGATCCCGAAATAGGGCACCGCCCAGCCGACGATCTTCTGGAAGGCCGGGGCGGCGATCGAACCGCCGAACTGCGTCGTCTGGTCGACGACCACCGCCACCACCAGCTTCGGATGGCTGGCGGGCACCATGCCGATGAACGAGGAATCGAACAGGGTGTTGGAGTACTTGCCGTTGATGACGACCTGGGCGGTGCCTGTCTTGCCCGCCAGGTCATAGTCCTTGATGGCTGCGCCTGAGGCGGTGCCGCCCTCGCCGAGCACGCCGCGGAGCATGTTCCGCAGCTCGTAGGCGGTGGTGGGTGAGATGATCCTCGTCCCCGCCGCGGTCCGCTTGGCCACCCCGCCGATCGACTGAACGATGCTCGGAGCGCGCAGGACGCCGCCGTTGGCGATTGCGCTGTATGCGGCGGCCATCTGAATCGGGGTGACGGACTCGCCCTGGCCGAAGGGGAGGTTGAACATCGACACGGGCGAGTACTGCCACCAGTGCTTGACCACGCCCTCCTGCTCGCCTGGCAGATCGATGCCGGTCAGCTTGCCGAAGCCGAAGCGGTGCACCCAGGAGTCGAACCTCTGCGGCCCCAGCCGCTGGGCGATCTCGTCGGCGCCGATGTTGCTGGAGATCTTCAGGATCTGCGCCACCGAGAGCGTTTCATTCGGATGCAGCTCAGCGTCGGTGATCGTGTAGCCGTCGACGTTCAGCTGCGATGGCACCGGGATATTGCTGGAGGGCGTGACCAGTCGGTCCTGCAGCGCCCCGGACACGGTGATCGCTTTGAAGGTGGAGCCCGGCTCGTAGGAGAAGCCGACGGCCATGTCACCGGTGTCGGCCAGAGTCACGTGATTGGGATTCATGCGCGGCCAGTTGGCCAGCGCGAGGATCTTCCCGTTGTTCGGGTCCATGACGATTGCCGTGGCCGCCTTGGGCTGGTAGGCGGCTCCGACGCCGGCCAGAACCTGCTCCACCTCCTGCTGCAGCGGGGCATCGATCGTCAGGGCAATCGCCTTACCGGAACGGGTCGGCTTCAACTCCGCTTCGGAGATCGGCTGGCCCAGCGCGTCGCTGACCACGCGACGGACTCCGTTGGTGCCCTGCAACTGGCGGTTGTACAGGTACTCCAGGCCCCCGAGCCCAGTGCCGCCTGCGCCCACCCAGCCGAGCACCTGGCCGGCCAGGTCGTCGCGGGGGTACACCCGCTTCTCGGTCGGCTGCTCGCTGATGCCGTTGATGCGCAGGTTCATGATCCGCGTGCCTGTCGCCGCCGGAACCTCGCTGGCCACCGGCGAGTAGCCGGTGCCGGCTTTGGTCAACCGGGCCAGGACGGTGGCCACCGGCAGGTGCAGCATCGGAGCCAGCCGCTGGGCCGTTCGGGTCGGATTGCCTTTGCGGACCAGATAGGGGTCAGCGATCACCTCGTCAGCCGACTCGCTGAGCGCCAGCACCACCCCGTTGCGATCGGTGATGGTGCCGCGCGCGGCGGGAATCGTCTGCCGGCTCACCTGCTGCTGGACGGCCGCGTGCTGAAGGGCGTCGGCCCGGAACATCCCGAGGTAGGTGGCCCGCCCCAGGGCGACGACGAGCAGGAGCACGAAGCCGCCGAACAGCAGCCCGATGCGCCGGTCGATGATCGCCATGCCGATCAGCCGGCGGGTACGCCGCCGGTGGTGGTGGGCGTGGTACCCGGTGTGGTCGTCGGTGTGACCGGTGTGGTGCCGGGTGCCGTGCCCGTGGCGCCAGTGCCAGTGCCGGTTGCGCCTGTGCCAGTGCCGGCGGCGCCAGTGCCAGCGGCGCCAGAACCTGTGGTGCCGGTGCCGGTGCCGGTGCCGGTGGCGGCCGGCGAACCGGTCGAGGCGGCGCTGGTGGTGGGTGTCCCGGACGTCACCGGAGTAGCGGCGGGCGAGCCGGGCGTGACCGGGCTGCCGCTCGAGCCCAGCGTCGGATTAGCTGTCCCGTCCAAGCTGACCTGCGCGGCCAGCGCGGCCAGGAAGGCCTGGGCATCAGGGGTGCGAATCCCCTGGATCGCCCGGCGCACGGCACTCCGGCCGCCGGCCGCCACGAAGCCCGTCTCGGTCGGGCCTGGCATGTACATCCCGAGCTTGGCGGCCTCCCGCATGATCCGCTGGTCTGAGCTCAGCGCGGCGTCACTGGCCGTGAGCAGCTCGTTGCGGCTCTGCAGCTGGGTAGCCAGGTTCACCGAGCGGCCGATGCCGGCGCCCAGCTTCAGGACCTCGACCTGGATGGCCACGATCCCCGTGAGCAGCACGCCCAGCAGTGGGATCCATATCCGCCCGCGAACCAGGCGATCAAGCCAGCGATGTTCGGGCAGTGCGCGCAGACCCGTGAGGAGGCGGGCGCCCAGCGGAGCCGCCGGCTTGGCCTGCCGCCGCGGACGGGCCGGGACGCGGCGGGGGCGGGGGAACGGCGGGAAGAGGCGTCCGGGCAGCGGCAGCGCCACCGCGCCGCCCACCGGCCCCGACACCCGGCGGGGTGAGCGGGGAGCCGGCCCCGAGGGCGCTACCGTCCGCCGGTGCGCCCGGTCTGTGGTGCGCGTCGGCCGATCGATGACGCGCGGCGCGGGGGCTGGACGCGGGCTGGTACGGGGTGCCGGCGCCGTGGCTCGCCCGGCCACGGTGGCTGCTGGTGGGGTCATCCGTTTCTCACCTTCAGCTTTCTCGCCGCACGCAGATGTGCGGACTTGGATCGGGGATTCGCCGCTACCTCTCCCGGTGTCGGCGCGATCGCTCTGCGGGTCAGGAGCTCGGCCTCGGGCTCGTGACCGCAGACGCAGATCGGAATCTCGGGCGGGCACACGCAGCCGCGCGCCCGCTCGACCAGGAACCGCTTCACCCGCCGGTCCTCCAGCGAGTGGAAGGAGATGGCGGCCAGGCGGCCGCCATCCGTGAGCAGATCCCAGGCCAGGGGCAGCGCCTCATCCAGCTGGGACAGCTCGTCGTTGACCGCGATCCGCAGCGCCTGGAACACCCGGCGGGCGGGGTGACCACCGGCGAACTGGGCCGGCACGGGAATCGCCGACTTGATGACGTCCACCAGTTCCTGGGTCGTGTGCAGCGGCGAGCGCCGGCGCGCCCGCCCGATCGCCCGTGCGATCTGCGAGGCGTAGCGCTCCTCCCCGTATTCGCGCAGCAGGCGGGCCAGGCGACGCTCGTCCCAAGCACCGACGATGTCGGCCGCCGTCAATTCCTGGTCGGGGTCCATCCGCATGTCGAGCGGCGCGTCGTAGGCGTATGAGAAGCCTCGCGCCCAAGTGTCCACCTGCATGGAGGACATCCCAAGGTCCAAGTAGACAACGTCCGCCGGACGGAAATCTCCCTGCAGTTCGCGCAATCCGGTGACAAAGTCAGCGCGGATGAAGCGGGTATGGCAGGACACCTCGGCCTGCAGCTCGGCGAACCGTTCGGCAGCCTGCGGATCCCGGTCGATCGCGATCAGCGTGCCCGTGGGCCCGATCCGCTCGGCGATCAGCCGCGCGTGGCCGCCGCCGCCGAACGTGCAATCCACCGCCACATCGCCTGGCTGGGGGTCGAGCAGCTCAATCAGCTCTCCCGCCAGCACCGGCACGTGGGTCGTGGTCATGTCAAGCAGTGTGGTCAAAGCTGGCTGCAATCTCGGGGAAGCGGGCCAGCAGGCCCTGGTTGTAGCCGCCGTAGGTCTCGCGATCCCAGATCTCCAGGCACTCGCCGGCGCCGATCAGCGTCACGTCCTTGTCCAAGCGCGCGTACTCAAGAAGATGGTTGGGGATCATCACCCGGTTGGCGGAGTCCAGATCGGTCTCCAGCGACCAGGCAAACAGTGTTCGCTTCAACTCGCGCGCCTGCGGTGAGAGCGGGTTCAGCCCAGACAGGGCGGCCGTGGTGTAGGTCGCGTGGTCAGGCACGGTCCAGATCGCCAGCGAGCGCGGTGTGCCCGGCGCCGTCTCGGGCGAGATAGCCAGCACCAGCCCGGCCTTGAGGTCGTCGCGATACCGGGACGGGACGGTCAGTCGGTGCTTCGCGTCGAGCGTGTGTTCGAAGGTGCCGCGGAAGATCAAGGGAGCTCATTTGCCTGACCGAAGGGGTGAAACCCGGGTGGCTGGGTGGGAGGAGCCCTGCCACCCGGGTTCCTGCATGCGGTCGCCACTGTATCCCACTCTCTCCCACTTTGCAACCTAACTGGCACTCGTTCCCCCACCTGCCCGTCCCGACCTCTCACGGCGCGCCAAATCCCAGTAGGCGCGGGCCGTTTCGGGCTCCGCGGCGAGGTGACCGAGACGGGGGTTTAAGTGCAGGGGCTCGTGCAAGACGCCGGACTGCAACCGGGCTTGCGCGACGGGGAGGAATACGTCCGCCCCCTGTGTATGAGCCGGCTCAGCTCGAGAGAGCCGCGGCAGCCGCCGCTGGCGCGTGGAGCGGGAGCTCCAGAACGATCCGCAGGCCCACCCCTGAGGGAACGCTGAGCAGCCGGCCGCCATGCGCGGCCGCGACGGCGGCGGCGATCGACAGGCCGTGGCCGTGCGGACCGGTGACGGGCGCGCGGAACACCTGCCGCAAGCCACGGCGACGCCGGCGCCCGTGCAACCCGGGGCCGTCGTCGCGCACCTCCAGGCGCACCTCACCCTCCCCCACTCGGCCGCTCACACAGATCGTCCGCCCGCCGTGCTCGATCGCGTTGGCGATCAGGTTTCCCACCGCCTGAGCCAGCCGCCCCCGGTCCCCCAGGACGGCGGCGTCCGGAACCTCCGTGAGACGCAGATCCGCGCCGCGGCCGGCCGCAAGCGGCTCCAGAGACGCCACGGCGTCGGCCAGCAGGGCGGCCACGGGCACGGGATGCTGAGCGCCGCGTCCGGCCGGGCCGTTCAGCTCGTGCAGGGCGGTGGCGGCGCGAGCCACCTGGAGATCAAGCGCCCGCAGCCGCTCGGGCGTTAGTCCTCCCCGGGCCTGCGCGAGGTCGAGTCCGAGCTGGAGAGCCCCCAGCGAGCCGCGCAGCTCATGAGCGCACCGGGCGACCCGCGCGGCGTCGCGGCGGTGGTGCCACAAGCCCACCGCCGCGCAGACGGCCAACACCGCAGCGCCGGCCCAGCCGCTCCACTCCACCCCGCTCACGACGGATAGCCGTCGATCAGCCGGTAGCCGACGCCCCACACATTGACCACGAACCGCGCGCCGCCCCGGCTCAGCTTCTGGCGCAGCCGGCAGGCGTGGGTGTCCAGCGTCCGGGTCGGGCACAGCTGCTGGAAGCCCCAAACGCCGGACAGGAGTTCCTCGCGCGTGTATACCCGCATCGGGTCGGCGGCCAGCGCCACCAGGAGGCTGTACTCCTTGCCGGACAGCTCCACCGGCCGGCCGTCCAGCCACACCTGGTGTGAGCCGGTGTCGATCTCGAGCGGGCCGATCCGTGTCCTGGAGCCCCGGGCCCGGCGTCCGGACCTGGCCAGCAGGGCGCGGATCCGGGCATGCAGCTCGGCGTAGCTGAACGGCTTGGCCAGATAGTCGTCGGCGCCGAGCCGGAACCCGCGCAGGCGGTCGGTCTCGCTCCCGCGGCCCGACAGGACGAGGAGCGGGAGGTCGGGGTCCACGCGGGCCACGATCCGTTCGCCGCGCCGCACAGCGCTGAGCAGCGACAGGCCGTCCTCGTCGGGCAGCCCGAGGTCCAGCACCGCCACGTCGATGTAGGCGTCCGCCAGGAGCCGGCGTGCGGCCGCCACGGTCCCGGCCTGCAGGACCGAGAAGCCGTCGGCCACCAGGTTGTCGTGCAGGAAGCTGCGGGAGATCGGGTCGTCCTCCACGATCAGCACGGTGGGGGTGGTTTCGGGCACATCGCATGGAGGCGGCTGGGACGTCCGATTCACCCCCTCCGCCGACCGGGAAACCCGCATTTTCCGGCCGGACCTGCAACATCACGTTCAACCGCTGCGGGCGCGAAGGATTCCCAAATAAGATCCCGACGCGCATGTACCGCCGCGGGAACTACAGCTCCGGAGACGACTTCGTCCTGGAATACGGAGACCTTCGCTTCACCTTCAACGAGCGTGACTTCCGGGAGCGGTGCGAGCAGGCCGCCCGACGGCTCGGGTTCCTCGACGGGGCGGTCGAGGAGGACGAGGCCGAGGACCTGATCAACCTCGTCGTCAACGGCGAGGTGACCGACCCCGCGTCGGCGCTTGGCGAGCACGTGAACGACTGCTGGCCTGAGCTGGTCGGGCCATCGGACCGTTCCCTGGTGCACTGGCTGCGCCGGCTGATCTTCCGCAGCGCCTGGCTCGACCAGCGGGTCAAGGAGGGCGAGCTGGACATCCTGTTCGACGACGACGCCAGCTCGTTCGTTTACATCCAACCCGACCGCGGCGGCGAGCCGATCGAGCTGGCCCCCGAACCCAGCTGGGGTCGGGTGGCCTACGTGCGCCGCTGAGTCTCCTCGCCGGGGCGCCGTATACCCTGGCGCGCCGATATGTCCTCGCGCATCTGGCTGGTCATCCCGACCTACAACGAGGCCGAGAACGTCGGGCCGATAGTTCGCGCTGCCGCCGAGCAGCTGGAGCTGGTGGCCCCAGGCGAGCACTCGATCCTCGTCGTCGACGATAACTCGCCCGACGGAACCGGGGAGCTGGCCGACGCCCTGGCGGCCGAGCTGGAGGTGGTCGAGGTTCTGCACCGGCCAGGCAAGCAGGGCCTGGGCAAGGCCTACGTGGCCGGTTTCGGCTACGCGCTCGAGGCGGGCGCCGAGCTGGTCATGCAGATGGACGCCGACCTCTCCCACGATCCCAGGTACCTGAACGACCTGCTGACGGGCTCCGAGCGGGCCGATCTGGTGCTCGGCTCGCGCTACGTGAAGGGGGGCGGCACCCGCAACTGGGGGCTCCTGCGCCGGTTGATCAGCCGGGGCGGCGGCCTGTACGCGCGGACAATCCTTGGCGTCCACGTGCGCGACCTGACCGGCGGCTTCAAATGCATCCACCGGCGCGTGCTCGAATCGATCGACCTGCCCAGCGTTCGCGCCGAGGGCTACGTGTTCCAGATCGAGGTCACGTATCGAGCGATCCGCAACGGCTTTCGCGTGGTCGAAGTACCGATAGTGTTCAGTGATCGCACTGTGGGTACCAGCAAGATGTCGACCCGCATCGCGCTGGAAGCCATGTGGGCGGTGCCGCGGCTGCGTTCAGCCCGTGTGCGGCGCCCGCTAACCAGACCATAATCATCAAACAAATGGCCGCAGACAGTGAACAGGGCATCCTGTCCTCGATGAGTATTAACGGCCCGTTCGGAGCCACCGCCCAACGCACCGGCTTCGAACGTCGGTCCTCTGCGGCTCAAGCGGCACGGGCGGAGACCTCGCGCCTGGGACAGCTGGCGTTGGTGGGTCTGGTGCTCCTCGGAGTGCTCATCTCGATATCCGCCGCGCGTACCAAGGCCGTCCTGCCCGAGTTCCTGGACCCCTCCATGGAGGGGCCGTTCGGGAAGGTCGCGATCCACCTTCCGCTGGCCGGGCTCCTGGCCAGCCTGACCGTGGTGTTCATGTGTTACGTGACCGTGGTCCGGATGGCGGAACGGTTGTCGATCCGCTCGGTGCTGATCGCGATCGTGGCGCTGAACGTGCTGCTGCTGCTCGGTCCTCCCCTGTTCTCCACGGACATCTTCAGCTACCAGGGGTACGCGCGTGAGTGGCTGACCTACGGAATCAATCCCTACGTGCGCGGGCCGTCGGTCATGCAGATGGATCCGCTGTACCCGTACATCGGCGCCAAGTGGATCGCCACCCCGACCGTGTACGGACCGCTGTTCACCGCCGGCAGCGGACTGCTGGCGCACGCCTCGATCGCCACCAGCCTGTTCTGGTTCAAGGCGCTGGCGGCGATGTCGTGTCTGGGCACCGTCGCGATCATCTGGCACGCCTCGCGCCTGCGCGGCCTGGATCCCACGCGCGGGGTGGCGCTGTTCGGGCTGAACCCGCTGGTCGTGCTGTACGGCGTGGGCGGCGGCCATAACGACTTGATCGTGCTGGTGATCAGCACCGCGGCCATCTGGGCTTTGCTGGCCCACCGAGAACGGCTGAGCGGAGCCTCGATCATTCTGGCCACCGCGGTCAAGCTGACGGCTGCCCTGGCGCTGCCCTTCGCCATGGCGTCGGGGCCGGGGCTTGGCGGGCAGACGCGGCGGCGGAAGCTGGTGGCCGGCGCTACGGTCACGGCGGCCGCAATCGCCGCGCTGTCATTCGCTCTGTTCGGGCTGGGGATCTTCAACCTGATCCCGACCCTCCATCTGGTTCAGACCGAGGGCGACTGGCACAGTCTCCCCGGTTTCGTGAACTCGGTCACGCGCAGCCCTGTGGCCGGCCAGATCGTGGGCATCGCGCTCGGACTCGTGTTCGCCTACGTGTTCGTGAGGCTGCTGCGCAAGGTGTGGCGTGGCGAGATGGACTGGGTCGACGGGCTGGGCTGGGCGACGCTGGCCATGCTGGTCACCGCCAGCGCGGTGCTCCCCTGGTACGTGGCCTGGCTGCTGCCGGTCGTGGCCCTGTGCACTGACCGCCGCCTGTGGCGTTGGGCGTTGATCATCTCCGGGGTCCTGCTGTTCACCACGATGCTCTCGTACCTGCCCACGAGCGACACGTTCCTGGGCATCCCCGTCGTTCCGTAGAGTCCTTTTGACATGGTGACTGAGCTGATGGACGTGGCGGACGAGCGGCCGCTGAAGCTGCTCAGCGTGGTGGCGCCGGTCTACAACGAGGTGGCGCTGATCGACGCCTTCTACCAGCGGGTGTGCAGCGCTCTGGACGGCATCCCGTTCGAGCTGGTGCTGGTCGACGACGGGTCGAGCGACGGCAGCCTGGAGGTGCTGGAGCGCCTGGCCGAGACCGATCCCCGGGTACACGTGGTGGTCCTATCGCGCAACTTCGGCCACCAGCTCGCCCTGACCGCGGGGCTCGACCACGCCAGCGGCGATGCGGTGGTGATGCTCGACGCCGACCTCCAGGACCCGCCGGAGCTGATCCTGAAGATGCTGGATCACTGGCGCACCGGCTGCGACGTCGTCTATGCCGTGCGCAACCAGCGGGCCGGCGAGTCACGCTTCAAGCTCGGGACCGCCGCGTCGTTCTACCGGATCTTCGACTGGCTCGCCAAGGTGGAGCTGCAGCACAACTCGGGCGATTTCCGCCTGCTGGACCGGCGCGCGCTCGACGCACTGCAGTCGATGCGCGAGCGCGACCGCTTCCTGCGCGGCATGACCGTCTGGGTGGGCTTCCGGCAGGCCGCCGTGTCCTACGACCGGGACGCCCGCCACGCGGGCGAGACCAAGTACACGCTGCCGCGGATGATCCGCTTCTCCCTGGACGCGATCGTCTCCTTCTCGCACCGCCCGCTCCAGCTGGCCACATTCCTCGGCTTCCTGATCTCCGGGCTCGCGTTCGTGGCCATCCCGGTCGTGATCATCATGAAGATCCTCGGCTCATACCTCCCCGGCTTCGGGACGATCACGATCCTGATCCTGTTGCTGGGCGGGATCCAGCTGATCTCGATCGGGATCATCGGCGAGTACGTGGGCCGGATCTACGACGAGGTCAAGGGGCGGCCGCTCTATCTGGTGCGGGCCCGGCGCAATTTCACCGTCGATCCGCCGGTAGCCTCGGGCGTGTCCCGGGTGCCCGAACAGGCGCGTGCTCCGGTGGCGCCGGCTGTGGGCACGGCGCCACCGGCTGAGCCGGTTCGCCTGACGTCGGAGGACTGAGCCTGGGCGGCGCTCAGCCGCCCGCGGGGTTCGGGCCGATTGCGCGATTGACCGCGTCGTCGGTGCCGGCCAAACGGCCATTGGCGTCGGATTCGGGCTCGGGCTCGGGCGGAGTCTGATGTTCGAGGGCGTCGATCCGCCGGGACAGCCCCTTGATCGCGTCGGCGATCGGGTCGGGCAGGTGGACCCAGTCGGCGTCGGGACCCTCCAGGCGGCGCCCCTCCACACGGACCGGATGGCCGGGGTTGCCGACCACCGTGCAGTTGGGCGGCACGTCGTGGATCACGACCGTGTTGGCACCGATCTTGGAGCCGTGACCGACGCGGATCGGCCCGAGCAGCTTGGCCCCGGATCCGATCGTGACGTTGTCCTCCACGGTGGGGTGGCGCTTGCCTGTGGCAAAGCCCGTGCCCCCCAGGGTGACACCCTGGTAGATCGTCACGTCCGCGCCGATCTCAGCCGTCTCGCCGATGACCACGCCCATCCCGTGGTCGATGAACAGTCCGGGACCGATCTCGGCCGCGGGATGAATCTCGATGCCGGTGAGGCTGCGGGCGATGGCCGCGATCAGCCGTGGGAGCAGGGGCACGTGGGCTCGGTACATGGCGCCCGCCACTCGATGGGCCAGCAGCGCCTGGACGCCCGCCCAGGTGGCCAGGATCTCCAGTGATCCGACGCCCTTGGCCGCCGGGTCGCGAGTGCGAGCCGAAGCCACGTCGCGCCGGATCTCTGCGGCGGTGCGGACGATCACGCCTCGGCCGAGCACAGGCCTTAAGCGTAGCGAGGAGGGGTTCCCGGGCTTCTAGCCAGCCGTCGCTCAGTCAGGCGCGAACCAGTTCAGCGAGATGTAGCGCTCGCCGGAATCGGGAAGCACGGCGGCGATCCGAGCCCGGGAGAAATCCGGGCGGCGAGCGACCATCAGCGCCGCGTGCACCGCGGCGCCACACGAGATCCCGGCCAGGACTCCCTCGCGCCGGGCCAGCGCGTGAGCGCAGGCGATCGCGTCCTCGTCGGTGACCGGAATGATCTCGTCGATCACCTCGCGGTTGAGCACCGGCGGAACGAAGCCCGCTCCTATCCCCTGAATCCGGTGCGGTCCCGGCAGCCCGCCTGACAGGACCGCCGACCCGGCGGGCTCCACGGCCACCACGTGGCAGGCCGGGTTCTGCTCCTTGAGGAACTCCCCCACACCGGTGATCGTCCCGCCCGTCCCCACGCCGGCGACGAACACGTCGATCCTGTGATCAAGCGCGTCCCACAGCTCGGGCCCGGTGGTGGTCCGGTGGATGGCCGGATTGGCCGGGTTCGAGAACTGGTCCGGCAGGAACACGTCGTGGCGCGTGGCCATCTCCCGCGCGGCGTCCACCGCCTCGTTCATGCCCCCGAGCGACTCGGTGATCGTGACCGTGGCACCGTACAGGCCGAGCAGCCGCTCGCGCTCGCGGCTCATGCCCTGGGGCAGGGTGAGCACGAGCTCATACCCGCGGGCGGCGCACACGAAGGCCAGCGCGATCCCGGTGTTGCCGCTCGTCGCCTCCACGATCGTCGTCCGCCCGGGCTCGATCCGGCCCTCCTGCTCGGCGGCATCGAGCATCGCCACGCCGATCCGGTCCTTGACGCTGCCGCCGGGGTTGAACGACTCCAGCTTTCCGAACAGCTCAGCCTGAACGTCTTCGGCGAGGCGGGTCAGCTGCACGACCGGGGTGCGCCCCACCTGGTCGGCGATGTTCCTGGAGGCCACCTGCATTCCGGCCGTCAACGGTACTCGGAGAAGGTCGGGCGCGGAATCGGGACCTCCCACCCCGGCTCCGCGGCACGTGTTAAGCTGGCCGCGACCCTGGGGCGCATCGGCATTCAACGAGGGAGGTTTCGGTGCTGTCTACTCGGATGAGGAGGGCGGGCCGGTTCGTCGGCAGGCCGCGAGTGACTGTCACTCTCTGTCTCGCCACGCTTGCCGGTTGTACGTTGCCGGCTTCGGCGAGCGCGATGCCAAAGAACGCGTACGCGAGCGTGTTCTCGAACCAACAGGTGCAGAACTTCACGCTGGGCACCGGCGACACGCTGACGGCCGGCGGTACGACGCCGTCCGGTGCTGGGCCCAGGCAATCAGCCATCACGCCGAACGGCAAGTACCTGTACGTGCCGAACTCCGAGGACGGGACGGTCAGCCAGTACAGCATCGGGTCCGGCGGGACGGCTGTCGCTCTCTCACCAGCCACGGTCAGTGCCTCTAGCCAGCCTTGGCAGGTTGCCGTGAGCCCGGATGGCCGGGATGCCTACGTCTCCGACGTGTCGGGACTGGTCCTCGTCTACCAGATCGGCAGCGGTGGAACTCTGAGCCTGATCCAGACGATCACCTCGGGGCTGAGCGCCCCCTATTCGATCGCGATCAGTCCGGACGGCGCCAGCGCGTACGTCGCCGACTCGGGAGCCGGAGACATCTTCGAGTACAACCGGTCCAGCAGCGGCATGCTCACCCCGAAATCGACTGCCAGCATCCCCGTTGCGGTGTCAGATCGAGTCGCGCTGATCATGACTCCGAACGGCAAGTTCCTGTACGAGGGCAACGACAACGGGGACATCCTCGAGTTCAGCGTCGGTAGCGGAGGCGTCCTTTCGTCGCTGGCCACGACCCCCAGCGACCTCAGCATCCAGTCGCTGGTGATCAGCCCCAACGGGCACAACCTGTACGGAAGCAGCTGCGAAAACAGCGCGATCGACCAGTACGGCATCGCCAGCAACGGCGAACTGACGGCGCTGACGCCGCCGTCGGTGAACCAGTTCGGCTGCGGCCTGCCCTGGATGACAGCGGATGGCAGCAGCTTCTATGCACCGACCGACGATCAGTTCATCTACCAGTTCAACGTCTCCTCGAGCGGTGCTCTGACGCCGAAGACGCCCGCCTTCATCACGGTCGTGAACAGCGACCAGTGGGGAATCGTCCTCCCGCCTGACCAGGGGCCGGTGGCGAAGTTCTCGGTCAAGGCCGGTAAGGCCGGCAAGCCAACGAGGTTCGACGCCAAGAGCTCCTCGGCCCCGGACGGAACCGTGGTCAGCTACCACTGGAACTTCGGGGATGGGCACAAGCTGACGAACGGAGGACCGACCCCGAAGCACACCTACAAGAAGGCTGGCAAGTACAAGGTGAGCCTGACCGTGACCGACGACGCCGGCTGCTCCACCCCGCTGGTGTTCACCGGACAGACGGCCTACTGCAACCCCGGCAAGTCGGTTAAGCACACGGTGAAGGTGGCATCCGCAGCCAAGCAGAAGCTCACGGTCACCCCACACACGAGCACGGCCGGCAAGACCACGTGCTACGCGTTCAGCGTCAGCTCGGGTGGCAAGCCGGTCAAGAAATCAACGGTCACCCTCAGCGGCCGTCACGCCGGGACGAACGGGGCCGGCAAGGTGACCCTGTGCGTGAAGCTCAGCAAGGGCACACACCGGGCTCGCGCCATCAAGAAGGGATTCACAGCCGCCACCGCAGCGATTCGCGTAACGGCGGCCCCGGGGTTCACCGGGTAGCGCGCCGGCCCCACCAGCTCCACGTTCAAAGGGCCCCATCCAGCGGGTGGGGCCCTTTCGTGAGGTGGTCAGCTGTGAGTCGGCCCGGCGGCGCGAAGGATCATCCGTGAACACGCCGCCGGGCCAGTAGGAGGAAGGCGCTGTTTCGAGATAAGCGCCTCCGCGGCGCAGACTAAGCAGCCCTTCAGCCTGGCCCGGTTCGATTCGTGACCACCGCGCTCGGTCTTGTTTTCATTCTGGCCAGGCTCGGTAGCTCTGAGGAAGATAAGCAGAGCTCTGGGGACGAGGACGACGGCAGCAAGCAGCAACGCTCCGGCGGAAGCGGCCGAAAATGGCTCGTCATCCCGGTCTCCGCCCCACCTGCTGGGCAATGTTCCTGGGGGGTTGACCGGAGGACCGGCGGCCGGGTATGTTCCACCACTGGAAGGCGGGCGAAGCCAGCGTCGTGATCGCTGCTCCGCCCGGCAATCCAGTCAAGGGCACGGTGGTCGGCCCGGGGGATGTGCTGCCGCCGAGCCGACCCAGACGGAGGTGGGCTTCATGAGGGGCAGGCATCTGATCAGGCGGCCGGTGCTGGTGGCGGCGGCCGCGGCGGCGGCGCTGGCCGTGCCCGCCGGGGCGGCCGCGGCGCCGACCGGGCTGTTCGAGGGCAACTACGCCCAGACCGGCAACACGATCAACGAGTACACGATCGGCTCGAGCGGCCTGCTCTCCTCGTTCGGGCATGTGGCGACGGGCGGCGAGAGCTGGCTGCTGGCCGCCTCTCCGAACGGCAAGTATCTGTACGGGAGCGATTACTACGACGGCACGGTCAGCCAGTACCGCATCGATGGAGCCACCCTCACCCCGCTCTCGCCGGCCGCCGTCCCCTCCGGTAGCGAACCTACGCAGCTCGCCGTCAGTCCCGACGGAAAGAACCTGTATGTGGCCAATCGCGGCACCGACACGCTCAGCGTCTTCGATATCGAGGCCGGGGGTGCGCTGAGCCCCGCGGGGGGCGTGACAGCCGACCTTTTGGGTCCGTCGGGCGTGGCGGTCAGCCGCGACGGCAAGAGCGTCTATGTGGCCAACTACAGCGGCTCGATCATCGAGTTCAACCGCAACAGCGCCGGCGCGCTGGTGGCGAAATCGCCGGCGATTATCCCCACGGGGCTTAGCCAGGACATCAACCTAGTGATGACGCCTAACGGCAAATACCTCTACGCCTCTGGGAGCGGCACAACCTCAATCGACGAGTTCGCCGTGGGCAGCGGCGGCCAGCTGTCGGCGCTGAGCACGACGGCCACTGAAGGCACCCAGAACTTTGAGCTCTCGGTCAGCCCGAACGGGAAGAACCTGTATGCAGCCAGCTGCGAGAACAGCGCCCCGGGTATCTACCAGTACAGCATCGCCGGCAACGGCCAACTTGCCGCCCTCTCACCCGCGGTAGTGGCGACAGCGGACAACTGCTCCTACGACCAGTGGATGACGGCCAACGGCTCCGCCCTGTACGCGCCGGGTTCTCCCAGCGGAAACGGACACGTCGCCCAGTTCAGCGTCTCTGCCTCGGGTGCACTGAGCCCAAAGTCGCCGTTCGAGGTTCCGGCTGGGTTTGAGCCTGACGACGTGATGATCGCGCCCGACCAGGGCCCGGTGGCGAAGTTCTCGGTCAAGGCGGGCAGGGCGGGCAAGGCCACCAAATTCAATGCCTCGAAATCCCACGACTCCGATGGCAAGGTGGTGCGCTACATCTGGTCCTTCGGCCACCACAAGACCAAGACGACCCGCCGTCCGAAGCTGTCGTACAAGTTCAAGAAGGCCGGCAGGTACAGGGTCACGCTGACGGTCGTGGACGACTCCGGCTGCTCGACCACTCAGGTGTTCACCGGCCAGACCGCCTACTGCAACGGCACCAAGGCGGCCAAGATCAGCCACAGAGTCAAGGTCAAGAAGCGCAAGAAGAGCTAGACGGCGGTACGGGGCCCTCACCCCGGGGTGGGGGGGAACGCCGAAAGCCCGACAAGACAGGGCCGGATCAGATGTGGTACATCGCGGCGCCGGCCGAGCGTGCCTCGGCCTCGGCCACGTCGGCGATGGTGGAGTCGGCCAGGATCGTCCGAGCCGCACCGGCCGCCTCCGCGAAGACGCCCGTGGCGTCGTGTCCGAGCGGCCCGTCGAGCAGCTCCACCACCTGGAGCACGGTGATCTGGGTCGGCGAGCGTCCGAAGCTGTACCCGCCCTTCACCCCGCGCTGGGAGCGCAGCAGCCCGGCCCTCCTGAGGGTGGCGAACAGCTGCTCGAGGAACTGCACCGGGATGCCGCCACCGCGGGCCAGCTCGGCGATCGGCACCGGTCCCGCTCCGCCGCGCCGGTGGAGCTCGACCAGAGCGCGCACGGCGTACGGCGACTTGCTGGTGATCGAGAGCACGTCTCGATCGTATAGCGCTTAGATCCAGCCGCGCTCGGTGGCGATCAGCACGGCCTGGGCGCGGTCCATGGCGCCGAGCTTGCCGTACACGTTGTGCAGATGCGTGCGCACGGTGCTGGTCGACAGCCCCAGCTCGGTGGCAATCTGCTTGTAGACCATCCCCTTGGCCAGCCGGCGCAGCACGTCCACCTCGCGGGTCGACATCGGGCAGGGATCCACCTGACGCGGTCGCGAGCCGCTGGAGGGCAGCGGCAGGTCGTACATGACGGTGCGTAGCTGAGACGGCTTGAGGCCGACCAGCTTGGCCACGGCCAGCATCTCGGACGGAGTGATCGTGCTGCCCAGGACGTAGTGGGCGAGCATGTCCGCCAGGCGGACGATCGCGGTCTCCCCGTCGCAGTCGCTGTTGTGGTGAGTCTCGATCACGTGGGCCACGGATTTGGGCAGCCCCCACCGCCGGGCCAGCACCCCGCCGACCAGCGCGTGGTCGACCCCCAGCTCGCGCCGCTCCCGCTGGATGCGGTCCTCCGGCGTGCGGGCGTCCCCGTGGACCTGCCGGGGGTAGCCGGGGTAGGCGTGCACCAGGACGAGCTTGCCGATGTCGTGCAGAAGCGCGGTGACCATCAGGCGGTCCCGGAACTCGAAGCCAACCTCGGCGGCGAGGCGGTCGGCGGCCCGCTGGGTGGCGATCCCGTGCAGGCGGAAGCGCTCCGGGATCCCCTGCCAGACGGCGGTCCGCTCGAAGAAGTCATAGGTGCGCGCGCGGCTGGCGATCGACAGAATCGTCGGTGGCGAGAGCACCTCCACCCCCATCACGGCACTGTCCACCCGGCCGCGAGTCGGGCCATCCAGCTGATTGGCCAACCGCAGCACGGCGATGGCCAAAGCAACGTCGCCCTCCACCGCACCCACGACGTCGGCGGTCGGCGGGTCCCCGGCCTCGAACAGGCGGACCACGCGATTGCGGGACTCGGCCATGACCGGAAAGGCCTCCAAAGCCTCGAAGGCCGCCGTGAGGCGGCGCCCGTGGCCCTCGTTGTGGTGGCGCTCACGAGTCGCCTGAGGGTCAGTCGGGATCATGCGGGGTGACGCAGTCTCAAGCAAAGTCATTTATCCATCGGAAGCGATTGACGGGAGCGGCTGGATCCAAGCACCCCTCATATCGGCAAATGTTCGATGTCGGTTTAGCGCAGCGTAACCCTCCGGGGCCGTCGGGGACGCAAATGCGAGGCGCCCAAACCGGCCCCAGACATTGCTTCGGCATCGTAGGAGGCGCGCCCGGGTTCGGTGCTATGCGGCCCGCTCGAGTGCGCGGTCGATCAGCTCCACGGTACGCGGGCGACCGAGCACCGCCACGCTCTCGAAGATGCCCGGCGACACCGTGGTGCCGGCGATCGCCACCCGGACGGGCTGAAACACCTGCCCGGGCTTGACGCGTCGCTGTTCCACAACCTCGCGCAGGGCCGCCTCGACCGTCTGGCTGGTGAATGGCTCCAGGTCGCTCAGCGCCGAGCGGGCCGCCTGCAGGTTCTCACGTCCCTCCGGATTGCCGAGCACCTTCTCGAATGCCTTTGGGTCATCAACTGGCCCGTCGAACAGGAACCCGGCCAGGGGCCAGAAGTCAGCCAGCGTCTGGATCTTCTCGCGCGTGATCTCCACGGCCGGCCCCAGGCCGGTGCGGCCGGTGAACGTCTCCAATCGACGGGTCAGCTCGTCGACCGGCAGCTGGCGCAGATGCATCCCGTTCAGATGGCGGAGCTTGCGCTCGTCGAACACGGCCGGGTTCTTCGACACGCGCTCCAAACGGAACCGCTCAGCCAGCTCGCGCAGGCTGAAGAACTCCTCGTCGGCGGAGAAGCCGGCACCGAGCAGCGCGATGTAGTTGTCCACCGCCTCGGGCAGGTAGCCGGCGTCGCGGAGCTCCTGTACCGAGGCGGCCCCATGGCGCTTGGACAGCTTCTTGCCGTCGGGGCCGTGCAGCAGGGGCAGGTGGGCGTACCGGGGGGCCGGCTCGCCCAGCGCAGCGAACACCAGTAGCTGCTTGGGTGTGTTGGAGAGGTGATCCTCACCGCGCACCACATGGGTGATGCCAGCGTCGAGATCGTCGATCGCCACGGCGAAGTTGTAGAGCGGGGACCCGTCGGCGCGGGCGATCACCGGATCGTCGATGCTGGCGTTGGGAAAGCGGGTCTCGCCTCGGATGACGTCGTCCACGACCGTGTAGCCGTCGTCGGGCACCCGCAGGCGGACCGCACCGGCGGACTCCGCCTCACCTCGGAAGCCGCGGTCCGCCCCGTGGCGCTCCTTATAGGCGCGCACGTCCTCGGCGGTGGCGTTCGAGTGGTAGGCGTGGCCGTCTGTGAGCAGCTGGGTCAACGCCTCGTGATGGCGCTCGGCGTTCTGACTCTGGAAGATCGGGCCCTCATCCCAGTCCAGTCCCAGCCAGTCCAGCGCATCGAGAATCTGCTCGACGTTCTCGGGTGTGGAGCGCTGACGGTCGGTATCTTCGATCCGCAGGACCAGCGCAGCCTTGCCCGAGCCGGCCACAGCTCCTGGCCCGCGGGCCAGGAGCCAGTTGTACAGCGCCGTGCGCGCGCCGCCGATGTGCAGCGCGCCCGTGGGAGATGGAGCGAAGCGAACCCGCATGAGGAGCCCATGCTAGTAATCGGGGCCGGATGCTGATCGGGGCTCATGTGTCTCCCGCGGGCGGCTTGCCCAAGGCGGTGCAGCGGGGTGCCGCGATCGGCGCCGACTGCATCCAGATCTTCAACCAGTCCCCGCGCATGTGGCGGCCCACCGCCTACGGGGAGGATGACTTCGCAGCGTTCCGCGAGGCCATGCTGGAGAGCCCGATCCGGGCGGTGTTGATTCATGCCGTCTACCTGCTCAACTGCGCCTCCGAGGATTCCGAGATCCGGTCCAAGACGCTCGCCTCGCTGACCCAGTCGCTGCGCGTGGGGGCGGGAATCGGAGCGGTCGGGGTGGTGCTGCACCCGGGCTCGGCCAAGGCCGGCGATGTCGGGCAGGCGATCGACCGAGCCGGGAAGGTGATCGCCGAGGCGCTGGCCGAGTCCGAGAACTGTGCGCTGCACCTGGAGGACACGGCGGGAGCCGGTGGGACGCTCGGACGCTCGTTCCAGGAGCTGGGGGCGCTGATCGACGCGGCCGGCGGCGATCAGCGGCTCGGACTGTGCCTGGACTCCTGTCATCTCCTGGCCTCCGGCTATGACGTGCGCACGACCGAGGGCCTGCACGAGTCGCTCACCGAATGCGACCGGTTGGTCGGGCTCGAGCGATTGCATTCGCTTCACCTGAACGACTCGACCACCCCGCTCGGATCCAATCGGGATCGCCATGCCGTCCCGGGCGAGGGTGAGCTCGGCCTGGACGGGCTTGGGGTGTTCGTGAACGAGCCGCGGTTCCAGGGGTTGCCCGTGGTGCTGGAGACCGGGCGGGACAGCGGGAAGGTGACCGCCGAGGACATCGCCCTGGTCCGCTCGCTGCGCCAGTAGGAGCCCTTGGCTTCGGCGGGCCGGCCACGAGGTAGGCCGCTCCGCCACCCGGGTAGGGTTTGCTGCCGTGACGTCCACCACGCGCGACGCCGACGCCCTGGTCATCTTCGGGATCACCGGCGACCTGGCGCACAAGATGACGTTTCGCTCGTTGTACCGGCTGGAGCGGCGCAAGCTGCTGAACACACCGATCTTCGGCGTAGCGTCCTCGGACTGGAGCCTCGACCAGCTCGTGCAGGAGGCCAAGCAGGCGATCACCGACAGCGGCGAGGACATCGACGAAGCGGTGTTCAAGCGCTTCGCAGGGCGCCTGCATTACCAGCACGGCGACTTCACCTCGTCCGATCTCTACGGAGCGCTCGCCGAGCAGCTGAAGGACTACAGCAACCCGGTCTTCTATCTGGAGATTCCTCCGTCGCTGTTCGGACGGGTGATCGCGGGCCTCTCCGACGCGGGCGTGATCAAGCGCGGACAGCAGCGGGTTGTGGTGGAAAAGCCCTTCGGCCACGACCTGGAGTCGGCCAAGGCTCTGGCCGCCGACCTGCACCAGTACGTTGACGAGGACCAGCTCTACCGGATCGACCACTTCCTGGGCAAGATGGGGCTGGAGGAACTGCTCTACCTGCGCTTCGCCAACGCGATGCTCGAGCCGGTGTGGAACCGCAACTACGTGGGGTCCGTGCAGATCACGATGGCGGAATCCGTGGGTGTGGAGGATCGCGGCCGCTTCTACGACCCGGTGGGTGCGCTGCGCGACGTGGTCGTCAACCACCTGCTGCAGGTGCTGGCCGCGGCCGCCATGGAGCCACCCGCCGCCGCGGACCCGAGCACGCTGAAGGACGCCAAGGTGGCCGTGTTCCGCTCGATGCCGCAGGCCGACCCCCGGCACTACGTCCGCGGGCAGTACGACGGCTACCGAAAGATCGACGGCGTGGCGTCCGACTCGGAGACGGAGACCTTTGCCGCGTTACGCCTGGAAGTCGACAACTGGCGGTGGGCCGGTGTGCCGTTCTTCATCCGGAGCGGGAAGCGGATGCCCACCAAACAGACCGAGGTCCGTCTCGTGTTCAAGCACCCGCCTCGGCTGGGGTTCATCCCCCAATCCACCCGGCGGCCTGAGCCCAGCCAGCTGGTGGTCAGGATCGACCCGGAAACCGGTATCCAGATGATCCTCGACGCCCGGCGAGCCGGCAGTCGAGACGCTCGCGCGATCCACCTGGAGATGGACTTCGCGCAGGAGGGGGGCGAGGGTGACACCCCCTACGAGGTGCTGCTGCACGCGGCGATCTGCGGCGATTCGACCTCGTTCACGCGTCAGGATGGCATCGAGGAGAGCTGGCGAATCATCCAGCCTCTGCTCGACTCACCACCCGCGGTGCACACGTACGCCCAGGGTTCCTGGGGACCGGACGAGGCTCAGAAGCTGCCGTCAGGGTCCGGCGGCTGGCGAGGGCCCTGGCTGGACTGAGCCCCAGGCTCCTCCGTCCCCCCGTCTTCAGACCCGGGTCCAAACAGCCGCTGGCCTCGCTTGTGGGCGTGATACCACGCGCTCCCGCCGGTCAAGAGGGCAAAGGCGATCACCACGACGCCGATGATGCGCACTGCCGAGGACGAGGCAAACGCGATCAGCCCGATCCCCACGATCAACTGCGCAGCGGCGATGAACAGCGTGAACGGGAGCTCGGTGGCGTCGTCGGTCATGGCGCAAAGCTACCCGGGACGCACGATCGGCCTTTCGTCCACGTTGTCACGGCTGTCCGGAGGAGCGGATAGGGTCTTCCGAAACCGCGGGCACCTAGAGGAGGAGCAGCCATGAGGGATAGGGGCGCACAGTGGGCGACGTTCGTTGGCAGCCGGAGGCCTGCGCTACGCGCTGCTCGCACTTAGCATCAGTGGGGCGCTGGCAGCCTCGATCGGTGCCGGAGCGGCTAGTGCGGCGCCCATCACGGTAGGCAGCCCTCTTGAAGGTTCATTCCTCACCGAGCCGTACGGAGCGGCTCTGACGGCGTTCAACACCGCGCTGCCGGAAGCCGGAGCCCGCGTGAGCTCGCCGGTTACCGGTACGGTCGTCAGCTGGCACATCACAGAGGCTTCAGGCGGGCCGTTCTACCTATTGGTGGCGACGCGAAACAGCGATGGTTCTTACACGGCAACCGACCTGAGCACCGGCCAATCGCCGCTCAGCACCAGCACGCTGACATTCTCAACCGACCTGCCGATCAAGGCGGGCCAGACCGTCGGTCTGAATAACACCAGTACCAGCGACATGCTCGGCGTAATAGCGCCGATCGGTGCGCAGTACGCGTATCTGGAACCTCCGCTGACCGAAGGGGCAACAGGTAGTCCGCTTGGATCCGGAAACTATGAACTCGGCTTCAATGCCATCGTCCAGCCACTGCCCAGCCTCACCCACCTCAGTTCGCACTCCGGAAGCCGCAAGGGTGGAAAGAAGATCACGATCAAAGGTAAGAACTTCGACGGGACGAAAGCGGTGAAGTTCGGCTCCACCAAGGCCAAGAAATTCAAGGTGATCTCCGACACCAAGATCACCGCCGTGACACCCCGCCACCACACCGGCACTGTTCACGTCACCGTATTCAACCCGGGGAAGAGCGCCGCCTCGAAGGCGAGCAAGTTCAAGTTCACGAAACCGAAAGCCTGAGCCGTCGCAGGCACGCTGCGTTACCCCTCAGGCGCTGAGGACATCGCTCAGAAAGTCGATCGCCCGCGGGTAGGCGTCCAGCTGGTTGTCCAGACGCGCGAGGCCGTGGCCCTCGTCCTCATAGATGAGCAGCTCGCAGCGAACGCCACGCTCGAGCAGGCCGGCCGCCAGCTGCTCGGCTTCGCTGACTGGCACACGGGGATCGTTGCGACCGTGGATCACGAACAGCGGGGCACGGATCGCGTCGGCGTGGGTCATGGGTGAGGCTTCGGTGAGGAAGTCCCGGTCGGTGGCCAGCGAGCCGTACTCGAGTTCGCGGTGAGCGCGGCGGTAGTCCGAGGTGTTCTGAAGGAACGTGACCAGGTTCGAGATCCCCACGATGTCCACCCCAGCCGCCCACAGATCCGGTTGGAAGGCGAGCCCGGCGAGCGTCATGTAGCCGCCGTAGGAACCGCCCCAGAGAGCCGCCCGGGCGGGGTCGAGGTTGAGTCCCTCCAGGGCCTCGTGGATGGCCCGCAGGTCCCGGACTGAGTCCAGCCGCCGGGTGGTGTCGTCCAGTGACGCGTAGCGCTTGCCGTAGCCGGTCGATCCCCGAACATTGGGTACCACGACCGCGAAACCGGCTCCGACCAGCGCCTGGAGCTCGGGTTCGAACAAGCGCATCGCCTGGGCCTCGGGCCCGCCATGAACGATGACGACGACCGGCAGTCTGTCCTCTCGAGCGGCGGCCGGGCGGAACACGAACAGCGGAATCCGCTCGCCGTCAAAGCTCTCGATCTCATGGAGCTCAGGCGACGCCAGGTCCTCGGGCGCGAAGTCGGCGGGGCTGCGCGTGAGCCGGCGCGTTGAATCCTGGCCGAGGTCGTGGGCGTAGATGTCACCGGCCAGACGCGGCGTGCTGAGCGTGTAGTGGAGCCGTGACCCGTCTCGGCTGGTGATCGGCGGCTCGAGAAACCAGGCGTGGGTCACCCCGGGCTCGGGCAGCGGGATATCCGCCCCACGCGTCCCCGCTGCGGTGTCGTAGCGCCACATGGCGCTCGCGCCGTCCCGGTTCTCGATCACGATGATCGCCTCGCCGCCGGCGGACACGACCTCGGCGTCATACGCCTCGCCACTCCCGGGAACGATCGTCGTCTCACCGGTGCTCAGATCGTGGCCGACCACCGCTGCGAAGTCCCGGCCGATGTTCGAAGAGGCACAGAAGACGGAGTCGTCGAGCCACGCCGGCGGCCCGACCATGGCCGCCTCGTCCGGATGGGGCAGCGGGAAGCGCGCCTCGCCGGACGCGACGTCGACGAGCACGAGATCGGCGTCCAACGGTCGCGGACCGGGGCGCAGTACGGACACGAACCGGCCACCTGGCGAGAACCCGGAGGCGGGCTGACAGTAGCTGCCGCTGGCGTACAGAAGGCGGTGCCGGCCGCTCTCCAGGTCACACAGCCACAGGTCGAAATCGACACCGTTGGCCCGGTTCGACAGGTACGCCAGCGCACGTCCGTCGGGCGAGACGCCGGCGAACTGATGTCCGAACTGAGGTTCAGCGGTGAGCGCCCGGAGGCGGTCGAACCCCGTGATGGTCGCGCCGGCCGCGTCCTCGAGGTCGATCAGGTAGAGCTGATGGCGCTCATCGCCGCCCGTATCGATGGCCAGCACGCCCTGGCGGGTACCGGGCACGTAGTGGGCGCTGGCCACGGGCTCCGGCAGGGAGGTGAGCTCGATCAACTCGTCTGAGACGAGCTCGTAGAGCTGGGCGGTTCCGCTCAGGTCGCTCAGCGCCAGCAGGCGCTCGGGCGACGCTGGCCCACGTTCCAGGTCAGCCAGGAGCGTCCTCCGGGTGCTGAGCAGCCTGCGTACGCTGCTTCCTAGCGGGGCGCTTCCCATGACGGCATTCTTACCGGTCCACGGGTCCGATGAGTTCAGCGCCGACCGACCGTCTCAGTTGATGAACGATCACCGCGGCCGACTTCATCGAGAGGAGCTCCACATGACCGAGCCCGTGACACGAACCCTGGAACTGCCCGGCGCGGCGAGACTCACCTACGACATCCGGGCGGCCGGATCCGAGAACAGCGAGCCGCCGCTGCTGATGATCGGGGCGCCGATGGACGCCGGCGGGTTCACCGTCCTGGCCGACCGCTTCCCGGAGCGGATGGTCGTGACGTATGACCCCCACGGGGTGGGACGCAGTCCACGGAGCGATGGCCTCACGGCGGCGAGGCCGGAGGAGCACGCGGAGAACCTGAACCGGCTGATCTCAGAGCTCGGAAGCCGTCCCGCGGACATCTTCGGCAGCAGCGGAGGAGCGGTGAACGGGCTGGCCCTGGTGAGCGCGCATCCGGACGCGGTGCGCACGCTCGTCGCCCATGAGCCTCCCCTGGCCGCCGGCCTGCCCGACAGCCAGGCGGTGCTGAGAGTCACCCAGGACATTCACGACACCTACGAGCGCGACGGCCGCGGTCGGGCGCTGGCGAAGTTCATCGCCTTCACCAGCCTCAGAGGCCCGGTCCCGGCCGACTTCCTCGACCAACCTCGCGATCCGGCCGACTTCGGGCTGCCGGCCGAGGACGACGGCAGCCGGGATCACCCGCTACTGGGTCCGCACATGCTCTGGGCCAGCGGGTATCAGCCGGACTTCGACTCGCTGCGCCGGGCCTCCACCCGAATCATCGTGGCCGGCGGAGCGGAGTCCGATGGCACCTTCCCCCACCGCGCCGCCGTGGCTCTGGCTGAGCGCTTGGATACGGAGCTGGTGACCTTCCCCAGCCATCACGCCGGATTCACCGACCAGGGTGATCCGGATGCGTTCGCGGCCACCCTTCGCCGTGTCCTGGCCGAGCCCGCCTGAGCTAGACCGGCGCCGGCCGTGCGCTAGGCGGCGGCCCCCGCCACGAGCCCGTCCTCGCCGGCGGCGGGGGCCAGGATCGCCGCGCCGAGCAGGTCCTTCAACTCGGCATTCAGACCGGTGCTGCGCTCGACTCGGTAGTCCGGGCCCAGCCGCAGCATCCGCTGGCCGGCCCGCGTGCGCAGCTCGACGACCACCTCGCACTGGCCGGGGAAGCTGATCAGCAGATCTCGGAGCTCGTCGATCACGGTGGCGGGCAGGGCCGCGGCGTCGAGCCGCAAGCGCAGTGCCGTGGCCGGCGCTTGGGCCGCCTCGGCCTGAGCCCTGGCCTCAGCCTTGTCGAGCTCCGCCTGGGTCGGCTCGAAGCGCTCGACCGACTGCACGATCAGACAGGTCCTGGTCTTGTCCTTGTGATCGACACGACCCCTGACCAGCACGATGGCGTCCTGCTCGATGGCCGCGGCGCACTCCTCCAGGGTCTGCCCGAAGATCACCAGCTCGACCGACCCCTCGAGGTCGTCCAGGGTGGCGAACATCATCGGGTCGCCCTTCTTGGTGCGCAGGCGCTTGGTCTGGGAGATGATCCCGCCGACGGTGACGCGGTCGCCGTCACGAGCTTCGGCCAGGGTCAGCAGGGAGAAGTCGACCTTGGCCTGCATCGCCACCGCCACGTCTTTGAGCGGATGGGCGGAGATGAACAGACCCACCGATTCCTTCTCCAGGGCCAGCAGCTCAGTGCGCTCGAACTCTCCGACCGGGATCGGAGCGTGGCGGGGCCGGGCAAATCCGCCGGCTGCGCCGCCGCTGGACGGGTCGCCGGAGCCGTCACCCGCGCCCAGCGCGTCGAAGATCGAGCCCTGTCCGATCTGCGCGTCCTGCTGGGCCTTCTGACCGGCCTGCTGGGCGGCCTCGAGCACCGAGAGCATCCCCTTGCGACTGTCGCCGGTGGATCCGAACGCCCCGCACTTGATCAGGGCCTCGATCGCCTTCTTGTTCACGCAGCGGTTGTCGATCCGGGCGCAAAAGTCCCACAGGTCGGCAAATGGGCCGTCCTTCTCCCGGGCCTCCTTGATCGCGTCGACCGCCGCGTGACCGACACCCTTGACGGCAACGAGCCCGAAGCGGATGTTCCCGTCCACGACGACGAACTCGTGGTCTGACATGTTGACGTCCGGCGGCAGGATCTCGATCTCCATCTGCTCGGCCTGGGCGACGAAGAACGGCACCTTGTCCTTGGTGTCCATCACCGAGGAGATCAGCGCCGCCATGTACTCGGCGGGGTAATTTGCCTTCAGCCACGCGGTTCGGTAGGAGATCAGCGCGTAGCAAGCCGCGTGCGACTTGTTGAACGAGTAGTCAGCGGACCTTTCGTTGGTCGTCCACAGGAACTCGGTCGTCGCCTCCGCCGTACCCGACGCCCGGCATCCCGCGAAGAACTCGGGCTTGAGCTTGGCCATGGCCTCACGGTTCTTCTTGCCAATCGCCTTGCGCAGATCATCCGAGCGAGCCCCGCTGAAACCGGCCAGGTCCCGCGAGATGAGCATCGCCTGCTCCTGGTAGAGGATCACGCCCTTGGTCGACTCCAGGATCGGGCGCAGACGGTCGTCCGGGTAGGCGATCGACTCCGGGTCGTGCTTACCCCGGGCGTAGCTGGGAATCTGGTCCATCGCGCCCGGCCGGTACAGGGCACCCAGGGCGATCAGATCGTCGAATTCCGTGGGCCGGACCTTCTTCAAGGCCTCCCGCATGCCCTCGGACTCGAACTGGAACACGCCGATCGCCTCGCCCCGGGCCAGCATCTCGTAGGTCTTGGCGTCGTCCAGCGGAAGCGTGGTCATGTCGATCCGCTCCCCGGTGGAGCGCTCGATGATCTTCAGCGCGTCCTCGATCACGTCGAGGTTGCGCAGGCCGAGGAAGTCCATCTTCAGCAGGCCGATCTCCTCGACCGGCTTCATCGAGAACTGGGTGACCGTGCGGTAGATCCGCTCCCCGGTCTCATCCGTCTTGTTGGAATCGGCCAGCTGCAGCGGCACGATGTCGGTGAGCGGGCGGTCGGCGATCACCACGGCGGCCGCGTGGATGGAGGAGTTGCGCACGATCCCTTCCAGTCCGCGGGCCACCTCGATGACCTGAGCCGCCTCCGGGTCGCGCTCGATCTCGGCCTGGAGAGGCTCGCCGGGCCTCAGGCAGTCGGCGAACTTCGGTGCCCTCCCCTGCTCGGGGTCAGGGATCAGCTTGGCCAGCCTGTCGCCGAGAGCATATGGGAAGCCCAGGACCCGAGCGGCGTCTCGGGTGGCGGCGCGGGGGAACATCTTGCCGAAGGTGACGATCTGGGCCACCGACTCCTTGCCGTATTTGTCGGTCACATAGCGGATCACCTGCTCACGGCCGCGGACCGAGAAGTCCACGTCGATGTCCGGCATCGACACTCGCTCGGGGTTCAGGAACCGCTCGAACAGCAGGTCATAGCGCAGTGGATCCAGATCGGTGATCCGCAGCGAATAGGCCACGATCGAGCCCGCGGCCGAACCGCGGCCGGGCCCCACCGGGATCCGCTGATCACGCGCGTACTTGATGAAGTCCCAGACGATCAGGAAATACGCCGAGTAGCCCATCTTGTCGATCACGCCCAGCTCGTACTCGGCCCGTTCGACGGCCTCAGCAGGCACCGGATCCCCGTAGCGCCAGGCCAGCCCCTGGAAGACGAGCTGGCGCACGTAGTCCCGCTCGGCCATCCCATCCGGGCAGTCGAAGCGGGGGATCAGCTGCCGCCCCAGCTCGATCTCGACGTCGCAGCGCTCGGCGATCTCCAGCGTCGTGGCCAGGGCCTCCGGCCACTCCGAGAACACCGACGACATCTCCTCGCTGGAGCGCAGGTAGAACTCGTTCGTCTCGAAGGTCAGCTTCGGAGCGGCCAGCGTCGATTTGGTCTGCACGCACAGCAACGCCTTGTGATGGTCGAAGTCCTCCCGGCCCAGGTAGTGGACGTCCCCGGTGCCGACCAGCGGGCGGCCCACCTCGCGAGCGATCCGGACGATTCCCTGATTGGCCTTCTCCTGTTCAGCCAGCCCGTTCTTCTGGACCTCGAAGTACACGTTCTCCGGGCCGTAGATGCCGATCAGCTCGTCCGCGGCCGCCCGGGCGCCGTCCGGCCGGTCTCCGAGCAGCGCCTGGCAGAACCGCGACTGCAGGCAGCCGGTTAGGGCGATGACGCCCTCGGAATGGCTGGCCATCAACCCGGCGTCGACCAGCGGCTTACCCCGCTGAAGCCCGTCCAGGAACCCGGCCGAGGAGAGCTTGACCAGGTTCCGGTACCCGGTCGGCGTCGCGGCCAGCAGGGTCAGGTGGTAGTAGCGCATGCGCCCCTGGACTCGCTGCGTGTGGTCGTCCACCACGTAGACCTCGCAGCCCTGGATCGGCTTGATCCCATGCTTTCTGCAGGCCTTGTACAGCTCGACGGACCCGTTCATGACCCCGTGATCGGTGAGCGCCAGCGCGGGCTGCCCGAACGACGCGGCGCGCTCGGCCAGCCTGTCCACCTGAGCGGCTCCGTCGAGCAACGAGTACTCGGAGTGAACGTGAAGGTGGGCGCAGGCGTGGGTCATCGGCCGGGACGCCAAGGTTAGGTGCCGGGCCGGACAGTCGACGGGGTCCGGAGCAGTCCCTCCCCCATTTTGCGGGAACCTCGGTGACTAGCGGCGCGGGTCCGGCTGCGTCGCACCAGGTGCGTCCGGGCCGGGGTCGACCTGAGCCCGCAGGCGGCTGAGCGCCTCATCGAAGCGCCCCGGGATCACGTCGTCAGAGGGGGTCGGAGATCCACTCTGGGAGGGCTTGCGGGCCGGCTCGGGCTCTGAGACCGGGACCGGGGGCTGAGACCGGAGCGCGTCCACCTCGGCCAGCGCCGCCGACGCCCGCTCGCCCGTCTCCCCCAGCCACCGCCAGGCCGCGTCCACGGCCAGGCGCACCTGCTGCTCGAACTCGGCCGCCCGGTAGCGCACCAGCTCCAGCTCGGCCTGAACCTCTCGGGCACGCCGCTCGGCCTCGGCCAGCCGCCGCTCAGCGGCCGGGGTGGCCGCCGCATCGACGCGCCCGCGCAGCTCGTCCTCCAGGCCCCGCGCTCGCTCACGCTCGCTCCACAGGCCCTGCTCGGCCATCTGGCGCAGCCGGCGCTCGCTCTCCAGCTCCGCCCGCAGCGATGCTCGTTCGCCGCCCGCCCGCTCGGCGGCGGCCAGCACCCTCTCCTCCAGCTCCGCCATCTGCCGGCGCAGCGCGTCGATCTCCTCGTCGGCTTCGGCCACCCGGCGCCGGGCCGACTCCAGCGCCAGCTCCGCGGCGCGCAACCTGCGCTCGGCGAGGAACTCTTCAGTGGTCACCGGTGGGCATCCGGGAGTCTTGCCCGTGCCTGATCCGCCAGGCCATCCGGGACTGCAGCGACCACAACTCGATGAACCCGGGCGCGGCGGCCTGCGAGAACAGCCCGCCGGACTGGGAGAAGGTGGCCAGCGAGGCGTCGTAGATGGCGTTCGCGGACGCCCGGGTGACTACACGGGCCACACCCTTGTACAGGTGCACGCCGATGACGCCGGTCACCTGCCGGTTGACCGAGTCCATGTAGGCGTCCAGATCTTCGCGCAACGGCTCCCACCACAGCCCGGCGTACACGAGGTACGCCCATTTCTGATCCAACATCGCCTTGAACTGGTTCTGGTGGATCGTGCCGACCAGACGCTCGAGCTCGGCGTGGGCGGGCAGGAGGATGGCGGCGGCCGGCACCTCGTAGATGTCGCGCACCTTGAGCCCCACCACCCGGTCCTCGATGTGGTCGACGATCCCCACGCCGTGGCGGGCGCCCAGCAGGGCGACCCGCTCCAGCAGCTCGACCAGCCCGAGACGCGCGCCGTCGACCGACACGGGCACCCCGTGCTCGAATCCGATCTCCACCACCTCAGCCTGATCCGGCGCCTCCTCGGGCCGGGTGACCAGCTGGAAGACGTCGTCCTGCGGCGCGGTTTCGAGCTCCTCGATCCACCGCCCCTCGCTGGAGCGTCCCCACAGGTTGTCGTCGATCGAGTACGGGGCCGCCTCGGTCCCGCCCTTCACCGGGATGCCGTTCTCACGCGCGTAGACGATCTCCTCCTCGCGACCCATCTGCCAGCCGCGGACGGGCGCGATCACCTTGAGCTCGGGAGCCAGCGTGGCCACGGTCGCCTCGATCCGCACCTGGTCGTTGCCCTTGCCGGTGCAACCGTGGGCGATCGTGTCGCAGCCGGTGCGCCGCGCGTACTCCACGGCCAGCTTGGCGATCAGCGGCCGCCCCAGTGCCGTGAACAGCGGATAGCCGAGGCCATACACGGCATTCGCCTTGATCGCCGGCACCACATAGTCACGCGCGAACTCCTCCCGGGCATCGATCACGTGACACTCCACCGCCCCGATCGCCATGGCCTTGCCCTTCACCACCTCGTAGTCCTCACCCGGCTGGCCGAGATTGACGGTGAGCGCCACCACCTCGGCGTCGTACTCGTCCTGGATCCACTTGAGCATCACGCTGGTGTCCAATCCCCCGCTGTACAGGAGCAAGACGCGGTGCACGTCGTCCTTGACCGCCTGGTAGGAGGCGGTGACGATCTCGGCTTGTCGGGTGGACATCGGGGTCGTAGCGTACCCGCGGCTATCGACGCGCCGTTCCCAGGCGCCGCTGGATGTCCAGCCACAGGGCCTCATAGGCCATCGCGGCCGGGCTGGCCGGGGCAAACGCGCCCACCGGATCGCGCTCCTCCCCCATCTGCTCCACGTCCTCGGAGTCCGGAATGCCCGCGCCGAGCATCGTCACGTGGTGGGCTTCCCGCATCCGGGCCATCACGCTGCGGTGCATCGGCCGGCCCACCTCGACCATCGAGAAGAACGCCAGAACCCGCGCGCCGGACTGTCCGTTCACGTCTCGGCCGGCCAGCTCTTCGAGCTGCTCGAACGTGCGTGAGGACAGCGCCGCCGGGATGATCGGGACGAGCAGCGCGTCGGCCGCCTCGAACACGCTCTCGGAGACCAGCGAGATGCTCGGCGCGCAGTCCAGGAAGATGTAGTCGTAGTCGGCCCGCATCGGCTCGATCACCTTGGCCAGACGCACCGCCGGCCGCTTGAACGCGTCGAGGTCGAGGTCGAGGTGGCGGAGCGAGAAGTCCGCCGGGAGCAGGTCGAGCCGCTCATGGTCCGTGCCCTTGATCAGCTCGCCGACGCGTGAGCGCAGCGCCACCAGTTCCCGCGCGCCGCCCTTGAGGCGGGGGCGAATCCGGAACAGGTAGGTGCTGGCGCCCTGCGGGTCGAGGTCCCAGATCAGCGTCGGATGACCGTCCCGTGCGGCCAGGTACGCCAGGTTGACAGCGGCTGAGGTCTTCCCCACGCCGCCCTTGATGTTGTAGGTGGCCAGAACCCGGGCGCTCAAGCGAAAGTGTCCTTGACCAGCCGGCGGTGCTGCTTGGCCCCAAACTGCTCGAACACCCCGGCGAACCCCCTCCGGATCTCCGCGGCGTCCTCCTCCAACCGGCCGGTGAGCATCCCCATCGCCATCAGCGCCCGCGAGCCGCCCGGCAGCACTGCCACCTCGTCGGCCAGCGAGCGCAGCATGACGATCTGCACCTCGCGATCCTGATGGTGGCCGAGCACGTCCTGAAGCGACTTCAGCGTCTTGATCATCGGCTTGACCACGTTCGGGTCAGCCGTCGGCAGCCCGAACAGCTCGAGCAGGTAGCGCAGCTCCTTCCCCTTCTTGCGCAGCTCATGGAACTCCTCCGGCGGGCTGTCTGGCCCGATCTCCCGCCCCAGGTCGAGCATCTGGCGGTACACCTTTCTGATTCGCCGGGAGCTGTACTCGCCGATCGGCCTTCGGCCATACGGCCGATCGGCGTCCGGACCGCTGTCCAGGACATCCAGCATCTCCCGCCACCGGTTCATCGTCTCGCGTGCGCGATCCGAGCGCAGCGCCCGGCCCATGGCGTCGTGGGCCACGGTGCGCCGCCGCCGCAGAACGGTGAGGAGCGGGTCGAGGTCGGACCGGATCTCCTCTCCGACGAGGTCGCGCATGGCGTCGAAGCCGAGCACGTACACGTCCAGGTCGCGGGCATCGCCCGTTGACCGCTGCAGCCACTTGAACTCGTCCCGGGCGACCCTGAGCTCGTCGGGGTCGAACACGTGCTTGAACTGCCGCTGCACGGCGCGCGTGCGGCGGATCGACACCCGGTAGTCGTGCAGGAACTCGGAGTCGGTATCGGCCAGCGTCCCCGGGAGGTTGGCGTCGATCACCTCCAGCAGCGCCCGCAGCACGCGGGAGACCGCGAGCCCCGAGGGCTCGTCCGGATCCAGCGGCACGGCGACCTTCGTGCTGACGCCCTCCGGCCGCTCGCCGCCGGCCAGGATCGCCTCGTCCGGTAGGGGCTGATTCGCGCCCGCGAGTCCGAGCGGCGAGCTCAGCGCGGCGATCACCTCGTCGCGCTCCTCACCGTAGCCACGCACCTCCTGGACGCGCAGCCGGGTGGAGAGCGGAGTGGCTGAGCCGCCGCGGGAGACCAGCTGCGGCACGAGTACGTTCACGCGGACGACCGTCTTCTGGAGGTCATCCAGGACCCGGTAGCACTCGGTGCGAACGTGCAGTAGCCCGAGCGGCAGCAGGGCGCGCACGTCGATCGCCTTGGCCACCCGTTTCCCAAGCTCCCCAGCTGGCAGATCGCGCCCGAACATCGGTCCGGTGGGCGCCTCGCACGGCGGGCCGGCCGCCACGGGGTTGATCATCCGGCAGTCGCTCAGGGCCAGGCGACCGTGCTCGTGGGCCAGCGTCCAGCCTTCGCTGCGCACCAGGCGGTCGAACGTGTCCAGGAGGATGTGATCGCTCTCCCAGGCGTCGAGACGCTCGACGGTGAACGTGCCGTCCAGAGCCCGGTCGATGGAGTCCAGCGTGGCCGGCTGGCTGGCGATCAGCTCGAGCGGCTCCGGGGTCACGCGCCCAGCCTACTCAGCCGCAGCACCGCCTCGTCGATCTCGGCCTCGGTCACGATCAGAGGTGGTTCGAGGCGGATGGTGGCCGGTCCCGTGGCGTTGAGGACCAGGCGCTCTTCGAGCAGCGCGCGGCGGACCAGGTCCGGCGCGGACAGCGGTGCGCCGGGCTGCAGATCAAAGGCGACGATCAGCCCGCGCCCTCGGACGGCAGCGACGCGCGGGAGCTCGGCGAGCGAGCCGGCAAGCCGCTCGCCGAGTGACCCAACTGAACCCAGTAGATCCGGGTCCGAGCACAGCTCGAGGGCCACGAGCGCCGCCCGGCAGGCCACCGGGCCACCGGCGAACGTCGAGCCGTGGTCGCCCGGTTGGAGGGCATCGGCCAGGCGCGGGCCGGTGATGAGGGCCCCGATCGGGAAGCCGCCGCCCAGGCCCTTGGCGCTGGTCAGCGCATCGGGGGCGACGCCGGTCTGCTCGTAGGCCCACAGGCTGCCGGTGCGGCCCATGCCGGTCTGGACCTCGTCGAAGATCAGTGCGGCGCCGGTGCGGTCGCAGGCCTCGCGGGCGGCCTTCAGCACTTCGCCGGGCACGATCAGGACGCCCGACTCGCCCTGGATCACCTCCAGCAGCACGGCGGCGGTGCGGTCGGTGACCGCGGCGGCGATGGCATCGGGATCCTTCTCGCAGACCACGAAGCCGGGCACGAGGGGGGCGAACGGCGCCTGCTTGGACTCCTGAGGGGTGGCCGACAGGGCGCCGTAGGTGCGACCGTGAAAGCCGTCGCGCAGCACGACTATGTCGCCATGGGGCCTGGCGCGGCGGGCCAGCTTGATCGCCGCCTCGTTGGCCTCCGCTCCTGAGTTGCACAGGAACACCTTGCCGCCCAGCGAGCTCTCCGAGAGCGCCTGGGAGAGCCGCATCGCGGGTTCGGTGTAGTACAGGTTGGTCACGTGGGTCAGACGGGCGGCCTGCTCCTGCACGGCCTCGACCACGCGCGGATGGCAGTGGCCGACGTTCAGCACCGAGATCCCGGCCAGGAAGTCCAGATACTCGTGGCCCGCGTCATCCCACAGACGGCAGCCCTCCCCACGCACGAACTGCACCGGGTTGCGCACGTAGGTGGGGATCGCGTAGCGCTCCTCCAGCGCCTGAAGCTCGCTCAGATTCATGAGACGATCATCGTGCCCTGGCCAGTGGCGGTGAACAGCTCCAGGAGCAGTGAGTGGGGCACGCGGCCATCGACGATCACCGCGGAGGGCACGCCTCCCTCGACCGCTTCGAGGCACGCCTCGAGCTTCGGGCGCATGCCGCCGCTCACCGCGGGGAGCGCGTCTCGCAGCTCGGCCGTGGTCGACTCGGCGATCACGCTGCCGGCGTCAGCCGGATCTCTCAACCAGCCCGACACATCGGTTAGGAACATGACCTTGTAGGCGCCCAGGGCCCGGGCCACGGCACCCGCGGCACCGTCCGCGTTGATGTTGTACGAGTTGCCCTCCGCGTCCACGCCGACGCTGGCAATCACCGGGATGTAGTCCTGAGCGATGTGGCGCAGCACCCCGGTGTCCACCTGCTCTATCCGCCCCACGAAGCCGATGTCCGCCCCGCTGGGTGCCGGCTGGCGGGCACAGCGAAACAGCATTCCGTCGTCGCCCGACAGGCCAACGGCCGGCTGACCGTGGCGGTTGATCAGGAGCACGATGTCCTTGTTGACCTTGCCGACCAGGACCATCTTGGCCACCTCGACGGTGGCCGGATCGGACACGCGCAGGCCTTCCACGAATTGCACCGGGAGGTCGAGGCGCTCCATGAAGGACGTGATCTCCGGGCCGCCGCCGTGCACGATCACCGGGTTGATCCCCACGTACTTGAGCAGCGTCACGTCGCGCGCGAACTCCTCCTTGAGCGCCGGATCGATCATCGCCGCGCCGCCGTATTTGATCACCACTGTGCGGCCGTGGAACTCCCGGATGTACGGGAGCGCCTCCAAAAGCGTCGCGACATCCCTCACGACGTGTACTCCGCGTTGAAGCGCACGTAGTCGGTCGACAGGTCGCTGAAGAACATCTCCGTCTCCCCGCCCGAGCCGGGCAAGGTGAGGACGTACTCCACCTCCGGGCGGTCGACGATCCGGGCGAGCTCGGCCAGCTCATCCAGGTCGGTGACCAGTGACTCGCCGGCGGAGACGACCTGACGGCCCTCGATCTCCAGGTCGGGGAGGAACGGCTCGGTGGGCGGCAGCACCTGGCCGGCGGCCTGGAGAAGCCGCCCGAAGTTGGGGTCGCCACCATGCAGAGCGGTCTTGACCAGCGGCGAGTTGGCGATCGCCCGGGCCACCGCGCCGATCCGGTCAGGGTCGCCCTTGACGACGATCCGGCCGACGCGCTTGGCCCCCTCGCCGTCGTGGACGATCTCCAGCGCCAGCTGGCGCATCAGCGCGTCCATCGCCTCGCCGAGTTTGAGTTCGTCGGGGGTCTCGGGGTGGATCCGGACACCCGAGGCGCCGCCCGCCATCGTGAACACGGTGTCGGAGGTCGACAGCTGGCCGTCCACGCTGATCCGATCGAACGACCGCTTGACGCACACGCTGGTGAGCAGGTCCAGGGTGCCGGCGTCCAGGGCCGCGTCGGTCTGAACGAAGCAGAACATCGTCGCGTAGCGCGGCGAGATCATCCCGGCGCCCTTGGCCTGGGCGGAAAGGCGTACCGTGCCGGCCTGGAGGGCGACCTCCAGGCTGCCGCGCTTCGGCCCGATGTCGCTGGTCAGGATGGCCCGGGAGAACGTGTCGGAGTCGGGCTGCAGCCGTGGGATGGCGTGGGCGATCCCGGTGAGCAGGGGCTCCCGTGGGAGCTCCACCCCGATCACGCCCGTGGACGCCACCCCCACCTGCTGCGGGTCGATTTGGAGAAGCTCGGCCGCCTGGCGCTGTGTCGCCCGGGCGGTCTCCATCCCCCGCTCGCCATCGCCGGTGTTGGAGCCCCCGGAGTTGGCCACGATCGCCCGCAGCCGGTCTTTCGCCGACTCCCTGGAGACGATCACGGGCGCGCCGGCGCGCGCGTTGCTGGTGAACCGGGCGGCCGACACGGTGGCCGGGGAGTCGGAGACGAGCACCCCCACGTCGAGGCCCTGGGGCTTGATGCCCGCCTCCACGCCGACGGCCCGGAACCCGGCCGGCAACGTGGTCGGCGCCAGCTCGGTCACGTGCGCCGGCGCCTCGACCCAGCGGGAGCGGAAGAAGCTCATGCGGTGATCCCCTCACCCTCCGGGCGGCCGAACATCAGGTTCAGGTTCTGCACGGCCTGCGACGACGAACCCTTCCACAGGTTGTCGATCGCGGCGAACACGATCGTGCGCCCGGCGCGCTCGTCACGGTGCACGGAGATGCGGCAGATATTCGTCTCCCGGACGTCGCGGACGCCCGGGGGCGTCGCCGTGACCTCGACGAACGGTTCATTTGCGTAGAAGTCGTGGTACAGGCCGCTTTGATCCTCCGGTCTCCGGGTCGTGGTCACGTAGCAGGACACGAGCTCCCCCTGGTCGAGCGGCAGCAGGTGTGGGGTGAAGGTGATCGTCGTTTCTGCGCCCAGCGCGGCCAGCTCCTGCTCTATCTCCGGCGTGTGGCGGTGGCGCGGCACCCCGTAAGCGCTCACGTTCTCATCCACGGTGACGAAGTGGGTCTTGTCGTTTGCGCCCCGCCCGGCGCCTGATGCGCCAGATTTGGCGTCGACGATCACGTCGTCGATCAGTCCGGCTTCCGCCAGCGGCGCCAGGGCCAGGATCGTGGCGGTCGGATAGCAGCCAGGGTTGGCCACCAGGTCGGCCTGAGCGATCTGCTCGCGGTACAGCTCGGGGAGACCGTAGACCGCTTGGTCGAGGAGTTGTGGGGCAGGATGTGGGCGGTACCACTCCTCATAGGTGGCCAGGTCTCTGAGGCGGAAGTCGGCGCTCAGGTCCACCACGCGGATCTCACGGGCGCGCAGCTCGGCCACCAGCTCGGCGGCCGCTCCGTGCGGATAGGCCACGATCGCGGCGTCCAGGTCCGGGGTCTGCGCGTCCAGGTCGAGCTCCTCCAAGGTCAGCGGGACCCGGTGGTGGGGATACAGGTCGTCCAGGCGACGCCCGTTGTCGGAGCGGGCGGTCAGAGTCCGGAGCTGGAAGTACGGGTGGCGATACAGCAGGCGAGCGGCCAGCGCGCCCGTGTACCCCGCCGCTCCGAACACGGCGACCGGGGCGCCGTCAGCGGCTGTCACGGACCCTCCCGCCCAGCTCCTCCTCCAGGGCGGCGGCGATCTTCTGGCGCTGGCGGGCGACGTCCTGGTCGGTCAGCGTGCGGTCGGCCGCACGGAAGGTCAGGCGAATGGCCAGTGACTTGCGCCCCTCCCCCAGCCGCTCCGGGTCGCGGTACACGTCGAACACCTCGGCCTGCTCGAGAAGCGGCGCGCCCGCGCGCTCCAGCGTGCCGAGCACCTGGGCGGCCGGAGTGTCCTCGGCGACCACCACGGCCAGGTCCTCGCGCACCTCGGGGAAGCTCATCAGGTCCGTGTACATGGCGGTGGGCGGAATCGGGACGACATCGAGGTCGAGCTCGAACAGAGCCACCTTGTCAGGCAGCTCCCATTCGGATGAGATCGTGGGGTGAAGCTCGCCGAGCCAGCCCGCGCTGCGGCCGGCCACGTCGATCCGAGCCGAGCGGCCCGGGTGAAGGAAGGGCTCGGTGCCGGGTTGCAGCGCCCAGGAGATGCCCACCGCGTCGAGCGCGGCTCCGAGCGCGCCCTTGATGGCGAAGAAGTCGGCCGTCTCGGGACTGGGGTGGCGCCAGGTGGCCGGGCGCAGTGGGCCGCTCAGCAGCGCGGCGGCGTGCTGAGGCTCCCGCGGCAGCTCTCCGTCCGATGTCTTGAGGTAGACGGCCCCCATCTCGAACAGCCGCAACGACTGGGCGCCGTGGGCGCGGTTGCGCCGGGCCACGTCCAGCAGGGAGGTGAGGAGCGTGGTCCGCAGCTGGCCCAGATCCCCGGACAGCGGGTTGGCCAGCGTGACGGCCTCCTCGGCGCGCAGCCGGAGGCTGGCGGTCGCGTGCGGCGCCGGTGAAGCTCCAGCCGACGATCTCGTGCAGCCCCTGGGCGATCAGGGCGTCAGTGATCGTGCGGGTCAGTCTCTGGCGGTCTGTGAGCGCCCCGAAGACCGAACGCCGGGCGGGCAGCGTGGCCGGGAGCTGATCGAGCCCGTACAGCCGCGCCACCTCCTCGATCACGTCGGCCTCCCGGCTGATGTCGGCACGCCGGAACACCGGGGGGGTGACTTCGAGACCTTCGGGGACAGTGGCGGTTTCGAAGCCGAGCGCATTCAGGATCTCGCTCGCCCGCTGGTTGGTGATCTCCATCCCCAGCAGCGAGGTCATCCGGGCGTGCCTGAGCGTGATCGCCGGCGGCTGTGGGCCGGGACCTCCCACGTCGATCGTGCCCGGACGGAGTGTGGCCCCGCACAACTCGGTCATCAGTTGAGCGGCCACGGCCTGAGCCCACAGCGTCTGCTCGGGCTGGAGCTGCTTCTCGAACCGGGTGGAGGCCTCGCTGCGCAGCCCCAGCTTGAGCGAGGTGCGGTGCACGTTCGGGCCGTTCCAGGTGGCCGCCTCGAACAGGATCTGCTCCGTGTCGTCGGTGACCTCCGAGCCGGCACCGCCCATCACGCCGGCGATGCCGGTCGGCCCCTCCTCGTCATCGATCACGACCATCTCGCCATCCAGGCTGCGCGTCTGGTCGTCCAGCGTCTGAGCGGTCTCCCCGTCGGTGGCCCGCCGGACCGTGAGCTTGCGGCCTGCCACTCGGGTCAGGTCATAGGCGTGGGTGGGCTGCCCGGTGAGCAGCATCACATAGTTGGTGATGTCGACGACGTTGGAGATCGGTCGCTGGCCGGCCGCCATCAGACGGGCCTTCAGCCACACCGGACTTGGCCCGATCGTGACGCCGTCGTAGATCCGCGCGGTGAATCGCAGGCAGAGCTCGGGTCCTGCGTCGTTGACGACCGCAGCGCCCTCGGCGGGCCCCTCGGAGCCGGGGTCGGTCGCCCACGGCGGCGGCTTCAGGGCAGCGCCGGTGGCAGCGTGAACCTCGCGGGCGATCCCGTAGATGCCCAGGCAATCCGGGCGGTTGGGGGTGATCTCCAGGACCAGTACGTCCGTGGCGATCGGGAGGACGTCCTGGAGCGGGCTGCCGGGGCTGAGGCCGTCCGGGAGCACCATGATCCCGTCGTGGTCGGTGCCGATCCCCACCTCGTCCTCGGCCAGGATCATCCCTTCGGAGGTCTGACCGCGCAGCTTGGCCTTCTCCAGCCTGGTGCCGTCGGGCATGATCGCCCCAGGACGAGAGACGCCCACCGTCTGGCCGGCCTGCACGTTGGGGGCGCCGCAGACGATCTGCGACGGGGTGCTCCTCCCCACGTCGACCATGCAGACGCTGAGCCGGTCGGCGTCCGGGTGCTTGCGGCGCTCGAGGACGTGCCCAACCACGAAGTACTCCAGCGCCTGCACCCCGTGGTGCTCCACGCGCTCGACCTCGGTGCCGGTCAGCGCCAGGCGCTCGGCCAGCTGGTGGGCGTCGAGCTGCGGATCGCAGTACTCGTGCAGCCACTCGAGCGGAACCCTCATCGGAACTGCTCCAGGAAGCGGATGTCGTTGTCGTAGAGCAGGCGGAGATCCGGAACGCCGTGCTTGAGCATGGCGATCCGCTCGATCCCCATCCCGAACGCGAACCCCTGGACCTTCTCGGGGTCGTAGCCGCCTGACTTGACGTGGTCCAGGACGTTGGGGTCGACCATCCCGGCCCCGAGGATCTCGATCCAGGCGGTGCCCTTGCACAGCGGGCAGCGCTCACCGTCGGCAGTCACCCCGCCAGTGCAGTTGAAGCAGGAGACGTCGACCTCGACGCTCGGCTCGGTGAACGGGAAGAAGTGCGGACGCAGGCGGACCTCGCGATCCGGTCCGAAGATCGCCCGCGCGAAGGTCAGCAGCGTGCCCTTGAGGTCGGCCAGCGTGATGTCCTCGTCGATCGCCAGCCCCTCGATCTGATGGAACTGCGGTGTGTGGGTGGCGTCGTTGTCGGGCCGGTAGACGCGGCCGGGCACGATGATGTAGATCGGTGGCGGCTGGGTTTCCATGACCCGCACCTGCATGGGCGAGGTGTGCACGCGGAGCACCTGCGCCTCGGGGTCGAAGATGTCCGGAGCCGGATCGACGTAGAACGTGTCGCTCATCAGGCGGCTCGGATGCGTCGGCGACACGTTCAGCGCGTCGAAGTTGTAGTAGACCCGCTCCACCTCGGGACCCTCGGCGATCCGGAAGCCCAGGCCGATGAACACGTCCTCGATCTCCCGGCGGGTCCGCGTGATCAGGTGCAGGCGGCCGAGGGCGGGGAGCGGGTCGGCGGGCAGTGTCACGTCGACTTTGTCCTGGCGCAGACGCTCCTCGAGCTCCTGGGCGGCCAGCTCGGCCTGCTTGCGCTCGATCGCGGCCTCCAGCTGCTGGCGGGCCCGGTTGGCCGCCTTGCCCACGGCACCGCGCTGGTCGGGCGGAAGCTCGGCCACGCCTCTGAGCAGGTTCGGAAGCTCGGCCTTGCGCCCGAGGAATTTCACGCGGACTTCCTCGAGTTGGGCGGTGGTGGCGGCTTCGTCCACGGCCTTCTGCCCTGCCTGCTTGAGCCGCTCGATCTGGTCGATCATGAGCCGGGGATCCTACGAAGTTCGTAGAGCGCAACCGTGGCCGCCATGGCGGCGTTGAGCGAGTGGCTGTCGATCGGGATCCGAGCCCGGTGGTCGGCGGCGGCTGCGACCTGGGGCGGGAGGCCGGCGCGCTCGGCTCCGATCAGCAAGCTGATCTCGCCCTGGGGGTTCAGGTGCGCCAGCGGCGTCTGCGCTGTGGCGTCCAGGGCGATGGTGGTGCCGGGGAGCTGATCCGGGGTGGCTCTGACGACCGGGACGGTGAAGATGGCGCCCATGCTCGCCCGTACGGCCTTGGGGCCGTACGGGTCGGCGGTTCCCGGACCCAGGACCACGCTCGAGGCTCCGAACGCCTCCGCCGAGCGGAGGATCGTCCCAATGTTTCCGGGGTCGGTGACGCCGTGCAGATAGACGGCCAGCGGGCCCTTTGGCTCCGGGGACCAGCGCTCCTCGTAGACGGCCAGCGTTCTGGTGCCGGAGCCCAGCTCCGAGGCGCCCGCCAGGAGGACCGGATCGACCTCGGTGCCGGGCAGGCCGCTACCCGCGGCGCAGTAGCGCTCGACGGGCTTCCAGCCCGCCTGGTCGGCCGCGTTCAGAAGATCCTCGCCTTCGGCCACGAAGCGTCCGGCGACATCCCGCGCTTTACGGCGCTGGTTGAGCTTGCGGATCTCCTTCAGCTTCTGGTTTTGGTGGCTGGTGATCGTCATGGCCTAGGAGCAACAAAAAAGGCGCCCTCCGACTGGAGCGGCGCCCGGGTGGCGGTGCTGGTTTTGCCGGCTTGCTCAGCCGGCGGCCAGCGCCTCGCGGGCGCGCTCGGCAAAGCGTCGGAAGGTGTCAGCGTCGTGGACGGCGATGTCGGCCAGGACCTTACGATCCAGCTCCACGCCAGCGGCCTGCAGACCGTGGATGAACTGCGAGTAGGACAGCCCGTTCTGGCGAGCCGCCGCGTTGATCCGGGTGATCCACAGCCGGCGGAAGTCCCGCTTGCGGTTGCGGCGGTCCCGGTAGCGGTACTGGTCGGCCTTGAGCAGGGCCTCCTTGGCCGCCCGATAGTGCCGGCTGGCATCGCCGCGGTAGCCCTTGGCCATCTCCAGCGTGGCCCGGCGCTTCTTGCGGGCGTGAACTGAACGCTTGACCCGGCTCATGGCTTCTTGTGGCCCAGCAGGATCTTGATCCGCTTGGCGTCGGGCTCTGACATGATCGTCGGCTGACCCAGGTGGCGCTTACGTTTGGGCGACTTCTTCTCCAGGATGTGGCTGGTGAAGGAGTGACGGCCACGCACCTTGCCGGTGGCGGTCAGCTTGAACCGCTTCTTCGTGCCGGAATGGGTCTTCATCTTGGGCATGGCGGGGGTTCAGTAAAGCAGACACGTGGGGCCGGGAGTCACCCGTGGCCCGAGCCCCCCGCTGTCATCCGCCCATCGCTCGCCTAGCCCGGTGCGCCCGCGAGGGGCTCGGGACACGCGTGACCCCCGGCCCTCCCAAGCGGAGCCCCGCCATGCCGCGGTTCCAGGCCTCCCGGGCCTCATCGTTGGCTTGGGGGGACTCTGGGAGAGTTTTCCACTCCCAGGGTCGAAAAGTCTCCCAGAGTTGAGCTATTCCGAGGTGGCTTGGGCGGGCTCGGGGGCCTCTTGCCCGGAATCCGCGGACGCCTTGCCCTTGGGGGCGGTGCCGTTCTGCTCGGTGGTGTTCTGGTCGGTGGTGTTCTGCTCGGCCTCGGCCAGGCGCTGCTCACGGCGCTGGCGCTTGCCGCCCTCGGTGTGGTCGGAGTGGTCGTCCTCCGTGGCCAGCACGGCCTTCGACGGCGCCAGCATCATGGTCATGTTGCGGCCGTCCTGGATGGGCGCCTGCTCGACCACGGCGAGCTCCGAGAGCTCCTCGGCCAGCTTGTCCAGTAGGGCGACGCCGCGCTCAGGGTGAGTCACCTCGCGGCCGCGGAACATGATCGTGATTTTGACCTTGTCCTTGCTCAGCAGGAACCGCTGGACGTGGCCCTTCTTGGTGTCGTAGTCGTTCTGGGCGATCTTGGGCCGGAATTTGATCTCCCGGATGGTGATCTGCTGCTGGTGCTTGCGGGCCGCCTTCAGCTTCTGGGCCTGCTCGTACTTGTACTTGGAGTAGTCCAGCACGCGACACACCGGGGGACGGGCCTCGGGCGCCACCTCGACCAGGTCGAGATCGCGCTGCTGGGCGTAGGCCAGCGCGTCCGACGTCTTGATCACGCCGATCTGTTTGCCGTCCTCGCCGACCAGGCGCACTTCAGGCACGCGAATCCGGTCGTTGATCCGGGTCTGATCCCGCTCCGGCGGGCGCCGGTCAAACCTTCGTGGGACCGGCACTATCTGCGGTGGCGGCGGAAGCTCAAGCGGCTTCGGGCCGTGTGTGGAAAAGCAGTTGGATCAACACAAGCGAGTATAGCGGCGCGTTCTACCCCGAGGAGCGGGTTTTGATCGCCTGGGTCAGCCGTCCCACGAAGTCCTGGAGGCTGCTGGTGCCCACATCCCCGGCTCGGTGCTCGCGGACCCCGACGGAGCCTGACTCCTGCTCGCGATCGCCCACGACCAGCATGAAAGGGATCTTGCGCAGCTCGGCATCGCGGATCTTGCGTGCGATCGACTCTGGTCGGTCGTCCATCTCCGCCCGGGTTCCGGCCTGACTCAGCCGCCCGGAGACCTGCTCGGCGTAGGCGACGTGACGGTCGGAGATCGGCAGCACGATCGCCTGGACCGGGGCCAGCCACACCGGGAGCTCGCCCGCGAAGTGCTCGAGCAGGATCCCGATGAACCGCTCGTATGACCCCATCAGGGCCCGATGGATCATCACCGGCGTGTGCTCGGCGTTGTCGGCCCCGGTGTAGGTGAGGCCGAAGCGTTGGGGCATGTTGTAGTCCAGCTGGCAGGTCCCGAGCTGCCAGGAGCGGCCCAGCGAGTCGGTCATGTGCATGTCGATCTTCGGGCCGTAGAAGGCGCCATCCCCCGGGTTCAGCTCGTAGGCCAGGCCCTGGCTGTCCAGGGCGTTCAGCAGTGCCTGTTCGCTGCGGTCCCACAGCTCGTCGGAACCGATGCGCTGCTCAGGCCGGGTGGACAGCTCGAGCCGCACGTCGATCCCGAACACCCTGTACGTGGCAAAAGCGAACTCCAGGACGTTCGCCACCTCGTCCTGGATCTGGTCCTCGGTCAGGTAGATGTGTGAGTCGTCCTGGGCGAAGTGCCGCACTCGCAGGAGCCCGTGGAGGGTGCCGCTGGGCTCCCGGCGGTGCAGCAGTCCCGGCTCCCACATGCGCAGTGGCAGGTCCCGGTAGGAGTGGTGGTCCATCGAGTAGAGCTGGCAGTGGCCGGGGCAGTTCATCGGCTTTACCGCCATCGAGCGCTCCTCGTACTCGGTGAGGAACATGTGCTCCTGGTACTTGCCCCAGTGCCCGGAGGTCTCCCACAGGGAACTGTCGTAGATCTGGGGAGTCTTGACCTCCACGTAGCCGCGTTCGCGGCCCATCTCGCGGCTGAGCTTGACCAGCTCGTTGAAGACCGCCGTCCCGGCGGGTGTCCAGAAAGCGGCTCCGGGCGAGACCGGGGAGAAGTGAAACAGGCCCAGCTGAGCGCCCAGGCGCCGGTGGTCGTTGGCCCGAGCCCGCTCCAGGCGCTCCAGGTACTCCTCCAGGTCCTTGTTCGAGAACCACGCCGTCCCATACACGCGCGTGAGCATCTGGCGGTTGGAATCCCCTCGCCAGTAGGCGCCGGCCACCGATTGGAGCTTGAACGCCTTGACCCGCTTGGTGGTGGGCGCGTGCGGGCCACGGCACAGGTCGGTGAACGGGCCGTTGGTGTAGAGCGAGACCGTCTCCACGCCCTGGTTTCGCACCAGATCCTCTATCAGCTCCACCTTGTAGGGCTGCTCCTCGGCCCGGAAGCGCTCCAGCGCGGCGGCCACCGGGACGTCCTCGCGGACGAACGGTTCGTCGGCGGAGACGTGCTCGCGCATCCGCGCCTCGATGGCCGGGAAGTCGTCCTCGTTCAGGGTGACACCGTCGGGGAACTCGAAGTCGTAGTAGAAGCCGTTCTCGATCGGCGGCCCGATCGAGATCTTCACGCCCGGGTACAGCTCGAGCACCGACTCGGCCAGGACATGGGCGGTGTCATGGCGGATCAGCTCGAGCGCCTCCTCGCCGCTGCGGTCGGTGATGACCTCCAGGCGCCCCTGGCCGCCTGCGGGCAGCGGCCGGCTCAGGTCTCGCGCCACACCGTCAACCTTGACGGCCAGGGCCGCACGGGCCAGCCCGGAGCCGATCGCCGCGGCGGCGTCCGCGCCGGTGGCGCCATCGGGCAGGTCCAGTCCGTTGCCATCGGGAAGCGTCATCCGCATGGGGGTGGATCCTAGTGGCGACGCCCGGATACGATCCGCCGCGGAGGCCGGCTATGGGTGAGGTCAACGTGGGCGCGAGGATGCTCGAGAGGTTGCGGTGGAGGTAGTCCTCGCCACGATGGCGATGGACCAGCCCGGCGGCCTGCAGTCGTACGTTCTGACGATCGCCCCGCATCTCGAGCGGCTCGGCCACCCCGTGACCATCTTCTCTCCAGCAGCAGGGCCGATGTCCGATCTGGCTCTGGAGCGGGGGCTGCGGTTCTGCAGCGGGGAAAGGGATCTGCCGCAGCGGTGTGACGCGGTGATCTCTCAGGACGCGCCATCCGCCCTGCTCATGGCCGAGCGCTATCCGGACGCCGTGCGGGGGTGCGTCGTCCACAGTGCCGACCTCGATGTCGTCCTCCCTCCCGCGCACCAGGGCGTGGTGAGCTTTGCCGTGGCGCTGAACAGCGTGGCCGAACGCCGCCTCAGATCGACGGCGCATCCCCCCGCGGTCGTTCGCCTGACTCAGCCGATCGACACGGCACACCTGTATCCGGCCGTCCCGATCTCTCCACGGCCGCGGCACGTGCTGCTGCTGGGCAATTGGCTGCACGAATCGATCCGGGAAGGATTCGTGGCGGTGTGTGAAGCGGCGGGTCTGGAGTGGCGGGAGGTCGGCGCCGGCGGAGAGTCCTGTCGCGATCCTCTGGGACCCATTCTCGCCTCCGACATCGTCGTCGGCCTGGGCCGCTCCGCCCTCGACGCCATGTCGTGCGGAAGAGCTGTCTGGGTACTCGGGTCCTTTGCCAGCGACGGCTGGGTGACGGCGGAGTCCTATCCCGCCCTCGAAGCCGACGGTTTACGTGGTCGGGCGAGCGATGCGGTCCTGACGGCAGATGACTTCGGCCGCGAGCTCGGACGCTACGACGCCTCCATGGGACAGGTCAACCGGCAGCTGGTGGTTCTGCGGCACTCCCCCTACGACCACGCGATGGGGTTGGTGGAGGTCGTCCGGCGGTCGGTGCCCGTCGAGTCCCCACCCGCACCGCTGCGGGAAATGGCCCGGCTCGTGCGGACCCAGTATGACTCTCAGGCCCGGGTGGCCGGCTTGGCGAACGAGCTGCGGGCCATCCAGACCCGGCTTGAAGGCGAGGTCGAGTGGCACCGGCGGCGGTGGGAGGAACTGGTGCGAACCCGGCGCTGGCGCATCGTGCAGCAAGCGGCGTGGCCTCTGGATGCGGCTCGGCGCATGCACCGCCGCCTGCAGGCTGTTCTCGGATGGAGCCGGCTCACCGGCCGGTCATGAGGTCGGACGCGAAGGGGCTGACGGCAGCTGTCGGAGGACGGCTGATCAGCGCTGACCCCGAGTCGGTCGCGCAGGGGGAGCTGAGTGTGGATAGCCGTCTGCTGGCGGCGGGCGACGTGTTCCTGGCTCTGCCCGGGGCCAGCACGGATGGGAAGCAATTTCTCGTCGAGGCTGTGCGCCGAGGAGCACACGGAATCATCGGCCCCCAGCCGGCCGTAGGCCGGGCGTTCGGCGAGGCCGGGCCGCGGATCGCGATCGCGGTTGAGGACCCGCTGGAGGCTCTGCGTTCTTTCGCCCGGCACCGCCGTCAAGCCCTCGGCGGCCACGTCATCGGCGTCACAGGAGCAATGGGCAAGACCACGACGGTCGACATGCTGGCTGCAGCGGTGGGCAGAAGCTTGCGGACACACGCGACCCGTCACGGTTTCAACACACACATCGGTGTGGCCGCGACTATCGCGGCGGCGCCGGAGAATTGCGAAGCGCTGGTTGTCGAACTCTCGATGCACGCGCGCGGCCACATTGCCAGGAAGGCGGCTCTGCTGCGGCCGACAGCAGCGGTGTTGACGCACATCGCTCCCGCTCATCTGGAAACTGCCGGCACGACAGCCGAGGTGGCGCGCAACAAGGCGGAGCTGATCCGGGCCCTGCCCGCGGGGGCGCCGTGCGTGGTACCCGCCGGGGAGTCCTTGCTGACGCCGCATCTCCGGAGCGACCTGCGCACGATCCGGCACGGCCCGGGCGGCGACGTGGCGTTGCACACGTTCGCCGGGAGGGTCGCGACGATCGACTGCGCCGGCGCCCCGATCCGCGTCCGAACCACACACACTCAGCCCCACAACCTGCGGAATCTCGTTACGGTCGTCGCGACGCTGTATGCCCTCGGCCTCCCGGTTCCGGATGAGGTGTCGCCGCCCCTCTCACCGTTGCGGTGGCAACGGGTCATGCTCGGCCCGGTCGAACTGATCCTCGACTGCGCCAGCAGCACTCCGGTATCGCTGTGCTGGGCCCTTGAATCGCTCGCGTCCGAGCCCGCTGGCCGCCGGCTGGCCGTGCTCGGCCCGATCGCGATGCTGGGAGCCCAGAGCACCCAGTATCACCGCCACGCGGGTGCGCAGGCGGCGCGCCTGGGAATCGACGTCTTGATCGGCGTCGGATCGACGGCCGAGGACTACGTAGACGGTTATCGCCGGGGCTCGAACGGACAAAGACAGCGCGAGAGTCACAGCGTCAGGACACCGGAGGAGGCCCGCTCGCTGCTGATGGCGCTTGGCCGCCCCGGAGATCGTGCGCTCGTGAAGGGGTCTCGGCTCGTCGAGCTGGAGCGGATCGCGCCTTGACGGAGCGGTACCTGATTCTGGGCGCCGGCCGCGCCGGAGTTAGCGCCGCCGAGGCCCTGCTCGACTGCGTCGAGCCCTCGCGGATCCGGATCTGGGATGCACACGTCGGACCGGAGACCGCAACCCGTACCGCGACGCTGGCTGAAGCCGGGGTTGCCGTGGAACTGGGAGACTGGCGGCCAGAGTGGCTGCGTGATCCCACTCCGTCCGCGGTAGTCAAGAGCCCGGGGATTCCGGCGACGCATCCGGCGGTGCAGGCCGCGCTCACCGCCGGGCTGGACGTGCTGGACGAACTCGAGCTCGGCGTTCGGCTCGGGTGCAGCCCGCTGGTTGCGGTCACGGGCACGGATGGGAAATCAACCGTATGCGCGCTGCTGGCCAGAGCGCTCGAAAGCTCTGGGGAAACGGTGACGGTGGCGGGAAACACCGAGTTCGGGCCACCGCTCACGGGGGCACGCGGCCGAGCCGGTCAGCTCGTGGTGGAGGCCTCCAGCTACCAGCTGGAGTTCTGTTCTGGCCCGTTCTCTCGCCTGGCCGTCCTGACGAACCTGACCACGGAACACCTGCACCGGCACGGCACTATGCGCGAGTACGGCTGGGCGAAGCGGCGGCTCTTCTTGGGAAAACAGCCGGTGCCGCTGGCGGTGCTCAATGTCGACAGCCCATACGGCCTTCGCCTCGCCGCGGAGTTGAGTTCGGCGGGTACGACGGTGCGCACTTTCGGCACGATCGCCGACGCTGACTACCGCGTCGCCGGCGCAACTTGGGACGTCCACCGTGCGACTATCCAAATCCAGACGCCGCGACGCTCGCTGGAGCTGGAGACACGCTTGCCGGGATGGCATAACGCCGAGAATGTGGCGGCTGCGCTGGCCGCCTGCGACCTCCTGGGGATGAGCACGGACACGTCATTGCCCGCGGTGTCCAGCATGGCGGGAGTACCCGGACGTTGGGAGGCCGTGGACGCGGGCCAGGAGTTCGATGTGATCGTCGACTTCGCCCATACGCCCGCCGGGCTCGAGCGCTTGCTCACGACTGCCCGCCACGTCGTCGAGCGGCGCCCAGGCGCCCGCGTGCGGCTCGTGCTCTGCGCGGCCGGAACCCACAATCCGGCCAAGCGGCGACCCTTCGGGGAGATCGCCAGCCGACTCGCCGACGCCGTGATACTCACCGAGGGCAACGGCCGCGGCGAGCCGGCCGCCGAGGTGATTGCCCAGATCCAGCAGGGGTGGCGTGACGGTGGGGCTGAGGCAATCGTCGTACCGGACCGGCGTCAGGCAATTCGTCGCGCGTTAAGGAGCGCGAGCTCCGGCGATCTCGTCCTCATCATGGGCCGCGGCGCCATGCCCACGCTCTACAGCAACCTGGCGGGTGGTGGCCGGCCGTTCGACGACCGCGTGGTGGCTCGGCTGGAGCTGAGCCAGGTCACGGCGCATGATCAACCGGTGGCGGCCCGGACCCAGGAAGTCATCCTTCCTCTCAATCGCGGTGAATCCAAGACCGGAGTAAAAGCGGATTGAAGTCTGAGCGTCGGGCGCGCAGCTGAGCTTCACGGCACGCGCGCCACGGTTCCGCAGCCGGCGCATGTCTTCGCACATGAGGGCACGGCCGTAGCCGCGGTGACGCTCCGGCGGATCCACTCCCAGCGCCAGCACCCACCCCGTCTCGGAGCCCGCCGCCAATGCCGCGAAGCAGAACGCCACGGCGCGGCCCGCGGTGTCGTGCGCCAGCAGGATGAGGTCCGGGAAGAGCTCGAGCAGCTGGCGGGTGACGCTTGGCGGGTAAGCATGCTCACCAAAGACGGCACGATCCAGCCGCAGAACATCCCCCATGTCGTCACCGGTGACCGGGCGGATAGCGTGCGGCACGACGCGAGTCTAGGCGTGGCCACAGCCAAAAGTCACGCTACATTTACCCCTCCCAGGGCGATTAGCTCAGCTGGGAGAGCGCCGCCTCGACAAGGCGGAGGTCACTGGTTCGAGCCCAGTATCGCCCACTCTCGGCGCGTCGTTCGCTCGGCGAGGGACGGCGCGTATCGTGCGTCGGATGCGCCGCCAGCCCCTGCTGCGCAACCGCGACTACATGCTCTTCTGGAGCGGTCAGGCGCTGTCTGAGCTGGGTTCGCAGACCTCCACGGTCGCCTACCCGCTGCTGATCCTGGCGCTGACCGGATCGGCAGCCAAGGCCGGAGTGGTCGGGCTGGCCAAGTGGCTGCCGCTGGCCATCTTCGCGATCCCGGCCGGAGCGCTGGCCGACCGGTTTGACCGCAAGCGCCTGATGATCGCCAGCGACGCGGTCCGGATGCTCGGCGCCGCCAGCATCGTGATCGCCCTTTGGGTTGGTCGCCCGCCGCTTCTCCAGGTCGTGGTGGTGGCATTCCTCGACGGCGGTCTGTTCGTCATCTCGCACATCTGCGAGCGGGGAGCGCTGCCGCATCTGGTGTCCTCCGGCCAGGTGCAGGACGCGGTGGCTCAGAACGAGGCGCGCTACTTCGGCGCGAGCATCGTCGGGCCGCCGCTGGGTGGGCTGCTGTTCACGGCCACGCGGGCGCTGCCGTTCCTGACCGACACGGTCTCGTTCCTGTGCTCGATGACCGCCACCCGGCTGACCCGCTCGGCCTTCCAGTACGACGGCCCCAGACCGGCGGCGACGGTGCGGGCCGGATTCACGGAGGGGTTCACCTGGCTGCGCCGCCAGCCCTTCTACCTCACCGCCTCGCTGCTGTTCGCGGCCGGCAACCCGGTCTACACGGGCCTGTATCTGCTGGCCATCCTGGTGGCCAGACACCATGGCGCGTCCTCCGCGGCGATCGGCGGGATGTTCGCGATCGTCGGAGCCGGCGGCGTGCTCGGAGCGGCCGTGGCCGCTCCCGCGCGGAGGAGGCTGAGCGCCCGCACCGTGATCGTCGGCGAGGACTGGCTGCTGCTGCTCTGCGTCCTGCTCCTGCTGATTGCCCGCAGCGCCTGGGTGATCGGGCTGCTCGTGGCGGCGGCCGAGTTCTCCACGCCGATCGCCAATTCTCTGGTCGCGGGCTCGCGCGTGGCCCTCACTCCCGACCACCTGCAGGGCCGGGTGGCCGCGGTCTCCTCGGCCATCGCGATGTCCCTGGGGTGGCTCGGACCCCTCGCGGTCGGCTTCGCCTTCCAGCACGCCGGGTCCACGACTACGATCCTGATCGTCGCGGCCTGGACGCTCGCGCTGGCCATGGCAGCGACGCTGGCTTCGCCGATCCGCAGCGGCCCGCCGCGGTTCGAGAGTTCCGCCGCCTGAACATGAACCCGAACAGACACGCGATCGGCGCGCTGCTCCTGGCGGTGGTGGCCGCGGCCGGCCTGACAGCGTGCGGTGGTTCGGCGGGCTCCGGCAGCAGCCATACCTCACCGCAGGGCAGCCAGGGACACACCCAGTCGACCCGGACGAGCCCTCCGACCCGGCCGCCGAAACCGGCCTATCCGCCCTATCCGCGCCTGCTGTCCGGAGCCGATCGGACCCAGATCAGCGGCTTCGTGCCGGCGGTCCAGTGGCGAGGCCATACGGCCGTCTGGGTGGCGCGTAGCTCCGCCGGGGTCAGCCTGCTCTCCTTCGCCCAGAAGCTGGTGGAGCTCCATCTGCACTCGGGCACGATCGATGCCGGGGCGAGCGGCTGGCGCTACGGACCAAGCATCGGGAAGGCGGAGCGCCGGCGGGTGATTGCCGCCTTCAACGGCGGATTTCGCCTGAACACGAACGCCGGAGGCTTCGAGTCCTACGGCCGCGTGGCCGTCCGGCTGCAGATCGGGGCCGGCTCGATCGTCACCTACACAGATGGCACAACCAATATCGGCGGCTGGAGGCGGGAGGTGCCGGCCCCAGGCAAGCGCATCGCCTCGGTGCGTCAAAACCTGTCGCTGCTGATCGAGAACGGCAAGGCGGCGGCGTCCGTCAATTGCCGCGACTGCTGGGGGGCGACGCTCGGTGGAGTCAGCGATCCAGCCCGGTCTGCTCTGGGAATCACCGCTGACGGGCACTTGATCTGGGCCGGCGGTGAGCATCTCACCACGGCACAGCTGGCGGACGCACTGATCGGGGCTCGGGTGGTCAGGGCAGTGGAGCTGGACATCAACCCGGAGTGGGTCAACGGCTACCTGTACGGCCACGACCACGGCCACCGGCCGGTGGCACCGATCCCGGTGATCGCGGGGCAGACAGGCATCCCGGGCGAGTTCCTGGCGCCCTGGTCGCGGGACTTCTTCACAATCGTCGCCCGCTGATCAGGGCTACGCTTACACCTTGGCCGACGATCGAAAGACCGACGGGGCACTGCCGGCGCGACCGGCGCAGCGGCGGGCCCCGCAGCAGCTGAACGCCACCGATGCCTCATTTCTCCTGCAGGAGCGGGAGAACGCGCACATGCACATCGGTGGAGTGGCCGTGTTCGCGGGGCCGGCGCCCGACCATGACCAGCTGCGGGCCCACATCGAGCGCCGTCTGTCGCTCGTGCCCAGGTTCCGTCAGAAGCTTGCCGAGGCGCCGCTCGGACTTACCCGCCCCTGGTGGATCGACGACCCCGACTTCAACCTCGACTACCACCTGCGCCGCAGTTCGCTGCCGCGTCCCGGTGGACAGCGGCAGCTGCAGACGCTGGTTGGCCGGCTGTTCTCCCAGCGGCTGGATCGCGACCGGCCGTTGTGGGAGATGTACCTGGTCGAGGGCCTCGAGGATGGGCGGTTCGCACTGATCACGAAGGCCCACCACGCGCTGGTCGACGGGATCTCAGGCGTTGATCTGGCCAGCGTGATCCTGGACATCGCGCGCGAGCCGGCGGACATGCAGGCTGAGCCGTGGGTCCGGCATCCCGGCCCGCCGCGCGCCGAGCTGCTGGCCAGAGCGGTCGCAGGGGCCCTGCGAACGCCGATGGCCCTGGCGCAGGAGGCCGGGTCGCAGCTCCTGTACCCGTCGCGGTTCCGCCACCGCTGGCGGACCCTGACCCGGACGGCCGGGTCACTCGGGTCGCAGCTGCTCGATCCGGCCCCGGCCCTGCCGCTGAATGGCCCGATCGGGCCGCACCGGCGCTTCGCGGCGCGCCACCTCAGCCTGGATGAGGTCAAGGAGGTCAAGGAGCGGGAATCCGCCACGGTCAACGATGTGGTGCTGGCCACCGTGACCGGCGCACTGCGCCGGTGGCTCGAGTCGCGCGGCGTGGACACAGACAGCGTCGAGGTGCGAGCGCTGGTCCCGGTCAACCGGCGCCCCGAAGGCGAGCGCGGCACGCTCGGTAACCGGATCGCCCTGCTGCGGGCCTCGCTGCCGGTGTACGAGGAATCTCCCACGCAGCGTTTGCGGATCGTGCGAGACCGGATGAGGGAGCTCAAGCACTCGCGCCAGCTCGCCGCCGCCGAGACGATCATCGGGCTGAGCGGCTTCGCACCGCCCACGATCCTGGCCCAGGCTTCGCGGCTGAACTTCTCCACGCGCCTGTTCAACCTGATCGTGACGAACGTCCCGGGGCCTCAGCTCCCGCTGTACCTGCTGGGTCGCGAGCTGGAATCGATCGCGCCGGTGGCGTTCCTCCCCACCGACCACGCACTGTCGATCGCGATCTTCTCCTACAACGGGACGGTCACATTCGGGTTGCTGGGCGACTACGAACGGATGGGCGACATCGACGAGGTCGCCGACGCACTCGAGGAGTCCCTGCACGAGCTGCGGGCGGACGGACAGGGCGGTGGCGGCGGTTCGGGCGGCGCTCGGACGCGAGGGTCCAAGCGCGCCGCACCCGTCGGCTGATCCCGCCGGATGGCGCGGCCACGTGGGCCGCGCGCAGCGAATTCCGTCGTCCCTTAAACGCGAAAGGCGGCCGTCGCGTGAACGACGGCCGCCTGAGGCGAAACGCAGCTAGTAGTAGTGCGGGCGCCCTCCGACAGCCCGACCCATCATTCCGAGCAACGCGAGGATCACACCGACCACCAGCAGGATGACGCCGATGGTCCACAGGATCCCGACCTTGGCAATGAGGCCAATGATCAGCAATATCACGCCGAGCGTGATCATGTCGATGGTTCCCTCCTTCGGGGCGGAAGACCTTCCCCAGATCGAACTTCCGTGACGAGCACGCTTCTACCCAGGCGAGAAGCCCATCAATCCGCTTCCCCCCCGTTTGTCGGGGAAGACCCGGCGCCGGTCTAACTTCTCACCGCTCGGCCACCCCGGCGCCGTCGCCGCTCGCCCGCGGCGGCGAGCATCGGCTGGAGCTGGCGGTGGGCCACCACGGCCGGGGCCGCCACCAGCAGGAAGTTGAACACCCGGTAGGCGAGCACGGCAGCCAGGGCCGGGGCCAGTGGCTCGCGGACCCAGTACAGGGCGTAGGTCATCAAGGCCTCCGTCACGCCGGCTCCGCCGAGGGGGAGCGAGCGCCGGGTGGCGGCATAGCCGGTCCCGTAGGCGATGATCACCTTGCCCGCGCCGGGCTGGAGGCCGAACATGCGCAGCGCGGCGTAGAAGGCCACGATGTCCGCCGCCCAGTAGAGCGTGGTGCCGACCCAGGCGCCGATGTACTGGCGCGGATGGCTGACGAGGCTATGCAGCACGCCCACGCCCTCGAGCGCCTGGGCCAGCCAGTCGCGATGCTTGCCGCCGAAGCGAGCCAGCCGATCCGAGTGGGCACTGGCCCAGAAGCCGAGCGCCAAGCCAACCGGAACGGCCACCGCCCAGGGCCAGAGCAGCGACGGCATCACGTTCTCGCCGGTGATCAGGAAGACGATCGAGACCACGCAGGCGACCGGGGCGAGGACGGTCCACTCGAGCGTTCCCAGCGCGATCACGCGGATGCGGGCACTGCGCTCGTCGGAGTCGATCGTCTCCAGCGCCTGCTTGTCGATCCCGAAGCCGCCGGCCAGCGAGAACGGCCCGAAGCCGGCCACGACCACCCTGGCCACCATCGGGAGCTTCAGCGGGGAATGCCCGTGCAGGCAGGCGATCGAGCGGAACGCGAGCATGTACGCCGGGTAGGTGATCAGCTCGGCACCCGCCAGCAGAGCCACCCAGGGCGGGTCAACGTCCTCGAAGGCGTGGCCGATCGCGTCGGCGCCGGTCACGTGCGCGATGATCACCACCGCGACGGCGGCGATGACTGTCGCGACCAGCGAGCCGATCACTGCTCTGGTGCCAGTTCCGCGGGCCACGAGGCGCCACCATACCCGCCGGAACTAAGGCCAAGTGCAAGCGGACCGAAGTGCGAAAAGAAGGACCTGGCCGTTGATGGGTCAACTACACTTGTGGTATGGAGACGACAACGGCCAACCGCCTCGATGGGTCCGCTCTGGAGGCCTGGCGCGGCTTCCTGCAGAGCCACGCGTCGATCGTTCGCGAGCTCGATGCGTCGCTCGTCGCCGAGCACGGCATGACCACGCGCGACTACGAGGTGCTGCTGTACCTCGCCCAGGATGACGAGCGCCGGCTGCCGATGTCCGCGCTGGCCGAGCGCACGATGCTCACGCGGAGCGGGATTACCCGGCTGGTGGACGGGCTGGTGGGGGCGGGTCTGGTGGAGCGCATGTCCTGCCCCAGGGACGCCCGCGTGTCCTACGCGCAGCTGACGGACGCGGGGTACGAGAAGCTCCGCAACGCCGGGTGCACCCATGTGAGGAGCATCCACCGGCTGTTCTGCGAGCGCTACAGCGAGGAAGAGCTGGAGCAGCTGGCTGAACTGCTGGGCCGGCTGCCGGGAGCCCGTCGCGAGGGCTCCTGCACCGTGTCCTGAGGCGTCGTGCTTTTGGCCGGCCTGCCAGGCCGGCCCCGGCGGCCCTCCTTCGCTGAACGTCCCGCGCGTCTCAACGCCTCCTAAAGATGCTTGACGGCTCAACCACTTTGCGCTACAGTAGTTGTTAGCTCAACCAACTACCTTCATGAGGAGTTCTGAAATGTCCGCAACAACTCTGACCGAGATCCCCACCGGGACCTATACGGTCGATCCCGCGCACTCCAACGTCGGCTTCGAGGTCCGCCACATGGGCATCGCCACCGTGCGCGGTGCCTTCAAGCAGTTCAGTGGCAGCGTCGACGCCACCGGCGACTCGCCCAGCCTGTCCGGCGCGGTGGAGGTCGCGAGCATCGACACCGGCGAGAGCAATCGAGACGGGCACCTGCAGTCGCCCGAGTTCTTCGATGCCCAGCAGTACCCGCAGATCACGTTCAACACCACGGCCACCGAGCTGACCGGGCACGGCCAGATCACCCTCACAGGTGAGATCACCATCAAGGGGATCACCAAGCCGATCGAGCTGACCGGCACGCTGGCCGAGAACGGCGAGGATCCGTGGGGTAACCAGCGCATCGGCTTCGAGGTCGAGGGCAAGATCGATCGCCGCGAGTTCGACCTGAAGTGGAATCAGACCCTGCCCAACGGCAACCTGCTGCTGGCCAACGACGTCAAGCTGGTCGTCAGCGTCTCGGCGGTCAAGGCAGGCTGATCCAACATGCGCGTTCTGGCCATCAGCGGCAGCCTCCGGGCCGCTTCTCACAACACCGCTCTGCTCCGCCATGCGGCCGAGCGGGCGCCGGAGGGCGTCGAGGTGGAGCTGTACGGCGAGCTCGAATCGCTGCCTCCCTACAACGAGGACCGAGACACCGACACTCCGCCGGCCGCCGTCGCAGAGATGCGCCGGGAGGTCGCTGAGGCCGACGCGCTGCTGATCTCGACCCCCGAGTACAACGGCACCCTCCCCGGGCAGCTCAAGCAGCTCGTGGATTGGGCCTCGCGTCCCTACGGTCCGGCGGCGGCGCTGTACGGCAAGCCGGTGGCCGTGATCGGCGCCAGCGTCACCGACTACGGTGCCCTGTGGGCCCAGGATCACCTGCGCAAGGCGCTCGGCATCGCCGGCGCACGGGTGGTGGAGGTCGATCTTCCGGTCGGCCGGGCCGGTGAGAAGTTCGGTGACGACGGCCGCCTGGCCGACGAGGAGATCGTCGAAAAGCTCGACGACGTGCTCGCGTCGCTGCGCGACCAGGTCGACGTTCTGGCCGCAGCAGCCTGAACCGGCGCTGGCTACCGAGCTCCGCTCGCGGGGCGCTCAGGCGTTTATCTCGAAGCCCTGCGGCGTTGGTGCCGCGGGGCTTCGCCGCTGGTCGGCTGCGGGCGACGTGCGCTTGTCACGCAGCTGTCGCATGATCACCAAGCTGACGGCGGTGTCGACGAGGGCGAGCAGGACGGCCAGCTCGCTGACCCGCGCCCCGGGGCCCAGAGCGATGATTACGACCACGAGGATCCAGGCCAGGGCGAGGGCGTCGACCGTCAAGAGCAGGGCAAGTCGCTTCCAGAGAGCTGAGTTGACGGGGCTCACGCGGTTTCAATCGACAGGCTGAGGGCAAGCTTGAGCTGGCCTGCCCCTTCTGGACTTCTGATCGAGAAGGGCCAACAGCCGCTCGTCCGGAGGCGAGGGACGGGGGGAGTTCTGCTCGGGATACGCTAAGAGCTGCTGGCGACGTGGCGGAGTGGCTACGCAGCGGCCTGCAAAGCCGTCTACACCGGTTCGATTCCGGTCGTCGCCTCTGCGACGGACCCTCAGTCCGGCGCTTCGAACGGGAGCTCGACGGTCAGGCGCGTCCCGCCGCCTGGTGGGCTTTGCATGAAAATCGTGCCACCAAGCGCCTCGACCCGGTCTCTGATTCCCACCAGGCCGGACCCGTTCGAGGGGTCTGCCCCGCCGATGCCGTCGTCGCTGATTGAGACCCGAAGGACGGGCCCGACGGTCTCGAGCCCGACATGGACTGCCGCGGCGTTGGCGTGCTTGGCGGCGTTGGTAAGCATCTCGGAGACGACGTAGTAGGCCGCTATCTCGATCTGCTCGGGCAGCCGTCGCGGCACGCGCACGTCAAGGTCGACCGGGACACGTGATCTCCGCGCTAGCGCTTTCACGGCAGGACCTACGCCGCTGTCAGAGAGGATTGCCGGATGGATTCCGCGCGAGGTCTCGCGTAGCTCGTGCTGCGCATCGGCCAGCCCCTCGACGACGTGCGAGAGCTCGCTGCGGATCTGATCGAGTCCGGGCGGCAGCGCCGCCTGTGCCGCTCGTAGCTCGAGCGCGAGTGAGACGAGCCGCTGCTGGGCTCCGTCGTGCAGATCGCGCTCGATCCTGCGTCGGCTCTCATCCGCGGCAGCGACAATTCGCACGCGCGAGGCGGCCAGCTCGGCACGGCTCTCCGCGTTCGCGATCGCGGTCGCGACCAACTCGGTGAAGTCGAGCATCCGCTGCTCGGTGTCCGCGGGCAATGGCCCGCGCCAGGACGAAGCCACGATCGCCCCCCACAACTGGCCGTTGACGGTAATCGGTGTGGCGACGCTCGAGCGGACCCCCAGCCTGGCGAGTCGCTCTCTGAGGTCCGGGGAGGCCAGTTGGTAGTCGTCGGCGCGGGCCGGTCGACCCGTGCGCCAGACTTCAGCGACAGCCGTAGGCGGCTCAGCGTACAGGCGCTCGCCCGCCTCGAATTCGGGGGCGTACACGGCGCCCATAGCCGGGATCGTGAGCACACCGTCGGAGTCCAGACGAGCGACGAGCGCGCTGTCGACGTCGAGCAGGGAGGCTACCTCCTCGGCGACGGCCGAGAACAGTCCGGCCGGCGGCACTCCACGAGCGACCAGCGTTGCTAGCCGCCGGAGCGCCGAGTGTTCCGCGTGGAGCCGGGCCAGCTCGTCCACGAGGATCCCGATGCCGGCTCCGATCACCACGAACGCGACAAGAACGGAAAGTTGAGTGGGCTGGTGGTCCTTCAGGCTGCCGTACGGGAACCCGAACAAGACCTCCTGCGCAATCAGACCGGTCACGATCGCCGCGAGCGCGGGGCGCAGGCCGCCGAGCACCGCGACGAGCACCACGACGAGCAGACTGGCGAACAGGGTGGTGGCCGGAGGGACGGACGAGCCGATTGCGCGCTGACCAAGCGTAAGCAGCAGCGGGCACGTGACAGCGGCAACCCACGCCGTCTTGTGGCGCCGTCGGGGCAGCAGATCGACGAACGGCCGCTGCGCCAGCGAATCGCCAACCGCACCCTGCAGCACCCTCATGCGGAGACGCTAGCCGATAATCGGCGGCGCCACCACGAGCCAGATCAAGGTGGCGGTCCACCGCAGAGGATTCCTGACGTTGGGGTGCGCGCCATCCGAGCCGATCGCGCGCACCCCGGACAGCGGCCAAACTCGCCACCGTTCTGTCTGGCCCTGATGGATAATCGTTCCCGTGAGCGGGGTTCGGGTGGCGCTGGCTGACGACGACGTCCTCCTTCGAGAGGGTCTGGCGAGCCTGCTCGAGCGGTCGGGGTTCGCGGTCGTCGGTCAGTCGAGCACCGGCGCCGAGCTGATCGAGCTGGTCCGTGAGCGCCGCCCCGATCTTGCGGTGATTGACATCCGAATGCCTCCGACGCACACGACCGAGGGCCTGGATGCGGCCTCCGTGATTCGTGAGCAGTTCGCTGACGTCGCAGTCCTCGTCCTCTCGGCACATGTCGAGGTCGAGCACGCGATGGACATCCTCCAAGCGGGACCGGGTACTGGCTACCTGCTCAAGAACCGCGTCATCGACGTGGACGAGTTCACTGAGACGCTCAAGCGCATCGTGAAGGGTGGATCAGTAATCGATCCGGCTGTCGTCCACGAGCTCGTCGCCGCCAGGCGTGTCAACGACCCGCTTGAGGAGCTCAGCTCGCGCGAACGCGAGGTGCTCGCGCTGATGGCCGAAGGCCGCTCTAACGCGGGCATCGCCCGCCAGCTGTCGGTGACTGAGGGAACCGTCGAAAAGCACGTCCGCAGCATCCTGATGAAACTGCGACTACCGGAGACGGGCGAGGATCACCGCCGCGTGCTGGCCGTGATCACTTTCCTAGGCGCACGGTAGGGCTAGGCAGTCCGGAAGCGCTGTCGAGAATCCAGCCGATAGCCTGCGCCGAGAGCTCCGACTTCGGCAAGAAACCGTGTGCCGGGCTATCGGCGAGGAGGTCGCCCACATCGACCTCGGCCCGGGTCGAGGTCATGATCACGGACACGGCGCCAACACGACCGTCGTCAACCAGGCGGCGCGCCGTGTCGAACCCGCTCTCGTCTCCAAGAGTCACATCGACGAGCACGACATCCGGCCGTAGTGATTGTGCTTGTTCGAGCGCCTCGGCGCCGTTTCGTGCGACTCCGAGCACAGTCAACCCCTCCCGCTCGAGCAGGACGCGCGCGGCCTGCAGGAACGCTCGGTTGTCGTCGACTATCAGGCAACGCATGGGCGCGTATTAAGGATGGCACGTGGCTTGCGTGAATTCATTGCACCTAGCAGGAACCCCCATGGCGCGGCTAGCAGGGTCAAGGTTTTCCCGCTGCCTTCGATGAAAACGTGGCTACGCGGCGGCATCGTCATGGATAACGCCAATGTCACAAACCCCCACTCGCAATGCGGCACCTGGATCGCCCTCCCGCAGCGGCTGTGATCGACATGCCTGAAGAGGCTGGGTCCTCCCAATCTCTCGATCCGGCTCTTGCGGCCGTCATGGACGCCGTGATCACCGTCGATGAGCGTGGCCGTATGATCCAGTGGAATCCGGCGGCCGAGAGCATGTTCGGTTACTCGCGGGAGCAGGCACTGGGACGGGCGGTTGCGGAGCTGGTGACCCCGCCTGCACGGCGCCGTGCGCACCGCGAAGGGCTGAAGCGAGTCGTGGCCGGAGGACCTACGCGCATCCTGGGCCAGCGCATTGTGGTCAACGCCTTGCACGCCGACGGCGGTACGTTTCCCGTCGAGGTGACCGTAACTCGGACCCAAGAATCCCCGGCGAGGTTTACCGCCTGGATCCGGGCGCTGGAGGCCTCTGAGGAGCTGTTGCGTTCGGCCTTCGATCATGCCCCCATCGGGATGAGCGTCGTCGCCGTGGATGGGACATGGTTGAGGGTCAACGACGCGTACTGCCGGATGCTGGGCTATGAGCGTGAGGAACTACTGGGTAAGGGGTTTCGCGATCTCACGCATCCCGATGACGTGGCCGAGGACGACGAGTTCATCACCGGCGTGGCTGCGGGGCGCGGTGACAGCCTGGAGCGCGATCGACGCTATCTGCACCGCGATGGTTCGATCGTGTGGGTCCACGTACGCGCAGAGGTCATCCGTGACGAGTCGGACCAGCCGCTTTACGCGCTCTCGCATCTTCAGGACATCACCGATCGGAAGCGCTCGGAGCAACAGCTGCGTGATAGCGAGCGCAGGTTGCGCTCACTGATCGACAACATGCCGTCCCTGGTCTGCGTAAAGGGACGCGACTACCGCTACCAGCTCGTCAACACTGAATTCGAAAGACTGTACGGCGTACGCAGCGACTGGATCGTCGGGCGCCGTGATGAGGACATCCTGCCCAGTTCCGCGGTCGGCCAGGTGCGAGCCAAGGACCGGAAGGTCCTGGATAATGGTGAGGTCCTTCAGGAAGAATCAACGGTCAGACGTAACGGTCAGCAGCGTGTGCTGCTGACCGTTAGGTTCCCGCTTTTCGATCAGCAGGGTGCGATCGAGGCGGTTGGCGCGATGTCGACAGATATCACCGAGCGTCAAGCCGAGGAGCGCTCCAGGCGCGAGCGCCTCCAATCCTCGGAGCTGATCTACGGGGCGCTGGCTCAGGACCTGTTTGTCCTGCACGGTCAGCCGATCATCAACCTGGCCTCGATGCAGGTCGAACAGTCTGAACTGTTGATCCGGATGCGCAAGGCCCCCGACGACGATGAGCTCATCGCCCCTGGGGAGTTCCTTCCCCGCGCGGAGCGGTTTGATCTGATCCAGATGGTGGATAGATGGGTGATCGCCCGGGCCATTAGGCTCGCGGCCGGCGGTCAGCGTGTGGAGGCGAACCTTTCGGCCAAGACGATCAGCGACCCCAAGCAAGTCGCGTGGATCGAGCGCAACATTCTCGCTAGCGGAGCGCCGCCGGAGAACCTCATCTTCGAGATCACCGAAACCGCGGCCGCCGAAAACCTCCCGGCGGCCCGGGCATTCGCCCAACGCCTGCGCAAGCTGGGCTGCGCGTTTGCCCTCGACGACTTCGGCGTCGGCCACGGAAGCTTCACATACCTCAGGCAGCTCCCAGTCGACTATCTCAAGATCGACATCCAGTTCGTCCGCAATCTCCTCAACGACGAGGAGGACCAGCAGGTGGCCCGCGCGATCATTGGAGTCGCGAAGCAGTTCGAGATCAAGACGATCGCCGAAGGCGTCGAGGATGAAGGCACCCTGAGGAAGCTGCGCCAGATGGGGGTCGACTACGCACAGGGCTATCACATCGGTCGTCCCATGCCCCTCCCCCAGCCAGCACAAAGCGTTACAAGGTCATAGGAGACGTGCGCATGACACGCAAACGAAAACTCGCCAGCGAACAGAGCCTGACCGATCTCGAGCAGGCTCTCGGTGAACGGGAGCAGCTCATCGGCGATCGGGAGCAGTCGCTAATCGATCAGGAGCAGATCGCCCAGGATGCGCTTCGCGAGGCCAGCGGGCGCGGAGACGATACCCAGGAACGTGTCCTGGCCGACAATCAGGCGCGAATCGATCGCGAGCAGGCCACTCGCGACGTCAATCAGGAGGCTCTCGACCACGGCCAGCAAGGCCGCGACATCCAGCAACTTGCGCTCGACGAAGCGCAAGCGACGCTCGAGCTTCCAACCGGCGACCAGCCCCAACTCGAGGATGCGGGGACGATCCACCGCGAAGCGATCGACCGCGCCCAGGCGGCTCGCGAGCGTGCCGAGGCGGCCCTGGTCCGCGCCCAAGCGGCACTGGCCCGCGCCCAGGCCGCCCAGGCCCGGGCGGACGCCATCCGCGTCGACAAGGACTGATCCTCAGACGGGACACCACCCGCGGGTCGAAACTGGGCCCTAGCTGGACGCGCGGTGGGCGCGCAGGGCGGTGCGGACGCGGGCGACCATGCGGTGAAGGCTGTCCGTGGTCGCCGGGCGGAGGTGGTGGGCCCGGCTGGCACGGGCAGCGCGGTAGTCAAGCTGGCGCTGCTCGAGGCGAGCAGCTTCAGCGTTCACGCCGGACGGCGGCAGCTGGGAACGGGAGCTGAAGGACATCGAGTCCTCCTTTCGATCCGGTTACACCTGTTATAGCCGACTGGCTAACGCCCGGATGAGAAAAACCGGTGTCCGGAGGTGGTGCATGCGGGAAATCTGATACCTATGCATTGCACATGCAGGCATGGAGGAAGCTCTGGGGCATTGGAGCCCTCATGGCGGCCGCGCTGGCTCTCGTGGCCTGCGGTGGTTCCTCGTCCAAGAAGGGCTCAGTCAGCGTGCTGTACGCGGGCTCGCTCCAGGCGCTGATGGACGACCACATCGGGCCGGCCTTCCAGAAGGCCACTGGCTACACCTTCAATGGCTATCCAGCCGGCTCAAAGGACCTGGCCAGCGAGATCAAGGGCAAGGTGCGGGTCGGCGACGTGTTCATCAGCGCGGCGCCAAAGGTCGACGCGACCCTGGAGGGCTCGGCCAACGGCAACTGGGTGTCCTGGTACGCGCCGTTTGCCACCACCAGGCTCGTGCTTGGCTACAACACATCCAGCGGCTTTGCCAAGGCTCTGCGCACACAGCCCTGGTACCGGGTGATCGCCAGGCCGGGGTTGCGCCTGGGATTCACGGACCCCAAGCTCGATCCCAAGGGGGTGCTGGCCGTGGCGGCGCTCCAGCAGGCGGCCACCACCTTCCATGAGCCGGCGCTCAACCGGATCGCCAGCGATCAGTCGGACCTGTTTCCCGAGCAGGATCTGGTGGGACGGCTGCAGGCTGGTCAGCTGGACGCCGGCTTCTTCTACACGGTGGAGGCCAACGCCGCCCACATCCCGACGGTGTCGATCAGCCCGGTGGACGAGAACGCCACATACACGATCACCGTCCTTCATCATGCGCCCAATGCCAAGGGCGCCGAGGCTCTCGTGAAGTTCCTGCTGAGTGGTCCGGGCCAGTCGCTGCTGCGGTCGGCCGGCCTGTCGCTTCAGACGCCCAAGGCGGTGGGCTCTGGAGTGCCGGCGTCGCTCAGCGGCGCCGTCGGCAGCGGGTGAGCAAGCGCCTGAGCCCTCTCGCCCTGCTGGGCGGGCTGCTGGTGCTCTACCTGCTGGCGCCGATCGTGGTGCTGCTCGTACACCTGCCCTCGGCGGGAAGCTTCTCGGCGCCCGGGCTCTGGTCGGCGCTGTGGGTCTCGGTGCTGACCGCGACCATCTCAGCGGCGATCATCGCGCTTCTGGGAATCCCGCTGGCCTGGGCCCTGGCCAACGCGCGCAGTCGGGCCTGGGACGTGGTGGGCGTGGCCGTCCAGCTTCCCCTCGCGTTGCCGCCGCTGATGAGCGGAATCCTGCTGGTCGAGGTGGTCGGCCCGTACACGCTGATCGGACGCCTGACGAACGGGCAGCTGACCGACACGACGGCGGGCATCGTGATCGCCCAGACGTTCGTGTCGGCTCCGTTCCTGATCGTGGCGGCGCGCTCGGCGTTCTCCACGATCGACCCGGCGCTGTTCGAGGTGGCTGCCACGCTGGGCCACGGCAAGTGGTCCCGGTTTCGCCGGATCGGAGTGCCGCTGGCGGGCGCGGGGATACGAGCCGGACTGCTGCTGTCCTGGCTGCGCGCGTTCGGCGAGTTCGGCGCCACCGTGATCCTGGCCTACCACCCGTACTCGCTGCCGGTGTTCACGTGGGTGCAGTTCAGCTCGACGGGCCTGCCGACCGCACTGCCCCCCACGGCTGCGGCTTTGGCGGCGGCCGCGGTGGTACTGGCGCTGGCCCGCTGGCGGCCCGGCCGCTGGGTGTGGGACCGGCTGGCGAGTCGTCCTGAGCAGGGGGTGACGCATCGAGTGCGGCCTATACCAGCACTCGATGCGTCACCCCCATCTGAGGCACTGGCATTTGACGTGGTTACGCAGGTGGGGAGCTTTGAGCTGAACCTCCGGCAGGAGCGGCCCGTGCGGCATCTGGCGATCCTCGGCCCCTCGGGCGCGGGGAAGTCGCTGACGCTCCGGGCGCTGGCCGGGCTGCGCGGCACGCATGCAGGACGGGTCAGGCTGGGCGAGGCGGAGCTCGGGGAGCGGCCGGCCGAGGAGCGCCAGGTGGGCTGGGTCCCGCAGGAGCTGGCCCTCTTCCCCCACCTCGACGTCTGGAGGCAGGTCACGTTCGGCACTCGCGCCGAGCCGGGACTGGCGAGCAGCTGGCTGGAGCGTCTCGGACTGAGCCAGCTGCGCGACCGTCTCCCCCATGAGCTGTCCGGCGGCCAGCGCCAGCGCGTGGCGCTGGCCCGGGCGCTGGCCACCCGCCCGCACCTGCTGCTGCTGGACGAACCGTTCTCCTCGCTGGATGCGCCGGTGCGCGACCGGTTGCGACGGGAGCTTCGCCAGCTGCAGCGCGAGCTGCCGGTCACCACCGTGCTCGTCACCCACGATCCGGAAGAGGCGGCGCTGCTGGCCGACGACGTGACGATCCTTTCCGACGGCCGCGCCATCCAGACCGGACGCCGCGACGAGGTGTTCAGCCGTCCCGCGTCTCCACAGGTGGCGCAATTGCTGGGCATCGAGAACCTCAGGGGCGGCAGGATCCGTGGCACAGGGTGGCTGGATGCGAGTGGCACCCTGCTGGCGGTGGATGACTCCGGACTGCCGGACGGAACTGAGGTGGTGTGGTGTGTGCGCCCGCAGCATCCGGTTCTCACGACCGGGCCTGGCTATCCCGCCACGGTCACGGATCTGGTCGACCTCGGAGCCTGGCGCGAGGTGGAGGTGAAGCTGGACGGCGGCCTCGATCTGATCGTGCGCACGCTGGACGGGCAGGCCCTGACTCCCGGCCAGACCTGTCGGGTGGCAATCGCCCCTGAGCACGTGACCCTGTGGCGGCGACCAGGTAACGCTGCGCCATGATCAGGGGTGATGAGCCCTCCCCGAGTCGAGCTGCGCACACCCAGCTACGCCGATCGTGCTGAATTCCTGGCCGCCATGCGGGCCAGCCAGGATCTGCACCGGCCGTGGGCGTATCCACCCACCACACCACAGGCGTACGACCTGCTGATGCAGCGGGTCACCGACCCGCGCTACGAGCCGCTGCTGGCCTGCCGGATCACCGACGGGGCGATCGTGGGGTTCTTCAATCTGGGCGAGATCGTCCACGGCTACGTACAGTCCGCGTTCCTGGGCTACAACGCCGTGGCCGCCCACGCCGGCCAGGGCTACATGAGCGAGGCTCTGCAGCTGGTGCTGGCGCGAGCATTCGGCGAGATGGGGCTGCACCGCGTGGAGGCCAACATCCAGCCTGGCAACCACCGCTCGATCGATTTGGTGAGGCGCGCGGGGTTCGTGCGCGAGGGCTTCTCAGAGCGCTACCTGCAGGTGGGCGGGGAGTGGCGCGACCACGAGCGGTGGGCGATCCGCGCCGAGCAGTGGCCGCAGTCCCCAGCCAGCTAGAGCCCCACAGCGGCAGCATGGAAGCGCACCCGCCCGGGTAGGGCCAGGGGATGACGAGCTTCGGATACACGATGATGTGCGAGCAGTCCCGGCCCGACCAGCTGGTGCGCGACGTCAAGCTGGCCGAGGACGCCGGCTTCGACTTCTCGGTGTGCAGCGACCACTACCAGCCCTGGCTGGATTCCCAGGGACACTCGGGGTACGCGTGGTCGATCCTCGGAGCGGCCGCCCAGGCCACGGAGCGGATTGGTCTGATGACGTACGTCACCTGCCCGATCATCCGCTACCACCCCGCGGTGGTGGCCCAGAAGGCGGCGACCATGCAGATCCTCTCCGGGAACCGCTTCCGCCTCGGGCTCGGCGCCGGCGAGAACCTCAACGAGCACGTGGTCGGCGAGGGCTGGCCCTCGGTCGGCGTCCGCCACCAGATGCTCGCCGAGGCGATCGACATCATCGACGGCCTGTTCGAGACCGATCGGGGCACGTTCAACTACCGCGGCGAGTACTTCGACGTTGAGACGGCCAAGCTATGGGACCTGCCCGGCCAGCGGGTCCCGATCGGCGTGGCCGTGTCCGGCGCCGACTCATGCGCGCTGGCCGGCCGCCAGGCTGACCTGATGATCGCCGTGGAGCCCAAACCCGAGCTCGGCGAGATGTTCGACCGCGCGGGAGGATCAGGCAAGCCCCGGGTTGGCCAGATGGCGATCTCCTACGACAAGGACCGTGACACCGCCGTGCAGCGGGCCCACGAGCAGTTCCGCTGGTTCGGCCTGGGCTGGAAGGTGAACGCGGACCTGCCCAACCCCGACTCCTTCGAGGCGGCCACCCAGTTCGTCGAGCCCGGCCAGGTGGGCGAGGCGCTGCCCTGCGGACCCGACGTGGAGGAGCACGTGGAGAAGATCCGCCCATTCATCGAAGCCGGCTTCACCGAGGTGGCTCTGGTGCAGATCGGGGCCGAGGCGCAGAGCGAGTTCATCGAGTGGGCGCAGGCCCAGCTGCTGCCCGCGCTGCGCAGCCTGTAGAGCCGATGATCGCGATTCTGGACATCGACGGCACGCTCGTCGACACGAACTACCAGCACAGCATCGCCTGGTACCGGGCTTTTCGGAAGCACGGGATCATCCTGCCGATCTGGCGGATCCACCGGCACCTGGGAATGGGTGGCGACCAGCTGGTCGCCGCGGTGACCGACGAGGAGACCGAGAACAGCCAGGGAGATGAGATCCGGGAGGACGAGAAGGCCGAGTACATGAAGCTGATCGGCGAGGTCGAGATCATGGACGGCTCCCGTGAGCTGATCGGCGAGCTCAAGCGCCGCAACCACCGGGTCGTGTTCGCCAGCTCGGCCAAGGAGGACGAGGTTGACTACTACCTGGACCTCCTGGACGCCAAGGACAGGGCTGACGCGTGGACGACCTCCGCCGATGTCGAATCGACCAAGCCGGCCCCGGATCTGGTGCATGCGGCACTCGCCAAGGTGGACGGCAAGGCGGATGACGCGGTGCTGATCGGCGACACGCCGTGGGACATCAAGGCAGCCAAGCAGGCCGGCGTGCCCACGCTGGCCGTGCTGACGGGCGGCTTTGCCATCGAGGAGCTGACCAAGTCGGGCGCGGCATCCGTGTACCAGTCGGTTGAGGAGCTCCAGGCTCAGCTGGACGACACGCCGCTGGCCTGAGCGGTCGCCTGGGGCTCCGCCGGGCGGCGCAGGAAAGTCATCGTCACCCGGGTCCCGAGTGGCCCCCGGACCGTGTCCACCTGATCACTCAGGCCATGGATCAAGCTGAGGCCGCGGCCGCGCTCGTCGGTACGGCGGCTGACCGTCGAGTCCTTGCTCCAGCGTCCGGCGTCGGTGACCGACACCTCCACGCGGCGCGCGTCGGCGAACGCCTCGATGGCTACGAACCGCCGCGGATCCCGGGCGCTGGCGTGCTCGATGGCGTTGTTGACGGCCTCCCCCGCGGCCAGCAGGAGGTCGTACCCCTGAGCTTGGCTCAGCCCCAGCCCGCTCATCCAGGTGCGCAGCCGGTGCCGGGCGAACGGGATCTGGCCGAAGTCGGCGGGCACGCAGTCGACGTGGCAGTCGGGGGTCGTTCCGACCGGCCGGAGCGCCACGACCACCACGTCGTCGAGGTAGCCCGGTTCGCCGGCCTGAACGTTCAGGAGCTGGGCGCACACCGCCTGAGCAGACAGCTGGCGACAGCCGGAGGCTGAGCCGGCCAGCCGGTCGAGTCCCACGGTCAGCGACTCGCCGTGACGTTCGATCAGTCCGTCGCTGTAGAGCACAAGCAGAGAACCGGGAGGGAGCGCCGCCTCGCCGCTGACGCCGGGCGCCTCGTCGGGTCCGATGCCCAGCGGGGCGCTGCGTCCGTCGGTGAGGAACCGGGCCTCGCCGTCGGGGCTAATCAGGAGCGGGTAGGGGTGTCCGGCACACGCGTAGTGGACGCGGCCGCAGGCCGCGTCCACCCGGGCATACGCGGCCGTCGCGCACGAGGCGCCCGGCACGCCCTGGGCGTAGCGGTCGAGCAGCGCCAGGACGCCGGCCGGATCGCTTTCGGCGAGGGCGGCGGCCTCCAGTGCGCTGCGCAACTGGCTCATGGTGGTCACCGCGTCGAGGCCATGTCCCACCACGTCGCCCACCGACACGCCGATCCGATGGTCGGCGTCGAGCACGCGGGCCGTGTACCAGTCGCCTCCCACCTGCATCCCCCGCCCCGACGGCCGGTAGACGGCCGAGACAACCGCGGTGCGCGAGCCGGTCTCCAGGGCGAGCAGGCGCTCCTGGAGGGAGGCGGCGACCTCGTGCTCGCGCTGGGCCACGATGATGCGGGCCACGGCGCGGGACAGCGCGGCCCCCACGGCGCCCAACAGCTCGACCTCGTCCGGGCTGAGGACGTGGGGCTCCGGCCAGCTCAGTCCGACCGCGCCGAGAACCGTGCCGTCCTCGGCGCGAAGCGGCTCGAGCGCGATCCCGCGCACATACCGTGAGGCGTCGGAGGTCAGGGGTCGGTAGCGCCTGGGCAGCCGCGTCGTATCGGCCACAAGCATCGGCCTGCTGTGCTTGACCACGTCAACGATCGGAAGTGGCGAGTCCAACCCGATCACGTGGTAGCGGCTGGCCAGCTCAGGCGGCACATCTCCGCCGAAGGTGACGTGCAGCAGGTTCCGGGACTCGTCGAGCAGGGCGATCCGGGCCAGGGTGGCGCCCATGGAGCAGACGGGCGAGCCCAGCAACGCGCGCAGAGCGTCATCCACCACTCGGGCACCATTCAGTTCGGTGCCCAGCTCCAGAAGCGCCTGTTGGCGAGCGCTGACCTTGGCGGACCGCTGCTGCTCGAGCTCGAGGTCCCGGGCCCGGGCGATCATTCCGGCCACCTGCTCGGCCAGCCGTTCGCCGGTGGTCACATCCTGTTCGGTGAACACGCGCCCGCTGCCTGCCGAGATCAGCGTGATCGCTCCCAGTATTTCGTCCTCTGCACGCAAGGGAACCGTCAGGTAGGAGGTGAACCCCAGGGCTTGGACGATCTCGTAGTGGCGCTCGTCCTGCGTGGTCTCGTGCAGGAACTCGTCGGGCATCGACGCCGACCAGGCCGACTCACCCGTGAGGGTGACCTGACCCGCCGGGTGGGCGGATCCGATCGTGGGCGAGTAGTAGTTCTTCAACTCCTCCACGAGGCTGGCCTGGTTGGGATCGGCATGCACCGCGGCCACTCGCTCGAGACGCCCATCCGCGGTGACCAGGTCGATCAGGCACAGGTCGGCCAGCCCCGGCACGGAGCTGGCGGCCAGCATGCGCAGCGTCTCCTGGTATCCGCCGGCGGCGGCCACCGCCGAGGTGGCGCTGAGCAGGAGCTGGTCACGGCGCAGCTGCTCGCGGGCGGTCGCATCGCGCTGCTTGGCCTCAATGACCGCCCCCACCGCCGCACCGAGGAGCGCCAGATGGTCCGGGTCGGCAGGTGGCGACGCCAGCCCGGCCGCGAAGTACAGGGTGAGCACCCCGACCGTCTCCACCACCCCGGTGAGGGGCACGGCGATCACGGTCTCGATCCCGGCGTGCTCGAGGGTCTCGAGGTTGGGGAACAGCTCGGGGCGGTCACCGAGCGCCAGCTTCATCACCTGCCCGCTGACCCAGCAGGTGCCGGCCAGTCCCTCCCCCGGGCTGCAGACGATCCCGAACGGAGACTCCGCCGCGGCTCGAAACCGCAGCTCGCTCCACAACCAGTCGACGCATACCATGTGCTCGCCGCCGATCTCGCGCAGCCACAAGCGGGCCACCGAGGAGGGGAGCTCCGCCTGCAGCACCGGCAGCACCGTCTTGTACGCCTCCGCCGGCCCGGGTGCAGCCGATACGGCTCGAGACACCCGCAGACCGGCTCTCAGACTGCCTGCATCCTCGGGACGACCAGAGCCGGCGAGCCCGAAGGCCGCTGGCGACGGCCCCCGCCCGGCGGCGGGATCAGACCCCAACCTGGGCCCCAATGCTCACCGTACGATCCGCGGGCAGGCCGAAGTGCTCAATGGCGCTCGCTGCGTTGTGAGCCATGCTCAAGAACAGCTTCTCCTGCCACTGGGGCATCGGCGAGTCTTCGTCCGCCACGACGGTAATCCTCGATACGAAGTACGAGGCGTGCTCCAAGTCGAGATCGCGCTCCAGCAGCAGATCGCGGCGAGCCAGACGCAGCGCCGCCGGCACGTCGGGCTGCTCCCGGTAGCCGACCCGAACCTCCACGTAGCGCATCGGGAACTCATCCGGCCCTATGCGCTCGACGCGGAAACGGCGCTCCTCGATCACGCGCGGGACGCTCACCTCCCGAACACTCACGATCAGCACCTTCTCGTGCAGGGCGTGGGTGTGCTCGATGCCGGCTCGCAGCGCCAGGGGAGTCGTGTCGCGACCGGGATTGAGATATATGGCGGTGCCGGGAACGCGCCTGATCGGCGGATCGAGCTCGCTGAGGCCGGACAGGAACTCGGTCAGGCTCCCCTCCTTGGCCAGGCGGTTGGCGGTGACCACGGCGCGGCCGCGGTCCCAGGTGAGCATCACGATCGAGACGACGACGCCGAGCGCCAGCGGGAACCAGGCGCCCTGGAGGATCTTGGCCAGGTTGGCGCTGAAGAACGACACCTCGACAAATAAGAACAGGGCTCCCAGGGGGGCCAGCTTCCAAGCTGGTGGATGCCAGATCGCCCGGGCCACGACCAGGAACAGCACGGTGTTGAGGATGAACGTGCCGGTTACAGCAACCCCGTATGCGTTGGACAGAGCGCTGGAGTTCTGGAACGCGAGCACCAGAGCGACGACCCCCGCGGCCAGCAGCCAGTTGACCACGGGCACGTAGATCTGGCCCTCGACCAGCGAGGTGTGCACGATGCGCAGGCGCGGAAGGTAGCCCATCTGCATGGCCTGCTTGGCCACGGAAAAGGAGCCGGAGATGACGGCCTGAGAGGCGATCACCGTGGCCACAGTGGACAACACCACCAACGGGATCTGGCCCCAGGACGGAGCCAGCAGGTAGAACGGGTTGACCCGGTCGTGTGGGTGACTGAGCACGAGCGCCGCCTGACCGAGATAGGAGAGCATGACCCCCGGGAGGACGACACCGAACCAGGCCAGACGGATGGGCGCGGCCCCGAAGTGGCCGCGGTCGGCATACAGAGCCTCCGCCCCGGTCACGACCAGCACCACCCCGCCCAGGGCCAGGAAAGCTTCGGCACCGTGATTTGTGAAGAAGCGAACGCCCCACACTGGCGAGAGGGCCTGGAGAACGCCCGGGTGACGGGCCACTTCGCCCAGCCCGAGGATCGCCAGGACGGCGAACCATACGAGCATGATCGGCCCGAACAGGCCGCCCACGGTCGCTGTTCCCTTGCGCTGAAACAGGAACAGGACGACGAGGATGGCGATCGAGATCGGCACCACCAGGTGAGCGAGGCCGGAGTCCACAACATCGAGACCCGATACGGCGGACAGCACCGAGATGGCCGGCGTGATCACCCCGTCACCGAAGAACAGCGAGGCCCCGAAGATGCCCAGCGTGACATAGGTGACGGTGTGCGGCACGCGCAGGCGCCGGGCGAGCGCGGCCAGCGCCATGATGCCGCCGTCGCCGCGATTGTGGACCCGCATGATCACGCCCGCGTACTTGACCGACACCACGATCGTGATCGCCCAGAAGATCAGCGACACGATTCCGTACAAAGTGGTCGGGTCGATCCGGTGTGCGGCGTGGTAGGCGAGCGTGACCTGCTCGGCGTACAGCGGGCTGGTGCCGATGTCGCCGTAGACGACCCCGAGCGCTCCGAGAGCCAGGAGCAGCCTGCCGGCATGCAGCACCACATCCTGCTGCTCGGGAACCGCCTCGCGTGACTCGGTGGCGCGAGGCACGCTCTCCCACGGGCGGGGTGAGGCGCCGACCGATTGCTTTGGCTGATCGACGCTGGCGGAAAGTGTCCGGGCGGACGACTTAGACGTGTCCTCATCCTCTGCGCCGGTCGGGCGCGGCGGTTCGTAGCGCAGCTTGTGCGCCGCCTCGTGCAGTGGACGGCGTCGAGGTGGTGAGGGATCTTCGGGTGGCTGGCTCAAGGCTGGCTGAGACAGAGTGAAGCATCACAGCCAGATCTGCCGGGAAAGTGTTGTCAGGCGGACCCCGGGCTCAGTACCGCCGCTCGGCCGGGCCGGATGGCTAGGCCGGCTAGACCGGGTTCCCCATCCCGGCCGCGGGTCACCGACAATGGATTTCCTGCGTGGTACAGCTCAGCCGTTCTTGCGAGCGAGCGCCCGCTTGAGCTGATCCTTGCTCATGTTCGAGCGGCCCTCGATCCCGACGCGCTTTGCCTGGTCGTAGAGGTCCTGCTTGGTGGGCTCGTCGTGGGAGTGACGCCCGCCTCGGGTGCTGGATGACGCGCCGCTCGTCGACGAGCGCGAGGCGGTGCGGGTCTCCCCCGCGCGGGCTTTCTCGCGGTTGACGGTCCGAGCGGCCATCTCCTCGGCGCGGCCCTCGGACGCGCCACGGCTCTTGGCCGAATCCTTGATGTGCTCGTACTGGCGGGCCCGCTTGGTGCCCTTCTTGATTCCTCGGGGTGGCATCGTCGCCTCCTATCGACTACTGCGAATCCGAAGATTTCCTACCCCTCGAGCGGCGAGTTGAAGCCCGTGGGTCGCGTCTAGATCAGCGGTAGATGAGCTTCAGGCCGAGGAGCTGAGCCACGGTCACGAACCGGTAGCCCCTGGAGCGCAGTGTGTGGATCTCCTTCGGAAGGGCGGCCAGCGTCTCATAGCGAGGTCCACCGCCGAAGTGCTGGATGACGATCGCTCCGTTGTGCGCGGCGGACACGACGCGCGCGTAGATAGTCTGAGACCCGGGGAGCGACCAGTCGGCCGGATCGACATCCCACATAACTGTTACCAAGCCGATCGAGCGCGCCAGCGACACGAGGCGCGGGTTGACGTCCCCGTACGGCGGTCGCCAGAGGCATGGGGTGAAACCGGTCCGCCGTCTGATCGCCTGGTTGGTGCGCTCGAGCTGCCTCCGCTGCTCCGACCGGCTGAGACGGGTCATCTCGGGGTGCGTCCAGGTGTGGTTCCCGATCATGTCGCCGTCCGCGAGCATCCGACGCTCGGCGGCCCCGCTGGCATCGAACTCGTGGATTTGATCGCCGATCTCGAAGAACGTCACCGGAACGTGGTCGCGGGCCAACAGGCGAACGAAGTGGCTCGCGGGCGGCGTCGGCGCGGGTCCGTCGTCGAACGTCAGCGCAATCTCGTGCTTCCGGGACGAGCCCTGAAAGGCCTCCGACCTGCGGCCGGGGCGGCAGCCGATCAGCTTTGGCGTATGGCGCTTGCCGAGCGTCGGGTGAACCACGGCTCGGTGGCGAGCCGCCCCGATGGCCGGCGCGACGAATACGGCCAGGGCCGCGAGGACCAGGAGCGGCAGCAGCGCTCGCACGGCTCGGCCCAGACGGCGTCCACTGATCTCAGTGCCCCACACAGGGTCATCTTCGCACCCCACCCGGACCGGCACAAAAAGGGGGCCGCTGGCTAGCGGGGACGCATACCCATGGGATCAGGTGCTTTGACCTGACTTTCCTAGAGGGTCCTAGAGGGGCGAACGGCGTCGGATCACCCGGGCGGGAACGTGAAGCTCGTGTGCGGGGGGATATACGGTCCCACTTCGAGAACGATCTCCGCATCTGCGCGCAGCGGGATGGCACCGGGAGGACCTGCCCACCGGCGACCATCGACGAAGGCCCTCACAGACCCTCCAGCTGGGGTGCGAAAGGACAGCAGTCGATGGTCTGAGAGTGGCTGCCCCCAGGCCCGGAACACGTCCGCCAGGACTAGCGCGCGCGAACGGGAGACCAACACGACACCGGTTGCCTCGAGCGTGACCAGCGCCGAGTAGCAGCCGGCGCTCACCACCCGGCCACCCACGATCCGGACGGGTCCGCGGAGCCCGATACCGGCCGGGACAAGCACCACCCGGTTAGCCGCGAACACTTCGAGGTGAATGGCCGTGTGCGGGGCCAGCCGCCTGCGGCAGGCGCCAAACGGCACTCCGGGGGCGCCGGGATGGAAGCGGGGACCGGCGCCGATCGGACGCGCCTGGCGCAGGAGCCGGGCGGGGATCGAGGAGGTGGTGGACGGTGAGGCACGACCGTCGCCGCTTCCCGAGCCACAGCCGGCGATCGAGCCTGCAGCCAGCAGCACCGTCAGGCTGCGTGCCAGTCCAGGCAACCTCAGCCGCTCCGGGCTACCTGCGGGAGCTCAGCCTCGTTCGCCGACGCGCTCGCGCCGGCTTGGCGTGGCTCGCGCTCCTGCTCGGCGTCAAACAGCCGCGTGACCATGAGCAGCAGGCATGGCACGGTGCCCAGGCATATGACGCACGCACACCTGGCCAGGAACGGAGTGAGCGCCAGGAGCACATAGCCGTGAGTGAGCGTCGGCAAGGTCAGGATCCCTTCGTAGAGCGCCACCACCGCAACCATCAGCAGCAGGAGGTAGCTGGCTCTCCCGCGGACCACACGGACGAGCACGACGGCGGCAAATGTCAGCACGACGCTCAGCTCGATCAGCTGGAACACAGTCACACCTGGGCGTCCGTGCAGGTCTCGCCCGATGCTGAGAACGGCCAGCGAGAGCAGAGCCGAGGCCCCGAGCAGGTCGGCAAGCTTCCGGTCGAGCTCGGGGTCGCGCAGGCGCCACCCAGCCAGTACGCAGCCGATGAGGACGGCGATCGGCCAGAACCACAGGATCGACGGGGCGTGGCGATGAAACACCGACCCGGACATCGAAGTCAGCCGCCCGTCGATCAGCAGCGGGATCTCCCAGCGGCCCACGTATCTGGTAGACGGTGTGACCGCCACGGCCGCCAGCGCGTGCAGACGACCATCGTGCCACTCGTACTGGTGGCTGCCGGTAACCCCCTGCCAGCGGATCGGAGAGGCGCGGGTCAGATTCGTGGGCGGCACCTCGGCCGGAGTCTGGTTGAGGTAGTACATGGAGGAGTTGGTGTTGGCCTGGACTCCGCGGGAGTCGAAGCGCAGGTAGGGCGCGCCGTTGTAGTCGAGCACGACCACCGTCAACCGTGCCGGAGACTGGAGCCACAGCCGCAGATCGCCGTCCACCACCTTTGCCTGAAGCGGGACAGGGACGTGAGTGATCGTGGCCACGTAATCGCTGGCGACCGGGTTGATCGGTCCGTGCGCCGATGCCACAGCTGGAATGGCGCCGAGCAGGGCGAGAGCCAGCGCCGTTGATCTCCTCAGCAACCGCCCGAGTCGGGCACGCCGCCGCCCGGCTCTAGACTCGGCTCCCGGCCGCAGCCCAAAACCCATTGATGTTGGCGTCACGCTCTCGTACATCTCCTCGGCTGGCCCGACTGGTGCTCAGGATCCTGTCAATGTCCGTGGCGGTAGTCGTTCTGGCCGCCGCCGCAGTTCCCGGATTGGCCTGGGCTGATGGCGATCCAGCCAGTGACGTGCTCGCCTCACAGCTTGCCTTTGTCCCCTGGGACGTCAGCCTGACTCCGGCCCGGACAGCCCAGCTGGACTCTCTGCTGCGGGCCGCTGCGCGGGCCGGCTTTCCGATCCGTGTGGCGCTGATCCGGTCGCCCACAGACCTGGGATCGGTAACGGCGTTGTGGGACAGGCCCGCCGCCTACGCTCACTTCCTGAGCGAGGAGCTCTCGCTCCTGTATCGCGGAAGGGTGCTGGTGGTGATGCCCGATGGCAACGGGCTGGCCCTGGACGGCCAAGCGGTGAGCCTGCCATCCGGGTTGGCAGTTCCACGCACGCGGGCCGGGCTGGCGCCGCGGGCCGCCGCGGCCGTGCTCGCGCTAGCCCGCGCAGACGGCCGCCGCCTTTCCCCCGCTGCGGTCACGGCGACCCCACCCCCCGCAACCACCGCGCAGACGCCGATCGGTGCGGTGGTATTCGTGGTGGGCGTGGTGTTGATCGTGCTGGCCTGGGCGGTCAGCTTCCGTGCGCGCCCGCCGGCGGGACGCGCCAGGCGACTGTTTATGAGCTGACGGAGTCCGTCGCCCCACCCGGCAGATCCCTCGATGCCTCCCGGACCGGAGGCTCGAGCAGACGGATCAGATCATCACGGGCCCTGGCCACCCGCGAGCGGATCGTCCCGGTCGGACAGTCGCAGACGACCGCGGCTTCTTCATAGGACAGTCGCAGCAGTTGGGTGAGGGCAAAGGCCGCCCGGCGCTCCGGTTCCAGCTGGGACAGGAGGTCGCGGACGTCCAGGAGTGCGGAAGGGTCTCCATAGGACGACGAGGCGGGGGGCGCCAGCTCCATCAGCTTCTGCTCTCGGCGCGAGCGACGAGAGCGCGCGCGCAGCTCGTCCATGCAGACACGCCGGGCGATGGCCAGCACCCAGGTGCGGGCGCTTGATTCTCCGCGGAAGTCACGGACCGCGAGCACGACCCGGGACAGCGTCTCCTGCGCCAGGTCATCGGCTACCTCGGCACCCGCAACTGCGGCGCAAAGGCGCCGTGTCTCGCCGTAGCTCAACGCGACCAGCCGCTCGAGAGCCTGGCGGTCACCGTCACGGGCGCGGTGAGCCGCGTGCGTCAGTTCATCCATCGCGGGCACGGACATTCCACAGACCACCTGTATGAAAGCATCGCTCGGCCTCGGGAACCATCTGCTCCTGGCGGACGACTAATACCGGCGTGGACTGCCAGTGCGCCCGATTGGCGATCTCCGCTCTCCTTGACTGTGAAAGTCCCGAGGTCGAGCGGCAGGATCTGGAAGATCATCTGTCCGCGTGTCCAGCCTGCCGCAGATGGCGCGAGCAGGCCCACGAGACAACCCGCCGGACCCGGCTCGTGCCGGCTGAGGACGTGCCCGCTACGGCGCCGGCCCTGGGCACGTTGATCCACCGGGCGCAGACCAGCCAACCCCGGCGCTCGATTGGCTGGTGGCGCTCGCTGGCAGCGGCCCGCATGGGATTGATCCTCCTGGCCGCAACCCAGATAGCGTTGACGTTTCCGATCCTGATCTTGGGGTCTGACCGCGATGCCCCGCTCCACGTGGCCCATGAGATGGGATCGTTCGATCTGGCATTGGCGATCGGCTTCGTGGTTGCCGCCTGGGATCCGATGCGGGCACAAGGCATGCGGACCCTGGTCGGTGCAGCCGCGGTCCTCCTGCTTGTGACTGCCGTGATTGACCTGGTGGCCGGGCGCACGACGGCCGGCGACGAGGCGCCCCACCTGATCACGCTCGCCGGATGGCTACTGCTCGTCCGCACAGGGCGCCTGAGTTTGGTGGACCGTGGGGGCACGGGCCTTTGGAGATGGGCGACCAAGGGCGCCGTGAGACGTACCGGGGCCAGTCCCGTGGCCGCTTTGCCGGACGAGGACGAACGCTGGAGTCCTGCTGCGTCTCCAGCGCGGCGAGCGGCGCCGATGGCCTGCCTGGCCCTGGTGGCCGCGCTCGGCGCGGGCCTGTGGGGCGCATCCCTCGCTCGGGCCGACGGCGACCCGGGCAGCGACGTGCTCGTGTACCAGAATCTGTTCGTCGGCGCTGACGCCGGGACGTCGATCGCCCAGCAGGTTCAGCTGGGGAACCTGCTCGCATCAACCAGCCGGGCCGGGGTGCCGATCCGCGTGGCGATCATCGCCCATCGGGACGATCTCGGAGCGGTGACCGCCCTGTGGGACAAGCCCCGTGCCTATGCCCGGTTTCTCGGCATCGAACTGTCGCTGGCCTACAAGCAACGTCTGCTGGTGGTGATGCCCGACGGGTTCGGTTTCAACTGGCCGGGACACCCGACCGCTGGCACCTATCGCCTGCTCAGCGCGGTTCCGGTGGGCTCCGGGCCCAATTCGTTGGTTAGGGCCACACGGCAAGCCGTCAGCCGGATGGTCACAGGGGCGGGAGCCAGGCTGGAGCGCAACAGCGGCTCGCCGACCACCAGCCCAGCCTCCTCGCCAGGCGTGCCGCAGTCGCCAGCGGGCGCAGGCTCCAATCCCGGCAGGGTGACCGTGGTGGCTCAATCACGCGGCGCTCACTCGCCCGGCGCGGGCGACCAAACCGTGGGCCTGATCACGATGGGCATCATTGGCGCGCTGGTATTGGTCTACGCCGCGCGTCGCCTGATGTGGACCCAGCTGCGCAATCGCCTGGCCCGGGACGCGCTCGACCCCGATCAGCGTGTGTCGCGGCTCGGCGCCATGACTTGGCGGATCGGGACCGGGACCGCCGTGCTGTGCGCCGGAGCCGCCGCGGTGGCCGTGCTCACCCTGAGCGGGAACGCAGGGCCACCCGCGATCGCTGCGCTGGACTCCAACCCGGTGCTCGATCCGGGCACCGCACTCGCAGGTCGGGCCCCGAACTTCACGTTGATCAATCAGTTCGGCCGGCGTGTATCCCTGCGTTCGTTTCGCGGCAAGGTGGTGCTGCTTGCTTTCACCGACTCGGAATGCACCACGATCTGCCCGCTGACCACCAGCGCGATGGTCCAAGCTCAGTCGATGCTCGGTGCCGCGGGCTCCCGGGTGGAGCTTCTGGGGGTCGATGCCAACCCCAAGGACACCTCGCTCCAGGATGTGCTCTCATACACCCAGCTCCACGGCCTGCTGGGCCGCTGGCAGTTCCTAACGGGGTCGCTGCCCGCCCTGCGGCGGGTGTGGCGAGATTACGGAGTCGAGGCGCAGATCAACGCCGGGCTGATTTCTCACACGCCGGCCCTGTTGGTGATCGGTCCGAACGGCGAGCGGGCCCGGCTGTACCTGACCCAGCAGTCTTACGCCGCAGTGGGTCAGCTCGGGCAGCTGCTGGCCGCGGAGATCTCGCGGCTGCTGCCGGGCCACCCACGGGTGAAGTCGAGCATGTCCTACGCCCACATCGCGGGGATCGGTCCGAATACCCGAGCATCGCTGCCATCCTCAGGGGGACACGCGGTGCCGGTCGGCCCTGGAACCGCCCGGGTGCTGCTGTTCTTCGCCACCTGGGACCAGGAGGTGACCAGTTTGGCCGGCCACATGAGCGCGCTCAACGCCTACCAGCATGCGGCCACCAGACTGCGTCTTCCCAAGTTGACGGCCGTAGACGAGGCGCCCGTGGAGCCCTCGCCCCGGGCATTGCCACAGTTCCTGAACGCCCTCCCGGCCCGGCTCAATTACCCGGTTGGGCTTGACACCAGCGGCCGGGTGGCGGACGGGTACGGGGTCTCCGCGCTGCCCACGCTCGAGGTGAGCTCGGCCGGCGGTCGGGTGCTCTGGTACTGGAACGTGTCCGTGCTCGGCTGGCCGAGCACCCAGGCGCTCGAAGCCCACGTGCGGGCTGCACTCAAGTACGGAGCTCGGCTGGCCTCGAGCGGCGCCCGCCAGCTGACGCGCGAACTCGCCGGCTCGCCCAAGCCGTTGGCCGCTCTGCACTCCCAGGCCAGCCAGCTGCTCGGGAGCGAGCCCGCCCTGGAGGCCAGGCTCCGCAGCCTGCGCGGCTACCCAGTCGTGCTCAACGTCTGGGCTTCCTGGTGCACCCCGTGCCGAGAGGAGTTCGGACTGCTGGCCCAGGCATCCGCCGTGTACGGCCGCAAGGTGGCGTTCCTGGGCTCGGATACCGATGACAGCGCGTCGGATGCCAAGGGGTTCCTGGCGTCGCACCGCGTCAGCTATCCCAGCTACCAGTCCAGCAGCAGCCAGCTACAGCAAATCGTCCCCCAGGGCATCGCGGGACTGCCCACTACGATCTTCATCGACGCTCGCGGACGAGTCGACTTCGTTCACACGGGGCAGTACGACTCGCTCGGGACGCTCGAGGCTGACATCACAAACCACGCGCTGAACGGGAAGCAACCATGACCGACACCGCCGCGCTGATTGCTCCAGCCTCTGGAGCCGGCCTGGCAGCCCGGCTCCGCGCCTACTTCCTGTCGGATACCCGCCGAGCTCTGCAGTCGGCGTTGGGGCTCCTGTGGCTGCTCGACGGCGCGCTCCAGCTCCAGCCGTTCATGTACTCCTCGGGATTCCCGGCACTGCTCCGCGCCAACGCCGTCGGCCAGGCCACCTGGGTCCATGCCAGTCTGATGTGGGGAGCGAACCAGGCCGAGCACCACCTCACGCTCTTCAACACGGGGTTCGCCACCGTCCAGGTGCTGCTCGGACTCGCCTTCCTGCACCGACCGACGGTCAAGCTCGCGGTTCTGGCGTCCTGTGCCTGGGCGCTGGTCGTCTGGTGGTTCGGCGAGGCGTTCGGAATGATGCTGATGACGATGGCCTCGCCACTGACCGGCGCTCCCGGGGCGGTGATCCTTTACCCTCTGGTGGCACTGATCGCCTGGCCCGGCAGCAGGCCGGGTGGCCTACTCGGGGTGCGCGGCGCCCGGCTTGCCTGGGTTGCGCTCTGGCTGCTGATGGCTTGGTTGTGGCTGATGGCGCCGTCGAGCGCCCCGAACGCATTCACCCAGGCCTTTGACGCCGCACCGTCGGGCATGAGCTGGCTGTCGACCGTGCAGTACTGGGCCGCAGATGCCACAAGGGGCGCTGGGATCCCGCTGGCGCTGCTCCTCTCGGCAATCTCGGCCGCCATTGGGGTGGCGGTGTTCCTCAACTGGCGCCCGCGCACCTTCTTGGCCATATCCGTGGTGCTGAACCTGCTGTTTTGGGTCCTCGGTCAGGGCTTTGGGGGACTTTTCACCGGCCAGGGCACCGATCCCAACTCCGGTCCGCTGTTCGTGCTGCTGGCCGTGGCGCTGTTCTCGTTGATTCCCTTCCGAGCGGAGGCATTCCGCGACCGATTGCCAACCGAACGCCAGGAGGTGGCGCCGTGAAGCGACGTACAGAACTGGTGGCACTGCTGACGGCTGCCGTCCTGGCCGGCGGGTGCGCGGCGGCCGATAAGCAACCGGTGCAATCCGCCGGTTCCGGTAGCTCCAGCTCCAGCTCCAGCTCCAGCGCTGGCTCCATGGCCGGGATGAATATGGGGACGTCCTCCACTTCCTCCAAGGCAGCCCAGTCGGAGTCAGCCGCCGCCTCCGCGGTATCTGTGCCGGGCATCAAGCCGATCCCCACGCGGGTTCTCGGCACGGCCATGTGGCAGGGCATGAGGATCACCGCGCAGGCTATGACCGCGGTGCCGTTCGTCATCTTCAACGGAACCAGCGAGCACGTGGTCAAGCCGACCGCGCGGACGAGCTTCCACCTGATGGTGATGCTGAACGACGCCCACACCGGCGTGCCGATTCCCTATGCCGGGGTGTGGGCCACGATCGCAAGGCGGGGGGCGGTCGTGTACGACGAGCGGCAGTGGCCGATGATCTCCGAGTACATGGGTCCGCATTACGGGAACGACGTAACCCTTCCCGGTGACGGCACCTACCGGCTTTCTCTGCTGGTCTCCCCGCCCGTGTCTGCCCGCCACGTGGAGTACCAGCAGGTTTGGCTGAAAACCCACCGCGTGTCGATCACGTTCCACTGGGCCCCGCCCACGTGAGCCGGGCGCAGCTGAGTCGCCGCCGGTTCCTGCTCGGCGGCGGCCTCGCCGCGCTGGCCGGTGGCGCGGCCGCCGGGGCAGCCGTGAGCCGTGGCGGGTCGGCCACCAGACTTCCCAGGGTCTCGCTGGGCGAGCAGCCCGGCGGATTGCCGGCCGGCCAGCACTTCTGGGATGTCGGCCTTGCCCGTGACAGCCATGGCAATCCAGTGGCTCCGCAGTTTGACCGGCTGCTGTTCTTCGATATCCGGAACAGGCCCACTCCGGAGTACGCCCGCCTGCTCGAGGCCTCGCTGCGCACGCTGGAGCGCAGATTCCCGTGGAGCCACCGTGGCCTGCTGTTCACCGTCGGATGGGGTCCGGGCTACTTCGACAAGGTCCTCAAAACCCCGTCACCCATCCCGCGAGCCAGCGCCTTGTCCGACTTCGAGCTTCCGACGATCGACGACTACCACGTCTGCCTGCATCTGGCCTGTGACGACGACCGGCGGCTGGCCGAGGTGGAGAGTGCACTGGTGCAGGGAGCGCCGCTTCCAGGCGCTGACGGTCCTCTGCATCTGAGCAGCGCGCTGGCGCTGAAGGACGTACGCACCGGCTTCGCCGGAGCCGGCCTGCCGGCCCGGCGCCAGGACGTGGGCGGGATACCCGCAGGACGCCCGGTGCCCGCGATGGCGCCTCTGTTCATGGGGTTCAAGTCCGCTCTGCGCCGCAACCAAGCCTCGGAGACCGACGTCACGATTACAGGCGGATCATTTGCACAGGGCACAACCATGGCCGTGTCCTACATGCGCCTGAGGCTTAACAGCTGGTACACGCAGCTGTCCGAGCGTGAGCGCGTCGCCCGGATGTACGCGCCCCAGGTGACTCCCGAGCAGGTCACCCGGTTCACCACCGACGCCCCAGGCGACCCGAGCCTCTATGACCAAGCGGTCAGACGCTACGGCGTGATCGGCCATTCCCAGACCTCGGCGCGCGCCCGCCGGAACGGCCGGCCCGTGATCCTCCGCCGCGACTTCGACACCATCGACGGCGGACAGGCGGGCCTCCACTTCGTCTCGCTACAGCGCACGATCGAGGACTTCGTGCGAACCCGCAGGGCGATGAACGCCACCTCGGCCCAGCTGCAGAACCCGGCGATCACCGACACGGTCAACAATGGCATCAACGAGTTCATCTTCGTGCTGCGCCGGGCCAACTACATCCTGCCTTCGCGCGCCGAGCGATCCTTCCCACTGCTCCCCGGGCGAGGGCGCGCAGTCTGACTCGTGCCGCTAGGGTCTTCATCGACCTACAGCTCAGGAGGCGCGATGACCAACCACGTTCGTTTTGCGATCTATGCGATTACGCAGGGGACCTATCAAGAGCTGATGGAGAAGGCCCGAGAGGGGATGGCCCCAATCCTGCGCGACAGTCCAGGTTTCGTCTTCTACTCGACCACGGACGTCGGCGGCGGACGTTTCGTGTCCGTCAGCACATGGGAGAGCCGCGACCAGGCGGAGGCCGCCACCGAGAAGGCAGCTCAGTGGGTCCGGGAGAATCTCGCCGACTCGATCTCGCTAGAGGAGAATCTGATTGGCGAAATGACCACACTCGCTGCGACGCAGCGCGCCGCCGTCTGACGGTCAGCGCGTGGTACAGCGCAGGTCGGCGTCGAGCTGACCGGTCCGGTACTGCGCGAGCGTCGGCGACACGCCGGTGAAGCCACCGCTCGTGCAGTTCTGTTGCGCCTGCGTGAGTGTTGCCTCGGTTCCAGCCACCCAGTCGGGCAGCCGGCCGTTGAACGCCGTCGGTGTCGTCTGCGCCGTCAGTCCCGTGATGTCCTTCCACTGGGCGCTGGTGGAGTAGACCCCAACCGGTCCCGTCGCACCGGCGTTATGCAGGCCGGCGACGAAGCCCTGCAGCGCGGCGATGTTGAGCTGGTAGGTCCCGGCCCAGCTCGCCATCACCTCGACGTCCAGCCACCACGGCGCAGTCTTGGCGCCGAGAGGGTCGAGGGCGGCGACGAGGCGATATGAATGGCCGGCGCGCTGCTCGCCATAGATGTAAGAGCAAGCGTTGGTCAGCTGACCGTTGCAGGCACCGTAGGCCGGCGCGGTGCCGGCGCTCGGCCAGTCCGCGACGTGGTGCCCGCCGGGGTTGCCAGTGTCGATGTACAGCGACAGGTGTGGCTGCCTCGGGCGTTTCTGACCCGGCGTGTCGCGCGCCCAACGGAGCTCGCCGCCGATACACCGGTTCGCGTCATTCGCCAGCCCGCCGTTGACGCCGACAATCCCGAACAGCGGATTCGACGGATAGGCACCCGAACACTGCGGAAAGGAGACGTCGTAACCGGTGGTCGGCGACGTCGTGCCGCTCAGCGTGATGATCAGCACCACCACAACGACGATGAACCCAAGCGCCGCCGCCGGCACCCACCGCCGTCCGGACCGGAAACGGCTCGCAGGCGCCACAAGCGCCAAGCTAGCACGCGACCGGGCAGGCGCGGGGAGCCGCGGGCGGGCCGATTAGACGTGCAGGGTGGGCCGGTAGGTGAGCTCTTGGATGTGGCCGTCGAGCGTTCGGCTCTCGATCAGCTCGAGGTCGAAGTCGGCCGCCCCCTGGAAGATCGGGTCTGATCCGTTCTGGCCGGTGATCACCGGGAACAGGGTCACCTGGACGCGGTCGACCAAGCCGGCTGCCATCAAAGCGCGGTTCATCGACAGGCTGCCGTGCGAGCGCAGCGGAACCTCGGACTCCTCCTTGAGCCTGGCGACGATATCGACCGCGTCAGCGCTGACCACGGTCGCGTCCGGCCAGTCAAGGGGTCCTTCCAGCGTGGTCGACACGATGATCGCCGGCAAGCTCACCATCCGGGTGACCCACGGGTCCCCGACCTCGGACTCCTCGGTGCTCGCGGCCAGCATCTGTGCGAATAACCGGTAGGTGTTGGCCCCGAACACCATCCGCTGCTCCTCGCTGTACAGGGAGAGGCGGTGGTTGAGCAGCTCGGGGCCCTGCTTGCCCCAGTAACCGCCCCAGTCGCCGCCGCTGGCGGAGCCGAAGCCATCCAGGCTGGAAAACACGTCGAAGGTGTAGGTAACGCTCATGATGCTCTCCTCGAGTACGTTCGATCTGTCGTGGATACAGACAGGAACCCACGGCAAGATTCATCGCGAGCAGGCGGCCGGCTTGGACGAGGAAGAGCGTGGGCATGCCGATCCACCATGCATTGACCACCGTCGTCCTCAACACGTGTCCGGCGCGAAGACGAGACAACGGGGCGGGGTTGCGCCAAGCGGCTGAAGGGACTCGAACCCTCGACCTTCTGCATGGCAAGCAGACGCTCTAGCCAACTGAGCTACAGCCGCGCGAGGGAGCGAGTATAGCCCTGGGCCTGCGAGCATTGCCGCTGCCGTGACCAGCCCGTTTTCCATCCAGGTGCAGGTCCGCTACGCCGAATGCGACCAGCAGGGCCATGCCTTCAACGCCCACTACCTGGCCTGGTTCGACATGGCGCACACGGCGCTGCTGTCCGCAGCGCTGGGCCTCACCTACCCGCAGATCCGGGCCTCGGGGATCGACGTGGTGGTGGCCGAATCGGGCATCACGTACCGCACGCCGGCGGGCGAGGATGACGTGCTGACGATCGAGGTACGGCTCGATCCGCTCACCCGCACCTCGATGACCAGCCGGTACACGGTTCTGTGCGGGGACATCCTGGTGGCCGAGGCCTTCCTGCGCCACGTGTGCGTGGCCCATGGCACGACCGAGAAGGTGCCGTGGCCCGATGATGTGCGCCGTGCGCTCGAGCGCTACGTGTCGCAGGCGCTCTAGCCCTTGGTGATCAGGTGCCGTAACCGCCGGGACACCCCGGCGGCGGCGCCGTTCCCGCGGCCGAGGATCCCGGTCACGCCGAGCACGGTTACGAACACCCCGGCCACCAGCGCCAGGATGGCCAGCAGGATCGGCCAGCGCCGTTGCAGGAAGTTGCGGCCTCGAATCAGGATCGGGCCGGCCTGGTCTCCGGCGAACACCACGGTGGCCAGGATCCCCAGCAGCGGCAGCACGAAGCAGACGTTGAAGATGACAATCAGGAGGATCCGGCCGCCGATGTTCAGGCCGCTGCCGACAACCGCTGCGACCACCGCGAAGTACGGGAACGCGGTGGGCAGCTCCACGGCCATGATTCCGGCACCGAGCAGGAATGCCGAGTTTGTGCGGCCGGGCTTCGGCTGGGGCAGCTGGCGGTCGGTGAGCCGGTGGCGGCGAAGCAGCAGCACCACGCCGCCGGCCAGAACCACCACGCCCGCGACGATCTCGAGGATGTATCGGGCCGTGGCGCCGGGATGCGGTACCAGTGCCAGCAGGGCCTCGCCCGGGCCGACGACCAGCAGGATCCCGCCGACCAGGTAGGTGCCACCCACTCCCAGGGTGAACTGGATCAGATCCCGCTTGGCGCACTCGCCGGTGGCCAGGTAGAGCGCCGGCACGATCGTGGAAGGGTTCATCGAGTCGGCCAGGCCGACGCTGATGACGAGTCCGAGCAGGCGCATGCCCGCTGATGCCTCCCTTGGTTACGAGGCGTCCACCTCGCGACCGTCCCCTCCCCACTCGATGTGGAAGGTGCCGTCGCGATCGACGCGCCGGTAGGTGTGGGCGCCGAACAGGTCCCGCAGGCCCTGGATCAGCGAGGCCGGCCCGCGGGCCCGGCGGTAGCCGTCGTAGTAGGCCAGCGAGGAGGAGAACGCCGGGGTCGGAATGCCCAGCTCGGCCGCTCGGGCGACCACCCGCCGCCACGGGTCCTGAGCCTCGGCCAGCGCCTGGGTGAAGAAGTCGGCCATCATCAGGTTCCTCAGGTCGGGCTGGTCGTCGTAGGCCTCCTTGATCCGGTCCAGGAACCGGGCCCGGATGATGCAGCCGCCCCGCCAGATGGTGGCCATCGATCCCAGATCGACGCCCCATTCCTCGGCCTCCGAGGCCGCCGCCATCTGGGCGAACCCCTGGGCGTAGGACACGATCTTGGAGGCATACAGCGCGTGCTCCAGGTCGCCGGCCAGATCGTCATCTCCTGCGGCTGGCGGCTTGGGGCTCGCCAGCCGCGACTCCGCGGCTTCCCGCTCCGCCTTCAGAGCGCTCAACGTCCGCGCGAACACGGCCTCCGTGATGCCGGTCAGCGGCACGCCACGCTCGAGCGCGTCCTGGGCGGTCCAGCGGCCGGTGCCTTTCTGCTCGGCGGCGTCCAGGATCACGTCGACCAGCGGCTGCCCGGTGGCCTCGTCGGTCTTCTCCAGCACCCGCGCCGTGATCTCGATCAGGAACGAGTCGAGCTCGGTCTCGTTCCAGCGCTTGAAGTGCTCGGCGATCTCCGGCACCTCCAGGCCCGCGCCATGGCGCAGCAGGTCGTAGCTCTCGGCGATCAGCTGCATGTCGGCGTACTCGATGCCGTTGTGGACCATCTTCACGTAGTGGCCGGCACCGTCCGGTCCGACGAAGGTGCAGCACGGCGTCCCGTCCACCTGGGCCGCGATCGCCTCGAAGATCGGCTTGACCGAGGCGTCGTAGGCGTCGGGGTCGCCACCGGGCATGATGCTCGGGCCGTTCAGCGCCCCCTCCTCCCCACCGGACACCCCGGTGCCGATGAAGTGGATGCCCTGCTCGGCCAGGGCCTGGTGACGACGCTGCGTGTCCCGGGAGTTGGCGTTGCCCCCGTCGATCAGGATGTCGCCCTGGCTCAGGTGCGGCGAAATGTCATCGATCACCGCATCGGTGGCCGGTCCCGCCTGGACCATGCTCATCACCACCCGGGGCTCGGCCAGAGACTTGATCCAGTCCTCGGTCGTCTCGTGGCCGGTGATGGGTCCCTCGGAGCCGTGCTCGTCCAGGAAGCGCTGCATGCGGCTGGCGGTGCGGTTGTGCACCGCCACCGGAATGTCGTGGTGGGCCACGTTGCGGGCGAGGTTGGCGCCCATCGTGGCGAGGCCGGTTAGACCGAAGTGGGGCTGGCTGGTCATTATTGGGGTAGTCGAGGTTGGATTCGAGAACTCAGGAGGCTACTGGTCATGCAATTGGGAATGGTCGGGTTGGGCCGGATGGGCGCCAACATGGTTCGGCGTTTGATGCAGGCGGGGCACGAGTGCGTCGTCTATGACGTCAACGAGGACTCGGTAGCCGGGCTGGAGAAGGAGGGGGCGACCGGAGCCCGCTCCGTGGAGGAGTTTGTGCAGAAGCTGAAGCCGCCCCGGGCAGCATGGGTGATGGTCCCGGCCGCCTACACCGACGAGACGCTCGACGAGCTGGCCTCGCACATGGAGAAGGGCGACATCCTGATCGACGGCGGTAACAGCTATTACCGGGATGACATCGACCGGGGCGACCGCTTCGAGCCCAAGGGGGTCCATTACGTCGACGTTGGCACGAGCGGCGGCGTGTTCGGCCTGGAGCGCGGCTACTGCCTGATGATCGGGGGCAAGAACGAAGCCGTCGAGTACCTCGACCCGATCTTCAAGACGCTGGCTCCTGGCGTCGAGGCGGCGCCTCGCACCCCGGGGCGCTCAGGCGAACCCACAACCGCCGAGCAGGGTTATCAGCACTGCGGCCCGGCCGGTGCGGGGCACTTCGTGAAGATGGTCCACAACGGCATCGAGTATGGGCTGATGGCCGCCTACGCCGAGGGCCTGAACGTCCTCCAGCACGCCTCGTTCGGCAAGGAGCAGCAGGAGTCAGACGCCGAGACGGCCCCGATCCAGCACGCCGAGCGCTTCTATCACTACGACTTCGACATGCCCGAGGTGGCCGAGGTGTGGCGGCGGGGCAGCGTGATCGCCTCCTGGCTGCTCGACCTCACCGCGGCTGCCCTGGTCGACTCCCCGGAGCTGTCGGACTACCAGGGCCGGGTATCCGATTCCGGCGAAGGACGCTGGACGGTGGCCGCGGCCGTGGACGAGAGCGTCCCGGCCAACGTGCTGAGCGCCGCGCTCTACGGGCGGTTCAGCTCACGCGGCGAGGCTGACTATGGGGACAAGCTCCTGTCGGCCATGCGCAAGCAGTTCGGCGGGCACGCGGAGAAACCGGCCACCGGCGTCTAGGGCCGGAGCTCGGGGAGCTCATAGCCGGCGGCTGGCCGGCCGCCGGTGCCGCCTGCACATATGGAGAGTGGTCGTCCCCCGGGTGAGACGGACCGTCAACCGACTGTGGCGCCGGAGCAGCGTGAGCGCGGTGTCGCCGTCCGTGGTGGCGCGGATCGTGGCGCAGCGGAGCCTGGCCCGGACCGTGTTCACCGAAGCGCGGCTCACGTTGGCAAACGACAGGGTGAGGAGCTGGCGGACCGCGGTGGTGCCGTGGGCGGTCCAGGTCTGCTGATCGATCGCCGCCGGCGTCGGCTCGAATCCGGCCGAGACGCCGAAGTGCTCGGAGGCGGTGTGGCGGGTCTGGCGGATCGCGTGCGAGTCGGCGCTCACCGAGGCGAACTTGCCGGGGGCGGTGTCGCGTCCGGCCAGCCCGCTGATCCAGTAATCGCGGGTCGGGCCGATCCTCCCGGCCCGGCCGATATGGCCGATTTCTTTCACCAGATCGGGATACCACTTGAACTGGAATGAGCCCGGATTCCTGACCCGGGTTAGATCACCCAGCTGCGAGTCGGCCGGTGTGAAGTCGTTCTGGACCGAGAACACCATGTGGTCCTCGGTCGGGTAGTCGACCGCGTAGAAGCGATAGCCGAGGCTACGGAACTGGGCGATCTGCTCCTGGCCACCCGTGAAGGGCACCAGCTCGTCGATGCCGCCGTAGGTCATCACGTAGGGGATCCACTCGAGGTTGACGATCTGCGGCGTGCTGTCCCCGTCGCTGGTGCATTGGCCGGCGCCGGCGGCACTTCCAATCGGTCCGTACACGCGGTCACCGCAGATCACGGGCCCCTCCAGCGGCATCGACTGGGCGAACAGGTCGGGGTACTCCTCGGGGAGCTTGTAAGAGGCCCACCCGCCCATCGAATACCCCGACATCACGGTCGCGTCCGGGTTGAGGTCATATGTCAGGGCCAGCTGGTGCCAGACATCCCAGAAGTCGACCTCGGCCTGGGCGTAGTACCACTGGCCCTCACTGAACCCTTCGGTGGTGGCGCAGATGCTGCCGCGGTCCTGGCACTCCTCCTTGAGCTGGCTGGGCGCCACGCCGCCGTACTGGTTCAGGTTGGCCCCCAGCGAGTGGAGGATCCAGGTCAGCTTGGTCGGCTTGGCCGGGTTGTAGCCGGTCGGCACGTAGACGGCGTAGGGCTGCACCCGGCCGACATATGTGGGCGGTGTGTAGGTGCCGCCGGACGGATCCACGACGCCCTGGCCGAGCGACAGCGGGGTCACGTACCAGCGGTTGGTGTAGCCCGTCGGCCGGGGCTCCGGCGTGCGGACGTGACCCGCCAGCTGGGCCCAGTTCACGGACAACGAGTACTTGGCCACGTTGCCGCCGGCCAGCGTGTTGGCCTGGTCGTTCTCCATCCAATTGTTGCCGCATTCGGCGGCCGGGAGGTGGTCGTAGGTGACGCCGTCGACCCCGATCCCCCGGTCGGCGGCCTGGGCCAGACCGGGGTCCGGGAACGGCCCGGTCGGGCACACGAGCTCGGACTCCTGGCGGTAAGTCCGGAAGGTGATGTTGTAGACGTTGACCCCGTTGCCGGTGGCACCGTCGGTCAGCGGCACTGACGCGAACCCGTTCCCGGCCGAATTGGCCAGGCCGGCGGCGAGCTGGAGCTTCCAGGTGCCGCTCACCGGCAGCACAGTGGTGGGGATCCTGACGATGAACGAGCGGGTGTTCATGTTCACCGTGGTGGGGAACGAGGCGACCGTGTTGCTCGGGTCGGCCGCGGTGACGAGGTGGGCGCCCCGGGCGGTGACGATCAGCCCGTACTGGATCCCGGTGGACGTGGAGACGCCCGCGTTGCCCGGCCACGCAGTGGCGCTGGGCGGAGCATTCTTGGCCCGGTCACCGGCGATCGTCCACTCGGCCACGGGGATGTTGCGGTCGACCAGGGTGTTCCAGTCCACCCGCCAGTACGTCGCCTGCTTGGTGTAGCCGACGGCAGCGGTGAAGATGTCGGCGCCGTTCTGGCGGGCATCCCCGGCCGGGTAGGTGAAGCCGCCGTGCACGGGGGCAAGATCGGAGGCCTGGCTGGCCGCGAGGATCCCCGCCGGGTTCCCAAGCGGGCCGTGGTCGTCGTACACGAAGTCGGTCCACAGGCTGGCACCGCCGTCCAGCCGCCCGCTGCCCTCGGTGTGCGAGAACACGCTCGGGAACGGCCACTGGGTATGCGAGGGAACGGGCAGCCGGGCCGGTCGGGCGACGGCGGCCCCCGGGACGCCCGTGGGCAGGCCCGGGATGCCCCGCACGCTGTCGGCCCGGCGTGTGCTGGTGGCTTTGTGCGCCGACGCACCGGCCGGCATGCCGATCACGCATGCCGATGCCACCACGGAGGCAACTACGCCCAGCCTGACGCTGGCCGCCCTGCCGAAACGACTGTTCATATTCCCCGCCTTCTCATGTGAACTGCGCAGTTCAGCCAATCACACCCGTGCCGGTCGGCGCGCCGGTTCGATTACCGGGTCCCGGCCGCGGGTACCCCCTGTGGCAGGGAGACAATCTTTTTGGAGGAGGGTGGGATGCGTGTTCTTGCTCGTTTGATTCGCTTGCTGACGGTCATTGCGGTGGTCCTGATCGCGGTGGGGATCCTGCTGTTCGTGCTGGGGGCCAACGGCCACAACACGGTGGTCAGCGATATCCACAGCGCGGCTAAGTGGGTGGTGGGACCGTTCCAGAACGTGTTCCACGTCAAGGGCGCCAAGGCGGACCTGGGGCTCAATTGGGGACTTGCCCTGGTCATCTACGCGATCGTCGGCGGGTTCCTGGCCCGGCTGCTCAGCCGGCCGATGGCCCGGCGCGGAGCCGGTTTGCGCCGGGCGCGCCCCGTGGCCTGAAGCCTGCCGTTTGAGCGCCCCGGATGCCGCTCCGGGGCGCTCGGTCTTCCCGGCGGTGTGCCGCTGTGCGATCCTCCCGTGGCTCCACATGACCACGATGGACTCGGAGGAGATACGGGCGTTTGAACAGTTCGGCTGAGACCGCCTGCGGGGCATGCGGGGCGCTGCTGCCGGCCGGAGCGCGATTCTGCATGCAGTGCGGCACACCGGCTGCGGAAAGCTGCCCTGGCTGCGGCAACCCGATCGTCCCCGGAGCCCGGTTCTGCATGCAGTGCGGCACCCGCCTCGATGCCGGGGCGGGGGGCGGTGCTCCCTCAGTTCAGCCCGCGTCCTCGGCCGGCTCCACAGGTCTGCCGGGGATCTCCGAGCGTCGGCTCGTGTCGGTGCTGTTCGCGGACCTGGTTGGGTTCACCACGCTGAGTGAGCACCGCGATCCCGAGGAGGTGCGGGACCTCCTCTCGCGCTACTTCGACCGGTGCCGCGCGATCATCGACCGCTACGGGGGGACCGTGGAGAAGTTCATCGGAGACGCCGTTATGGCCGTCTGGGGTACACCGGTGGCCCGGGAGGACGACGCCGAGCGTTCCGTGCGCGCGGCGCTTTCGCTGACCGCAGCCGTGAGCTTGCTGGGGGAAGAGGTCGGGATGCCCGGGCTGCGGGTGCGGGCGGGGGTACTGACCGGGCATGCGGCCGTCGAGGTCGGCGCCGAGGGTGAGGGGATGGTTCTCGGCGACACGGTCAACACGGCGTCGCGGCTGCAGTCGATCGCGGCGCCTGGAACGGTGCTGGTCGATGACGTGACCCGACGCTCTTCGGAGGCGGCGATCGCCTATGAGGAAGCGGGCACCCATCGGGTGAAGGGTCGCGAGCAGCCGGTCCGCGCGTGGATCGCGCTGCGCGTCGTGGCTGGAGCCGGCGGCTCTCGCCGCGAGGCGGGCGTGGAGGCGCCCTTCGCCGGACGCGACCGGGAGCTTCAGGAGATCATCGATACGGGCGAGCGAAGCGCGGAAACGGGTCGTGCTGAGCTCGTGGCCGTTGTCGGCGAGGCGGGGCTCGGCAAGTCTCGCCTGCTCTGGGAGTTCTACAAGTACCTGGACGGGATCCAGGACGTACGTTGGTGGCTCCAAGGCCGCTGCCTGTCCTACGGCGAGGGTGTGGCGTACTGGGCCCTGGCCGAGATGATCCGGGGGCGCGCCCGGATAGCCGAGGAGGACCCCCCTCACGTCGGGCGGGAGAAGCTGCGCGCCGTCGTGGAGGAGCACGTGACAGACGAGCGCGAGCGGCGACTGGTGGAGCCCCGTCTGGCGCACCTGCTGCGGCTCGAGGAAAGGCCGGATGCGGACCGGGCGGATCTGTTCAGCGGCTGGCGTTTGTTCCTGGAGCGACTCGCGCAGGTGCAGCCCGTGATCCTGGCCTTTGAGGATCTGCAGTGGGCCGACAGCGGCCTGCTGGAGTTCATCGACTATCTGCTCGAATGGTCGGCCGAGTTCCCGATCTTCGTCATCGCGCTGGGCCGCACCGAGCTGCGTCAGCGGCGGCCGGCCTGGGATCCGCTGGTTCTGGCCCCGCTGGATCCGGCTGGGGTACGGGAGATCCTCGAAGCTGTCGTGCCGGGTCTGCCGGACACAGTCACCAGCGAGATCGTCGGCCGGGCCGAGGGCAACCCCCTCTACGCAGTGGAGACGATCCGCATGCTCCAGGACCGTGGGCTGCTCGTGCAAGAGGGCTCGCAGTACGTGCTCACCGGCGAGGTGGATGACCTGGAGGTGCCCGAGACCCTGCATGCGCTCGTCGCCTCACGCCTGGATGGCCTGTCGACCGACGAACGGACGCTCCTGCAGAGCGCCTCGGTCCTCGGCCACACCTTCTCGCCCACCGCGCTGGCCGCCGTCACCGACCGCCGCGAGGACGATGTCCGGCCGTTGCTGGATGGCCTGGTCGTCAAGCAGATCCTCTCCCGCGACGACGACCCCCGCTCCCCCGAGCGCGGTCAGTACGCATTCCTGCAGGGACTGCTCCGGACCGTCGCCTACGGAACCTTGAGCCGCCGGACCCGCAAGGCGGTCCACCTGGCCGCGGCCAGGCAACTCCGGGAGACGTGGCCGGGCGAGATCGGCGACATCGCGGAGGTCCTGGCCGACCACTACCTCCAGGCGATTCGCGCGGCACCCGACGCCGAGGATGTGGGCGAGCTGCGGGCCTCGGCGCGGGAGACGCTGATCGCCGCCGGGCGCGCAGCCGCCTCGCTGGCGCTGGGACCGGAGGCCGATCGCTACTTCGCGCAGGCGGCCGAGCTGGCCGAGGATGATGCCGAGCGCGCTGTCCTCTACCAGCAGGCGGGCAACGCACTGAACCGCAGCGGAAACGCCGACCAGGCCCTCGAGCGTCTGCGCCAGGCGGTCAGCCTGACCAAGGGCGGCGGCGACCCGACAGGCGGGACCGCAGCAGTCACGCTGGCCGAGCTGCTTCGCCTGGCCGGCCACTCGGGCCAGTCACAGGAACTGCTCAGCCCGTTCCGGGACGATTCATCGGGCCTGGAGCCGGCCGATCACGCGCGGGCTCTGTTCAGCCTGGGGATGAACCTCATGTTCGACGGCAAGCCGGACGAGGCCGGCCCCCTGATCGAGAAGGCCCTGGCGGCCGTCGAAGCCGCCCAGCAATGGCCCGAGCTGGCTGACGGCCTGACAACGCGCGGCGCGTATCTGGTCAACACCCGCCGTCCTCAGGAGGGTCTGGGAGTGCTCCGTCAGGCCCTGTCGATCGCCGAGGAGCATGACCTGCCCGGGCTGTCGCTGCGGGCCCGGTACAACATCGCGGGTCTCTACGTGGCCGACCATCGGTTGACCGACACCCTGGCGGAGATCAGTGCCGGATTGGCGCTGGCGCAGGAGCGGGGAGATCGCAGCTGGGATACCGCCCTCAAGTCGCAGGCGCTGGCGCCGAACCTGTGGCTTGGACGCTGGAGCGAGGTGATGAGCCTCGGTATGCCGTTGCTGGAGGCTGCCGACCTGTTCGATCTGGCGACGGCGTCTGTGTGTCTGGGCTGGATCGCGTCCGCACGGGGAGACGAGGCGCTTCTCGAGCGGTGTCTGGCGGCCGCACACCGGATCCTCGACACCCAGAACGTGGACGTCAGAGGCTCGGCGATGTTGACGCTGAGCGTGCATGCGCTGGCCACCGGCGATGCCGCTGCGGCGGCCGACCTGGCCAGCCGGGCCTCGGACGTCGTCATCGCCGGAGAGATGCAGGCCGAGGCGTTCCGGCTCCGCGCCGAGGCGGCCCTGTCCGTCGCCGATCTCCCGGCCATGGATCAGCTGGCGAGCTGGGTGGAACAGCTTCCTCCGGCCAGACAGCTGCCCCTGTTCCTCGCCGGGCGCGCGCGGCTGCGCGCTGAGCTCGCGCAAGCTGCGGGCGACCCCGACGCAGCCCGTGGCCTGGAGCGAGAGGCCGAGGACGTCTTTCGGCGGCTGGACACGCGGCCGTTGCTCGTGGGTGCGCTGCTCGATCGGGTCCGCCGGCGCGGCGACGAGCTGGCCCTGGCCGAAGCTCGCCAGATCCTCGAGGACCTGGAGGCCACGCGGTGGCTGGAGCAGCTGCCTGCGGCCGCCGGGCGGCTCGTCGGTTAGGGTGATTGGCGCGGCGTCGCGCACCGAGTCGGGCGCGTGTGCCTGCGGGCGCACCACCCTCTCCGGGGCTACCCCGGGGATCAGTCATTAGCTGAGCCAGTGCATCGCGAGCCCCTTGAGTGCGCTGAGCGCACTGCCGGGCACGCACGACATAGTGCAGTCGGGGCGCGGCGCCGCGATCATCTGAATCGAAGTGTCCAACCCGGATCACGTCTCTCGGCTCGCCCGCGCCTTCCTGGCATCGCCGTGGCGGCTGGAGTCCCTGGCCGAGAGCGGCGCGGCCGAGCTGGGCCATTGGCCACCGTGGATGGAGAGGCTCGCGCTGTCGGTGGTGAGCGCGTTCCGGACAGCGCCCGTGAATCAGAGCGCGCTGGAGGCCTACGTCACGGAGTTCCTGGTAGCTCACCCGGCAGCGGTGGCGGAGTCGGCACCCAGGGTGGCCAAGCCGGCTCCCAGGGTGGCAAGCCGGCCCCGGCCCGGCTGGCCGGTCGTGGCGATCGATTCGCCGGCTCATCTGGCCGAGCTCCTGGAGCTGAGCAGCGGACAGCTGGAGTGGCTGGCCGACGTCAAGGGTCTGGAGCGCACGACCCCCCGCGAGCAACTCCGCAACTACCGCTATGCGATCGTGCGGCGGCGCAGCGGTGTAGCGCGGGTGATCGAGGCGCCAAAGCTCCGGCTCAAGGAGGTGCAGCGCTGGATCCTGCGGGAGATCCTCGACCGCGTGCCGGTTCACGAAGCCTGCCACGGCTTCGCCGCCGGGCGATCGGTTCTGACCAACGCCCAGCCGCATGTCGGACAGCCGGCGGTGCTCCGCCTGGATCTGAAGGATTTCTTCGCGTCGGTGGCGGCCCGCCGCGTGTTCGGCACCTTCCGGCTCGCGGGCTACCAGCCGCGCGTGGCGCACCTGCTGACAGGGCTGTGCACCAACGTCGTGCCGCAGATGGTCTGGGCGGCGATGCCGCCGGCCGGTGATCCTCGCCTCGTCCGGCCACGATTCTGGCTCGGGAGGCAGCTGGCCACGCCCCACCTGCCGCAGGGCGCGCCAACCTCACCCGCCTTGGCCAACCTGCTGGCCTTCCGGCTGGATCGACGGCTGACCGGGCTGGCGGACGCGGGCTGCTTCCGGTACTCCCGCTACGCCGATGATCTGACCTTCTCGGGACCTCTCGCGCTCCTCGCCTGTCGCACCAGGCTGGAGCAACTCGTGGCCGAGATCGCACAGGACGAGGGATTCGCGCTGAATGCGGGCAAGTCACGCCTGCAAACCGCGGCCAGCCGGCAATCCGTGTGCGGGGTCGTGGTGAACGTTCGCCCCAATGTCGCCCGGACCGAGTACGACCAGCTCAAGGCGATCCTCCACAACGCCCGCCGGTACGGGCCCGGGAGCCAGAACCGCGCCAGAGCCGACGACTTCCGGGCGCATGTCCGCGGCCGTATCGCCTGGCTGAGCGCGCTCAACCCCGAGCGGGGCGAAAGGCTGCTCCGCCGCTTCGAAGAAGTGGACTGGACCGGCGGAGACTGAGCTGTCGTGGCCCAATTCTCCCCCCCACATCTGGCCGCCCTGGCGATCTGGATCCTGGGCACGGCCGTCTGCGTGGTGGCGGGCCGCCGTGCCTCGCCGGACGCAGCCTGGGTGCGATGGTTCTTCCGCGGGCTCGCCGGGCTGATCCTGATCTCCTGGGCGGGCGAATACCTGGCCGACGTGATCCTCGGCGTCTACACCGTGCGGTTCACCCTGCCGCTGCAGCTGACCGACCTGATCTCGGTCATCGCCGCCTACGCCCTGGTCTCACGCCGTCTGTGGGCCGTGGAGCTGACCTACTTCTGGGCGTTCACGGCCACCCTGCAGGCAACGCTGACGCCTGACCTCGGCCACGACTTCCCCAGCGTCCTCTACTTCACCTACTTCGGCTACCACATCGGAGCGCTGCTGACGGCCGCCTTCCTGGTCTGGGGCTTGCGGATCCGGCCTCGCCGCTGGGCGGCCGCTCGCACGCTGGCGGCCACGGTGGCCTGGGCCGTGGTGGCCAGCACCGCAGATGTGATCACCGGGGGGAACTACATGTATCTGGCCTGGAAGCCGGCTCACGGCTCGCTGCTCAGCCTCCTCGGTCCCTGGCCGTGGTACATCGCCGGCGCCCTCGCGGTCGGTGCGGTCCTGCTGGCCGTCGTCGACGGGGTCACAAGGCTTCTCTGGCGGCTCGACGCCCGCCGGCGCGTGGGCGCCTACAGCTACCAGGACGTAAAGCCGCTCATCCGATCGTGACCAGCGCGATCGCCACGGGCGGGGGATCAGCGTCTGCGTTTCCGTGACCGGCGAGTAATTCGCAGCAGCAGGGCGCTCGTCCCCGGGACCTGGAACCGCATCGCTCCGGCCCGGAGGCTTCGACGCTGCCAGATCTCGCGCACCGTGAACCGCTGGCCGGCCAGGCCGATCATTCGCCCCGTGAACGAGATGCTGCCCTGGGTGGTCCCCTGGTTGAGGACCGCGACGGCCCGGCTGCCGTCCGCCAGCGGTTTGACCCACAGTTGCAGGTTTCCTTCCTGGTACACGACCCGGCCCTGACGGCCGAGCCGGTCCTGGCTGATTGCCAGTGCTTGCCGGTTGGTGAACATACGAACCGTGCTCGCCGGTAGCGTGCCGATGTCGGCGCTGATCATCAGCGGCGCGGCCAGGATGGTCCACATGGTGAACTGGGCCTGGGCCTGGTCGGGGGGCAGATGGCCCGGGACGAGATAGTCAGGGTCGTTCCAGTGACCGTGGCCTGCCACTCCGGGATGCCGTGCGTCGTACTTGATGTTGCGCAGCAGATGCGCCCAGGTGATCCCCTGCGGCCAGCCCGGCCAGCCCAGGTCATCGTAGGTGCGCCAGCTCGTCGCCACCTTGGGCGCCCAAGCCCAGTCATCCATGGCGCTCAGCGAGTGGGGGTTGCCCCGCGGGTCTCCGTTGCAGACGTTGAGGATCATCCGGCGGTGCGGGGTGTCGTGCTGGATCGCGCGCGCGAACCGCGTGAAGTAGATCCTGGGAATCATGTTCAGTGGCGCCGCCCCACAGGAGTCGCCCTTGATCGCATCGAAGCCCCAGGCGGCGAACTGGTTCACGTCCTGCTGGTAGTGGCCGACGCTGCCGCCGTTGTTGCATGCCTTCCGGCCCATGTCGGTGTAGATGCCGGCCAGCAGTCCGTGCGCGTGGATGTAGTGGGTGACCCAGGCCATCCCCCGAGGCCACCAGCGCCGGTTGAGCACGATTTTGCCCTTCGCGTTCCGCTTCCCGTACCACCATCCAGCGTCCAGCCAGATGTACCGGTAGCCGGCAGCGCGTAGGCCCCGCCGGACCGTGACATTCACCAGATGGACGACCTTGTGCTGGTCGATCGGTGCGTAGAAGTCGTACCAGGTGTCGATACCCATGTACGGGGCGTACGTCGGCTCGGGAACCGGTTGCGTGGCGGCCGGGGCCGAGTGAGCGGCAGCCGGGGCCGCGAGCAGCAACGAGGCCAGGACGGCCATCCCAACCTTCAGCGCTCCACGCTTGAACTTGACGCCCATCCTGGATACCCCGGGTGGGATGCTAGCTGCGCTCGCGGATCAGTACCGCTACCGGGATTCGAACCCGGGTTTCCGCCGTGAGAGGGCGGCGTCCTAGTCCCCTAGACGATAGCGGCGCGGGCGTTTGAGGGAGGGTAGCGGACACTTGCCGATCCCCGGGCGGGCGGCGGCAGATGCTAAGTTGATCAACCCCCGCGGCTGTGGCGGAATTGGTAGACGCGCAGGCTTCAGGTGCCTGTGTTCTTCGGGACGTGGAGGTTCGAGTCCTCTCAGCCGCATGGGTGGGCGGGGCGGGTCATCGATTGTTCATTTAGGGGGCACTGCGCCCGCTAAAGGAACAATCGATCACAGCCAGCCGTTGTCCTCGGCGATCCGCACGGCGTCGAGCCGGTTGCGGGCGTCGAGCTTGCCGATCGCGGCGGAGATGTGGTTGCGCACGGTGCCCTGGGACAGGTGCAGGGCGCCGGCCAGCTCGGCCACGGTGGGGTGACGGCGGGAGGCGGCGAGGACCTCGCGCTCACGCCCGGTCAGCGGACTGTCGCCCTGGCTCAGAGCGGTGGCGGCGAGGCCCGGATCGACCACCCTCTCTCCCGCCATCGCCCGGCGCACGGCCCGGGCCAGGTCAGCCGCGGGCGCGTCCTTCAACAGGAACCCCGAGGCGCCGCCGGCCATCGCGCGGCGCACGTAGCCCGGCCGCCCGAAGGTCGTGAGGATCAGGACGCGGCAGGCGGGCAGCTGCTGACGCAGAGCGCCGGCGGCTTCAAGGCCGCTGGCGCCGGGCATCTCGATGTCAAGCAGCGCCACGTCGGGACGGGCCGCCAGGGCGCTCGAGACCACCTCGTCACCGCGGCCGACCTGCGCCACCACGTCGATGTCCGGTTCGAGCTCCAGCAACGAAGCCAGCGCGCCCCGGACCATCCCCTGGTCCTCGGCGATCAGCACGCGGATCATGCGGCCCGGCCGGCCAGGGGGATCTCCACGAAGAGCCGGTAGCCCCCGGCCTGGCCCGGGCCGGCCAGCACCGTTCCCTGCACGGCGGTGACCCGGTCGCGGAGGCCGGCCAGACCGTTGCCGGGGCCGGCTCCGTTCGGGCCGCGGCCATCGTCGACCACCTCCAGCCCGGCCCGCACAGCGTCGAAGGTCAGGCGGACGCGGCAGTGGCGCGCGGCACTGTGGCGGATCACGTTGGTGGCGCCCTCGCGGACCGCCCAGCCGAGGACGGCCTCCACGTCCTCCTCCAGCACAGCCGGGGCACGCTCCACCACAGCCTCGATCCCCGCCGCCTCCAGAGCCACCCGCGCGCCCTCCAGCTCCACGTCGAGTACCGGGCGCCGGTAGCCGCTGACCGCGTCTCGCACCTCGGCCAGGGCCTGCCGAGCCACCGTCTCTATGTCGGCCACCTCGGCCGCCGCGCGCTCCCCGTCCACGGGCGCCAGGCGGCGGGCCAGCTCGGCCTTGATGGCGATCACCGACAGCGAGTGGCCGAGCAGGTCATGGAGATCCCGGGCGAAGCGCTCGCGCTCGTGCGCGACGGCCGCGCGGGCCAGCTCGGCCCGGGCCTCATTCAGCTCCTCGTTGCGGATCCGGAGATCGCGGACCAGCAACATCAGCAGGCCGATGCCGGCGGCGCTCGCGCCGTAGCCGATCGAATCCCCATAGACCCCGGAAAGCGCCGGCAACAGCGCCGCCAACGCGGTGCAGAGGGCCACGCCGCCGAATCCGAGCCGGCTTCCCCGGAGCAGGCCGCAGCAGGCCGAGCAGTAGATGAACAGGAATCCCCAGCCGGCGTCCTGCACGAGCGTCAGGAACGTGGCCAGGGCAAGCATCGCGGCCAGCGTGAGGGCCGCGCGCCGGTCGCCGGCCAGGCGCTGCCAGCCGACCATCAGCATGTACCCGGCCATGAACAGCACGGTGGCGACAATCACGGCCACCTTCTGAACGACCGGCGCGCGCGAGAGGGCGGCGTTGACCAGCGGGAAGACCACGAAGGCGATCCACACTGCCCGCATGGCCGCGCGCTGGAACGGCGGCCGCTCGCCCCACGGCCCACCCCGCCAGGTGAGCACGCGCCCGACGGTCATCGCACCTCGCCCTGTGGCTGGCGCAGGAACCGCAGCATGAAGAAAATTCCGATCACCGTCCAGATGGCGAGCGTACGGACATCGGCGCCGACAATGGCGGGACCTTTGCTGAACGGGTTGAACGCGGTCTGGAGGCCGTTGGCCAACGGCCGGATCGGAAACATCTCGGCAATGTCATTCAGCCACCTGGGCAGGTGCTGGACCGGGAACCAGACGCCGGACAGGAAGGTGAGCGGAAGCACCGTGAGGTTGATGACCACGGGCGCGGTCTCGGCGTTGGGGATGAACCGCGTGATCCCCATGCCCAGGGTGGCGAACGCGGCGGTGCCGAGGATCAGCGTGATCAGCAGGCCGGGAATCGTGGCCGCGCGGATGTGAACTCCGTAGGCCACGACGCCGAGCACCAGCGTCACGACGGTGATGGCCAGCATGATCAACACGGTCGAGGCGACCCGAGCGGCCACGTATGCCGGCCGGGGCAGCGGCGTCCCCTGCATGCGCTTCAGGACACCGTCGTCGCGCAGGATGGCGGTGCTGATCGCCAGGTTCACATAGGTGGTGGCGATCACCGCATACGCCAGGATCCCGGGCACGAAGAAATCGTCGTAGCCGATCGCGTACCGGCCGTGGCCGAGGCGCGCGCCCTTGTCGATGCTCCCGAAGATGACCAGGAACATCAGCGGGAAGATGAACGTGAACAGCCCGCGCGCGCGGTTGCGCCAGTACGCCCGCTGCTCGTAGCGAATCTGCCAGGCCACCAGCCCTAGGTCGCGCGACGGCGAGGAGTGCGTCGAGGAACCGGCCGGGGCTGAAGCGGAGACGGTGCTCATAAAACGACCTCCTGCTCGGGCGTGGATGCGGTGGGTTGGCTGACGCCGGTCAGCTCCAGATAGATGTCCTCCAGCGTCGGCTGACTGACCGACAGGCCCGTGAGGGTCACGTCGTGATCCAGGGCCCAGCCGGTGAGTACGTGCACGGCCCGCACCGGCTCGGAGGTCACGATCAGGACGAGGTCTCCGCTCAGGCTGCGGGCCTCGGCGGGCAAGGCGGGCAGGTCGCCCAGCGACCACCCGGCCGGCAGCGAGAAGCGGATCTCAGCCGGTCGAGCGTCGCGACCTCCGAGCTCGCCCGGGGTGCCGAGGGCCACGATCTGACCGGCACTCATGATCGCCACCCGGTCGGCCAGGACCTGGGCCTCATCCATGTAGTGGGTGGTCAGGAACACCGTCTTGCCCAGCTGGCAGAGAGTCTGGATCGTCGACCAGGCGTTTCGCCGGGCGGCCGGGTCGAAACCCGTCGTCGGCTCGTCCAGGAAGATCAGGTCGGGGTCGCCGACGAGCGCCAGGGCGAGATCCAGCCGCCGGCGCTGGCCGCCGGAGAGCAGGTTGGCGCGAGTGTCGCGCTTCTCCTGAAGCTCGACGATCTCGATCACCTCGTCCACCGGCCGCGAGCGCACGTGATAGCGGCCATACATCTCCACCAGTTCGGCGACGGTCAGGAATGCCTGCACCCCGCACTCCTGCAGGACGATCCCGACGCGCTCGTGCAGCTCGCGCGGGCCACCTGCCGGGTCCAGGCCGAGGACCCGCACCTCGCCGCCGTCACGCTTCCGGAAGCCCTCCAGGATCTCCACCGTGGTCGTCTTGCCCGCGCCGTTGGGCCCGAGCAGGCAGAACACCTCGCCGCGCGCGATCTCGAAGCTCACGCTGCTCACCGCGTCGATCTCGCCGTAGGACTTCTTCAGGTCGTGGACCTCGACGGCCAGACCGTTGGTTGCACTCCCGGGTTTGCTCATGCCCGGCAAGGTAGATCCCAAGACGGCCGCCGGTAAGTGTCTGACGGCCGGAATCGTGTGTGACTTTTGTCAGGGCATGTCGGTGAGGTTCCAGCCCTCGATCACCTGGGTCTCACGCTCGTGACCGAGCACGCCCAGCGCGGCCGGCTGGAGAACCAGACGGCTGCCACCATCCACCTCGAGCCCGATCCACCGCGCGCTCACCACCCGGAGGATGTGACCGTGGGCGAACAGGATGGCCGGTTTCTGAGCCTCGGCCTGGATCGCGCCGGCGGATGGGTCTCGGTACGCGGCCAGCGCTAGCACCTGGTCGGCCCGCGCGCCCACCTGGTCGGGCGACTCGCCGCCCGGGCAGCCGTCCTGCCACAGCGACCAGTCGGGCCGGCGTTCGCGGATCTCCGAGGTGGTGAGCCCCTCGTAGTCTCCGTAGTCCCATTCGTGGAGCTCCTCGGTGATCTCGGCCCGCTCCCCGAATCCGGCGAGCTCACAGGTCTCCCGCGCGCGGAGCATCGGGCTGCACAGGACGCGGCCGAAGTCGCCGGGATCAAGCACGTGCGACAGCTCCTCGGCCTGGCGCCGGCCCTCGGGCAGCAGCGGCAGATCGGTCCGGCCGGTGTGGCGGCCGGACTCGCTCCACTCGGTGGCGCCGTGGCGCACCAGCACGACACCCCCCGCCGGCAGACTCCCCGCCATCAGTTATCCGTGGCCGAGTAAGCCTCGGCGGCCACCTCGGCCCGTGCCGCGTCCTCGTCGTAGGGCACGTCGGGGTGCACGCTGCTCACATGGTCGAGCAGCCGGCGGATCAGAGCCTCGTCGTCGTGTCCGGTCAGGGGCTCCCCGCACACGTTGCATTCGATCGTCCGCATGGACATGGTCGCCATCTACCCGGCGCTGTCGAACGACACACCCGTGCCGCCCGTGCGCTCTATCTCCGCCACCTTGGCCAGCCGCCGCAGGTGCCGCTCGGCGCCGGTGAACGAGGCGCCCAGGAACGCCACCGCGATCTCGCGGGCCACCTCCACGCCGATCACCCGGCCCCCCATACAGATCACATTGATGTCATCGTGCTCCACGCACTGGTGCGCCGTGTAGGTGTCATGCACCGTGGCCGCCCGGATGCCGCGGATCTTGCACGCCGCCACCGATACCCCGGCGCCTGACCCGCAAACGATGATCCCGCGCTCGGCCCGTCCCGAGAGAACCGCCTCCCCCACCGCCAGCGCCTTATCGGGGTAATCGATCGGCTCCGGCGAGTCGGTGCCCAGATCCAGCACCTGGTGCCCGGCCGACTCAATCGTGGACAGCAGTATCGCCCGCAACGGAAACCCGGCGTGGTCAAAGCCGCACGCGACGATCATGCCGCGCCGTGTCCGCTCAGCTCGGCTCCGCCCTCCACCGGCGAGCCGCCGGTCAGCTCCTGCTCGGCCAGGAGTGCCGCTCCCAGCACCCCGGCCCGCGGTCCGTGCCGAGCCAGCCGGATGCGCGCGTGGCCGCGCAGGCCGGGATGGATATAGCCCTCGGCGATCTCGGCGGCCGGTTTCAGCAGCAGGTCGCCCGCCCGGGCGGCACCGCCCCCGAGCACGACCTCGTCGGGGTCGAAGGTGTTGATCGCGTTGGCGACGCCGACCCCCACGAGATGAGCCCAGCGGGTGACCGCCGCGACCGCGGCGGAGTCACGGTGATGGGCGGCGTCCACCAGGTGGACCCCGGTCACCTCATCCCCGGCCGCCGCCCTGCGGCCGAGCGCCGACTCGGGGTGCTCGGCGGCGATCCGCGCCGCGGCGCGATCCAGCGCGTGGCCGGCGGCCAGGTACTCCAGCGAACCGACCTGCGGAAAGTCCCTCCCGGCCGGCACGTCTGGCTCGCACCCCACTGCCACCAGCGTGTGGCCGAGCTCGGCCGCTCCGCCGGTGGCGCCCCGGAAGATGCGCCCTCCCAGGACGATGCCGCCGCCGACGCCGGTCCCGATCGTGAGCATGACCAGGTTGCGGGCCACCAGTTGGAAGTCCTCGTCGTGAGCTTCGGCCAGCGCGGCCACGGTGGCGTCGTTGTCCACGAACACCGGCACACCCACGGCATCGCCCAGCACCTGGCGCAGAGGGATGTCGGTGAGCGGGATGTTCACCGAGGAGACGACACGCCCGGTGCTGAACTCGATGATGGAGGGGACCCCCACGCCGACCCCGTCCAGCGGACCGTCGCCCCGGGCCCGACCGACGATCTCGACCAACTGGGACACGAGCGCGTCGCCGTCGTCCAGGCAGGTCGGCTCGAGGTGGGATTCCCCAAGGCTGCCGTCTTGCAGGACGGCAGCCGCGACCTTCGTACCCCCCAGGTCGATCCCGATGACCGCGCTCACAGGCCGGCCGCCGCGTCCCGGTCGAGCAGTACGGTCAGCGCCCGGGCGTGCTCCACCAGCATCGACGAGGGCACGGCCGTCGTGGGCCGCGCCTGGGGACCGAAGGCCTTGGATACGGCATCGGCCTTGCTCGAACCGGTCGCCAGCAGCAGGATCAGGCGCGCTCGGGCCAGGGCCGGGAAGGTGAACGAGATGCGGGGGACGTAGGGCTCGTGCCCGGCCTCGGGCACACCGACCACCAGCTTCGAGCGCTCATGCAGCGACTCCTGACCGGGGAACATGGAGGCGATGTGCCCGTCGGGACCGATGCCCAGCAGGATCAGATCGAATTCAGGGTCTGCCGCCGCGCTCAGCTGGCGCGCGTAGTCCTCGGCGCCGTCCTGGGGCCCGAGCTCGCCCCTCATCCGGTGCGACCCGCCGAGGCTCACGCCGGCCTGCTCGATCGGATCGAGGAGGGCCTGCTGGGCCATCCCGAAGTTCGAGCGCTCGTCGTCGGGCGGCACGCAGCGCTCGTCGCCGAACCAGATGTGCGCGCCCTCGAAGGCATCGGGCTGCTCGGCCGCCTGCTGATAGGCGACCTTGGGCGTGGATCCACCGGTCAGCGCGATGTGACCCTGGGACCGGGCTGCCTCCAGAATGGCCTGAGTGAAGGCCGGAACCGGATCGTCGAGCACCTGGATGTTCGGCGTGATCATTCCTCTCCTCCCGCCGCTCGCGAGTGGGCCTCCCGCGCGGCGTCGACGATCACCTCGGGCGTGAAGCCGAAGTGCTGGTACAGGACCCCCGCAGGTCCCGAAGCCCCGAAGCTCTCCATGCCGATCGGCTCCCCAAGGTCGCCGATCCAGCGATCCCAGCCCATCGGGCTGGCCGCCTCCACTGAGATGCGGGCTCGGCAGGCGAGCGGGAGCACGTGATCCCGGTACTCCCTGGGCTGGTCGGCGAAGTGGTCCATGCAGGGCATGCTCACCACCCGCGTGGCCAGTCCCTGACCCTCCAGCAGCTTTGCCGCCGTCACGCAGATGTGCACCTCGGTGCCGGTGCCGATCAGGACGATGTCCGGGTCCTCCGGGGCCTCGAAGGAGTCTCTAAGTATGTATGCGCCGCGCTCGATCGCGTCATCAGGAATCTCAGTGGGATTCCAGGTCGGCACGCCCTGACGGGATAGCACCAGGGCACAGGGGTGATCGGTTGACGCGATCGCGTGCCGCCAGGCCAGCGCCGTCTCGTTGGCCCCGCCCGGGCGGATCACCGACAGATTCGGGACCGCACGCAGCGCCGCCAGATGCTCGATCGGCTGGTGGGTCGGCCCGTCCTCGCCCAGGCCGATGGAGTCGTGGGTGAACACGAAGATCGAGGGCAGCTGCATCAGCGCGGCCAGGCGGATGGAACCACGCATGTAGTCGCTGAACGTGAGGAATGTGGAGCCATACCCGCGGAGGTAGTGCAGGGTGAGGCCGTTGACGACCGCACCCATTGCGTGCTCGCGGATCCCGAAGTGCAGGTTGCGGCCGCCGTAGGCGTTGTCTTCCACGTCATCCGCCGCATCGATGTGGGTGAGCGTGGAGGGAGCCAGATCGGCCGAGCCGCCGACCAGCTCCGGAACCTTGGAGGCAGCCCACTGGAGAACCTCGTGGCCGGACTTCCGGGTGGCCGTCATCGAATCCGACTGGGGATAGGAGGGCAGGCCGGCCTCCCAGTCATCTGGCAGGCGCAAGGCGATCAGCCGTTCGAACTCGGCCGCGAGGTCAGGGTGAGCCTGACCGTAGGAGTCGAACCGCTCGTTCCAATCGTCCTGAGCGGCCACACCGCGATCGACCGTGTGGCGGAAGTGCTCGAGTGCCTCGGGAGGGACGTAGAAGGGCTCCTCGCTGGGCCAGCCCATGGCCCGCTTGGTGGCGAGGATCTCCTCCTCGCCCAGAGGGCTGCCGTGGGCGCCCGCCGTGTCTTGCTTGTGCGGCGAGCCCTGGGCGATGTGGGTGCGCGTGATGATCAGCGATGGCCGGTCGGTGGTCTGCTGCGCGTTGTGCAGGGCCTCCTGCAGGCGGTCGAGACCGATGTCCTCGCCCAGGTTCTGTACGTGCCAGCCGTAGGCCTCGTACCTTTTTGCCCGGTCCTCGGTGAAGGCCAGCTCCGTGGGGCCCTCGATGGAGATGTGGTTGTCGTCGTAGAAGCTGATCAGCCGGCCGAGCCCGAGATGGCCGGCCAGGCTGGAGGCCTCGCCGCTGAGCCCCTCCTCCAGATCGCCGTCCGAGGCGATCACGTAGGTGTAGTGATCGACGATCTCGTGGCCGGACCGGTTGAAGCGCGTGGCGAGGAGACGCTCGGCCAGCGCCAGCCCAACGGCGTGGGCGATCCCCTGCCCGAGCGGCCCGGTCGTCACCTCCACACCCGGCACCTCGCCGTATTCGGGGTGACCAGGGGTCTTGGAGCCGAGCTGGCGGAACTGCTTGATGTCCTCCAGGCTGAGGTCGTACCCGCTCAGGTACAGGCTGGAGTACAGGAGCATCGAGGCGTGCCCGCAGGACAGGACGAATCGGTCCCGATCGGGCCAGTGCGGGTCGTGGGGGTTGTGGCGCATCGTGCGCGTGAACAGCACGTAGGCCACGGGAGCCAGGGCCATCGGCGTGCCCGGATGGCCCGAGGCCGCCTTCTGAACGGCGTCCATCGAGAGCGTGCGGATCGTGTCCACACACAGCTCGTCAATGGAACTTGCCTGGAGGGTCACGGGCGGTGGCTATTAAAGCCGCTCAGGGGTTCGCTATCCGAACAGCACGCCATAACGCTGATATTCATCCACCGGAACTCGGCGTACCGCTTTGACAGCATCGGCGATCGGCACCAGCGTGATCTCCGTGGCGTGCAGTGCCGTCATCATCCCCCACCGGTTCTCGTGCGCCGCGTCAATCGCCGCCAGACCGAGTCGGGTGGCGAGCACGCGATCGAAGGCAGTGGGCGTGCCGCCCCGCTGCACGTGGCCGAGGACGGTGGCTCGGGTCTCATAGCCGGTGCGCTGCTCTATTTCGGTTTCGAGCCGCTGGCCTATGCCGCCCAGGCGCGGGTGGCCGAACTCATCGGTCTCGCCCGTTTGGAGAGTCATCGTCGTGCCCTCTTTCGGAGTTGCCCCCTCGGCGACCACGACGATCGAGAAGTAGCGCCCGCGCTCGTGGCGGCGGGTGATCAGCCGGCACACCTCGTCGATGTCGAACGGCAGCTCGGGGATCAGGATCACGTCGGCCCCACCGGCGATCCCGGTGTGCAGGGCGATCCAGCCGGCGCTCCGGCCCATCACCTCCACGACCAGGATGCGGTTGTGGCTCTCGGCCGTCGTGTGGAGCCGGTCGACCGCCTCGGTGGCCACCTGCAGCGCGGTGTCGAACCCGAAGGTCTGGTCGGTGGCGCCGAGGTCGTTGTCGATCGTCTTGGGTACGCCGATCACCTTGACGCCGTGCTCGCCGAGTCTGTTGGCCGCGCCAAGGGTGTCCTCGCCCCCGATCGCGATCAGGCCGTCCAACTGGTGCCTTTCGAGCGTCTGCCGGACGTGCTGCGGTCCGTTCTCGTGCTTGAAGATGTTGGTGCGCGAGCTGCCCAGGATGGTGCCGCCACGGGGCAGGATGCCGCGGGTCGATTCGATAGTGAGTGGGACGGCGAGGTCCTCCAATGGGCCACGCCAGCCGTCCTTGAATCCGACCACCTCGGCTTGGTATCCGTCGATGGCCTTGCGGACGACGGCCCGAATCACGGCGTTGAGACCGGGGCAGTCGCCGCCGCCGGTGAGCAGACCCACTCGCATCGTGCGGCATCCTAGTGTGCGCGCGCTGGCGGCTTCGGGCACGCCAGCGCGGGTTTGCGAGGGTTGGGACGGGATGTGTGGATCCAAAGGGCGCTATAGCGACCTTTTCATCCACAGTTCAGATCGATGGACGCCCCACAGGCCCTATGATCGGGTCCGACCACGGGGAGTGGCGCAGTCTGGTAGCGCACCCGGCTGGGGGCCGGGCGGTCGCAGGTTCAAATCCTGTCTCCCCGATTTACACGCGCCACGGGACTGGCAAGGTCAGGAGGCGGCCCCAAGCGACACGTTTCCGCGACGGATTGGCCGTCGCGGATCAGCGAGCCTTGCTGCGCCTCGCGGTTGCCGATTTGGGTAGCGCAGGTGCGTCCGTGCTCACGGCCCGCTTGGCGGCCCGCTCGGCGGCTTCGCGCTTTAGCTCAGCCTGCTTGTTCGAGATCTCGGCGATCTGCGCTGCGCGACGCTCGGCGGAACTGGGCCGTTGGTTCGCTCGTTTCATCGATACCGTCACCTTGTTCTTGGCTGCCATTGGGATCCTTCCGGTTGCGGTCTTCGCTCCGCGCGAAAGAACTGGCGAGAACCACGCGCGGCTCAACGTATGGGGCATGTCCACCGGGGTCGGTCGGGTAACCCCTTCAGGAGTACTTCGCCGTCCCCGCAGTCAAAACCAGTTGTCCAGGCCTCTCGCCTTGTGACGCACGCTGCGCCGAGTGACGCACGCTGCGCCGGTGATGGCATCGGAGCCTGGGATAAGGATCCTGGCCGCAGGGCCAGCTCGTGTTCGACTCTACTCTTCTTCGTCAACCCGTATCCAACTAGGCGGGAAGCCCGACGTCGCCTCGCGCTTTGTTTTCAAATACGAGGCGATAGTGATCCAGTAGTTCGCGTTCAAAGCAGACCTGGTTGGCGCTGACACCAGAGGTGAAAGCGAGGCGGAAGTCGGCGCTGCTGAGCCAGCGTGGCAGCAGGCGGAGCTTGAGCAGCGTCTTTCTGAAGCTCGGCGCTCCGATCCGCTCGTTCCACCGGTTGATCGTTTCGATGTAGTCCAAGCGGCCGCTGATGCTCGAGACCAGCCGGAAGTGCGGCTCGGCGCACCGGCGGACCTGCTCCTGGCCGAACGGCAGCCAGGAACCGGGGAACTGGCGACCCAGCAGCGCGAGGTACCACTCGTCCGAGTCCCGAGGTGGGACCGCGCGGAGCGCCTCGAAGTCGATCCGATCGGCGGGGATCATGTTGCGGCCAAACACCATCGTCTGCAGGTAGAAGCGGCCACCCGGCGGCAGCACGCTCGAGACGCGGGCGAAGAGGTCGCTGTAGATCTCCTCCTGGCGTCCCGCCTGGTAGTCCTCCGGGGAGCAGAAATGCTCGAACGCGCCGAGGCTCGCAACAGCGTCAAACGTCCCGAACCGCTTTCGGTCGATCTCGCGCGCGTCCTCGAGGTAGACCTCGAGCCCGTGCCGACGGCAAGCCTCCAGCTGCGCTGAGGAAAGCGTCACCCCGACCGCCGTCCCGCCGCGCGCCCGAGCGTAGGCCAGTAGCGGGCCCCATCCGCACCCCAAGTCGAGCAGACGCCGGCCCGGCCCGATCCCGACCTGTTCGGCCAAGTAGTCGTGCTTGCGGCGCTGGGCCTGCTCCAGTGTGAGCGAAAAGTCCCCGTCGAACTTCGCCCCGCTGAAGTCGGGAAGCTCACCGAGACTGAGACGGATGATCCGATCCGTAAGCGAGTACGTGAAGTCGAGATCCCTGCTATCTGCCATTCCCCCTCCAACATACGACCTGCGATCCGCCGACCTCCCGAACATCACTCGCCCGATCGCAAGTGTGCTCGCCTGCCGCCGGGCGAGCCTTTCGTCCAACCCTCGCAGTAGGGGTTCAGATACGTCGCGCGGCGAGGGCGACTCTGGCCACCCGGGCGAAGACGCCGCGGCCGAGGGCCGTGATCTGCAGGGTGATCGCCACAACCGACGCCACGCTGAATGCCCATGCGGTTCCTAGAGGCGTGATCAGCAGCGCGACCACCGCGCAGAAACCAACGAAGGTAGGCATCCCACTCAGCATTCCGCGGAGCAGACCAACCACCGCGGCTCCGCCGTCTCGCCGATCGATACGGACCACCAGGACCGATGCGAGGACGGGCAGGGCAGCGAGTATCCCGCCCACCGTTGGCCCCAACTGCGCCGCCGCCACGGCGAGCCCGCCGACCAACGCAGCGGTCAGCCCCATTTGCAGCATGATCTCCTGCGAGCCGCCGGCATCCGGTTGGGCTCGCGCGAGCGGTGAGGTGCCGGGAGGCAGTGCGGCATAGGCTGCGCTCAGCGAGACGGTCGAGACGAGCAGCGCGGCTGGAAAGCCGAGGTGGCCGGCCAACCATCGGATCGGAATCCCTACCACGACCGCAGCCATCCATGCGCACGTGAGGCTCACGCTCCAGTGGACCCGTCCCGCGAGCTTGGCATAGGTGACCATGAACGCGGCCAGAGTGGCGAGGCCGAACAGCGTCCCGTCGGCGGTGCGCGCCGCGAAGGACGCGTCGTGCTGCTGCGCCGCGATCAACAAGACCGGCCCAACGACCGCCGGAAATGTGCTGATCAACCCGGAGACGTGCTCGCCCCAACGCCGGCCGGCGAGGATTGAGACCGCCACGAGGATTGGAGCCAGCAGCAGTTCGGGCAACACGCTCATCACCACGAGGCTACAAATCGGGCGTCCGGCCCTGCCGGTGAACGATCAGATCGCCCGTTGAATGAAGTCTTCGCCGTCGCGATCCGCTAAAGCCGCTCGCCGCTCGATCAGCTCGAGCTTGGCCAGCAGGTTCTCGGCCATCCTGATCGAGGCGGCATCGATGAGGCGTCCGTCCAGGGACACGGCGCCCTTACCCTCCGCGGCCGCCTGGCGCATCGCCGCGACGATCCGGTGGGTGCGCTCGATGAGGCCGTCATCCGGTGTGAACACCTGATTGGCGAGCGGGATCTGAGACGGGTGGATCGCCCACTTGCCCTCGTAGCCGAGGACCGCGGCGCGGCGGGCGGCCGAGACGTACCCCTCGGGATCGGTGAAGTCTCCGTAGGGCCCGTCGACCGGGCGCAGTCCGCGCGCGCGGCAGGTAACGGCGATCCGTGACAACGGGTAGTGCCACTGGTCGCCGAGGTGCCCACCGATGGCGTAATCCGCCTCGACCCCGCCGATGGAGGTGGTGTGGCTCTGGATCGAGGCGGCATAGTCGGCCACGCCGAACACCATCGCCTCCATGCGCTCTGGGCAGGCGGCCGCGATCTCGTCGACCATGACCATTCCGATTGCGGTCTCGATCAGCACCGAGATCCCGACCCGGTGCTCGAGGCCACGGGCGGCCTCGATCTGAGACAGCAGCGTCGCCACCAGGTGGACGTCTCCCGCGCCGGACACCTTGGGGATCAGGATCGTGTCGATGTGCTCCCCCGCCGCCTCGACGACATCGACGATGTCCCGGTAGCAATAGTGGGTGTCCAGCCCATTGATACGGACCGACACCGAGCAGCGCGACCAGTCGAGGTCGCGCAGGGCGTCGATCACGTTCAGGCGGGCCTGCTCCTTGTCGTCCGGGGCGACGGCATCCTCGAGGTCGAGCATCACCACATCGGCACCGAGGTCGGGCGCGCGCTCGAGCATCCGGACGTTGCAGCCCGGCACGGCGAGTTCGGAACGGTGAAGACGGGTGGCGGTCACGGCGGTCCCTAGCCTGGGGCGGGCAAGTGGAGCACACATCGGGGGCCGGTGCAACGATCATAGACAAATTCGTATACGAGAAGCGGCGAGTCGATATATCGAGCCTGCTCTATGGGTTGCTCGAAATTCTTAGCTTGCGCGCTGGTCCCGGCGGCGCCACCCTGCGCGGATGCTCACGCCACGCCTCCCCCCTCCCCTGCAGCCGCCGGACCGTCTGCTCTGCGGCCCGGGCCCCACGAACGTCGATCCGAGGGTGCTCCAGGCCATGCAGCGGCCTATGATCGGTCACCTCGATCCACTCCTCCACGAGTGGCTGCTCGACCTGACCGACATGCTGCGACTCGCGTGGCGTACGACCGCATCGACCGTCCTGCCGCTGTCGGCTACGGGAACCTCGGGCATGGAGGCCGGCATCGTCAATCTGCTCGCACCCGGGGAAACGATCGTGGTGGGCGCGTGCGGCTACTTCGGGCGGCGGATCGCGCAGATTGCCAAGCGCCATGGGGCAAACGTGGTTCTGGTCGAGGCCGAGTGGGGTGAGCCGGTGGAGCGCGAGCAGCTCCTGCAAGCGCTTGCCCACCACCCAGATGCCGCGATGCTGGCGGTCGTCCATGCGGAGACCTCGACCGGCATCGAGCAACCGCTCTCGGGCCTGGCGCAGGCGGCGCGCGAGGCCGCTCCCAATGTCCTCCTGATGGCCGATTGCGTCACCTCGCTCGGCGGCGTCGAGGTCGAGTTCGAAGCTTGGGAGATCGACTACGCCTACTCGTGCACCCAGAAATGTCTCGGCGCCCCTCCGGGTATGTCGCCGATCGCGCTGTCGGAGCGCGCGGTGCACAGGATGAGCCGGCGCCGGCAGGAGGTCCCCTTCTCGCTTGACATCGGCCTGCTGCGGTCCTACTGGCTCGAGCGACCGGCGATCTACCACCACACGGCACCGATACTGAGCATCTACGCGCTGCACGAGGCCCTCAGGATCGCCCTGGCCGAGCCACTCGAGCGCCGCTGGCGGCGTCATCGGATGGCCGGCGCCTACCTCCAGCAGGGGTTGCAGGCGATGGGCATGGAGCTCCTGGCCAACCCGATCTGGCAGCTAGCGCCGCTGACGGCGGTCCGCGTGCCCGATGGCATCGACGGCCGCGCCGTGCAGCGGCGGATGCTGGAGGAGCACAACATCGAGATCGGCGGCGGCCTCGGCCCGGATGCTCCGCCGATGTGGCGGATCGGCCTGATGGGCCCGAACGCTGACGAGGAGACGGCCGATCTCGTGCTGAGTGCGTTCGAGGCGGTGCTGAGCGATCAGCCCGCGCTGGTGGCGGCAGCAACGGTCTGACCTAGCCGAGATCAGGCGCTGGCCAAGGCGCGGCGGCCGGCGTCCGAGCGGACGAACGCGATGAACTGCTGCACAGGCTCCGGCACGGGTCCCACCGCCGAGCGCGCCAGGTACCACGACCGCTTGGGCAGACCACCGCGTACATGCAGCGGCGCGAGCAGGCCATGGCGCAGCTCCAGATCGACTGAGATCCGCGGCACCAGCGCCACGCCCAGCCCGACCCGGGCCGCCTGACGGATCGCGCCGTTGGAGCCGAGCGTCAGCACGTCGGGTTCGAGCCCGTGAGTGGCCAGGTATTCCTCGCACATCGCCCTGGACCCAGAGCCCTCCTCGCGTAGCAGCCAGGAGCGGGGGCCAAGCTCCTCCGGCGCCACCCACCGCCGCTTGACCAAGGGATCGGACGGGGCCGCTACCAGCACGATCTCGTTGTCGGCGAAGGGTTCCGAGTGCAACCGGGCGTTGGACGGTATGCGCCCGGTGATCGCGATGTCGACGCTGTGGTCGGCCAGGCGGCCGAAGATGGTGGCGCGGTTGCCGACGTCCAGGCTGACTCGTAAGTCCGGATGGATCTTGCGAAACGACTGAATCAGGAGGGGCGCCAGATGCTCACCGGCGGTCGTCACCGCGCTCACGCGCAGCGTCCGGATCTCTGGTTGAGTCGCCTCGTGGGCCATGCGGCGGCCCTGCTCGAGCAGGCCGATCACGTCCGCGGCGTAGGGAAGGTAGGCGCGCCCGGCGGCCGTCGGAACCAGGTGCCTTCCCGAACGCTCCATCAGCTGCACGCCGAGCTCGCGCTCGAGTGCGGAAACCGCCGCCGACACGGAGGGCTGCGTCACGACGAGCTCCTCGGCCGCAGCGGTCACCGAGCCGCAGCGCGCGACCGCCAGAAACGCCGCAAGCTGGGTCAACGTCACGGCCACGGGTCAATTTGAACACATTGGTCACCCCGGGCACAAAGGGGTCGGCTGTGAGTCGGCCGCCGGCTCACCCCCGGGCGGGGATCTCCTGGACCGACCACCGGTTCCCGTCAGGGTCGGCGAAGAAGACGAACCTGCCCCAGGGGAAATCCTGGACCGGCGAGACGTCGACGCCGCGCTCGCTCAGCTCGGCGTGGGCCTGCTCGGCACTGGCGACCACCAGCTGCAGGCCGGCGACGCTGCCCGGCTCGGTGTCGACGAGCCCTCTGCCGATCGCGATCGAGCACTGGGAGCCCGGCGGCGTCAGCTGCACAAACCGCACGTCTTCGCTCACCTTGTGATCGTGGTCAGCATTGAATCCGGCCTTCTCCACGTAGAAGGCCTTGGCCACGTCCACATCCGAGACGGGGATCGCAACCAGTTCGAGCTTGTAGTCCATCGCTCCGCTCCTGTTCCTCGAGTGCCGGACACCACCGTACGTCCCGATGCGGCCAGGTTGGGTCCGCAGTCCGTGCGTTCCTACCGGGTCAGGACGAGCGGCTCCGCATCCGTGATCACGATCGTGTGCTCGGCGTGCGCCGCCAGGGCGCGGTCTGCCGTCCGCACCGTCCAGCCGTCGCTCGAGTTGATGACCGCTCCGTTCCCGGCGGAAATGATCGGCTCGATCGTCATGACCAGGCCTGGGCGCAGCCGCTGCGTCAGACCGGGCACGTAGTGGTTGGGGACCTCCGGCGGCTCGTGGATGCGCCGGCCGATGCCGTGGCCCATCAGATCCCGGCAAACGGCGAAACCCCGATCGTTGACCTCGCGTTCGACGGTGGCGCCGATCGTGTTCAGCGGTATGCCTGGCCTAGCCGTGGCGATCGCTTCACTGAGCGCGGCGGTGGCAGTGGCCACCAGGCGTGCCGCCTGAACAGACGGCTGACCCACCGGGACCGACACGCAGGCGTCGGCGTAGAAGCCATCGAGCTCGGCCGTCACGTCCAGCTTGACGAGATCGCCGTGCCTCAGCCTGCGCTTGCCCGGGACGCCGTGCACCGCCTCATCGTTGACGCTGATGCAGTTCGTCCCCGGAAAGCCATAGTCGAGCGCGGGCCCGGAGCGGGCGCCCGCGGCGCGAAATACACGACCGCCTACCTCATCCAGTTCACGGGTGGTCACGCCGGGGAGCACGGCCCGGCGCATCGCCGCGAGCGCGTCCGCAACCACCCGCCCGGCTGCCCTTAGCGCCTCAAGCTCTTCGGGGGTCTCGATCGACACCAGCCGAGCGTACCGGCGCCACGGCCGGCTGATTCAAGGGACGGCTATTCAAGCCATTCGCCGATCACTCTCGGGCTGGCGTGGATGCAGACGAGCCTTGAGCGGCCAGGGCCCTGGTTGGTGAATTTGTGCGGTGCTTCCGCGGGCACGATGACCACGTCGCCGGGGCCGGCGTTCAAGTGTTCATCACCCGCCTGGAAGTCGACGGTCCCCTCGATGACCACCCAAGTCTCGTCATACGGGTGACGATGTAACCGCGGGCCCTGGCCCGCTTCGCTGGAGTCGAGAATCAACGAGATGGTTGCGCCGTGCTCGGCGCCTTCGATCCGTCTGGTCGCAAGTGGATCCGTGCTGACGACGGGCACCCGTTTGGCCTCCTTACGTCCGCTGATGGCTGCGGTCTTTGCTCGCAGGTGACAGGGACGTTGCCACCACCCGTTCAGCCGAGTAGCGTCCCGCGCGACATGGCCAACGTGAGCGTCCGCTACATCGTCAACGATGTTGACGCCGCGATCGAGTTCTATTGTGGCCAACTGGGGTTCGACGAGGTGATGCATCCTGCGCCCAGCTTCGCGATGCTTGTGCGCGAGGGTCTTCGGCTTGTTCTCAGCTCACCGGGAGGCGGCCCCGGGGGCGGACAGGCGATGCCCGACGGGAGTGTCCCCGAGCCCGGTGGCTGGAACCGGTTCCAGCTCGAGGTCGACGATCTGGAAGCGGCCGTGGCGCGCCTGCTCGAGCACGGGGCACGCTTCCGGAGCGAGATCATCGTCGGCGTCGGCGGCAAGCAGATCCTGGTGGAGGACCCATCAGGTAACCCTGTGGAGCTGTTCCAGCCGACGCTGCCCGAGGCGAAGCTCGGGTAGCTCCAAGCTGTTGGTCTGCTGCTGAGGCGCTCAGCTGCGAACCGCGGCGGCGGGACGGCGCAGGCGCTCGCGGCGCACGACGCGGTGGTAGGCGTCGTGCACGAGCACCTCGCACTCAGCCTCATCGGCGGCCAGTTGGTAGCCGCGGCGCGCTGCCTCCTGGAAGGTCGGGCAGATGACGCGCTGCTGACGTGAGGGAATCGTGACCTCCCACTCGTCTCCGCGCCGACGGTGGATCTCGATCATGGTGAGGCTCATCGGGCTGCTCCTGCCGGTGTGGGTCTTGTTCCCAAATTAGAACGTGTCGGAGCCCGGCCATCGTAGTGATCCCGTAAACACGCATCCGGGAACTTCCGCAATTCGAAAACCGAGGCGGGTGGTCGGTGGCCATAAGATGGCGGCATGCCCGACCAACTTCATTTCACCGATTCAGAAGAGGCCAACCGGCTGATCGCCCGGGATCCGATGGCGCTACTCGTGGGATTCGCGCTCGACCAGCAGGTGACGGTGCAGAAGGCGTTCTCGGGGCCGCTCGTGATCAAGCAGCGGCTGGGCACTCTGGACGCCTCGGCGCTGGCTGACGCCGACCTCGATTCGATCTTCCGCGAGAGGCCGGCCGTGCACCGGTTCCCGGGCTCCATGGCCACCCGCGTGCGGGATTTGGCCGCCCACATCCGGGACGAGTACGGCGGTGACGCGGGCCGTGTCTGGACCGAGGCCACGGGACCAGATGACCTGCGCGCCCGCCTCGCCGATCTACCCGGGTTCGGGGAGATGAAGGTAAAGGCGCTCGGCTCCGTCCTGGCCAAGCGATTCGGCGTAACCGCCGCACAGGAGCTCGTGCCTTGGCATCCGACGCTGGGGGACGTGGACAGTGCGCAGGCGCTGGCCGACTACCAGGCGGCAAAAAGAGCACATAAGAGCGAGTGGCTGAAGCCGGGTCAGCCGGCCTGAAGACGGCCGCGGCCCGACAGACAGCTCGGCCCCCTGGCGATCTCGTCTACCTCGACGAGTCAGAGAAGCGGGCGACGGGAATCGAACCCGCCCTAGAAGCTTGGAAGGCTTCTGTGCAACCACAACACTTCGCCCGCGTGCGAGCCCCAGTTTAACCGGCCTCGGCGGGTGGCCGGCGTGCCTCCGTCGGCACCTGACCGTCCCGGGTGAGGTCTGGCGGTGGCCAGACCCCGAACCAGTTGTCCAGCGCGCCGTCGAGCGTAAGGACCGATCCCGAGAATGCTCGTCCGACGGGAGTGGCCAGGAGGACGACCAGCCAGGCGTACTCCCGCACATCGCCCAACCGCTGCAGGGGGACGGACTGCGCTGCCCGCTTCCACAACTCGGCCGGATACTTGCGCAGCGACTCGGTGGCAAACCGCCCCAAGGCGATGGCGCTGACGCCGACGCCATCGCCCAGCCACCGTCGAGCTAGGTCCCGAGTCAGAGCTTCGACCGCCGCGCGGGCCGCGCCTGTGTGCGCCATCGCGGGCATGCCGTGGTGCGGTGAGACGGTTACGTTGACGATCATGCCTCCGCCCGACGGCCGCATCGCCAGCCGGTGGGCCGCTTCGCACATGGAGTACGTACCGCCGACGTTCAGGCGCTGCACCGCCCGCCAGCCCTTGGAGGTGATTCTCTCGGCAGGCACGAAGTACTGGCCGCCGGCGTTGTTGAGCAGGAGATCGAGCCGGCCGTGGCGACCAAGCGTCTCCCCCACGATCCGCTCAGCCTCTTCGGGTTGACGGATGTCACCTGTCAGCCACGCACAAGCCGGCCCGAGCTCGTCGGCCGCTGCGCGTAATACCTCCTTCCGGCGTCCCACGATCACGACTTGCGCGCCGCACCGAACCAACTCCTCGGCGGCCGCCTTGCCGAGATTGGTGCCGCCGCCCGTCACCAGGGCGACGCGGCCGCCGAGAACGTCGCCGGCGAAGATGTCCGAGCCGGAGGCCTCCAGCACCGTTATTCGCCGAGAACCTTGATGACGAGGCGCTTGGGCCGGCCGCCGTCGAACTCGCAGTAGAAGACCTGCTGCCACGGTCCCAGGTCCAGGCGGCCCTCGGTCACCGGAACGATCACCTGGTGGTGGACGAGGAGGTTCTTCAGATGGGCATCCCCGTTGTCCTCCCCGCCCCGGTGATGGCGGTAGTCGCCGGGGTCGGGAAGCAGCTCCCGGGCGACCTCGTTGACGGGCTCCTGCCAGCTGGGCGGCGCGAGCTTGTCCAGCCACTCCAGCGTGTCAGCCTGGAGCCCGGGCTCGTCGTCGTTGATCCACACACCAGCGGTGATGTGCATGGCGCAGACGAGCGCCATGCCCTCTTCGATCCCGGCCTCCCGGACGGCTTCGGCGACGTCCTCGGTGATCCGGATGAATTCGCGGCGGCGGTCCGTATTGAAGGTCCGGTAGACGGTGTGGGAACGCATTCGACGACCGGGCGCTTCAGCAGGGGAGCCGGGATTCGAACCCGGGTTCACGGTTTTGGAGACCGCGCGCGTGGACCACTAGCTTACTCCCCTGGGGGGCACGAATGGTACTCAGCACGCCGCCTTTCCGTCCGCGGTTGGTGCGAACATATGTTCGTTCTGACCAAGGACTCCGGCCCACGCGAAAACCTCTGGAACGTTCCTGATCCGGGTCGCTATGCCTACCTCCTCGGCTGTTACCTGGGCGACGGTCACGTGACACACAGGCCGCCCGGTTCATGGACCCTCCGCGTGGCCTGCGATCCCAAATATCCTGGCATCGAGGAGGAGATCTCGACGGCTATCGCGTCTGTGTTCGAGGGGTGCACTCCGCGGAGGACCAGCCCGCGCGATCACAGCGTGGACGTCCTCAGTGTGACCAACCCCGCCGTGCGCCACGCTTTCCCGCAGCATGGTCCCGGGCCCAAGCATCAGCGGCGAATCATCCTGCAGGACTGGCAGGTCGAGATCACACACATCCACCCGGATCTGTTGGTCCGAGGACTGATCCACGCAGACGGGTGTCGCACGATCAACAGGTTCCGCACCATGTTGCCAAGCGGTCGCGTGGCTGAGTACTCCTACGTTCGCTACTTCTTCAGCAACTTGTCGGCCGACATCCGGAACATCTTCCGAGACCACTGCCGGCTCCTGGGCGTTCATGTCACGCAGCCGAATCATCGGAACCTGGCTGTCCAGCACCGGGACAGCGTGGCCATCCTCGAGACGATCGTGGGCCCGAAGTCCTGACCTACTCCCTGAGCAGTGCCCCCGACCGATGCGGGCGGAGGGACTCGAACCCCCAAGGGTGTTAGCCCACCGGCACCTAAAACCGGCGCGTCTACCAATTCCGCCACGCCCGCCGTGACTGGGCGACTGCGGGCGATGTCCTGGAACTGCCGCAGATCGCGTCGCCAGATTGTATGGTCCGCCCCATGCCAGCGGTGCGCAACCTGCGTCCCGGTTACACGATCACATATCCCAACCGGGATAAGGCGTCCAGCCAGGCCACCAAGCTCGTGGTCGTGGTGATCCTGCTGGCAACGGTCGTGCTGATGCTGGCGATCACGATCGGTGGCTGGAGCAAGCTGCAGGGCCTGACGCCGGTCAACTTCTTGTGGTCCCTGGCCTACCTGATCATCGCCTTCTACGTGTGGCGGTGGGGACGAGGCCTTCTGCCGATCGCTGCCGCCCTGGCCATCCTGCTGCTGATCATTGCCCTGATCGCCGGCACGGGCGCGGCGGGCACCAGCTGGTTTGATCGCAACAGCTACGGCTACGCGACGGCCCAGACGCTGTTCGGCGGCAGCGGTTTCAGCGCCGACACCCTGGGACTGCTGACGCTTCTGCTGGCCCCGGTGCAGTTGCTGCTGATCTTCTTTGCCATGCGCGGCTTTGCCCAGGGCTGGAATGTCGAGGTCGAGGTACCGATCGACGAGCTCCGCGAGCGGGCCGGGCAGGGCACTTCGGGAGGATCGTCGGCGGGCGGCAGCGGCGCGCCCGCCACGGCGTAAACCGCCGGCCCCCGATCACCCGGTAGAGCTGGACGAGGTCGTCGTGGTCGACGTCGTGCTCGACTGGCTGGTGGTCGTCGACCCAGTGCCGGTTGGCGTGGTTGTGGCGCTCGTCGAGGTGGACGTCGAGCCCGTCGACGACGGGGTCGTGGAGGCACCCGAGGTCGTTCCCGAGCCTGCGGTGGTTGTCGTGGGTGCCCCGTTCGCTGGTCGGGTGCTCGATCCGCTGAACGAGCCGGACCCCGCGCTCGACGTGGAGCTCTTCGGCGGATTGGTCATCAGCCCACTGGCCACGAGCGCCGCCTCGATCTGGCGCTGGATCTTGCTCACCGCGGCGACGATGAGTGGCAACGCCAGCCGACCCCGGAGCTTGGACAGTTGGTGCAGCTTGGCGAGAGCCCGCCGGAGCTTGGCCAGCAGTGATTTGGGCGGCTTGCTCTTGAGAGTGATCACCATCTGATCGGCCATGGCCAGCGCAGAGCAGGACGGGCAGTGCTCGTTGAGAGCCTCGGCGTTGTTGATCGGCGCGATCACGTTGCTCTGGCCCACGATCAGGACGACCTGGAAGGAGACCGCCACCGACCGGCACCCGCGGCAGCGACTGATCGCAATCGCCGTGTTGCGCTCGGTGGCTGGAGCTCCGCCGGTGACGGTGACCAGGGAGTACGCCACGTTGTACGTGACACCGCCCCGTTTCCGGGGCACCGCGATCGCCGTGCTGTTCTGGTTGGACGAGCCGGAGAAGTGGAAGCGGAACGCAGTGGCCGCCGCGGCCCCGTTGGCGCCGCCGCCCACGATGGCCACCGGCTGGCCGCCCTTGCCGCCCAGGATCACGTGCAGCGCCGGGTGCTGCGGGGTGGCGCCCCCCACAGGGATCATCGAGACGGCCAGGTGGGTTCCGGGCGTCAGCAGCGGGACCTCGGCTTGTGGGCGAGCCACGGCGCCCGGAGCGGCCACAGCTCGAGCCAGGCTGCCGATCGTGCCGCCCTGGCGGGGCACCGGCTGGTACTGGCCTGACGGCCACCACGCCCAGGCCACGCCCCCCATCATCAGCACCCCGACAACAGTGGCGATGGCGCCGCGCACGATGCTGCCGCGACTCCACTTGCGTCCGTAGCTGACCCCCATCCGCAGGACCTTCTGAGTGACCAGCAGGCTGCCCATCAGCGGCAGGATCAGAGCCAGCAGCTGAACCAGGGATGCCAGCAGGTCGATGACCTGACCCCCATGGACCTGGTTGGGCATCCCCGCAGCAATCGCACGGCCGCTTTCCCAGGCGCTGGTAGCCACCCGGGGCAGAACCAGGATCGCGCCGACCATCAGACTGAGCAGGACGGGCACGACGATCAGGACCCACACGGTGACGATCGCCCGCGCCCGGCCGGTCAACACGGACGGCTCCTTGCGATGCTTGGGGAGCAGCCGCCGCAAGGTCGGTCCGATGTGCGCGAACAGGTCCGGCACGCCGGTCGCGTCGGACAGGATGTGGTAGCCGTCGGCGCGGATCACCGGGGAGAGCTGCTTGACCATCTGGAGCACCTGAAGGGCAATCAGCAGAAGCAGCGCGTCAGCTCGCACCAGCAACCAGGCCCCCATGGTCACCACGGCGGTGAGCGCGTTGAAGTACAGGCCGGCCAGATCCACGCGCAGGCGGGCGGACTTGGGCAGACGGTAGGTATCGGTGACGTCGGTGTAGAAGGCGGGCCAGACTAGGTAGACGCCCATGCCCATACCTCCTGGCGTAGCCCCCCCATAACGACAGGCCGCGGCATGGCCGAGCTCATGGAATCCGGCCGAGGCCACCGCCAGCACGAACACCAGCAGCAGCAGGAGCGGGCGATGGAAGGCCTGCGCTGTGGCCGACGCCACTCCCTTGTGGATTAGCACGAACCAGAAGGTGACCACGAACGCAGCCACCACCGGCCACATGATCCATGGACGGAACAGGAAGGCCAGCGGGGCGGTCAGCCGGCGCGTCCACTTGGGGTTGGTGACCAGAACCTTCCAGCGCAGGGCCAGCAGCGGGTTGCGCCGGGGCGGCGCATGGTGCTCGCTGCCGGCCAGCAGGCCCTGCTGGGCAAGCTTCTGGGCCAGCCGGAGGACATGCTGATCCTCAACTCTGCGTCCGACGTGCCCGGAAAGCGCTTCGGCCAGCCCGTGGACATCACGGTGACCATCGATGCACTCGAGCAGCCCATACAGCAACTGGCCGACCTGGACGATCTGCCCATCGGGCCGCCTGACCAGGGCGGCGCCATCGCGGTAGCCGCAGCCGTGCACGGAGCCAAGTAGCTCGATGCCCTCGGCTCGTGCCGGTACGGCAGGCTGACCCGCCCCGGCCCGCGGCAGTTCCGCGGTCGAGGCGGGTGGCTCAGTTGTCGCGGTCATGGGACCCCGCGGCGATCAGGAAGCCGGACTACTGCTGCGAGACGCCGGCGTCCTGGGTGGCGGTGGCGTTAGCCGTCGCATCCATGTTCTGCTCGATGTTGACGTCCTGCGGAGCCACGGCCTCGGCCGTCGCGCCCTCGGAGCCAACGTTCGCGCCCACCGCGGCGTCCACCGGGGCGGCCACGTTGCCGTTGGCCGCGACCGCGCCGTCAATCGGGGCGGCGACATCCGCGTTGGCGTTGATATTGACGTTGGCATCCAGCAGGTTGCCGTCGTTGAGCAGCGAGGAAACGCCGCCGGAGGTCGATCCGCCACCGGTCGTGTCGCCGGTGCCGGTCGTGCCGGTCGGATTGCTTCCGGTGTTGGCGCTCTGACCGACCGTGGCGTGCTGGGGCGCGTCTGCTGTGGCGCCGCCGACGATCCCCTGCTCAATCGAGCCGGTCTGCTGAGCCTCGCCGACCGCCGTGCCATCCGGACTCAGTACGTTGGCGCTCGCCGCCGCCTCGATCGGCGCCGCCACATTCAGGTTGGCTGCTGCCGCCAGATCCACGGGTGCCGCCAGATCGAGTCCCAGGTCCGCATTCGCGTTGACATCGAGGAGCGACAGCACTTCCTTGTTGGGAAGTGAAACAGCGCCCTCGGCCTCGATTTCCTCCATCGAAACGCGTTTCTCGTCGGCCACCAGAAGCCTCCTTTAATTTGGTGTACTCGCACCGGGTATGCCCCGGTAGCAAGCCCGCCAAACCGACGAGAGTCAGCTCGAAAACCAGCCTGAGGATTCGCAAGCCGCCATGTTTGGGAGTGGTCGTCCCCTCGAGTCAGGGCAATGCGGGTGTGGGGTGCAGTTCGCCCCGCGGCTACCTGGCGAGGCAGGTAAACCGGCCTTAGATGGCGGCCCGGCGCGGCCGCCTAATGCCGAGGACCATCGGCATGCCGCCGAACCCAACCCGCGCAGTCTCGCCTAGTCGCCGAGGTAGGCTCTGGGGCGGTGGAGGACGAGGTGGGAGCGCCATCGCCGCGATGTCGACGAAGCGAAGGTTCGTCGCGCCGAGGCCCTCGAGGTCCTGCTGGATCGCCCCGGCGGCCGCCTGGACATCTGCACCGCAGTGATCCGCCAGCGACTCGGTCATGAGGAGGTACTCGCGGACTGGAACCGCGTTCTTGAGGAGACGGTGGACGGTGATCACGTCCACGCCGATGACGCTCTCACGCCCGCCGATGGTCTGTGTTGCCACCTCCCCCACGTGTCCGACGAACTTCACACTGAGGTCCCGGGATTGGAGGCAGGCATCGCAGCTGCACATCTGCAGGGCGATCATCCGCGCGAGCTGGGAGTGAAACGCTTGGTGCATCCTCAGCGACAGCGCCATCGGGTTCGCCTCCACGTCAGCCAGTGGGGCACAGAAGAAGGCCGCGTCACCCTCGATCTCGATCAGCGGCAGAGGTGAGCCGTCCACGAGCGTCTGGAGCAGCCGACGGGTGATGACCTCGGCATGGGCGAGGCTGATCCGATGCAATCTCATAAATTTCGTGTAGCCGCCGATGTCGGCGATGAGCAGCAGCGACCGGCGGCCCGGTTCTTCGTCGACTCCTACCACCGCCTCGCCATCCCCTCGGTCCGCTTACCCAGGCCACCCTATCCAAGGGACGTTCTTCGGCGGAAAATCCTCGCGCTCGACCGCCTGGTCATGCGGGCGTGGTACCGGCTATTCCTCCTCACCCCGAGCCCCCGGAACCAGTACGGCGGGTGGGAGTCGAACCCACACGTCCCTAAGGACAGCGGCTTTTGAGGCCGCCACGTCTACCATTCCGTCACCGCCGCGAGCCAGGTCAGTCTATCCCCGGGCGGTGGCCGTCTCAGGCGACCAAAGCCTCCAGCTCGTCGATCACCGAAGCGGCGGCCACGACCAGTCCGTCGGGGAGGCGGACGCCACCGTCGGCCTGGCCCGCCGGGAGCCGCCGAACCTCCAGCCCGGCGCGGCTGCACAGGAGCGCCCCCGCCGCAAAGTCCCACAGGCGCAGCCCGCGCTCGAAATACGCGTCGACCCGGCCGCTGGCGCACCAGCAGAGGTCGAGCGCCGCCGCGCCGGCGCGCCTAATGTCCCGGACGCGGCGGAGCAGCCTGGCCGCCACCTCGCCCTGCGCGCCGCGGATCTCCGGCGCGTATGCGAACCCGGTGGCCACCAGCGTCCCCTCGAGCGTGTCGGGGCGATGCGAACTCAGGGGCTCGCCGTCCAGCAGAGCGGGTCCGCTGCGGGTGGCCTGGAAGCACTCGTTCCTGACCGGGTCGATCACCACGCCGGCCACCGTGCCCTGACGGTCCTCGCAGGCCACGCTGACCGCGAACTGCGGAATCCCGTAGAGGAAGTTCACGGTGCCGTCCAGCGGATCGACCACCCAGCGCAGCTGCCCTGCGCCGCCCTCAGCGCCGGTCGGGGAAGCCTCGCCCCCCTCCTCTCCCAGGACGACGTCGGCAGGTCGCTCGGCGGCCAGCACGGCCCGGATCGCGCGTTCGGCGGCCAGATCGGCAGCCGACACCGGGTCGGTCGGAGTGCTCTTGGTGCGCACCCCGATCGGCTCGCGCCCGAAGCGCTGCATGAGCTCTGCGCCGGCCGCTCGGGCCGCCCGCTCGGCCACGGCCAGGAGCTCCTCCTCGGGCGGCACGGTCCGCAATCTTGCCATCATGGCCCGCTCATGAGCGCCGCAGCGGAGATCGCCGGGTCGCTGACGGCCGTCCCCGATCGCGGCGTGGGCACTGACGCCGAGCGTCGCAGCGCCATTGGGCTGGCGGCGGAGATCCGCCGGACGGGCCGCCGCGATGCCACGATTGAGACGTTCTGGTGCCGGCCGAACTGGGCGATGGCTCAGGCGTGGCACACCGGACTGGGCGTGGCCGGGAGCCTCGTGTCGGTGAGCAGTCACTGGGTCGGCGTAGGACTGCTGGCCGCCGCGCTCATCTCGACGTTGGCCGAGGCCGTCTTCGCGGTCTCCCCCGGCCGCCGGCTGACGCGCGAGCACGCCAGCCAGAACGTCGTCAGCCCGCCTCCACGCGACGCCTCGGGCGAGGTGCGCCTGGTCCTCACCGCCAATCTCGACGCCGCTCGCCAGGGTCTGGGCCGTCGCGCGTTGAGCGGGCTCACGGCCCGGCTGCGAACCCTCACCGGAGGGCGCGCTCCGGGTTGGGCCGGATGGCTGGCCATCGCGCTGGCTCTCGCGCTGGCGGCGGCGCTGCTCCGCGCCACCGGGACCGGCGGGACCGCGGTCAAGGTGCTCCAGCTGGTACCCACGGCAGGGCTGGTGATCGCGCTGGCGCTCCTGCTGGAGCTGGCCGCGGCCACCTGGGGTCCCGGACCTGGGGACAACGCCACCGGAGTGGGCGTGGCCGTCGCCCTGGCCAGGGCCCTGGACGCTGCTCCACCGGCCCATGTCAGCGTCGCGCTCGTGCTCACCGGCGCCGGCGACGGACAGGCGATCGGGTTGAGGCGCTACTTGCGAGCTCACCGCGACCGGCGCCCGAGCAACACGATCGTCCTCGGGATCGGGCCGTGCACCGGTATGGCAACCGCCTGGGTGCGCAGCGACGGTCCGCTGTTCCCGCTCGGCTACTCCGCGATCCTCCGCCGCCTATGCGGTCAGGTGGCCGCCGCCGACCCGGCGCTCGGACTGCGCGAATTGCGCTCCCGCGGCAGCTCCCCGGCGCTGGCCGCCCGCCAGGCTGGGATCCCGGCGGTCACGCTGACCGCCCAGGGCACGCCCGACAAGACCGCCGCGGAGCGCGTGTTGCTATCCGGGCTGGCGCTGACCGACGCGATCGACGCCCACCTGGGCGAGCTCAGACAGGGGTGATCGGATTGTGCTTCGCGGGCCACTCGCGCAGCTTGTCCTGCGCGTGGGCGAACCGGCGGATCAGATCTCCGCGCAGGTCCTCGGGCTGGATGACCGCGTCGACGACCAGCTCTGCGGCCAGATGCAGGATGTCGATGTCACGCGCGTACTCGTCCCGCAGCTCGTCCCTCCGAGCCGCTCGCTCGCCCTCATCCTCGATGGCCTGGAGCTGGTTGTAGTAGACCGCGTTGATCGCCGCCTGCGGTCCCATCACGGCGATCGAGGCGGTGGGCAGCGCCAGGCAGCAATCCGGGTCGAACGCGGGACCGGCCATCGCGTAGAGCCCGGCGCCGTAGGCCTTGCGCACCACCACCGAGATCTTCGGGACGTTGGCCTCCGAGACAGCGCTGACCATCTTCGCGCCGTGCCGGATGATCCCCTCCCTCTCGACCTGGGTGCCGATCATGAACCCGGGCACGTCGGCCAGAAACAGCAGCGGGATCCCGAACGCGTTGCAGGTCTGTATGAACCGGGCCGCCTTGTCGGAGGAGTCCACGAACAGCACGCCGCCCTTGACCTTTGGCTGGTTTGCCACCACCCCGATCACCCGCCCGTCGAGCCGGGCGTAGCCGACGATCAGCTCCTTGGCCCAGCGGGCATGGATCTCCAGGAACGAGTCACCGTCGATCACCGCATCGATCAGGCGGCGCATGTCGAACGGCTTGTTCTCGTCGACCGGAATCAGGTCAGCGATCGGCGTCTGCTCTGTCGGCGCCGCCCCCGGCTTGCCGGCCGGGGGCGGCGAGTCGGCGAACGACGACGGGAAGTAGCCCAGGTACCGGCGGGCGAAGTCGATCGCCTCCTGATCCGATTCCACCAGCACATGCCCGACGCCGCTCTTGGAGGTGTGCATGCGGGCGCCGCCCATCTCCTCCAGGGTGACCCGCTCGCCGATCACCATCTCGGCCATCCGCGGTGAGCCCAGGTACATCGAGGCGTTGCCGTCGCGCATCACCACGATGTCGCAGAACGCGGGGATGTAGGCACCGCCGGCGGCGCTGGGCCCGAACAGCAGGCACACCTGCGGCACCACCCCGGATAGCCGCACCTGGTTGAAGAAGATCCGCCCAGCGTGGCGGCGGCCCGGGAACATCTGCACCTGCTGGTTGATCCGCGCCCCCGCCGAGTCGACCAGGTAGACCAGGGGGCAACGCAGGGTCAGCGCCCGCTCCTGGATGCGCAGGATCTTCTCCACCGTGCGCGGCGCCCAGGAGCCGGCCTTGACCGTCGGGTCGTTGGCCATCACCGCGACCGTCCGGCCCTCCAGCGTCCCGATCCCGGTGACGACGCCCTCCGCCCCCAGCCCGGACTCCTCCGAGCCGGCCAGCAGTCCTTCCTCGGCAAACGAGTCCGTATCGAGCATGCGCGCCACCCGCTCGCGAACTGGGAGCTTGCCCTGGTCGGCCGCCTTCTGGCGGTGGTGAGGCGGTCCGCCGGCCAGCGAGCGCGCGATCGCGTCGCCCAGCGGCTGCCGAGGGTCAGCCGCCATCAGTGCCAGTCCACCGGCCCGGCCGTGAGAAGGTGGCTGCCCAGCGGCCGGCCCAGCGCCTCCTGAGCGGCCCGCGATGCGTTGAGCAGCCGGGGCAGGTCGATCCCTGTGGCGATGCCCATCTCGTCCAGCATCGACACGAGGTCCTCGGTGGCGATGTTGCCGGTGGCCCCGGCGGGCACCGGGCAGCCCCCCAGCTCGCCGAAGCTCGACTCGAAGCTCTCCACCCCCGCCTCCAGGGCGGCCAGCACGTTGGCCAGCCCCTGCCCGCGGGTGTTGTGGAAATGAGCGGTCAGCTCCAGGCCGGGAAGCTCTGCTGCCGCACGCGCGAAGAACTCCCGCACCTGCAGCGGGTTGGCCATCCCGGTGGTGTCGCCGAACCCCACCTCCTCGGCGCCGGCCGCCGCGAGCTCCCGGGCAACCCACATCACCCGTTCCACCGGCACGTGTCCCTCATACGGACAGCCGAACGAGGTGGAGATGACGCCCTCGCAGCGCAGTCCCTCGGCGCGGGCCCGCGCGAACACGCGCCCCAGTCCGGCCAGCGACTCCTGCACCGAACGGCCCACGTTCTTCTGGTTGTGCGTCTCTGAGGCTGACAGGAACCCGTTGATCTCCTGAAAGTGCTCGCGCTGAGCCAGCGCGCGCTCGAGCCCCCGCTCGTTCGGAATCAACACGCTGACCGACACTTCCTCGGGCAGGCGCACAGCTGCCAGCACCTCCGCGGCGTCGGCCAGCTGCGGGATGACATCGGGGCGGACGAAGCTGGTGACCTCCAGGCGGCGCAACCCTGTCTGCCCGAGCAGCTCGATCAGGCGGACCTTGACGTCAGTGGGCAGAACATCGGGCTCGTTCTGAAAGCCGTCCCGCGGACCCACCTCCCGGATCAGGACGCGTTCGGGAAGCTGGCTCATCCTCCTGGAGTCTATGTTTTGCGCGATGAGCGGTCCCGTGGTGGTGCTGGCCGGAGGCACCGGGGGCGCGAAGCTGGCCCGGGGAATGGCCGACGTCGTCGCCTCCGAGCGACTCTCGGTCATCGCCAACACGGGCGACGACATCGAGATCTACGGCGCCTACGTGTCGCCGGATCCGGATCTGGTCACCTTCTGGCTGGCCGACCGAATCGACCGGCGCGGCTGGGGCCTCGATGGCGACACCTTCCATGTGATGGACGAGTTGCGGGAGCTGGGGCAGGACATCTGGTTCAACCTGGGCGATCGGGACCTGGCCATCGGGCTGCGGCGGGCGGCCGCACTGCGCGCCGGCGGGCGCCCCACCGATGCGCAGGCCGAGCTGGCCGTGACACTGGGCGCCCGCGGTCGGGTGCTGCCGATGAGCGACACGCCGGTGCGGACGTGGGTGCTGGCCGAGGATCGCTGGTGGACGCTGCAGGAGTATCTGATCCAGACCAGACGGGAGGACAACACCTGGCCTGAGGTCCACGACGTGCAGTTCCGCGGCGCCGGGCACGCGACCACCACCCGGGAGATCAGGCAGGTGATCGGCGACGCCGAGGCGGTGATCATCGGTCCGTCCAACCCGGTCATCTCGATCGGCCCGATGCTCGCGTTGAGCGACCTGGAGATGGCGCTCAGGGAGACGCCGGCTCCGGTCGTGGCGGTCAGCCCGCTGGTGAACAGCGAGCCCGTCAAAGGACCCACGGCCGCGTTCATGCATTGGCGAGGCGTGGACTTGACGGTGGACGGCATCGCCGAGATGTACGAGGGATTGGTGGACGGGCTGGTGGCCGACCAGCGGGTCGACGGACTGCCCGTGCTCGAGACCGACGTGTTCATGCGAGGCGCCGAGGGCCGACGGCGCCTGGCGGCCGAGACCCTCGAGTTCGCGCTCGGGCTCGGGCGCTAGCGTTTTCGGGCCATGCACACGCTCGCCGTACTGCCGATCAAGAGCTTCTCTGATGCCAAGCAGCGGCTGGCCGATGAGCTGGCGGCCGGACCGCGCCGCGCCCTGGCCGAGGCCATGTTCTCTGACGTGGTCACCGCGCTGCGGCGCTCGCAGGCGGTGGACGCGATCCTGATCGTCTCCTCCGACCACATCGCGCAGCGGATCGCCGGAGGCCACGGCGCGGATGTGCTGGAAGACCGCGGGGAGGGTCATAGCCAGGCGGCAGCGCTCGGCGTGAACTACGCCGTCGAGCGAGGCGCCAAGCGGGTGCTGCTCGTGCCCGGCGACTGCCCGCTGCTCGACCCGCGGGAGCTGGACGAGCTGATCCGGCGTCCGGTGGGCGATCGATCGGCGCTCATCGTGCCCGACCGCCACGGCAGCGGCACGAACGCGCTGCTCCTCACCCCACCCACGTCACTGACACCCTCCTTCGGTCCCGACAGTTGCGAGCGCCATCGGCGGCTGGCCGCCGAGCAGAGCACGCCGCCCGAGGTGGTGGGGGTGCCCACGCTGGCCCTGGACGTGGACACCGCCGAGGACCTGACCGCCCTTCGGCAGACGCTCGACGCCACCCGCGGCGGCGCCGCCCACACGCGAGGGATGCTCAACCAGCTCAAGCGCAGCCGGGCGTGATCAGCGCGCTCCCTCTGGACGGGCTGCCGGAGATCGAGCCCGGTTACGACCTGGCGGCCGGCATCGTCTCGGCGCTGGCACCGGACCGGCTGCAGGCTGGGGACGTCATCGTGATCGCCCACAAGGCGGTGTCCAAGGCCGAGGGGCGCCTCCGGTCACTGCGGGACGTCACGCCGGGCGAGCGGGCGCTGGCGATCGCCGCCGAGCAGGGTCGGGATCCCCGCCACGTGCAGGTGATCCTGGATGAGGCACGCTCCGTCGTGCGGGCCGAGCGAGGGATACTGATCACCGAGACCCGACACGGCTTCGTGTGCGCGAACTCAGGCGTCGATGCCTCGAACGTCCCGGGTGAGGACGTGCTCGTGATGCTGCCGCTGGACCCGGACGGGTCGGCGCGGAGGCAGCGCGCCCGCATGCGCGAGCTGAGCGGGGCGGCCCCCGGGGTCATCATCACCGACTCGTTCGGGCGGGCATGGCGATCCGGCCAGTGCGACGTCGCGATCGGGTGCGCAGGCGTTACGCCGGTGGAGGACCTGCGCGGAGATCAGGACATCCACGGGCGCGAGCTCAGGGCGACGGTGATCGCGGTGGCCGACGAGCTGGCCGCCGCGGCCGACCTTTGCCGGAGCAAGGCTGGGGGCCAGCCGGTCATCCTGCTGCGTGGCGCCGAGCGCCACGTCACGGTAGAGGACGGTCCGGGAGCAGCTGCGCTGGTGCGGGCTCGCGAGCAGGATCTGTTCCGGTAGCCGACGCCGGGGTCCCGGTGGCTGCGATCACCGTGCCCAGCACGAGCACGGCGCCCAGCATCTGCAGCGCCGAGGGGCTTTCGCCGAAGATGATCGCCCCCAGGATCAGCGAGCCGATCGGCTGGATCATCAGGAGCAGCGAGGTGATGGCGGCGGGCAGCCGGGGTAGCGAGGCGCTGATCAGCAGCCAGCCGATCACCTGCGAGGTGATCGCCAGAAGCGCCAGCCAGCCCGCGCTCGGCCACCAGGGCACGAGGTTGACGTCGCCGATCACCAGCCCGGCCAGAACCGCCACGACGGTGGCCGTCGCGGTGGCGTCGAACAGAGGGCCGGCAGGTCTTCGCAGGTCCACGCCGCCGCGGCGCAGGAGCAGTAAGAAGCCGACGTAGGCGACGCCGGCGCCGAGCCCAAAGCCGGCGCCGGCGGAAGGATCCCGCCCGTAGGCACCGGCCTCCACCACGCCGGAGATCAGCAGTACCCCGGCCAGCGCCACGGGCAGGGCGGCGAGCACGCGGGCGGCTGGGCGCTCGGACAGCAGCGCCCAGGCCACGAGCGGCACCAGCACGACCTGGATGTTGGCCAGCACGGTGGCCAGGCCCGCCCCCACGTCCTCGATCGAGTGGTGCCACATGATCAGGTCGGCGGCGAAGAACACGCCACTGGCCGCGGCGATCCAGCGGTCGTGGGCGGGCCGGGGGCCGTAGCGGCGATCCTCTCGCCACATCAGCAGGCCGAGCACCGGCAGCGCGTAGGCGCAGCGAAACACGGCAGCCGTGGACGGCGAGGCATGGCTGAGCCGTACCAGGATGCTGGAGAAGGCGATGGTCACCGCGCCCAGCGCGGCCATCAGCCGGACACGGCGTGGATTCACCCGCACGGGGAGAAGTGTCGCTCAGTCGACGCTGGCGCCGACGGCGTGAAAGCCGCCGTCGACATGGACAATCTCGCCAGAGATCGCCTTCGCGAGATCGGAAAGCAGGAAGCACACGGCCGAGGCGACGGGCGCCGGATCGCCGATATCCCACCCAAGCGGCGCTTGGCGCTCCCACAGCGAGGCCAGCTTCTCGAATCCCGGGATTCCCTCGGCGGCGGGAGTGCCCAGCGGGCCCGCGCTGATCAGGTTGACGCGGATTCCCTGAGGACCCAGGTCGCGAGCCAGGTAGCGGGACACGGACTCCAGCGCCGCCTTGGCCACGCCCATCCAGTCGTAGATCGGCCAGGCGACGCTGGCATCGAAGTCGAGCCCGACGATGCCCGAGCCCGACGGCATCAGCTCGACCAGGGCGCCGGCCAGCGCCTTGAGCGAATATGCGCTCGTCTGAAATGCGGCGGAGGCGCTCTCGGCCGGCGCGGTCATGAACCTACCCCCCAGCGCATCCTGGGGGGCGAAGGCGATCGCGTGCAGGGCCCCGTCGACGCGGCCCCAGCGCTCGCCGAGCGTGGCCGTCAGTGCCTCCAGGTCCTCCGGCTTGTTGACGTCCAGCTCCAGGACCTCGGGGGGCGTGGGCAGCTTCTGAGCGGCCCGCTCGGTCATCCGGCGTACGCGCCCGAAGCTCGTCAGCACCACCTCGGCGCCCTGGGCCTGAGCCTGCTCGGCCACGTGGTAGGCGATCGAGTTGGCGGTCAGCACGCCCGTGATGACGAGCCGCTTGCCCTCCAGCAGGCCGGAGATCACTCAGCGCCCTTGAGCACCAGCGAGACGTTGTGCCCGCCGAACGCGAACGAGTTGGACACCGCCGCGGGCGGGCCTCCGTTGACCGGAACCAGCCGGCGCGTCTCGCCCGGGACGTAGTCCAGATCGCAGTCCGGGTCGGGCTCGCCATAGCCCAAGGTCGGCGGGATCAGGCCGGTGCTGAGGACCTGCACGGTGGCCACCGCCTCGACCGCACCCGCGGCGCCGAGCAGATGGCCGATCGTCGACTTGGTGGAGGAGATGGGGATCTTGTGGGCCTGTTCCTCCCCGAAAGCCCGTTTGAGCGCGTTGGTCTCGGCGGCGTCGTTGAGCTGCGTTGAGGTGCCATGGGCATTGATGTAGCTGACGCCCTCGCCTTCCACACCGGCGTCCTCGAGCGCCATCGTCACGGCCCGAGCCGCCGCCGTGCCCGTGGGCTCGGGAGCGGTCAGGTGGTGGGCGTCCGCGGTGGCGCCATAGCCGGCCAGCTCGCCGAGGATCGTGGCTCCCCGGGCGCGGGCCGCCTCCAGCTCCTCCAGGACCAGCAAGCCAGCTCCCTCCCCCATCACGAAGCCGTCGCGGCGGCGGTCGAACGGGCGGGACACGCCGGTTGGAGAGAGCGCCTGCATGGAGTTGAAGCAGGCGAAGCCGAACTCCGTCAGCGTCGCCTCGGCGCCACCGGCCACCGCCGCGTCGGCGTCGCCGTACTGGATCATGCGCAGGGCAGACCCGAGCGCGTGGGCGCCGCCTGAGCAGGCCGACACGACGCCGTACATCTGGCCCCTCAGTCCGTGCCGCATGGACACGGCGGCCGCACCGGCGTTGGGCATGTACATCGGGATTCCCAGAGGCGAGACACGCTCCGGCCCCCGGTCTCGCATCGCGTAGAGATTCTGCTCGACTGTGGCGATCCCGCCGATGCCCGTGGCCACGACGCAGCCCACCCGGAGCGGGTCGTACGGCGAATCCCCGTTCGAGCCCCAACCGGCCTGAGCCATCGCCTCGTCAGAGGCGACAGCGGCCAGCTGGGCGAAGCGGTCCAGACGGCGAACCTCCTTCACCGACAGATGGTCGGTGGGCGTAAAGCTCCGGCACCACCCGGCGCCGTCCTCGATCCCCACCCTGCCCTTGGCCCATTCCTCGTGCAGGGGACGTGCGCCGACGCCAAGCGGCGTCACCGCGCCAATGCCGGTGATGACAACGCGTCGTTTCACGGAAGTGAGGCTCAGGCAGCCCGCTGGCTGATCAACTCGACGGCGTCACCGACGGTCTTCAGCTCCTTCATGTCCTCGCCCTTGAGGACCACGCCGTACTCGTCCTCGACGATCTGGGCGAGCTCCACCAGGTCGAGCGAGTCGATGTCGAGCTCTTCGAAGGTGGCGTCCGGGGTGATCTGGCTCACGTCGGGTCCGAAGCTGGCGAGCGCCTCGACGACTCGGTCCTGGATCTGTTCCTTTGTCACTGTGGCCATTGGTGTGGCTCCTTGTTCGCGGGGTTGGATTTGGCTAGGCGGCCAGACCGCCGTCCACGCTGAGGACGGCTCCGGTCACGTAGCTGGCTGCGGGGGAGATGAGAAAGCGTACGCAGGCGGCAACCTCTTCTGGGGTTCCCGCCCGCCGGGCCGGGATCGCGGCCCGGAGATCCTCGGTGACGCCGGCGGTCATCTCGGTGTCGATCACGCCGGGGGCCACCGCGTTGATGGTGACTCCGCGGCGGGCCACCTCGACGGCCGCGGTCCGGGTGAAGGCGATCAGGCCGCCCTTGGCCGCGGCGTAGTTGGCCTGGCCGGGGTTGGCCCGCAGCCCCGATACCGAGGAGATGTTGACGATGCGCCCGTTGCGGGCACGCATCATCGGCCGCAGAGCGCGACGGGTGAAGCGGAAGGCGGCGGTCAGGTCGGTATCGATCACCGCCTGCCACTCCTCGTCGCCGAGCGACGGGGTGAGGTCGTCCCGGGTGATCCCGGCGTTGTTGACGAGTGCCAGCACCGGTTGGGCGAAATGGTCTTGCATGGCCTGGAAGACCGCGTCGGGCGCGGCGGGATCACAGACGTCCGCGGGGATCGCGACCGCGCTACCGCCATCCGCCTCGATGCCGGCCACCACGGCCTCGGCCTCCTGGCGGCCCGAGCGGTAGTTGACGCCCACCGGCCAGCCGTCGGCGGCCAGGCCCCGGGCGATGGCCGCGCCGATGCCTCTCGAGCCACCGGTGACGAGGGCACAGCCCTCGGGACGGCCCTCAGCCATCCTGACCACCCCAGACGATCACGCCACCGCCCCAGGTGAAGCCCGCCCCGAACGCGCTGATCAGAACCCGGGTGCCCGGCTTGAGCCGTCCGTCTCGCTCAGCGATGCTGAGAGCGAGGGGAAGCGTCGCGGCGGACGAGTTGCCGAGCATCTCGATGCAGTCGACAACCTGCTCCTGCGGTAGGTTCAGGCGCTCCCCCAGGGCGCGCGTGATGCGCGCGTTGGCCTGGTGATAGACGAACAGATCGATATCGCTGAGCTCCAGGCCGGCCTCCGCCACCGCCTGCACGGTGACCTCGCTCATCCGGCGGATGGCGTGCTTGAACACCATCGGGCCGTCCATCTCCAGCTTTCGGTCGTGGTGGCGGGCAACGAGGGCATCCCCGTGACTGCCATCCGAGCCCAACACGATCGGTCCCACGGCTGCCCCGCCGTCCCGCGCCTCCCCCAGCACGACGGCACCAGCGCCGTCGGCGAACAGGGGTGCCGACTTGGGGTCGTCGTAGTTGGTGATCCGGGTGATGAAGTCAGCTCCGATCAGCAACACGCGGCGCGCGCGGCCGCTCTCGATCTGCGCGGCGCCCACCGACAGACCGGAGAGGAACGCGGTGCAGGCGGCGCCAACGTCGAAAGCTCCGGCCCGCGTGGCGCCGAGTGCGTGGGCCACCAGGGGCGCGGTGTTCGGGGTCAGCTCGTCCTGGCTCATCGTGGCCGCGATTACCAGATCGACGTCGGCCGCCTCGACCCCGGCGCGCTCCAGCGCAGCAGCGCCCACCCGGGTGGCGTAGTCGGTCAGCCGCTCGTCCGGCGCCGCCTGGCGCCGCTCGCGGATGCCGGTGCGCGAGAGGATCCACTCCTCTTCGATCCCCAGGTGCTCGGCCAGCTCGGCACTGGTCAACCGGCCTGCGGGCAGCTCCGAGGCCACGGACAGGATCGTCGCGTGACGGAGAGTCCCCGGACCGCTCGCGGATCGCGGTGCGCTCGTGGCGACGGTCTCAGGCACCGACGAGCTCCACGCCACGCAGGGTGCGCTTGACCAGACCGGTGAGCACCCGGCCGGGGCCCACCTCGACGAACCGGCTGACCTCGCGCTCATGAAGCGCGAGCATCGTCTCGCGCCAGCGGACCGGCATGGTCAGCGCCTCCACCAGCTGGCGGCGAACGTCCTCGAAGGGAGCGGCCGTCACGGCGGAGACCACGGTTCCCAGGCCGGGCCGGACCTCTACGTCGGCCAGCGCGGCCGCGAAGGCGGGGGCCGCCGAGGCCATCATCGGCGAGTGGAAGGCGCCGGTGACCGGCAGGACGATCGCCCGCAGCCCGAGCTCCTCGGCCGTGGTGGCCGCCTTGGGCAGAGCCTCACGCGGGCCGGAGAGCACCACCTGCTGGGGTGAGTTGTCGTTGGCCACCGCCAGCCCGTGCGCGTCGGCCACCTCGTGAGCCTGCTCGGCTGCGGTGGCACCCATCAGAGCGACCATGCCGCCGTCGCCCGCCTGCTCGCCGGCGTCCTGCATGAGGCGTCCGCGCACCGCCACCAGCCGCAGGCCGTCGATCTCGTTCAGGGAGCCGGCGGCCACGAGTGCGCCGATCTCGCCCAGTGAGTGTCCGGCCAGATACTCGCCCTGCGGGCGGCCGAGCGCCTGCCACCCGGCCAGGCTGGCGCAGAAGATGGCGGGCTGGGCGTACGCCGTGCCGTCCTCGACCCGGGGGAACGGGTCTTCACCGACGGCCTCGGCGACCAGCTCCAGGAGGTCGGGTCGTTCACGCGACACGACGTCGCGCATGTCTGGCGTTTGGCTGCCCTGGCCGGGGAACAGGATCGCAGTGGCCATGCTCTTCAACCTACGCAGCTGATCGGCGGGTGATACGGCGCCGCCGGGGAGATCCCCCCGATCGGGGGGACGGGTCGCGGTCAGCCGTGAACCACATGCACGGCACGCGAGCGCCAGCGCCCGCTGATCCCGACGCCACTGGTCGCCCGGGCTCGGAAGTCAAACGCGTGACCGGCCTGGCCGCGGAAGGTCAATCGGTGGCCTGAGGTGTGGCGGCGCAGCGTGCGCCAGCGCCCGCTGTGGCCGGTCCGCTCCTGAACCGTGTAGGTGGCACCGGGCGAACGGGAGTGCCAGCGCACGCGGAAGCTGCCGAAGCTGGCGCTGGTGGCGACCCGGCGCGGCGCCGAGAGCCTCACCGAGGGCCGCCCGTTGCACTTGCGGGTGAACACGTCGCTGCCGAACGTCCGCTCGCCGGGAAGCTGGGCGTAGCCGAGATGGCCGAGGTGGAAGATGTCCTCCACGCCACGCAGCATCGTGTAGTGGTTGTAGGGCTGGGGCGAGACGGTGCCGGGTTTGATGCAGGGCGACAGCAGCACGGCACCGACGTCCCCGCCGCCGGGTCCGGTGATCCCGGGTTCGGGGGAGTCCGGACCGGCGATCGCTCCGCAGCAGGAGCTGGCGTCGCTCTGCGACGCCTCGTCGAAGGTGATGATCAGCAGGCCGTTCTGCTGGTGGAAGGCGGGTGAGTGGGTGATTTTCGGGACCCACTTCTTGAGGAAGCCGTTGGCCGATGTGAGCCCCCCGGACTCGCCGTCCTTGCACGGCGAGTCGTGGCCGTCGTGGCACAGATTGGGTGTGATGAACACGTAGTCGGGCGTGTCGGCGGTGTGCGCCAGGTCGTGCGGGAGCAGCTTCAGGTTGACCACGTGCGTGTCGCACAGGGTGGTGTTGTCAATGATCGAGTGGAAGTAGACGAACGGGTCGTGCCGGGTGGCGTACTGGTCCGCGGCGGTGGCGGTCTGCGTCTTGTCGACCGAGTTGACCGCCGGGTGCCCGCACCGCTTGGCCTCGCGGCTGGGGGTGTTGCCCATGTCCTCGTTGTAGTCGCGCCAAGTGTGGTGGGCGCGGGAGAGCTGGCCGGCGATCGTCTGGACGCCGGACGGGTAGATGCAGCCATCGCCCTGCTCGGCTCCGTACTGCCCCGTGGTGGCCACCGGGAAGTCCCCATAGAGCTGGCAGTCGCCCTGGTTGTCCATGTTGGGCGGCTGGCCGCTCATCATCGCCACGTAGTTGTCGTTCGACTCGTGACCGACCCCGTGGTAGTTGGGCAGGTAGGCGCCCTCGGAGCGAAGCGTCTTGGCCAGGTAGGGAGCCGGCGAGTTCCTGGCGAACGTGGTGGAGGCCGACTCGTTCTCCAGCACGATGATGAACACGTGCCGGATCGGGGGTGGCGTGGGATCCGAGCTTGTGGCAACGGTCTGCCAGGGCGAGGCTGCCGCGCTGGACACGCTGTTGCCGCGGGCGACGGCCGCCAGAACCGTCACGATCACCAACGCCGCGGCCACTGACGCGCGGAGGACGCGCACCCTCATCCGCATGCGGCTGCCGTCGGATGCTGGATCTCACCCATGCCACCCGGCATCTTAGGCGCGCCACAGCCGTTGGGCAGCGGTGAGGTGACCATTCCGTGAACGACTGGCGCATAACATGCGCGGCCGATGGCGACGACGCCCGACGACGCTCTGCGGCGGATCGACGCCCTGATCCAGGTGGCGATGCGCCTGGCGGGCTCGGCCCCCAGTGGCCGGATCGCGCTGGCCAAGCTGTCCAGCGCGCTGGAGGAGCGCTGGATCCCGCGGCCGTGGCGTTCCTCCGTGTGGCCGGAGCTGGAGCGGGCGCGAGCGGCCGCGATCGCCGACCCGGTGGCGCCGAAGGCCGTGGAGCGAGCGCTGCGTGACGCCTGGGGGGCCAAGCCGACCGAAGAGCTGGACTCGCTGGACACCCAGCCCACAGCGGTCACCCCGACCTCGCAGGTGCACCGGGGTGTGCTGGACGGAACCGACGTGGCGGTGAAGCTCCTGCGCCCGGGACTGGCGGGCGCCGTGCGCCAGGACCTGGCGCTGCTGGAGGGGCTGGCCGGACCTCTCGGCGCCGCCTTCCCCGGCCTCGATCCCCAGGCGATCCTGGGCGAGGTCCGCGAGCGCGTCCTGGACGAGCTGGACCTCGAGCACGAGGCCGAGACGATGCGGCGCTTCCGGCGCAGCCTGCGCAACCACCCGCAGCTGGTCGTGCCGACGCCGGCCACCAGCCTGGCGCGTCCGGGAGTGCTCGTCAGCGAGTGGATCGACGGCGTGCCGCTCACCGAGGCCGGCGATTCCGATGAGGCGGCCGCTTGGCTGGTGATCTTCACGCTGGGCGGGTTTCGCTCCGGCCTGGTGCATGCCGACCCTGATCCGAACGATCTGCTGGTGCTTTCCGATGGCCGCCTGGCGGTTCTCGACTACGGCGCCACCCGGATCGTCCCCCGGGAGCGCGCCGACCTGGGCCTGGCCCTGGTCGAGGCATACGCCACCGGGGATGCCGCGGCTCTCGGCGCGGCGCTGGAGGGGCTGGGTGCGCTCCCCGCCGATCAGGGTGCCCAGGCGCTGGAGCTGGCCCGGACGGCGCTGGGAGAGCTCGGCGAGCCGGGGCGCTCGCGGCTCGACTCAGACGCCGTGATGGCGATGGGGCGGCGAGCGGCCGGCGTACCGGAGGCGATGGTGGATCTGGCCATGCGGGGCACCCTGCCGCCCGAGGATCTGTGGCCTCTCCGGGGTGCGGCGCTGGCGTTCGGAACCATCGCCCGGGTCGGGGCGAGCGGTGACTGGCTGGAGCTGACGCTGCGGGCGCTGCGGGATGGCTGGGACGCGGTACCGGACTGATCTGTGGATCAGATGGCCGCTATAGCGACCTTTTCATCCACAGATCCCTGAGTCAGGCGGCTTCGCCGACGACCGTGACCGGAACCGGGGCGGCGTCGGCCGGCGTGCCCGGCCGCGGGCGGCGCTCGATCCGGCGCGACAGCCACTCGATCGCCACCGGGGTGCCGGCCACAGCACCGCTGATGTGATCCACCCCGCCACGGGTGATGTACAGGCGAACATCGACGCCGAGCTTCTGCCAGTCCTCCAGCAGCTGCTGGCTCTGGCCGAACGAGACGATCTGATCCTGGCGGGCGTGGTGGAGCAGCACGGGCGCCTTCGGAGTCATCGACCCGAGCCGGTTCTCCTGCAGGCGGGCCCGCCACTCGGGCATCTCCAGGACGTTCGGCTGGGTGAGCTCGGAAGCGTGCATGAAGTGCGGGCCCTTGATGGCCGCCTGCAGGACGGTGGAGCTGCGTAGCGCCTCGATGCCCTCCCGCGCCTTGGGCGTCAGATACGGCTCCAGCTCCAGCTCAGGGTAGGCGGCGGCGTAGCCGATCCCGCCGTAGGCCATGAAGAACGAGAAGAAGCTGCCGCTCAGGCGGGGGCCGGCCACCTCCATGTCAGCCGCCGCGGCGCCGGCGGCCACGCCGCACAGCGGAAGCTCGGGGGCATATTCCGGTTGGAGCTGGGCGGCCCAGGCGGCAGCGAACCCACCTTCCGAATAGCCAATGATGGCGGCGGGGCCGCCGTCGGGCAGGCACTCGGGGTCGAGCGCCCGCGCCGCCCGCATCGCATCGAGCACGTTGGGGCCGAGCGCGCGGCCGACCATGTAGGCGTGATCGCCGGGGGTGCCGAGGCCCTGGTAGTCGGTCACGGCGACCGCATAACCCCGGGCCAGGACCATCGCCATCAGCCCGGCCTCCCAGTCGTGACCGGCGGACAGCAGGCGCGAGGGGGCGGCCATGTCGCCGATTCCGTGGGTGCCGATGGCGAACCCGATCAGCGGCCGCACCCGGCGGCGGCCCAGCGGAAGCAGGACGGTGCCGGTCACGGCGGTGGGCTCCCCCACCGCGCCGGTGGAGCGGTACATGACCCGCCAGGCGTGGGCCCGCAGGCGGATGCCGGGCACCAGATAAGCATCCATCGGCTCGGCGCGGATGATCTCGCCCGGCTCCAGGTCGGGCAGCGGATCGGGCGGCAGGTAGAAGTCCGGGGAGCCGGGCGTGTGGCGTCGCGAGGGGGAGACCAGCAGCAGGTGCGCGCCGGCGTGGCGGGCGACGTCGATCACACTCACTGCGGCTCCTCTCTCTGCTGGCCTACCGGTGGCGGGCCTCTACCCCGCAAGGAGCGGGGACCAAACCTTCTGCGACCATCATCGGACAGGAATGATCTTGGCGGTACCGCCGGATGGTCTAGGTACACCTAGCGACCACTAGTCGAGCAGCCCCATCCGCTGGGCGAGCTGCACAGCCTCGGCCCGGTTGCGCGCGCTGAGCTTGCGGTACACGGCGCTCGTGTGCTCCTTGACGGTGTGGGGCGAGAGAAACAGCTGCTCGGCGATCTCCCGGTTCGTGCACCCGGCGGCGATCAGGCTGAGGACCTCCCGCTCGCGCTCGGACAAAAGCGGCGCCGGCTGGGCCTCCTTGGGCGGGAACAGGGTCATCCCCGCCCCCACCATGCGCACGGCGCGGGTCACCTCGGCGGCCTCCAGGTCCTTGGAGACGAACCCCGAGGCACCCGCCGCCCGAGCCGCGGCGGGAGACATGCGGCCGGCCCCGGAGATCAGCAGCACGCGGGTGGACGGCGACTCCTCACGGATGGCGGCGCATACATCGGCGCCGGACTCACCGGCCAGGAACAGGTCGACCAGGGCCACGTGCGGGCTGTACCGCCGGGTCAGCTCCAGAGCCTCGTCGCCGGTGCGAGCGGTCAGGCAGCGCTCAACCCACGGTTGCTGGGTGAGCAGCAGGCGGAAGCCCCACTGGACGACATCATGGTCGTCCACCACCAGGATCCGCATGGAGCGGGTGGTGGTCTCAGCCATCGGCGGGCCTCAACGGAAGCACCAGCCGGGTGCGCCACTCGCCGTCCGGCTGGTCACCGAAGTCCACGGTGCCTCCCTGCTGGATCGCCTCGAAGGCGGCCAGCCGCAGGCCCATGCCGGCGCCCCTTCCACCGGGGTGAACGCCGTCGTTGCGCACCAGCAGGCTGATCGTGTCCTCGTCGGCCGACACCTCGATCCCGATGAAGCTGGCCTCCGCGTGCTTGGTCACGTTCCGCAGCGCCTCGGCCAGGAACGACTGCGCGGCTGTCTCCAGCTCGGGCGGAATCGTCAGGCCGTCCTGCCACACCACCTGGAGCCGGCCGCTCGCCTCGGCGGACAGGCGGTCCAGGGCCTCGGCCAGCGTCGTGCCGGTCTCCTCCGGGGTCGGCGCGAGCGGGCGTTCCAGCGCTCGCCGGAGATCGGTGATCGCCTCCTGCAGCTCGTTCCGGCAGCGCTGGCGCAGGCCGGCGTCATCCTGGCCTGGCTCGGCCCCGAGCGCCAGCGAGACCCCGAACAGACGCTGCAGGACCCGCTCGTGGATCTCGCGGGCCAGGCTGAGCCGGTCGGCCAGCCGCCGGGAGCGCTCCTCTTGGCGCGTGGAGATGCGCGCGGTGGCCACCAGAGCAGCCAGCTTGCCCAGCGTCCACAGCAGATGCCGCTCGCCGTCGCCCAGCTCGAATGTCCCCCCTCCGCGGTCGGCGCAGATCACGCCGTAGCCCCGCCCGGCGGCGGACATCGGGGTGCAGACGAGCGTGGTGATGCCAAGCTGAGCGGCGTACTCGGCCGGCACGGCCTCCTCGATCCGGCCAGACATCACCACCACGGCGTCCGTCTTCAGAGCCTCCTGGGCGATCGGCGTCTCGGCCAGTGTCGGGTTGATCCCCGTCAGCTCGGTAAGCCGGGTGCCGTGCGAGCCGACCGCCCGCACCCGCTGTCCCTTGCTCTCCGCCATGAAGATCGCCGCCCGCTGCATGGAGGTGAGCCGGCAGATCGCCTCGCAGATCCGGTTGTAAAACTCGCCGCCGCCCGTGTCGGCATCGAGGTCTGCCAGCAGCTCGGCGAACACCTCGAGCGGCTCGACGCCGGCGAACAGGGAGGGGGTTCTATTCAAGTTCGTAGCGCCGGCGGATCTCGTACAGGGTGGTGCGCTCGGCGGCGGGCCGGCCGGCGCCGTGGGCGGCACCGACGAGATCCTCGGGGTCCAGGCGGACGCCGTGGTAGCTGCCGGCCATGCGGCTGATCGACTCCTCCATGAGTGTGCCGCCGAGGTCGTTGACGCCCCAGCGGAGCGCCTCGGTGGCGGCGTCCAGGCCCATCTTGACCCACGAGGCCTGCAGGTTCCTGACGGTCTTGCCCAGGGCCAGGCGGAAGGCCGCGGTGTGCTTGAGGTTCTCCTCGCGGCTGATCTCCTCGATCCCGTGGGTGCGCCCCAGGAGCGTGTGGAATGGGATGAACGACAGCGGCACGAACTCGGTGAACCCGCCGGTGCGCTCCTGCAGCGCCCGCACGACGCGCATGTGCTCGGCCAGCTCCCACGGCTCCTCGATGTGCCCGAACATCACCGTGACCGTGGAGCGCAAGCCGACCTCGTGGGACGCCTCGATGATCTCGACCCAGCGGGCCACGGGCAGCTTGTTGGGCGAGATCCGCTCGCGCACGCCGTCGTGGAGCACCTCCGCCGCGGTTCCCGGGGTCGAGCCCAGGCCGGCCTCCTTGAGCCGGAGGAACACCTCGGTGGCCGGCAGCCCCGAGATGTCGCACATGTGCGCCACCTCCATCGGGCTGTAGGCATGCAGGTGGATGTCCGGAGCCTGCTGCTTGGCGAATCGCAGCCAGTGCTCGTAATCCTCCAGCGACCAGTCGGGATGGATGCCGGACTGGATGCACAGCTCGGTGGCCCCGAAGCTGACCGCGTCGGCGATCCGCTCGGCGAACTCCTCCTCCGAGTGCTCGTAGGCGTCCGGCGAGCGCCTGCCCCTGCCCGAAGCCGCAGAACGCGCAGCCGACCACGCACACGTTGGACACGTTGATGTTCCGATTGACCACGAACGTCACCAGATCGCCGGCCAGCTCGCGGCGCAGCCCGTCGGCGGCGCCGCGCATCACCTCGATCACCTCAGGGCGGCGCTCGGCGAACAGTGCGGTCAGCTCCTCGGCGCTCAGCGCCTCTCCCGCCGCCCCGCGCTCGATCGCCCGGCCGGCGACGTCCGGACCGACGCTCACCTCACCCCGGCGGCCCGACCCCCGGCGGGGGATGAACGACCAGAAATCACGCTTGATCACGTCCATCACGCCCTGGGCCACCCACTCGGGATCGATGAACTCCGCATACACGCACAGCCGCTCCGACAGCGCGTAGCCGTCCTCGGCCAGCCGCTTGCGGACCTGGGCGGGCGACGGGAACGGATGCTCAGGGGAGATGTGGTCGCCGTTGGCCGACAGGCCACCCAGGTCTGTCGCGCCGGCCGCCACCAGCTCTGGCCACCAGTCGCTCAGGTTGGGTGGCACCTGGATGCCCACGCCCGGCATCATGCGCCGGGCCTCGGCGATCAGCTCCTTGAGGTCGTCGAGGCTCACCGGGCAGGCCCAGCCGGGCATCTCCCGGTGTGGCTGGCCGGCCACACCGGTTCGCCAATACGCGTCAGCCGCCGCATCCGCGATCTCGGCCGGCTCCCTCCCGTAATAGCTCTGATGGGGGACGAAGTTCTGGAGGATCACCTCCTGGAGATGGCCGTACTCGGCGTGCACGGCAGCCAGCGCCTCGAGCGCCCGGACCCGCTCCTCCGGGGCTTCCCCGATCCCGACCAGGATCCCGCTGGTGAACGGGATCCGCAGCTCCCCGGCCACGCGGATCGCGTCCAGACGCACCGCCGGGCGCTTCGTCGGCGAGCCCTGATGAACCACCAGATCGGGATTGACCGACTCCAGCATCAGCCCCTGTGAGGCGGTCACCTCCCGCAGACGGGCCTGGTCGTGGCGGTCCAGCACGCCGAGATTCGTATGCGGCAGCACCCCGCGCTCCAGAGCCTGCTCGCACACCCAGACGACATAGGAGACAAAGTCATCGAACCCCAGCTCGGCCAGCCTGGCCGCGACACCCGCGCTAACCTCGGGCCGCTCCCCGGTCAGCACCAGGAGCTCCTTGACGCGGTGACGCCGCACGGCCCCGTCCAGCAGGGCCAACACCTCGTCAGGCTCGTGCAGGTGAGGCTGATGCGTGGCGAACGCGCAGTACTTGCAGTAGCACCGGCACGTCCGGGACAGCGACAACGTGAGGTTGCGGGAAAACGTGACGCGACGAGGCATGCGCCGGTCTAATCTTATTGGGGTGCTCGCCGCGGCCCTGATCGGGATCGCGGTCGCTGCCTGTGGCCGGCCAGCCACAGGCAGCGGCGTCCAGGGCGCCTCGCTGGTCCTGGACTTCACCCCCAACGCCATCCACACCGGCATCTACACGGCGATCGCACGCGGCTACACGCGGCGAAACCACGTGCGCGTGCGTGTGATCGGGCCGGGCGCCAGCACCGATGCGATCAGTCTGCTCCTCAGCGGTCGCACCCAGTTCGCGATCCTGGACATCCACGATCTGGCGATCGCCGATCAGGAGGGCAAGCCGCTGGTGGGCGTGATGGCGCTGGTCGAGCGCCCGCTGGCCGCGGTGGTGGCGGCGCCGAGGATCAACAGCCCGCGCGACCTGATGGGTCAGACGGTGGGCGTGACCGGCGACCCCAGCGATCTGGCCGTGCTGCGCTCCGAGGTCGCGGGGGCGGGTGGCCGGCCCGGGCGGGTGAGGACGGTGACGATCGGCTTCAACGCGGTGCCTGACCTGCTGGGCGGACGCGTGGCCGCGGCGACCGCGTTCTGGAATGACGAGGGGCTGACCGTCCAGCAGGCGCGGCCAGGGTTCCATGTGTTCCGCGTTGAGCAGTACGGCGCTCCCCCCTACCCCGAGCTAGTGGTGTGCGCGACCCGCGGGACGATCAGCCGCGATCCGGGGCTGGTGCGGGGCGTGGTGCACTCGCTGGTGGAGGGATACCGGGCGGTGCTGCGCGACCCCCGGGCCGGGGCGGCCGCGCTGGAGTCACAGGTCGAGGGACTCTCGCCGAGGCTGGTCAGCCGGCAGCTGCGGGCCGAGCTCCCGGCGTTCCGGCCGGCCGGCGGAGGTCAGGTGGGCGCGCTGGTGCCGGGAACGCTGCGCGCATGGGCCCGCTGGGAGACGCGGTTCGGGATCGTGCGCCGTGAGCCCGACGTGAACCGGATGTTCACGCAGCGGTTCCTGCCGGGCGGCTGAGGCGGGCTACTGGGCGCGCAGGCGCCGGAACTCCTGGCGCACCGACTCGGTCCGGCCCCACATCTGGACCACTTCGAGCCGCCCGGTGCGCACCTCGCGGACGGCCAGCTCACCCTGGATGCCGGCCTCGTCGAGCAGGTGCAGGGCTGTGTGGACGGCGGGGACCGCGGAGGCGTGACCGAACCGATGAGCGATCAGCAGCCGCCAGTGCCAGTCGTGCTTGGAGTAGGGCTGGGCGTTGCAGGTGACCAGCAGCGTGGCCGCCTCCACATAACGGCGCTCATCGAAGATCCTGAGGTCCATCTCCAGGTCGGTCCAGTCGTCGGGCAGCGAATCGACGACCTCGGTGAAGATGCCGGCCAGGCCCATGGCGCGAACAGTACCTACCCCAGGAACTGCTGGCCGATCAGGAACAGGTTGAGCAGCGTGATCACAATCGCGCAGGCCCAGGCCAGCAACGAGGTCAGCCCGCGGTTGGCGAAGGCGCCCATCACCCGGCGGCGGCCGGTCAGCAGCACGAGCGGCACCAGGGCCAGCGGAATCCCGAAGGACAGCACCACCTGGCTCAGCACCAGCACGCTGGTCGGGTTCATGCCGGCGGCCAGCACGATCAGGGCCGGGGTCATGGTGATCGCGCGGCGGAGCGCCAGCGGGATCTGGAAGTTGATGAAGCCGGACATCACCACCTGCCCCGCGTAGGTCCCAACGCTGGACGAGGAGGCGCCGGAGGCCAGCAGCGCGACGGCGAAGGCCAGCGCGGCGGTGCCGCCCACGAGCCGGCCGAGCTCCAGGTGAGCCTGGGGGATGCTCGACAGGCCGGACAGCCCGGGCGTGTGGAAGAGCTTGGCCGCCACCGCCAGCATCGCCATGTTGACCAGTCCGGCCAGTCCGAGCGCGATGATGACGTCGAGGCCCTCGAAGCGCAGCACACGTTTGCGCTCGTGGTCGTCGCGTACGGGCATCCGGTCCTGGGTGAGCGCCGAATGCAGGTAGATCACATGCGGCATCACCGTGGCCCCGATGATCCCCACCGCGAGATACAGCGAAGTCGACCCGTGCAGCCCCGGGATCAGGCCGTGCAGGCTGCCGCTGGCGGAGGGCCCGATCTTGAACGTCTCGTAGAGGAAGCCGGCGAAGATGATGCCCAAGAGTCCCGTGATGGCCAGCTCGAAGCGGCGATGCCCCCGGGACTGCAGGCCCAGGATCGCGAACGCGATCACGCCCGTGATGATCCCCGAGGGCAGCAGCGGGACGTGGAACAGCAGGTTCAGGCCGATCGCGGCGCCCAGGAACTCGGCGATGTCCGTCGCCATCGCCATCACCTCGGCCTGGATCCACATCCCCCAGGTGACCCAGCGCGGGAAGCTCTCGCGCACCACCTGGGGAAGGTTCTGGCCGGTGACCACGCCCAGCTTGGCCGACAGGAACTGGATCAGCATCGCCATCAGGTTGGCCACCAGCACGACCCAGAGCAGCAGGTAGCCGAACCGCGCCCCGCCCTGGACGTTGGTGGCGAAGTTGCCAGGATCGACGTATGCGATCGAGGCTACGAAGGCCGGGCCGAGCATGATCAGCGTGGCCCGCAGGCGCCCCCGGGCCATAACTTTCTCGAGCGGGGTGGGCACCAGCCGAGCGTCGGTCACCCCCGACTGGACGTCGGCGCCCGCACCTTCAAGGATCGGGCGGGGCAGCGGCGACGGAGGCGGGGTCATCAGCCCAGGTCCACCCGCATGGCGCCGGTCAGCTTGCCCCCGAGCACGTGCACCTGATCGCCGAAGCGCACGAACAGCGGGCCGTCGAACGGCTGCTTGTCGAGGATCTCGAAGCGGTCGCCGGGCGCGATGCCGCGCTCGGCCAGGAAGCGGAGCATGTCCGGGTCGGAATCCGATACGCGGGTGAACATGCCGCTGGCGCCGGGCTCCAGCGACTGCAGCGTCCGGGTGGGCGTCTCGTCCAGCTCGAGGTCGCTGGTGGGTATCGGGTCGCCGTGCGGGTCATGGGTGGGGTTGCCCAACTTGGCCGCGATCAGCGCCTCCAGCTCGTCGGACAGGACGTGCTCCAGCACCTCGGCCTCCTCGTGCACGCGATCCCACGGGACGCCCAGGCTCTCCACCAGGTAGAGCTCGAGCAGGCGGTGGTGGCGCAGGATCTCCAGCGCGACCCGGCGCCCCGACTCGGTGAGCGTGACGCCGCGATACGGGATGTGGTCGACGAGCCCGAGCTCGCCCAGGCGCTTGACCATGGCCGACGCTGATCCGGGCGTCACCTTGAGCCGATCGGCCAATGCGTTGGTACTCACGGGGCCTTCGGTCCGCCGCTCCAGCGCGTAGATCGCCTTGGCGTAGTCCTCGATTGCAGACGAGGAAGAAATCTGTTCATGGGTAGCCACGAACAGAATTATGGCATGCCTAAAAATCTCCCCTCTCTAAGCTTGATGGGGTGACGACCATTGGCAGCCTGGAGTCCGAGTACGCGGCGCTGACCGGCGCCTGCGGTCTGCTCGACCGCTCCGAGCGCGGCAAGCTGGCGCTGAGCGGATCCGAGGCCAAGTCGTTCCTCCAGGGGCAGGTGTCCAACGACACCGAATCGCTGACCGAGGGCCATGGCTGCTACGCGGCCTTCCTGACCCCGAAGGGCAAGATGCTCGGCGACCTGCGCATCCTGGACACCGGCCAAGAACTCCTGCTCGACACTGAGCGGGTCTCCCTCCAGGAGCTGTTCAACATGATCCGGCGCTTCTCGATCGGATACCGGGCCGAGCTGCACAAGCGCACGCTGGAGTGCGGCCTTGAGTCGCTGATCGGGCCGCAGTCGGACGCCGTGGCCCAGGCGGCGTTCGGCGCTGCGCCCGGCCCGGCTGAACACGAGCACCTAGTCGCCGGCGAGGTGCGGCTGATCCGCACCGCTGCGGGGATCGACCTGCTGTTCGACGCGGCCGCGTCCGAGCGGGTGCGTCAGGCAGCCACCGCGGCCGGAGCCGAACCCGTCAGTGAGCCGGCGGCCGACTGCGTGCGGATCGAGCAGGGCCGGCCCCGGTACGGGATCGACCTGGACGACAGCGTGATCCCACAGGAGGCGGGGCTCAACGAGCGGGCCGTGTCGTTCACCAAGGGCTGCTACGTGGGCCAGGAGACGGTGGCGCGGCTGTTCTACCGGGGCAAGCCGAACCGTCATCTGAGGGGACTGCGCAGCGACGCACCCCTGGAGCCGGGAACCGAGTTGCGCTACGAGGACAAGCCGGCCGGCCGGGTGACCAGCGTGGCCGTCTCCCCCCGCTTTGGCCCGATCGCCCTGGGCTTCGTACGGCGCGAGGTGCCGGTGGGCGCCACCATGAAGGCCGGCGAGGCCGGCTCGGCCGACGTGCTGGAACTGCCGTTCGACTGAACGAACCCGCGGATCTGCTCCGGGGTGGGAGCCGGGTCGAGCGGAAGCTCGGCCAGGTCGGGATGTGAGGCGAGGTACCCGGTGAGGATCCGCAGCTCGTCGACCTCATCGGGTGGGATGTGAGCGCCGAGCTCCCGGGCCCGGGCCACCCGCGCGGCGGCTCGCTGCGTGCGGTGGATGGTCTCCTCGAGATCGGTCGGGAGCGCTCCGAAGTCGACCAGCCGGCCCCCGGCCAGCCACAGCGCGTCGAACCGGTTCGGCGTGACCGGGTGGGCGGCGAGCAGCAGGCGAGAGCGCGAGTGCGAGGCGACCAGCACGCCCTCGACGCCGTCGAGGATCCGCCGCATACGTTGCAGACGCCGCTGGAGTGAGGCCGCACGCTCGTATCGCTGCACGTCGGACGCCTGGCGGATCTGGGCCTCGAGGTGCGAGAGCAGGCGCGGGCGGGCGTCGGTGCGCGCCAGGAACATGCCGATCGCCTCATCCAACCGCCGGCGGTACAGGTTCGGGTCGAGATCGCCGAGGCATGGCGAGAGGCAGCGGCCCATCTGCCCGTAGGCGCTCGGATGCTCGCGCCGGGGCAGCCGCCGTCCGCAGTGGCGAAGGCCGAACAGCGAATCGAGCTGCTCGATCAGCTCAACCACCCAGGCGCGGCCGCGCAGCGGCCCGATCGTCACGGCATGCCCGGCCGCGGGCGCCGGAGCCAGCTCCAGGATCGGGAAGGCGATGTCCAGGCGGCAGACCAGGTACACCATCCGCTCGTCGGGGCGCCGGGTGAGCTTGACGTTCCCGGGCGGCCGGAGCTGCTTGATCAACCGGTTCTCCAGGATCAGGGCGCCCAGCTCGCTGCACGTGGCCCGGTAGTCCACGATCTCAGCGGCCTGGGTCCAGGCGGCGCGCTGGGTGGAGGGCGCGAAGTGCGCCCGGGCCCGGTTGCGGATCGACACCGACTTGCCCACGTACAGCGGCTGTGCGGCGCCGTCGCGAAAGATGTACACGCCCGGATCCTGTGGGAGATCGTGGAAGTCCAGGGCCGGCAGCTCCTTGGCCCCGATCGCGTAGTCGCGCCGGGTCCGGCGAGGATCCCTGACCGCTCGCCGGCGGCGGGGCCTGACCAGCGCGACGGCGTCGGCCACCGTGGCTGCGTTGGCGCACAGCCGGGGGAACAGCGCGCACAGGATGCGTCCGCACGTCTCCGCGTCGGCCAGCGCCCGGTGGGCGATCTCCACCTCGATCCCCAGCGCGTCCGCCAGTCGCCCCAGCTTGCGCTCCTTCTGCAGCGGCAGCAGCGTCCGGGCGAGCGCGGCGGTGCACAGAACCGGTGGATCTGGCCAGTGCAGCCCGACCCGGTGGAAGGCCTGGCGCAGCACCCGCCGGTCGAACGCGGCGTTGTGGGCCACCATCACCCGGCCGCGAAGCATGCCGGCGAGCGTGGGAAGGACGTGATCAGGATCGGGCGCCCGATCGATCTGATCCTGCGTGATGCCGGTGAAGCGCTGGATGCCGCGGCCCAGCGGCATGTTGGTGCGCACCAGCGAGACCCAGCGCTCGTGCAGCTCCCCGCCGCCCACCAGGACGGCGCCGACCTCGGTCAGCTCGCAGGAGTCGCCGCCCAGCCCGTTCGTCTCGGTGTCGACGGCGACGAACTCCGCGGTCGCCAGAGGGTGCTCGCCCAGCTCCATCAGCAGGTTGATACGACCCACCCCGGACGGTCTGGGAAGGGGATTGCAATCTCTGGCCTGTGTCCGACGAAGTTCGTAAGAGTCCGACGCGTAGCGACCGCGCCGACAGCTAGCATCAAAATCGCCAATCCTGGGAAGGAGTCGCCTGTGACCATCACCGCCCCAGACCCCAACAAGCTCCGGGAACTCGACGAGGACACTCGCCGGGCATGGAACGACTACCGCGAGCGGATCCAGACGCTGACCGGTCAGGAGTACGAGCAGGCGGAGACCGAGTCGTGGAAGGTCCTCCAGGGTGAGTTGCGGCGGCTGGAGCGCCGCCGGCGATTGCTCAGCCCGCCGGTCCCGGGCCAGGCCTGATCCTGTCCGGCGATCCGCTTGCTGACCCGCACCGATTAGGAGACACTCTTGTTTGCCCTGCCCGTGGGCAGGGCAATGTGGCCTCGTCCCCTCCTTGCAGTTTGGGGATGGCCAGTCGAGAGGAGAGTCTTGAGCAAGGTCAGAGCGGCCGCCGTGATGGCCGCAACCGTCGGGCTCGCGGGATGCGGGAGCGCAGCTCACTTCGCGGATAAGAGCCAGCCGGCCACGCCAGTCAATCTGAGCGTGTACGTGAACGACCGCCAGGTATCGGTATCGCCCGCTTCCGTGGGGGCGGGACCGGTCGTCTTCGTGGTCAGCAACGCCGCGACCAAGACCGAGCTGGTGACGATCCGTCCGGCCGGCGGTCATGGGAGCGCGGCCAGCACGGGCCCGATCAACCCGGGCACCTCGGCCCAGGTTCAGGCGGATCTGGCCACCGGGAGCTACACGGTGAGCACCTCGGCGGCGGGCGGTACCGCGAATGGGCGGGCGATCAAACCGGCGGAGCTGAAGATCGGCAAGCCACGCCCGAACGGCAACAACTCCGTGCTCGAGCCCTAGCCGGTTGCCCCGTCCCAGCACGTACGCGCCTCACGGCGGGACTCCGTACCATGCGCGGCCATGGCTGTTGACCTGAGCCAGATCGCGCGCGTGGAGACCGAGCCCGGGGAGCTGCCCAGCACGATGGCCGCCTGGGTCATCCGCCCCGAGCGCGAGGGCGAGCCGATCGACGCCTTCCAGGTGGAGGAGATCGAGGTGCCCGAACCGGGCGCGTTCGAGGTGATCGTCCGGGTGATGGCGGCCGGGGTCAATTACAACAACGTGTGGGCGGCCCTGGGACAGCCCGTATCGGTGTTCGGCTACGGCGACCACCCCCAGTACGGGCATCACATCGGCGGCTCGGACGCCTCGGGGATCGTCTGGAAGGTCGGCCCCGGGGTGACCCGCTGGAAGCCCGGCGACGAGGTGATCATTCACTGCAACCAGGCCTCCTACGAGGACCCCGAGGTGCACGGCCTCGACCCTCTGGCTGCCCCCTCACAGCGGATCTGGGGTTACGAGACCACCTGGGGCTCGTTTGCCCAGTTCACCAAGGTGCAGGCGCAGCAGCTGCTCCCCCGTCCCCAGAACCTGACCTGGGAGGAGGCCGCGTCCTACGGCCTCGTGTACTTCACCGCCTACCGGATGCTGATCACCCAGTGCGAGCTCCAGGCGGGCCACCGGGTACTCGTATGGGGTGCCGCCGGTGGACTTGGGGTGTTCGCGGTCCAGCTGTGCGCGGCCGCCGGAGCCCAGTGCGTGGGCGTCGTGTCCAGCCCCGAGAAGGGCGAGCTGGTGATGGCGCTGGGGGCCACGGGATACATCGACCGGGGCGACTTCGCCGGGATGATGCGCCGTGGCGGCGAGACGCCCGAGGAGGAGAAGGCCCGGTTCAAGGAGTCACGGCGGTTCTCGAAGGCGGCGGCGGAGATCCTCGGCGACCAGCCGGACATCGTGTTCGAGCACGTCGGCAAGGCCACGTTCCCCACCTCGGTGCTCGCCGTCAAGCCGTTCGGCAAGGTGGTGATCTGCGCCGGGACCACGGGCTACAACCTGGATTTCGACGTGCGCTACCTGTGGATGCGCCAGAAGCAGATCATCGGGTCGCACTTCGCCAATGCGTACGAGTGCATGAAGGCCAACGAGCTGATCGAGCAGAACCGGATTCGTCCGGTTCTGTGGCGGACGATGGGCTTCGAGGGCGTGCCCGAGGCCCACCAGTTGATGAAGGAGAACCAGCACCTGGGCAAGATCGCCATCCTGGTGGGCGCCACCGAGGAGGGCGGGGGCAAGACGGCTGACGGCCCCGGCGCGATTCACGCCGAGGTTGGCGCGTAAAGTGAGGCACTGACATGGCTGGAGCCGGAGGCGTCGTTCACATCCCCTGGTACGCGACCGTGCTGCGCAAGGACGTGTTCGCGGCCGCGATCGTCGAGGCGGCGCCGCTGTGCCTGCGCTACGGCGCCACCCGCTACGCCGTCCACCAGTCGCGTGACGACATGTACAAGATCACGCAGATGATGTGGTTCCCCAGCCAGGGCGACTGGTACCGCTTCTGGGAAGGCCCGGAGATGACCGAGTTCCGCCGCCGCTTCGCCGGCAAATACCAGATTCCGATCTCCTACATCTGGCACGACGAGCTGGGCGCCGGCGAGCTCGGTCCGCAGGTGGACCTCAACGGAGCGCCTGCCCCGGAGCCCGAGATCGCTCCCGAAGCTTTGGCCTGACGCAGGGGTTCTAAGCGTCGTGACCATCGTCACGCGCCTGAGCAGAGCCGCTTTCCTGCTGCCGATCCTCGCCGGCCTGGCTTTGCTGCCAGGGGCCGCGCTTTCGAGTACGGGGAAAATCACGGCCAGGCCGCCCTACCAGGTGGGTGTCCGCGCCATCAAGATCGTCGAGCACCGCACGATGCGCCTGCCCGATGGGCGCGTCGTGCCGCGAACCCTGGAGACCTATGTTCGCTATCCGAGGAACGGGCCGGGCCACTACCCGCTGGTCGTGTTCGCCCACGGCTTCAACATCACCCCGCACCCCTACGCCGCGCTGCTGGACGCAATCACCCGGGCCGGTTTCGTGGTCGCCGCGCCGGTCTTCCCCTTGACCAACGCCCACGCCCCCGGCGGGGCGAACGAGAACGACCTGTTCAACCAGCCCGGGGACATGAGGGCCGTGATCACCCGCATGATCCTGGACACGCGGCGGCCCGGGAGCCCGTTCCATGGGCTGGTCAACGGCCAGGAGGTGGCGGTGACCGGCCAGTCGGACGGCGGTATCACGGCGCTGCTGGCGGCCTACAACCGCCGCTACCGGGATCGCCGCGTCAAGGCGGCCGTGATCATGTCCGGCGCCGAGCCGTCGATCGGAGGCTATGACTTCGCCGCCGGATCGCCACCGCTGCTGGCCATCCAGGGCACAGCCGACACCTCGAATCTGCCCAGGAACACCTACAAGTTCTTCCACCAGGCGTCTCGGCCGAAATTCCTTCTGAAACTCCTCAGCGCGCAGCACCTGCCGCCCTACACTAAGGAGGAGCCCCAGCTCGGGATCGTGGAGCGCACGACAAGGGCCTTCCTCAATCTCTACCTGAATCACCGCCGGAGCGCTCGGCGGCAGCTGAAACGGGTAGGAACCGTCCCTGGACTCAGCTCCTTTACCGGGGTCATGTAATCAGTCCCTAGAATCACCCGGAATGTCCCGCGTCCATAAGATCACCAACCTGTTCGCCGTGTCGCTGCCGTTCCTGGCGCTGATCACGGCGATCGTGCTCCTCTGGAACAACGGCGTCGGCCCGCTGGAGCTGGGCCTGATGTTCGGCCTTTACGTGATCACCTGTCTGGGCACGACCCTCGGTTACCACCGGATGTTCACGCACCGCTCGTTCCAATCCTCGCGAGCCTTCCGCGCGATCATTGCCGTGATCGGCAGCATGGCCGTGGAGGGATCCGTGATCACCTGGGTCGCCGACCACCGCAAGCATCACGCGTTCACCGACCACGAGGGCGATCCGCACTCGCCCCATCTGAGCGGCCCCGGCTTCTGGGGTGGGCTCAAGGGTCTGTGGCATGCGCACATCGGCTGGCTGTTTGAGACCGTCGGCCAGGCCGACCGTGAGCGCTTCGCGCCGGACATGGTCAGGGACCGCGCGATGCGCTTCGTCGACAAGACCTTCTTTCTGTGGGTCGTCCTCAGCTTCGCCATTCCGTTCGGCCTGGGCTGGCTGATCGGCGGCGGGATCGGAAGCGCGCTGAGTGCGCTGCTGTGGGGCGGGCTGGTGCGGGTGTTCTTCCTGCACCACGTGACCTGGTCGGTCAACTCCATCTGTCACTTCTTCGGGCGGCGCCGGTTCGAGGTCGACGACGAGTCCCGCAACGTGTTCTGGCTCGCCCCCCTGTCGATGGGCGAGGGCTGGCACCACAACCACCACGCCTTCCCCACCTCAGCGTTCCACGGCCTGCGAATGTGGGAGCGGCTGACTGACCCGACCGGGCTGGTCATCCTGCTGCTGGAGAAGCTCGGCCTGGTCTGGAACGTGGTTCGGATCAGCCCGGAGAAGCAGACCGCCAAGCTGATGAGTGCGGCCAGCACGAGTGCCCAGCGTGCCGCGGCCGGCGCCCAGGCGGCCAGGGCAGGCGCGCAGGCGGCCCGGGCCAGTGCTCAGGCGGCCGTGGCCAACGCCGGGGCGGCAGCCGCGGCGGGCGCTCAGGCCGCCTCGAGTGGCGCCATCGTCAGGCCGGCGCCGTCCAGGCTCTCCCAGTAGGACTCGGCGTCCTCCCGGGCGCCGCTCCACACGATCGCACAGCCAGTGCGGTGGATGCGGTCGGCCAGGCGATAACCCTCGGCGAGTCCGACGCCCGGGATGAAGCGGGCGAGCGTCTCGGCCACATGGTCAAACGTGTTGTGCTCGTCGTTGAGGACGACGACGTTCCAGAGCCCGCCCAGACCCCCGCCGGGACCGGCGAGGCGGGGCTGCTCCACTGCTGAGGACATCCCGGTCAGCATAACGCCGGGCGTGCCGCCGCCCGGCGTGTCTGAACGGCCGCGATGAAGGGTGTGCCGGCGGGTTGACATGTCTGGGCGAGCAAACCGGACACGGATTCGGCGATTTGCTCGCCTGACCATGAAAAACCTGGTGGGGCGAGCGAACTGTCAGGTCCCGCGACGATTTGCTCGCTGGACCAGGTTTGGCCCACGCGCGGCCGGCATCCCGGGCCTCAGGCGGATGCCCGCTTGTCCCAGTAGCGCCGCAGGCCGGCATAGGACTGCTCGAACGGCACCGCCTGCTCGTAGGCCGCCAGCACCTCACCCGACGCGACCCCGGCCAGGTCCTCACGCACGCCGCGCTCCCAGCCCGACACATCCCGATCGCGCGCCATCTCGGCCCAGCGGTCGAGTCGGCCTCCCAGCTCGGCCAGCTGACCGGCGGCGCCGTCACTGGCGCCGAAGTGGGTGTAGGCGAGGCGTGAGGGCTGCCAGGCCCCGATCCGCGCCAGAGAGTCGTGCCAGGCCCCCAGATCGATATCCGGCGGCGGCGTGGGCGGGATCACCGGCCCGTCGGGGGTGATCCGCACCCCGCCGGTGTCGCCGACGAACGCGGTGCCGCTGCCGTGCAGGTAGGAGACGTGGTGCGATGCGTGACCCGGGGTGTATGCCACCTCGAACTCATCCTCCCCCACCCGTAGCCGCTCCCCGCCCCGCAGGACGTGCAGGCGCTCCTCGGGCACCGCCTCGAACGGTCCCCACAGGCGGTCCATGTCCTCCCCGTACAGGCGCCGGGCGCTGCTCAGCAGCCGGTCGGGCGAGACCATGTGCGGAGCGCCCCGCTCGTGCACGTAGACGTGCAGATCCGGCCAGCGTGCCGCGAGGCTCCCGCTGGCACCGGCGTGGTCCAGGTGGATGTGAGTCAGCAGCAGAGCCTGCGGGCGCTCGTCTCCCAGGGTCTCGAGCAACGTGTCCAGGCACGAGCTCGGACCCGGGTCGATCAGGACCTCACCGACCTGCCAGCAGCAGATGACCCGCTCTCGCCCGAGGTGCCGGCAGTCAATCGCCCGCAAGCTGCGGACCCTCTCCCCGGTCTCCCTTGGATCCCGGGGGGAGTTCGCCCGCCGAGGCGTCGCCGTCCGACTCGAACAGGTCCTCGACGTCAAAGGCCTGGGTGGCCCCATCCGGATCGCCGGCCTCGCCCGGCAACAACTCGACATCGGCGGGAAGCTCGGGGATCTCAGAGGTGGCGGCCGCGGCATCAGGATCCTCGTCCAACTCGTCGGACGGGAAGCGCTGCCCCGCGGCCTCGGTGATCTCCAGCAGCTGCTGGGACAGGAGGCGGATATCGGCCAGGATGCGCTCCCGCTCACCCCAGATCCGGTCGGCGTCGACGTCCAGCTCCTGTAGCCGCGTCTGGGCGTTGGCCGTGATCTGGGCGGCATCCCGGTGGGACGCGCCGATCCGCTCGTCCGCCTCGCGACGGGCATTCTCGGTCAGCTCGCGGGCCTCGCGCTGTGACGATGTCCGCAGCTCCTCGGCCTCGCTGCGGGCCGACTCCAGCAGCCGGTCGGCCTCGGCACGCGCCTCCTTCGTCAGCTGATCGGCGGTCTCGTGGGCCTGCTGGAGGATCCCGGACACCTCACCTCCGACCTGCTCGAGGCGGCGCTGCACGGCGCCGTCCGGCGTGCGCTCCTGCTCGAGCTCCTCGATGTGGCGCTCCAGCGACGCGACGTACTCGTCGACCTCTTCACGGTCGTAGCCGCCGACAATGGCCTGCTTGAAGGCGGCGCTGCTTCTGATGGCGGGGAGTTGATCGGTCATCGTCATTCAGGCTACTTCGTATTCGGCCTCGGAAATCCTTGCCGTTCGCCTGCGATACGCGCTCCACGTCCAGGGCCACTGGTTCGGATCGTTACCGTGGCCGTCCACGTACCAGTTGGTGCAACCACTGTGCCACACCGTGCCCCGCAGCCGCTCCCGGAGCTCATGGTCAAACGCGGCGGCGGCGTCCTCACGCACCGCGATGCGTGCCGCCCGCCGGCGGTCCATCTCCCGCAGCGCGGCGATCACGTGAGCCATCCCCGCCTCGATCGTGTAGATCACCGAGCCGCTTCCGCCGTTGGTGTTCGGTCCGTACAGCAGGAACAGGTTGGGGAAAGCGGGCACGCTCAGGCCCAGATAGGCGCGGGGGACCTCGCTCCAGGCCTGGGTCAGGGTCCGCCCGCCCTCGCCCACGACCTCCATCGGCGCCACGAACGCGTGGCTGGCAAAGCCGGTGGCGAACACCAGCACGTCGGCCGGCCGCTCGGCACCGTCCGGGGTGCGCACGCCGGTCTCGGTTACCTCGACGATCCGCTCGGTCACCAGCCCCACGTTGTCCTGCGCCAGCGCCGGGTACCAGTCGTCGGTGAGCATCACCCGCTTGCAGCCCAGCTCGTCGCGCGGCGTGACCTTCTGGCGAAGCTCCGGATCGGAGATCGCCCGGTTGATGTTCCAGCGCCCCACCGCCCGGAACGGCGCCAGCAGCCAGCGATGCCTGGTCATCCCGGCTGCGGCGAGCTCATGGAAGGCGAAGTTGGCCCTCCGGTCCACGCGCTGGAGTGCAGGGAGGCGCGCGAACAGCCGCTGGGCTCGCGCGCTGTAGGCAAAGTCGCCGCGAGGCAGCGTCCACCCGGGAGACCGCTGGTAGACGTCGAGCTGAGCCACCACCGGCTGGATCGCCGGGACGATCTGGATCGCGCTGCAGCCGGTCCCGATCACGGCCACCCGCCGCCCATCGAGCGGCACGTCGTGGCGCCAGCGGGCTGAGTGGAAGGCCGGACCCGCGAACCGCTCGAGTCCGGGGATGGCCGGCTTCTGCGGCGTCGACAGCTGCCCGCACGCGGTGAGCAGCACATCGGCCTCGGCCGGCCCGGCTGATGTCGACAGCTGCCAGCGCCGCTGATCGGGCTGCCAGCGGGCGCCGGTGACCTCGACCCCCGTGCGCACGCGCTGCTCAACGCCGTGGGCGCGCACAACCCGCTCGATGTAGTCCTGGATCTCCGGCTGGGGGGCGTAGCGCCGCGACCAGCACGGGTTGGGCGCGAAGGAGAACTCGTAGAGGTGCGACGGAATGTCGCACGCCGCCCCGGGATAGGTGTTGTGATGCCACACGCCTCCGAGCCGTTCACTGCGCTCGAACACGGTCACGTTCTCGTAGCCGGCCCGGTGCAGCATGACCAGCGCGGCCACGCCGCCGAAACCGCCTCCGACGACCGCAATCGAGGGCATGACCGGTAGCCTATCTGGGGATGTCCGAGCCGGTTTCCCCGCGCCTTCCCGAGCCAGATCGCCCCTGGATGATGCGCACTTACGCGGGGCATTCCGATGCCCGGCGATCCAACGAGCTGTACCGCCGCAACATCGCCAAGGGCCAGACCGGGCTGTCGATCGCCTTCGATCTGCCGACCCAGACCGGCTATGACCCGGACCACGAGCTGGCCCGGGGCGAGGTGGGCAAGGTCGGCGTGTCGATCGCCCACCGGGGCGACATGCGCACCCTGCTGCACGACATCCCGCTGAACCAGATGAACACCTCGATGACGATCAACGCGACCGCCGCCTGGCTCCTTGCCCTGTACATCGTCACCGCCGAGGACGAAGGCATCGGCGAGGACCAGCTCCAGGGAACGACCCAGAACGACATCCTCAAGGAGTACCTGAGCCGCGGCACCTACGCCTTCCCGCCCGGCCCGAGCATGCGGCTGATCGCCGACACGATCGCCTACACGGTCACCCACGTGCCCAAGTGGAACCCGATCAACATCTGCTCCTACCACCTCCAGGAGGCCGGGGCCACGCCGATCCAGGAGATCGCCTACAGCATGAGCAACGCGATCGCCGTGCTGGATGCGGTGCGCGAGCGGGTTGACGAGTCGCTGATGGGCGAGGTGTTCGGGCGGATCAGCTTCTTCGTCAACGCGGGGGTGCGCTTCATCGAGGAGCACGCCAAGCTGCGCGCGATGGGCCGGCTGTGGGAGGCCCTGGGGCGCGAACGCTACGGCGTCGAGGATCCGCGCCACCTGCGCTTCCGCTACGGCGTCCAGGTCAACTCGCTGGGGCTGACCGAGGCCCAGCCGGAGAACAACGTCTACCGGATCGCCCTGGAGGCGCTGGGCGTGACGCTCGGCCGCGACGCCCGTGCCCGGGCGATCCAGCTGCCCGCCTGGAACGAGGCGCTCGGCCTCCCCCGCCCCTGGGACCAGCAGTGGTCGCTGCGGCTGCAGCAGATCCTGGCCTACGAGACCGATCTCCTGGAGTACGGTGACATCTTCGAGGGCTCCAAGGTGATGGACGGCCTGGTGGCCGAGCTGGTGGAGGGCGCCCGCGGAGAGATCGAGCGGGTGGCTGAGCTCGGTGGCGCCGTGGAGGCCGTCGACTACATGAAATCGGCGCTGGTCGAATCCCACCGCGAGCGCTGGCGGCGGATCGAGTCCGGCGAGCTGACCATCGTGGGCATGAACCGCTTCCAGGAGACCGAGCCCTCGCCGCTGACCGCCGCCGATGACGGCGGCATCCTGGTCGTCGATCCGGCCGTCGAGCGCGAGCGGCGTGAGGCCCTGGAGGCCTGGCGCGCCGAGCGTGATGACGACGCGGTGCGTGCCGCGCTGGACGAGCTGGCCCGGGTGGCCAAGGACGACACCGAGAACATCATGCCCGCCTCGATCGCCGCCGCCCGGGCCGGCGTGACCACCGGCGAGTGGGCGCAGACGCTGCGCGAGGCGTTCGGCGAGTACCGGGCCCCCACCGGCGTGGGCGACGCGGCCGCCGTGTCCAGTGACGACGTGGCCGAGCTGCGCGACGAGGTCGAGCGGGTCAGCGAAGCGCTCGGGCGCCGCCTCAAGTTCCTGGTCGGCAAGCCCGGCCTCGACGGGCACTCCAACGGCGCCGAGCAGATCGCGGTGCGGGCCCGCGACGCCGGGATGGACGTCGTCTACGAGGGCATCCGGCTGACGCCGTCCCAGATCGCCACTTCCGCCGCCCAGGAGGGCGTGCACGTGATCGGGCTGTCGATCCTGTCCGGCTCCCACGCCGAGCTGATCCCCGCCGTGCTCAGCGCCCTGAAGGAGGCCGGCGTCGCTGACGTGCCGGTGGTGGTCGGCGGCATCATCCCCGAGGCCGACGCCGCCGCGCTGCGCGAGGCGGGCGTGGCCGCCGTGTACACGCCTAAGGACTGGGATCTCAACCAGATGATGCGGGACATCGTCGGCCTGGTCGCCGAGCGGAACTCAGTGGCCGCTTGAGCGAGCTGGCCGAGCGGCTGCGCGCGGGCGACCTGAGCGCCGCGCCCGCCGTCCTCAACCTGCTGGAGAACCGGGTGCCCGATGCGCGAGCTCAGGCGGCCGAGCTGCTGGCCGCCGTATCGCCCTCTACCCTCGGGCGGGAGGCGGGGGCCCATGTGGTAGGGGTGACCGGCCCGCCGGGCGTGGGAAAGTCATCGCTGCTCTCCCGGTTGGTCGCGGGCTGGCGCGAGCGCGATCGCTCGGTGGCCGTGCTGGCCGTGGATCCCAGCTCGAGGCGCTCGGGCGGGGCGCTGCTCGGTGACCGCGCCCGCATCGAGCACAACCCGGGCGACAAGCGGGTGTTCATCCGCTCGATGGCCGCCGGCGACCGGCTCGGCGGGCTGGCCCCGGCCACCCGCGCCGCTGCCGAGGCGCTGGCCGTGGCCTTCGACTTGGTCGTCATCGAGACGGTCGGGGTGGGGCAGTCGGAGACCGAGGTGGCCGATGCGGCAGACACGGTGGCGGTGGTGATCCAGCCGGGCTCAGGTGACGTCCTCCAGTTCCTCAAGGCGGGGATCATGGAGGTACCCGACGTCCTGGTGGTCACCAAGGCCGACCTCGGCCGGGTGGCTCAGCGGGCGATGGCCGACCTGCGCTCGGCGCTGCGCTCACTGGGAGCCCCCGACACCGAGGTCGTGGCTGTCTCCTCGGTGGCCCCGCCGAGCGGAATCGAGGAGCTGCTCGACGCGCTCGAGGCTCACCGAGATCGACTCGATCTGGGCGCCCGGCGGCTTGGGGCTCGCCGGGCGCACGCGCTGTCGGAGTTCGCGGCCGAGTACGGAGAGCACGGGCTGCGGTCCCTGGGCGGGCGGCGCCAGGGCCAGGCGTGGCTGGCCGAGCAGGATCCGGGGCTCGACGTGCCCACGCTGGTCTCCAGGCTCGAGGAGCGCGCCCGCGCGAACCGGGCCGCTCGAGGTTCCGGCCCGCTCGGCTTCCCGCCTCGCTGAACGGGCCGACCTCGAGTCATCCGGCTGCCCGCAAGCCAGCCGGCCCGAGGGCACCCGCTCGGTCAGGGGTAGGCTTGTACGTATGGAGCCACTGCGCGACGGACACGGACGGCTGATCGGCGACCTGCGCGTTTCGGTCACCGACCGGTGCAACTTCCGCTGCCAGTACTGCATGCCGGCCGAGGGGCTGCCCTGGCTGGAGCGCTCCGAGGTGCTCACGTTCGAGGAGATCACGCGGCTGGTCGATGTGATCAGCGCGATGGGCGTGCACGACGTGCGCCTGACCGGTGGCGAGCCGCTCGTGCGCCGCCAATTCCCCACGCTCGTGGCGATGCTGAACGGGCTTCCGGCGGTGCACGACCTGAGCGTGACCACAAACGGGTTCCTGCTGGAGCGCGATGCCGAGGCGCTGGTGGCAGCTGGGATCGGCCGCTTCAACGTGTCGATCGACTCGCTCCAGCGCGACCGCTTCTACGAGCTGACTCGCCGCGACGCCCTGGCTCAGGTGCTGCGGGGGCTGGAACGGCTGGGCGGTTTCCCCCAGGCTCACCCGATCAAAATCAACGCCGTGGCCATCCGGGGCTTCACCGAGGACGAGGTGCCGGCGTTCGTGGAGCTGGCCCGGCGCACCCCGTACGAGGTGAGGTTCATAGAGTTCATGCCGCTGGACGCCGACCACGGTTGGAGCTCGGACTCCGTGCTGACCGGCGCCGAGCTGCGCTCGATGATCGACGCCATCCAGCCGCTGCAGGAGCTGGAGCGGGAGCCGAGCGCCACGGCCCGCGTGTACCGGTTCGCCGACGGCCGCGGCCGGATCGGCTTCATCAACCCCGTGTCCGAGCCGTTCTGCTCTGACTGCAACCGGATCCGGCTGACGGCAGACGGCCGCTTGCGAACCTGCCTGTTCTCGCTCAATGAGACCGATCTGCGCGGACCGCTGCGCGCTGGGGCCGACGATGCCGAGCTTCAGCAGGTCATCCGCGACGCTGTCTGGCGCAAGGAGCTCAAGCATCACATCGGCGAACCCGGCTTCGTCCAGCCGGCGCGCACGATGAGCGCCATCGGGGGTTAACAGGGCCGCAATCTCCAGTGAGGACAATGGGGAGCAGGGATGCTCCTGCTGATGCTCTTCGCGTTGGTGGCGGGCGCCGGGACCGCCATCACCCCGTGCGTCCTGCCCGTGCTGCCCGCGCTCCTTTCGGCCAGCGCTCTGGGTGGTCGCCGCCGTCCCCTGGGGATCGTGCTCGGACTGGCGATCACGTTCACGATTGCCATCGTCGCCCTGGCCCAGCTGGTCAAAGGCGTCGGACTGGGCGCAGGAACGACGCGAGATGTGGCGATTGTCGTGCTCATCGGGTTCGGGCTCCTGCTGCTCGTGCCGGGCGCGGCCGCCCGCGCGCAGGCGCCGCTTTCGCGTCTGGCTCGCTTCGGGCCCAAGACGCGGGGCGACGGCTTCTGGAGCGGGATTGGTGTCGGTGGGGCGCTGGGATTCGTTTGCGCTCCGTGTGCAGGGCCGATCCTGGGCGCCGTCATTTCGGTTGGCGCACAGACGGGACCGACCGTGCGGGTCACCCTGGTGGCGATCTCGTACTCGGTTGGGCTGGCGGCGGTGATGCTCCTCTACGCCTTCGGCGGGCGTGCAGTCATCGGGCGGGTGCGGCGAGTCGCTCGGGGCGACCTCGTGGAGCGCGGGCTCGGCTGCATCCTGCTGGCCACCGGGGTGCTGATGATCTTCAACGTGGACGTCCGTTTCGAGGAGGCACTGGCTCGCGACGCGTCGCTGCCGGCCATCCTGGTCGATCCCACCCGGGCGCTGGAGAATTCGGGCGGGGTACAGAAGCGCCTGGCCTCGCTGCGCCCGGAGTCGCGGTTTGCTCTGGCTGCGCAGCGCGCCAGGGTAATGCTGCCCGATCTGGGGCCGGCACCCGAGTTCAAGGACACTCAGGACTGGTTCAACACGCCGGCGGACCGCCCGCTCACGCTGGCGAGCCTGCACGGTCACGTGGTGCTGGTCGATTTCTGGACCTACACGTGCATCAACTGCATACGCACGCTGCCGTTCGTGGAGGGGCTGTACCGCCACTACCACCGCTACGGGCTGGACGTGGTCGGCGTGGAGACGCCGGAGTTCACGTTCGAGCAGATCGCCTCCAACGTCCGCCAGGCCATCCACTCGGATGGGATCACCTACCCCGTGGTCCAGGACAACCGCTACGGCACCTGGAACGCCTACCAGAACAATGCCTGGCCGGCCGAGTATCTGATCGACGCGCACGGCAACGTGCGGCACACGCAGTTCGGGGAGGGCAGCTACGCCGAGGACGAGCTGGACGTGCGGGCGCTGCTGCGAGCGGCGGGGGCCAGGGATCTGCCGCCCTCGATGACCGCCCGCGCGATCATCCCGTCGAAGAACCTGGGGACGCCGGAGACCTACCTGAACCCGCAGCGGGCGCAGGGGTTCGTGGCGGCGCTGGACCGAGGCGTGCACACCTACCGGGCACCGTCCGATCTCAGTCTGGACCAGTGGGCGCTAGGGGGGACCTGGAGCATCGGACCGGAGTCGATCACGCCCGTGGGATCGGACGGAGTGATCGAGGGCGGAATTCAGGCCCGCGACGTGTACCTGGTGATGACCTCGGCAGGAGGCGTGGCCCGGCGGGGACGCGTGCTGCTGGGGGGCAAGCCGATCCCGGCCCGCTTCGCCGGAACTGACGTAGGTGCGGGCGGCTGGTTCACGGTGCGGAACGAGCGCCTGTACGACCTGGTCAGGCTGCCAGAGGATGCGACGTTCCTCCTGAACGTGCAGCTGCCTCCGGGCGTGAGCGCTTACGACTTCACATTCGGCTGATCAAGCAGGCGACGCTCGTCTGCCGTCCGTGGGGGGCGGCCTTTACACTCCCCTTTGCCCCTGTCCAGAGAGCTGGGCAGCGGGGGGACGCCACGGATGAACACATCACACAACCCGACGGTCACGCGTGTGGTGGCGGTGCTGGCGTCGATGGCGGCAGCGCTCGGCATGTCCGGGACCGCGCTGGCGAACCCGGCGGCGCCCAGCCTGATCAACCCGGACGCCACCTGCGGGACCGCAGCACCTCACTTCCCGAAGGACCATCTGAAGGTCGTCGGGCGGCGCCTCAAGGACACCGAGAGGCACGTGATCGTCCCGGAGGGCATCTCCGTGGTGGGCGGCCCGGAGGAGCGCGACTACGACGCGGCTGGGCCGGCCACACTGGCCCAGATCGAGGCCGCGCACGCGGCGTGGCACGTCAACTCGCAACGCCTGCAGGCCAGTGAGGCGAACCTCATCAACCGGCCGACCAGTGGCTACGGCTACAACCGGAAGTTCGCGGAGTACCTGAACCGGATGATCTGTCGGATCCTCGGATACCACGAGATCCCGATCGTCAACGACAACACCTGGTTCACGGGCAATAAGCCGGGGCCCACCGCCACCACCGCCAAGTTCTGGCAGTACATGAGCCTGAACTACCGCAGGTGGCCGGTGATCTTCGACCTGTTCAACGAGCCGCGGCTCAAGTGGAACGGGAAGAACGGCCCGCTGATGTCCGACTCCCGGATCTGGAGGCTGTGGAAGCGGGGCGGCAAGGTCGCCGGTGTGCGATACGTCGGGATGCAATCGCTGGTCAACGACATCCGTAACAGGTACCACGCGGGCAACGTGATCTGGGTGGAGTCGGCGTACGAGACATCGCACACCGCGCAGCTCCCGGGTCACCTGCTGGCCGGCCGGAACCTCATGTACTCGTTCCACAAGCTGAAGCTGAACCAGTCCGCCGGTTGGCAGGCGGTCGGCGCGCTGGCGGCTCGCGGGATTGCCCTGGTGGACGGCGAGTGGACCGCGTTCGCGGCGCTCAACCGGCCGTGGGAGTGCTATTCGGACGCCTACACGGCTGCGCCGGCCTACCTGGCCTACTGGAAGTCGGAGGGCGTCGGCATCGAAGCCTGGTCGCTACAGCCGGGGTCTCTGGTCCACCCCAAGCCCGGGGTGACGGTGCACGACGGCAACTACCTCGGCTTCACCACGAACCCGGCGATGCTCGAGGTACCGAACGTGATGCGCTCCGACTTCGGCTGCAACAGCCAGAGCCTCGGGCAGGGAGCCGGGACCCTGGTGATGAGCTACTTCAAGCACAACACCGTGGCCGCCCCGCGGGCACTGTTCGCCTCGGCCAGCTGACTCACGCGGGTTTCTGGGACTTCGGCCCGGCTTGAGCGAGGAGGCCACCGGCCACGAGCAGATCCTCGGGTGAGTTCACATTGAACAGCTCGTTGGGATCGGCAACCTCGATGTGCACCGGGCGGATGCCGGCCACCACCCGCAGGACGGGATCGACGGCTCGCTCGGCCGCCGGGCGCAGGAGCTCTGCCGCAGCCTGCTGGTAGCACCCGAGCAGCGGCTGGATCTCACCGCGGCAACTGGCGATGGCCGCCGGCGCGCCGTGGAGGTCACAGTGAACGATCCGGGCGATCAGCGCCGGGGTGACGAGTGGCAGATCGGCGGCGCAGACCATCACCGGCCGGTTCTCCGACAGTGCCAGTGCCTGGACGATCCCGACCAGGGGGTGGCGGGGTTCGGCCGGCTCGATCCAGACCATCACTCCAGGCAGAGGCGGCAGCTGCACGTCGGGCTTGGCGATCACGGCCACCTCGTCGAGCACGCCGCGCAGCGCCTGCACGGGAAACTCGATCAGCGGGCGGCCCCGGAGGTGGATGGTGAGCTTGGAACCGCCCATCCGGGTGCCCCGGCCGCCGGCCAGCACCACACCGATCGGTGACGGGTTAGTACGCACTAAACTCGGGGTCATGGAGGGCTCGACCGAGGTTCGCAGCTGGCTGCGCTGCTATCGCTGCTGGTCTCAGAACCTGGAGGTGCAGGTCCACTACGAGGGCATCCACCGGATCGACCCTGAGACGGGCGAGCGCGCCGATGTGGTCGACGAGATGCAGGAGGCGGTGGTGCAGTGCCTGGAGTGCATGCACGACCAGCCGCACCTGGGCTTTCACAATGGGCGCGTCGAGCCGGTGGAGGACCGCTGGGAGCGGATGATCGCCGGCACGCCGTGGGTGGCCTCGTGCACCGTGACCGTCGACGCCGACGACGTGGAGACCTGCTCGGGTCCCGAAGGCGGGGGACGCCCTGTCCTACGCCGCCTTCGGCGATCACGGTACCCGAGAGTTCTTCACCCACGTGAGGTTCCACAAGCACGACGAGGACCGGATCGTGGTGCACCTGCTGGTGGAGCTGTACGCGCGGTCGGTCGATGAGGCGACTGAGGTGCTGGAGGAGGCTGCGCGGGGCGTGCTGACCATCACCTCGCTGGCCGAGGAGGCGCGGCCCCCCGCGTCCACCGGGCGCGAGACGCACTGACGGTGAGTCAGCCGCCGCTGGTGGTCGCCGGGTTCGGAGCCGGGATGGTGCCATCGGCGGGAGCGTGACGCCTGCGGGTGAGGCGCGACGTGCCACGTAGGGCCAACCCTACCTGCAGCACGATCAGCGCGAGGGCGACCGGCACGGTGGCGGGCAGCTCGTTGATCACGAAGAACAGCAGATCGAACAGCGCCGCGAACACCAGCGTGAGCAGCGCGGCCGTGCGCTGGAGCCGCCGGTCTCTGGCAAACGCCGCACCCAGCAGAGCGGCCACGAACATGTCGCCGTAGCCCATGTTGACCGTGCCGAAGCTCTCGGACTGAAGCTGGGGCAGGCCCACCCTCGTTCCCGCCCCGACCAGGATGCTGTTCGGCCGCTGGAGCAGATCGGAGGCCACGAGCCAGACGTCGGCGGCGGACATGGCGATGATCCCCAGCTTCAGCCACTTGGTCGGCGTCACCGCCCCGAGCAGCACGCCGAGCGTCACGCAGCTCAGCGCAACGAGGATGGAGGCGGCAGCCTCACCGGCCAGGCTCGTCGGGGAGCGCCAGGCCAGGATGAACAGGCCGGCCGCCAGCATGGCGAAGTAGGGGCGTGAGCCGCGGGTCGTCCAGCCGAGCGCGACGGCAGCCAGGATCGGCACCGCCACCAGCGCCAGGTAGGAGAGCCAGTTGGCGGTCTCCGAGGCAAACCGGATGGCGAAGATCACCCCCACGATCGACGCCACCGGGATCGCCGCCCAGGCCGGACTGCGGAACCTTTGCAGCCAGCGCTGGACGGCGGCGTCGGGTTTGACCGCACGCGGGGCCAGCACGACGCCCGCCTGCACGATCAGCAGACCGGCGTCGGACGGTACGAACGAGAGCGACACGCCACCATCGAGGCTACCGCCCCACGATCGGGGCCCAAACCGGATGCCCGGCTGGCGGGTTGGGTCTCGACGACGCTAGTTGCCGGCCTTCAGGCGTTCCTCGAGGGCGACCAGCTCGCGCCGGAGCTCGGCCGGGAGCTTCTCGCCGAAGCGGGCGAAGTGCTCGTGCATCTGGGGCAGCTGCTCGCGCCAGCCCTCCAGATCCACCTCGAGCAGTTCCCGCATGGCGTCAGCGCTGACATCCGCCCCGTCGGTCTCGATGCCACCCTGGCCGACGGGGGGCAGCAGACCGATCTCCGTCTCCGCCGCCTCGGCCTGGCCCTGGCAGCGGCGGAAGACCCAGGCCAGGACGCGGGAGTTCTCGCCGAACCCGGGCCAGAGGAACTTCCCGTCATCGCCCTTGCGGAACCAGTTGACGTAGAAGATCTTGGGCAGCTGCGCGCTCTGCTTCTCGCCGATCCTGAGCCAGTGGGCCCAGTAGTCGGCCATGTGGTAGCCGCAGAACGGCAGCATCGCCATCGGGTCCCAGCGCAGCTGGCCGACCGCGCCGGTGGCTGCCGCGGTCTTCTCCGACGACATCGTCGCCCCCAGGAACACCCCGTGCGTCCAGTCACGCGCCTCCATGACAAGCGGCACCACGTTGGCGCGACGGCCTCCGAACAGCATCGCGTCGATCGGTACGCCGGCCGGATCCTCCCATTCGGGAGCGATGCTCGGACATTGGGCCGCCGGGGTCGTGAAGCGAGCGTTGGGATGCGCCGCCGGCTTGTCCGAGTCAGGCGTCCAGTCCTCGCCCAGCCAGCTCGTGGCGTGCGCGGGCGGCTCGCCCGTGAGGCCCTCCCACCAGATGTCGCCGTCGTCCGTGAGTGCGCAGTTGGTGAAGATGGTGTTGCGTTCGATCGTGTCGATCGCGTTGGGGTTCGTCCGCGCGCCGGTTCCGGGAGCCACCCCGAAGAACCCAGCCTCGGGATTCACGGCATACAGGCGGCCGTCGGTCCCGAACTTCATCCAGGCGATGTCGTCGCCCACCGTCTCCACCTTCCAATCCGGCAGCGTGGGGATGAGCATGGCCAGGTTGGTCTTGCCGCAGGCGCTGGGGAAGGCGCCGGTGATGTACTTGACCTCGCCCTCGGGGCTGGTCAGCTTGAGGATCAGCATGTGCTCGGCCATCCACCCCTCGTCCCGCGCCATGACCGACGCGATGCGCAGGGCGAAGCACTTCTTGCCGAGCAGCGCGTTGCCACCGTAGCCGGAGCCGTAGGACCAGATCTCCCGTGTCTCGGGGAAGTGGACGATGTACTTGTTCTCGGCGTTGCACGGCCAGGGGACGTCCTGCGCGCCGTCGTTCAGCGGCATGCCCACCGAGTGCAGACAGGGCACGAACTCGCCGTCCTTGCCCAGGACGTCAAGCGCCTTCTGGCCCATGCGGGTCATGATCCGCATCGACACGGCCACGTAGGGAGAGTCCGTGAGCTGTACGCCGATGTAGGAGATCGGGGAGCCCAGCGGTCCCATGCTGAACGGGACCACGTACATGGTGCGCCCGTGCATCGACCCCTCGAACAGGTCGGTGAGGGCGCTGCGCATCTCCGCGGGGTCGGCCCAGTTGTTGGTCGGTCCGGCGTCCTCCTCCTTCGCCGAGCAGATGAACGTCCGGTCCTCGACGCGCGCCACGTCGCCCGGATCACTGAATGCCGCGTAGGAGTTGGGGCGCTTGGCCTCCGAGAGCTTGGTGAACGTCCCCGCATCTACCATCAGCTGAGCCAGACGGTCGTACTCCTCCGCGGAGCCGTCGCACCAGTGGACCTCGTCCGGCTGCGCGAGGGCGGCCACCTCGTCCACCCACGCGTGGAGCTTCGCGTGGCTGGTCTTGGCTTGCTGTCTTTCGGGCGCGGTATGGGACATGTGTCAGGCACTCCTTGAGAGGCGTAGCAGGGATTTTCTCCGGTCCGGTTTGTGTCAGATGTCGCTTACTCGACGTTGGATTCCGCAGTCTGAAACGGCACGGTTCGAGCCGGCGGAGGCCGCTTCGGTGTCATCGCCGTCGCCAGGCTCCTTCCGGGGAACCAGCACGACGCGCTTGAACTCCGCCACCAACGTACCTTCCTGGTTGAGGACGCGCGTGTGCACCTTGACCGTGCCCCGGTCCGGCTTGGACTGGCTGGGCCTGACCTCCAGCACCTCGGACTCGCAGAACAGGGTGTCGCCGTGGAAGACGGGGGCCGGATGCTTGAGCTCCTCCGTGGCCAGGTTGGCGATCGCCTTGCCGGATACGTCGCTCACGCTCATGCCCAGCGCCAGCGAGTACACGAGCGGGCCGACGACGACGTTGCGGCCCTGCTGGGAGTTCTTCGCATACACGTCGTTGATGTGCAGCGGATGGTGGTTCATGGTGATCAGGCAGAACAGGTGGTCATCCGCCTCGGTCACCGTCTTGGCAGGCCAGTGCTTGTAGACCGCCCCCACCTCGAACTCCTCCAGATAGCGGCCGTATGGATGCGCGCCGCTGGCTTCTCGCGCCGCCTGATCGGTCTCGACAGAGCTCATCAATTCTCCTGAGTCGGTTCATGATCGCGAGGCCAGGCGAGCGAATGAAGCAACGACTGAAACCGCGCGGAGTGCACGGGCTGCCTCGCCGCTCGCTCCCTCGCGGAGGCGGGCGATTATACGGGATAAACAATTCGTTAACGACCGGTCCAGGCGCCGCCTGGCTCCCGTCGGCGAGGTCGGCGGCCCGCTCAGAGGGCGGGTAACCCGTGCTGCGCCTGGCGCCGCTAGCGTTCCCCTACCCCACCAAGGAGACCATGCAGTGCGAAACCCCCGTGACTTCGGAAAACCCCTGGCCATCGGCGCTCCCGCGCCTCTGCTGGAGATCCCCTTCAGGCCATCTCGGATGATCCACTTCCTGGACTTCTCCAACGAGAAGATGGTGGCCAAGGTGCCGGACATCGCTCCCACCGTGGACATCCTCCTGGGCAACCTGGAGGACGCCGTGCCGGTCGACCGCAAGGAGGCGGCGCGGGAGGGGCTCCTGCGGGTGGGCAAGGAGATGGAGATGGGCGAAACGCAGCTGTGGACCCGGGTCAACAGCCTGGAGTCGCCCTGGGTGCTCGATGACCTGACCACGCTCGTCTCCGAGATCGGGAACAAGCTCGACGTGATCATGGTCCCTAAGGTGGAGGGCGCCTGGGACATCCACTACGTGGACCGGCTGCTGGCCCAGCTGGAGGCGCGCGCCGGCCTGGAGCGGCCGATCCTGATTCACGCGATCCTCGAGACCGGCCTCGGAGTGGTCAACCTGGAGGAGATCGCCACGGCCAGCCCGCGGATGCAGGGCATGAGCTTCGGCCCGGCCGATCTGGCCGCGTCGCGCCGGATGAAGACCACGCGGGTGGGCGGCGGACACCCGGGCTATCGGGTGATCGAGGATCCGGATCCGGACAACCCCGAGGCACCCCGGGCCAGCGCGCAGCAGGATCCCTGGCACTACTCGATCGCCAGGATGGTCGACGCCTGCACCTCAGCGGGCATCCTGCCGTTCTACGGCCCCTACGGCGACATCCGGGACACGCTGGGCTGTGAGACCCAGTTCCGGGCCGCCTTCCTGCTGGGATGCGTGGGGGCCTGGTCGCTGCATCCCGTCCAGATCGAGATCGCCAAGAAGGTGTTCAGCCCGGATCCGGACGAGGTCCTGTTCGCCAAGAAGGTGCTGGAGGCGATCCCCGACGGCCGCGGCGTTCACATGATCGACGGCAAGATGCAGGACGACGCCACCTGGAAGCAGTGTCAGGTGATGGTGACGCTGGCCAGGATGCTGGCCGACAAGGATGAGGAGCTGAAGGTGGCGTACGGGTTCTAGGTTGGCTCGCTGAACCCGATCCCGGTGACGGGCCGATCGGCGCTCCGCCGGTCAGGCGCACCTGGAACTAAGATCCCCGCATATGCGTATTTCCGCCAAAGCCGACTACGCGGTCCGGGCGGCCGTGGAGCTGGCGGCCACGGATGGTTCCAAGCCGGTCAAGGCGCAGCGCATCGCCACCGCCCAGGGCATCCCGCTGAACTTCCTGGAGAACATCCTGGGCGAGCTGCGGCACGCGGGGATCGTCCGCTCCCACCGGGGCGCCGAGGGTGGGTTCACGCTGGCCAAGCCGGCCGCGCAGATCACCGTGGCCGACATCATCCGGGCCGTCGAGGGTCCCCTGGCCAGCGTTCGAGGGGCGCCGCCCGAGGAGACCGAGTACGCCGGCGCGTCGGAGGCGCTGCCGCGCGTGTGGATCGCCGTGCGGGCCAACCTGCGCAAGGTGGTGGAGCACGTGACGGTCGCCGACGTGGCCGAGGGCCAGCTGCCCCGGACGATCGAGCGGCTGACCGAAGACCCAGAGGCCTGGGTTACGCGGTAGCCGGGGCGGGTTCGCCCCCGGGGCTCGAGTCGGCCCGCGCTTCCCCATCCGCACCGGCCGCCCCGGCGTTCGCATTCACCCCGCCCGCCGGCGGACGGATGTAGACGATGTCTCCGGCAGTCAGCTCCAGCTCGTCGGTCTGTGCCCGGGTCAGCTGAGCCCGGGCCAGCTCGCCGCTGGGCAGCTCGAGGTCGATCCGCACCTCGAAGCCGAGGTGCACGACGCGGGACACCATGGCCTCCAGCGTGCCGTTCTCCGGATGCTGGAAGACGTCGACGTCGTGCGGCCGCACGAGCCGGCCGTTCACGCGGCTGACCGGGCCGACGAAGCTCATCACGAACTGGCTGGCCGGGCGGTCGTAGATCTCCCGGGGTGAGCCGACCTGCTCGATCCGGGCCGTGTTCATCACCGCGATCCGATCCGAGACCTCCATGGCCTCCTCCTGGTCGTGGGTGACCAGCACGGTGGTGACGCCCGACTCCTCGTGCAGGCGGCGCAGCCAATCGCGCAGCTCGGCCCGGACGGTCGCGTCCAGGGCACCGAACGGCTCGTCCAGGAGGAGCACTCGCGGCTGCACGGCCAGGGCCCGGGCCAGCGCCATGCGCTGGCGCTGGCCCCCCGAGAGCTGATGCGGACGGCGATCTGCCCACTTGGTCAGCCCGACCAGGTTCAACAGCTCCTGCACCCGCTCCTTGACCTCCGGCTTGGGACGCTTACGCACGCGGAGGCCGAAGGCGACGTTGTCGAACACGTTCATGTGCTGGAAGGGCGCGTAGTGCTGAAAGACGAAGCCGATCTCACGGTCCTGGGGCCGGGTGCGGGTGACGTCCCGGCCGTCGATCACGACCTGACCGCCATCAGGTGTCTCCAGCCCGGCGATGATGCGCAGCAGCGTCGACTTGCCTGACCCGCTCGGCCCGAGCAGCGAGGTCAGAGAACCCTCGGGAACCTCCAGGGTGACGTCGTCCAGCGCGGTGAAATCGCCGAAGCGCTTTTCCACGCCCAGCGCCTGGATCTTCATACGGCTTGCCTCCTCCGGGAAAGCAGAGTCATCACGAGCAGCACGGCGAGGGAAAGAACAGCCAGCTCGGTCGCCGCCGCGTAGGCACCGGTGGTGGCCGACACCCCGAAGCCCTGCTCCCGCGCATACACGAGCAGCGGCAGCGTCTGGGTGGAGCCGGCCACGTTCGAGGAGACCACGAGCACGGCGCCGATCTCGCCCAGCGCCCGCGCGGTGCTCAGCACGACCCCGTAGGCGACCCCCCAGCTGATGGAGGGAATCGTGATCCGCCAGAACGTCTGCCAGCCCGAGGCTCCCAAGGTGGCGGCGGCCTGCTCCTGCTCGTCGCCCACCTCGACCAGCACGGGCGTGACCTCGCGGACCACGAAGGGCAGCGAGACGAAGATGGTGGCGATCACCATGCCCGCCGGGGCGTAGATGATCTGGATCCCGTGTCCGACGAACCAGCTGCCGAACCATCCCGACTGGCCATACACCAGGATCAGCGCCAGACCCACGATCACGGGTGAGACCGCGAACGGCAGATCGATCATCGCGTCGATGAAGCTGCGCAGCCAGCGCACGGCCCGGCGGTTGGAGCGCCCGCGGACCAGCGCCAGGGCGCAGGTCACGCCGAACACGGTGTTGAGCGGAACGGCGATCAGGGCGATGACCACCGTCAGCCACAGGGCGCTGATCGCCGCCGGGGTGTCGACCCAGGACCAGGCCGCGCCCAGCCCGTGCTCGAACGTACGCACGAAGACCACCGCGATCGGCAGCACCAGGAGCAGCGCCAGGTAAACGAGGACGATCCCGCGCAGGGACCAGGTGGTGCGGCGGCTAATGAGCAATTCGCACCTTCCCGACGCGCCGCAGCGCGTACAGGATCAACAGCGAGAAGAGCAGCAGCACCACCGACAGAGCGGCGGCCGAGTGGGTGGCGTCGTTCTCGATGTCGGCGTAGATCACCAGGCTGGCGATCTGGACCTTGCCGGCGATGATCAGCAGCGTTCCGATCTCCCCCACCGCCCGAGCGAACGAAAGCGCGGCACCGGAGATGATTGCCGGGCGCAGCGCGGGCAGCACGACGAGCCGGAACGTGACGGCGTTCGAGGCGCCCAGCGAGGCCGCCGCGTCCTCCACCTCGGGGTCCAGCTCCAGCAGCACCGGCTGCACGGAGCGCACGACGAACGGGAGGGTGACGAACAGGAGAGCCACCACGACGATCACCCGGCTGAAGGCGATGTTGACACCCACCGGGCTGCCCGGGCCATAGACGGCCAGCAGCGTCAGCCCGGCCACGATCGTGGGCAGAGCGAACGGCAGGTCGATCAGCGAGTTGATCAACCGCTGGCCGGGAAAGCGATCCCGCACCAGCACCCACGCCACCACTGTGCCCATCACCGCACTGATCACGGCCACGATCACCGAGATGACCAGCGTCACCTCCAGCGCCTGCAGAGCCAGGCTGTTGGTGACCGAGCTCCAGAATGTGCCCAGGCCGCCGGAGAGCGAATTGACCGCGACCGCGGCCAGCGGGATCAGGACGATCAGGCTCAGCCAGAGCACGACCAGCCCGAGGCCGAGGCCGGGTACGCGTACCCGAACCCCGGCCCCGGACCGGCCGGCAGACAGCGAGCGGTTGGGTGCAACCGCCAGACTGGCGTCAGCTGGAGGCAGTTGGGAACCCCGCAGCCTGCTCGATTTTGGTGACCGACCCCGTGGACGGATCGAAGAACTCGGTCTTGGCCTTCGTCCAGCCGCCGAGGTAGCTGATGTTGAACAGCTGGGACGGCGTGGGGAATTCCGAGGAGTACTTGCTCAGCACCGAGGGGACGCACCGGCCGGTAGCCCTGCTGGGCCCAGATGTTCTGGGCCTGCGGGGTGACCAGCCATTTCACGAACGCCTGTGCCTGCGTGGCGTGCTTGCTCTTGGCGGTGACCGCGTCAGGCGTCTGGATCAGGATCGTCTGCTTGGGGATGATGTACTGGATCGCCTCGCCGGCCTTCTTGGCGGCGATCGCGTCTGACTCGTAATCGAGCAGCACGTCACCCTCACCGCTGGTGAATGCCTGCAGCGCCGTGCTGGCGCTGGACGGCTCGCTGGCGGTGTGCTTACTGATCAGCGTCTTCACGTACGCCAGCGCCTGAGCGGGGCTGTTGCCCTGCTTCAGCTGGGCTCCGTAGGCGGCCAGGATGTTCCACCGGGCGCTCCCCGAGGTGGACGGGTTGGGGGTGACCACCTTGATTCCGGGTCCGATCAGCGAGTTCCACCCCGTGATGTGCTTGGGGTTGCCCTTGCGGACCACCATCACCACGACCGAGTCGGCCACATTGCCCTGATAGGGACCGGAGTCCCAGTTGGACGCGACGATGTTGTCCTTGACCAGCCGGCTGATGTCAGGCTCGGTGGAGAAGGCGACCACGTCGGCCGGCTGACCGGAGTCGACGGCCCGGCTCTGGGCGCCGGAGGCACCGAACGACTGGGCGAAGCTGACGCCCTTGCCCGCCGCGGTTTTCTGGAACGCGGCGGTGAGCGCCCCGTAGGCCGCCTTGGGGGTGGAGTAGGCGACCAGGTTCAGCTGGGTGGTGGCACCCGAGGAGTTATTGCCCGCGGCCGCGGTGGCGGAGTCTGAGGAGCCTCCGCAACCGGCGGCCAGCAGGGCGATCGCTCCGGCGGCCGTGATTGCAGCTACGGCACGCCTGGGAAAGTGTTGTTTCTCGATCATGTTCATGAGTTTACTGTAGTTCGCCGCCGGATGAGGAATCGCTAGCCTTCCGCGCCCCGATGCGCTTCTTCGAGTACGAGTCGAGGGCGATCGCCGCCAAGGCGGGGATCCCGGTCACCCAGCACGGGTTCGCCAAGACACCGGGCGAAGCCCGCCGGATCGCCGAGGAGATCGCGGGACCCGTCGTGATCAAGTCACAGGTTCTGACCGGAGGCCGGATGAAAGCCGGCGGGGTGCAGTTCGCGGACACGCCTGAGGAGGCCGAGCGCCTGGCCGAGCAGGTCCTCAACTTGGAGATCAACGGCCACATGCCCCGCGGCGTCCTGGTGGACACGCGGGCGAGCGTCAGGCACGAGTACTACGCCGGAGTGGTCTGGGACGGGACCCGGAAGCGCCCGGTGATGCTGTTCTCCGATATGGGCGGGATCGATATCGAGCAGGTTGCCGAGGAGCATCCGGACCACGTGGCCCGAGCCCACTTCTCCACCCGCACCCCGTTCGAGGACTGGCAGGCCAAGCAGCTGATCGCCTCGCTGGGCGTGACCGGATCGGCGCTGACCCGGCTCACGCCGATCCTGGCCCGTCTGGCCCGCCTGTTCCTCCAATACGACATGACACTGGCCGAGATCAACCCGTTGGGCGAGCTCGAGGATGGGAAGTTCATCGCCCTGGACGCCCACATGGACATGGAGAACGAGGCCCGCCCGCGCCACAAGGCGCTGCTGGCGGAACTGGGAGTGGGTGACGAGGAGACCCGCCAGGCTCGGGAGGCGACGCCTTTCGAGCTGGCCGGCGAGGAGGTCGACGCCCAGGACCACCGCGGGGTGGCCGGCAACGTCACCGAGTTCGACGGCGACCTGGGGCTGGTGATCGGGGCCGGCGGCGGTTCGCTGACGCTGTTCGACGCCGTGCGCGCACACGGCGGCCGCCCCGCAAACTACTGCGAGATCGGCGGCAACCCATCCGTGGCCAAGGCCTGCGGACTCGCCAAGCTGGTTCTCCAGAAGCCGGGCGTGGACAAGATCGCGGTGATGATGTCGATCGTCTCCAACACCCGGGTTGACATCGTCGCTCGCGGCGTCATCAAAGCCTGCGTCGAGCTGGGCTACGACCCGGCGGAGAAGATCGCCATCTTCCGCATCCCCGGAGCCTGGGAGGAGGAGGGCTTCAAGATCCTGGAGAAGTACGGGGTGGAGTACGCCGACCGCAGCGTCTCGCTGCATGAGGCGGCCCGGCGGGCCGTGGAGAAGATCCAAGGAGCCGCTGTCTAGGCATGTCGATCCTGATCGACGAGACCACCACGTTCATCGTCCAGGGGATCACCGGCCGCGAGGCCGTGAACCTGACGCGCGAGTGCCTGGACTACGGTGCCGGGGCCAAGATCGTCGGCGGCGTCACCCCGGGACGCCTGGGTCGGGACGTCCACGGCGTGCCGGTGTTCGACACCGTCGCCCAGGCGGTGGAGCACAACGGCGGGCCGATCGACGGCTCCGTGGTCACGGTGCCTCCCGCGTTCACCAAGGACGCCGTGCTGGAGGCGGTGGAGAACGGGGTCAAGCTGGTCGTGATCGTGACCGAGCGGATCCCACGGCGCGACGTGGCCGAGATGGTGGAGGTCGCCTCGCAGCACGCTGCCCGGATCATCGGCCCCAACTGCCTGGGCATCATCGTCCCGGACGTGATCAAGATGGGCGGGATCGGCGGCCCGGCCAAGGACGCAGCCAAGTCCTACTCCCCGGGACCGGTGGGCGTGGTGTCGCGCAGCGGCGGCATGACCACCGAGATGTCCTCCACCCTGACCGCCGCCGGGCTGGGACAGTCGACGGCCGTGTCGATCGGCGGCGACGCGATCATCGGCTCCAGCTACGCCGAACTGATGCCGCTGTTCGAGGCCGACGAACAGACTCAGGCGATCGTCATCTACACCGAACCAGGCGGCCGCATGGAGGCGGAGCTGGCCCGGTGGGTGACAGACCACAACTCACGCCTGCCGATCGTGGCCTTCATGGCCGGACGGTTCATGGACGAGATGCCGGGGATGAGCTTCGGGCATGCCGGGACGATCGTGGAGGGCAAGGAGGATACGGCCACCGAGAAGATCGCCCGTCTGGCCGAGGCCGGCATCGTGGTGGCCGAGGAGATCTCCCAGATCCCGGATCTGGTCAAGGAACGGATCGGAGCCAGCGGATGAGCCAGGCGCTGTTCATCAATGTCGAGGTGGATCCGTCCGTGGCCGGCGATAAGCAGCTGGCGGCCAAGCTGGCCGAGGTGTGCCCGGTGGACATCTTCGCCGCGGGCGAGAAGGGCGTGGAGATCGTCGAGAAGAACCTCGACGAGTGCGTCCTGTGCCAGTTGTGCATGAACGTCGCGCCGGCCGGCACCGTCAAGGTGATCAAGCTCTACGACGGTCGGGCCGTGCTCGGCGGCTGAACACGGTTGTGCCGACGCTGCTGGCCCGCCAGCCAGCAGCGTCGAGACGGGACGCTCAGGGCCGGGCGCGAGCGACCGTCCACACCGACACCGCCAGCATCACCGCCACGGCGGCCGGGAGGATCCACCAGGTGTCGGCCAGCGCCGTGATGGCCAGGGCCACCACCACGCCGGCGGCGATCCGCCAGTCATCGCCGATCACGAAGTCGTAGAGGAACTCCCCGAACGCCCGCACGCGGTTCATGCGTGCACCGCCTCGCGCGCGCCGGCCCGCCGGCGGATGAGCGCCACGTTGAGGACCGCGAACGCCAGCACGCAGGGCACGATCACCAGCAGCGCGGCGTCGTTGCCCGGCCAGTGGGCGCCCGCGCCCTCGGCGCCCCAGAAGATCCCGAACGAGGTCAGCATCACCCCGACGACGAACTTGAGCGTGTTCTCGGGCACCCTGGCCAGTGGCGCATGGATCAGCACGCCGGCCAGCACGACCAGGGCCACGGCGATCGCGGCGGCCACCGCGGCCAGGGGCACGTCGTGCTGGTTGGCGCCGAACGTGAGGACGATGAACACCACCTCGAGGCCCTCCAGGAGTACGCCCTTGAAGGCGATCGTGAAGGAGTAGGGATCGAGCCCCTCCCCCACGCCGCCGGCCCCGGCGGCCGACTGGCGCTGGCGGTTGAAGATCTCATCCTCGTCGTGCAGCTCCTTGAGCCCGGAGGCGCGCAGGATCGCCTTGCGGACCCACTGCAGGCCGAAGATCAGGAGCAGGCCGCCCACGACCACGCGAAGCACGCCGAGCGGCAGGGCGGTGAGCGCTGGACCCAGCGCGGCGGTGATCGCCGCCAGGGCAACCACCGCCACCCCGACGCCGGTCATCGCCGAGCGCCAGCTGCGGGTCGTGCCGACGGCCAAAACGATCGTCAACGCCTCGACGCCCTCCACGGCACAGGCCAGGAAGACGGAGACCGCGAGTCCCCATTCGGTACCTGTCACAGCATCATGGTGGCATGCGCTATCACCGACGTCGGGTTCCGCGCGAGGGCGGAAGCGTTCTGGTCGTGTTTCTGGACGCGCGCGTGCCGGGAATCGTGATCTCCGTGGACCGTGACCACCGGGGGGTCGAGGTGGAACTGGAGAGCGGCGAGCGACTGCAGTTCCGGCTGATCGCGGCGACCGGCACCTTCCGGTCGGTGGACGGGAACCGGGCGCGGCTGCTGTTCGAGTAGCGGGTCCGAGGGTTCTCAGGCAGCCCGGGCCAGCCGCCGGTGGGCGGCGGCGGTCAACGGGCGGTAGGCGTCACGCTCGGTGTCCAGGAACCAGGCGCGGACGCCCTCCCCCGGCTCGGGGATGCCGCGCTCGCGCAGCGGGCCGGTGAGCGGGCGGAACCAGGTGGTGACGGGGATCTGATCGACGACCTGGACGATCGCCGGTCGCTGATCTGGCTCCAGGACGGCCAGCGCCGCGGTGATGTCCCGGGGCCGGAGCTCTGCCGCCTCGCGCAGCGTCACCGCGGCCACGGCGATCTCCCGCTCGGCGCCGGAGGGCAGCAACCCGTAGGCGACGGCCAGATCGACGGCGGGCAGGCCGTAGAGGGCGTCCCGAATCGGCCCGGTGAAGACCGCCCCCAGGCGAGTGTGGATGACCTCATGGATGCCGTCGACCCGCCACAGATCGCCGTCGCCGTCGCGACGGAACAGGTCGCCGATCTCCAGCCAGGCATCTCCGCGCTGGAACATTCCCCGCAGGCGGGTGCTCGCGCTGGTGGAGTCGTCCTGGGCCCGGGAGAGCAGCATGCCCACCTCGCCGGTCTGGCACGGGATGGCGAACCCGTCGCCGTCCATCAGGTACCGAGCGCTCTCCACGTCATAGGCGGCCAGCCGGACCTCCGCGCTGCCGGGCAGCGGGCGTCCCATCGCGCCCACCTTGAGCCCGCTGACGTTGGCCAGCACGGCGCCGGCCTCGGTGGCCGCGTAGAACTCCAGCACCCGCGCGGGCCGGAAGCGGTCCTGGACGCGGCGCCACAGGCCCAGCGGCATCCCGGATCCGATGAACAGACGGACGCCATGGTGGCGCTCGCCCGGATGGGGCGGCGCGGTGACGAGGTCGTGCAGCATCGTCCACGTGTAGGACGCGACGCTCACCCCGTAGCGCCGGGCTTCATCCCAGAAGGTGGAGGCATCGAAGTGTGAGGCCATCGCCAGGCGGGCTCCCCCGGCCACCGAGCCACCGATGCTCGTCAGCAGGCCGGAGGCGTGATACAGAGGCGTCACGCTGTAGACCGTGTCGCCGCTGGACAGCGCCGCCGACGAAGCGGTTCCGAAAGCGCTCAGAGCCCAGCGGCCGTTGGTGATCCGATTTACCCGGGTGCCCTCGCCCTCGCCCGTGAACAGGACGAAGGCCAGGTCGCTGGCCCGGCCGGGATTGGGGCGGTACCAGCGGGGCAGGTCCACCTCGCCGGGGTCGATCTGCTCCATGTCGGTGGTCAGCGGGATCCCCAGGTCTCGCGGACCGCCGCCGCCACCGAGCACGAACGTGTGCACCGTTCCCAGGCCGGCGGCCTGCGGGGCATGCTCGGGGTCGGCGATGATCCGGTGCACCTGACCGAGAGTGGCCTCACGCTCGATCTGACCGTCGGGGCGCAGCAGCACGGCCACGCCTCCGATCCGGCTGATCGCCACCACCAGCGCGAGGGCGGAGGGGCGCGTGCCCATCAGGACGCCGACTCGCTCGCCGTGACGAACGCCGATGGAGATCAGGCCGCGGACCACGTTGTCGATGCGCTCGTTGATGTCGCTGGCCGTGTAGGCGCGGTCACCGAACAGAAAGAACGTGTCCTCGCCGCTGCGGCGCCGGCGCTCCTCCACGAGGAGGCCCAGAGACACGCGCGTCCCCGGCTGGATCTGCTCGAGCCGGGCCAGCCGGGGCAGCTGGCTCACGGCCTCGCGCGTGATCTCGCGCACGCTGCGCACGGTGCGGCCGGCCGTCCCCCAGGCCGAGCGAACGATCCCGCCGCCGACGCCACCGGCCAGCTCCAGGCTGTAGCCCACCCGGTTACCCACCTGGGGAAGCATGTCGGTCGCCGGCGGGTCGTCGGGAACGGGTGCGACCTCCGGTGGAAGCTCCCCGTGGCCCGCCCGCCAGCGGGCCCAGGCGGCCACCGCGGGCCAGGTCTGCGTCCGGGATGTGGAGCCGACGACCAGACCGAAATGGCCTGCCCGCAGACACAGCTCATAGACGTCGGCGCGCGGGGCGGCCTGCCGGATCGCCCGCACCCCGGCCGCCGGGGCGATCTCATCCACCGCCCCCACCACCGACAGGATCGGGCAGGCGATGTCGGCCAGGGAGAGCAGCCGGTCCTCGATCACGAACCCACCCTGGAGCATCCGGTTGTGGGCCACGAACTGCTGATAGAAGTCGACCAGGGCGGGTCCGGGCCAGGCCACCCAGCCCTCCCCTTCCAGGAACCGCCGCTGACCTTCGCGGGGCAGGAGCGCCTCCCGGTCGTGCAGGCGCATGATGAAGTCGATCCGGTTGCGCAGTGACTTGACCGGATCGAGCATGCGGAACCCCGTGCGGCTGAACCAGGCGGGCACCGCCCAGTCACGGAACACCCGCTCGGCCAGCACCCCGGCCGCGGCCACTGCCACCTGCTCGGGCAGCCCGAACGGCATCGCCGCGCGCGTGTCGACCGGGCTGCCGAACGTGATCAGCGAGCTCAGGCCCTTGTTGCGCCGGTACGCGGCGGTCTGGTAGCAGAACATGCCGCCCTGGGAGTAGCCGGCCAGGTTGACGGCGGCGCCGGTCTGCTCGGCGACCGCGTCCACCGCATCAGAGATGGCCAGGACGTGATCGGCCAGCGTGCGCTCGAGACCCCCCTCCTCGTGCTCGGGAGCCCCGAAATCCACCACCCACGGGTCTGCCCCGTGCTCGTTCAGGATGGTCACGGCGCTGGTCTGTGGGGAGACGTCGTAGATCTCGGCGGCCAGCATCAACGGGGGGACCAGCAGGATCGGCGGGGCATCACCGGCCACCTGGTCCGGGTAGTAGTGCCGCAGCCGATAGACGCGATGTTCGGCCGCCACCTCATACGGCGAGGGCTCCTCGTGGGTGGCCAGACCTCCGAAGCGAGCCACCTCGAGGGCGTTCTGGGCCGCGGCACCCAACCGCCCGATGGGTGCGGTCAAGTTCTTGGGGAAGAGGTCCATCGGGTGTGGGGATGATCCCGGAAACGCCGGCGTTCTGTCGAGACGAAGAGGCCGGCTGATCCTCGGCACAGCTCTACCCCGGGCAGAGGTCTGTCACGATTGCGGCCATGGCCACTCTGGAGCTGGAGACCGTCACCCTGTCGGTGCGCGACCGCGTCGCCTGGATCACCCAGAACCGTCCCGACGCACTGAATGCCTGGACCCGGCAGCTCGGCGAGGAGATGCTGACGGCGTTCGAGCGCGCCGACTCCGATGACGAGGTCCGGGCCGTCGTGGTGACGGGCGCCGGCCGCGCGTTCTCATCCGGCGCTGACCTGAAGGGCGGCGGGATGCAGCTCACCCCGGACGGCAAGGTCGATGTCCTCTCGCCGCTTCGCGAGGTCTACAACCCGCTGATCCTGCGGGTCAGGGAGTTTGGAAAGCCGACAATCGCCGCGGTCAACGGGCCGGCGGTGGGGATCGGCTGGTCGCTGGCGCTGGCGTGCGACCTGATCGTCGCCGCCGAGTCGGCATACTTCTTGATGGCGTTCGCCAACATCGGGCTGAGCGTCGACGGCGGGGCGTCGGTGACCCTGGCGGCCCGGGCCGGCCACACGAGAGCGGCGGAGATCGCACTGCTGGCACAGCGGATTCCCGCCAGCCAAGCGTTGGAGTGGGGTCTGGTCAACCGGGTGGTGGCCGATGATCAGCTACAGCCTGAGGTCAGCCAGCTGGCCGAACGGCTGGCGGCCGGCCCCCCGGGTTCCTACGCGTCGATCAAGGAGTCGCTGAATCAGGTCTGGTACGGGGACTTCGCGGCGGCGCTGGACGCCGAGACGGTCCTGCAGCAGCGGCGGGCCGAGTCGGCCGACTTCGCTGAGGGCGTCCTGGCCTTCCTGCAGAAGCGCCCGGCCGAGTTCACCGGTCGCTGACCCAGACGTGAGCTCCGACATCAGCATTCGCCCCGCGGCCGAGGCGGACGCCGAGCTGATTTTCTCTCTGATCGTGGAGCTGGCGGAGTACGAGCGGGCTCCCGAGCAGGTGGTGGGTACCCCGGAGCTCCTGCGCGAGTCACTGTTCGGGCAGCGTCCGGCGGCCGAGGCGGTGATCGCTGAACGGGACGGGGAGGCGGTGGGCTTCGCGCTGTTTCACAGCACGTTCTCCACCTGGGAGTGCCGGGCGGGCATTTGGCTGGAGGATCTGTACGTGCCCCCACGGCACCGGCGTGGCGGGGTGGGGAGCCAGCTGTTTGCGCACGTGGCGTCGGTGGCGGTGCAGCGGGGCTGCCCGCGGCTGGAATGGACGGCGCTTCAGTGGAACACGCCGGCGCTCTCGTTCTACGAGCGTGTGGGCGCGGAGGTGCTGGACGAATGGAAGCTGCTCCGGCTGAGCGGAAAGGCCCTGGAGCTCGCCTCCCGCTAATGGCCCGTTTGGGAAATTCGTGCGCAGATTTCGCGAGTGGCTGGGCCTGACTGACGGCGCACGTGGGATGAGCCGATGCCGAAGCATCGGCGATTCCCACGGGTGGCGTCAGGCGGGTCCAGACGCCGCGAAGCTGCCACCGAATTTGCCAAGCGTGCCACTCGCCACGATCGCGCGCGAGTGGTTGCGCATCGGGGTGATCGGGTTCGGAGGGCCGCCGGCGCACATCGCGCTGCTTCGCCGCCGGCTGGTGGAGGAGCGCGGCTGGCTGGAGCTGGAGGAGTTCGAGGCGGCGATCGCAGCCTGCAACCTGCTGCCCGGACCAGCCTCCACGCAGCTGGCCATCTACTGCGCCTACCGCCTGGCCGGACGGCGGGGAGCGCTGGTCGGCGGCCTGGCCTTCATCGTCCCGGCGGTGGTGATCGTCACCGCGCTGTCGGTCCTGTTCCTGGCCAAGGCGCCGCCGCAGTGGGTTCGCGGGGCCGGCGAGGGAGCCGGAGGCGCGGTGGCCGCGGTGGCGGCGGCCGCCGCGGTGGCGCTGCTGCGGCCGAGCTGGGCGCGGGCGGTGGCCGCCGGGGGCGGGCGGCGGATCCGCTGGGCGGCCTATGCCGTGCTCGGTGGAGTTGCCGGGGCGCTCCTGGGTCCTTACCTGGTGCTCGTCCTGGTGGCCTGCGGAGCGGTTGAGGTGGTGATGGAGCTGCAGGGCCGCGGGCAGCTGCGGGCTCTCAGCCACCCGCTTGCGGCGCTGCTATGGGTGGCGTTCAAGGTGGGAGCCCTGTCCTACGGCGGAGGCTTCGTGATCATCCCGCTGATGCAGGACGACGCCGTGCACGTCTACCACTGGATGACCTCGGGGCAGTTCCTCAACGCCGTGGCGCTGGGGCAGGTGTCACCCGGACCGGTCGTGGCCACCGTGGCGGCGATCGGCTATGCGGCGCACGGCGTGCTGGGAGCGGCGGTGGCCTCGATGGTGGCCTTCACGCCGTCATTCGTGTTCGTGATGGTCGGCGGATCGCGCTTCCAGCAACTCCGGCGCTGGCCACCGGCGGTGGCATTCCTGAATGGCGCGGGGCCGGCGGCGATCGGGGCGATCCTGGGCGCGGGGGTGCCGCTGGCGTTGGCGCTACGGCACGGCTGGCAGTTCGGGGTGCTGGCCGCGGCGGCGTTGGCGCTGCTGCTGGCGCGCCGGGGGGTGGTGGAGACACTGATCGGGGCCGGGGCTGTGGGGGTGGTGGTGGCGCTGGCGGGAGGAGCGGTGTAGGGCCGGAGGCGCGGCGGAGGACCAGGGGCGGTGATGCGATTTATTCGGCTCCTGGCCGAGTAATTGCAACCACCGCAGTCATTCGGTCGCCGGACAGGCGCGTTCAACCTGTCGGTGGCGGCAAGCTGAGGCTCGGCTCTGGTTGGGATCCGAGGCCGGGGTGCCGGTCTGCGATCGCCGCCTTCAGCTTGGTTTTGGCGCGGTGGGCGCGTACGCGCACGACGTTGGCTGTGAGTCCGAGGATGGTGGCGATTTCACGGGGCGCGAGCTGATCCCAGATCAGCATCGTGATGATCTCTTGATCGAGTTCTGGCAGCTCGTGGAGGGCCGCGAGGACCGGGTCGGATTCTCCGAGTTCGGGTGGGGGTCCGATTGCTCCAGTGCGCTCGACTTCGGCTGCCAGCGCGCTGGCGGCGGCTGCGGTTCGGCCGTGCAGTTCGTGGTCTCGCCGCATCACGTTGCGAGCAACCCCAAACAACCAAGGCCGGGTTTCCGCAGCGGTCGGCATCTGATCGCGCTTTCGCCAGGCAACCAGGTAAGTCTCAGCCAGGCAGTCGGCCGCATCCTCGGCGCTTCCGCATCGACGCAACAGGAACCCGAGGAGATCGATGTGAGTCCGCTCGTATAGCTCGTTGAATGTCTCTTCACCGCGATCGCTGCGTCTCATCGACCGCTGCCCGCCGACCTGATTGGCAGCCGGCGGCCATCGGGCAACCGTGTGATCGAGTTCACCACTCCTCGACTCAGAAAATCGGTGTACCCCGTGACGGTTCCGGCGGGAACGCTCGGTCCCCGGACAGTCGACCGTGCGCTCGTTCCTAGCTGGACATACTCGATTTGCAGCACGTTGCTGGTGGCCGGGTCAAACAGCAGCTCTTCTCGAACCCGGTCAGGCCCACCAGGCAGGGTGAGCGCCACCGCGACTCCGCTGCGTCCGAGCCGATCGCGTCGATCGCCAAGCAGCCGCACGCCGGGGAGGCCAGCCAGCACCCGGAACAGCGCCGCTCGCAGCCGCGGCGAGGTCGGGAGAAACAGAAACTGCGAGATCGGCGAAAACAGGTCCGCTGGATCAGCTCGCAGCTGCCTCAGTATCGGGCCCGGCTCCCGGTTCGGAGCAGTCGCCACGAGCAGCCGCTCCAACGCTCGGCGAAGCGCGCCCGGCGCTGTGGGCAGGCGGTTCATTTTCCAATACGGCAGCACCCCGGCGGTGATCAGCGTCCGCGGCGGAAACGCGCCGTCCAGGATGCGCGGCGTCCCTCCGGCTGCGCTCGCGAGCGTCATCCTGTGCGCCCTGGCGACCGCACGATCGTGACGGCTGAGGAAACTGGTTGACGTCCGAACGATCCGTTCGCGCCCTGAGCCTTTGGCGCCATACCAATCGCTCTTGACCTCAGAAACTCGGACCCAGACCGTCCAGCTTGGTCCTCTCGTGCCTACCGAGGTTCCCATCCCTCCCACCGATCCCGTCTCGACCTTCACGAACCCGTACTGGCCCGGTCCGGGCGCCACACTTGCCATCCGCATCGCCGCCTGCGCCGCCCGGTCAAGCACAACAGCCGCTGAGGCTGACGGCACATCCAGCTGGCCGGCGTGGTCCCCGCCGCCCGGTAGCGATGCGAGCGCCACGAGCACCGCGGCGACCACAACCGCAGCGATCGCCGCGGCGGCCGTCAAGCGCCGTCGGCCGCCCGCAGACCGGTCCGTCCCACCGAGGCGTGCAGCCGGCCCGCGTGACTCCAGTTCGCCGCCAAGCCCAGCCACCAGCTCCTGGCCCAGCCGGCGACTTAAATCCGCCACCAGCTCGCCACGCAACCGCGCGGGGTCGATCGGATCTCGAGACGCCACCAGACGCTCACAAACCTCATCAGAAACACGCACACGAGCCATGTCGTTGCTCCCAGTCGCGGACAGTCCTACACCCCTACATCCGTGGCACACCCCATTTCATTACACGCCACAGGAGGCCCGCGCCCAATAGAAGAGCCCCGCCGAAACGGGGCTCTTCCGTAGCAGGCCTGTAAGCCGGATTCTGTCGTGAGCAACCATCCATCTGAGCGGCCTACCCGGACCTTGGCGGGCAGCCTGCGAACGGTCCTGCTTGGCCTTGCATCAGGTGGGGTTTGCCTGGCCGCCGTGTCACCACGACGCCGGTGCGCTCTTACCGCACCATTTCACCCTTACCGGCCTGAGGCTCTGCAGCGGCCCCAGGCTTAGGCGGTGTCATTTCTGTGGCACTTTCCCGCGGGTTTCCCCGGGTCGGCGTTACCGACCACCTTGCCCTTCGATGTCCGGACTTTCCTCGAAGGCGAGACGCCTCCGCGGCTGCTCAGCCTGCCCCGGGGAGGATAGCGGTGGGCGGCCAGTGGGTCGACCGGTCGAATGTCTCCGGGAGCCCCGCTAGCTCAAACGGCTGCCACAGTCCTGGCAGCGCCCGGCGACAGGGCGCGGGTGGGCAGCCCAGACTGGTTGAAGCTCACCGTGACACACGGGACAGGAGGCGGCGGCGCCGGAGGTGATCTGCTCCCATCCGCAGGCGATCACGTCGTCGAGGGTCGGACCGCCCGAGGGCTCGGTCAGGTACCCCGGCGAAATGCCGGGCTGCGCGCGCGGGATGCTCTCGACCGCCGGCTCGTCGAACGTCGTGCCGGCGGCGTCGAACAGCCGCGGACCCAGGGTCAGCGTGCTCATCAGGTCATGCTCCTCATCAGTCCGACGACCCGGCCGAGGATCCGCACCTCACGGGTGAAGATCGGCTCCATCGTCTCGTTCTCCGGCTGCAGGCGGACGCGGTCCTCCTCCTGGAAGAAGCGCTTGACCGTCGCCTCCTCGCCCACCAGCGCGACCACGATCTCTCCGTCGCTGGCCGTGTCCTGCCGGCGTACGACAACCAGGTCTCCGTCGAGGATGCCGGCGTTCTTCATCGACTCGCCCCGCACGCGGAGCACATACTCGCCTTCGTCCCCGCCGGCGATGGCCGGCGTCGAGATGTAGTCCTCGATGTTCTCTTCGGCGAGCAGCGGCTGGCCGGCGGCGACCTGGCCGACCAGGGGCAGACCGGGACGAACCAGGTTGCGGACCCCGGCGGTGGCGCGATCCAGCATCTCGATCGCCCTGGGCTTGGTGGGATCCCGCCGGAGCAGCCCGATCTTCTCCAGATTGGCGAGATGCGCGTGCACGGTCGAGGAGGAGGCCAGTCCGACCGCCTTTCCGATGTCACGCACGGTGGGCGGATAGCCGTTCATGTCGGAATACCGCTTGATGAACTCGAAGATTTCCTGCTGGCGCTTGGTCAGGTCCATGGATCCATCTCCTTGGTCGGGACCATCCGTAGGGCGAACATGTGTTCGGAAAGATAGCGGGGCCCGTGGACGGACACAATCTCGGGTACGCATGCAACGTCCGGACCTGCCCGCGAAGCTGACCGGATCTCAGATAAGACCTCGGAGGACCCCGGCTCTCACGGCTATACTCGGGCGCCTCCTGCGCCTGTGGCGGAATTGGTAGACGCGCAAGGTTGAGGGCCTTGTGGACTGAATGGTCCGTGGAGGTTCGAGTCCTCTCGGGCGCACTGGGAAGGCCCCGCTCGGCGGGGTTTTTCTGTTGGCTAGGCGGCGATCGCCCCGGTCCCGCGGAAGCTATCCGTGACGACACGGTGTGCAGCTGTGACCATGCGCGCTCACTCAAGGGCCTCGGGAAACAGCCCGAGCCCCTCGGCTCGCGCGGCGGCGTGAAGGCGGCGATCCCACACGGCCACCGTCAGGTCGTCACGAGGAAGGAGGAGCGCTGCCGCGAGGTGCAGCGCGTCCAGACTGCGCAAGTCGTAGGCGAGCGCGAGCTCGATCGCCTGCTCGACCAGGTCTTGGTCGAGCTCGATCACACCGAACGCCGGCGGGAACAATGTCCGCCACAACACGACCGCGAACGGTCACACGCACTTGTTCGCCACGCTCGACGGCTCGTAGAGTCTCGCTCAGCGACCGCTTGAGTTCCCGGACACCAATCTCGCGCATGTGGCCACGATAGCTTCGATGTGGTCACCCAGCATCAAGGGTTTGGCAGGTGCTCCGCGGCGTCGCGTCGAGCGCTGGCCTTTGCTTCCAACGTCATGGAGCCGGGATGACCAACTCCCGGCCATGGGGTGAGCAGCAGCAGGAGGTGAGCGTCTGAGTGGGCGTGTATGGCGTGGCGCTCGTTGGGTGCGAATGCCACGACCAGGCCGCTGCCGCCGGTGACGCTCTCGCCGGAGCTGCTCGTGATCTGAACCTCACCGCCGAGCACGGTGACCCAGGCTTGTTCGTGGACCTGGTGGTCATCGAGGCTCTCACCGGCCAGGATCAACAGCGCGATCGCTCGGGCTTCATCGGTGGAGGCGAGGATCTCCGGAGCGTGCGGCTTGAGATCGAGGTTCGTGATCGTCCAGCTGTCCAAGGGATCTCCTCAAATCATGAGAGCCGCGGGGCCTGTTTCGGAAGTAGCCGATGGCCGTCGACGACTGCGGTGGCGAGGTCGATGAGTTTGCGGTTGTCGATGCGGGAGCGTTCGCGGAGCATCTCGAACGCGGCGTCCTGGTCGATCGAGTGTCGCTCCATCAGGATCCCCTTGGCCCGCTCGATCAGAGCGCGTCGGCCGAACGCTCCCTGGAGGTCGTGGTACTCGGCGAACCGGCGCAGGACGATGTCGATGGAGCTCTGCCAGTCCTGGACGTCATCGTCGGAAATGTGGGCGAACACCCCTCGTTTGGATGCTTCCCTGACAAATGCAGGGTCTGGTGCGTGCAGCAGCGCGATCACGGGGCAGGCGGCTTCGCGGACGATCTTGTCGATCAGCTCCAGCGCGTGTTCTGAGCTGTCGCCCAGTCCGACCAGCGCGACGTCGGGTCGTTCCCGCGCGGTCACGGCGCCAACGTCCTGGACCTCGATCTCCCGCGCGATGACCTCGTGGCCGAGGCCGACGACAATCGGAGCAACCAGTGCGAGGCGGTCCTTTCGCTCGTTGGCGATGAGGACACGCAGATGTTCCCTCCCGTCGGTGAGCGGCTCCACACCCGAATTCTAAATCCCATCGAGCCGGCGCCCGGAGCTTTCCCCGATCTCGGCGGGGCGGAGTACCATTGAATACGAGCTCGCCTCAACCTTCGGCGGGCAAGTTGCTTTCCGGCTCCAGCACTCGGCCGGCGTCAGAGGTTGACCTACTCGGTCGAGGCCATGAACGCGTAAGGAGCCGAGGCGACGCCATGATCTTTCTCTATGTGATCAAGCAGTACGAGCGTGCTGTCGTGTTCAAGCTCGGCAAGGTGACGGGCGAGGCTCGCGGACCAGGGCTCATCTTCATCGTCCCGTTCGCCCAGCGGATCCACCGCGTGTCGCTGCGGATCATCACGCTGCCGATTCAGTCCCAGGGGATCATCACCAAGGACAACGTCAGCATCGACGTCTCCGCGGTCGCCTACTACCGGGTGGAGGATCCAGTCCGTTCGGTGATCGCGATCGAGAACGTGCAGGCGGCGATCAGCCAGATCGCGCAGACCACCCTACGCGCCGTCGTGGGGCGGCACACCCTCGATGAGACGCTGTCCGAGACCGACAAAATCAACCAGAACATTCGCGAGATCCTCGACGTGCAGACCGAGGAGTGGGGGATCAAGGTCACAGTCGTCGAGCTCAGAGACATCCAGCTGCCGGAGAGCATGCAGCGCGCGATGGCTCGCCAGGCCGAGGCCGAGCGGGAGAAGCGCGCCAAGATCATCGCCGCCGAAGGCGAAGCGCTGGCCGCCGGCGAGCTCGCCCACGCCTCCGACGTGATGATGGCGCACCCCCTCGCGCTCCAACTACGCAACCTCCAGACCCTCGTGGAGGTGGCGGTGGATAAGAACTCCACGGTCGTGTTCCCGGCGCCAATGATGAGCACCATCGCCGAGCTCGGAGCCTTCCTCGCCCGCGAGAGCAAGGCCGCCGGGCAACTCCCCGACACCCCGGAGCCGCCGCCGCGATCTGCAAACGGGGAGCTGCTGCCCACCTGAGCTCCGCAGCGGGCTGGGCCGGGGGAACGGACCAGCGCGGGATCAGCCGTCGTCGATCAGACCCGTGAGCGGACCGAGCAGCCGGCGCGAACGGCGGGACACCCCCGGGAGCGCGATCAGCCGATGCGTGGGCTCCTGCCCCGCGTGCCGGCGGCGCAGCTGCTCTGTCGCGGTCGGTCGCCAGTAGCGGTCGACGACCTCGTGGGGCGCCAGCGCCTCAACCGCGCTGCGATCGATCTGCAGATGCTCGGACCACAGACGCACCCGCGTATCCCAGGCCAGCTCGCCGTCATCGGTGACGACATTCATCTCGGTGTCGTTGAGCAGCGAGTGGGCGTTCAGGTTCGCCGAGCCCACCGTCAGCCAGCGGTCGTCGACGATCCCGACCTTCGCGTGCACATAGAGGCGGTCATCTCGCGTGCCTGTGAGCGACCTCAGCGTGGCCACCAGCAGGTGGCCGGCGCCATTGTCGGCGGACTCGAGTACGGCCACCTGCCCGCTCGTGTCGTCCTGGCCGTTGTTCGCCCTGGAGGGCAGGACGATCACCAGACGGAAGTCCGGGCTCGGCGGGCGGCGCAGCTTGTCGGCCAGGCGGTCGACGATCTCCGGCGACCAGAGGAACTGGTTCTCCAGGTAGATGAAGCCTCGAGCCTGCTCGATCGCCTTCAGGTAGGACTCGAGGATCCGAAAATCGCCGCGGGGCAGTGCGTCGTACATCCCGTCGGCCACCGTGCGCACGACCTGGACCGTCTGCTCGCCGGCGGGCGCAGGCTCGGGCGGCGTACCCAGATCCTCGCCCGTCAGCGCGTGCCAGCGGAGGTTGAAATGGGCGGCCACATCGGCGACGGCCGGTCCACGCAAGCGCGTGGCCACGTCATGCCAGCCGATCTCCCGCCGGGCCGGATGATCCGAGATGTCGTAGCGATCCCCGCCCAGGTCGGTCATATCGATCCCACCGACAAAGGCCAGCTCCGAATCGATCACAGCCGTCTTCTCGTGGTGGCAATGGAACGGATGCTCACGAGGATCCGGCTCGCAGCGGATCCGGGTGCTGCGGGTGAGCGAGCGGACGGCGTCAGTGACATCGGAGCGGCTCGGGCGGAACAGCGGAACGGGCGACCCCGCCCACACGAGCACCCGGACATCCAGCCGTTCCGCCGCCTCGGCCAGGGCCTCTCCGAGCACCAGCGGTTCTCGTCCGCGGGCGAGCTGGAAGGCGGGCGCCAGATGCCAGCCGGTGATGTGGATCGACTGGCGGGCCTGCCCGATCGCCTCGGCCACCGCCGCGAAGTAGTCCGCGCCGTCCACGAACACCTCCAGCGAGCAACCAGTTCGCGGGCGCGGATCGTCGTCCGCCCACCAGCCCGGGCCCGGCTCGAGCGCCTCACTCTGGCGCAGGCGATCCAGCCGCCGCCGGTGCTTGAGCTTGACCAGCGCCTCGATGCCGTCGCCGGCTCGCGCGTCGATCCACCCAGCGATGTGCTTTCCAGACAAATTCATCCCCAGCGATGAGTTTCTACACGTCCGCCGGTCTGTATGCGTAGGAGCCCCGGAATTTCGAAAGGACATACCCGCATGTGCGCGATTCTCTTGCTCGACCCGAGCGGCAGGTCATAGGATGTCCGTCGTGGAGCACGCGGTCGCGTCCAGGGACAGCCGTGAGCTGGAGGCCGTGCTGGAGGGCCAGCGCCGCCAACTCACCGGTTACTGCTATCGGATGCTCGGCTCGCCGTTCGATGCCGAGGACGCCGTGCAGGAGACGATGCTTCGTGCCTGGCGCGCCTGGGACGGCTTCCACGGCGACTCGGCGGTCCGCACGTGGCTGTACCGGATCGCCACCAACGTATGCCTGGACTCCCTGGCCGGACGAAAGCGCCGGGCGCTGCCGTTCGACATGGGGCCGGCCTCCCCTCCGGATCCCTCGCTGCTGAACACCCGCCCCGAGGAGACCTGGCTGGAGCCCATTCCGGACTCCATGCTGGGCATCGATGCCAGCGACCCCGCCGAGGTCGCGGTGGCCAGGGAGACGGTGCGACTGGCCTTCGTGGCCGCCCTCCAGCACCTGCCGCCGCGCCAGCGCGCCGTGTTGATCCTGTGCGAGGTGCTGCGCTGGCAGGCCACCGAGGCGGCCGAGCTGCTTCACACGTCCGTGGCCTCGGTGAACAGCGCCCTGCAGCGGGCGCGCGCCCGGCTGGCCGAGACCCCGTCCGGCGAGCAGACCCGTCCCGACGTCCTGGACGGCGATCAGCGGGAGCTCCTGGAGCGCTACGCGTCCGCCTTCGAGCGATACGACATGAGCGCTCTGACGGAGCTGATCCAGGAGGACGCCGTGCAGTCCATGCCGCCGTTCGACATGTGGCTGGCGGGGCGCGAGAACATCTTCTCCTGGTGGTGGGGACCCGGGATTGGCTGTCGCGACTCCCGGGTCCTCCCGGTGGGAACGGCCAACGGCGCGGCCGCCTTCGGGCAGTACAAGCCGAGCGAGACCGGTTCGGGGCACGATCCCTGGGCTCTGCAGGTGATCGAGTTGGGCAGCGACGGCATCTCCAGGCTGACCTTCTTCCTGAACACCGAACCGCTGTTCAAACTCTTCGGCCTGCCGCCTCGGCTCGACTGAGCCGGAGCGCGGCGAGCGGGTCGGCCGCTCACGTGTCGTGCCGCAGGACGTCCGACAGGCCCATGAATTCGATCAGCTCTCGCAGCTCCGGATTCGCGTCGCACAGCCAAAGCTCGCAGCCGTTCCGGCGGGCGACCAGTGCCACCCGGGCCAGTGCATCGACCACCCGAGCGTCAGCCGGCAGGGCCGCGGCGTCGCAGCGCAGGGGCCACGGAAGGCCCGACGCGGGCTGGCAGTCAGACAGCATCTCATGACACTGACTGGGTCCGCCGGGGAAACTCATCGGCGCGCCGGCTTTGAGCTCGGCGCGCGATGCTGAGCGGATCAGCCGATCCGCTCGCGCAGGCGATCGACCAGCGGGCGGCTCGGCTCGACGCCGGCCTGGCGAAGCGTCTGCTCGAGATCGGCCAACGCTGCCTGGCGCGCCCCTTCTTCAGCCAGGCAGCGGGCCACGATCTCCGCGATGGCCGCCGAGGCGAGCGGCAGCTCCACGGCCGCCTCCACCCATCCGGCCGGAACCGGAGGCAGTGCCGCGATCAGCTCGGCCACTCTTTCCTCGGAGTACTTGGACATCGTGCCCCCCTGGACGGGGCACCGGGCGAGTTTCTTCCCTCGGAACCTAAGAGAGTCGTGACGGATCAGCTGGCCGCGGCGGCACGGGCCGCCTCGGCAGCCGATCTGGCGTGGCGGTAGGCCTGACCGGTGCGGGTCTCGTCGGCTCCCACGACAAGGTTCACCTCGACGAGGTGGGCGGCCGAAGCGGCCGCTCCGGCGGCCAGCTGGGCGGCGGCCACCACGTCCGCTCGCACCTCGGCCGAACCGTGCTCAGCCAGCGCGAGCGCCAGGTGCGCCACGTCATCAGCGCATCCAGCCAGCGCCAGCGGTGGGTCGGCTGCCGCGGCCACGGCCCGGCCGATGGCCCAGTCCCGCTGCTCAGGCGTGCCCGGAGGCACGACACCTCCGGCCAGCGCCGCGCGCGCGTGGTCGTAGGCCTGCGAGTTGTTTCGCGCCAGCATGCCGGCCCGCCGCTGCAGGGCCTCGGCCTGAGCCACCGCGCCCGGAGCGCCCGGCCACTCCGGGCGTGATCGATCCGCCGCCACCGCGAGCAGCGAGGCCGCCATCCCGAGCACGATCCCGGTGATCACGCCGCTGGCCGGAACACCATCCTGCCCGGCCCACCCCGCCGCCAGCTCGGCCTCCGGAAAGAGATTTTCCTCCATCGGGAAGATTCTCCCGCTTCCGCCCGTCAGGTGGGCATCGAATCTAAGACCTCACAGGAGGGGCACGATGGAAGAGCAGAGCAAGCGGGACCACAGCGAGGACGTCGAGGCTCACCACCGTCCGCACGCTGGTCACCACCCCCACGCCGGACTCGTTGACGAGCCCGGGACGCCGGACGAGCAGGGCAGGCGCAACCTCACCGAAGACGACGAGGACGTCGAGGCGCATATCCGCCCCAAGGGCTCTCCGCACCGTCCACACGCCGGACTTGTCGAGGACGAGGAGTCGACCGACGAGCACGGAAGGCGCAACTAGCAACTGCACTGGACCCGTCCAGGGCACGATGTCCAGGACGGGTGGGAGGTTCTGAGGGCGGGCGGACCGACGGTCTCGCCCCGCCCGCCTCAAACCTCCTCTGCTGACAACGCCGGCGACACCGCCGGCGTTTTGTCGTTCAGGCCGAGGAGCCGATCGGTCCCGTGGGTTCGAGTGAAGCCCCGGCCGCCAGGTTCTGCGCTCGCTCGAGTGCCGGAGCGGCACCGAGAGCGGCGAATGTTGCGACGGCCGCCTCGAGCAGCGGCGCCGCCTCCGCGGCACGGGACTGTCCGATCAGCCATTCGGCGAGATCGAGCTGCGCCAGCGCCAGGTGATACGGGTAGCGAAGCCCGGCCAGGGATTCGATCGCCTGGGTGAGCTCTGCCTCCACCTCATCGTGGCGTCCTTCCAGGGAGGCCAGCAGGCCTTGACACCGGATTACCTCCGCCCGCAGGAACGGCGGAATGCGCCCCGGTGGTGTGCCAGTCAGCAGGTCCAGCAACATCCTGACCTCGCTCGCGCGGCGCAGGTCTATGCCTGCCCTCACGGCGAGTGGCCAGGCCAGGCGCAACGGGTCACTGGCCGGCCCGACCGCTGCCAGCGCATCGGGCAGCATCTGCATCCCGATGTTCAGGGCTTCCTCAGAGTTCCCCGCATAGTGCGCGATCACCATCACTGCGGCTGCCCAGGACGAGCGGATATCTGCGTCCTCGGAGTTCTCCCAGGCAGCCAGGGCGGGGAGAATTGCCGCTGCCTGCTCCGCGCGTCCGCGATGGGCCAGCAGGACGGCCTGAGCGTGATGGATGAAATCGGTGCCCGGCCGGTCACCAGCCTCGTCGAGCCACTGAGCCACGAGCGCCTCCATCTCCTGCCAGCGGCCCTGCAACAGATATAGGAGGCTCAGATTGCCCGCGATCAGACCCTCCATGTACCGATTTCCGGCGCGGCGCGCCAGCGCCAGGGACGCCTGCAGATGCTCCTCGGCATCAGCGAGGTCCCACTGCAGGGAGACATTTCCCGTGTTGTTCTGGGCCCGAGCCAGCTCTTCGGCCATGCTGTGCTGCTCGGCCAGCTCGATCACAGTGCCCAGGAGGGCCTGGCACTCCAGCACGCGGCCGCGGAACGTGAAGCCGAGCACCTTGGTGTTCAGCGCTCGAATGAACAGCTTGACCAGCTGGAGGTCCGTGGCGATCTGGAGCGCACGCTCGCAGGCCAGGTTCGCCCGCTCGTAGTCGCCCACGAACGCATAGGCGCGGGCCAGATTGGCATTCAGCTCGCCTACCTCCGCGTCCACATGGTCCGGTCCCAGACGGTCCAGGACCGCCGTGATCCGGCTCACGGCTTCGTCGTTGCGCCCCAGTCGCGTCAGGGCATCGCCGATCGGGCCGGTGACGCGTACTGCCTGGCGGCGCCGGCCCTCCCGCTCGTGAGCCTCCAGTGCCTCATCCAACAGGGTCAGGGCGAAGTCGTACCGGCCCGCCGCCAGGCTCATCTCGCCGGCGAGCTCAGTGAGCTCAGCGCGCTCAGCCTCGTCCTCGACCAGCTCCCGAGCGTTCAGGTAGGTCCGCTCGGCCGTCTCCGGCGCCCCGACGGTGCCGGCGCGCTGGGCGGCGCGGCGCAGCGCGCTCACGGCCCGGTCGCGGATCTCGGCGCGGTCCGGATCATCCTGGGCGGCCTGGTGAGCATCCAGCAGGTGGTTGGCAATCGCCTCCGCCACTTCCTCGCCCTCGCCGGGGAACGCCTGGCGGAGGTGCTCAGCAACGGCGAGATGGCGAGCCTTGCGTTCCTGCCGCGAGAGCATCTCGTAGGCCACGGTGCGCAGGAGGCTCTGCCCGAAGCCATATTGACCCCGGTCGGGCGACAGGTGATCGGCGCGGATCGCCAGCACCTGCTTGCGTACGAGCGAGTTCAGCAACTCCTCGACGCGGGGTTCGTCAAGGCCGGCCAGGGTGGCGGCCGTACCCGACGGGAACGTGCCACCGAACACGGACATGGCCTTGACCAGCTGGCGCTCCTCGGGCTCCAGGGCATCGATTCGGGCGGCCAGCAGCGACCCCAGGCTGGCCGGGACGTCGAGCGCGCCCAGGTCGCCGACCAGCACGAGCTGATCGTCTCGCTCGGCCACGGCGCCGCGGTCGACGAGAGCCCGGAGGGTCTCCACCGCGTAGAGCGGCACACCCTCAGCCTGGGCGACGATGCGATCGGCAGCATCGCGCGGGAGACCGGACACCACCCCATCGAGCAGCTCCCGCATCGCTCGGTCGTCCAGCGGCTCCAGTCCGATCGCCGTGGCGCCGCGCAACCCCCCGGGCCAGCCCAGGTGTCGCGCGGCCATCTCGGGACGAGCCAGCGTGAGGATGAAGATCGGGCTGGCCGAAGACCAGTCGAGCAGCTGCTCGATGAAGTCGAGCAGGCCCCGGTCGGCCCACTGGAGATCCTCGAAGACGAGCACCACCGGCTCGTGGGCCGCCAGGCGCTCGAACAGCATCCGCCAGCCGGCGAACAGCTCCTCCCGGCTCAGACCGGGCTCGGCCAATCCCAACAGGGCTCCAAGGCGAGGGGCCACAAATTCCCGATCGACTGCGTCGGGCACCCACCGGGCCAGACCTGCCACGAGCTTCTCGGTGGCCTCGTCGGGGGGAGCGTCCTCGGGAATCCCGAACCGCTGGCGCACCATCTCAGCCAGAGCCCAGTAGGCGACGCCCTCTCCGTAGGACAGACAGCGCCCGGAATGCCACAGCACGGTGTCCGAGAGGCCGTCCACGTACTGGAAGAACTCCCGCAGCAGCCGGGATTTACCGATTCCCGCCGCACCGATAACTCCGACCAGGCGTGCGGAACGCCGCTCCTGGGCCGCATGGAAGAGCTCCTTGAGCAGGCGGACGTCGGCATCGCGACCGACGAAAGGCGGATCGATGCCCTGCGCACGCTGGTTGCCGGCCACGCCGGAGACGACGCGAAGTGCCCGCCAGAGCCGCAGCGGATCGGTCTTGCCCTTGACCGCGTGCTCGCCGGCGTCCTCGTAGACGATCGAGGCCGACGTGACCCCGCGCGTCACCTCGTCGACCAGCACCCAACCGGGCTGGGCCGCCGACTGCACACGGGAGGCGGTGTTGACCCGGTCGCCCACCACCAACCCCTCTCCGGGGTTGTCCAGCGCCGCCACCTGGCCGGTGACCACTCCGGCCCGGGCCCGCAATTCCGGCGCGTCGACCTCGGCGCCGAACACGCCCACGGCGTCGACCACCTCCAGAGCTGCCCGCACCGCCCGCTCGGCGTCGTCCTCCTGAGCGACCGGTACGCCCCACACCGCCATCACCGCGTCGCCGATGAACTTCTCGATCGTGCCCCCGTAGCGCTCGACGATCGTCCGCGCGGAGTCGAAGTACCGGCCGAGCAGCTCGCGCACGTCCGCGGCATCGCGCGACTCCGAGAGCGACGTGAAGCCCACCAGGTCGACGAACATCACCGACACCAGTCGCATCTCTGCGGCATCGGAGAGGACCGGCCGTCCCCCCGCAGCCGGCCCAGAAGCCGTGGGACCGGCGGCCACCGCGCTCAGCGGCTGCCCGCATTCGGCGCAGAACTTCTGACCCGGGGCGTGGTCGGCACCGCAGTTGGCGCAGCGCGCGCTCAGCGGCACCCCGCATTCCGGGCAGAACTTCATGCCAGGCTGAACGGAGGCCTGGCAATTGGGGCAGTTCACGACCCCACCGCGACGGGTCCACTCGGAGTGACGCCGGCCACAGCCTCGGCGCGAGCCAGCGCCGGAGCCGCTTCCAGCCGCCGGAACGTTTCGATCGCCTCATCCAGAAGCGACTCGGCCTCCGCGCGCCGGCCCTGCCCGATCAGCCACTCGGCCAGGTCGGTCTGGGTGATAGCCAGCCAGTACGGGTACTCGAACTCGCGCATCCGCGCGATCACCTCGGTCAGGCCGGCCTCGACATCGTCGTGGCGACCCTCCTCGGCGGCCAGGAGCGCCCGGCCTCGCACGAGCTGCGCGTTCAGGTAGGGAGGGATGTGGCCCGGAGGCCTTTCGCCCAGGAGCGTCAGCAGCTCGCGGGCGGCATCCACGCGACCCAGCTTGAGTGCCGCCTCGAACGTCGCCGGCCACGCGTTGCGCATGTTCTCATTGGAGGCGGCCAGATTCTCGATCGTCCAACGCACTACCTGGGTCCCCTGCTCCAAAGCGCTCTCGTAGGCGCCCTGCGCAAGTTGCAGGCACAACTGCGCGCAGCCGTACATGGCAAACGACTCGCGCTCGTCGGTGTGCTCCCAGACAGACAGCTGCGTCAGGCTCGCTGCCGCCGTGCCCAACTCGCCCCGCAATGAACTGAGAAGCACCAGACGCTGGTGAACATCTTCGTGGACCACTTCGTCCTCGGTGGAGGCCAGCGTCTCCGCGGCCAACCGGGCGGCCTCCTCCCAGCGCCCATGGAAGATGTGGACGAGCATCTGGTTACCGGCCGCGATCTCCATTCCGTACCGATCTCCAGTGCGCAGCGAGACCTGCCGGGCGTTCTCCAGCCACTCGGCGGCGCCCGGGAGGTCCCACTCCATGGCGACGTTGCCGAGGTTCCCCTCGGCACGGCTCATCTGCACGCTACGTCCATGCTGCCGGGCGACATCGATCGCCCCGGCCAGCAGCATGCGGGCCTCCTCGATGCGGGCGGTATTCACGTACATGGTCGCCTTGCCGTTGAGCCCCTGGGCCAGGAGCTCGGGGAGCTTCAGAGCCTCAGCGATCGACAGCGCCCGCTCCATCGCCATGATCCCCTCGTCGTACCGGCCGAGCAGGCTGAACGAGCGCCCGAGCACCCAGTGCAGCTGTCCGATCTCCAGATCAGGGGGATCGTCGGCCAGCACCTCGAGCGCGGCCCGCGCCCGCTCCACCGACTCCTCGGCACGGCCGAGCCGGCCGAGCGCCATGCCGAGGGGCCCGGAGAGACGGGCGGCCCGCTTGGGTTCACCGTGCTCGCCGTAGGCGGTGATCGCTGCTGAGAGCAGCTCCAGCGCCGCGTCCGCACGTCCGGCCTCCAGCGCCATACGTCCGGCCCGCCCCTCCAACTCCGCCCGTTCGACCGTATCCCCCGCGAGCTCGGCAGCGGTGCGCAGAGACCGCTCGGCGACCTCTGGAGCACCGATGTCCAGCGCCCGGTCGGCGGCCCGGCCGAGGGCGGTCACGGTGAGCGCCCGCAGCTCCTCGGCGTCCGGGTCATCGCCGGCGGCCTGGTAGGCCTCGAGATGGTGCGAGGCGATCATCTCGGCGACCTCCTCGCCCTCGTTGGGAAAGGCCTCGCGAAGGTATTCGGCCGCCGCCAGGTGGCGCGGCTTGCGCTCCTGGCGGGACAGCATCCCGTGAGCGACCGTGCGCAACAGACCCTGGGCGAACGCGTACTGCCCACGGTCCGGCGACAGCCGGTCGCTGCGGATCACCAGAACCTGCTTGCGCACGAGGCCATCGAGCACCCGGTCGATCTCGTCCTGAGGTACGTCGCTCAGAGCGACGGCGGCTGAGCGCGGAAAGGCGCCGCCGAACAGCGACATGGCCTTGGCCAGATGGCGTTCCAGCGGATCCAGCGCATCCAGACGAGCGGCCAGCAGAGAACCCAACGTGGCCGGTACGTCAAGCTCCCCCAGCTCTCCGTGCATGACGAGCTGGCCATCCTGCTCGCCCACCACCCCGCGGTCGATCAGAGCCCGGATCGTCTCGATCGCATACAGCGGCACGCCCTCGGCCTGAGAGATGATCCGCTCCGCCGCCGTGGGCGGCAGACCGTCCACCACGCCCTGAAGCAGCTCGCGCATCGACTCGTCGGCCAGCGCCTCGAGCTGCAGCACCGTGGCCCCGCGCCGACCCGCCGGCCAGCCCTGCGGACGGGCAGCCAGATCGGGCCGTGACAGGACCAGGATGAACATCGGACTGGCCGAGGACCACTCCAGCAGCTGCTCGATGAAGTCGAGCAGCCCGTCGTCGGCCCACTGCACGTCCTCGAACACGAGCACCACCGGCTGGTGGGCGGCCAGCCGCTCGAAGAACAACCGCCAGCCGGCGAACAGCTCCTCCCGGGACAAGCCCGGTTGGGCCACACCGAGCAGCGCGCCGAGCCTGGGCGCCAGGAACTCACGATCCCCGGCGTCAGGGATCCAGCGCTCCAGGCCCGCGGACAGCCGGGCACCGGCGTCGTCGACGCCCGCCTCCTCGGAGATGCCCATCCGCTGGCGCACCATCTCGGCGAGTGCCCAGTAAGCGACCCCGTCCCCGTAGGACAGGCAGCGACCCTCGTGCCAGAGGATTCCCGCGGCTAGACCGTCCAGATAGTTGCTGAACTCCCGGCGCAGACGCGATTTGCCCACCCCGGCCTCGCCGAACACGGCCACCAGGCGGGCGGAGCGCCGCTCCAGCGCGCCGTGGAACAGCTCCTTGATCAATCGGAGGTCCGCCTCTCGACCGACGAACGGGGCCTCGACCCCCTGCTCGCGCTCGGCTCCGCCGATGCCCGCCACCACCCGCAGCGTGCGCCACAGACGCAGCGGCTCGGCCTTCCCTTTCACCTCGTAATCGCCGGCGTCCTCGTAGGCGACGGCCGCCGAGGTGACCTGACGAGTGGTGTCGTCCACGAACACCGTCCCGGGCTGCGCCGCGGACTGCACCCGGGAGGCCGTGTTCACCCGGTCCCCCACCACGAGCCCCTCCCCGGGGTTCTCCAGCGCCGCCACCTGACCGGTCACCACGCCGGCCCGGGCCCGCAGCGAGTCAGCTCCGATCTCGGCGCCCATGACCTGAACCGCGTCGACCACCTCCAGCGCGGCCCGCACCGCGCGCTCGGCGTCATCCTCCCGGGCCACGGGAACGCCCCACACGGCCATCACCGCGTCGCCGATGAACTTCTCGATCGTCCCGCCGTAGCGCTCGACAATCGTGCGCGCCGAATCGAAGTAGCGGCCCAGGAGCTCACGAACGTCCTCTGCCTCGCGTGACTCCGACAGCGAGGTGAATCCCACGAGATCGACGAACAGCACGGACACCAGTCGCAGCTCCGCCGACTCCGGGACCACGGCGGCGTCCGACGCCGGGGCAACCGTCGGCGCCGCGGCGGGGGCGCCGTTCAGCGGCAGACCGCACTCGTCACAGAACTTCTGCCCGGCCCGGTGGCCGGCGCCGCAGCGCGGGCACTGCAGCGCGAGCGGCGCCCCGCACTCGTTGCAGAACTTGGCGCCTTCCTTGTTGTCGGCCTGGCAGTTCGGACAGATCACGACCTTCTCCCGCCCGGCCGCAGTACGTTGTCAAGCTCGGTGATCATACGCATGGCCGCGGCCCGGCGAGAACCCTCCAGGGAATCGACGGTGGCCGCCAGCCGGGCCACGCCGACCAGGTCATCCCCCGCCGCCGAGAGCACCGCCTGGGTCCGGCGCGCCTGGAGGAGCAGGTGAAGCGCGGTGGCGGCCTGCTGGGCGAACAGCTCCAGCAGATCCATCTCGGCCAGGCTGAACCGGCTGCGCGCGGGCCGGTCCAGCACGTTCAGGACGCCGAGCACCGTGTCCTCATAGATCAGCGGGACGGCCATCAGGCCCTGGGGGACGTATCCGGTGCGCTTAGCCGCCTCGATGTCGAAGCGCGGATCCTGGGAGACGTCCTCTATGACCAGCGGCTGGCGGGACTGGGCCACCCATCCGGCGACGCCGGTGGAGGCGGGCAGCCGGCTCCCCACCAGCTCGTCCTCTCCCTCGCCGGTGACCGCCTCGAAGACGAGCTCGCCGGCCGACTCGTCGAGCAGCATGATCGAGGAGGCTCGCGCGCCGAGGATTGCCCTGGCCACGTCGACGATGCTCTGCAGCAGGGGCCGGTGGGCGTCCTCGGCCGCCAGTGCCCCGGCGGCCACGGCCGCGCTGACCGACTCGCTCACGCCGCCGCTCCGATGTTGCTGGCCGTGGCGTACAGGACGCTCTTGACCTGAAACGGCGTGAGCTCGGGATGCTTGGCCAGGATCAGCGCGCAGACCCCACTCACGTGGGCGGTGGCGAACGAGTTTCCGGCGGCGACGATCCGGGCGCCGCCCGTCCAGGCCACCTCCACGTTCATGCCCCGGGCGAACAGCTCCACGGGCGGCTCCGGGTTGAACATGAACTCGAAGGGATCCTCCCCCTCGTGGCTGGCCACCGAGACCACCGAGGAGAAGCGCCACGGATAGCTGCGGACCTCCAGGTTGTGTGCGGAGGCCACGATCACGGCCCCCCGGAAATAGGCGTCGTCGGCCAGAGCATGCAGCAGCTCGGCCGCCTGGGCCTTGGAGCTGGACAGGCTGAGGTTGATCACGCGGGAACCCTGCTCGACCGCCCAGGCGACGCCCGCCACGAGCGCCGCGTAGCTGCCCCGGGCCTGCGAGCCGAGCACGCAGACATCCCAGAGCGCGCAGTCGGGCGCGATCGAGCGGACGATCCCAGCGCAGGCCGTTCCATGACCGGCTCGGTCGCCCATCGATTCCTCCACCACCTCGGGCTCATGGTCGGAATCGAAGCGCACATGGGCCGCCCGCTGCACCCCGCCCACCAAATCGTGTCCCGGGTCGATCCCGCTGTCCACGATGGCGACGGCCACGCCCGCTCCGGTCGAACCCCCCCACGCCCACTCTCGATCGATGCCCGGCGGCAGGCCGGGACGCAGAGCATGAGCCCGCGGATCGTCTCGGCGCATGCTCCATGCCGGGAGGTCCTCGTCCGGTTCGACCACGCTCAGCTGTTCACCTCGTCTGGGTCCTCCAGGAGTCCTCGAAGCTTGGTCAGGCAACGGCTGATCCGGCTGGCGATGGTGCCCATCGGGGTCCCAGTGGCTTCCGCGATCATGGCGTAGCTCTGGTCGTGGGCGAAGAAGCGGTCCAGGATGTCCTGACATTCCTCGGACAGGCCCAGCATCGCCTGGCGCACGGTCATCGCCGTATCGAGCCGATCCATCTCTGCCGACGCCTGCCCGTCGAGGATCTCCAGGGCCGCCTCGTCGGCCTGCTCACGCGCGGAGACGCGCAGCCGGTCCACGGCCAGCCGCCGGGTGAGCTGCGCCAGCCACGGCCGAATGGCCGCATCGTCACGCAGCCGGTCGAGGTGCTCGTAGGCGCGGGCGAACACCTCCTGGAAGACATCCTCAGCGTCCTGTTCGCTGAGCCGGAAGCCCTGGGCGGCGATCGCGTACACGTAGCGAGAGAAGCGCTGCACGAGCAGCGCCCAGGCCCCCGGCTGTCCGGTGCGGCATGCCCTGACCAGATCGGCATCGCCGATTGCTGACGCCAGGACCGTTCCCTGGCCCCCTCGCTCCATGGTGCAGGGAGGGTAAAGCACCGCGAGGGCGAGACCAAACCAACCCCAGCACGTCCCGCCCGCGCCGTAAGATGCCGCCCGCCCCCGAGCCGCAAGGAGTGGCCGTTGACGACGTTCGCTGCGGAGCCCGAACAGGACTCCGGCTGGTTTGACCGCTACCGCAGAGTGCTCAGACATGGGGATGTGCGCCGCCTGTTCGCGGCGCTGATCATCTCCGCCACCGGAAGCTGGGCCTACAACACGGTCCTGCTGGCCTACGTGTTCGAGCGCACGCACTCGCTGGGCTGGGTGGGCGCCGCCGGCATCGTGCGGTTCGTCCCCCAGCTCGTGTTCAGCACCTACGGAGGCGTGCTGGCCGAGCGCATGGAGCGCATCCGGCTGATGGTGAGCTCGGACCTCCTGTCCGCGCTCTGGCAGGTCGGACTGGCGCTGGTCGCGGCCACCAGCGCTCCGGCGATCCTCGCGTTGGTGTTCGCGGCGCTGGGCGCGATCACCAACGTGGTCTACCAGCCGGCCACGGCGGCGATGATTCCCAGCCTGGTTGACGAGGATGACCTGACAGCGGCGAACGCGCTGAACGGCACGATCGACCAGCTGGTGGTGATCGTCGGACCCGGCATCGGCGCCCTGCTGCTGGTGGCCGGATCGACCACGGCCGGGTTCTCGCTGAACGCAGCATCGTTCGTGATCTCGGCGCTGCTGGTCGGCGGCATCCGGACACGCAGCCGTCCGGTCGATGTGACCGAGGGCGGCACAGCCGGACTGCTCAACCAGCTGAGCGTCGGGTTCCGCACGATCCTCGACATGCGGGCGGCTCGGGTCCTGGTCGCCTACTGCGCGCTGGTGAGCTTCGTCTACGGCACCGACACGGTGCTGTTCATGGGCGTCTCGGTGCACCATCTGGGCACCGGCACGCATGGATTCGCCTACCTGCTCGCCGGCCTGGGGGCGGGTGGCGTCCTGCTGGCCGCGGCGGTGGACCGCATGGCGGGCTCTGGACGTCTGGCCCTGATCATCGTGGCGGGCGCCCTGGGTTATTCGCTGCCCACCGCGCTGCTGATCGTCATCCACTCACCCGTGCTGGCCTTCGTTCTGGAGGTGTTCCGGGGCGGGTCGACGCTGGTCGTCGATGTACTGGCGATCACGGCCCTGCAGCGGGCCGTGGATCCCGACCGGCTGGCCCGGGTCTTCGGGGTGTTCTTCGCGCTCGTGCTGGGGGCGATCACGCTGGGTGCGCTGATCACCCCGATCATCGTCCACGCGGTGGGACTCGATGGGGGGCTGTGGGCGATGTCGCTGGGGCCGGCGGCGATCGCGCTGGTCGGAATACCCGCGCTGCTGCGGATCGACCGGGAAACCGCCGGTCGGGCCGCCCAGCTGGCTCCTCGCGTGGCGGTTCTGGAGACGCTGGGGCTGTTCGCCGGCGCCAGCCGGCCGATCCTGGAGCGGCTGGCCGGAGCGGCCGAGTCCGTGGCGTTCGAGCCGGGCGCATCGATCATCAGGGAGGGGGATCCCGCCGACGCGCTGTACGTCCTGACCGATGGCGAGGTGAGCGTGACGGCGCGCGGCGAGGGCACCGAGGAGCGCCCCATCCGGGTCATGCGGGCGCCCACCTTCTTCGGGGAGATCGGCGTCCTGGAGGGGATCCCGCGGACGGCCAGCGTCACCGCCGTGACTCCGTGCAGCTGCGAGCGGATCGAAGGGGACATGCTGCTGGAGGCGCTGACCACCTCTCCCCCGTCCTCCTCGCTCATGGAGAGCGCCCGCAGCCGGCTGGCCGTGACGCACCCGTCCCGACGGCTCGGCTATGTCGCCCCGGCCGACTCCCAGAAGGCCACCGGCTAGCTGGCCGGTGGCAGGTTCAGGGTCGGTGGCCGCTGACCGCCACGGCCTGGTAGAAGGTTCCGCGGTTGTCGAACGGCTGCGGGGGCACGTCGATCGCACCGGCGGCGGTCGGCTGGATCTGATCGCAGGCCGGATGACTGCTCAGCGCGCACACGGTCGGCAGCTTCCAGTTGCTCATCGACGCGCCGTAGCGCTTGCGCAGCGCACCGGCCGCCTGCAGGAGCGTCCGAGTCAACAGCGCCCGGCAGCGGCGCAGTGACCCGTGACCGCAGTAGGTGCGGGAGAAGCGGCCCCGGACGTGGCGGTGCAGAACCTGGCGGAGGTCCTTCTGGACGTCCATCTCCCATCCTTCGAAGAAGCCGTTTCCCGACCCGTCCCGGATCCCGTCGGGCTGGATCTGATCGAAGTGCCGGCTGACGAAGTTGATCAGCGATCGGCCGGCCACGGGCTGGAACTCGGCTCGGACCAGCCGCGGCCACCACGTATCCATCAGGAGCACGGCCGGGCCGCCGGCCACGTCGCCGCCATAGGCGAGGCTGCGGCGCTGCGATCCGGCGCGTGACCACTTCTGCAGCAGGCCGACGAGCCCGCGCAGGCGGTTTGACCGCGGGCGCCCGATCACGCGGTGCAACCACGGCCACACGGCCATCCCCCGCAGATCGGCGGTCAGCGAGGGGGCGGTGACCATTCCGGTGAGCCCGGCCAGGGTCAGCGGACCGTGGCGCAGCGCCGAGCTCAGAAGGTCCTGGAGGATCGTCGCCCGGACCACGGGGCCGTTCTCCCAATCGCCGGCGGCCACCCGCCAGCCGTGGGCAAGCGCGTTGTTCCAGTTGACCAGGTAGCCCTGCTTGGGATCGATCGCCTGGGGATTGGCGCCGGCCGGCAAGCCCCTGTAGCCGTCGGTGGCCGGCTTGAAGCCGCGCCAGTCCCAGCGGCCGGTGCCCCAGATGGGGAAGTCAGGGTTGGTGGCGCGGGCGTGCTCGGGGAAGATGCCCGACTGGTAGACGGCGATGTTCTTCTGATCGACGTAGAACCAGTTCTCGCTGCCCGGGTAGGCGTGCATTGCGGCGATGAAGCTTTGGGGTGAATGTGGCCTGTTCTCGGCCAGGCGCATGAAGGCGACGTAGGCCGGCGCCTCGTGATCGACCGTGGCCGCGGCGGTGGCCAGTGCCACCGGAACCCCGTGCACGCGGGCGTAGCTGGTGACCGGGCCGTGCACCGAGTTGAGTGTGTGCATGGTGATCGTCTGCTGGGGGCTCGGGCTGGTCGGCGCCACCGGTGTGTGCTCGACGATCTCCCGGGAGCTGAAGGCGGTGCAGCGCCCCCTGTACAGGTAGTGACTGGAGGCGAACGACGGCCGGGTGTGGTTCGGGTTACAGAGCTTCTCCGCGAACACGTCCTCGTTGGCCGAGAAGGCCGAGGTGCCCGTCCAGGCGAAGTCGATCCCGTGGCCGATCAACGGGTACGGGCTGGCGCCGGGGAATGACACGCCGCTGACATCGATGCCGGGCGCGTGCAGCTCGTACTCGAGGAACACCTCGGGGGTGTAGTAGCCGACCTGGGGACCCATGACCGCCAGCGCCCGGCCGGTGCCGCTGCGCCTGGCGTCGACCAGCACGGCATTTGACTCCAGGTGGGGCAGGTGGAGCCCGCGGGTGGCCAGCGTGCGCGCCCAGGCGGGGAGATGCGCCGCTGGTGCGGAGGCAGCGGCCGAGTCAGCGGCGCCGGCCGGGCGGCCGGTGACGGCGTTGCGGGCCGCCAGCGACCCGGGGTCGACCAGCGCCTCGGAGCGCGGGTTCACGCGGCCCGTGTTGTCCGAGTGAAAACGCCTTGACAGCGTCACCACGGCGCTCGGGTCGTGGCCCAGGCGCAGATCGTCGAAGACCCGGGTGCCGCGGCGCCTGCCCAGGCGCCGCTCGGCCATCCGCAGGGCCTCGGCCTGCTGGCCCTGGTCGCCGCCGAACACGGTGAACTGCCCGACCAGGTAGATCCCCACGGCCGCGGTGTCGGCCAGAGTCCACGGCTGCGGGGTGATGCCCAGCGCCGGGTACTCGGCGGGCAGGCGGGCGGGATCGATCTTGGTCAGCTGGATGAAGGCGTTGATCCCGGCCACGTAGTTGTCCAGATCGGACAGGGCCTGGGCGCCCTCGGCTCCGTTCGTCCTGGGCAGCGACTGGAGCTCGGCGGTCAGATGCCCGGGCGAGGCGTCCTGCAGGCCCAGCTGCGTGCTGTCGGCCGGCGCGGAGCTCGCTCCCAGCAGGTCGGTCATCGTGCCCTCGGCCGTGTGGCGCAGGACGTCCATGAAGAACAGCCGGTCCTCGGCCGTGACGTAGCCCGCCGCCCACATGCCCTCGGCCCGGGTACCGGCGTAGATGCGCGGCACGTCGTCCGGGGGCTCCCGGACGATCGTCACGCCCTGCTCGGGCGTCTCCACGTTCTGCGGGCGACCGGGATCACCGCCATTGCCCTCGGCCTCCAGCGTGAGCAGCTGGGCGCTGGACGGCTCGGCCGCGAAGTCGGAGTTCTTGTAGAAGTGGCTCAGATCGGCCGAGGTGAAGCCGGGCCAGGCCTGCTCGAGCCCCTCGTACTGCTGCTCCTGGCTGAGGTCGCTGGGCGGCACGCGTCCCGTGGCCTGGTAAGCGGCCAGGTCGGCATCGGTCGTGCTCTCCCCCTCCCCGAAGGCCAGGACGGAGTGAAAGCCCGAGTAGATCGGCGGGTTCGCGGCGCCGGCCGTGGCGGGAGCCGCGAGCAGCAGGACCAGACACCCCAGCGCGAGCAGACATCGGCGCACGGCGGCAGCGTAGCCACCGGGCCCGGCCGGGTGCGCCGGTCGACCCGGACGGTCAAGCGATCAGCCGGTCGGGACGATCAGCACCTCGCACTTCGCGTGGTGGGCCACGCGGTCAGGGACCGACCCGAGCAGGCGGCGCGCGCCATGCATGCCCCGGTTGCCGACGACGATCATCCCGGCCGATTGGTCATCGGCGACCGAAATCAACGCCTGGGCCGCATCGCCGGCGCACACATGGCCGTACGCGGTGACTCCCTGGCTCTCCAGCTCGCGGGTCGAGCGGGCGACGATCTGCTCCGCCTCGCCCCGGGCCAGCTCATCGTCATCGGACATGGCGGCGACGCCCATACCTCCGCCCGCCACCACCCAGGCCGAATCGGTGGCGCGCTTGTAGGCGCTGACCAGATGCACGCTGGTGTTCAGGGCTCGAGCCAGCTCGCCGGCGCGGGCCACCGCTCGCTCCGCCCTTTCGGATCCATCCGTACCGGCCACGATCGGTTGCGTGACTCCGGCTTCGTCAGTCATTTGCGCTCCCCGGTTGTGGTGCGAGAAGCATCCTCTCCGGGTACGTGGAAGATGTCAATTCCGATGAGGAGAGAGCTGGCATGACCAACCTGCAGCTGGACTGGAACACCGCAGAGGTGAGCGAGGGAAAGCTGACGGTATCCCTGGACGAGAAGCCGGGCGACGAGTGGGTGGCGAGCTTCGAGCGCACGGCCACGCTCCTCGATCGTGGCACCTGGCCGGAGATCAAGCTCAAGAAACGGCAGATCGTCGTCAAGCAGGTCGAGCCGGGCAGCGAGGAGAAGCTGCGCTTCTTCCTGGAGAGCGTGGTCCAGGAGGCCAACGCCGAGCACGGGTCCGACGAGGAGGAGGACTCAGGCCACGAGCCTGAGGAGGACGCGGCTTCCGAGGAGGACTCCCCGGACGACGACGACCCGGATGCTGAGATGACCGGCCGCTTCCGGTCGTTCGCCGGCGAGGGCGAGAAGGCCTCAGACTCTTAGACGGCGGCGCCAGCGGGCGTGCAGCAGGGCCTGGGCGGCGATCGCCCCCGGCGCTCCGTGCACGCCGCCGCCGGGATGTGCGGACGCTGAGGCCAGGTACAGGCCGGGGATCGGTGTCTCCGGTCGCCCTGTGCCGATCACCGGGCGGAACACCAGTTGCTGGTGGAACTGAGCGGTGCCGCCGTTGATCGCGCCTCCGACCAGGTTGCGGTTGCGCGCCTGGAGCTCCCGGGGGCCCATCACGCTCCGGCCGAGGATCAGGCGGCGGAAACCCGGGGCGTGGCGCTCGATCTCGTCCTCCATTCGGGTGGCATAGGCCTCCAGCTCGACCTCGTCCCAGACACCGGTGAGCTCTCCGCGGGCGTCGCCCCGGGCCTGCTGAGGCACGTGTGTGTAGGCCCAGGCGGTCTCGGTCCCCTCCGGGGAACGGGTGGGGTCGGCCATGCTGTACTGGCCGAAAACCAGGAACGGCCGCTCGGGAATGATCTGGCGTTCGAGCGCTCCGGTGCTCTGGCTCAGGAAGTCCAGGCTGTCGGCCAGGTGGACGGTGCCGGCCCTTCGCGCCTCAGGCGAGGTCCAGGGGATCGGCGCCGACAGCGCCCAGTCGAGTTTGATCGTGGAGTGGTCGTACTGGAAGTGGCCGAGGCGGCGAAGGATCCTGGGCGGCTGATCCTGGGGCGCCAGCAGCTCCCGGTACAGCTGCGGCGCGCCCGTGTCGGCCAGGATCCCGGCGGTGGCGAGGATCGTGCGGCCGGCGGCTGTGAGCACGCCGGCCGCCCGGCCGCTCTTGACGAGCACCCGCTCCACCCTCTCCCCCGTCTCGACCCGGCCACCGCGACTGGCCAGCCGGCCGACCAGGGCGTGGGTGAGCCGCTGGGCCCCGCCCTCGGGCACCGGGTAACCGTGGCGCTGGCCAATCCCGCAAAGGATCAGCCCGAACAGCGTGCTGCCCGGCATCTCCGGGGTCAGATCGGCGTGCAGGGCGTTGGCACCGATCAGCAGCGCCGCCCCGGGACCGCGGAAATTCTCGTCCGAGAAGCGCCGCAGCGGCACGATCCCCAGGCGGGCGAACTGGAGCAGCCCGTTGATGCGCAGGCTGGCCACCAGCTGCGCGGCGCCCACGACGGGCGGAAAGGGAGTGGTGAGCGCCTTCATGAACGGCCGCTCCGCCCTCGACCAGAAGCGGGTCAGGCGCTGCCAGGTCTGACCGTCACCGGGCCCGAACTGCTCCAGCGAGGCCGCCGTCTCCTCGGGATCCTGGGAGAGCACGACGGTGGGACCGTCCGGGGTCGGATGGGCCAGGACCAGCGGCGATCGGCGCCAGCGCAGGCCGTGATGGTGGAGGTCAAGCCGCTGGATGACCGGGGAGGCGGCGGCGAACGGATAGAAGGCGCTGAACAGGTCGTGCTCGAAGCCGGGGACGGTGAGCTGACCGGAACGCACGGCCCCGCCCGCGGTGTCCTGCTCCTCGAGGACGACCACCTCGAGTCCGGCGTCGGCCAGCAGGTTGGCGGCGACCAGGCCGTTGGGCCCGGCGCCGACGACGACCACGTCGGCCACCCGGAGTTCAACCGGCATCGCCGGGTGGTACCCGCGCCGGCGTCAGGGCAACCGTGGTTGGAGACCCGCTCGCTCCGGGTATGCCGTTCGGGTGAAAGACGAGGTCGTCATCGTTCCCTATCAGGACGGCCCCTACCTGGTGCGCGGTCCGGTCGTGCTGAGCGACCAGCACGGTGAGACGATTCAGGCGTCGCGCAGGACGGTGGCGCTGTGCCGCTGCGGCAAGTCGCGGATGCGGCCGTTCTGTGACGGCACCCATCAGCTGCTGCATTTCAAGGCCGACTCGGCCGCCGAGCCACGGTCGGATCAGACGGAATCGGCCGCTCCTGCGGCTCCGGGTTCTGCGGCTCCGGGTTCTGCGGCTCGGCCGGGCGGGCGGCTGATCACGTTGCCCGCTGCGCGGGGTCCGTGGACGGAGGCACTGCTGGCGCTCCTCCGCGAGCCTGGATGGCCGGATTCCCTGCCACCGCCGCCACAGGATCCGCTGGCTGACGACGACTTCGAGATGGCCCTGTACCTGTGTTACGAGCTGCATTACAGCGGGATCGTCGGAGTGCCCGACGAGCTGGAGTGGCACCCCGGGATTCTGCTGTTCCGTGCCGCCCTGGAGCGTCAGTTCGCCCGCGCCGTGCAGGAGGCCGCCGGCGAGGCAGGCCCGGTCGCGAGTGTGGGCGAGGACGTGCGGCGGCTGGTCTTGGAGGATTCCGGGCCGCCCCTGTCCCGCTACGTCGAACTGGAGGCAGCGGTCGATCAGGTCCTGGAGCATGTCGTCCATCGCTCGGCTTACCAGCTCAAGGAGGCCGACCCACATTCCTGGGCGATTCCGCGGCTGACGGGGAAGGCCAAGGCGGCGCTGGTGGAGATCCAGAGCGACGAGTACGGCGGTGGTCGCGAAGCGCGGATCCACGCCGCCCTGTTCGCGCAGACCATGCGGGGTCTGGGCCTCGATGATCGGTACGGGGCGTATCTGCCGCGGCTGCCGGGCATCACGCTGGCCACGGTCAATCTGATGTCCTGGTTCGGGCTGCACCGCCGGCTGCGCGGGGCGGTTGCCGGACACCTGGCTGCGTTCGAGATGACCTCCTCGGTGCCGAACCGCCGGTACGGGAACGGGATGCGCCGGCTCGGTTTCGGCCGCCAGGTCACCGAGTTCTACGACGAGCATGTGGAGGCCGATGCGGTGCACGACAACATCGCGCTCTGGGACCTGGCCGACGGATTGGCGCGGGACGAGCCCGCGCTGGCCGGGGACATCGTGTTCGGGGCGCGCGCGCTGCTGACGGTGGAGGCGAGGTGGGCAGAGCACCTGCTGGGCTGCTGGGCCAGGAACGAGACATCGCTCCTGGCTCCGCCGGCGGCAAGCTGATACAGCTCGCGTATGTCGTCCCGTGGCGGTCGGACGAGCCGGCCGGCCCCGAGGCGGTGGCCTACCTGCGACAGGTGGCCGGATGGTGCGCTGAGGTGATCGTGGTCGACGGCTCACCGCCCGAGGTCTTTGCGGTCAATGCCCGGGCGTGGGGCTCGTTCGTGCTGCACATCCCGCCCGACCCGGCTCGTCGCTGCCTGATGGGCAAGGTCGCGGGCGTCCTGACCGGCATCGCGCGAGCCGGCCGCGAGCACGCTGTCCTGGCCGACGATGACGTCCGATACTCGCGCGCCGGACTCGAGCGGGTGGACGAGCTCCTGGCCGACAACGACCTGGTGCGGCCGCAGAACTACTTCGACCCGCTGCCCTGGCACGCGGTGTGGGACACCGCGCGCAGCCTGCTCAACCGCTCGGTGGGCGCGGACTTTCCGGGGACGTTCGGCGTGCGGCGCCGCGCGCTGCTCCGCACGGACGGCTACGACGGGAACGTGATGTTCGAGAACCTGGAGCTGATCCGCACGGTGGAGGCGTCGGGCGGGAGGACCGCCTCGCCGCTCGACCTCTACGTGCGCCGGCTGCCGCCCTCGGCCGCCCACTTCTGGGGCCAGCGGACCCGCCAGGCATACGATGACTTCGCGATTCCGCGCCGGATGGTGCTGTGGTTGAGCGTGGTGCCGGGGCTGGCAGCCCTGACGGCGCGCCGGCGCTGGGGTTCTATCGGCGCGACGGCTCTGTGTGTGGTCCTGATGGCCGAGAGCGGCCGTCGGCGGGCGGGGGGACGGGAGGTGTTTCCAGCCGTGTCAGTGACACTGGCGCCCGCGTGGGTGCTGGAACGCGGAGTGTGCGCCTGGCTGGCCGTCTTCCAGCGGCTGCGCTTCGGCGGCGTGCGCTACGGAGACAGCGTGATCCCGGTGGCCGCGCACTCGAAGCGGGAGCTCCGGTGGCGGCTGGGTGCTCGGCACGGTTCCGTCTGAGCCTGTCAGTCGATAAACCTCTTGCGTGATGCAAGAACGGATCCTCGCGGATCGCCTCCTGGCGCTCGACCGTGAACACGTCTGGCACCCGTACAGCCCGATTCCCCCCGCCTCCCCTCCCCTGCTGGTCTCCTCCGCGGCCGGAACCCGGCTGCGGCTGGCCGATGGAGGCGAGCTGATCGACGGGATGTCCTCGTGGTGGTGCGCGATCCACGGCTACCGGCACCCGCGGCTGGACGGCGCTATCCGTGAGCAGCTGGAATCGATGTCCCACGTGATGTTCGGTGGGCTGACCCACGAGCCGGCGGTGCGGCTGGCCGAACGGCTGGTGGAGCTATCGCCACCGGGTCTGGACCACGTCTTCTTCACCGACTCGGGCTCGGTGTCGGTGGAGGTGGCGATCAAGATGGCGCTGCAGTACTGGCAGGCGGCCGGACGGCCGGAGCGCCACCGGCTGATGACCGTCCGCGGCGGCTATCACGGCGACACCTTCGGGGCGATGGCCGTGTGCGACCCGGTGAGCGGCATGCACTCGCTGTTCACCGGGGTCCTCGCCCGGCATGTGTTCGCGGAGCGCCCGCCGGCGGGGTTCGGCGGCGGCCTGGATGAGGCGTACGCGGCGCAGCTCACAGACCTGATGGCGCGCCACGCGCACGAGCTGGCCGCCGTGATCGTCGAGCCGGTGGTGCAGGGGGCTGGGGGCATGCACTTCTACTCCCCCGCCGTGGTGGGCCACCTGCGCGAGCTGTGCGACCGCCACGGGCTGCTGCTGGTGCTGGACGAGATCGCCACCGGCTTCGGGCGCACGGGCCGGCTGTTCGCCTCGGAGCACGCCGGCGTGGCGCCGGACATCATGTGCGTGGGCAAGGCTCTGACCGGCGGTTACCTTTCGCTGGCCGCCACCCTGTGCACCGGAGAGGTGGCTCGGATGCTCTCGGACGGTCCCGGCGGCGCACTCATGCACGGCCCCACCTTCATGGGCAACCCCCTGGCCTGCGCGGTGGCGCTGGCCAGCCTCGGGCTGCTGACCGAGGGCCGTTGGCAGACGCACGTGGCCCGCATCGAGCGGGAGCTGATGGAGGGCCTGGCGCCGGCCGCGGAGCTGCCCGGCGTGCAGGACGTCCGGGTTCTGGGGGGGATCGGCGTGGTGCAGACGGCGGGACCGGTCGATGGGGAGGCAGCCACCCGCGCGGCGATCGCGCATGGGGTGTGGCTGCGCCCGTTCCGAGATCTCGTCTACACGATGCCCCCGTACGTGTGCAGTTCGGAGGAGACCGCTCAGATCGCCCGGGCGGTGGTGGCCGCCGCGGCGGCGGGAACCCGCGCGGTCAGCGCCGTGGGGTCCACGCGAGGTGTGGCGTGACCCGGATGCTCGTCGTCACCGGCACCGACACGGACGTGGGCAAGACGGTGGTGAGCGCGGCGATCTCGGCCGTGGCCCGGGACCGGGGGCTGAACGTGGCGGGCGTCAAACCGGTCCAGACGGGAACAGAGCCCGGCGCGCCTGGAGATCTGGAGGTGATCCGGCGGCTGAGCGGCGTCGAGGACCTGCACGAGCTCGCCCGCCTGAATGAGCCGCTGGCTCCCGCGACGGCGGCGTCGCGCGCGGGTGTCACGCTGCCCACGGTCGCGGACATGGCCGAGGCGATTCTGGGCCTGGCGGGCCGGGACCTGGTCCTGGTGGAGGGCGCGGGCGGGCTGCTCGTGGAGATCGACAGCCGCGGAGGCACGATCGCCGACCTCGCCGCGCGTCTGAGCGCGCCGGTGCTGGTGGTGGCCCGGGCCGGCCTGGGCACCCTGAACGCCGCCGCGCTGACCTGCCGGGCGATCCGGGCGGCCGGCCTCATCTGCCTCGGCGTGGTCATCGGGTCATGGCCCGCCCAGCCCGATCTGGCCGCTTCATGCAACCTCGAGGATCTGCCGCGGTACACCGGTGTGCCCTTGCTCGGCCGGCTGCCTGCGGGCGCCGGCGAACTGAACCCAGGGGCCTTTCTGGAAGTGGCCCGGGATGGCCTGGCCCAGCGGCTGCTGGAGGAATTGGCGGCCGAAGGAGTGCTGCCGGCATGACCGACGTGACGGCGACTCTGGACGAGCTGCGCAGGACCGGGCTCCTGCGCCGCCTGGTGACCGTTCAGGGGTCGACGGCGGGCCGAGCGGAGATCGACGGCCGCGAGGTGATCCTCCTGTGCAGCAACGACTACCTCGGCCTCCGAGAGCATCCGGCGATCCGCGAGGCAGCCGCCCAGGCGGCGCTGCGCTGGGGCGCCGGGGCCGGAGCCTCGCGCCTGGTGTCCGGGAACCTGGAGTTGCACGAACAGCTGGAGTGGGAGCTGCGGGACTTCAAGGGCAGCGAGGCCTGCGTGCTGTTCGGATCGGGGTACCTGGCCAACACGGGCGTGATCCCGGCCCTGGCCGGCTCGGGAGACGTGATCCTGTCGGACGCGCTCAATCACGCGTCGATCGTCGACGGCTGCCGCCTCTCCAAGGCCGAGACGTTCGTGTATCCACACGCCGACCTCGAGGCGCTGGCATGGGGCTTGGAGCGCTGCCGTGGCCGCCCCAGCCTGATCGTCACCGATGCGGTGTTCTCGATGGATGGTGACCTGGCGCCCCTGGCCGGGATCATCGAGCTCGCCCGCCGGCACGGTGCGCGCGTGCTGGTGGATGAGGCACATGCCACCGGCGTCCTTGGTCCGGGCGGACGCGGCTGGGCGGCGGAACTGGGCCTGGAGGATCAGGTCGACTTCACGATCGGCACGCTGAGCAAAGCACTCGGCAGCTACGGAGCGTTTGTCTGCTGCTCGCGGTCGGACGCCGAATTCCTGATCAACCGCGCCCGCACGCTGATCTTCTCCACCGGATTGCCACCGGCCAGCACGGCTGCCGGGCTGGCGGCTCTGCGCCTGGTAAGGGAAGAGCCCGAGCTCGTGCGCCGGCTCCGGAGCAACGCGCAGATCATGCGCGCGGCGCTGGTGTCGGGCGGGCTGCTCGACGGAGCGAAGCCCACGTCCGTAGCGGACGGGAAGGCCGCGCCCGGGGTGCCGATATTCCCGCTGATCGTGGGTGACCCCGATCAGGCGGTCCGGCGGTCGCAGGCGGCGTTGTCAGCCGGGGTGTTCGCGCAGGCCATCCGCCCACCGACCGTGCCGGACGGCACCTCGCGGCTGCGCGTCACCGTCAGCGCAGCTCACGAGGAAGCCGACCTGCTCAGAGCCGCCGCCGTGCTGGCCTCGACGGCCGTCGTGTGACGGCGGCGGCGTAGTCGTGCGAAACGGTGATCTAGTAGACGTCGGGGTCGCGCGCCACCGGCTCGCGAACCACGGCCCGGTCAGCCGGACCAACGGCGGCGTGACGCCGGCGGTCAGCCCACATCGTCATGTAGAACAGCGAGATCACGAGGCCCACAGCACCCACGATCATCAGGATGACGCCGATCGTGTTGATGTTGACTCCGTGCGCGGTCGTGGTGATGGCGAACTTGAGGATCGCCCCCACCGCAATCAGGAATAGCGATGTTCCGAGTCCCATATTTAACCTCCGGTCAATCCAGACTGTTGGCTGAGAAATGCTTCCCGGTCGTGGCGGGTTTCAATCCGCCCCGCCTACGCGGCTTCGTAGAGCGCTCGCACCGCGCGCATGACGTCTTCGGCCAGCGCCTGCTGACTGGTCAGGCTCGCCGCCGGATCACGTTCGACCTGAATCGGCTGGCCATAGCGCACAGTGATCCGGGGGAAGTGGCCGCGCCTCCACTCACGCACGCGGGCTGATCCGATCACGGCCGTGGGGATGACCGGCGCCCCGCTCTCGTACATCAGCCGTCCCACCCCCGGGCGGGCCCGCCCGCCGAACTCATCGCCGCGGGCCCTGCCTCCCTGGGGGTAGGTGATGAGCACGCTCCCGCGGGCCAGGATCGCCAGAGATGTGGCGTGCGATTCCTCGTCGTGCGCGCCCCGGACGACGGGATAGGCACCCAGCACGCTGATCAGCCGGCGCGCTCCCGGAGTGAACAGCTGGGATTTGGCCATGAAGTTGATCGGGCGGGGAACCCCCGAGGCCGACGAAGAAGTGGTCCATGAATGATGCGTGGTTGGCCGCGACGATCACGGGGCCCTGCCGCGGCACGTTGTCCCGTCCCTCGTGGTGGATCCGCCACAGGATCCGGCATGGCGGCCGTATGGCCAGGCGAACCAGCATCTGTCCGGCGCCGGGGTCGTGATCTCGAGTGCGGCGGTGCAGGCTGGCGAAGTCGAGCCCCCGCCGGCGCTCCTCGTATCTCTGCCGGCGGATCGGATCGACCATCTGGCCTGTGAGCGCTCAGCTGATGGCCTGGGCCGAGAACCGGCTCCAAATGTCGCCCAGGGCGATCTGATCGGTCGGTGTCAGGTAGTCAAGGAAGAACCGCCGAACCCCGGCTCGGTGGGTGCGGCGGGCGGCCCGGACCTTCTCGAGGCCGGCGGGAGTCAGGGCGGCGAACAGACCCCGCCCATCGCTGTCGGCGGCGCACCGGCTCACGTATCCCTGCTTGACGAGACGGTCGACCAGCCGCGTGCAGCCGCTGCGGCTGAGCAGCACCCGGTCGGCGATGTCGGACATCCGCATCCGGTGCTGCGGCGCATCGGCCAGGAACATCAAGACCTCGTAGGCGGACACCGACATACCGTGAGCGGCCTGCATCTGCGCATCGAGCTCCTGGGTGACGCGGGCATGGACCTCCAGCATCCCGCGCCACGCGCTCAGCTCATGCGGGCTGAGCGGTCCAGAGGCGAAGGGTTCGGTCACAGCCATCCTGCCACCAGTTTAGCAGGATGATTGCGGCTGCAACTAAGTTTGGCGGCCGCTGCCGCGGCCCTCAGCTCCGCGGGCCGCCCGCTTCGCCGGGGTCGTCCGTGGCCACGATCAGCACGTTGCAGCGCGCCCGGTGGGACACCTGGTTGGGAACGTTGCCCAGGGTCAGGCGCCGAGCGCCATGCATCCCCTTGCTGCCCACCACGATGTAGCTGGCCGAGACCTCATCCGCCACGTTGAGCAGTGCATCGACCGGTTCTCGCTCGACCGCGTGGGTGGACGCGGGCACGTTCTCGGTGCGGGCGCCGGCGGCCGCCTCGCTCAATGTGGACTCGACCTTGGAATCGGGGAGGGTCTGAAACTCGTGGGCGGTATCGCCGCTCACGTGTGCCCCCCGAAGCGGCCTGAAGGCGGATACCAGGTGGAGCTCGGCGCCCAGGGCCTTGGCCAGGCGTACCGCTTCCTTCACCGCCACCTTGGCGCTATCAGAGCCATCGGTGCCCACGACGATCGACTCGCTCATCTCATCTCCTAGAAACGAAAGCTAAAGAGGATCCGACCCTACCGCAGCGGAGAGCCCACGGGCAATGTCACTGAACGCAGCAACTCGGGGACCCCCTCGGTCATCCGCGTGGCCAGCGGGTAGCCGCGACGTCTGAGCACGCTGGCCGCGAGCGCGGCCCGATTCCCTGCCGTACACGCCACTGCCAGCGGCCGGTCGTCCGGCAGACCAATCCGCGAGCCGTCGCCCAGCTCCGGGAGTGGCAGGTGGCGTGCCCCCTCCAAGTGCTGGACGCGCCACTCGGAATCGTCGCGCACATCGACGAGCTCCAGCTCCTTGCGGGCGAGTCCTTCCACGACCTGATCCAGCGTGAATGATCCGGTGGCGGTCACGGCGAGACCCTCCGCCTTCCAGCCGGCCGTATCGGCGGGCGCCACCCCGCTCAGATTCCACAGGCCCGCCGACAGGAGCCGCTCCGCGAAGGCACGCGCGTCTGCGGTGCTCCGCCCCACGACCACAATCGGCTCCTTGGGGTCGGTGGCCCAGGCCGCCTGATTCCCGGCACTCGAACCGCTGGCCGGCAGGTTCAGCGAGCCGGTCAGATGAGCTCTGTCGTAGGCGTCCGCCTCCCGTACATCCAGGATGCATATCCCCTCCCGCCAGAGACTGCTCAGATCTTTGGCGCTGAGCTCTGGGAGCGATGGAGGTTCGGGGGGACCGGTCGTATTGAGCTCGACGATCCGGTCCACCCGTGGGGGCCTAGCTGAGCTCGAGGCAGTGAGCTCCCGGACGAACTCTTCTCGCCCGGCGATGCCCAGGAGCGGGTTGTCCCGGAGCTCATCGCCGATCGTCGAGGAGGTCAACTCGGTCAGCGCTCCGCTCCCGCACAGTGATCCGCCCACATGCGCGGGCCACACCTCGACCTGATCTCCCAGCCGCTCCAGACGATGGAGAGTGTCGAACAGCGCCGCCGCGCCCTCGGGCGCTGCGACCGCCAGGTCGGGCCGGGCCACGCCACCCACCAGCAGAGAGTCGCCGGAGAGCAGGCGCTCAGGCTCGCGTCCGGACCGGTCGACGACGAGAAAGGCCAGGTGCTCCGGTCGATGGCCGGGCGCGGCAAGGACGCGGATCTCCGCTTCGCCGACACAGATCACATCACCCTCACGCAGGCCGGGCGCGTTGGGGTCACTCGGCTCCGCAGGGATGTGGGAGGCCGCAGCCGTGGCGGCGATCAGGCGACGCCGACCCGACACGTGATCGGCGTGGTTGTGGGTCTCCAGTACGTGGCGAATCCGTGCATTCGCCTCCACGGCGGCGGCCAGATATGGCTGGATGTCCCACCGCGGGTCGACGACCGCCGCCTCGCCCCGATCGGCTATGAGGTAGGAGGCGCAGCCGAGGTCGGTCTGCAGAATCTGGCGAAAGAACATCGGCAACTCGCTCTCGCAGGCTGCGGCGAGTCTAATGGCCGCCTCGGAGCGGACCCTCAGAGCTCGTGGCGAAGCACCTTCCCCAGCGAGTTGCGGGGCAACTCCGCGACGAACTCCACCGCCTTCGGCACCTTGTAGGGAGCCAGCCGCTCGGCGGCGAAGGCTCTGAGCGCGGTCGGGTCAACCGGGCCGTCGGCGACCACGACCGCGGTCACAGCCTCGCCCCACTCTGGACTCGGCCGCCCCACCACCGCCGCCTCGCGCACGCCCGGGAACTGCGTGATGGCCTCCTCCACCTCACGGGGGTGCACGTTGAAGCCGCCCGTGATGATCAGCTCCTTGCTTCGCCCCACCAGCTGTAGGTGGCCGTCCTCGTCCAGCTCGCCCAGGTCGCCTGTGCGAAACCAGTCATCTGCTGTGAACGCGTCCTCGGGACGGCTAGGGCCGGGGGGCGAGTCGTAACCGGTCAGCACGTTCGGTCCCCGCACCTGAACCTCCCCGCCAGCCGCCAGGCGCAGCTCCACGCCGGGCAGCGGAAGCCCCACCCGGCCGGGCTTCCGTGGTCCGTCGATCGGGTTGGAGGTCAGCATCACCGTTTCGGTCATCCCGTAGCGCTCGAGGGGACGCTGCCCCGTGGCTTGCGCGATCGCATCCGACTGGGCCGCGGCCAGCGGGGCGGACCCGGACACGATCAGGCGCAGCGAGCGCAGGCCGTCGGCCCGCCCGGCGGCCAGGAGCCGCTGGTACATGGCCGGCACGCCGAAGAACATCGAGATCCCCCCGGCGCGGCAGCGCTCGGCCACGTCCGAGGCGTCGAAGCCGGGGCGCAGGACAACCTGTCCGCCGCTGACCAGGCTGCCGTTGATGCCGACCCCCAGCCCATGCATGTGGAACAGGGGAAGCGTCAGGAGCAGGCGATCAGCCTCACTCCACCGCCAGGCCAGGCTGACGGCGCGGGCGCTGGACAGCAGATTGCCATGGTGCAGCAGCGCTCCCTTGGGCGTGCCGGTGGTGCCAGACGTATAGAGCAGGAGCGCCGGGTCCTGCGGACGGCTGGCGTCCAGAGCGAGCTCCGGCTCAGAACGGCGTGGCGGGCCGCCCAGATCCCAGACGGCGGTCGGCCGGTCAGCGACCGCGTCCCTGATCCAGCTCACCACCTCGTCCCGCTCCACCAGGGCTCCCGCCGGCCGGGCCGCCCGCACGAGCCGCTGCACCTCCGCGCGGGTATAGGCGGGGTTGACCGGCACGGCCACCAGGCCGGCCCGGAGGATCGCCAGGTAGGCGCAGACCAGCGCCGCCGACGTACCGGCGCAGAGCACCACCCGATCCCCGGGGATAAGCCCGGCAGCCCGCAGGCGCCGGGCACGCTCGGAACTATCAGCGTCCAGCTCCCCGGCCGATATCCAGCAGCCGTCGACGTCCTGCAGGACGGGGCGGGCCGGATCGGCGCGCCAGTTCGACACGGCGACCGCCGTGAGGCTGCCCCCGGCGACGAGGTCCAGGGTGTCCGGATCCAGACCCTCGGGTAGGTGCCTGGCCCACTCGCTTGGCATTCCCGTGACCCTAGCCAGTAGAGGCCGATGCCCAAGCTCCTGATCATCATTGCCAGCACGCGCCCGAATCGCGTCGGCTTCCCGGTCGGCCGGTGGTTCGAGCAGGTAGCCCGCACCGCCGAGTACGACTACGGCTACCCGGTACGCTGAAGAACGCCATCGACTACCTGCACCATGAATGGCGCCACAAGCCACTCGGGTACGTCTCCTACGGCGGGATCGCCGCCGGTACGCGATCGGTACAGCGGCGCAAGCAGGTGATCCAGGCGGTGGGGCTCGTCTCGGCCAGGTCCTGGTCAACCTGGCCTGGGTCGCCAAGCTGTTCGGGGAGGACGGCGCGCTGCGGTCCGACGAGGGAATGGAGGCGGCCTCCGAGGGGATGCTGGACGAGCTGGAGGCGCTGGACAGGGCGCTGCGGGTCCTGCACTCGGAGTAGTCGGGTGCTTGGTCTAACACTGCCGCGATGAAGGGTGGACGGGTCGTTTCAACCTGTCTGAGCGCGCAAATCGGATGGTCAGCTGGCGATTTGCGCGCCCGACCATGAAAAACCTGTCTGAGCGCGCAAATCGACGGCGGGCGGGACGATTTGCGCGCTGGAACAGGTCAGATCGGCCCGCGGCCGAAACCCGGGGCTGGAGGGCCCAGGCGTGCGGTGAGGCGCGGCCCAGGCTCGAGGCGGACGTCGCTGAGCGGGTACGTGCGGCCGCAGCGGACCACGCGGCCGCTGCCGGCCGCCAGCAAGTTGCGCACCCAGTCGCTACGGGTGCCGTAGAGCACGGGCACGCTCAGTTCCTCGCCATGCCTGCGTGCCATGACCGGCGTGCGGTACAGGCGCCCGCTCCGACGCCCATCGTGGATCAGGACGGCCCAGGGCGGGATCAGCCAGGCGTAGGTGCCCTGGATGGGGTTCGTGACCACCTTGTTGAAGGCCGCCAGGCGCCGCGGGAGCTGGACCGGCATGGGCCTGTGCAGTGTGACGCATGGCGTGCGCGCCGATGTACCCTCCCTTCTGGGGAAAGGACCCCAAAGAGGGAATCTGATGGCTTACGCCGAGCAGACCACGAGATTGCGACGGCCAATCAACGAGCACGCCTCCGCGCTGGCGTACGAGTGGCGGCGCCTGACGCGGGCCGCCACCGCCGTGGCGCTGTGCACGGCGCCCGCGTTCTTCCTGGTCCTCTACGAGTCCAATCACCTCAGCCTGCTCGCCTCGATCCTGCTGACCGCGCTTGCCGTGCTGGTGTTCCGCGGCCTCGTCGAGGTGGTGGTGCGCAAGTGGATCCCGTGGCCCAGCCTGTTCAACGCCGAGGAGGGCCTCAAGGAGGACGACCTGGTCGCCCGGCGGCGCTACTGGTACTGGCGCACCAAGTTCCGCCGGCTGCCCGTGCTGATCGTGGGAATCCTGATCGTGCTGGCCCTGTGCCAGGCGCTGTTCGCGTTCTCCGGCGTGAGCGCCAGCTTCTTCCACCCGTTCTCCGGGCTGCGGCAGATCTTCCCGCCTGACACCCTCCCCCAGCTGGCGCTGGTGTTCGTCCAGCTGCCGCTGCTGCTGTTCATCAACGTCTTCATCCTGTTCGGGCCGTTCCTGTTCATGGCCGCGCGCGGGATCCGCTCCTACGAGCCCGGCGACGCCAGCTGGGGAGTGAAGATCGACGACGTGCGCGGGCAGGCCGAGGCCAAGGAGGAGATCACGCGCGTGATCACGCTCTGGCAGTCGGGGGAGGAGTTCGAGAAGGCGGGCGGCAAGCGCGAGCGCGGGCTGCTGTTCCTGGGCGCGCCCGGCACCGGCAAGACGATGATCTCCAAGGCGATCGCCACGAACTTCAACTGCCCGTTCGTGACCATCCCGGGGTCCGGCTTCGCCCAGATGTTCATGGGAATGGATGCGCTGGTGGTCCAGCTCCTGGCGCACAAGGCGCGCAAGCTGGCCCGCAAGTGGGGCGGTCAGTGCATCGTGTTCATCGACGAGATCGACGCGGTCGGCATGAGGCGGCAGGCGCTGGGCAGCTCGCACAGCGGTGGTGCCGGCGAGCCAGAGGTCGGCACCATGAATGACCTGCTGTTCTTTGGTCCCAACGGATCGCTGACCCCAACGGGAGACCTGGTGATAGAGACGCGGGCCTGGCGAGAGCAGCTGTTCGCCCAGCGCGCCGCGGCGCCGCCGAGCCGGGCGGCGTTCCTGCAGCGGATCGCCCAGCGGGTGAACATCGCGTTCCCCGGTGGAATGGGCGGTATGGGCTACCAGGGGCAGGCGCTGAACCAGTTGCTGGTGGTGATGGACGGGATGGGCGAGCCGCCCGTCTTCCGCAAGTTCCTCAAAAACCGCATCAACACCTTCCTGGACGCCCTGTTCGTGGTCCCCCGCCGTGTCGGCAGCCTCAAGCTGCGTCTTGCCACGCCGGCGCCACGCAAGGAGGAGATCTATTTCATCGGGGCTTGCAATGTCCCGATCGATGTGCTCGATCCCGCGCTGACCCGTCCGGGTCGGATGGGCCGCCACATCTGGTTCCGCACGCCGACCAAGGACGACCGCAAGGACATCTTCGACCTGTACATGGCCAAGGTGGCGCATGAGCCTGACCTGGACACCGACCACCGGCGTGACGAGCTGGCCCGGATCACCAACGGCTACTCGCCGTCGATGATCGAGCAGTGCTGCTCGATGGCCTTGACGATCGCCCATGCGGAAGGTCGCCGGGTATTCGCCTGGCGGGACATCACCGAGGCCATGACCACCGTTGAGGCGGGCACCGCCCAGAACATCGACTACGTCCCGGAGGAGACGCGTGCGGTGGCCATCCACGAGGCGGGACATGCGGCCGCCGGACACGTCTATCTGGAAAAGGAGGTCCTCTCCACGCGCCTCTCGATCCGCAAGCGGGGCGGGTCGCTCGGGCATTACCAGGGGATGGAGAAGGATGAGCGCTTCAGCCATTTCCGGGCCCGGGTGATGGGGAATCTGATCATGATCCTCGGCGCGATGGCGGCTGAGCACGTCTTCTACGGCGAGAACAGCCAGGGCGTGAGCGGCGACCTGCAGAGCGCCACGGCCACGGCCGCCGCGATGGTCGGGATGTGGGGTATGGGGCCCGACGCCGTGGCCATCGACATCCACGCCGGCCCTCGCCCCGGGGGGCAGGACTCCCAGCCCGAGCCACCGTCCCTCCAGATCGAGCGGCGGCTGGAACGGATCGGCAACCAGATCATGAACCGGGCCAGTGGCGGCTCAGGTTTCACGAGCAGCTGGGTCGGCGACGTGCTGTCCAAGCCGGAGAAGCGGCGGGCCGCCTCCATCCTTCTCGGTCAGGCGTACGTCTACGCGTACTCGCTGATCGCCACCAATCGCGCGAAGATCGAGGAGATCGCCGACGCGCTGGTCGAGCGTAAGGAGATGCACGGGGACGAGGTGGTCGATCTGCTCGACAGTGTCGATTTGGTGCGCCCGCACATTGACCTGGAGGATGACCGCACCTGGCCCAACGTGAGGAACAACTCCGTCAACGGGGCCGCGCCGGCGAGGCCCCCGGTATGAGCGACCCGCCGGAGATCACGCGAGCCAGTGATGACCGCGCGGCCGACCGACCCTTCCCGGCCCGCCTGGCGAACACGTCATCTGGCCGGCCCAGGATCATCGAGCTCAACTCGCCGCACGCGCCGAAGTTCCGCCTGGCCACCGGGTTCCTCCTGGGGATCGCCGTCGCCGCACTGGGGCTGGCCGTGGCGCTGGCCTCTCACGGCAGCTCCAACGCGGGGAGCCGGCCGTGGTCCTCCTGGAAGCCGACGACCGGCGGCAAGATCGGTGCCTCCCAGATCGCCGAGCACGTGGCGCCCTACTACCGGCTGACGTCTGCCGCCCAGCTGGATGTCGTCACGCTGATCAGCCTGTCCAATCCGAACGCCCAGGGCCCAGGGACGAGCAGCGGCCTGACTGTGGCGGTGAACACCGGCGCCCCCGGGTCGACCTCCTCGCTCTCACTGCTGAGCGGTTCGACCATCGCCTACAACCTGTGCGGGGTGGGCAGCCAAAATTGCCAGCTGCCGGGCACGCCCTCCTCGGGGCGAATGCTGCTGCTGCGCCGCGAGGCTCTGGAGCTCGCCCTCTACACGTTCAAGTACGTCGGCGGCGTGTCGAACGTGATCTGCGTGCTCCCACCCAGCCACGAACTGTTCAGCACCTTGTCGTCCCACCTGCCCTCGACAAAGTCGCTGTCCAGCAGCTCGCAGCCGGTGACGACAGCCGTCGTGTTCCTGCGCCAGGAGCTCGAGCCGTGGCTGAGACTGCCGCTCGGCAACACTCTGCAAGCCTTCCCGCCATCGATTCCCGAACTGCCCGCGTGGCAGAACACTGCGGAGGCCGGGCTCGTGGATCAGATCACCGCCCACGGCCTGTTCTCTGAGCAGATCGAGTCTCAGCAGACGGGCGGGAATCTGCTGGTGCTCAACCAGCTTCCGCCTCAGTAGGCGAGCGCTCATAGCCTGAGCACCGAAGCACCGGGAGCCGCGGGTAGCGCGGGTACCGGTCCGGCTCATTCCGGGACCGGCGACACAGGGAGAACCGGCCTCCCCGTGTGTTGCGGACGATCTGCTGGTGGCGGCAGGAGTCGCACAGGCCGACAGCCGGAGGAGGTGACGCCGATTCCATCACCCCACTATACTTTCTGAAGTATGCCTACGTTCCAACGACTACTCGGTTTCCTTCGCCCCTATCGGCGAGGAGTCACGTGGTCGTTCGTGCTGGCGTTCGGAGCGATGGGCGCCACTGTCCTGATCCCCTTTCTCACCGGGCAGGCAATTGAGGCGGTCCGCCTCCACCACCACCACAGTCTGATCATCCTGGCGGTCGCGATCGCCGCCGCGGGTCTGGTACGCCTGGTGCTGAGCGCCTCGCGGCGACTGGTGGCCGGCCGGGTTTCGCTCGGCGTGGAGCTCGACCTGCGTAATCGGCTCTACGGGCACCTCCAGCGCCTCGAGCTGGCCTTCTTCGACCGCCAGCAGACCGGACAGCTGATGTCCCGCGCGACCGTCGACCTGCAGTCGGTGCGGTGGTTCCTCGGGTACGGCCTGATCTTCATCGCCCAGTCGCTGATGACGATCGTCCTGGCCGCCGTGGCGATGCTGCTGATCCAGCCGGAGCTGGCCCTCCTGTCGCTGATCCCCGTGCCGTTCGTGGTCATCCTCTCCAGCCGGTACGGCCGCCGCTCCCGCCCCGCGCTCCAGGAGGTGCAGCAGCGGATCGCCGAGCTGACCGCCGAAGCGGAGGAGAACATCAGCGGCGTCCGCGTCGTCAAGGCGTTCGCGCGTGAGGAGTGGCAGCTGAACCGTTTCCGTGCCGCCGTCGAGCGGCTATTCGGGCAGGCCGTGTACGCCACGCGGCTCCAGGCCCGGTTCGGCCCGACGATCTCGTTCCTGCCCAATCTGGGCTTGGCCATCATCCTCCTGGTCGGCGGCCGGCAGGTGATCAATGGCACCCTGACGCTGGGCCACTTCACGGCGTTCTACGCCTACCTGCTGATGCTGATCTCCCCGATGCGGACGCTCGGCTACACGCTGAGCGCCGCACAACGGGCCACCGCGTCCGGCGCGCGCATCTTCCAGATCCTCGATCGCGAGCCGGCGATGAAGGTGCCCGAGGACGCCCCGCCGCTCCCGGCGGGTCCCGGGCACATAGAGCTGCGTCACGCCACCCTGGTGTTCGACGGCAGCGTCCGGCCCGCGTTGCAGGACATCAACCTGGAGATCTCAGGCGGACAGACGGTGGCGCTGGTCGGAACGATGGGGTCCGGCAAGACGGCGCTGGTCTCCCTTCTGCCTCGCCTGTATGACCTGAGTTCCGGCTCGGTGCTGATCGACGGCGCCGATGTGCGCCAGGTGGATATGCGCAGCCTCCGCAGCGCGATCGCGCTGGTCAACGACGACCCGTTCCTGTTCTCCGCCACCGTCCACGACAACATTGCCTACGCCCGACCCGACGCCTCCCGCGACGAGGTGGTCCAGGCGGCCGAAGCGGCCCAGGCCGCGGGCTTCATCGACGATCTTCCCAATGGCTACGACACGCTGGTCGGGGAGCGGGGCCTGACCGTCTCCGGCGGCCAGCGCCAGCGTCTGGCCATAGCCCGGGCGATCCTGGCCAATCCCCGCATCCTCATCCTGGACGACGCCACCTCGTCGGTGGATGCCTCGACCGAGCAGGAGATCAAGCTGGCCCTGAGCCGGCTGATGGAGGGACGCACAACCCTGATCGTCGCCCACCGGCTGTCGACGATCTCCCTGGCCGACGAGATCATCGTCCTGGACGGCGGGCATGTGGCGGCGCGAGGCACCCACGACGAGCTCCTGGAGACCTCCCCCACGTACCGCGAGATCGTGGAGCTGGGACAGCCGGACCGTGCTTTCCTGGGTCAGGAGCCGCTCGAGGCGACGGGAGCCGGCCTGTGAGCACCGTGCGCGTTCTCGACCAGGAAGGATCGGAAGGGTCGGACCTGATCCGGCGGCTGCGGCAGACCAGCGGGCGTGGCCGGAAGCTGCGTGGCCTGGCCACGCTGATCGCGCCTTACAAGTGGCGCTTCAGCGCCATGCTGCTCTCGCTCGTGGTCGCCACCGGCACGGCGCTGGCCCCGGCACCGCTGGCCAAGCTGGCGATCGACGACGGCATCAACAAGCACAGCACGGGAGTTCTCGATCTGATCGTTGTCGCGTTCCTGATCTCTGCGGTCCTGTACGCGGTGGCCTCCTACTGGCAGACCTACCTGGTCGGCTGGGTCGGCCAGCGGACCCTGCAGGACCTGCGCGTTCAGCTGTTCTCGCATCTGCAGACCCTGTCCATCGGGTTCTACTCCCGGAACCGAGCGGGAGTGATCATCTCCAGGCTGACCAACGACGTCGAAGCCCTTGACGACCTGATCTCCGACGGCCTGGCCACTCTGTTCCAGTCCGGGCTGACGCTGATCGGGGTGGTGGTGATCCTGATCGTGCTGGATCCCCATCTGGCCCTGCTGACGTTCATCGTCCTGCCCTTACTGCTGGCCGGAGGGATCGCCTTCCGCATCGCCTCGGCCGACGCCTACCGGCTGACGCGCGAGAAGATCGCCGCGATCACCGGCTATCTGCAGGAGACGCTGTCCGGGATCCGGGTGGTGCGGGCATTCGCGCAGGAACGGGCGCACGAGGCGCGATTCGGCGAGCTCAACGACGAGAACCGCCGAGCGAACATGAAGACCGTGTACCTGAATGCCGCCTACTTCCCGATGGTCGAGCTGCTCTCGGCGCTGGTGACCGTGGAGATCCTGGTGATCGGTGGCATCGAGGCGATCAACGGCCATACCTCGACCGGCGTGGTGTTCGCCTTCATCGCGGCACTGAACAACTTCTTCGACCCGATCCAGCAGCTCTCCCAGCTGTACACCACCTATCAGTCCGGGATGGCGGCCCTGGACAAGATCTTCGATCTGCTCGACCAGGCCCCCGATCTGGTCGACGCGCCGGACGCCTCGGAGCTCCCCTTGATCCGGGGAGAGCTGCGCATGAGTCATGTCTCGTTCCGCTACGGCGGCCCGGAGACCGAGGATGCCGACTCGGATGCCGGGTGGGCTTTGCGCGACATCGACCTGACGATTCCGGCCGGACAGACCATCGCACTGGTCGGGACCACCGGTGCCGGGAAATCCACCTTCGCCAAGCTGGTCTCGCGCTTCTACGACCCGACCGAAGGCGCCGTACTGATCGACGGTCATGACCTGCGGACGGTCACGGCCAACTCCCTGCGCTCCCAGATGGGGATCGTCCCCCAGGAGGGCTTCCTGTTCAGCGGGACGGTGCGCGAGAACATCGTGTTCGGGCGCCCCGACGCCAGCGACGCGGAGATGCGCGATGCAGCCCGAGCCGTCGGTGCCGACGAGTTCATCATGGCGCTGCCGCAGGGCTACGACACCCAGGTCGGCGAGCGGGGCGTACAGCTGTCGGCCGGCCAGCGCCAGCTGGTGGCCTTTGCGCGGGCCCTGGTGGCCGACCCGCGCATCCTCGTGCTGGACGAAGCCACCTCCAACGTCGATGTCCACACCGAGTCGCTGATAGAGCACGGCCTCCGCCGCCTGGTCGCCGGGCGGACCGCGGTGGTGATCGCACACCGCCTGTCCACGATCCGCCACGCCGGACGCATCGTCGTGCTGGAACACGGGCGGATCATCGAGTCCGGGACCCACGAGGAGCTGCTGGCGCAGCGGGGCCGGTACTGGGAGCTGTACCGCGACTGGGCCGAGCAGAACTCCGGGGAGGAGGCGGCGTGAGCGGAGGGCACGTCAGAACTCTGTCCGTCACCCCGGTGAAGGCGACGCGTTTGCAGGTCGTCGATTCGGTCGAACTCGACGAGACGGGTGCTCGCGGGAACCGGCGGTTCTTCGTGATCGACCAGCGCGATCGAATGGTCAACAGCAAGATCCTGGGCGCCCTCCAGAAGGTGGTCTCGGAGTTCGATGAGGCCAGCCGCCGCCTGTCGTTCCGGTTTCCCGATGGCCGTGTCGTGCAGGATGAGGTGGGCGCTGGTGGAGATGAGATCGAGGTGCGTTTCTTCTCGACCACGCGGCCTGCCCGCGTCATCGACGGGCCCTGGAGCCAGGCGGTGTCGGACCTGGTCGGTCAGCCGCTGCGCCTGGTGGATGGCGGCCCGGCGGTCGATCGTGGCCGCGAAGGCGCTGTAAGTCTGATCTCGAGCGCGTCGCTTGACCGTCTCGCCTCCGAGGCCGGGGTCGATGACGTGGACGCACGGCGCTTCCGGATGCTGGTCGAGGTCGATGGCGTGGATGCGCACACGGAGGACAGCTGGATCGGGCGATCGGTGCGGGTGGGGCCGGCCGTGCTCCGGTTCGAGGGGAACGTCGGCCGCTGCCTGATCACGTCCCGTGATCCCGACACCGGCGAGGTGACGCTGCCTACGCTGGATGTGCTGCGGGCGTACCGAAGCGACGTGGAGTGCACCGAGCCCTTGCCGTTCGGGGTGTACGGGCGCGTCCTTCAGGGCGGACGGGTGTCCGTGGGCGACCCGGTTGCGCTGGTCAACGTCTAGATGACTGGGCGCACTAGGCTCGGGGAGCCATGAGCGAGCCCCGCGTCCAGGTCGAGGTCACCGACCATGTGGCCACGGTCACGCTGAACCGGCCAGACAAGCACAACGCCTTGGACATCCCGATGCTCGACGGGATCCTGGGGGCGGCCGAGCGGATGGCGAGCGAGTCGGGAGTGCGCGCCGTGGTGCTGCACGGGGCCGGGCCGAGCTTCTGCTCGGGCCTGGACATCCCGGGTGTGATGGCCTCCTCGACCGACGGGACCGCGATCACCGGGCGGCTGCACGAGCCGCCGCCCAACTACTTCCAGCGCGCCGGCTACGACTGGATCCGCCTGCCCGTCCCGGTGATCGCCGCGATCCACGGCAACTGCCTGGGTGGTGGCCTGCAGATCGCTCTGGGAGCCGACATCCGGATCGCCGCTCCCGACGCCCGGCTGTCCGTCATGGAGTCGAAGTGGGGCCTCGTGCCCGACATGTCGATCACCCGCACCCTGCCACGCCTCGTCGGGATCGACGTGGCCAAGGAGCTCACCTATACGGCGCGAGTGTTCAGCGGCGAGGAGGCGCTCCGGCTGGGCGTCGTGACCCGCTGCGCCGAGGACCCGCTCAGCGCGGCCATGCAACTGGCCCGTGAGATCGCCGGGATGTCGCCGGACGCCATTCGCGCGGCCAAGCGCCTTTATGACGAGGCCTGGACCGGCTCAGCCGAGGACACGCTCGCGCTCGAAGCATCACTTCAGGAGAAGCTGATCGGCTCGCCCAACCAGATTGCGGCGGTCACCGCGGGGTTCACGAAGCAGCCGGCAGAGTTCGTCGACCCGTAGCGCCCCCTTTCCGGCGTCGCTTGTTGCGCCCACCCCAGGTGTCCGTCTGGCATGGCAGTTGGGGCAGAGGATTCGCAGATTTTCCAGCCTGTTGTCGTAGCCGTCCCCATTGATATGGTGCAGTTCCAATGACAGTGGGTGCCCGCGCCAGCTCGCGATCCCGCATCCCTCGCAAACCTCCTCCTTCAACCCCGCCAGAAGAAGGCGTCTCTTCACTGAGGGTTCTTTGGCCGGGTCGACATCACGAACATATGTCCGCAACTGGCCCGGACGGAATGCCCCTCCTCAGTACTGCCCGGGATGGATTCGAACCACCGTTCCGCGGTCCAGAGCCGCGTGTCCTGCCGCTAGACGACCGGGCACCGAAGAATCAGGGAGTGCAGGTTAGCGACCTACCAGCTGACCCGAGATCCCTCGCGCCGAGGGTAGCTAACCGCCGCGGCGTCAGGCCGACGCGCCGACGCTCGGCGCAAACTGCGGCGTGATCTGACCCTCCAGGCCCGGGTCGAGGATCAGCAGGACCTGGTCGCCCGCCTCGATGACCGAGTCGGCCTTGGGCACGAACCCGGCGCCACCGCGCAGCACGGAGATGATCAGCGAACCGTCGGGGAGGTCGACGTCCCGGACCCGCGCGCCGGCGGCCGGGCAACCCTCCCCCACCTCGAGCTCGATGATCTCCAGATGCTCCTCCTCCAACGCCAGAAGCTGGATCAGCCCGTACTCGGGCACCTCGTGCTCGATCAGCCGCAGGATCAGGTCCGTGGCCGACACGGCGGGCTGGACCCCCAGCAGCTTGAAGTGCTGGAGGTTGCGCGGGTTGTTGACCCGAGCCACGATGCGCTGGCAGCCGTACTTCTCCTTGGCCACCTGGCAGATCAGGATGTTGTCCTCGTCATCCCCCGTGACGGCGATGACCAGATCGGCCCGCTGGATCCCCGCACGCTCCAGGATCCACAGCTCGGTGGCATCTCCGTACTGGACCGCGTGCTCGAGCTCCTCCTCCACCACCCGATAGCGGGTGTGATCGGACTCGATCACCGTCACCTCACGATCCTTGGCGATCAGCTCCCGGGCCAGGTTCCAGCCCACCTTCCCGGCACCGGCGATGATCACGTACACGGCTTGGACTGCTCCTTGGTCTCGTGCTGTGGACGGCGGTTCATGCTGAGAGGGCGACCTGCTCGGCCTGCTCGATGGCGATCTGAGTCGGGCAGATCGTGTGCAATCCCTGATCGGCGTACCACTTGGCCCGCCCCGGGTCGGCCACGCGGGCCACGACCCGCGGCACGTTGAACCTGCGCTGCGCGATCTGCGCGATCACCAGGTTTGTGTTATCCCCGCGCGTGGCGGCGATGAACGTGTCGGCCCGCTCGATCCCCGCCTCGATCAGCCCATCGATCTCCAGCGCCGCACTCACCGTGAACCGCCCACCCGCGTCCTCCCAGGATGTCGTCTGGTCCTTGTCCAGCCGCTCGTGCGACAACGGGTCGCTGTCGAGCACCGACACCTCATGCCCGGCCGCAAGCGCCTCCTTGGCCACCGCCGACCCAACCCGCCCACAGCCAACGATCAGGATGAACATGCCCCCCACTCTAGACACATCTGAGTGTCGATGGTGACGGGTCAAGCGAGCATGGGGAGGCGGTGAACGGACGGCTGAGCGCTCCTACGCGAAGAGCTGAGGAGCAGGCCGATCACGCGCTGATCACCCGAGCCGTTAACGGCGGAGGGCGGGCGCCCCATGTCCGGGAACTCGCGCGCCATTGACCAGCGCACCGGCGCCAAGACGCCTTGCGGTTCCCGGCCAGGGGGCGCCCGCCCTCCGACCCAATACCTAACTCAGGTGATCAGCGGGATGATCAGCAGCGCGACGATGTTTGCCACCTTGATCATCGGGTTGATGGCCGGGCCCGCGGTGTCCTTGTACGGGTCGCCCACGGTGTCCCCGGTGACCGCGGCGGCGTGAGCCTCGGAGCCCTTGCCGCCGTACGCACCGTCCTCGATCAGCTTCTTGGCGTTATCCCACGCCCCACCGCCGGCGGTCATGGAGATGGCCATGAACAGGCCGACCACGATCACGCCGATCAACAGGCCGCCCAGCGCCTCGACGCTGATCAGACCGACGATCACCGTGAACACGATCGGAATCAGCGCCGGCAGGATCATCTCCCGCTGCGCCGCCCTTGTGACCAGCCCCACGGCGGTGCCGTACTCGGGTAGCTCGGTGCCCTCCATGATCCCCGGCTTCTCCCGGAACTGGCGGCGAACCTCCTCCACCACGGCGCCACCGGCGCGGCCCACGGCCTCCATCGACAGCGAGGAGAACAGGTAGACCATCAGGCCGCCGATCAGCAGCCCGATCAGCACCGGTGGATTACCGATCCGGAACTCGTACTTGGGACCCACCTCGCGCGAGAAGGCGTCGAACAGCACGAGCGCGGCCAGCGCGGCCGAGCCGATCGCGTATCCCTTGGTCACGGCCTTGGTCGTGTTGCCGACCGCGTCCAGCGGGTCGGTGACGTTGCGGACCTCCTCGGGCAGGTCCGCCATCTCGGCGATTCCGCCCGCGTTGTCGGTGATCGGACCGAACGCGTCGAGCGCGACGATCAGGCCCATCAGCGACAGCTGCGCCATCACGGCGACGCCGATGCCGTAGATCCCGGCGGTCCCGCCGCCGCCCAGCTTCCAGGCGCCGAGGATGCCCAGGGCGATCACCAGCGCGGGAGCCGCCGTGGCCTGCTGGCCCGAGGCCAGGCCCTGGATGATGTTGGTGGCATGCCCGGTTTGCGAGGCCCGGGCGGTCCGCTTCACCGGCCCGAAGCGGGTCGACGTGTAGTAGTCGGTGATCACGAACAGCAGTCCGGTAACCCCCAGCCCGATCAGCGCGCACAGGTAGAACTTCCACCAGGCGGGAGCGGCGCTGCCGCCGATGTAGTGCAGGCGGTGCATCATCCAGTAGGTGGCCGGGATGAACACGAGCGCCGCCACCGCGCCGGCCAGGACCAGCCCCTGGTAGAGCGCGCGCTCGACGTTGCCGGCCTTCGAGCGGACGGCAAAGGTGCCGATCACCGAGGCGACGATCGAAATGCCGCCCAGTACCAGCGGGAACAGCGCCACCGCGCTCTTGTTGGCGAACAGCAGCACGCCCAGCAGCATCACGGCCACGGCGGTGACGGCGTAGGTCTCGAACAGGTCGGCCGCCATACCGGCGCAGTCGCCGACGTTGTCGCCCACGTTGTCGGCGATCACGGCGGGGTTGCGGGGGTCGTCCTCGGGAATGCCGGCCTCGATCTTGCCCACCAGGTCAGCTCCGACGTCGGCCGCCTTGGTGAAGATGCCGCCGCCCAGTCGGGCGAACACCGAGATCAGCGACCCACCGAACCCGAGCCCAACCAGTGCGTCGACCGCCTGGCGGGTGCTCTCGCCGGCGATCCAGGTGAGAATTCCGTAGTAGGCGGCCACGCCGAGCAGGGCCAGGCCGACCACGAGCAGGCCGGTGATGGCGCCGCCTCGGAAGGCGACCGAGAGGGCCTTGGAAACACCGCCACGAGCCGACTCGGCCACTCGGGTGTTGGCCCGCACCGACACGTTCATGCCGATGTAGCCGGCGGCCGCTGAGAGGCCGCCACCGATGGCAAAGCCGATCGCCACGCGGATGTTCTGGAGCGGGATGAGCAGGATGAACACCACGACGCCGACTCCGGCGATGGTGATGTACTGGCGATTCAGGTAGGCCCGCGCGCCCTCCTGGACCGCCGCGGAGATCGCCTGCATGCGCTCGTTGCCGGGCGAAAGGGCGAGCAGCGCGCGCGTCGTCGTCGCGCCATACACAAGTGCTACGCCGGCGCAAACGAGCGCGATCCACACGCCATGGTGCGTCAGAAAGCTGGTCAAAAGGATTCCTCCGGGAAAGCTGGTTCGGGGAGTGGCGCCGGCGCTCCGGCCAAACGCAAGGGCCACCACCCGTCGGGTGGAGGCCCGGAACTGCGAGGCGCGCCAGTTTACCGTTCGTTCAGACGAAAAGGCGGCGCGGAGCTACTGACCAGGAATCCACAGGCGGCCGGTGCGCTGCGCCGGGCCCGGCTCGCCGGGCTTCGACGCCGGCGGCTGGGGGCTCGCCGGCTCTGGACCGGCCGTCCCCGATCCGGCTCCGTGGCCCGCGGGCCCACCCTCGGATCCGGGCTGACCTTCGGAGCCAGGCTGACCCCCGGGTCCGGACGCATCGCCGGGTGCGGCAGGACCGCCCTGCGAAGCCGCGGCACCCGAGGCCGGAGCATCCGATCCACCGAGTTGCACATAGGCCATCTGAAGCTGCGAAAGGGCCTGGCGGAGCTGTTTGGCCTGCTCGGGGGAGGCCGACTCGAGCATCGGCATGAGCGCGCGCACCGACTCGATCGCCAGCTGCACCTGGCCCACGTCCCGCTCTGACTCGGTGCCCGGCATCAGCCCGGTCCGGCGCATCCCCAGGTTGATCATCATCACGACGTTGTCCAGCAGGACGTGCTCGATCCGGACCTGTTTGATCTGCGCCTCGTATTCGGCTCGGAGCTGTTCCTCGCTGGGTTGATTGCTGCTCATCGCTTACCTCCGCACGGCGGCCACGCCCTGAGCATACGTGGCGCGTGTCTCCTCCACGGCCGATGCGTAGACCTCCGCGAGCGTGGCGCCCGCCTCGAACCGCGCCTGCTGACGCTGGGCGCCGTTGTGAGCCGGCAGATCCACGTCCAGCCCGAGCTCGGAACGCACCGGCTCGGTCCAGGCCAGCAACCGGTCGATGGCCGCTCGCGCGGGGTAGGGCTCCTGACTCTCGAGGTCGAGCAGCTGTCCGTCGAGCCCGAAGCGGATCGCCCGCCACATGTTCTCCTCGATCATCCGCGCCGGCTGATCCCGAGAGGGTATGCCGGCATCGATGTCTCTCGCCGCCTGGGCCACGCAGGCCAGGATGAGCGCCGACAGCGCCTCGGACTCCCCGGCAGTCAGCTGGACGTCGCAGATCCGTACCTCCACCGTCCCGAACGACAGATGCGGGCGGATCGACCACCACACCTGCGTGTACTCGACGATCGAGCGGGTGTCGATCAGGAACTGGATGTAGTCGGCAAACGACCGCCAGGTCCCGAAGGTGTCCGGCACGCCGCAGCGGGGAAAGCTGCGCGTGAAGGTCTGGGTGCGGGCGCTGTGCAGCCCGGAGTCGCGGCCGTCCAGAAACGGCGAGTTGGCCGAGATGGCCAGGAGCAGCGGGAGCACTGGGCGCAGGCGGTCGCACACCTGCACGGCCCGGTCGGCCCCGCGGATGCCGACATGCAGATGGAGCGAGAAGGTGTTGTTCCGCCAGGCCACGTACCGCAGCCCGTCCGCCACGCGGCGGTAGTGGTCGGTGTTGATGATCTGCTGTTGGCGGTAGTCGGCCCAGGGATGAGTTCCGGTGGCGCCGAGGGCGGCTCCCTGGTCCGCGGCCAGCGCGAACAGCCGGCGACGGTGCTCGCGCTGGGCGTCAAGCGCGGCTCGGAGGTCCTCACCGCGCCCTGAGGTGATCTCGATCTCGGAGGAGATCAGCTCGCCCGCCACCGACGCGGCCAGCACCGGATCCTGGTCGGCGAGCCGCCGCAGCTCCTCGTACCGCGGCACCATGTCCAGCGTCCCGGGATCGAGGATGGCGAACTCCTCCTCGATCCCGACCGTGAAGTCGGTGGCCTCCTCGAAGATCGAGAGGCCGCTGTCCAGGTCGATGCTCACGTCAGGTAGAAGTACAGCGCGTACAGCAGGTCGACGGCTGGGCTCGACGTGTGAACGGTCACCTCGGGCGGGACGTCGAGCAGCGCCTCGGAGTAGTTGAAGATCACCTTGACCCCCGCAGCCGCAAGCTGGTCGGCGAGGCCCTGCGCGGCGCTCGAGGGAACCGCCAGGACCGCCACGACCACCTCCTCAGTGGGCACCACCTCGTCAAGCTCACCCAGGTCACGGACGGTCAGGTCACCGATCTGTGTCCCCACCTTCGCAGCGTCGATGTCGAACACAGCGACGACGCGGAAGCCGTGGTCAGCGAAGATGTCCGAGGTGGCGATCGCGGTACCCAGGTGCCCGGCCCCGAACAGGGCGATGTTGTGCTGGCCCGCCGTGTGGAGGATCTTGCGAATCTGGTCGACGAGCGAGTCGATGTTGTAGCCCACGCCGCGCTTGCCGAACTTGCCGAAGCCGGACAGGTCTCGCCTGATCTGGGTCGAGTTGACGTGCGTGTAGTCCGCCAGCTCCTGTGAGGAGATGGTCGTCTTGCCCATCTTGTGCGCCTGGGTGAGGACCTGCAGGTAGCGGGACAGCCGAGCAGCCACCCCCAGCGGGAGCTTCTCGGAGTTCCGCTCCAGATCCTCGCCCTCGACATACATTTCCGGGCCACTCTACTTGAGGCGATCAAGCGGGCTGCGGGGCCTGCAGGGCGCGCTCGAACGCTGCCTCGTCCACGAACAGATCGAACGCATCACGGCCGTCGATCGCCACCACCGGAATCCGCTCCAGGTACCTCCGCAGCAGCTCCTCGTCGGCCTCGATGTTCTGCTCCCGGAGCTCGAACGGCTGGCGCTGGCGCACGCGCTCGAGCACGACCCGGGCGTCGTCACACAGGTGGCAGCCGGGGCGGCCGTACAGGGTGACCCTGTGCTCGGTCATGCCGCTCGGCGGCCCGGCTCCCCCGTGGCAAACACGTCCTCGGCGAGATAGCGCGGGAATGGCATCTGCTCGGAATACCGCGCGGCACTGGCGATCATCGCCGCGTTGTCGGTGCAGAGCTTCATCGGCGGAATGTCGAGTTCGAGCCCTAGCCCCGCCATCGCCTCACGGAGCGGTCCGTTGGCGGCCACGCCGCCTCCGACGGCCAGCCGCTTGTGGCCGGTCTGTTCGATCGCACGCTTCACGCGGATCGTCAGCGCTTCGACGATCGCTCGCTGGTAGGAGGCGGCCAGGTCCGCCGCGTGGCGCTCCGCCTCAACCTGCCCCAGGTCCCGGATCTTGTACAGCAGCGCCGTCTTCAGCCCCGCGAACGAGAAGTCGAGGCCCGGCATCCGGTGGCCGGTGGGAAAGTCGAATGCCTTGGGGTCACCGTCGGCCGCCAGCTTCTGCAGCGCGGGGCCGCCCGGATACCCGAGGCCGAGCAGGCGGGCGCCCTTGTCGAATGCCTCGCCGGCGGCGTCATCCAGCGTCTGCCCGAGGATCCGCCAGCCCGGCCCAGGGTCGGGAACGTCGGCCAGAAGCGTGTGCCCGCCGCTGGCCAGCAGGGCCAGGAACGGCGGCTCGAATGGGTCCGGCTCCAGGAACGACGCCGCAATATGACCGTGGAGGTGATCGACCGGCGCGAAGGGCAGGCAGCGGGTGGCGGCCAGCGCCTTGGCGGCGGAGAATCCCACCAGCAGGGCGGCCACCAAACCGGGTCCCTGGGTGGCGGCCACCAGTTCGACGTCGTCAAGGGTGATGCCGCCCAGGCTGAGCGCCTCCCGGAGGGCGGGGTCGAGCAGCTGCAGGTGGTGGCGGGAGGCAATCTCGGGGACCACGCCGCCGTAGCGATCGTGGATCCCCTGGGAGGAGATCACGTTGGCCAGGATCTCCCCACCCGGGCTGATCACCGCCACGCAGGTGTCGTCGCAGCTCGTCTCCACAGCCAGGATCATGCGGCCTCCCAGGGCGCGCCGATGGCGCGCCACATGATGATCGCGTCCTCGCCGGTGTCGGCGTAGTACCGCCGGCGCGTGCCCACGCTGCGGAAGCCGTAGCTCTCGTACAGAGCGATCGCGCCCGCGTTGGAGACGCGAACCTCCAGCGTCACGTTGGCGTCGGGGCCCGTTCTCTCCAGCAACTCGTCGATCAGCGCGCTGGCGATGCCCTGCCGCCGGCGTTCTGGATCCACGGCCACGTTCATGAGGTGATGAGCCTCGGCGTACCGGGCGCAGATCAGGTAGCCGATCAGGTCGTCGCCCTGCGTGGCGGCCAGGCAGATGCTGGAGGGCTTGGAGATCTCCAGGACGAACATCGACAGCGACCAGGCGGTCGGAAACGACCGCCGTTCGATCGCCATCACCTTGGGCAGGTCTGGGTAGGTGAGCGTCCGGATATGTGGGTCGGCGGTCACGGGCGGCGGGCGATCTCGGCGTCGGGCTGCCTGAGGTATTCCGGCTGAACGTCACCCAAGCGGCCGGGCTCGAGGTCGATCGCCAGCCGGCAGTGAGCCAGCGCCGTGACGTGGTGAAGCCCCGAATCCGCCGGAGCCACGATGAGCCCGGAACGCCTCAGATCCTCGGCAAATTTTACCGCCCCGTCCCCGACGGCCAGGCTGCCAGGGCCGAGCTCAGCAGCCGCCTTGACGAGCGATCCCGGGTCGAGCACCGCTGGCGAGAGCGTCGGCGGCTCGCGGCCGGGCCGGCTGCCGGGCGCCCAGGCGGCGGCGAACGCCTCGCCGCGGCGGGCATCCAGCACGGCCATGACGCCGTCCGGCGGCGTGGTGTCGCTGGCAGGCAGGGCCAGCGCCTCCAGCGTGGAGACGCCGACCAGTGGGAGCTCTCGGGCGCGGGACAGGGCGTGGGCGGTGGCGATCCCGATCCGGAGCCCCGTGAACGTGCCGGGACCGATCCCGACCGCGATCCGATCGATGTCGGACCAGCCCGTGGCGGCCCGCGCCATCACCTCCTGGATCAGTTCGAGCAGCCGTCGGGTGTGGTTGGGACGGGATCCGGGGGCTGGATCGTCGCGGAGCTCGATGGCCGTGCCGGCCGGCGCGGCTCCGGGAGCGGGCAGATCGGCCAGGGCCACCGTGGTCGCCGGCGTCGCCGTGTCGAAGGCGAGGATCCTCACGCTGTCGTGATCTCCAGCGTTCGCTGATCTCCCCCAGCGTGAGCGAGGCGCACCCGGAAAGCGATGTGAGCCAGTGCCCCGAGGTCGGACTCCGCGCCTTCCGGCCACTCCACGAAGGTGATCATGTCCGGGCCTGTGTAGTCGACCAGCAGGTCGGGATCCTCGTCCCGCACGGCGCGGATCCGGTACAGATCCACGTGGCCCACCGTGCGTCCACCTTCGGCCGGATAGCGCTGCCCGATCGTGAACGTGGGGCTGGTCACCGGAACCGTCACCCCGAGAGCCCGGGACGCGCCGCGCACGAACGTGGTCTTGCCCGCTCCCAGCTCGCCGCTGATCAATACGACGTCGCCGGGCGACAGCCGGCCAGCCAGGTCGGCGGCCAGCTCCTCGGTTTCGGTACTCGAGCGAGACACCCGAGTCTGGCCTTCTGAGGGGCTGCTCTGGTTCACACTCGGCGAACGCGCAGAGCCACCCGCAGGATGGTCACGATCAATGCGCGGCCCGGCGGTGAACGATCATCGATCTGGCACACTTTAGATGGGTCTAGGTGGGTTTCGCCGCCGGGCCGATCCGGGCTGGCCCTCCCCTCTCCGGGCGCCCACCCTCCCGGCTGCGCGCCTCACCTTCGCTACCTTCAGCTCCCATGCGCAAGCGGATTCAGCCTGCTCTGGACAACCTCCGGGGTTCCGACACCGGCAAGGCGGCCGGCCTGGCCGGCGCGATGATCGTCAACAACATCATCGCGCTGGGCTCGTCGATCGTGTTCGCGCGGTTGGTCAACGACTACGGCGCGCTGGCCGCGCTGGTCAGCTACCTGCTGATCCTCACCGTGTTCGGCCAGGCAATGCAGGTGGCGACGGCCCGCGAGGGCGTCCTCGGCCACCTGGGGGTCGGCGAGGATCTGTTGGGGACGCTCGAGCGGTGGGGCAAGACGCTGGCTGTGTTCACGCTGCTTGCCACCGTCGTCTCGATCCTGCTCCGCCAGCCGATCGCCGACCTGGTGGGCGTCAAGCACGATGCCTGGGCGGCGGCCGCCGGGATCCCGGCCGGCTGCATGTATCTGGAGGTGTCGATCCTCCGCGGCGCACTGCAGGGCATCGGGGACTACAAGAGCGTCGGTCTCAGCCTGATCGGCGAGCAGGGCACGCGCCTCGTGGCCGGTGCCGTGCTCGCCGCGATCGGCATGGGCGTGGGCGGTGCCTACCTCGGCTCGCTGCTGTCCTACGTGGCGATGTCGGTCTACTGCGCCTGGCGTCTGTACGCGCAGCTGGCGAGCTGGGAGCGGCGGCGGGCCGGTCACCGAGCCGCGGGCGCGGCCGGGGCGGCCCGGGCGGCCCGGGCGGCCCGTGCGGCCCTGGGCCTCTGGCAGCACGTGTGGCGTGCCTGGGTCCCGATCGCCGGGCTCGCCGTCATCCAGCTGCTGCAGAACCTGGATCTGATCACCGCCAAGCACCAGTTCAGCAAGAACGTCGCCAGTTCCTACGCTGTGGCGGCCGTGGCCGCCAAGGTCCTGATCTGGGTGGCGATGGGAGCGGGCTTCTACCTCGTCCCGGAGACCTCCCGCCGCCGCGCGGCGGGTCAGGACACGCGCGTGGTGCTCGCCAAAGCGCTGGGGATCATCGGAGTGTGTGCGATCCCCTGCCTGCTCATCTACGCGTTCGGCGCCCACCCGCTCCTGGCGATCGTGTTCGGCAAGAAGCGGGCGATCGCCTCGTCCTCGCTCCTGCCACTGGGAGCGGCATTCACCGTCCTGGCCGCCACCTATCTGGCGGTGCAGTACATGCTGGCGCTCAAGCGGGTCGCCTTCCTGGCCGTGATCGCGGTGGTGGCGGCGATCGAGCCGGTGCTGCTGCTCCAGGCTCCGCGGCACCCGGCGGCCTTCGCCTCGGTGGTGCTGGGGGTGCAGGCGATCGGGGCGGTGCTGGCCTACGGAATGGCGCTGCGCAAGGACCGGACCGGTCCGGAGCCCTCGCCGCCCGGGCTCCGGCCAGGCTCGGAGGAACCTGAGCCGGCGACCCCCGAAGCGGTCGCCTAGCGGCTAGAACAGGCCGAGCTGCTCGGCCTGGAGCTCGAGCTCCTCCCGCGTCTCGGGCTCCGGCTCTGTACCGGGCTCGGGCTCTAGCCCAGCGCTCGGCGCGGGCTCGGGGCCGGGCTCCGCCGGCTCCGGCTGCACCGGCGGCCCTTCCGCCAGCAGTCCCGGGATCCGGGCGAAGTCGGCCCGCAGTGTCTCCAGCGTGGACGGCGTGTACAGCGCCGCCGCCGGGTGATACAGCGGGAGCAGCCGCACCGCCCGCGGCCCGATCACCCGCTCCTCGGCCTGGCCGTGGAGCCGGGAGGTTCCGGTGGTGTCGTCTCGGAGGAGCTTTGTGGCGAAGTTGCCCAGCGTGCAGATCACCGTGGGCTCGATCAGGTCGATCTGGCGGAACAGATACGGCCGGCAGGCCTCGATCTCATGTGGGTGCGGATCCCGGTTGTCCGGTGGCCGGCACTTGATCGTGTTGCAGATGAACACGTCCTGCCGGTCCAGTCCGATCTCGGCCAGCAGCTTGTCCAGGAGCTTCCCGGCCTGACCCACGAACGGCAGGCCGAGCCGGTCCTCATTGGCCCCGGGAGCCTCCCCGACGAACATCAGGTTGGCGTCGGCGTTGCCCGCCCCGAACACCACCTTGGTGCGGCTCTGACACAGCTGGCAAGCCGTGCAGCCGCTGGCTTCCTCGAACACGGCCTTGAGGAGTTCGCGCCGCTCTGGAGCGCTCGTCACGGCAGGGATGGTAGCCCGGAGCTCGGCGCGTCCACCCGAACAGGTCCAGGTGATCAGGTTGGCGCAGCGAGTGGGTACCATTGTCCTCGTCCGAGGCCGTCACCCGCTGGGGATGGACCCCGGAGATTTCCCCCGCTGATAAGCGGGAAGACGTCAAATTCAGAGCACCCCGTGGCCGGTATCTCCAAGGAGAACTGGACTGCAACCCTCCACCGACATCCCTTCCCTTGCCGTGGTCGGCGACGGCCGCCTCGGTCGCGCGCTGGTCGCTGGGCTGCGGGCCGCGGGCGTGGACGTGGCCGGGCCACAGGGCCGCGGCGCCGATGGCGAGGGTTTTGACGCCGTGCTGCTCTGCGTTCCCGACGCCGAGATCTTCGCCGCGGCGGCCCTGATCAAGCGGGGCCGCCTGGTCGGTCACTGCTCCGGGGCCACCAGCCTGGCCGTGCTCGCGCCCCACGAGGCATTCTCGCTTCACCCGCTGATGACGGTCACCGCCGAGGGGGCCGACTTCACCGGCGCGGGAGCGGCGATCGCCGGAAGCTCGCCGGCCGCGGTCAGACTGGCGCGCACTCTGGCCGAGCGACTCGGGCTGGTGCCGGTCGAGATCGCCGACGAGGATCGCACTGCCTACCACGCCGCCGCCTCGATCGCGTCGAACTTCCTGGTCACGCTCGAGGCCGCCGCCGAGCGGCTCGCCGCCACGACCGGGGTCGAGCGGCGGATGCTCGTGCCCCTGGTGGCGGCCACCGTCCAGAACTGGGGCCGGCTCGGCGGCGAGCGTGCGCTCACCGGACCCGTGGCCCGGGGGGATGTGGGGACAGTCGAGGCCCAGCGCCGAGCCGTGGCCGAGCGCACGCCCGAGCTGGTGGAGGTGTTCGACGCCCTGGTCCGCGCCACCGAGGCTCTGGCCAGGCGCCCCGAGCGGGAGCTGGCGGTCAGATGAGGATCATCCACCAGGTCAGCGAGCTGCGCTCCGCGGTATCGACAGCCCGGCGAGCGGGGGATCGCGTCGGCCTGATCCCGACGATGGGCGCTCTACACGAGGGACACCTGTCGCTGATGAGGCAGGCCCGCCAGGACTGCGACCTGGTGGTGGCGTCCCTGTTCGTGAATCCGGCCCAGTTCAACGACCCCGGCGATCTGGAGGCATACCCGCGAGACGAGGTTCGGGATGCCCGGCTGGCCGAGGAGGTGGGTGTTGACATCCTGTTCGCACCACCGCTGGAAGAGGTCTACCCCGCCGGCTTCGCCGCCTCGGTTTCCGTGACGGGACTGACGGAGCGCCTGGAGGGCGCCCAGCCGCGGCCGGGGCCATTTCGACGGAGTGACCACGGTGGTCACCAAGCTGTTCAACATGGTGGCCCCGGACGTCGCCTACTTCGGCCAGAAGGACGCCCAGCAGGTCATGGTGATCAAGCGCCTGGTCCGTGATCTGGACTTGCCGGTCCAGATCACGGTGTGTCCGACCGTCCGCGAGCCCGACGGGCTGGCCATGTCCAGCCGGAACGCCCATCTGAGCACGGACGAGCGCCGTCAGGCCCTCTCTCTATCTCGAGCTCTTCGCGTCGCCGCCGACGCCGTCGCGGATGGGGAGCGAGAGCCCGCCGCCGTCCGCCACCTGGCGCTGGAGGAGCTGCTGGGTGCGGGCGTCCAGCCTGAGTACTTCGAGCTCGTATCCCCGGAGACGTTCGATCCCGTCCAGAGGCTGAACGGAAGCGTGCTGGCCGTGGTGGCGGCACGCGTGGGCGGAACACGTCTGATCGACAACCAAATGCTCACGACCACCGAATCCGGCCGGTGGCGGGAAGCGAAAGACAGGGAACTCACCCTGAGGAGGTAGGGAGATGTCAAGCGCACCCACTCACATCACGATCCCCGAGGACGCGTCACGGCTCCCGGTCACCCTCCCGATCCTCCAGGAGAAGAAGCGCCTGGGTGAACCGATCGTGATGGTGACGGCCTATGACTTCCCCAGCGCCCGAGCCGCCGAGGCCGCCGGCGTCGACATCGTCCTGGTCGGCGATTCCGGCGCGATGACGGTTCTGGGCTATCCATCGACGATCGAGGTCACGACGGACGAGCTCATGGTGCTGGCGCGGGCGGTCCGCCGGGGTCTCCGCACGCCCTTCCTGGTGGCCGATCTACCGTTCGGCTCCTACGAGGTGTCCGATGAGCAGGCCGTGAACACCGCCTTCCGGTTCGTCAAGGAGGCGGGAGCCGACGCCGTCAAGCTGGAGCGCGGCAACGCCACATCCGTGGCTCGCGCCCGGGCCATCGTGGCCGCCGGGATCCCAGTGATGGGCCACGTCGGACTGACCCCTCAGACCTCGACGGCCCTCGGCGGCTACCGAGCCCAGGGGCGCAACGGCTCCGCCGCACTGCAGATCGCCCAGGAAGCGCTCGCGCTGGAACGGGCAGGCTGCTTCTCGATCGTCTTCGAGGCGATCCCGGCCGCCGTGGCCGAGGAGCTGGTGCCCTTGCTCGAGGTCCCCGTGATCGGCATCGGAGCGGGTCCGGCCACCGACGGGCAGGTGCTGGTCTTCCATGACCTGCTCGGGATCCGGGAGGGACGCGGTGCCCGGTTCGTGCAGCGCTACGCGGAGCTGCAGGGCGAGATGGATGCCGGCGTGGCCGCCTACGCCTCGGACGTGCGCGCCCGGCGCTACCCGCGGCCCGAGCACACGTACTCGATCGATGAGCTGGAGCTCACTCAGTTCCGGGCCGAGCTGGGAGCGCTGGCGGCCACCGCCGCGGACACCCGGTAGTTCGCGCTCAGCGTGATTCTCTGGACTGGCGGCGCCCCGCTCGGCGCCGCCGGTCAATACCATGGATCCGTGCCGCGGCTGCCGCAAGTGTTCGCTCCTCGCGACCGGGTCTATTTCGAGCTGCTAGAGGAGGCGGGCCGAAATATCCTGCGCAGCGCCGAACTTCTGGATGAGCTGCTCAGCGGCTACCCGGAGACCAGGCACCTGGCCCAGGAGATCCGCGACTGCGAGCACGAGGGTGACCGGATCATCCACGACATCATCGACCGGCTGAACCACACGTTCGTCACGCCGATCGACCGCGAGGACATTCTCGCCCTGGCCTCGGCGCTGGACGACATCGTCGACTACATCGAAGAGGTGGCCGACTATCTGGGGCTCTACAAGATCGAGGCCCCGATGGATCAGTCGATCAAGCTTGCCCGGGTGCTGCGGGCAGCCGCCAAGCAGATCTGCGAGGCCATGCCTCAGCTGCGTTCGTTCACCGACCTCTCCAAGTACACCGTCGAGATCAACCGCCTGGAGAACGAAGGGGACCGCATCAGCCGCGAGGCGATGGCGTCGCTGTTCGACGGCGGGATCGATCCGATGGTCGTGATCCGCTGGAAGGATCTGTTCGAGCGGCTCGAGGACGCGATCGACTCCACCGAGCGGGTGGCCTATCTCCTTGAAGGGGTTGTGATCAAGAACTCCTGAGGGGTCGTAGGCGTACCTACCGGTCGCTTCACCGCGCTGTGGTACGGCCGTCACGGTTGGCCGCGGGGCGGGCGACGCGCGAGTTTCGCGGCCGGGAGGTACGCCTACGACCTCCGAGCGCTCATCCAGCCGGGAGGCGACCCGCTCGGTGGAGTCGACCGCTGGGTTCTCGCCTCAGCGTTGTGGGTGCGTTAGACGGGGCGTTCGTAGATGTCGTATTGGAAGCGGATGGTCATGCCGGCGCTTTGGTAGAGGTGGAGGGCGCCGGGGTTGACGGATGAAACGCCGAGCTGGGCCTCTTTGAGGCCGGCGGCCACGAAGCCGGCGAAGGCATCCAGAAGCAGGGCGCGGCCGCTGCCTCGGTCCTGATGGTCCGGGTCGACGGCCAGGACGTCGACGTAGCCGACCGACTCCTGCTCCCAGCGGCGGGCGATGAGGAAGCCGACCAGCTGGTCACCGATGAGCGCGACACGGCTGAGTTCGGGGGCGGCGTCGTGCGACTCCAGATGCTCCTCACGGAAGGCGGTCAGGGATTCGGGCACGTAGCCGGGATCATCCGCGAAGGCTCGCTCGTCCATAGCGTGCATCGCCTCCAGGTCGGCGCGGTCAAGCGGGCGCAGGGTCACACCCTTCGGCTTGGAGGCAACGACGCCACCATCGAGAGCCCGCACCATCCGGAAGTTGCTCCGGGCCAGCGTGAACCCCTGCGACTCGAGAAGGGCCGCGGCCGTCCGGTTGCTCGACCCGACGTACTGGCGGTGGCGCGGGTGCCCGAGTTCCCGCTCACGCTTCATCAACCACTCGAGCAGCAGACTGCCGGCTCCGAGACCCTCCGCCTGAGGATGGATCACCCCGAATGCACCCTGGGCCTCGACGATTCCGTAGCCGACGATCCTGGCGTTGCCGTCCTCCACCACCCGCACATCCGCGGCCAGGTCGGTCTCGGTGCGCCGCCAGGAATCTCGCAGGTCACCCAGCGTGAAGTCGGGAACGCCGACGTCGGCGAGGTCCCGGGCCTCGAGCACTGCGTGCGTCGCGTGCAGGTCCCTGAGCGTGGGGCCCCGGAGCCTCACCCTCAGTCCTCCCGCAGGGACCGCAACACCCGCGCGGGTGCCCCTGCCGCGATCGAGAACGGCGGGATGTCCTCCGTAACGACCGAGTTGGCACCGATCACGCAGCGCTCACCGATGGTGACTCCGCTGGTGACCACCACATGCGCTCCGCACCAGACGTTGTCCCCGATTCGCGTCGGCCCCTTGCTGGTGAAGCCCTGCCAGGGCACCGGCTTGTCCAGGTCATCGAATCGGTGGTTGGCGTCGGTGACGAAGCAGCCGTTGGCGAACATGCAGTGCTGGCCGATCTCCACCAGCTCGTAGGCGGCCACCATCACGCCGATGTTGAGGAAGGTCCCGGCGCCGATCCGTACCCGGGCCTGCTCGGGGGCGGTGATCCAGACGTTCGGCTCGAACAGCACGTTCTCGCCGAGCTCCAGGCGCCCGTCGCGCAGGGCCTCCAGGACGTTGCCGTGCAGCGGCCAGCGGGCAAACGCGCCGCGTTGCATCAGCTCCCAGTGGATGGCCGCCCGGTTCCAGGGCAGCGAGTTGCGCTCGTACCAGCGCCACTTCTGCGCCCACAGGCGTGCTCGGGCGAGATCCACCGGCGCAGCGTAACGACCGGTCGCCGCTCACCGTTTACCCGGTTGGAGCGCTCCCACCTTCCGCGAGTGCCTTTTGCGGTGGGGTGATTCATATTTTGCCCCTATAGCCAGCACTAGATGAATCACCCCCGGCAGGGCGCCGAGAACGGTCGGGCGCCCGGCGCCGTCGCGCCCGCGTCAGGCGGCGGCGGTGGCGCGGCGGCGCCGCTTGCCCGGGGCCGAACCGTTTTCGCCCGAGCCGGGGCTACCAGAGCCGTTGCCACCCGAACCGTTGCCGCCGGAGCCAGCGGTTCGCGAGCGCGTCTTCGCCGCCCGCACCGGGAGGAGCTCGGCCAGGAATTGGCCGGTGTAGGACTCGGGCACGGCGGCGACACGCTCGGGCGTGCCGGTGGCGATGAGCCGGCCGCCCTCATCTCCACCCTCCGGCCCGAGATCGATGAGGTAGTCGGACACCTTGATCACGTCTAGGTTGTGCTCGATGATCACGATCGAGTTGCCCGCGTCGACGAGTCGCTGGAGCACCTCGAGCAGCCGCTGGATGTCCGCGAAATGCAGGCCCGTGGTGGGCTCATCCAGGATGTAGATCGTCCGCCCGGTCGCCACCTTGGACAGCTCGGCGGCCAGCTTGACCCGCTGTGCCTCGCCGCCGGACAGCGTGGTCGCCGGCTGTCCCAGCCGCATGTAACCGAGGCCCACGTCGTTGAGCGTCTGGACCCGGCGGCGGATCTTGGGGATGTGGACGAAGAACTCCAGCGCCTCCTCGATCGGCATCTCCAGCACGTCGGCGATCGTCTTGCCCTTGAAGCGGACCTCCAGCGTCTCCCGGTTGTACCGCTTGCCATGGCACTGCTCGCAGGGCACGTACACGTCCGGGAGAAAGTGCATCTCGATCTTGATCTGGCCGTCTCCGCGGCAGACCTCGCAGCGGCCGCCCTTGACGTTGAACGAGAAGCGCCCCGGCTTATAGCCGCGAGCCCGGGCCTCCTGGGTCTTTGAGAACAGTTCTCGGATCTGATCGAACAGCCCGATGTAGGTGGCCGGATTCGATCGCGGCGTCCGCCCGATCGGCGACTGGTCCACCGAGATGATCTTGTCCAGCTGCTCGATGCCGCTGATCGAGCGATGGTCGCCGGCCTTCACCCGCGTCTTGTGCAGCCGGTTGGACACCGCCTTGTAGAGCACCTCGTTGACCAGCGTCGACTTGCCCGAACCCGACACGCCGGTGACGCTGCACATCACCCCGAGCGGGATCTTCACGTCGACGCCCTTCAGGTTGTGCTGGGAGGCCCCCTTGATCGCCACATGGCCGGAGGGCCTGCGGCGCTTGGAGGGAACCTCGATCGTCCGCGTACCGGCCAGGAACTGCCCGGTCAGCGAGTCCGGCACCCGGGCCACCTCATCAGCGGTGCCCTCGGCCACCACGCGCCCCCCGTGCTCGCCGGCGCCGGGCCCGATGTCCAGCACGTGGTCGGCCGCCCGCATCGTGCCCTCGTCGTGCTCCACCACCAGCACCGTGTTGCCGAGGTCTCGCAGACGCTCCAGGGTGGCGATCAGCTTCTCGTTGTCGCGCTGATGCAGCCCGATCGACGGCTCGTCCAGGATGTACAGGACCCCCACCAGCGAGGATCCGATCTGGGTGGCCAGCCGGATGCGCTGGGCCTCGCCCCCGGAAAGCGTGGCGGCGGCCCGTTCCATGCTCAGGTACCCGACCCCGACGTTGTCCAGGAACCGCAGCCGCTCTTCGATCTCCCGCAGGACCAGCCGGGCGATCCGCTGGTCGTGGTCAGACAGCTCGAGGTCGTCCACCCACTCCAGGGCCCGCTTGGCCGACAGCGCCGTGAACTCGTGAATCGGCATCCCGGCCACCAGCACGGCCCGGGACTCCGGACGGAGGCGCGCACCGTGACATTCCGGGCATGGCCGCAAGGTCATGTACTCCTCGATCTTCTCCCGTGTCCACTCGGAGTCGGTCTCGTTGTAGCGACGCTCCAGGTTGCGGACGATGCCCTCGAACTGCGTCGTGTACGAGCGCCGGCGACCGAACCGGTTGCGGTAGGAGACCTGGACCCGTTCGCCGTTCGTGCCGTACAGGAAGAACTCGCGCTGCGCGTCCGGCAACTCCTCCCACGGAGTGTCCAGATCGACCTCATAGCGCTCGGCGATCGCCTGCGTCAGCTGCTCGTAGTAGTCGGATGCGCTGGCCGCCCACGGGGCGATCGCCCCCTCGCCGATCGACAGCGTCGGGTCCGGGACCACCAGCTCCGGGTCGATCTCCATCTGCGACCCCAGACCCGTGCAGCGAGGACAGGCACCGTGCGGGGAGTTGAACGAGAAGATTCGGGGCTCCAGCTCGACCAGGGACGGGCCATGGACGGGACAGGCGAACCGCTCCGAGTAGGTCTGGATCGCTCCGGATGAACCGTCGGCTGGAACCAGCTCGATCTCCACGAGCCCGTCGGCCAGCGCGACCGCGGTCTCCACCGAGTCGGCCAGGCGCTTGCGCAGCTCGCCCTTCATCACCAGGCGATCGACCACGACGGCGATGTCGTGCTTGAACTTCTTGTCCAGGACGATCTGCTCATCCAGGCGCCGCAGCTCACCGTCGACCTTCACCCGGCCGAATCCCTCCGACCTGAGCTCCTCCAGCTGCTTGCCGTACTCACCCTTGCGGCCGCGCACGATCGGGGCCAGCACCATGAACCGCGTGTCCTCCGGCAGCTCCATCACCTGGTCGATGATCTGCTCGGCCGACTGCCCGCTGATCGGCCGGCCGCAGATGTGGCAGCGCGGATGTCCGATCCGGGCCCACAGCAGGCGCAGGTAGTCGTAGATCTCGGTGACCGTCCCCACCGTGGAGCGCGGGTTGCGCGACGTGGTCTTCTGGTCGATCGAGATGGCCGGCGACAGACCCTCGATGGAGTCCACGTCCGGCTTGTCCATCTGCCCGAGGAACTGACGGGCGTAGGCCGACAGCGACTCGACGTACCGGCGCCGTCCCTCCGCATAGATCGTGTCGAACGCCAGGGACGATTTCCCGGAGCCCGAAAGACCGGTGATCACCGTCAACGAGCCACGCGGGATCGTCACGTTGATGTCTTTGAGGTTGTGCTCTCGGGCCCCCGAAACGATCAGTTGATCCACATAACCCAGTTTAGTGAGGCGAACGGACGTTCGTCTGAGCCAAAGTCCGCAGATTGGGTAGGTTTGCCTCATGGAGGCTGCCGCCAGGGAGAAGGCGCCCACCCGGGGCACGGGTGGTAGTCGAAAGCCCTCCGGCGCAGATCGGGGCACGACGGGCGCAAAGCGATACGCCCCAGGTCCAGATCGGAGTCAGGCCGTCTCCCACGCCGGGCCGGGCGTGATCCAGGCCATCTCCCATGCGGCGCAGCAAGCGGGCCGCAGGCTGCGCGACATTGTTCCGGCCGCGGACCTGGACGCCCGGGACACCGACTACATCCGGGAGACGCTCCCCGGCCTCTGGATGCTGGCCAGCCTGTACTTCCGAGCCGACGTGAGGGGTCTTCACCACATCCGCAAGGAGGGGCCAGTGCTGCTGGTGGGCAACCACTCCGGCGGCATGATGGCCCCCGACCTGTTCGTTTTCGTGCTCGCGTTCTGCACGTACTTCGGGGTGGAACGCCGCTTCTACCAGCTGGCCCATAACGGAGTCGTGGCCGGACCGGCCGGCGGCATGGTCCGCAAGTACGGTGCGGTGGCGGCCGACCCTGACAACGCCGAGCTGGCTTTGAAGAGCGGCGCGGCGGTGCTGGTCTACCCCGGAGGCGACTACGAGGTCTTCCGTCCCACCTGGGAATCGGCCAAGGTCGACTTCGGTGGGCGGCACGGCTTCATCCGGCTGGCTCTGGAGATGGGCGTCCCGATCCAGCCCGTGGTCTCGATCGGCAGCCAGGAAACGGCTCTGTTCCTCACTCGCGGACGTCACCTGGCCAAGCTGGCCCGCCTGGACAAGCTGATGCGCCTCAAGACGGCGCCGTTCCTGTTCGGGCTGCCGTTCGGCTTCATGCCCGCGGTGTTCGGACACATCCCGCTTCCCTCCAAGATCACCATCCAGGTGATGCGCCCGATCGACCTGCGCGAGCGCTACGGCGAGGATCCGGACGTCGACGTGGTCTACGACGACGTGCTCGAGCAGATGCAGGACGTGCTCGATTCCCTGGCCGACGAGCGACCGCTGCCGGTGCTCGGATGAGGATCGAGGAGAGCGTCAACATCGCCGCTCCTCGCGAGCGCGTGTGGGAGCTGATCAGCGACCCTGCCGCCTATCCGCGCCGGCTCGACTGGGTGGACACCTTCGAACCCCAGCAGGACGAGACCGAGCCGGCGGTTGGCGCCCGTTACGAGATGCGGGTCCGGGTCGGCTCGGCCAGCGTCGGAGGACTGGTGGAGATCATCGAGTACGACCCGCCGCGCGACATCGTCTGGACCAGCATCACCGGGGTAGAGCAGCGCGGCCGGCTGCGGCTGAGGCCTCGCGGCGAGCATGGCTGCCGGCTGAGCATGCGGGTTTCGTACGGGGCGCCAGGGCCTCTTTGGGGCACCCTGGCCGAGGTCCTGTCGGTGCCCCAGATCAACGGCAGCGTCAAACGCAGCCTGGAGAACCTGAAGTGCGAGGCCGAGGGCCGGGATCGCCCCCCGCCCCCCGGGCCGAATCTGCTGTCCCGCGGCCTTCACGAGAGCTGGAACCTGGCCATCCTGGCCAAATCCGGGATGGTCGCCCCCCTGCGGCCCGACAAACTGGCCCGGATCGCCTGGATCGGCGCACGCTGGCGCGCCTCACCCGCCACGATGATCCGCGTCGGGGCGATCCGGCACCCGGATCGGGCGCTGCTGGTGGACGAACTCGGGCCGCTCACCTACCGGCAGGTGGACGAGGAATCCAACGCCCTCGCGCGATCTCTGCAGACCGACGGCATCAGCGAAGGCGACCGCGTGGCGATCATGTGCCGGGACCACCGTGGCTTCGTGACCGGAGTCTTCGCGGCGGCCAAGCTCGGCGCCGACGTCCTGCTGCTAAACACCTCCTTCTCCTCCCCGCAGCTGACCGAGGTGTGCGAGCGGGAGGAGGTGGCGGCCATCCTCTACGACGAGGAATTCGAGGAGCTGACCGCCGAGGCGGCTCGCGAGCGACGGCGGATCCTCGTCTGGCACGACGACGACACGGCGGATCCCACTCTGGGCGAGATGATCGAGCGCGAGAACCGGGAGCCGCTGCCACCCCCGGGCCGTACGGCTCGCATCACGATCCTCACCTCGGGCACCACGGGAACGCCCAAGGGCGCCACCCGCACCAGCACCCCGCTGACGCTGGATCCGCCTGCGTCACTGCTGGACCGCATCCCGCAGCGCGAGAACCAGGTCGTACGGATCGGAGCGCCGCTGTTTCACACCTGGGGCTTCTCCAATTTCGCGCTCGGTCTGGCCCTGGGCTCCACCTTCATCCTGCGCCGCCGCTTCGATCCCGAGGAGTGCCTGGCCGATATCGAGGCCCACGGCTGCCAGACCCTGGTGGTGGTGCCCCTGATGCTCCAGCGCATCCTCGAGCTCCCCGAAGAGGTACGGCACCGCCACGACTCCGGCTCCCTCCTCGCGGTATGCGCCAGCGGCTCGGCGCTGTCCGCGGACCTTGCCCGGCGCTGGATGGACGAGTTTGGGGACAACCTCTACAACGTCTACGGCTCCACCGAGGTGGCTGCGGCCGCCGTGGCGACGCCGCGCGATCTGCGCCGCGCTCCGGGAACCGCGGGCCGGCCAGCCCGCGGTTCTATCGTCCGCCTGTACGACGAGGACGAGCGGCCCGTCCTGCAGGGGGAGGCGGGACGGATATTCGTCGGCAACGCGATGTTGTTCGAGGGCTACACAGGTGGTGGAAACAAGGACCGGATCGACGGTCTGATGGCGACGGGCGACGTCGGCCGCTTCGACGAGGCCGGCCGCCTGTTCGTGGAGGGGCGGGACGACGAGATGATCGTCTCCGGCGGCGAGAACGTGTTCCCCAAGGAGGTTGAGGACGTTCTGACCGGCCATCCTGCCGTGGCCGAGGCCGCCGCGATCGGAGTGGACGACGAGCGGTTCGGCCAGCGTTTGCGGGCTTTCGTCGTCCAGCGGGACGGCCAGGAGGCCTCCGCCGAGGAACTGCAGGAGCACGTGCGCACCAACCTGGCCCGCTACAAGGTGCCTCGCGAGGTGTTGTTTGTGCGTGCCCTGCCACGCAACCCCACGGGAAAGGTGCTCAAGCGCGAGCTGGCCGAGCTCGATCCCGAGCAGAGCCGGACGCCCGCCTAGACGGCTCTCCCGTTCCCACGGCCCGGCCAGCTACCCTCCAGCGAAGTGAGGGCGCTCAGGGGTTCTGGGGCACGTTGGGTCGTGCTTGGTCTCATCCTGCTGCTGGCGGGCGGTCTGAGCGCCGCCACCGCGCAGGCCAAGGCGAAGCACAAGCCGAAGCCGAAGCCTTCTCCGATCGTCCTGTACGTGCACGCGCCCAAGCACCACGGACCGGTCGTCCAGACCACCCTGACCACCTTCGACGGGCACTACGCGCTCCGGAAGATCGCCTCCCAGTACTTCGTCACCCGGAGCAGCTCACGCCCGGTGATCAAGATCAACGACCACCTCCGCTTCCAGAAGATGATCGGCTTCGGTGGTGCCATGACGGATTCGTCCGCCTGGCTGCTCCAGGATGAGCTGACGGCCTGGCAGCGCAACCGGGTGCTCAGGGAGCTGTTCAGTCCCACCCAGGGGATCAGCCTGAACGTCACCCGGGTGCCGATCGGGGCCTCCGACTTCACCGGCACCGGTGTCCCCTACACCTATGACGACCAACCGGCCGGGGCCAGCGATCCAGATCTGAGTCACTTCTCGATCGCTCACGACACGCCGTACGTGATCCCGGCGCTGACCGAGATGCTGGCCGAGAACCCTCAGATGAGGATCATCTCCACGGAGTGGAGCCCGCCGGCCTGGATGAAGGCCAACGACCAGCTGAACGACATCAACGCCCAGGGCACGCTTCTCACCCAGGACTACCAGCCCCTCGCCAACTACTTCGTCAAGTTCATCGAGGCCTATCAGGAACTCGGCGTGCCGATCTGGGCGATCACGCCGGAGAACGAGCCGGGATCCAGCGCGCAGTTCCCGTCCATGTGGCTACCGGAGCCCAACGAGGCGCAGTTCATCACCGAGAATCTCCTCCCCGCCCTGAACAAGAGCGGCCTGCACACCCAGATCTTCGGGATGGACGGCACAAAGCTGGCCTACGCCCAGGGTTTGGAGCACAGCCCGGCGGCCCCACACCTGGCCGGAATGGCCTGGCACTGCTACGGAGGCGGCTCGAAGAGCATGGGGGAGTTTCATGGAGCCTATCCCCAGGTCGTGAACCTGACCACGGAATGCTCGCCCGGGATCATCCCCTACAACGCCGCAGAGGCGACGTTGAGCGCGCTGAATAACTCGGCCTCGCTGGTCCAGCTGTGGAACCTGGCCCTGGATCCTCAGGGGGGTCCCGTGGAGCCGCCGAATTCCGGGTGTCACCGCTGCAGCGGGCTGGTGGTCGTCGACCCGACCACCCACAAGGCGAGGCTGCGGCTCAACTACTACCAGCTCGGTCAGTTCTCGGCGTTCATCAAGCGGGGCGCTCACCGGGTGGCGGCCACCCGCCTCGTCAGCGAGTTCACGTCCACCACGCGGCCCCACTACGGCGTCAGCGCGGGCCTGGATGATGCGGCCTTCCTCGACCCGGGCGGCCGCCGCGTCCTGGTCGTCTACGACAACTCGCCCGTCGAGCAGTACTTCGCCGTGCGCTGGCACGCGCAGATGTTCCAGTACAAGCTGCCGCCCAAGGCGATCGTCACCTTCACCTGGCGGCCAGGAAGAGCCGGCGGGGCCACCTCTCCCGCCGGCTGAGCGTCCCGCTCAGCTCTCGACCGACGCGTACACCTCGTCGAGCAGCCGGTCCGGGTCAGCCAACGAGAAGTTCTCCGACAGGTAGCGCTGGGTCTCCTCGCGTGGAGTCCCGTTCAGCGCCATGTTGAGCGCGATCAACCGGGCTCCCTCGGTCTCGTCCGCGGGCGATTCGACATCGGCATCGACGGCTCGGTCGGCGTCGTCGCCGTAGACGTCCTCGGGCTCAGCGCCCAGCCCCTCGTCCAATGCCGGCTCGGCCTGCGAGGAGGGCTGCGGTGGCTCGGCGATTCCGGTTCCCGAGCCGGCGGAGAAGCCATCATTCGCAGCGGAGCCGATGCCCGCGCCGCTCTCAGGTTCGAACCGCGGCCGCGGTTCCACCGAGGAGCGCACCTCGTGCATGCCTGACTCCAGCAGCTGGAGGTCGGCGTTCAGGCGGTTGGCCCCGGTGCGCAGCGACTCGATCAGCGCGCCCAGCTCGCTCTCCATGGCATCCAGCCGCGACAGCATCCCGGCCGTCGACTCGGACACCCGGCCCACGTACTCCCGGGCCTGAGTCGAGGCCTGCTGGCGAGTGGACTGGGCCTCCTCCGCCGCCTCGGCCCGGATCTCCTGGGCCTCGGTCTCGGCCTGGCGCTGGATCTCCGCGGCGCTGCTCTCGGCCGCCTCCACGATCGCGCGGACCTGCTCTGAGGCCGCCGAGGCCAGCGTCTCGGTGCGCCGGCGCGAGGACGTCTTCAGCTGGTCGACCTCCTCGGCGATCTGAGCCAGATGGGTGTCGACCGCCTCGGGGTCGTAGCCCCGCCGCCCGATCGGGAAGTCCTTCTTCTCAATGCTCTGCCGTTCCAGGGCCACGGGAATCCCCTTCGTGTCCGATTGTCGAAAGCCGCGCCGGAGCCTAGCGGACCTACCGGGTGGCGGAGGATCTACGCCCGGCCCTCGGAGAGCGCGAGGTCGAGCTCCCGCTTGAGATCCCGGATCTCGTCGCGCAGCTTGGCCGCGTACTCGAAGCGCAGATCCTCGGCGGCGGCCAGCATCTCCTCCTCCAGCTCGACGATCGTCCGCTCGATCTCGGCCGGCGGCATCGCGTTCGCCTCGCGCTTGCGGCGGCGGCGCGACTTCGGGACCTTGGAGTCGGACTGCAGGAACTCGGCGATGTCGGAGATCCCCTTGGAGATCGTCTCCGGGGTTATCCCGTGCTCCTGGTTGTAGGCGCGCTGGATGGTGCGCCGTCGATCGGTCTCCGAGATGGCCGCCCGCATGGCCGCCGTCTCCTTGTCGGCGTACATCAGCACCTTGCCCTCGACGTTGCGCGCCGCCCGCCCGATCGTCTGGATCAACGAGGTCTCACCGCGCAGGAACCCCTCCTTGTCGGCGTCCAGGATCGCCACCAGGGAGACCTCGGGGAGGTCGAGCCCCTCGCGGAGCAGGTTGACCCCGACGAGCACGTCGTACTCGCCCAGTCGGAGCTCCCGGATGATCTGGATCCGCTCCAGCGTGTCGATCTCCGAGTGCAGGTAGCGCACCTTGAAACCCATCTCCAGCAGATAGTCGGTCAGGTCCTCGGACATCTTCTTGGTCAGCGTCGTGACCAGCACGCGATCGTCGCGCTCGACCCGGCCTCGAATTTCGTTCATCAGGTCGTCGATCTGATTCTTCGTCTCCCGCACCTCGACCTCGGGGTCGATGATCCCCGTCGGACGCACGATCTGCTCCACGATCCGCGCCGCATGGGTGCGCTCGTACTCGCCCGGGGTGGCTGACACGAACACCATCTGGGGCGTGATCGAGAGGAACTCCTGAAAGGTCTGGGGCCGGTTGTCCATCGCGCTCGGAAGCCGGAAGCCGTAGTCGACCAGCGTCTGCTTGCGCGAGCGATCGCCTTCGTACATGCCCCCAATCTGCGGCACCGTCTGGTGGGACTCGTCGATGAAACAGACGAAGTCGTCCGGGAAGTAGTCGAGCAGGCAGTACGGCCTCTCCCCCGGTTTGCGCCCGTCGAGGATCCGCGAGTAGTTCTCGATGCCTGAGCAGAAGCCGATTTCCCTCAGCATCTCCATGTCGTACTGGGTGCGCTGGCGCAGGCGGTGGGACTCCAGCAGCTTGCCCTCGGCCTCCAGCTCGGCGGTGCGCTCATTCAGCTCTCGTCCGATCTCGGCCACCGCGTCCTCGATCATCCCCTCGCGCACGTTGTAGTGCGACGCCGGCCAGATCGCCACGTGCTCCATGTCGTCCTCTATCACCTCACCCGTGACGGCGTCGAAGTGCTGCAGGTGCTCCACCTCGTCCCCGAACAGCACAATCCGGTAGGCCGTCTCGGCGTAGGCGGGCCAGATCTCCAGGGTCTCGCCCCGCACCCGGAAGTGCCCGCGGGCCAGCGCCGTGTCGTTACGGCTGTACTGGATCGAAACCAGCTTCCGGAGCAGCCGGTCCCGGTCGATCATCTCGCCCTTGTTGAGGGTCTGGAGGTTCTCGTCGTAGACCTCCGGCGAACCCAGGCCGTAGATCGAGGACACGCTGGCCACGATCACCACATCGCGCCGGGCGAACAGGGCCGCGGTGGCGGCGTGACGCAGCCGGTCGATCTCCTGGTTGATGGCCGAGTCCTTCTCGATGTACAGGTCCTTGGAGGGGACGTAGGCCTCGGGCTGGTAGTAGTCGTAGTAGGAGACGAAGTACTCCACGGCGTTGCGCGGGAAGTAGGTGCGGAACTCGTTGCACAGCTGGGCGGCCAGCGTCTTGTTGTGAGCGATGATCAGCGACGGCTTCTGCACCGCTTCGATCGTCGCCGCCATGGTCATCGTCTTGCCCGTCCCCGTGGCCCCGAGCAGAGTCAGCATCCGCTCGCCCCCGTTGATCCCCTCGGCGAGAGAGGCGATCGCCCCGGGCTGATCAGCGGTTGGTGAGTAGGTTCCGTCAAGCTCGAACTGCGGCATCTCTAGCGAATTTAGCGCCCGCAACGGCGCTGGAAACGTAGGATGCGGCCGACAACTGTCCGCAACCTAGGGGGAATGCCATGTCGGTGCTGATGGTCCTGCGCATGAAGGGCGATCCGAAGCGGCTGGAGGAGGTCGCCAGTTCCAATCCGGACCGGCTGAAGTCGATCTCGGACCGGGGGAAGAGCCACGGCGTGATCGCCCATCGCTTCTATGGGTCGGGCGACGAGATCATCGTGGTCGACGAGTGGCCGGACGAGCAGAGCTTCCAGAACTTCTTCGAGGAGATGCAGGGGGAGATCGGCGGGCTGATGCAGGAGGTGGGGGTTGAGGGCCGGCCCACTCCCGAGTTCTGGCACAAGCTCGAGAGCCACGACGAGGTGGGCTGGGGCGCGTAGTTCACCGTCTGCGGCGCCGCCGACTTTGGGTTCGGCGGCGCCGGGGTTGCGGCTAGCCGTAGCCGAGCTGCTTGGGATACGTGTGGCGATAGTCCTGTTGGGCCTGCAGGACTCGCTGGACGTAGGCGCGGGTCTCGGGGAAGCGGATGTCGCTGACGGTGAGTCCGCGGGCCCCGCCGCCGCCCTGGGCGATCCAGCGGTCGACGTTGGTCTCCCCGCCGTTGTAGGCGGCCAGAGCCGCCACCAGGTTGCCGTGGTACTCGTTGAGCAGATAGCGGAGGTAGTAGGTGCCGTAGGCGATGTTGACCGCGGGGGTGCCCAGGTCGGCGGTGTGGAAGTTGACGGCGCCCGAGCGGCGGGCCAGGAACCTCGCCGTCTGGGGCTCGATCTGCATCAGACCCTCGGCCCCGGTGGGCGACGTGCGGGCGTCGAACTTGGTCTCGGCGTAGATCACCGCGGCGACGAGGTCCGGAGGCAGGTGCTTCTGGGCGGCCTCCTGGCGGATGATGCTCGAGTACTGCAGCGGCAGGGTGAGGTCGTTGATCGCCTTCTGCGCGAGCGGCATGACGGCGATCACGCCGGCGATCAGGGCGGCCAGCACCACGAGCGCGGCCACCATCCGGCGCCGCCTGCGAAGTGCCGCCTGACGGCGGGAAGTTGGCCGTCTCGGCACCGCCGCTGCTCTACTCGTTGCGCTCATCGGCCCCGTGGGATCTTGTCAAGAACGGCTGACAGCTTCTGCTCGAGTTCTGAGATTTGCCCGTCATTGACCACCACGTACGTCGATCGTGCGGCTTTTTCCTCCTGGCTCAGCTGGCGAGCCGCCCGCGCATCAAGCGCCCGGTGCCCCCGTCCGGCCGCCCGCTCGGCTCGCACAGCCTCGTCGGCGATAACCGCGATCGTGGCATCGTAGCCGCCATCCAGCCCCGACTCGAATAGCAGCGGCACCTCCACGACGATCGCCCGCGGCGGCGGGTCGGCCTTCTCGGCCGCCGCTCTGAACTCCGCCATCCGCTCTCCCACCTTCGGCCAGAGCAGCTGCTCCAACCACTGCCGCCCCTCTGCAGTGGCAAACGCCCGATCAGCCAGCACCGGCCGGTCCACCACCCCGTCTGGTGCCACCTCGTCTCCAAAACGAGAAGTGACGGCCTGAACGACGTCAGGCGAGCCGTACAGCTCATGCACCACCGCATCAGTCGACAACACCGCGCACCCCAGCCGCTCCAAAGCAGCCAGGGCCGTCGACTTACCCGCCCCGATCCCACCCGTCAGCCCAACGAAGGGCGGCACGAGCTAGCTAAGCGTCAGCTTCGGGGGCTTCAGCAGTCTCGGGGGCCTCAGCGGCCTCGGGGACCTCAGCGGCCTCAGGGGCCTCAACCACCTCAGCGCTCTCAGCCTCAGGAGCCTCAGCCACCTCAACGCTCTCAGCCTCAGGAGCCTCAGCCACCTCAACGCTCTCAGCCTCAGGGGACGGTTCCGGGGACGCGGCTCCTCGCGAGGTCTCATCGTCAGCCCCGGTCTCGTCGCCCTCAGAAGCGCCCGGAGCCGCGTCCACGGGGACCGTGTCCTGAGGCTGACCAGCAAGCTCCTCCGCAAACACATCCTCCGACAACCCCAGCTCGGGCACGTTCTCCAGATCCCCAGCGTCGGCCGGCGGAATGATCGGGCGAACCGGCAGGACCTGGCCCTCCACCCGCTTGATCGACAGCGACAACCTCCGCCGCTCGGAGTCGATCTCCAGGATCTTCACCCGCACCGGATCGCCCGGCTGGATGATCTCCCGCGGATTCTCGACGTGGTGCTGGGCCAGCTCGGAGATGTGCACCAGGCCCTCGACGCCGTCGAGGATCTCCACGAACGCGCCGAAGGTAACCACCTTGGTGACCGTGCCCTCCAGCTCGTCCCCGATGTTGTAGGTGTCCACCACCCGCTGCCACGGGTCCTCCTGGGTCTGCTTGAGGCCCAGGGAGATGCGCTGGCGCTGGCGGTCGATGTCCAGCACCTTGACCGAGACGGTGTCTCCGATCGACAGGATCTCGCTCGGATGGTTGACGTGGGACCAGGACAGCTCCGAGATGTGGATCAGGCCGTCGATCCCATCGAGGTCGACGAAGGCGCCGAAGTCGACGATGTTGGAGATGACGCCCTCCACCACCTCGCCGGGCTGGAGGCGATCCAGGATCCGCTCGCGATCCTCCTTGCGCTGCTCCTCGAGCACCGCGCGCCGGGACAGGACCACGTTGTTGCGGGACCGGTTGAGCTCTATGACCTTGCACTCGATGGCCTGGCCCATGTACTCGTCGAGGTTCGGCACCCGGCGGATGTCGACCAGCGAGGCGGGCAGGAAGCCGCGCACACCCAGGTCGATGATCAGGCCACCCTTGACGACCTCTATCACGGTGCCCTCAACGGGCTCCCCGGACTGGGCGGCGGCCTCGATGCGGCGCCAGGCCTTCTCGAAGCGGGCCCGCTTCTTGGACAGGATCAGGCGGCCGTCCTGATCCTCCTTGGTGAGAACGAGCGCGTCCACCTCTTCGCCGAGGGACACCTCGTCATGGGGATCCACTGACTTGCGGATCGAAAGCTCATTGGATGGGATGACGCCCTCGGACTTGTAGCCGATGTCGACCAGGACCTCGTCGTTGTCGATGCGGACGACGTTGCCGGTGACCACATCGCCTTCCTGGAAGGGATGGATGGTGGCGTCGTAGTTGGGAACGATCTTCCCGTCGATCTCCAGAAGCAGGCCGCCGGATCCTTCTACGACCTTGGCGTTGGGCTCATCGGTGGGCATAGGTGCTGTAACGGTTGACATGTGTTCGAGTGAGGATAGCCAGATATAGCCCTCCCTATCATCTCCGGCCATGCCGAGGCGGGCAACCAAACGTGGACCGGACCGCACACCGCTGGACCTCGACTGCGACGTCCTGATCTGCGGTGCCAGCTTTGCCGGGCTGGCCGTGGCCCGCGAGCTCGCCGGCTGCGAGGCCGACGTGTTGGTCATCGACCGCTACGAGATCGGCGAACGCCAGACCTCGGCCTGCGGGATACCCACGGGGTGGCTCCACGTCATGGACCTCATGGAGGCCCATCGGCAGACCTTCGGCGAGCTGGTCATCCACACCCCGCACGCAACGGTGCGATACGACCTGCCCTGGACGTTCTCCACGTTCGACTACCGGACACTGTGCGGCGCCTTGGCCGCCCAGGGGGACTTCCGGTTCGAGACAGCCAAGGTGGATGGCCGCACCGGCCACACGGTCCACACTGACCGGGGAGACATCCGGGCCGGGATCGTCGTCGATGCGCTGGGCTGGCGCCGCGTACTGGGTGGCGGTGAGCCGATCCAGCCGCCGGACGCGTATCTGTCCCGGGGCCTCGAGGTCCACCCGCACGGCGCCGGCACCGACCTGGAGGTGTGGATCGACCGCTCCTACGTGCCCGCCGGCTACGGCTGGAGTTTCCCGGCCGGCGATGAGGTTCGCGTCGGCGTGGGCTCCTTCGACCCCCGCTTCCACGTCAAGGAGCCGACCGTCCGCCTGGCCGACGACCTGCAGCGCGATCCGCTCGGCTACCAGGGCAACTGGATTCCCCACCGGATCCGTGAGGCCAGCGAGGACGGCATCTTCTTCGTCGGGGACTCGGCCGGCCACTGCCTGCCGCTGACCGCCGAGGGGATCCGCACGGCGCTGTATTTCGGAGTCGCCTGCGGGCGGGAGCTGCGGGACGTGTTACGGGGGCGGCAGTCAACGGCAGCCGCCCGGGCCAGCTACGGCGCGTTCAGCGCCTCGCACCGCTGGCAGTTCGAGTCGCTGCTCCGGGTGCAGTGGCTGATCCCACGAGTGCCGCCCCGACTGCTGGGCGCAGCCCTGCGCGGGATGTCAGCCCAGCGCTTCATCGACTGGTCATTCGGCCATTACCTGCAGATCGCCCCACCGGAGTTCGCGGGACACGGCGTCAGCAGGCCAGAGGCCGTTTTGAGGGCCGCCTGATCAGCGGGTCAGCGCCTGAAGATCCGCCTCGGCCTGCGCTAGGCGTGGCTGGTCACCCTTGCGCTCGTAGATGCCGATCGCCGTTAGGGCGGCGTTGACGGCCGCCTGCGAGTCACCACGCGCCGCCAGCACTCGACTGAGCTTCGTATAGGCGATACCACGGGTATCGTAGAACTCGCAGGAGTCGGCGTAACTGACGGCGGATCGCGCCCACCGCTCGGCGGCGTCGTGATCGCCGGCCTCGAGTGCGAGCGCTGAGCGAACCCCGTGGATGTAGATGAAGTTGACGATGTCCTCGGGAGCGCTCAGCCGCTCGGCCAGCTCAGCCGCCGCGGCGGCGGCCTCAAGATCGCCCGCCAGCAGACTGGCCTCCGCCAGCATCGCCTGGATCGTCGAGCGGTAGGACTGCTCCCCCAGCTCCGTGAGCAATCGGTCGCCGCGCTCCAGGAGAGCCTGCGCGGCGGCTGGCTGACCAGCCGCCATCTCGATCTCCCCCATCTCCTGGTGGCAGGCGCCGGCCAGCGGGAGCGCTCCCATGTCGACGTACGCCTCGGCTCCCCGCTCGATCAGCGAGCGCGCCAGGTCGAAACGCGCTTCAGCCATGGCCAACCATGCACGTGCCACACAGACGCCCGCAGTCAGGTATGGCCCGGTGCGGGCTGCCTCGACGGCCTCCACCTCCCGCTTGATCACCTGGGCATTGGCCTCGCCGTGGTAGAGCGCGCTCAAGTACCACGAAAGCGCCCGGGCTCGCTTGCCCTCGTCGCCGGCTTGGCCGGCATACTCGGCCGCGAGCTTGGCCTCCTCGGCCCAGAGATTGACTCGGCCGGCCAGGTTGTGCGCCAGGAACGACTCGAAATGCGCCTTAGCCAGGCCGCGGAAATCCCGCTGGCGCTCGAATTCCCCCACGATGCTCGGGAGCTGTGACTCCAGCATCGGGATCGCCTCCCCCGCCCGAACCTGCATCAGCCACTCGAAGCGGACCAGGCCGGCCAGCGGTCTCATCCGTGCGTCGCGCTCGGCCTCCGCGAGGAGCCCTTCAACCCGGTCGAAGGCGCCGGCGTCCACCAGCTGATCGGCCAGCTCCACGGCGATCGCGGGCCGATGGGGCCCACCGTCGGGAGTGAGGGCGAGCGCGCGCTCGAGCAGGGTCCGCGCGGCGGCGCCGTCGTCCCGGTCACTGGCCCGGCGACCGGCCAGGTACAGGTGTTGGGCCGCCTGGCCGGCCAGCTGCGGGTCAATCGCCTGCCCCAGCTCCCGGCGGTAGCGGACCACCTGCTCCAGGTGCCACCCGATGATCTCGTCGAGCTCCGGGACCGAGACGCCGAGGTTCGTCAGCCATCCGGCGAAGCGCTCGTGCAACTCGGCGCGGTCCGCCTTGGGAAGGGCGTCGTAGGCCGCGTCGCGAATCAGCAGATGCCGGAAGCGGAACGCCTCGTCGCCCTGCAGCGTCGCCGGGTGAGGCCGGATCAATTCGCGGCGGACCAGCCCGGCCAGGCGGCCGTCGACGTTCGCGGCGAGGTTTTCGTCGGCCAGCGCCATCACCGCCAGCCGGTGGAACACCTCCCCCTCCACGGCGCCCCGCTCCAGCAGGGCGCGCTCCTCCCCGTCCAGACGCTCCAGGCGAGCGGCCAGGAGCGCCTGAATGGTTGACGGCACCTGAGTCGTGCCGCTCTCGCGGGCCAGCGCCACCATCTCCTCCAAGAACAGCGGATTGCCCTGGCTGGCCGCCACGACGTGATCCCGCGCCCGGGTGTCCAGACCGTCGCCCAGCTGCTCGAGAAGGGCCAGCGCCTCACTGGCACCGAGCGGCTCCAGCAGCACGGTCTGACCGTTGAACTTACCGCCACCCCAGCCGGGACGATCCTCCAGCAGCTCGGGCCGCGCCGTGCACAGGACCAGGATCGGAGCTCCTCGGGACAGATCGACAACGTGGTCAAGGAGGTCCAGAAGCATCGCCTCCCCCCACTGAAGGTCATCGATGTGCAGGACCACGGGCCGATCCGATGTCAGGGCCTCGAGCAGACGGCGGACCTCCCAGAAGAGCTCCTCAGGAACGGCCGCTCCACCGCGCCGGAGACGCTCGACCACGGGTTGGGCCGGCTCACCCGCCGCGGTAAGGGCCTCTATCAGCGGCCAGAATGTGATCCCCTCCCCGTAGGCCAGGCAGCGCCCGCGGAGGACGAGCGCCTGCTCACCGATGCTCCCCAGCAGCTCGGCGACCAGCCGAGACTTCCCCACCCCGGCCATCCCCAGGAGCGTGAACAGGTGGCAGCCCGACTCCTGCACCACTCGGTCCCACGCCTCGGTGAGGAAGCGCAGTTCCCGCTCGCGCCCGATCAGTGGCGCATCCAGATGCCGGGCCACTCCCGGCGCCACGGGATCGACCGAGAGCAGCCGGAAGGCCGGCACGGGCGCCGACTTTCCCTTCAGCTCGAGCGGAGGGAGTGGCTCCACGGCGACCGCGTCGCGCACCAGCCGCAGCGTCTCGCCACCCAGGACGATGTCGCCGGGCGCCGCGGCCTGCTCGAACCGAGCCGCGACGTTCACCGCATCGCCGGTGGCGTAGTTCTCTCCCTCGCTCATCAGCACAGCGCCCGTGTTGATGCCGGTCCGGAAGCGAAGCGTGACCCCCACCTGCTGCGCCACCGCGGGCAGCTGGTCGCGGATCTCCGCGGCCGCGCGCACCGCCCGCAGGGCATCGTCCTCTCGCACCAACGGGATCCCGAACACCGCCATGACCGCGTCGCCGATGAACTTCTCCACCGTGCCGCCGTGCCGCTCGATGGTCACGCGGATCATGGCGAAGTAGCGGTTCATCACCCCGCGCAGAACCTCTGGATCCAGTTCCTCACCCAGGGCGGTCGAACCGGTCACATCGCAGAACAGCGCGGTGACCACCTTCCGCGTCCGGCGCGGCTGCGCCGGCTCCTCGGGCAGAGGCGCCCCGCAGTTCCCACAGAAGTGGAAACCGTCAGGCGCCTCGACTCCACAATGCTCGCAAACCGCCATCCGCGCTCACTACCTGGTAGGAGGAGCCCCAATCCGCTGGCCCGCGGCCAATCCTACTCGGGCAAAAGGCGCCTCCGGGGCGGGTCAGACGTGCCGCTTGACGGTCACCGTCCGCTTGGCATAGCCCCAGTTGTCGGCGCTGTCGGTGACGCGCAGGTATACCCGATACACCCCGGCCCGCTTATAGGTGTGGGTCGGCCGGCGCCGGCGTCCGCCCGTGCCATCGCCGAAGTTCCAGTTGAATGAAACGATCCGCCCCCCGGGCTGCCGGGCCGTGGCCACGAGGCCCACGGACCGGCCCGCCACCGGCGCCGTCCTGAAGCGGATCCGGACCGAGTCGGGCTTCGGCCGCGCGGCACAGGCGCCGGTGATCCGGCTGAACAATTCCTGGAGCCAGTAGTGCTGCCCATCGACCGTCTCGTTCCACTGCGAGGATCCAGCGCCCCCGAGAGCCGGCCCGAATCTGTTCAAACAGAGGTCGCCGATCTCTGCCCCGTTCGAGTTCACCCAGGCGTCGCCGTAGGGATCGGTCACCGTCTCGGCCTGTTCGTGGCTGATCGTGGACAGCGCCGGATCTGCCGCGTTGCCGTTCGGCCGCGGATTGCCGGACCGGCAGTGCCCGGGCACGGCGTTGTAGGGAATGACGGCGTAGAGGATCCCGTTGCCGGTGACCGAGTGGTAGCCGCAATAGCCGCCGTCGGACCCACCGAGCGCACATTCGGAAGGTCCGGTGGCCGCGCAGCTCCCAAAGTTGTCCGGGGTGAGCAGGAAGTAGATGTCGGGCGGCCCGACGGGCAGATTGTGAGCGGCGATGAACCGGCCAAGCTCATGCTGCAGCTGGGCATCGGTCAGGCAGGTGGTCCAGGCTGGCGGACCGGTGGGGGGAGGCGGTTCGGTGCAGGCGCTCCCCGGCGCGGGGTCCCGGTCCACCATGGTGCCGGCGTAGGTTGAGGCGTACGCGGCCGCGCCGCCGGCGTCGCGGTACTGGCCGGTGATTCCGTACTCGATCCGCGTGGAATGGCTCGCGCGAGCCACGTCGGCCATGAACCGACCGACGAGCGGGATGTAGCCGTGGTCGAACTTCAGATCAGGGCGGTTGGCCGGCGTCCAGAAGATCAGATGGGTCCGGTTGGCGTGCAGGACCGCACCGCCCTGGTAGGTGATCCCGGTCGCCGTGGCCGTGGCGAGCCCTGAAGCGATGTCCGGCGTCCGCAGGCCCGAGAAGGCCGTGGGAAGGTCGGCGGCGAGGCCCAACGGCCGCGACGACGCCGCTGGCGCGGTCTGGCAGACCAGCGCCAGCGCGAACCCGAGCAGGCAGGCCGCGCGGGCCGCCTGCCTCACTTGGCAGCCAGCCAGTCCGGCCCCACGCCGACCTCGACGGCCAGCGGCGGGTCCATCTCGAAGGCCGCCGCCATCTCGCGTTCGGCCAGCCGGCTCACCGCGTCGGCCTCGTCGGCGGGGCCTTCGAACAGAAGCTCGTCGTGGATCTGCAGGACCAGCCGGGAGCGGACGCCCTCGTCGGCCAGGGCCCGGTCGCAGCGGACCATGGCCACCTTCATGATGTCGGCGGCCGTCCCCTGGATGACCATGTTGACGGCGAAGCGCTCCCCCTGCTTGCGCAGATCCCAGCGGCGGGCCCGGAGCTCGGGCACCTGGCGCCGGCGGCCGAACAGCGTCGAGACGTAGCCGTGCTGGGTCCCCTGCTCGATCGTCTCCTCGATGAACCTCCGCACCGCCGGGAAGCCATCCATGTAGCGCTGGATGAACTCGTCGGCCTCCTCCTGGGGAATGTCCAGGCGGTCGGCCATGCCCCAGGCCGACAGCCCGTAGACGATGCCGTAGTTGATCATCTTGGATTTGGAGCGCATTCCCGGGTCGATCTGATCCGGCGTGACGTTGAACACCCGGCAGGCCGTGGCGGTGTGCACGTCCTCGCCGCGGCGGAAGATCTCCTTGAGCACCTCCTCGCCCGAGATGTGCGCCAGGATCCGCAGCTCCACCTGCGAATAGTCGGCCGAGACCAGCAGATTTCCGGGCTCGGCCACGAAGCAGGCCCGGATCTGGCGTCCCAGGGGGGTGCGGATGGGAATGTTCTGGAGGTTCGGGTTGTTGGATGACAGCCGCCCCGTCGTGGCCGCCGTCTGGTTGAACGTGGTGTGGATCCGGCCGTCCTCGGCGATCAGGAGCGGCAGCGCATCCAGGTAGGTCTTGGCCAGCTGGTTGAGCTCGCGCCAGCGCTCGATCTTGGGGATCACCGGATGTTCGTCGCGAATCGCCTGCAGGACCCGGGCATCCGTGGAGTAGCCCGTCTTCCCCCGCCGCTTCCGGCTGAGACCAAGCTGCCCGAACAGAACCTCCCCCAGCTGCTGAGGCGAGCCGAGCGTGAACTCCTGGCCGGCCATCTCGAAGATCTCCCGCTCCAGCGCGTCGGCCTCGGCCTTGACCTCGGTGGAGATCGTGGCCAGAAGCTGCGTGTCCAGCTTCAGCCCGGCCAGCTCCATCTGGCGCAGGATCCGGACCAGCGGCAGCTCGACGTCGGTGAGTAGGTCGGTGAGGCCTCGCGCCCGGATCTCCTCGCGCTGCCAGTCGGCCAGCGGTCGGAGCAGGACGGCGTCGCCCGCGACGGCGCTGTCCACGTCGGTGCCGAAGCCTCGCTCCTCCGTGAGCTCGCGAAACGGATACGCGCGCCGGGCCGGCTCCAGCAGGTAGGCGGCCACCTCGGTGTCGAGCGCGAGGTTCTCCGGGACGGTCTGCAGCGCCTTGGCGTCGTGAGCGATCACCGGGCGGTGCTTGAGGATCCTCACCAGCTCGCCCGGGGAGCCGGCCGTGCCCGTCAGCACCTCACTGGAGCCCTTGGCCTGGACCGCGAAGCTCCAGCCGCCGTCCTCGGCGAACAGCGCCCCCTCCGGGGTGATGGGAGCACGTACCGCAACGGCCACCTCGGTGTTGGGCAGCCGCTTGTCGAGGTCCGTGAGGGTGGTCTGGCGGATGCTGGCGGTGAGCTCGCTGCCGGGCGCGGCCTCGGGGGCGGGGGCGGCGGCGTCGGCCGAGCCCAGCGCCTCCTCGAGGCGGCGAAGCGGCTCGCGCAGCTCGAACTGGCGGAACGTGTCGCGCAGCTTGGAGCGATCCGGCTGCTGGGAGACGAACTGATTCAGATCGATCTCCAGGGGGATGTCGCGCTTGGCCGTGGCCAGCTGCTTGGAGACCCGCGCCGCCTCGGCGTGTTGCTGAAGATTTTCCTTGCGCTTGGCGCCGGAGATGTCGTCGATGTGGTCGAGGACGGACTCCAGCGACCCGAAGCGCTGCAGGAGCTCGGCCGCCGTCTTGTCGCCGATCCCGGGGACGCCGGGGATGTTGTCCGAGGTGTCGCCCTTCAGCCCGATGAAGTCCGGCACCAGCTCGGGCGGGATGCCGTAGCGCTCGATCACGCCCTCGCGGTCGTAGACGCGGGTGTCGGTGATGCCCCGGCTTGTGGTCATGATCCGGGTGTGGTCGTCGACCAGCTGGTAGGCGTCGCGGTCGCCGGTCACGACCATCACGTTGATCGGCTCCGCGCCGTTGCCGCTGCCGGTGGCCTTGGCGGCGATCGAGGCGATCACGTCGTCGGCCTCGTAGCCCTCGATCTTGAGGTTCCTGTACCCGAACGCCTCCACCAGCGGCTCGAAGCTCGGCCACTGCTCCTTCAGGAGATCGGGGCGGGTGGAGCGCTGGGCCTTGTACTCGGGGTAGATCTCCTTGCGCCCGGTGTAGCCGCCGTCCCACACCACGACAGTGGCCTTGGGGCCGTAGTCGGTGAGGATCTTCACCAGCATCGACGCGAACCCGAAGATGGCGTTGGTGGGGACGCCCGTGGAGGTGGCGATCGACTCAGGCAGGGCGAAGAAGGCCCGATAGGCCAGGCTGTTCCCATCGATCAGGAAGAGTTCGTCTGACACGCGTAGATGAGGCTATCTGGCGGGCGGGTGGTTACGGATTTGTGCCGGGTGGGGGTGATGCGGAGCCGAGCTCAGGCCGCCGACGGCTCCATGACGCGCTCCAGGCGCGGCGGCGCGGCGGCCCGGACCTGCCACAGGCCGTAGGCCCGCACGGTCGAGTCGCCGTCGGAGCTGAAGCCGTAGCTCCCCAGGAACGTCCCCTGCGGGCTCTCGCCGAACAGGGCGTGGATCAGGCGGCTGCGCTGATCCCCGCGCGGCCCGAGTTCGGCGATCGCCTGGATGGCCAGGCGCATCGCCTCGTAGCCGTAGGCGGCCCACGGACCGGACGGTGGCCGGCCCCCATACTGGGTTTGCCACAGGGCGGCGAAGCGAGCCGGCGCGGACCCGCCCGAGGGCAGCGCGGGGTACGTGCACTGCAGCAGGCCACCGCTCGCCACGACCAGCTCCCGGCGCACGGCCCCTCCGCCGAAGGCCGCCTGACAGAGCCGGTCCGAGCCGAACAGCTCCGCCCGGGGCAGCGCCGCGTGGATCGCGGCGATCGCCGAGACGGCGGCGGCCGATGGGGCGCCGACGTAGGCCACGCACTCGGTCAGAAGCGCACGCAGGGAACCCAGATCGCGGCGGAGAACCGCCGCCGGCGACACCACCAGGGCGGCGGAGGAGCCTCCCGGCGAGACGATCCGCACGTCGAACCTGGCGTGCTCGAGATCGAGCAGACCGCTCAGCTCCGCGCCGTTGTTCTGGGTACCGGCGCTCCGCAGCACCGCCATCCGCGTGCAGCTGTCGTCGTGCGCCGCCGAGAGCAGGGCAGCGGCCTGGACCGCGTCATCCGGCGCCAGGCGGAAGAAACTCCGCACCGAGGTCGGGTAGTAGCGGCCCGGGTCACCGGCCGAACTCACGCCGTCCCCCACCGCCCGGGTGAACCCCACGTACGGGCTCCAGGGGCTGATCTGGGGAATCCCGGCCTGGTTGAGGATCGGCAGGGAGACCCGGGTGGCGCCGGAGTCGAAGTCGCCGATGTAGACCATGGCGGCCGGATCGACGGCGGCTTGCCGGGCGTTGGCGGCGGTCAGCGATGCCGCCCAGGACCCGTGGCCCGTCCGGGCGTCGGACAGCGACCGGTAGCGCACGAGAAAGTCTCCCGCTCGCCGATTCGCCTGAATCCAGGCCAACCGGATGCCCCTCTGGACGGCACGGCCGGCCGCGCCTGCCGGCCCGACCAGCGGCAGACTCGAGTAGATCTCCACCGTCCGCGCCCCCGCCCGCAACTTACGCGGGGTGTGGGTCCGATGGTGAGACGAGCCGCCGCAGGCGGCGACCAGGCAGGCGCACACCAGACAGGCGCAGACCGTGGCCACGAACGGCGCGACGGGCCGGACAGGCAGGCGCATGCCCGCCAGCGTAGTGGTGCGGCCGCGTTAGCCGGCGGTTGAGCGCGGCATCACCAGCTTGCCGCCCCTCAGCCGCGCGAACCCGAAGGACCCGGCCCCCAGGCTCGAATCGCCCTGCGCGTGGATCGACAGGGGCCCGACCGCGGTGGCCAGATCGTGCAGCGTGTGGAAGTGCCTGACCACGGTGGCTCGGTTGGCGACCGCCGACCCGGCATCGTGAAGCACGTGGATGACTGCCTGCACGGCCGCGTAGCCGAATGCCTCCTGGGCGGAGCCGAGGTGGGGGCTGGCGCCTGCCCCGGGCACCGGCTCGGACACGTAGACCGCCTTGAACTGGGACCAGGGACCGGCAGTGAAGTCCAGACCGGCCAGCCCCGAGGGCAGGAACAGCTTGGCGGAGCCCGCGGTGCTGGAGGCGCCGGTGGCGAACCGGTCCGCGTCCGCGAACGAGTTGCCGCCATAGAAGATCGCGTCGGCGCCGGACTGGCTGCTGGAGACGGTGATCCCCTGGCTGGATGCGCCGGAACGAACGGCCGCCTGCAGAACCTTGCCGTAGTCGCTGGAGTCGCCCGTCACGTACAGGTTGTGCACGCCGAGCTTCTTCATCTCGCCGAGCACCGCCTGCGCCTCCTCGGTGCTGGTGGGCACGATCCGGGCGAAGGTGTGCCCGTAGGTGCCCGCCGCCTCATAGAAAACGCCCGGCGAATTGGGCACGGCGGCCACGGACTGGGTGAGCTCCGTGGCCGTGTCGGTGGGGCTGACCTGAAGGAGATCCTGAGCGTTGTTGATGCCCAGCGTCTGCTCGGAGTCGCCGGGCTGGATCTCGCCGATATAGGCGATCGAGCTCTCGTTCTCGATGGCCTGGCGCGCGTTGGCCGACAGCGTGCGCTGCTGAACCGTGTCGCACTTCACCGAGTCGCCGGTGCCCGGGATGCTCCCGCCCAGCTGCGAGCAGGCCAGGTGCTCACCCTCCAGCACCTGCTGCTGCACGGGGCTCACCGAGGCCGGCTCGCTCAGGTAGATGACCAGGGTGGAACCCTTGGCCGTCACCGAGTTGGCGGACGAGCTCGAGCCCCCCGTGGTGGCGCAGCCGGCCACCAAGGCGGCCACGCCCACGCCCGCGCCAAAGCGCAGGACCTGCCGCCGTGTTCGTCTAAGCACTAGATGTCTCGGCGGCGAGTCAGGTTCGGCACGACGCTGCGAAGCGCCGCGGCGATCAGGATCAGGCCGACGGCGATCATGATCGAGTCGAGCCCCGACACCTTGAGCGCCCACAGAATGATCCAGATGACCAGGCCGACGGTTGCAGTGACGATGACGCCCATCGCGCCGGGACTTTACTGGAGCGGGGCCTCGCGCAGGGCCGCGGCGAACGACGCGACCAGGTCCCTAACCCCACCCACATCCTCGCCCGCCGCCCGCACCAAGCGCGAGCCGATGATGACGCCGTCCGCGCCCGCCGAAGCGGCTGCCGCGGCCTGATCGGGCGTGCCGATCCCGAACCCGACGGCCACGGGCACCGACGTCGAGGACCGAGCCCGAGCGATCACCGCCGAGAGGCCGCCGTCCAGTGCCGCGCGCTCACCGGTCGTCCCGGTCACCGAGACCGTGTAGAGGAATCCGCGGGCGCGGGCGCCGATGCCCCGCAGACGCTCGTCGGGAGTGGTGGGGGCGACCAGCGGAACCAGAGCGATCCCGGCGCCGTCGCACGCCTCCAGGGCGGCCGGCGCCTCCTCCAGGGGAAGGTCGGGGACGATCAGGCCGCTCGCGCCGACCCGGACCAGCAGATCGACGAACCGCTCCAGTCCGCGGGCCAAAATCGGGTTGGCATAGCACATGACGATCACGGGAGCGCTGGCCTCGCGGGCCAGCCCGAGCGCGTCCTCCACCCGCGTGCCGCCGCGCAGCGCCGCCACGCCGGCGGCGTGGATCACCGGCCCGTCGGCCAGCGGATCGGAGAACGGGATCCCCAGCTCGACCAGATCGGCGCCGGCCTCGACATACGCCGCCAGCACTGCGCGTGAGCCCTCCAGCGTCGGATAGCCCCCCATCAGATACGGCATCAGCGCCGCCCGGCGCCCGCTGGCCCGGGCCGAGGCGAATGCCTCGGCGATCCGGTCGACACCCGTCATCAGGAGATGTCGAGCCGGCCGAGCGCCTCGGCCAGATCCTTGTCGCCGCGCCCGGACAGGCAGATCAGGTCGAGCTCGCTCTCCTCCTCGGAGCCCACAGCCCAGGCCAAGGCATGGGAGCTCTCGAGCGCGGGGATGATTCCCTCCAGGCGGGCCAGCTGCGCGAACGCGCGCAATGCCTGATCGTCGGTCACCGCCACATATCTGGCCCGGCCGGAGTCGCGCAGCCAGGCGTGCTCGGGCCCGCTGCCCGGGTAATCGAGGCCGGCCGAGATCGAGTGGGCCTCCAGGATCTGCCCGTCCTCGTCCTGCATCAGCGCCGAGAACGATCCGTGCAGAACCCCGGGCCGCCCGCCCGCGGTCAGCGGAGCGCCGTGGCGCCCGCTGTCCAGTCCCTCTCCCGCCGCCTCGACCCCAATCAGCTGAACCTCAGCATCCTCATAGAACGCCGCGAACATGCCGATCGAGTTCGACCCTCCGCCCACGCAGGCGATCACCCGCTGCGGGAGCCGGCCGGCCCGCTCCAGGACCTGGGCCCGAGCCTCATCGCCGATCACGCGCTGCAGATCCCGCACGAGAGCCGGATACGGCGCCGGCCCGACGCACGAGCCGATCACGTAGTGCGAATCGGCCACGCTCCCGACCCAGTCGCGGATCGCCGCCGACACCGCCTCCTTGAGCGTCCGGGCGCCGGCATCGACGCCAACAACCGAAGCCCCCAGCAGCTTCATCCGCTGAACGTTGGGCTGCTGACGGCGCATGTCCTCGGTGCCCATGTAGACCACGCACTCCAGATCGAGCAGCGCACACGCGGTCGCTGTCGCCACGCCGTGCTGCCCGGCCCCGGTCTCGGCGATGATCCGCCGCTTACCCATCCGCTGGGCGAGCAGGCACTGGCCGAGCGCGTTGTTGATCTTGTGGGCTCCGGTGTGGTTGAGGTCCTCGCGCTTGAGCCAGACCGGGTGGCCGGCCTCGCCGCTCAGCCGCTCGGCCAGATGCAGCGGCGACGGACGACCCACGTAGTCCCGGAGAAGCCCGTCTAGGCGGTGGCGGAACTGTGCATCCGCCGCCGCCTCCACCCACGCCTGCTCGAGCTCGGTCAGCGCGGGCATCAGCGTCTCCGGCACGTACTGGCCGCCGTAGGGCCCGAAGCGATGCTCGACCGTGGTCATGCCGTGGCTGGCTGCACAGTGCCAGCCACGGCCCTGGCGAAGGCCGCGGTCCGGTCTGGGTCCTTGACGCCCGGAGAGGCCTCGACGCCGCTGGCCACGTCGACCGCGTACGGCCCGACCGTGCGGATGGCGTCGGCCACGTTTTCGGCGTTCAGGCCGCCACTGAGAATCAGCGGGACGTCCGCGCGTCGCCCGGCCACCAGGTCCCAGGCGAACGCCTCGCCGGTGCCCCCGGGCTGGCCGGCGCGGTAGCTGTCCAGCAGGTGGAAGTCGGTGTGGAACGAGGCCAGGGCCTGGATGTCGGCACTGCCGCGCACGCGGGCGGCCTTGATCACGCGACAGCCGGTCCGGCGGGCCACCTCGGCACAGAACGCCGGCCCCTCCTGACCGTGCAGCTGCACCAGGCTCAGCCCCACCACGTCGGCCGACCGGGTGACCTCGTCCAGGGTCGGGTTGACGAACACGCCGGCGACCTCCAGCTTGCGGTGCACGTCGGCGGCGATTCCGGCGGCCACGTCGGGCGAAACGGCCCGGGGCGACCCGGGCCACAGGATCATCCCGATCGCCCAAGCATCGAGCGAGACCGCCAGCTCGGCGTCCTCCAGGCGCGTGATACCGCAGAATTTGATGCGGGTGGTCATGTTGAAGTGAGCTCCCGGGTCGCCGCCTCGATGTCGTCGGCGCGCATCAGCGCCTCCCCGACGAGAACCGCGTCCACTCCGGCGGCGGCCAGCTCGTCGAGCTCGGCCCGGCGGCTGAAGCCGGATTCGGCCACCGCCAGTATGTCGTCGGGGATCTGCCGGCGCAGCTCGAAGGTCCGCGAGGTATCGACCTTCAGGGTGGAAAGGTCCCGGTTGTTGATCCCGATGATCGGCGGCTCGAGCTCCAGGGCCACGGCCAGCTCGCGCGCGTCGTGCACCTCCACCAGCGCGTCCAGCTCGAGCTTCCCGGCCAGCTGGTGCAGCTCGGCCAGATCGTCGGGCTCGAGTGCGGCCACGATCAGGAGGATCGCGTCGGCACCGCCGGCCAGCGCCTCGTGGACCTGGTAGTCGTCGACGATGAAGTCCTTGCGGAGGATCGGCAGCGCCACCGTGTCCCGGGCTTCCTGGAGATCCCCCAGCTGCCCGCCGAAGCGGGTCTCCTCGGTGAGCACGGAGACGGCGGCGGCGCCCCCGCGCTCGTAGGCCAGGACGACGTCCTTGAGCCGGGCGTCGGCGCGAATCGTCCCGGCCGACGGGGAGCTGCGCTTGTGCTCGGCGATCAGCGACAGGCCGGGAGCGGCCAGCGCTCCGGCGAATGAGCGGCGGTCTCCCGTGCTGGCTCGCTTGGCCGCGGCCCGGGCCAGCTCGGCCTGTGGCCGCGCCTGGCTCCGGGCGGCCACCTGCTCGCGCGTGGTGGCGATGATCTCGGCCAGGACGTTCATGACGTGGCGTTGGCCGGGCGCGCCAGCTGGTGGGTGGCATCAACGAACTGAGCGAGCTTCCGGGCGGCGGCGCCCGAGTCGATCGCCGCCTCGGCCGCCCCGATTCCGGCGATCAGGTCGTCGGCCACGCCGCCGGCGTAGATCGCCGCGCCCGCGTTGAGCACGGCCAGGTCACGGGGAGCTCCGTCCTCACCGGCCAGGATGGCTCTTGTCGTGTCGGCGTTCTCAGCCGGGTCGCCGCCGGGCACGGCCTCGGGCGGGTGCCGGGGCAATCCCAGCTCCTCTGGGGTTACCGAGTACTCGCGCAGGTCCCCGCCGCTGGTCACCTCGACGACGTGGGTGGGCGCGGAGATGCTGAGCTCGTCGACGCCGTCCTCGCCGCACACCAGCAGCGCGTGCCGGGTGCCGAGCAGGGCCAGGGCCCCCGCCATCTTGGTCAGCGTGTCCGGCGTGGCGACGCCCAGCAGCTGCCGGGTGGCGCCGGCCGGATTGGTCAGCGGGCCCAGGAAGTTGAAGGTGGTGCGCACCCCGAGCTGGCGGCGCACGGGGATCACGTAGCGGGTGGCCGGGTGATGCGCGGGCGCGAACATGAACCCGAAGCCGATCTCGTCGATGCAGCGCGCCACGTCGAACGGGCCCAGGTCGATCCTGGCGCCCAGCGCCTCCAGGAGGTCGGCCGATCCGGACAGCCCGGTGGCCGAGCGGTTGCCGTGCTTGGCCACCGTGCAGCCGGCCCCGGCGGCGATGATCGCGGCCGTGGTGGACACGTTGAACGTCCGCCGGCCTCCCCCGGTCCCGGCCGTGTCCAGAAGGTCGGGGTGCTGGGCCGGGACGTGGGCGGCGAATTCGCGCATCGTGCGGGCCAGCCCGGCCAGCTCCTCCACAGTCTCGCCCTTGATCCGCAGGGCGATCAGGAAGGCGGCGATCTGCGCCTCGCCGGCGTGGCCGGACATGATCTCGGCCAGCACCGCGGCGGTCTCGTCCTGACTCAGGTCGTGGCCGCTGGCCAGCTGATCGATGGAGTGGGCGAGGAGGTCGCTCATGGGCGAGCGGGTCCGTTCACGAAGTTCGCCAGCAGCTCACGCCCGGATTGGGTGAGCACCGATTCGGGGTGGAACTGGACGCCCTCGGCGGGGAGCTCGCGGTGGCGTACGGCCATCACGACGCCCCCGCCGGTGGCGCTCTGCTCCAGGACGTCGGGCAGCCGTGGATCGGCCACGAGCGAGTGGTAGCGGCCGACCTCCAGTCCCTGTCGCAGGCCGGCGAAGATCGTCCGGCCGTCGTGCTCGATGGTGGTCGTCTTGCCGTGCACGGGCTCGTGGCGAACGACCCGGCCACCCCAGGCCTGCACCAGCGCCTGGTGCCCGAGACAGACGCCGAGGGTCGGTATGTGCGCGGTCGGGAACCTTCGGACCGCCTCGAGGGAGATCCCGGCCTGATCCGGCGTGCACGGGCCCGGCGAGACGATCACCCGGTCATACCCGCGGGTCATCAGCTCATCGACCGTGGCGTGATCGTGGCGGACCACCTCGATGTCGTGGGCCGGGGTCGCCAACTCGCCCAGGTACTGGACCAGGTTGTACGTGAAGCTGTCGTAGTTGTCGATGACCAGGATCCGCACGCGGCCTCAGTCCCAGCCGGGTTGCTCGGCGGCCAGCTCGATGGCGGCTCGGATCGCGCGGGACTTGGCCACCGACTCCTCGTACTCCAGGTCGGGCTTGGCGTCGGCCACCGTGCCCCCGCCGGCCTGCACGTGCACCTTCCCGCCCTTGACCACGGCCGTGCGGATGTGCACGCAGGTGTCCAGGTCGCCCGTGTAGCTGGCCCACCCGATCGCGCCCCCGTAGCCGCCGCGCTTGACGGGCTCCAGCTCGTCGATGATCTCCATGGCGCGGACCTTGGGAGCGCCTGACAGCGTGCCGACCGGGTTGACGCTGCGCAGTGCATCGAGGGCGCCCACGTCGGCGCGCAGCCGTCCGGAGACCTTGGAGACGATGTGCATGACGTGGCTGTAGTTCTCGATGACCATGAACTCGTCGACGTTGACGCTGCCGTACTCGCACACCCGGCCGATGTCGTTGCGACCCATGTCGACCAGCATCACGTGCTCGGCCCGCTCCTTGGGGTCATGGAGGAGCTCCTCGGCGATGCGGGCGTCCTCGTCAGGGGTGGCGCCGCGGGGGCGCGTGCCGGCGATCGGCGTGGTGGTGACCCGGCGACCGTCGACGGTGATCAGCGGCTCGGGGCTGGCCCCGGCCACCTCGAAGTCGCCGAAGTCCAGGAAGTACATGTACGGGCTGGGGTTGACGGCCCGGAGCCCGCGGTAGATGGAGAACGCGCTGATTGAGGTATCGGCGGACCAGCGCTGGGATGGGACGACCTGATAGGCGTCGCCGGCGCGGATGTACTCGATGATCCGGGCCACGTTGGCCTCGAACTGCCCGCGAGTCATGTTCGACTCCAGCGTGGGTATCGCCCGCGGGAGGTCGTGGACATGGCGAGGGGGAGGCAGACCGTTGCCCAGGATCGTCCTGATCTGCGCGATCGTGTCCCGGGCCTTGCGTTCGGAGTCCGGTTCGCCGGCGTAGACGTTCGCGACCACGGTGATCGTGCGCTTCAGATGGTCGAACACGACCAGCGTGTCGGTCAGCATCAGGGCCAGGTCCGGGGTGCCGAGCTCGTCCGGGTTGGGCGGCCCGAGCGGCTCCACGGTGCGCACCAGGTCGTAGGCGAACACGCCGACCGCGCCGCCGGCGAATGGCGGGATGTCCGGGAGCCGGGGAGCCTTCGAGCGCTTCAGCTCCTCGGCCGCGAGCTGGTAGGGGTCACCCGGATCCCCGAGCGACCAGCGCAGGACCTTGCGCGGCCGGTGGCCGATGAACGAGTAGCGGCCGACCCGGCCCTGCTCGGCCGATTCGAGCAGGAACGCCGGGGTCCCCTCCGGGGTCGTGGCCCGGAGCTTCAGGAAGGCGGACACGGGCGTGTCGGTGTCGGCCACCCAGGTCTCGGTGATCGGGACGAGGTCGTACTGGGCGAGGAGCTCCTCGAGCCGGTCCGGGTCAGCGACGGCGCTCATCGAGCTTTTCCTCGGCGTCGGCGAGCTGGAGGTTGCGGCTGGCCATCAGGACGGACAGGTGGTAGAGGACGTCGGCGGCCTCCTCGGCCACACGCTCATCCGACTCCTGGCGGGCGGCCCGGGCCACCTCCTCGGCCTCCTCCTGCACCTTCTCGCCGATGTGGTTCGGGTCGGCCAGCAGGGCAGCGGTGTAGGAACCGTCGGGCGGGTTGGCTTTGCGGGCGCTGATGGTCCGTTCGAGCGTGGGCAGCGTGGCGAAGGGGGCGTGGTCAGCCGCGGGATCCCCGTTGTGAAAGCAGCTGCGCTCGCCGGTGTGGCAGGCGGGACCGTGCGGATCCACCAGCGCGAGCAGGGCGTCGGCGTCGCAGTCGTAGCGGATCGCCCTCACGCGCTGGGTGTTGCCGGAGGTGGCGCCCTTGTGCCAAAGCTCCTGGCGGGAGCGGCTCCAGAAGTGCATCTCCCCCGTTTCCCGGGTGCGCGCGAGGGCCTCGGCGTTCATGTAGGCGAGCGTCAGCACCTCGCCGCTGCGCCAGTCCTGGACGATGCAGGGCACGAGCCCCCGCTCGTCGTAGTTGATCTCGTCATCCACCGGGGCGGAGGATTCTAGGGGTCGTGGGTGGCGCGCTCGATGAGGGAGTTATTGAGTTCGACGAGTTGCTGGGCGGCGTCGGCAGCGGCCTCGGCCAGCCGGGCCGCGGTCAGCGCGTCACCGCGGACGGCGGGACGGATGCGCGTGGCCACCTGATGGGCCAGCTCAGCGATTTCGCTCGCCGCCGCAGCCATCGCCTGGGGCGCCTCCGAGGCCTTTTGCAGCGCGACCCGCAACTCCTCCCGGCGACTCGGATCCTCCCGGGGCCGGCGGAACGCCGCCAGCACGGGAACGTAGGACTCGAGGTCGCGCTCGCCGTCCTGGAGGAGTTGTGCTCTCAGTTCGGCGCCCCGCGCGGCCATCACGTCGTCGTCCGCAAATCGCGCCGCCATCTCGAGCAGCGCGGCCGCGATGGCGCCCGTCCAGGCGGCCGCCGCGCCCCCTCCGGGCGCGGGGGTGCGGTCGCCCAGCTCCGCGAGCATCTCCGCGAAAGAACGCTCAGAAGCCACGCCGGTATCCTTTCCGTGGCTCATATATCAATCGCCGATCAAATGTACCGATCACCTTGAGGTCCGTGCTGGTGGTGTTCGAGCCCGGTTCAGCCGGGGATTCGACGATCGACGTGGCCCGCGGGCTGGCCGAGGACGAGGGAGCCGAGGTCACGGTGGTTGGGGTGGTCCCAGAGGAGATCGGTGCGTACCGCTGCGGTGTGTCTCCCCACGACTACCGGGCGGCGGTCGCTGACTCGGTTGCGCACGACCTCGACCAGGCGGCAGCCCGGCTCGGTGAGGCTGCGGAGCGCGCGACGTGGAGCGTGCTGATCGACCGGGCCGACGCCCCGCTCGAGCGCCTTTGCCAGGCGGGCGACTTCGACCTGATCCTGCTGCCCGCCCGCCGGCGCCTCCTGCGGGCGGCGGGGCACCCGGCGGCCGCGCGCCTCAGCCGCGCCGGCCGCGGCGAGGTGCGCGTGATCGCCCCTTAGAGATGGCCGCGGCGGCGGCACGGCGGTCGCGCTGCCTGATCCGGATTGCCGCCCCGATCGCCGCTCCGAAGAAGACTGCGCTCCAGTACGGTGGATAGACCACGAGCGCGACCGCGATGCCCAGCATCGCCAGCCAGATCGCCGGTCGCCACCGGCGCCAGTCACCGCTCATGTCAGGGACGTTACCCGCCATGGAACACGCGGAGTGATTCGAGCCGGCGGCGTGCATGGCCGAGGCTGCGGACGGTTTCGCCCCGGCCCCCGTCAGCGTCGAGATAAGTGGCCAGGGCGATGAACACCTGCGCAGTGGTCAGCGCATCACCGAGCGCGTCGTGGGGCCGCTCGTTCGGGAGGCCGAGCTCGTCGGCCAGCTCCGCCAGCGAAACGTGGTTGCGCCGGCGCCCGTCCTGCTGATGTAGCCACAAACGACCAAGAACCTCGGTGTCGACGATCGGTCCGCGCAGTCGCAGCCCCTGGTCGCGCAGTGCGCGCTTGAGAAACGCGCGCTCCACATGGGCGGAGTGGACGACGAGGCCGCGCCCCGAGATCGCCCCCAGCAGTGCGCCGATGCTCTCCGGCAGCGCGGGTGCGCGGGCCAGGTCGGCGGCGCGGATGCCGTGCACAACGATCGAGGCCACTCCGATCTCCCGTGCCGGCCGGACGAGCCCGGAAACGGCGGCACCCACCCGGACCCTGCCTCCGTCGATCGGGATCGTCCCGAACGAGATGATCTCGTCCTCGCGCGGATCGAGGCCGGTCAGCTCGAAGTCGAGCGCCGCCCACGCCGCCGAGCGCCACGGGGTTGACGCCCGAGGCACGGGCGCCGCCGCATATGCGTCGACGCCCGCGTCGCGGCCAGCTCGGCGCGCCCGTCTGGCCCGGCGGCGGATCAGCGCGGTCACGGTCAATGCACGCCGGCCGCGAGCTCGGCCAGCAGGCGCTTCTGGATCGAACGCACAGCGCGGAATGCCTCCCTCAGCTGGCTTCGCATCAACGGGCTCAGTGCGCCGGGATCGACGTAATCGTCCGGCGGCTGGCCGGCGCGCAGCTGCGCCACCTGGTGGCGCAGCCGCAGGCCGCTGATCAGCTCGAACGCATCCTCCAGCGACCTGGCTTCGGCCTCGGGGAGCGTCGCTGCCGCCGCCGCCGCCCGCAGCCGCTCGACCGTCGAGGCGCTGGTGACGCCCGCCGCGAGCCCGGCCCAGCGCGCGAGGTCGACGATCGGGATCACCCCACCATGCTTGAGGTCAAGACGGCCGCGGTGCTCGCCACCGTCCTCCACCACGAGGCCCCGGAAGAACCCGGTCGGCGGCCGGTAGAACAGCGCCAGCCGGGCCATCATCCGCAGCAGCTGGGGATTGCGCGGGGCCAGCCGGAACGTGTCGGCCACCGGGGTCCCGGTATGCACTCCCCACACCGGGCGGCTGTCGACGAGCACCGAGGTGAGGATCAGCGCCTTCTCCTGGGTCGGGTCGGTGATCCAGCTGCGCGAGGCCCGCTGCCAGGAGTCAAGCGAGCGGACGAACAGGTGCTCGGACGCTGTGGCCCCATGCGTGTCAGGCTCGAAACCGCAGCGCTCGAGTCCCTTGACGACCTCCTGCCCCAGCCGCACCAGCGGCGCGCGAACCGTCTCGTCGCGGTCGCCTCCGAACCAGACGATCGCGCTGTCGACGTCGGCGCTCGGCGGCGCTTCGCGCCGGGCCTGGCTGCCGAGCGCCAGCCACGCGAACTCGGTCGCCGGCTTGCCGGTGCGCTCGACCGCCAGCTCGAGCAGTCGCCGGGTCAGGGCATCGACGACGACGGTGCGCACGGCGAGGATGGCCGAGGTGGCGATCCGGGCGTCGACCATCCCGATGACCATCGGTGTCAGCTCGCGAGCGGCTGCGACGACATCCTCGGTGTCCTGGGCCCGCGTGATCCGTTGGCGGAGGTAGAAGAACGAGCGGGCATGGACAGCCACCAGGTCGCGATCCTCGATCACCCCGAGGATCTCCCCGGTGGCCGAGATCACCGGCAGATGGCGGAACCCACGGTCCAGCATCTCGAGCAGGACCTCGCCCCCCAAACGGTCCGGGCGGGCCGTGTAGGCCGGCGCGGACATCGCCTCGGCGACGCGCGCGTCTCCGCCCAGGCCGTCGGCGAGCACGCGCTCGCGGAGGTCGCGGTCGGTGAGGATCCCCACCGATCCGCCGGGCAGCTGGACGACCACCGAGCTCGCAGCAGCAGCGGTCATCTGCTGCGCCGCCTCACGGATCGTGGCGTCAGGGGTGCAGATGACGGGATCGCCGCGGATCATCGTGCCGACGGGCTGCTCGGATGGATCGACGTGCGGTTCGCCGCCCCGGTCCGGCCACGAGAGTGCCACCCCGATCCCCGCGGCCGCCTCGTCGGGCCAGTCGAGCAGCGAGCGCGCAACGAAGCGCAGCCCGGCCGGGGCGCCCAGCAGCTCCCGCGCGGCGTCGGCCTCGATTCGGTAACACAACGAGTCCTCGGCGGCGCGGGCCTCGAATCCGGTCGGCAACCCGGACAGCATCGAGGCGTGTCCGAACAGGTCACCCTCCCCGATCAGATCGAGCACCTGGCCGTCGAGGACGATCTCGACCGCGCCGCGCCGGATCACACGGAGGTGCGTGACCGGGTCGGCGCCCTGGGAGAAGATCGTCGTTCCCGCGCGATGGAACTCGACTTCGGCGCTGGCGGCGATCCGCTCGACGTCGGCCAGCTCGAACGCGTTGAACGGCGGATATTCGCTGGAGGAAGCGCGCCACCTCCGGTGGCGGGCCCGGCGCCACGCTCAACTCACTGCCAGGCGCTCAGCGACCGGCGCGTCCTCCTTGATCATCGCAGCGCACTTCTCGCCGATCATCATCGTCGTGATACAGGGATTGATCGCCGGCAGGAACGGGAGGATCGAGCCGTCGGCGATCCGCAGGTCACGAACGCCGCGCACCCGCAGGCGCGGATCGACCACCGCCAGCGGGTCGGAGTCGGGGCCCATGTGTGCGCTACACGCCGGGTGGTACACGGTGTTGTGCGTCCTGTGCATGTAGTCGATCAGCTCGTCGTCGGTCTGGGCGTCCGGCCCCGGGGCCAGCTCGGCCCCGGCCCACTCCTGCATGGCCGGCTGGGAGACGATCTTCCTCGCCAGCCTCATCCCGTACGCCATCACGCGCTCGTCGTGGCCCTCGGGGTCGGTGAAGTAGCGCGGATCGACGCGGGCCCGGTCCCGGTAGTCACGCGAGCGCAGGCGGACCGTCCCGCGCGAGCGCCCGCGACACACGTTCGGGGTCAGGCAGAAGCCGTTCTCGGTCGTCGGGTAGCCCCAGCGGGCGGTGTTCATGTCGAACGGCACCGACCCGTAATGCATCATCAGGTCGGGCCGGTCAAGTCCCTCCTCGGAGGTCGAGAACAGGCCGATCTCCCACCACTGGGTCGAGTGGCGGATCATCGGTTGCTTGGCGTCCCACTGCACGATCCCTTCGACGTGATCGTCCAGGTTCGAACCCACACCAGGCGAGTCGACGAGCGTCTCGATCCCGAACTCCTGCAGGTGCTCGCCCGGGCCGACCCCGGACAGCATCAGCAGCTTCGGCGTGTCGATCGCCCCGGCGCTCAGGATCACCTCGCGCCGGGCGCGAACGAGCCCGTGCGTGAGCAGGTCAGGCGTGAGGTACTCGACCGCACTTGCGCGACCGTCGTCGATCGCCACCCGGCTGACCCAGCAGCCGGTGCGGATCTCGAGGTTCGGCCGCTGGCCGATGACCGGGTGCAGGTACGCATGCGAGGACGACATCCGGGTGTTGTCCGCTGACGAGTTGATCTGGAACCAGCCGGCGCCGTTGGTGACGGTGTGGCCCTCGTTGAAGCGGCTTGTGGGTAGGCCCGCCTGGGCGGCCGCCTCGAGGAGCGCCACGCCGCACGGGTCCTCGGGCGGCACCGTGCGGATGTTGACCGGACCGTGGCGACCGTGATGCTCGCCCGGACCGTCGTTGGTCTCCAAGCGGGCGATCAGCGGCCAGCACTCAGCCGAGCTCCACCCCTCGCAGCCCGACGCCGCCCACTCGTCCAGGTCCTCCTTGGGCGTCCAGAACGCGATGCAGGAGTTGTGCGACGAGCACCCGCCAAGCACCTTCGCGCGTGCGTGGCGCATGAAGCTGTTGCCCCTCTCCTGGGGCTCGATCAGGTAGTCCCAGTCGTACCCCGAGTCGAGCAGGTACATCCAGTCCTCCAGCCGCAGGATGGTGGCATCGTCGACGTCGGACGGCCCAGCCTCCAGCACGCAGACCGTCACCCCCGGATCCTCGGACAGGCGAGCTGCGACCACGCAACCGGCCGTGCCGCCTCCGGCGATCACATAGTCGAATTCGCCCGCGTCGATCACGGGACCGCGTCGCCCAGCGGCGCCGGGATCGGTGGACTCGGCACTTCGGCCCGGTGCTCGGCGAGCACCTCGGGACCCTTCTTGGCCTGGACCAGGAAGTAGTAAAGGGTGCCGATGATGACCACGGCGCCGATGAACAGCTCCGGAGACCACTGCCAGTACCAGTGCGGCGTGCCGACCGCGTTGTAGATCGAGTTGCGCGGCCAGGCGATGTTGATCACGATCAGGGTGCCGTATGTCACGGCACCGATGTTCACCGCCAGCCCCCAACGGCCGAGCGAGAAGTACGGCCCATGGTCAGGCGTAGGCCAGGTGCCGCGGATCCGGCGCACCATCATCGGCGCGGTGACGCCGAGGTAGGCGAGGTAGAACATGATGATCGCGATCGAGGTGATCACGAGGAACGCGCTCTGGTTGGCGATGTTGATCGCCAACAGCCCCAGCGTGAGGATGCCGGTCACCAGCGCCGGCACGATCGGAACCTTGCGGCGACCCGAGACGCGCGCGATCTGGGAGCCGAACGGCAGGCGGCCGTCCCGGGCCATCGAGAACAGCATCCGGATCGTCGCGGCCTGCACAGCCAGGCAGCAAACGAAGATCGCCAGCGCCGTGTCGGCCAGGAACACGTTCCCAGTCGTGTTGCCGAACGCCTGCTTGATGACATACGGCAGCCCGAGCAGCCCGATGTTCTTGTCGCCGAGGTTCTTGCTCGACATGATCCCAAGCAGAATCACCAAGCCGCCGATCGTGGCGGCGGCCGCGATCGCGCGGATGATCGCCGGCGGGGCGTGCTTACGCGGGTTGTTGGTCTCCTCGGCCAACGTCCCGGCGGTGTCGAACCCGTACATCACATATGCACTCACCAGCCCGCCGACCAGCAGCGCGCCGAAGTAGCCCCACGGATGGCCGGCGCCGTAGCCGTAGCTGTGGACGATGGCCGCCGGGGAATGGTGCAGGTGGAACAGCAGCAGGATGATCAGCAGAGTCGAGCCGATCAGCTCAGCCATTACTCCGACGTTGTTGATCCGCGACATCAGCTTGACGCCGAGCATGTTGATCGTCGTCGTGATGCCGACGAGGATCGCGCCAAGCAGCAGCGCGTTCTGCGCCCCGCCCTTGGTCAGGTACGAGCCCGCGTCGGCGGCGGTTCCGAAGACTTGGAACTTTGTCGTGATCTGGGGCAGCACGACCTGCCAGTCGACTGCCACGGCGGCGATCGTGACGATCGCGCCGACGATGTAGATCCAGCCGGTCATCCACGACGTGTATCCGGTCGAGAGCTTCTTGGACCACTGGTAGACGGATCCGGCGATCGGATACTGCGCGGCCATCTCCATGAAGCACAGCGCCACCAGGATCTGACCGAAGACCACCACCGGCCAGGTCCACCACACGCCCGGACCCGCGTTGAGGTACCCGAACCCGAACAGCGCGGTGACGCCGGTCAGGATCGAGATGTAGCTGAAGCCGGCCGCAAACGAGGAGAAGCTGCCAAGCGATCGGTCGAGCTCCTGCTTGTAGCCGAACCCCGCCAGCTCGTCGCTGTCAGTGTTGCCTGCGGCTCTCGGCGGAGCCTCTACCGTGGCCATCAATCGACCTCCAAGGTTGCGCGTGACCGGCCGTCGAAGCGGTCCCGGTCCACGGTCGAATCGACTCGCCCTCTCTCCCCCGAGTGCTTTGACCCGAGGCTGATGCGGCTGTTATATATCAGTTGTCTAACTGTGTCAACGAGGGGTTCCTTAACGATGAGCGCAGGTGCAGCGAGGCAGATGTTCGTCGACGGTGGGTGGCGCGCCAGCGTCAGCGGCGAGACGTTCGACGCCACCAGTCCGGCGACCGGCGAGCTGATCGGAGCGGTGCCCCAGGGCGACCGTGAGGACGCCACCCGGGCGATCGCGGCGGCGCGGGAAGCAGCCGATGGCTGGGCACGGATGACGGCGTTCGAGCGCGCGGCGCGGATGCACGCTGTCGGCGACATCATCGAGTCGCGCCGCGACGATCTGGCTCACACGCTGACCCTTGATCAGGGCAAGCCGTTGCGCGCCGAAGCGTTTGGCGAAGTCGACGAGCTCATCGAGTACTGGCGGATGGCCGCCGAGGACGCCAAGCGGTTGGGTGGCGAGCTGCCGAACTCGTTCTCGCCGGGCAAGCGAGTGATGCTGATGCGACGCCCCCGGGGCGTGGTCGGCGTGATCAGCCCGTGGAACTGGCCCTACACGATGCCCGCCGAGCTGATCGCCCCCGCGCTTGCCTGCGGCAACGCCGTCGTCTGGACTCCGGCGCCGTCGACGGCTGTTTGCGCGGTTGCCCTGGCGGAGTGCGTGGCGCAGGCCGACCTGCCGCCCGGCGTGTTCAACCTCGTGACCGGCCCGGGGCCGGTCGTGGGCGACGAGATCGCGCGCAACCCCGGCGTCGACGGCGTCGCCTTCATCGGCTCGACGGCGACCGGCCGGCTCGTCGGGCAAGCCGCGGCGGGCAAGGCGGTGCTGCTCGAGATGGGCGGCAACGGACCCCTGGTGGTGCTCGAGGACGCCGACCTCGACGCGGCCGTCGACGCCACCTTGACCGCCTGCTACCTGTGCGCCGGCCAGAGCTGCACCGCGGGTGAGCGGCTGCTGGTCCAGCGCTCCGTGCGCGACGAGTTCGTCGATCTCCTCGCCCGGAGGGTGACGGAACGGATCCTGCTCGGCGACCCCTACGACGACAGAACGACGATGGGACCGCTCAACAACGAGCTGGTGGCCGCGAAGATGGACGAGCACGTCGGCGATGCGGTCGCCCGCGGTGCGAGCGTGGTCGTGGGCGGTGCCCGCGCCGACGGTTACCCAACCTCGCTGTACTGGGAACCCACAGTCCTCACCGACGTCCCCGCCGATGCGCGCGTCGCCGTCGAGGAGACGTTCGGCCCGATCGCCCCGGTGGTTGCCGTCGATTCGCTGGAGGACGCGATCGCTCAGGCCAACGCTTCGCCGTACGGGTTGCTGGCGGCCATCTTCACGGCCGATTTGGCCAAGGGCCTGGAGTTCGCCGACCGGGTCCGGACCGGCTGGGTCAACGTCAACGAGTCGAGCAACTACTGGGAGGCGCACCTGCCGTTCGGCGGGCGCGCCGGAAGCGACAGCGGGATCGGCCGGGTCGGCGGCGCGTCGGTCATGCACTCGTTCACCGAGCTCCAGACCGTCGTGCTCACGCCGAGCACGCGCTCGGCTTAGCGATCGACCTCGTCGGGAAGCTCGTACCAGCGCTTGCGCTCGCCGATCCTGGCCCGGAGCTTCCACCCGCGGGTCTTGGGCGCGTCCTCGATCTGCTTGAGCACCGCCTGAACCCGGTCGCGAATGCGACCCCGGTCCGGCTCGGGCAGCTCGTACTCACCGAGCATCTCGGTGGTGCGGGTCAGGTTCTGGGTGATCGTCCGCCACAGCCCCCAGTCCTCGCCTGTGAGCTCGGCGATCCTCGCCCCGTTGACGGCGTCACCGTCGTGGTCGGCAACGTCGTGGCCGTAGAACAGCAGCACCGTGTCGCGCACGTCCTTCTCGTTCAGCTCGATGATCTGGAGCTTGGTCAGGAGCAGCTCGGCGAGCGGCACGGTCGCATCGCCCGGCTTGATCCGGTCACCGAACGGGATCTGGTGGCACATCCGGAACGAGCCCACGAACAGATCGACCTGGCGGCCGTTCTCGATGTCGTGGAACAGCATCCGCTCGTTGCCGTTCATCGCGTTGAACGTGACCTCCGGCTCGTAGCCGGCCTCACGGAGCAGCTTCTGGGCCTCGCCACCGCGACCCTTGGGGACGGCGAAGTCCAGGTCCTTGTACTGCCGGTCCAGGCTGGCGGGGACGTCGGGGGCGTGCAGGCGGACCGCGACGCCACCGAGCAGCACCAGCGTGGTGCCATCGTGTCTGGCGAGATCCAGGAGGCGCTCGCCCTCTTCGACGATGTCCGCTCTGATCGCGCTCATGTCACCCCGCGCACCTCATAACGCACCGACCCGCAGAGACAGCGACCCCCGATCACAGGACCGACCGGATCTCCTGCTCGAAGATATCGATGTGCTCAGCCACGATGTCCCGCGCGCGCTCCGCCTCCCCGGCTCGGATGGCCCGGAGCAGCTCCTCGTGCTCGTGCACGCGGGCGAACAGGTGCGGCAGCCGGTCGATCACCAGGTACCAGATGCGCAGCGATAGGTTCAGGTACCGGCTAGCCGTCTCCTCCAGATACGGGTTGCCTGAGCATCGATACACGAACCGGTGGATCCGCGCGTCCAGGGACATCAGCGCCGACTGGTCGTCCCCTCCGCGACCGCGGCCGAGCTCGTCCAGCAGCGCGTCCAGCTCCTGGCGCAGCGCCGGCGTCATGCGCTGGGCGGCGCGGTAGGCGGCGTGGGCCTCCAGCTGCGATCGGACCTCGGAGACGTGGGCCAAATCGGTGATGTTGATCTCCGAGGCGAATGTCCCCCGTCGCGGGAACACCGTGACCAGGTTCTCCAGCGCCAAGCGCTTGATGGCCTCGCGCACCGGCGTGCGCCCCATCCCCAGCTCGGCGCCGATCTCGTCCTCGTCGATCGGCGAGCCCGGCGGGATCCCCAGGGTGACGAGCCGGTCACGCAGCTCGTCGTACGCGCGATCGGCCAGCAGCTCGCGAGACGCGGCAGCGACCTCGCCTCCGCCTGATATATGAGACATAGATCACAAGGCTACCACCGGATTCCAGGCCCTGCGGGGGTTTGCGGGTCGGTGCTCAGGCGCCGGCGGAGCGTCGCTGCTGAGCCGGCACGTGCCGGATCTCACGGTCGGCTTGCCGAGCCTGCTCGACCATGAACTGGTACTCGTCGGCGGCGAGCTCCTCCCGGTTGAGCGTGGCCACGAAGGTGGCGTAGGCGGCCTCGCCCTGCTCGGAGGGCGCACGGCGCCAGGCGCTGTAGCTCTCTTCCACCGCCTCGCACGCCTCGCGCCACACGACGTAGCTCTCGATCACCTGGTCGATCAAAGCGGCGGTCGGGCTCGCGGGATACTGTCGGCGGACGGGCATGTGCAGGTTGCTCCTGCACTCGAAGACGCCCAACCGCCGGAATCCTTCCCGGCGCCGGGTGGATCAGTCGCCGAGCTCGGTGCGCCGGCGCACCACGAACTCCTCTAGCTCCGCGCGCAGGGCGTCGTCGAGCGCCGGCGCCTCATAAGCCTCGAGCGATGAGCGCCAGATCTCGCCCGCCCGCGTCGCCGTGTCCCGGCTGCCCCGCTTGGTCCAGCGATCGAAGTTCTCGGTGCTGGACAGCAGCGGGCGGTAGAAGCATTCGCGGAAGCGCTCGAGCGTGTGCACCGCCCCCAGGAAGTGCCCGCCTGCCCCCACCTCGACGTGGGCGCCGTAGGCCAGCGAGGCCTCGTCGATCTCCAGGGGCGTGAACTCGTGGCGCAGCTCGCGCAGCAGCTCGATGTCGACGATGAACTTCTCGTAGCACGACACCAGCCCGCCCTCCAGCCAGCCGGCCGAGTGCATCACGAAGTTGGCGCCGGCCAGGAACGTGGGCAGGAAGGTCATCAGCGATTCGTAGGCGGCCTGGGCGTCGACCACCTGAGCGGCGTTCAGCGCCCCACCGCCGCGCCAGGGCAGCCCGAAGTGCCGGGCGATCTGGCCCGTGCACAGCACTCCGATGCCGGACTCCGGCGTGCCGAACGACGGGGAGCCCGACTGCATGTCGGTGTTGGACAGGAACGAGCCGAACACGACCGGCGTCCCCGGGCGGATCGACTGGGCCAGCGCGATCCCGACGAGCCCCTCGGCCATCTGCTGGACGAGCGTGGCCGGCAGCGACACCGGCGACATCGCCCCCATCAGCAGGAACGGCGTGATGACGACGGCCTGGCCGGCCTTCACGTACTCGAACATCGCGGCGAGCATGCGGTCGTCGTAGCGCAATGGGGAATTCACGTTGATCAAGGAGATCGACACCGGCGCCCGCTCGATCTCGGCGCGCCCGCCGAACAGGATCTCCCCCATCCGGATCGTGTCGGCGGCGTTCGGCCCCGAGGTGACCGATCCCATGTACGGCTTGTCCGACAGCGTCTGCAGCGCGAACACCATGTCCAGGTGCCGCGAATCCAGTGGCCGGTCCTCCGGCTCGCAGATCGTGCCGCCCGGAGAGTCGAGCTCCGGGAAGTACTGCGCGAGCTTCACCAGGTTCTCGAAGTCGGCCATCTTGGCGTCCCGCCGCACGTCGCCCTCGCGGATGAACGGACAGCCATACACCGGCGCGAACGCCATGTGGTCGCCCCCGATGGTCAGTGAGTGCTCCGGGTTGCGGGCCTGCAGCTCGAACTGGCGCGGGGCCTTGGCCACCTGCTCCAGCACCCACTCGGGGTCGAACCGGACCCGGTTCTCGTCCTCCACGATCTGACCCTCGGCCCGCAGGACGTCAACGGCCTCCGGCAGCAGGAACTCGACGCCCAGTTCGGACACGATCCGGCGCCAGCCGCGGTCCAGCGTCTCCATGGCGTCCTCACTGAGGATCTCGTAGCGGGGCATGGCGTTGACGAACATGGCTCTGGTCGGCATCATATTCATCGTGGAACAACAGTTTCAAGTGGCTGCGAACGGAACCACCGCCGTTGACCGGAGTGCAGACCTGCTGGTCCGCGTGCTGGAAAGCGAGCAGCCGATGGCACTCACGGACCTGGCCACCGCCGCCGGACTACCGAAAAGCACCGCCTCTCGCCTGGTCAGCGCGCTGGAGCGCCGCGGGCTGATCGCCCAGACCGGAGAGCGCGGGAAGCTCCGGCCCGGGCCGGCGATCCTGCGCGTGGCCGAGCGGGGGATGCTCGAGCGCAACATCGTGGAGCTGGCCAGGCCGACGCTCGATGCCCTGTCCGCGGAAACCGGCGAGACGATCAACCTCGCGGTCCCGGGCTCGGTCGGTGTCGAGCACATCGCGCAGGTGGACAGCACACACTTCCTGGGAGCCGGCCAGTGGCTCGGCCGCTCGGTGGACTACGAGCATTCCGCAAACGGCAAGGTGTTCCTCGCGTTCGGCCGGGTGCCCGCGCGCTCGCCGCAGACCGTCAGCGAGGACGAGCTGAAGCGGATCCGCGCCAGCGGCTACGCGACCGCGATCGACGAGCTGGAGCTGGGGCTGGCGGCCGTGGCGGTGCCCGTTTCGGGCGCCCGCGGTGACGTGATCGCAGCGCTGAGTGTCTCGGGACCCACCCTGCGGATGACGCCTGAGCGGGTCCGCGAGTTGCGTCCCGGGCTGACTGCAGAGGGGCGCGCGCTGAGCCGGCGCCTGGGCTATCCCGACGAAGGAGAGAACGCGGCATGACCGATGAGGAGATCCTCAAGCTGCTGTACGAAGAGACCCTGGTGGGCAACGCGCCGGCCGTCTGCAGGCGGTGTCAACGAGGGCCTGGAGCAGGGCATGTCGCCCGAGTCGATGCTCTACGACGCCCTGATCCCCTCCCTGGAGGAGGTGGGTGCCCGGTTCGAGCGGGGTGACTACTTCGTGCCGGAGATGCTGATCGCCGCCCGGGCCATGCAGGGCGCCCTGGACATCCTCCGACCCCTGCTGGCCGAGACCGGCACGGCCGGCGTCGGGACCTTCCTGATGGGCACGGTCAAGGGCGACGTGCACGACATCGGCAAGAACCTCTGCAACATCATGCTGGAGGGCGCGGGCTTCACGGTCATCGACCTGGGCGTGAACGTGCCGCCGGAGAAGTTCATAGAGCAGATCGAGGAGCACAACCCGGACATCGTCGGGTTCTCGGCCTTCCTCACCACCACGATGCCGATGTTCAAGGCGAACATCAACGCGCTGGAGAAGTCGGGCCTGCGGGACAAGGTGATCGTGATGGTGGGCGGCGCGCCGGTCACCCAGGAATACGCCGACGCGGTCGGCGCCGACGGCTACTCGGCCGACGCCTCCTCGGCGGTCAAGATGGCCAAGGAACTGATCCAGCGCCGCCGGGAGCTGGTGACGGCATGAGCGGTGCCGCGACACGCGCCGTGGCGCGCGTGGAGCACGCCGTCAAGGGCCCGGTCTGGGGCTGCCAGATGTGCGGTCAGTGCGTGCTGCACTCCACCGGCCTGACCTGCCCGATGAACTGCCCGAAGACGCTGCGCAACGGTCCCTGCGGAGGCGTGCGGGCGAACGGGCACTGCGAGGTCAAACCGGAGATGCCCTGCGTGTGGCTCAAGGCGGTGGAGCGCTCCGAGCGGCTGCCGGTCTGGCGCGACCACATCGATCATCTGCGCCCGCCGGTGGACAACCAGCTGAAGGGGACCTCTTCGTGGATCAACCTGGTCACCGGGCGTGACCGCCAGACCCCGGCGGGCTGGGGTGCCGCCACCCATGACGAGCACGCTTGAAGAGAAGCTCGACGCGGGCCAGCTCGTGGTCACCGCCGAGATGCCGGTGATCGACGGCGGCGGCATCGCCGACGTCAAACGGCACCTCGAGCCGATGTGGCCGTTCGTCGACGCCTACAACGCCACCGACAACCCCTCGGCGCACGCCCACTGCTCCTCGCTGGCCGTGTCGCTGGCCCTGCTGCAGGCCGGTGCCGAGCCGATCATGCAGCTGGGCTGCCGGGATCGCAACCGGCTGGGCATTGAGGCCGACCTGATGGGCGCCCACATGCACGGGATCCGGAACATCTCCTGCATGACCGGTGACGACGTCACCGCCGGTGACGAGCCCGAGGCGCGGCGGGTGTTCGACCTGGACGGGCCGCAGCTGATCTCGGTGGCCCGCAGCCTGGAGCGCGGCCACTACCTGTCCGGCCGTCCGATCATCCCCGCCCCCGAGTTCTGCGTCGGCGCCGTGGAGAACCCGAGTGCCCCGCCGCTTGATCACCGTGTCCGCCGCGCCGCCAAGAAGGCCGCCGCAGGCGCCCGGTTCCTGCAGCTTCAGCTCTGCTACCGGCCCGAGCTGCTGGAGCGGTTCATGACCGCCGCGGTCGAGGCCGGGCTGGCCGAGCGGGTGGCGCTCCTGCCCTCCGTTTGCATCCTGCGCAGCGTGGGCGGGATGCGGTTCGTGGCCACCGGCGTCCCCGGGATCGATGTGCCCCCCGAGATCGTGCGCCGCGTCGAGCAGGCTCCCGACGCCGAGGAGACCTGCTTCGAGATTGCCTACGAGCTGGCCTCGCACGCCCTGGCCCTGCCCGGGGTGGCCGGGCTGCATCTGATCTCGTTCCGCAAGGACGCCGGCATCGCCGCGCTGTGCCGGAGGCTCGGCATCCAACCTCGAACCGAAAGGGAGTCCTATGGACACAGTCCTCCGCTCGCGATCTAAGACGGTCACGATCGGCGCGGGTCAACCGTTCTGCATCATCGGGGAGCGGATCAACCCGACCGGCCGCAAGACGTTTGCCGAGGAGCTGCGCGGCGGCGACCTGTCGACCGTCACTCACGACGCGGTGGCTCAGATGCAGGCCGGTGCCGACATGCTGGACATCAACGCCGGGATTCCGCTGGTCGACGAGCCCGAGCTGCTGATGGACATGCTGCGGACCGCGCAGGACGCGGTGGACCTTCCGATCTGCATCGACTCCTCGGTGATCGAGGCGCTGGAGGCCGGGCTGTCGGTGTACGAGGGACGGGCGCTGGTCAACTCGGTGACGGCCGAGGACGAGCGCCTCGAGGTGATCCTCCCGCTGGTGGCCAGGCACGACGCCGCCGTGATCGGCCTGGCCAACGACGAGACCGGCATCCCCGTCACCCCGGAGGAGCGCCTCAAGCACGCCCGCAAGATCGTGAGCGTCGCCGGCGACTACGGCATCGCGCCCGAGGACGTGATCATCGACCCGCTGGCGATGACGGTGGGCGCTGATACCGAGGCCGTCACCACCGTGCTTCGGACCATCTCGCTGATCCGTGACGAGCTGGGCGTGAACATGAGCCTGGGCGCATCGAACGTCTCCTTCGGGCTGCCCCAGCGCCATGCGCTGAACGCCGCCTTCCTCCCCATGGCCATGGCCGCCGGGCTGACCAGCGCGATCATGTCCACCGCCGAGGTGTGCGTGCAGGCGGTCCGCGGCGCCGATCTGCTGCTGGGCCACGACCCCTGGGGCACGAGCTGGATCGCCGCGCACCGGGCCCGCCAGGCCGCCGAGCGGGAGGCTGCGGCCGCGACGTGAGCCGGCCCCTCCCCCACCGCGCCGTGTCCGAGACCATCCAGGACGAAGCTGGGTCCGCCATCGGTGGCCGGCCAGCCACCGATGGCGCTGAGCGCGTCCGCGTCCGTTTCCTGCCCGACGGGGCCGAGGTGCGGGTGCCCAGCGGCACGCCGGTGTTCGACGCGGCCAGCTGGAACGGGATCGCCATCGACTCCACATGCGGCGGTCACGGCACATGCAAGAAGTGCAAGGTGCGGGTGGTCTCCGGCGAGGTTCCGGTCGATCACCTCGACCCGCGCGCGTTCACCCCGGACGAGCTGCGCGGCGGCTGGCGGCTGGCCTGCCGGGCCAGCGCCCGGGCCGACCTGGTCGTTGAGGTGCCGCCGCTGCAGACGCGGCCCAAGGCGGCGCTGGTCGGCGTGGGCCGCCACGTGATCCTGCGTCCCGCGGTGCAGAAGCGCCATGTGGTGCTGGAGGAGCCGACCATGGAGGATCAGCGCTCGGACCTGCAGCGGCTGCTCGACGCGATCGACGACCTCGAGCCACACGCCTCCCTGCCCGTCCTGCAGAAACTGGGCGGCGTGCTGCGCGGCTCGAACTTCGACATCACCGCCGTGATCTGCGACGAGGAGCTGATCGACGTCGAGCCCGGCGACACCACGGGGCGGCGGTTCGCGATCGCGTTCGACCTCGGCACCACGACCGTGGTCGCCACGTTGCTCGACCTTGAGAACGGCCAGCCGGTGGCCGTGGCCTCCCAGCTCAACCGCCAGCAGCCGTTCGGCGGCGATGTGATCACGCGGATCTCGGCCACGATGATGGACGACACCGCCATGGGCACGCTGCGCCGGCTCGCCCAGGAGACGATCGCCGATCTGGTGGCGGAGGTCTGCGCCGAGGGTGAGGTCGACGCAGGCGAGGTCTACGAGGTCACCGCCTGCGGCAACGCGACGATGGTCCACCTGGTGCTGGGCATCGACCCAGAGCCGCTGTCGATGGCGCCGTTCACGGTGACCACCCACGTCGCGCCGCCGGTGCTGGCCTCGGATCTGGGCGCACCCGTCCACCCCCGCGCGCCCGCCTTCGTGTTTCCCTCGCTGGGCGCCTACGTGGGCGGTGACATCGTCGCCGGGATGCTAGCCACCGGGCTGACCCGCGATCGCCGGCTGCGCCTGTTCATCGACTGCGGCACCAACAGTGAGATCGCGCTGGGCTCGGCCGAGCGGGTGCTGGCCTGTGCGGCACCGGCCGGTCCGGCGTTCGAGGCGGCGCAGATCCGCTGCGGCATGCGGGCGGCCGAGGGTGCGATCGAGGGCGTGAAGATCGGCGGCGATGACCTGGCCCTGGAGGTGATCGGAGACGTGGAGCCGGTGGGCCTGTGCGGATCAGGACTGGTCGACGCGGTGGCCGAGCTGGTCCAGACGGGGCTGCTCGATCACTCGGGCCGCTTCATCCCCGACGAGCAGGCCGCCTCGGATCATCCCGGTCTGGCGGATCGGCTGACCAAGATCGGCGAGGAGCGGGTGTTCGTACTGCACTGGCACGGCGATGACCCAGCCGCCTCGCTGTTCCTCTCCCAGCGGGACATCCGCGAGCTGCAGTTCGCCAAGGCCTCGATCGCCACGGGCTGGAACATCCTGCTCCGCGACCTCGGGGTCAGCGTGGAGGACATCTCGCAGGTGCTGCTGGCCGGAAGCTTTGGGGCGTACCTGACGCCTCTGAGCGCGGTGCGCATCGGGCTGGTCCCGAAGCTGGCGCTTCCCCGGATCGTGTCGGCCGGCAACGTGGCCGGCGAGGGCGCCAAGATCGCTGCTTTGAGCCTGCGAGAGCGCGCCGAGGCGCACGCCATCCTGCACGAGGTGGAGTACGTGGAGCTGTCGGGCCGGGCTGACTTCAACGACCTGTTCATCGATCAGCTCGGCTTCCCGGGATGAGCATCGCGGTCGTGGCGTGCGGGGCGCTGGCCCTGCAGGTGCGGATGGTGGCCGAGCGGCGGGGCTGGCCGGTCGATGTGTATCCGATTCCGGCGCTCCTGCACAACCGTCCGTCGGAGATTCCGGGGGCGGTTCGGCGGGAGATTGATGCGTTGCGGGCTGGCTATGAGCAGGTGGTGGTGGCCTACGGGGACTGCGGCACCTACGGCGGGCTGGACGCGCTGGGCGTGGAGCGGCTGAGCGGCGATCACTGCTACGACGTGTTCGCGCGTGAAGAGGTTCGCCGTGCCCTGGAGGAGGAGCCCGGCACCTACTTCCTGACCGATTTCCTGGCTCGCACGTTCGAGCACACGGTGGTACGTGAGCTGGGACTTGACCGGTATCCGGAGCTGCGCGACGAGTACTTCGGCCATTACACGCGCGTCGTGTGGTTGGCCCAGCGCCGGACTGCGCAGACGCTCGCGTCCGCTGAGCGGGCGGCGGCGCGGATCGGGCTGCCGCTGGAGACGGTGGAGGTGGGGTCAGGCGGGCTGGAGCGTGAGCTCGAGCGACTGCTTGGGGATGGAACTGCCGCGATGAAGGGTGGACGGACGGCTCGACCTGTCTGAGCGCGCAAATCGCCGCTTCTTTGCACGGTTTGCTCGCTGGAACACGTCCGGAATCCGGTCTAACGTGCGAGCTCTGCTCACGTCCGAGATTGAGGCGACGCTACGAAAGCTCCGATAGCCGCATCTCACCTGCAAGTTTACCCGTGTGCCAGAGTTCGAAGGGTCGTGTTCAGAGAGTTCGACGCCCAACTTCAGAAGGGCGACAACCCAGGAGCGTGGACGTGCGTAGTGATGGACGACGCGGCCGAGCTCTTCGGCACGCGCGGGCTCGTAAAGATCCGCGGCGCGATCGACGGCGAGCCGTTCACCGGTGCGCTAATGGCTCAGGGTGACGGCACGCACAGGCTCCCAGTCAAGGCGGCGCTGCGGAAAACGATCGGCAAAGACACGGGGGATACCGTCCGCGTACGGATCGACGAGCGGATCGGCTAGCCTGCCCCGCCCGCGGCCGGGCAATCCAGAGTTGCGCAGGTTCCGCTGGCAGCGCTGCTACGCGCCAGGCGCGCCCGAACGTGGCACTCGCGCCGACCTTCCCTGCTGGCCGCGGACGCGGCGTACGCAATACGGTACACTTCTGCGCATGGCGAAGATCGTTCCGGTTCGCGAGTTCAGAACGAAGCTCAGCGCGCTACTAAGCGACGTCGCCGACCGCCGTGATCACGTGCTAGTGACCCGCAACGGCAAACCCGCCGCGGCGCTCGTTCCGATCGACGAGTACGAGGCGCTCGAAGAGACCGCAGAGATCCTCTCTGACTCAGCGACGCTCGTTGCTATCGAAGCCGGCCTCGTCGAGCTCGCGCGAGGCGAGAGCGTCACGCTGAACGATCTTCGCCACGAAACCGCCAAGCTCCGAGCCGCCCGCTGAGGCGTGGCCAAGGTTGTTCTCGCGCGGCTCGCTCGACAACAGCTGCTCTACCTCGACTGGCCGTTGATCGACGCCGTCGAAGACGCGCTCGGACTGCTCGAGCGCAACCCCCACGTCGGACACGCCCTACGCGGTCGGCTGCACGGCCTCCGCTCCTTTCGTGTGGGCACGTATCGCATCATCTACCAACTGGCAGACAACGACCGGACCGTCCGCGTCGCCGCGATCCGCCACCGCTCGATCGCCTACCGCACCGATCCCCGCTGAGGGCAGGGGTCTGACGGGAAAGCAAGGCGCCTTCGCTCATGTTGCGTCGGGGGGTTGCAAGCGCGTTGTGCTGCGCCGCCCCTGGGCGATCTCGCCCGTCTCGGCCTCGCGCCACGCTCGCAGGAGCAGCGCCACCCAGGCCCGGTAGGGGCGCCACGATTCGGTGATCTGGTGGATCGCAGAGTCGTCGGATGTGTTGTAGGCGGAGCGGATGGCGTCATCGAGCCGTGTGTCGTGGTCAGGCAGTGCGTCGGGGTTGCCGGCACCGCGGATGAGGATCAGTTCGGCGGAGAACGGTCCTATGCCCGGCAGCTGTTGAAGGTGCGCAAGCCCGTCCTCCTGGGTCATGGCCCGAAGTCGATCACGCGTGAGCGCGCCGTCCTCGGCAGCGGACGCAAGCACGCGGAGCTGACCGATCTTGCGGTCGGTCAGCCCCGGCTGGGGTGCAGAGACCTGAGCGAGCAGTCCCGGGGCGGGAAACGCCCCGGATTTGCCGAGCTCATCACTCAGACGCTCCTTGATTTTGGCGGCCTGCGTCATCCGGATCCGATGTCCGATGATCGCCCAGGCTGCGGCCTCATATGGGGTGTAGAACAAAACCGGTCGCAGTCCAGGAAACCGTCGCTGCAGCGCTCTGACAACATCGTCGCGTTCGCCGAGGGCAGCGAAATCGGTCCCATCAACATCGAGTGAGAGGATTCGCTCAAGGTCGCGTGCTGCCTGACGGGCGAGCTCCGCGGGTGGCTGATCGCCGAGCTCGGCATGGATCGCCTCATCGTCCTGGCGCACCGTGACCTGCACGGTGCGCCAGTCGCCGTCGACCGCCCAGGCGTAGCGCAGCGCCTCCGGTGGTGCCTCAGCCCGGGTGCCGGGAAAGTCTTCGGCAAACGCGGCCGCCGCCGTCAGCGAGAACTGGCCGAGCGGATGAAAGGTGATCGCCATCTAGCCGGCATCGTGGATCGTCACCGCGTACCCGTCGGGATCCCGGAGAGCGAAGGTGCGACCGAACGGGCCGTCAAACGGGTCGGTCAAGATCGTGACCCCGCGCCCGGCGAGCTGGTCATGCAACGCCTGGGCGTCATCGACTTTGAGCCAGAGCGCGATGCCGAGGCCGGGCTGACCGGAGTCAAGATCGGTGTCGGGCAGCGGCTCGCGGACGGCGAACGGGATCGGTTCGCTGGCGAACACCACAGCGCCAGGCGGTGAGGCAGGTGCACGGCGCAGGCCGACACGGTCCTCGTAAAACGCGGCGGCGGCGTCGAGATCGCGGACCTGCAGAGAGATGAAGTCGGGACCAACGGGCATCGGAGACACTCCTGTTCGCTTGTCAAGGTCTTGACGAACAGGATATGTCAAGATGTTGACGTGAGTCAAGTCGATCTCGATACGGCCGTCGGCTACGTGCTCAAACGCGCCACGGTCGCGCTGCGGGCCGCGATGGACGCGGCCCTGCGAGACCACGATCTGACCGTCCCTCAATACTCGTGTCTGGAACAGCTTTCCCACACACCCGGGCTCACCAACGCCGCACTCGCACGTGGCACGTTCGTCTCCCGTCAGGCAATGCACCAGCTCCTCGGCACGCTGCGAAGCGCGGACCTTGTCCAAGGCGATGGCGCCGGGCGCCACGAGCACTTCACCCTCACCGACGCCGGCGCCAAGCGCCTCGTCGGCGCCTCCGCGGCCGTCGCCGCCGTGCAGGAGCGGATGCTCGGCACCTTTGACTCCCAACAGCGACGACGGCTCTACGCCGATCTGGCCGCCTGCGCCGACGCTCTCAGCTGAGACCGCACATCGAAGACGCTGGCAATCAGGTTGGGCGAGCGACCTGCACTTCGCCGCTGCTCCGCTAATTCTCCAGCGATTCGGCCAGCAGCGTGGCCACGTCGACCACGCGCAGCTCATCGCCGGTGGACTGAACGCCGTCGTCGAGCATGATCGTGCAGTAGGGGCAGGCCACGGCCAGCGTGTCGGCGCCGGTGGCCGCGGCCTCCTTGACCCGCTCGGCGTTGATCGGGCTGGCCCGCTCCTCCATCCACATGTGGGCGCCGCCCGCGCCGCAGCAGAAGGTCTGCTTGCCCGAGCGCGCCATCTCCACCGGCTGCCCGACGGCCTGGACGAGATCCCGGGGCGCCTGGATGACGTCGTTGTGGCGGGCCAGGTAGCACGAGTCGTGGTAGGTGATCGCCTTGCTGCTGTCGGGCGTTGTCTTGATTCGGCCCTCGGCGATCAGCCGGGAGAGCAGCTCGGTGTGGTGGATGACCTCGTAGCTTCCGCCGAAGTCCGGGTACTCGTTGGCCAGCGTGTTGAAGCAGTGGGGGCAGTTGGCGATGATCTTGGTGACGCCCGATTCGTTCAGGGTCTCCACGTTCTGCTCGGCGAATGCCTGGAACACGTACTCGTTGCCCATCCGCCGGGCCGGATCGCCCGTGCACGCCTCGCGGGGGCCGAGGATGGCGAAGTCGACGCCGGCGCTTTGCAGCAGCTTGGCCGTGGACTCAGCCGTCCGGCGGGCGCGCTCGTCGAACGAGGAGGCGCAGCCCACCCAGTACAGGTATTCGGGGGGCGGGTCACCCGGCTGTAGGACTTTGATCTTGAGGTCGGCGGCCCAGTCGGCGCGTTCGGACTGGGCCCGACCCCAGGGATTCGAGGCCCGCTCGACGTCGCGCAGCATCGGCTCGGCCTCACTCGGGAAGCTCGACTCGACCATCACCAGATGGCGGCGGAGGTCGAGGATGTGGTCGACGTGCTCGATCGAGACCGGGCAGGCCTGGACGCACGCCCCGCAGGTCACGCAGTCCCAGACGGACTCCTCGGGGACGGCGCCGGGAACCAGGCTGGCCTCGCTGTCGCTGCGCACGGCGTCGCGCTCGCCCATGATCAGCAGCTTGGGCGAGAGGATCTTGCCGGTGATGTTGGCCGGGCAGACGTCCTGGCAGCGCCCGCATTCCGTGCAGGAATAGGTGTCGAGCACCTGCTTCCAGGTCAGATCGGCGGGCGTGCCCGCCCCGAAGCGGATCTCCTCGTCCGGGACGGTGAAGTCCAGCGGCTCCAGGCGCCCGCCCGGGCCGGTGCGCGCGAACCAGACGTTGACCGCCGCGGCCATGATGTGCAGGTGCTTGGAGCGCGGCAGGTAGGCCAGGAAGCTGAGGATCGTGAGGACGTGGATCCACACGAACACGCGCTCCAGAGCTCGCGTGGCTCCGTCGCGGGCGAACAGGTGCGACAGGCCGTTTGACACGGGCGACCAGGCTTTCGGCCAGTCGTTGAGGTGCAGCGCGATCTGGGCTGCGTGCCAGAGCAGCAGGGACGTGGCGATCGTGGCGATCAGCGCCAGGATCAGGTCAGCCTCGCCCAGGTGGCTGCCCTGGAAGCGCCGCGGCCGCTGCACCTTGCGGATCCACAGAGCGGCGACCACGCCGACCAGCACGAGCACGGCGAAGATGTCGACCAGCAGGAAGTACCAGCCCTGGTGCCCGAGCCACGGGAACGTCGTGTGCTTGTCGACGATCGAGATCATCGCGATCACGATCGTGGGCAGCAGGACCATGAACCCCCAGAAGATGAACGCGTGCATCAGCCCGGGGCCGATGCGCTGGAGCAGCTTGCGCTGTCCGAGCACGATCGTCGCCTCGTTGCGGGCGCGCCGGCCGACGTGGCCGGAACGATCCACGGGCCGGGCCTGCTGAACCCGGTGTATGAGGACCAGAGAACGACGGGTGAACAGCCCGAGGCTGACCGCCAGCGCAGCCGCCAGAACGAGCGCGGCGGGCAGCGAGGCTATGTGCCCCTCGCCTTCCGGATCTCGGCGGAGATGGCGGGCACGATCTCGTGCAGATCGCCGATCACGGCGTAGTCGGCGTGGGCGAAGATCGACGCCTCGCCATCCGGATTGATGGCCATCAGCCGCTTGGCGCCCTTGCAGCCGGCCATGTGCTGGGTGGCCCCGCTGATCCCGCAGGCGATGTAGATGTCCGGCGAGACCTTGATGCCGGTCTGGCCCACCTGGTCGGTGTGCGGGCGCCAGCCGGCGCTGGTCACGGCCCGCGAGCACCCGACGGCCCCGCCCAGCAGCGCGGCCAGCTCCTCGATCACGGCAAAGCCCTCCGCCGATCCCACCCCCCGGCCGCCGGAGACGACCACGTTGGCCTCGGCCAGGGAGACGCCCGAGCTGGTCGGAATGACCGTGTCGATGACCTTGACGGTGGAGTCTGGGCTTGCCACCACGTAGCGCGGCGAAGCCTGGCCGGCAGCGGCCGGGACGGCGTGCGGGGCCACGGTGAGCAGCAGCGGGCTGCCGTGCACGCGGGCCTCCTCCAGCAGGCTGCCGCCCCACCGCACCCGGGTCACCTGCGCCGGAGAGCCGGACGTGACCGACGTGCAGTTGGCGGCCAGCGGCAGGTCCAGCCGAGCGGCCACCTGGGCCAGGACCTCGTTGCCCCGCTCGGTGCCGGGGCCGACCATGGCGGAGGCGCCGGTCTGCTCCAGCTCGCCGACCAGCGCGTCAGCCCAGCCATCAGGCGAGTAGGTGCCGGCGCTCACGCTGACGGCATCGACATCCTCGCCCAGCTGGGCGGCCAGGGTGACGGCCTGCTGGGAGACCTCGTCGCTGGGGTCAAGGAGGAAGGCCAGGACGGTCATGACCTCTAGACCAGGCCGATCTCTTTGAGGATCTCGACTACGGCGGGCGCCGCGTCGGGGCCCCGGCCGAGGATCTCGACCTGCTTCCCGGACCCGGGCGGCAGCTTGAGGCGGACCATCTCCAGACGGGGGTCAGGCTTGGCCGGCGATCGGCTCTCGACCGGCTTGCGCTTGGCCCGCAGGCGCCCGGGCACCGAGGGATAGCGGGGCAGGTTGATGCCCTCCTTGACCGTGACCACGGCCGGCAGCGCCACCTCGTAGACGTCGCGGCGGGAGTCGACCTCCTGCTCGCAGCGGACGCTGGCGCCGTTGACGGTGAGCGCCTTCACGCCGGTCACGCAGGGCAGGCTTAGCGCGCGGGCGACGCGGATGGCCACCTGGTAGTTGCCTGCGTCGGCTGACTCGCTGCCGAACAGGAGCAGGTCAGGCGGCTCGGGTTCGGCCTGGATGGCCTCGACGATGGCCCGGGCGGTGGCCTGGGGATCCCACTCGCTGACGTCGGTGACCAGATGAACCGCCCGGTCGATGCCGATCGCCATCATGTCCCGCAGCTGCTCCTCGGCTTCGGGCGGGCCGAGCGTCAGCACGGTGGAGGCGCCGCCGTGCTGCTCGATCAGCCGGATCGCCTCCTCGCAGCCGCACTCCTCGTGCGGGCTGATCGTGAAGCCCAGGTGCCGGGTGGAGATCGCCCGCTCGTCCTCGGTGAGGACGATCTTCCCTCCGGTGAGGGGGACGCGTTTGACGCTGACGAGGATGTTCATTCGGTGCCGCAGATGCTACGAGCGGATCCGGGAGTTGTCCGGGTCAAACACCGGCGTGGAGTCGTTCGTGGCCACGGTCACCGGATATTGCTCGCCCATGTACTCGACGGCCAGCTCGGCTCCGACCACCGCCTGCTCGGGAGGCAGATAGCTCATCAGGACGTGCTTCCCGACGCTCGGTCCGGCCCCGGCGCTGGTCACAAACGAGCGCCGGCCCTTGCCGTCGGTGAGCGGCGTCCCGTCGCGGGTGAGGACTGGCTCTTTGCCCAGCATGTAGCGCTTGGTGCCGTCCTTTGAGGTGTGATCGTCGACCGTCAGGGTGCACATGACCGCCGCGGGCTCTTCCTCGCGGTGGCGCACGTGAGCCTCCTTGCCGATGAAGTCGGGTTGTTTGACCGGGCCCCAGGCCATCCCGGCCTCGACGACGTTGTACTCGCCCTCGAGCTCGGCCCCGTAGGCCCGGTAGCACTTCTCCAGGCGTCCGGTCGTCCCGTAGACCCCGATTCCGGCCGGGATGATGCCGTGCGGCTCACCCGCCTGGGCGATCAGGTCCCAGAGGCGAGCGCCCTGCTCCATCGGCACGTACAGCTCCCAGCCAAGATCGCCCACGTAGGAGATCCGGGACGCCAGCACCGCCAGGGAGTCGACCTCGATCGTCCGGCAGCGCGCGAATGGGAAGCCCTCGTGGGAGATGTCGGCGCGGGTCAGGCTGGACAGGATGTCCCGCGCCCGCGGCCCCCACAGGCCGAGCGTGCACCACGAGCTGGTCAGGTCGTGGACCTGGGCCGAGCCGTCCTCGGGCAGGTGGTCGGCGAACCACTTGAGGTCCGACATGCCGTAGGCGCCGCCGGTGACCACGCGGAACTGCTCGTCGCCCAGACGCATGATCGTCAGGTCCTGCTTGAACCCGCCGCTCGGCAGGAGCAGGGGGGTGTAGACGACGCGTCCGACGGGCACGTCCATCTGGCGCATCGCCAGTCGCTGACACACGTCCAGCGCACTCGGTCCGTCGATGTCGAAGATGGCGAACGCGGTCAGGTCGATCATCGCCGCCCGATCGCGCATCGCCAGATGCTCGGCGTTGATGATCGGCGACCACCAGCGGGACTCCCACTCCGCCTCGCGGCGGTTGATCCGGTCGCCGTACTCGTCAAGCAGGTTGGCGTTCGATTCGTACCAGTTCGGACGCTCCCAGCCCGCGCCCTCGACGAAGTTGGCCTGCAGCTGCTTCTCCCGCTCGTAGAACGGCGACAGGCGGATGCGCCGGTCGGACTCCCACTGCTCACCGGGATGGACGATCCCGTACATCTTGTTGAAGCCCTCGGAGGCCCGGGCGACGATGTGCCCGGACGTGCTCTGGCAGGGGTAGGCGCGGGCGATGTTCGACTCGAACACGTCGATCTCCGATTCGCCGTGCACCATCAGCTCGGCCACGGACTTGCCGGCTCCGGGGCCCTCCTTGATCCAGATGGCGGCGGCGGACCACAGGCCCTTGACGTCCGGGGTCTCGCCGAGCAGCGGCAGGCCGTCGAGCGTGACCGAGAGGACGCCGTTGATGGCGTACTTCACGCCGACGCTCTCGTCGGCGACGATCTCGGGCATCAAATCCAGGGCGATCTCCATCTGCGGATCGAAGTCCTCCTGGGTAAACGGCAGCTCGGTCGGGGTGAGGGCCGACTCCTCGATCGACGGGATCTCGTCGGCGCCCAGGGTGATCGGCCGGTGGGCGTAGGAGCCGATCTCCAGGCCGGTCCCCTCCTGGCGCTCATACATGTTGGTGTCCATGTCCCTGACGATCGGGAACTCGATCATGCTCTTGGCGTCCGCGAACCGGGGCACCGGACCGATGTCGATCATCTGGTGGACCATCGGCGTGAGCGGGATGTTGGCCCCGGCCATGCGGGCGAGCTTCGGACTCCAGGCACCGCAGGCGATGACGACGCGATCGGCTTCCACATCACCCTTCGTTGTCCGGACCCGTTTCACCCGGCCGCCCTCGACGTCGATGCCCAGCACCTCGGTGTTGGCCGCCACGGTGAGACCTTTTTCCTGAGCCCTCTCGCGCATGATCGTGGCGGCCCGCAGGGAGTCCACCACCCCAGCTCCGGGCGTATAAAAGCCGCCCAGGATCAGGCTGTGATCGATGAAGGGGACGAGCTCCTTGACCTCCTCGGGGGTGAGCATCGACACCGGCTCGATCCCCCATGACTTGGCCGAGGCCATGCGCCTCTGAAGCTCCTGCATGCGTTCCGGGGTCCGGGCGACCTCAATGCCCCCGCTCTCGGTGTACACGCCCAGCTCCTTGTACTGGCGCATGCTCTCGAGGGTCAGGAGCGTCATCTCCTTGGAGTGATCGACCGGGAAGATGAAGTTGGATGCGTGCCCGGTCGAGCCGCCGGGGTTGGGCAGCGGCCCCTTGTCCAGCAGCAGCACCTCCGTCTCCCCCAGGCGGCACAGGTGGTACGCCAGGCTGTTGCCCACGATCCCGGCCCCGAGGACCACGATCCGCTGGGAGGACGGCAGCCGTCCGTTGCCTGAAGGCGTTCCGTTCGCACCCACGGCTGGTGATATATCAGATGTGCACCAGGAGCGTCAAACCCGGCCCCACCAGGTTTTGCCTGCAGCCCGTGTCGGCTCGACGGGTAGCATCTGCCGCACATGTGCAGGCTGGGGGCGAGGGCGACGTGAAGGTCCTGTTCGTGTGCCACTCGGGCATCGTGAGCGGCGCCGAGCGCGCTCTGCTTGACCTCCTGGAGGCGCTTCCCGCCACCGTACGAGCCACTGTGGCGTGTCCGTCGGGCGAGCTCGAACAGATGCTCGCGGAGCGAGGCGTCGATGTCGTCGCTCTCCCCGAGGCGGCGGCGAGCCTACGGCTCGACACCCGTCAGCTGTTTCGAGCTGGAGCCCGGATCTTCCGGTCCGCTCGGGTGCTGCGGCGGATCGTGCAAGCGCAGCGTCCAGACGTGATCCACGCAAATTCGCTCCGGGCCGGCCTGGTGATCCTCGTTGCGGGGGTCCGCCGCTATGCCCCCACCGTCGTCCACGTGCACGATGTCCTCCCCCCGTCCCGGGTCTCGGACATGATCAGACACCTCTTGTGTGCCCGGTCCGACGCCGTGGTCGGCGTCTCGCGATATGCCAGCGACAGGTTCATCGCCGGCAGCGAGCCGACCCGCGTCTACACGCTGTACAACCCGCTCGACACGATCCAGTTCTGTCTCGGCGGAGAAGGCCGCGAAGAGGCCCGCGAGCTGGCGAATCTTCCGACCTCGGGGCCGCTGCTCGGGATGGTCGCGCAGATCACGCCTTGGAAGGGGCATGACGTCGCCATCCGGGCCATGGCCCGTATCCGTGAGGACCACCCCGATGCGCAGCTCCTGATCGTCGGAGCCCCGAAGTTCGTCGGACCGAGCGTCCGCTTTGACAACCGGGCATACCTGAGAGAGCTGGAAAATCTCGTCAAGGAGCTGGGTCTAGATGACCACGTTCGATTCCTGGGTGAGCGACAGGACGTGCCGAGGATCATGCGGGCTCTGGACCTGCTCCTGTGCCCCTCGTGGGAGGAGCCCTTCGGACGGAGCGTGATAGAGGCCATGGCGGTGGGCACACCCGTGGTGGCCACCGAGGTCGGTGGGCCTGCCGAAGTCATCCGCGATGGCGAGGATGGCGTGCTGCTCCCTCCCCGGGACGTCGAACGCTGGGCGGAGACGATCGCCCGCCTGGTGGACGATCCCACCCGGCGCCAGAGCTACGGCGAGCGCGGCAGTGAATCGGTCCGGGCACGGTTTGACAGCCACCGATATGCCGAACAGGTGGTGGCCATGTACGAGGAGCTGAGGGCGCAGCGGCTCTCCGTGGCCGCCCCCGAGTCGGTCCGTGATCGCCGGCTGCGAATCCTGTTCTTGGAGCACGGTGCCGAGATGGGTGGCGCCCAGCATTCTCTGCTTGAACTCGTCCGAGTACTCGGTCAGAGCAACGCGGTGGCGGTTGCCTGTCCTCACGGTCCGCTGGCCAACGAGCTCGGCAAGCTCGGCGTCGAGGTGATCCCGATCCCGCCCAGTCAACTGACGTTCAGGATTCGGTCCCCGTTGGCGGTTCTGGAAGCCGTCCGGTCGATCCGGACCAGACGCGCGATGCGGTCGGCGGCAGAGGACTGGCGACCGGACGTGCTCCATGCGAACACGATTCGGGCCGGGCTGCTGGCTCCTCGAGGAGGAGCCGCCCCCCTGATCGTGCACTGCCGTGACCTGCTACCGACAGGTTCCGTCGCCACACTCGTGCGGGCGGCGATCTTGCGTCGCAGCTCTGCCGTAATAGCAGTATCGAAGACCGTCGCAACACGTCTGGCGTGGGGACAACCGCGCAGAACGCCCGTGTTCGTCGTCGACAACCCGGTGAACACCGGCCGGTTCGCCCCCGGGCGGATCAGCAGAGACGCCGCTCGCCAAGTCCTGGGGGTCAGCGGTGGACCGTTCATCGCGGTGATCGCACAGATCACACCGTGGAAGGGTCAGCTGCGAGCAATCCGGATCCTGTCGCAGTTCAGGCGATCCCGCCCCGACGCTCAGCTCCTATTGGTCGGTGAGACGAAGTTCATTGCGCCAGTCACCTCATACGACAACCGGGCCTACGAGCTCGAACTGAGGCACACGATCTCCCAGCTCGGTCTGGATCACAGCGTCCACTGGCTTGGAGAGAGACAGGACGTGGAGACGGTCATGGCGGCCCTGGACGTGCTACTGGTTCCGTCGACCGAGGAGCCGTTCGGGCGGACGGTCATAGAGGCACTGTCGATGAACGTCCCGGTCATCGGGACGGACGCCGGTGGGCCGCCGGAGGTCATCCGCCCGGGTATCGATGGGTACACCCTGCCCCCGGAGGACTACGACGCCTGGAGCGCAGCCATCGGCTTGCTTGTCGACCGGGGAGCTCAGGACGGCTCTCGCGAGTATGTGGTTGAGCGGTTCAGCACGGAGCGCCACGCCGAGCAGGTGCTGGCCGTCTACGGTGACGTTCTCGCGCGGCTTGGTCACTCGATGCCCAGCCGGTCCAGCACCCGCTCGTCCGCCCGCCAATGACGCCGCACCCGGACCGAGAGGGCCAGGTGCACGTGGCTTCCCATCTCGCGCTCGATCGCCTTGCGCGCGCCGGTGCCGATCGCCTTGATCATCCGGCCGCCGGCGCCGATCAGGATGCCCTTCTGGGACTCGGTCTCCACCAGGATGACCGCCACCAGGCGGACCAGGTCGTCACGGGGCTGAGCGATCGACTCTATCTCCACCTCGACGGCATGCGGGACCTCCTCGCGGGTGCGGGCGAGCACCTGCTCCCGGACCAGCTCGGCCAGGTGGACGGTCTCGGACTGGTCCGAGCGCTGCGCGGCATCGAAGTAGAAGGGACCCGCGGGGAGCATCGAGACCAGGCGGTCGACCAGCGGCTGGACGCCGGCGCCGGTCCGGGCCGACACGGGGAAGATCTCCTCGGCCACCCCGAGGTCGGCGGCGGCCTGGAGGGCGGCTACCGTGCGGGGCTGGTTCGTCCGGTCGACCTTGTTGACCGCCAGCACGACCGGCACCGGGGAGCTGGACAGCAGCTCGGCGATGAAGCGGTCACCCGGGCCGACGCCCTGCTCGGCGTTGACCACCATGAGGCAGCCGTCGGCGTCGGCCAGCTCGTGCTCGACGCGGTGCTGCATCCGCTCTGTGAGCGCGTCACGGGGGCGCTGAACGCCGGGGAGGTCGACCAGCACCAGCTGCCAGTCAGGCCCGCTGGCCACGCCGCGGATCGCCCGCCGGGTCGTCTGGGGCTTGTCGGAGACAATCGCCACCTTGGCGCCCACGATCACGTTGGCCAGCGTGGACTTGCCCACGTTCGGCCGGCCGGCCAGGGCGATGAAGCCGGACCGGGTGACCACTGAGGAGCTCATCGGATCCAGCGCATCAGCTCGGACTGCAGGGCCAGCATCTCCCCCTCGTCGACCTCGTGGTCCATGCCGGTGAGGTGCAGTGTCCCATGGACGATGGCCTCGCGGAGATCCGTCGTGTGCTCAGGGCAGATCACCACGTCTCCCAGCTCCCGGGGCCCGGCGGGATGTCCATCCTGGTCGACGCCGAACGACAGGACGTCGGTGACGTCGTCCTTCCCGCGGAAGCGCCGGTTCAGGTCACGGATTCGCTCGTCGTCCACGAACTCAACAGCCATGTGCCCGTCCTCGAGCCCGGCGGAAGAGAGGGCCAGCGCGCACAGCTCCCTCACCTCCAGGGCGCTCGGGCCTTTCGTGGCCAGGATCTCGGCCCCAAGGACCTCGATGTCCAGCTCAGGCACGTTCGGCGGGCTTCAGCTGAGGCGCCATCCGCTGAGAGTGCTCGTTATAGGCGGCCACGATTTGCCTGACGATCTTGTGGCGCACCACGTCCTCCTCGCCGAAACGCACGAACTGGATGCCCTCGACGCTATCCAGGATCTCGCTGACCACGACCAGGCCAGAGGTCTGGTCACGCGGTAGGTCGATCTGGGTGATGTCGCCGGTAACCACGACCTTGGAGTTGAACCCGAGGCGAGTGAGGAACATCTTCATCTGCTCGGGGCTCGTGTTCTGCGCCTCGTCGAGGATGATGAAGCTGTCGTTGAGGGTGTTGTGAGTGACCAGGAAGTCCTCGGTCACGTAGAGCGAGTCCGCGGCGGCGACCTGGATGCAGACACACTCGGCGTGGCCAGCCGGCTCGATGCTGTCGATGAACCGCATCGGGCGCCCGCTCCCCTCGCATTCGTAGCGCGCCCGTTTGCGCTGGAGGCGGAAGGGTTCGATGCCCGCGGGGAGCCTAATGTCCATGACGTAGGCGTCATGGCGGTGCGGGACCTCCCGTCCGTGGGCGAGGCCAGGCCGGCGCCCCTCCGCCTCGCGGCAGCGCCAGTAGGCGACACCGCCCAGCGAACGGACGAGGTAGCAAACATCGTCGCGCAGGGTCTCCGAGCACGTCGTGTACTGGACCCGGCAGGTCCGCCCAGCCTGGGACACGGGACCGCCGTCACTGTCCATCAGCCCCTGCAGCAACGCGATGCGCACCGACGACTCGTTGTGCAGGTAGACCTCGGGGATGAACTTCGTATGGGATCGGCTTCCTGCGAGTCCCAGCTGTCGTATGGCTGTCATCACCGGGTTCGCGACGATGACGCCCCCCCGATGGCCCTCGGTGTGACGGAGGACGTAGTTGTAGCCGCCCTTAGGCTGCAGCTCGATGTTCGGCGGCGCGTGCTCCAGCGCCTCCACCAGCTCAGCGTCCTCCGTGGAAAAGGACGGCGTCGTGGTTGCGGTCAGGCAGCCATCTCCGAGCAGCCGACCGAGCGCGTACGGATCGACGGGGACCGGTCGCGGCTCGAACTCCGCCGGTGCCGACAAAAGCGGCAGCTCGTAGCGGTGCGCATGGAAGCTGCGCAGATGACCGATCATCTGCCGGGTCTCCAGCACGCGCCCCGGCTTGTTGCGACGCCGATCTGACGCGGTGTAGACGTGCCACAGATGCTCGGCGCAGCACCGCGTCGAGGCGCCGTCCTGCGTTCGGACCCGAAAGACTTCCTTTCGACCTTGCGGATAGACGCCGAGGACCGGAGTTGGCTGCCCGTCGGATCCCACAACGAGGTCCCCGGGACGGAGGTTTCCAATCGGGCGGTAACCATCAGGCGTCAGCACCGGTGTCTCGACGGGTTGCGCGCGACCCCTCATGAACGCCAGCGGCGCCACCTCGATGACTCCCCGCTCCAGGTGCTGGCTGACCCGCTCGGGCTCGAGCATGTCGTGCAGAGCATCGAACAGGGGTCGCAGGTACGGGTCGATCTTGGCCATCAGGTCGCCGGGGAGGAAGCCGAGACGCTCGCCGGCCTCGACGGCGGGGCGGGTGAGGATGATCCGGTTGACCTCTCGGCGGCTCAAGGCAGCAGCGGCCAGGGCGACGGCCAGGAATGTCTTGCCGGTACCGGCGGGGCCGATCCCGAACGTGATCGTGTTGCGGCGGATGGAGTCGACGTAGCGCTTCTGGTTGACCGTCTTGGGGGCCACCTTGGTGGCGCGGTGGCGCCAGACGACGTCCTCGAGGATGGCCGCCGGGGACTCGTGCTGATCCAGGGCGCGCGTGACGGCTTCGATCGTCCCGGGCGCGATCTCGTGGCCCTGGTCGACCAGTTCGGAGAGCTCGCGGATCACGGTGGCGGCGCCCTTCACGGCGGCCGGCTCGCCGTCCAGCGTCAGGAGGTTGCCGCGCAGGAACACCTCGCAGTCCAGGTGGCTCTCCAGGGTGCGGAGGATCTGGTCACCGCTGCCGGCCAGTTCGGCGGCGACCGAGTTGTCCAGTTCAATCTGGCTGCGCATCGTCTCTCCTAGCCGGCCAAAGCCGCGCGCACCGCGGCGGATGCTCGCTTTCCATCGACCCGGCCGGAGGTCTGGGCCATCACGGCCTTCATCACCTGACCCATGTCCTTGGGTGAGCTGGCCCCGGTCTCCGCGACGGCCCCCTGAACGATCCGCTCGAGCTCGGCATCGTCGAGCTCGGGAGGCAGGTAGCCGCTGATGATCTCGGCCTCGGCCTCCTCGGCCTCAGCCAGCTCAGGCCGGCCGCCGTCCCGGAACTGGGTGGCCGCGTCCAGTCGGCGTTTGCGCTCGCGCCGGAGCACCGCCAGCTCGTCGCCCTTGCCCTCCTTGGCCTCCTTCTGGAGCTCGGAGAGGACCAGACGAAGCGCTCCGACCAGCTGCTTCTCCCCCGCCTTCATGGCGGAGGTGATGTCGGAGCGAACCTGTTCGGTGACCGTCAATCCATCTCTAAGGATAGGCAAGCTCGCAGCGGATCCCGTCAGCTTGCAGATCCCGGCAGACGACATCCACGATTGATCCCCGGGCACCCGTCCCGGCCGGTAGGAAGCAGCGGGTGTAGTCCTCTGTGTACCCGGAACATTGAGTCTCGGCCGTCTTGTCGACCAGGACACGCGCCGTCTGACCCAGCTTGGCCGTGCGGTGCAGGCGCGAACGGACCTCGGAGTGGCCGCGCAGGCGCTGGGATCGGTGCTTCTTCTGCTCGGAGGCGACGCGGTCGCCGAGCCCGGCGGCCACGGTGCCAGGGCGCGGCGAGTAGGAGAAGCTGTGCACACGGCTGATGCCGGCCGCGTCCAGGACCTCCAGCGTACGGCCAAACGCCGCCTCGTCCTCGGTGGGGAACCCGACGATCACGTCGGTTGTCACGTTCACCTCCGGCACTGCAGCCCGGAGAGCTCGCACCTGCTCCACGTACTCCTGCGACGAGTAATGACGCCCCATCGCGCGCAACACCTGGTCGTCGCCCGACTGAAGCGGGATGTGCAAATGGGGGCACACGTTCGGCTCCTCGGCCAGGGCCGTCAGGAGCGAGTCCTTGACGTGGATCACCTCCACCGAGGACAGGCGCACCCGCTCCACGCCCGGCACAGCAGCCACCTCCATCATCAGCTGACCGAGTTCGAGCCCCCGCTCGGGATCCCGGTAGTCGCCCACGCTGATTCCCGTCATCACCATCTCCGGCTGCCCCTCGGCCACCCGCCGGCGCACCTCGGCCAGCACGGCGCCGGCCGGGCGGGACCGGGCGCTGCCGCGAACCGTGGGGATGATGCAGTAGGCGCAGTGGCAGTCGCAGCCGTCCTGCACCTTGACGAAGCCTCGCGTGCGACCGGAGCTGAGCAGATCCCGCGACCGGGCAAGGACGTCGTGCTCCACATCGGCGCACCCGCCCACCTGGGCGCCCAGCGTGGCGGCGACATCATCGGCTGTCCCGACCAGCGGACGAACTCGAGCATCGATCTCACCGAACTGCGAGGCGTCCAGGTTGGCGGCACAGCCCGTCACGTAGACCTGACGGGCACCCCGTAGCGAGCGGCGCACGGATTGCCGGGATTTGGCCTCCGCTTCGCGGGTGATGCAGCAGGTGTTGACCACCTGCAACTCGGCCTCCGCCTCAGCCACCTCGGTGTGCCCGGCAGCCAGTAGTGCCTGACGGGCCAGCATCACGTCGGCCTGCGAGACCTTGCAGCCCAGGAACTTGACGGCGAAGGTGGACAAGCTGGGGAAATTACCCCTCCGGCCTTCAGCGCAGCCCGCCCGCGATCGGCCGTCCCCCGAACTCATCGGCTGCCGTGACGGGCAATGTCCTCGCGACGGTGCGCTGTGAGAGGAGAGAGAGCTCTGCTGGACAACCAGCACGAGGCTTGGGCCGCGGCACGAGCAGATCGAGGAGCTGGCCACTGAGAGTGACGCCGATCGCGAGCGGGTTCAGCACTTCGTGTTCACCTCCCTTCGCCAATTTGAAGTGCCTGAAGGATCGCCGCGACGCCGCGCCGGGACATCGGCCCGATGGACAGGATCCGGCCGGGCGGGTTGTCCACGTGAGACCAGCCGAGACCGTGATGGCGACTCGCCGACGACGTAGTGTTCGCGTGACCTTGCGGCGCGCTCACCTGGGGATAGGGATCGCGGTCCTGCTGGCACTCGGGGGCATGGCCGTCAGCCTCGCCTCGGCCGGCCGCCGACAGGCGTCAACCACCACGACGCCGGTTTCCCGCCTGTCAGCCGCGAGAGGCGGCTCGTTCCTGTCCCTGTGGCCCGCCTGTGCGTGCGGCCGCAAGACCGTGCTGGACCAATTCTCACTGCAGGATGGCCGTCGGTTGCGAACGCTCACCCGGGTCCGGGTCGCCTGGCCGGAGAGCCTCGCCACACCGAGCGTCGACCGATCCGGCCGCGTGTGGATGACGTTCAGCGTCGGTTCCAAGTGCACCAACGACACATCCACCTGCGGTCCGGTGCCCGACAGCTGCTCTGGACGGGTCGAGCGCCTGAATCTCCGCTCCGGCACGAGCTCGACAGTCCTCTCCTTCCCCGACTCGGAGTCTGTGACCAGAGCCATACCCAGGCCGGACGCCAGGCAGGTGGTCCTGGTGGAGGGCGGATGCACGTCCTCGTTCTTCAACCAGCACCTCGTGGTCCGGGATCTGCGCTCGGGGAGCGAGTGGGCGCTGGGAGCTGACGCCACGCCGTGCCACGAGCTCGGCGCTCCGACCTGGAGCCGCAACGGGAGCAGGCTGGTGTTCGCCTACGGCCCCTCCCGGCTTCGCAAGGGCACGCCCGACACCCCGAACAGCTGCGCGGAACCGCGGTTCAACCGTCTAGCGATTGTCTCGGCCCAGCACGCCTCAACGACCGCGAGTTGGAAGCTCGTCGATGCTCAGCGCGGTTGCAGCTATGAAGTGGGGACGTTCGACAGGCGGGGTGTGGCGGCGGTCGAGGCGTGCGTTCGGGGCAAGCAGCGAGATTCGTCGGCGGTCAACCTCGGACACGCCTTCCTGATTCAGCTGAGCCATCGCGATCGCATCGTCCGGAAGCTCGCCCTGAAGCCGGGCTGGGAAAACGGCAACATCTCCACCGAACGTGACGGGATGGTTCTGGTCAGCCAGTCGCAGCCCGCCAACGCCGGCTACCCCGAGCGGGACTGGGTGTGGCAGTTCGACGGCCGAATGCTTCGCCTGGTGGCCCACTACCGGGCCGAGGACGCGGCCCAGGTGATCGCCGTCCCCACCGCAGCGCGCTGAGTCAAACCGTCAGGACCGCGTCGCCTGGGCATCCTCCGCCGGCGGCGGCGTGCCCTGGTTCGCCGCCGGGCTGTCCTTCTCCTCGGCCGGAGCGTCCGGGAGGGCGGCCATTTGGGGCTCGTCCTCGGGCGGTGGGGCCGGACCTTCGAGACGGGGTGGGTGGCCGAGCTGACCCATCTCGGCGATGTCCCGCGGGAAGATGATCTCGGTCGACCAGTCGGCGATCAGCCGGGATTTGCGGTCCAGGCCGGGGATCCACGCGAGGTGGTAGAACCGGCAGATCGCCCAGGCGAGGAAGCCGCGCACGCGGACGCCCATCAGATTGGCCACCGCCTGGTGGCGGCCGAGCTCGGCGAACGAGCCGAGCGTCTTGAACGTGAACGGCTTGACCTCGCCCCGCCCACCCAGAGCCGCGGCGACGTTGCGCCCCAGCAGCTTGCCCTGCCGGATCGCGTGCTGGGCAGTCGGCGGGCAGGGATGGCCGGGGTTCGCGGGATCCGGGATCGCCGCGATATCCCCCACCGCCCACACGTTGTCGAACCCGGGGACGCGCATGAACTCATCGCACTTGATCCGGCCCTGCTCGAGGGGGAGGCCCATCCGCTCGGCCACCGGGTTGGCCTTGACGCCGGCCGTCCAGCACACCGTGCGGGCCGGAATCACCTCGCCGTCGGACAGCGCGATCCGGTCGTCGAACACCTCCTTGACCTGAGTGGAGAGCCGAAAGTCGATGCCGCGGCCTTCCAGCAATCGCACCGTGAAGTCGGCCAGCTGAGGCTGGATCTCCGGCATGACCCGGGCCGCCGCGTCGACCAGTGTCCAGCGGGTCCCGACCTCCCGGCAGCGTGGATAGCGCTTGATGATGTCGGCCGCGAAATCGGCCAGAAAGGCCACCCCCTCGAGTCCCGCATAGCCCCCGCCGACGAACACGAACGACAGCCACGGCTTGCGCGCCTCGGGGTCATCGATGCCCTCGGCGAGCTCCAGGTGGCGGACCACCCGGTTGCGCAGCGCCGTGGCCTCGGCGATCGTCTTGAAACCGATCGCGTGCTCGACCAGGCCCGGGATCGGGAACGTGCGAGATACGGAGCCCATGGCCACGATCAGCTGGTCGTAGGAGTAGTCGATCGTCTCGCCGCTGATCATCTTCACCTTCAGGGCGTTGCGCTCGGGCTCTCCGTCGGTCACCCAGCCCATCCGCAGCTCGGTGCGCTTGAGGTGCTCGCGTAACGGCACGACGACGTGCCGGGGATCCAGCGTGCTGGCCGCGGCGCCCGGCAGCAAGGGCGCGTACAGGAGGAAGTTGACGTCGTTGATCAGCGTGAGCCGGACATCCTTGGGAGCCAGCTTCTCCAGCTTCTTGGCGGCGTAGTAGCCGCCGAAGCCTCCTCCGGCGATGACGACGTCACGGGGCACGGGCACAACCTACCCCTGATCTGAAGCGCGCAACAGGAGGGCGGCCCACTCGCCATGCACTCTCCGGCCCCGCTCCACCAGGCCAACCCCGGCGAACGCGTCGGCGATCTGGTCCGCCTCGTCCGCCAGGATGCCGCTGGCGATAACCCGACTGGGTCGCGAAGCCATCCCGCCGGCCAGCTGCGAGCACCAGATGAGCAGCAGCGGCGCCAGCAGGTTGGCCAAAACCAGGGCCGCGGCCGGCACCGGCGCCTCGCGCAGGTCAAAGCGGCGCGCGGACAGCGCCGAGGCCACCCCGTTGACCCGCGCATTCTCCAGCGTCGCCTCCACCGCCAATTCGTCGAAGTCCAGGCCCAGCACAGAACCCCAACCCAGCCGCACAGCCGCGATCCCCAGCACACCGGAGCCACACCCGAGATCGACCACTCCCACCGATCCCACCGGCCGCTCAAGGTCGAGCAGCAGCTCCAGGCACAGCCGCGTGGTCGCATGCGCGCCGGTCCCGAACGCCCGCCCCGGATCGATCACCAGATCCAGGCCGACCCCGGGCACCACCGGTTCCCACGGCGGCCGCACGACCAGCCGGTCACCCAGCACGAGCGGCCGGTGGAACGAGCGCCACCGGTCCGCCCAGTCGTCGGCCACCTCGGTGCTGCTCACGTCCACGAGCGCTCCCCCGGCCGCCACGCGAACCTGCGGCAGTGACGGCAGCTCCCCCGGCGCCCCGTACACCGCGTACTCCACGGTGTCGGGATCGACGTCCACCTCCTCGACTCCCCCGGGCGCCAATTCCAGAAGCTCAGCCAGAACCCGCTCCGCCGCAGCACGGCGAACCCGGATGGCGAGGCGGATCACCCTCCGAAGGCGCGGCGGATCTTGGCGAACACGCCGTCTTCGCTGCGGAGGTTCTCCTCGGTCAGCGACCCGGCCAGCTGCTCGTAGAGCGCCTCCTGCTCGTCAGACAGGCGGCGCGGGACGACCACGTTGACCACCACTCGCAGGTCGCCGTGCCGCCGTCCACGCAGCGACGGCATGCCCTTACCGCGGATGACGAGCGTCTCGTGCGGCTGGGTTCCGGCTGGGACCTCCACCTCAACCGGGTCGTCCAGGGTGGGCACCTCCACGCTGGTGCCCAGTGCGGCCAGCGGAGCCGAGATGTCGATCGCCGTCACGAGATGATCACCGTCGCGCACGAACCGGGAGTCCTCGCGGACGCGGATCAGCACGTACAGGTCGCCGGGGGGGCCGCCGCGCTCGCCGGCATGGCCGCGCCCGGCCACGCGGATCCGCTGTCCGTCGCCGATGCCCGCCGGCACCTCGACCGGAACGCTCACGTGATCGACCAGGCGGCCCCGGCCATCGCACCGCGCGCAGGGTGTCTGGGCGACGCGACCGTCGCCACCGCAGCGGTCGCACACCGCGGCCCGCACCACCTGGCCAAACGGTGTCCGGGCCACGGTCCGCACCTGGCCGGAGCCGGCGCACTGGGGGCAGGTCTCGATCGGCGTGCCCGGCTCGGCCCCGTTGCCGTGACAGTGCTCGCAGGTGACGATCGCCTCGTAGGCCACATCGACAGCTGTGCCATGGGCCGCCTGAACCAGCTCGATCTGGGCCGAAACCGACACATCGGCGCCCTGCATCGGGCCGGTCGCGCGCCCTCCGCCCCCGAACGCCTCGCCGAACAGGCCGCCGAGGCCGCCTCCGCCACCGCTCCCGAAAAACGCCTCGAAGATATCGGCCACCGAACCGAAGCTCTCGAAGTTGGGGGCGTACCCGCCGCTGCGCAGACCGTCGTGGCCGTAGCGGTCGTACGTGGCCCGGCGGTCGGAGTCCGACAGCACCTCGTAGGCCTCGGCCGCCTGCTTGAACTTCTCCTCGGCCTGGGGATCGTCCGTGTTGACGTCGGGGTGGAGCTCTCGGGCCAGACGGCGGAACGCCTTCTTGATGTCGCTGTCGTTGGCGTCGCGGGACACGCCCAAGATCTCGTAATAGTCGCGCGGAGGAGTCGAGGCGCTCATCGCTCGTCGTACACCTCAGCCACGAACGTCGAGAGCTGGGCGGCGGCCTCGCGGACGGCGCTGATCGCCCGCGGGTAGTCCATCCGCAGCGGGCCGATCACCGAGACGGCGCCCAGGTTGCGCTGGGGCAGCCCGTAGCCGGCGGCCACGATGGCCAGCGAGCGGAGCGCCGGCTGATCGTTCTCGGTGCCGATTCGGACGAGCACGTCACGCGATCCCAGGTAACGGCGCAGGACCCCGAGCAGGGTCACGCGCCGCTCGAGCATGTCCATGAGCGAGTTGAGCTCCGAGACATCGCCGGCCTGCTCGAAGCGGAGCAGCCGGCTCGTCCCGTCCACGTACAGCGTCTCCTGGGCGGACTCGGCCACGTCGGTGAACACGGGCGCGAGCGAGTTGATGAATCCCACCTCGCGATCGGAGAGGCCAGGGTCGTGGAGGCGCTGATGGAGCATGCGAGCACCCAGCCCGATACCCACCAGGCGCTCGTTGAAGTACGACGCCGCCCACTCGGCCAGGCCGGGATCGACCGGGCGCTCGAACGTGAACAGCCGCTTCGTGACCCCGCCGGTGGACGTGATCACGACCACCATCAGGACCTGCGGCTGCAGGGCCAGAACCTCGATGTGGCGGATGCTGGAGGTCTCGATCGGGGGAGCCGTGACGATCGCCAGGAGATCGGTGATCTGGCTGAGGGCCTCGGTGGTCACACGCATCGCCTCATCGACCTCGCGCCTGACCAGGGTCAGCTCCAGGGCAGGCTGGACGGCCTGGCCGTGGCGGGTCTCCTGGTCGGCCAGCAGCCGGTCCACGAAGTACCGGTAGCCGGCCTCGGTGGGAATCCGGCCGGCCGAGGTGTGCGGATGGGCCAGGAACCCGAGCTCCTCCAGGCAGGCCAGCTCGTGGCGGATCGTCGAGGGGCCCCACTCGAAGCCCGCGCTGAGCACCTTGGAGCCGACCGGGGCACCCTGCTCCAGATATTCCTCCACCACCCGGCGAAGTACGAGCTCTTGGCGTTCGCTGAGCATTCCCCTTGAGTTTAGGAAGGGGTGGGGCGGCTGATGCCCGCTACCGATAGGCGGGTTCGATGATCGCCACGCCGTTGCGGATGATCCGCTTGCCCGCCTGAACGGCCTCGACGCTGGCGGTGAGCTCGCCCTGATCGCCCTGCTCCACCTGCCCCTCCACCACGATCTCCTCGTTCAGCTGGCCCATCCCCCGGAATTCGACCTTGAGCTGTTTCAGCGACTCCGGGCCGCCGGCCGCCTCGGTGACCGCTCGCGCCACCTGGGCCATCGTCCACAACCCATGCAGGATCCGGCCAGGCAGCCCGACCTGCTTGGCGAAGTCCTCGTCGATGTGGATCGGGTTGAAGTCGCCGGAGGCGCCGGCGTAGCGGTAGGTCACATACGGGTCGGGCGTGACCTTGAGCTCGATCTGGTCGCCGGGCTTCATTCGGCGCTCACTCCTCGGATGATGTTGGTCCAGGTGCCGACGCAGACGGCCTCGCCCCGCTGGTTGACCGAGTCGGTCCGGAACGCGTAGAAGGCCAGCTCCCCGCGCTGCCGGATTTCGGTGATCTCGGCCGTGGTTGAGATCTCGTCGCCAGCCACCACCAGCCGGTTCCAGCGGAACTCCTGGCCACCGTGGACCAGCATGGCGAAATTGATTTGGAGCTCGGGGTCGAACAGGACCGGGCCGAGCATCTGGCCGGCGTAGACGACGGCGAACATCGGCGGGGCCACCAGGTCGGGGAACCCGGCCGCGCGGGCGGCGGCCAGATCGTGATGTAGCGGGTTGGTCTCCCCCACCGAGGCCGCGTATTCGCGGATCTTCTCGCGCCCGACGGCGTACGTCTCAGCCGGGTAGGTCTTGCCGATCTTGTCGGTGGGCAGGGGCATCAGCCCGGCAGTCTTCCAGAAAGGCCGGTGCTCCTATGCCATACGTAACGTATGGTAGATTATGGACGTGGTCAAGACGACGATCTACCTGCCCGACGAGCTCCTTCATGAGCTCAAGCGCGCGGCCAAGGAGCGCGGAACGAGCGAGGCCGAACTGATCCGCACGGCAGTGCGACACGAGTTGCTCGGTGCCCCAGCCGGTCAGGCCGAGCGGCTCGAGCGGCGCGCCCGTCTGCTGGCAGCCACGGGGACACTCGACAGCTCCGTCTATCCCCCCAGCTACCTCGCGGAACTTCGCGAGCAGTGGCGCAGCTGATCGTCCTGGACGCCAGCGTGGCCATCGCGGCTCTCGCTGCCGACGGCTCGCATCATGCCGCTGCGTCCAACGCTCTCGCCGCCGCCGGAGACGCCGAGCTCGTGCTCGCAGCCACCACGCGCGCAGAGATCCTGGTCGGGCCGCTCGGTGCCGGCGGATCGGCTCTGGCCGCTGCCAGCGATTTTGTGAATGGCTGCGAGACGGTGCCGGTCACCGCCTGGATCGCCGATGCCGCCGCCTCACTCCGCGCCCGGCACCGGGCGTTGAGCCTGCCCGATGCCATCGCGCTGGTCGTGGCAGACGTAGTGGACGCCGACGCCGTGTGGACTTTCGATCACCGGTGGGACAGCGTCGACCCGCGTGTCACCATCCCGGGCTAGGGCCTCCTCTCAGAAGATCGTCGGGACCGACCCGCCGTCCACGGTCCAGGCGGCGCCGCTGACGTTCGCCGCCTGCTCTGAGCACAGGAACACGATGACTGCCGCCACCTCCTCCTCGGTGCCGAGCTTCTTCCTGGGCGTGCGACCGGCCATCATCTCCATCACGCTGTCGCGTGTCTGGCCGGTGCGGGCCACCATCTGATCGGCCAGACCGCCCTCCGTCAGCCACATGTCGCCGTCGATCGCCCCCGGGGCCACGGCGTTGACCATCACATTCTGGGACGCGAACCGGTCCGCGAACGCCCTCGACAGCGACAGCTGAGCCGCCTTGGTCACCGAATAGGCCATGTCGAGGGTGCCGCTCGGCCGCTTGGCCGAGGAGGACGTCACGTTGACGATCCGGCCCCAGCCGTTCGCCGCCATCCGGGGTGCCGCGGCCCGCATCAGGCGCATGGACGCCATCACGTGCAGGTCCCACTGCTCCTGCCAGGCCTCGTCGGGCAGCTCCTCGAGCGGGCGGGCGCCGGTGAGACCGGCGCAGTTGACGAGCACGTCGATACGGCCGGCGGCGTCGATGATCTGACCGGCCGCGTGTCCGTCGGTGAGATCCGTGGTCACGATCGTGGGCTGGTCGGCGCCCGCCTCGACGCAGTCTCGACTGACCCGCTCCAGCGCATCGAGGCGACGCCCGACGAGCACCAGGTCAGCGCCCTCCAGCGCCAGCAGCCGGCTGGTGGCCGCGCCGATTCCTCCGGACGCCCCGGTGATCACGCACATACGTCCTTTCAGGCCAAAATCCATCTGATACTCGATCCTTCTGGTGAAGATTGTTCGATCACCCGACTGGGCGGAGTAGATTTGAAGGTTAGGAAAGACACGAAAGGAGACCGACTAATGAGCCTTTCCATTGGGGACACTGCCCCAGACTTTCAGGCTGAGACCACGCAGGGACCGATCAGCTTTCACGAATGGATCGGCGACTCGTGGGCCGTCCTGTTCTCACATCCCAAGGCCTACACCCCGATTTGCACCACCGAACTTGGCTACATGGCCAGCATCCAGCCAGAGTTCGAGCGCCGCGGAGTGAAGATCATCGGCCTTTCGGTCGACCCGGTCGACGCGAACGAGGGCTGGTCGAAGGACATCGAGGAGACGCAGGGGACCGCCCCGAACTACCCGATCATCTCCGACAGTGACCTCAACGTCGCCAAGCTTTACGAGATGCTCCCAGCGAGCGCCTCCGGCGACCCGAAGGACCGCACCCCCGCCGACAACCAGACCGTACGCAACGTATTCGTGATTGGGCCGGACAAGAAGGTCAAGCTGATCCTCGTCTACCCGATGACCACGGGTCGCAACTTCGATGAGGTGCTGCGCGTGATCGACTCGCTCCAGCTCACCGCCAACCACAAGGTGGGAACGCCGGCGCAGTGGAAGCGCGGCGACAAGGTGATCATCGCCGGGTCTGTCAACAACGAGCAGGCCAAGGAGCTGTTCGGCGAGTGGGAGGAGCCCAAGCCATACATCCGGCTCGTCCCGGATCCCGCCGCCTCCTAGAGCGTTTGTCGCGGGGCGGCCGACTTTGAGTTCGGCCGCCCCGTCGGTCGCGTTGACGACCGAGGCGGTTAAGTCCGCGCTCGCGCGACCTTGATCCGCTTCTTGTGGATCGCCGAGCTGCCGCCGTTGCAATTCGCGCTCTGGCCGGTGTAGACGAACCTCGTCGAGCACCCGGCGTCGTCGGTCACCGTCAGCGTAACCCTGTACCTGCGGGCCTTGCGGTAGCGGTGCTTGATGCGCGAGCTCTTCGTGGTGGCGCTCTTGCCGTCGCCGAAGCTCCAGTGGTAGCGGACCACCTTGCCATCCGGGGCCCGGGAGTGCCGGGCGTTGAACAGCCGGAACCAGGCCCTTGCCCTTCCGCTTCACGCTGAACGACGCGACCGGGGCCTGATCCGGGGCGATCATCGCGCCCGCAGGGCCTTCGCCGCCGGCGATCGTGCTCGTCGGTTTGAACGACAGGAGGCCGGCGGAGGAGGCGTTGAACTCGAACAGGTTGCCCGCTGAGCCGTTGTTGTAGTCCGGCACGTAGGCGCTCTTGCCGTCAGCGGTGAACCAGATGTCGTCGATGGTGGTGCCCGCTGTGATCGAGGGCGGCGACTTGGCCGTCAACGTGCCGTTGGACTGGACGCTGAACTGATAGACGGCCGTCATATTGGGGATGTAGGCGCTCTTGCCATTAGGGCTGACTTGCACGGTGTACAGGTCGAGCGAGCCGCCGGCTCCGGCCGACACCGGCGAACCGATCGGCGTCAGACCGCCGCCAGCGCCGATGCTGTACTGAGACACCGTCCCATCCCCATAGTTCGACACGTAGGCGAACTTGCCGTTCGGCGTGACGCTGATGAACTGCGGGTTGGTTCCAGAGGCGACCGTCGGCGTGCTGTCGGGCGTCAGCGTCCCGTTGCTCGCGACGCTGTACTGGGCAACGTCTCCTGAGCCGGAGCCACCGGAGTAGTTGGCGACGTACAGCGACTTCCCGTTCGGTGTCAGCGCCAGAGCCTCCGGGATCGCCGCATCAGCGAGCGTCGGCTGTGTGGGATTCGGAGTCAGTTCGCCATTCGCCCCAACGTTGTAGATCGCCACGGCGGTTGCCTCGCCCACGTAGACCTGCTTGCCGTTCGGGGTGAGCGCGATCGGGTAGGCACCGGGACCGCTCACGGTTGCTATGGACATCGGCGCGAGCGCTCCATCCGGCTGCACGTCGTACTCCGAAACACCGCCAGAGCCGGTCGCGTAGGCGTACTTACCGTTCGGCGTGAACGCCATCAGGTTCGTATAGGAAACGGCAGCCACCGACCCGCTCGCCGTGAGCTCACCGCCGCTCCCGATCTTGAACATGGAGACAGCCCCGGAAGACGCGTAGTTGGTCACATAGACCGTGCTCGGAGCAGCCAGGGCGAGCGCCGGAAGTATCAGCAGTGCGGCCGCGGCCGCAGCGAAGGTGGTCGCGCGCCTCCTCGTCGGCCGACCCTAACGTCTGGATGTGGCCGGGTCAATCCGTCCTCGTACAGCCGCCGAGGCCTACGGTTGGCCCTCGAGCGTCATCGGCAGACCAAGGGCCGGGAACAGGTCGGGAGGGAACGTCGTCGCCTCGACGATCTTGTCCGCCTCGACGCGGAGCGCATCCAGCTTGACCGCCCGGAACAGGGTGTCACCGGACGCTCTCAGATAGCTGGCCGCCGTCGGCATCCGGTTGACGCCGGTGCGGACGAGCTTCCACTCGCCCATCCCGTTGCCTCGGCCTCCGTCCTCGCCGCAGGCGATCACCCACAGGCCGCGGAAGTCGTCCAAGCCCTCGTAGAACGCCGGGAGCGGCGGCATCGTCACCCGCATGTCCTCGCGCGTTATGGCCAGCGACGCCTGCCAGTCCCCGCGCTCGTGAGCGTCGATGAACTTCTTCAGGAGCTCCTGTTCGTAGGGGCTCGGGCTGGAGATCGGCTGCTCACGGTCGGGACGCTCGCTGATCGTCTGCCGGGCCCGCTGCAGTGCGCTGGTCACCGACGCGACGCTGGTCTCCAGCAGCTCGGCTGACTCGGCCGCTGAGAACCCGAGCACGTCGCGCAGGAGCAGCACGGCGCGCTGGCGCGGAGGCAGCAGCTGGATCAGGGCCAGGAAGGCCAGTTCGACTGTCTCGCGCTCAACGTTCGGATCGAGCATCGTGTCCGGGTAGGGCTGGAGCCACGGGACCTCGCTGAACGAGCGGTCGAGGCTGATCAGGTTCCGCTGCGTTCGGCGGATCTGGTCGATGCAGACGTTGGTGGCGATCTTGTAGAGCCAGGCGCGGAGGTTGCTGTCAGGTCTGAGGGTGGAGCGGGCGTTCCAGGCCCGCGTCAGGGTCTCCTGCGTGGCGTCCTCAGCGTCGTCGAAGGAGGCGAGCATGCGGTAGCAGTGGACGTGCAGCTCCCGGCGATGCGTGTCCAGGTCTTCCGGCGTCATCGCTCGCTCACCAGCCCCGCGGTGACGTTGAGCACGGTGCCGGTGGTGGCACTGGCTTTGTCTGAGGCCAGGAACGCGGCCGCGTCGGCGACCTCCTGCAGTCGCGGAGCGCGACCCAGGGCCGCGATCCCGCCCAGCATCTCGTCGATCTGGGCGGCGGTCATGCCGCTGGCCCGGCGGGTGACGTTCGTGTCGCCATCCCTGAGGAACGTGTCGTAGATCCCGGCCGCCCAGATCCCACACACCCGGAGACCGCGCCGGCCGTTCTCCCGGGCCAGCTGGCGCATGTAGTTGTCGATGGCGGCGTCGGCCGGGCCCGTGCCGCCCATTCCCGGGGCGGCTCCGACAGCCGAGCCGCTGGTGAGCCACAGGATCACGCCCGAGCCCTGGTCAAGCATCTTCCGGGCCGCCGCGCGGGCGGTGACAAGCGTGGAGCGCAGCCCTTCCAGCGGTGCCATGACCTCGTCGACGCTCAGCTCGTGCAGCGGCTTTCCCTGGACATCACCTCGGCTGATCAGGTTGAACGAGATGTCCAGGCGAGGGAGGTTGTCCAGGTGCCGCTCCACCGCTGTTGCCTCGCGCGCATCGAAGGTCGCTGTCTGGGCGTGGTCGCCGATTTCGGCGGCCAGCGCATTGAGCGGCTCCTCGGTGCGCCCAACGAGGTGGACATGAGCGCCCTCGCGTGCGAAGGTCCGCGCCACGCCGGCACCGATGCCGCCGGCCGCCCCGTAGATCACGGCGTGTTTGTCTGTGAGTAGTTGGTTCATGCGCCTGTAACGGCTGTCCCCGGGGAAACTAATCGGTGGGCTCGTAGGAAACGGTTTTCCGCCGCGTGCCCGGCGCGATACTCTGATGGCATGGCAAGACGCTCCTCGATCCTGGCCTCCGATGCCGACCGCGAGCGTGTCGCCGACCGGCTCCGGCAGGCGGCCACCGAGGGCCGGATCCTGGCCCACGAGCTGGAAGAGCGTGTCGCCCAGGCCCTGCGGGCCCGAACCTACGGGGAGCTCGACTTATTGGTGGCCGACCTCCCTCGGTCAGGTGCCCCGGAGCGGCAGCGCTCCACGACCCTGAGTCTGGCTCGCTCGCATCCGGTGGTCGCGGTCATCCTGCTGGTGACGGTGACGCTGACGATCTTCATCACCGCCGCCGTGCTTGCCTTCTCAGGGGTGGGGTTCCTCCTGGTGATTCTGGCGCTCACACGGTTCGGGCCGTGGTCCCGTGGAGGCGGCCCTCGAGGGCGCTACGGCGGATACGGCTATGGCGGTCAGCGCTACGGCGGCTCCCGGCGCGGGCGTTCTCCGCACTGGGTCCGCTAGCGCCGTACGCCCTCTCCGTCGCACCTGCATTAGCCGCCTCCTGAACGAGTGTCTAGGCATTCACTAGGCACAACCTGCACGTTCGACGAGGCTGCAACTCCACTTTCAGGGGTTAGGCCAAGCGCCTAAGAACTCGTTAATGACCCACAGGCATCTATCCGGCACATATCCGGAGGTGCGTCGCAGGTGGTTCAAGTCGGCGGACAGGAGGTCCGCCACGGGGGGCGCAACTCGCTCCGCGTGCAGACAATCCAAAACCGGGGAGTTCTTTATGCGCCGTATGTTTTCGACGCGGAAGCGGGTCATCGCCACGCTGTCCGTGCTCGCTCTGCTGACTAGTGGTGTTGCGTACGCGTACCTGACCTCGACAGGTGCTGGTGCGGGAACCGGCAACGTGACCGCATCGAGCTCCAACCTCGTCATCACGTTCTCGCAGCCTGACTTCACCAAGCTGCCGCAGAACCAGACCGTCAATATCTACGCCACCAACAATGGTCAGAGCGTGGAGGAATTCAACGGCCTGACCGCGTTCTCGGTCAGCTCGACCAACTCGACCACCTGCCCGACCGGCTCGTTCGTGGCCGGCAGCCCCTCCACCTCGGCGACCGAGATCCCGGCTGACGGGGCCCCGCACCAGGTGGGCACGGTGAGCGTCACGTTCACCGATCTGGCACAGGCCCAGAACGGCTGCATCGGCAGCGGCACCTCCAGCTACTCGGCCGCTTCCAACTAGGGCCCTGGGGGGGCAGTCTGGAGGGGTGACGCCAGCCGTCGCCCCTCCGACTGGTTCCTCCGGCGGTCCGCGGAGGGTCACTCGTGATCGTTAAGCGTCGTCTGGTTCAGGTCTGTCTGCCCTTCGTGGCCACGCTCGGATTCGCCGGCGGAGCCGCCGCCTACCTGACCTCACTGGGAAGCGGACTCGGGCCCGGCGGGGTGGCCGTGACGCTGAGCGCTGTCACCGCGACCGGTGGCACCGCCACGCAATCGCTGCTTCCCACCGGCTCCCCCACGGGTGACGTCGCCGCCACCCTGAACAACGGCAATTCCAGTCGTGTGCACGTAGGCTCCCTGTCGCTTGACACCAGTCAGGGCGCCGGCGGCTTCTCCTCGAATGCCGCGGGCTGCGCGCTCAGCTTCACCACACAGACCAACAGCGGTAACGGCTGGACGATTTCCGCCAACGGCAGTGTCGCCGTCGACCTCACCGGTTCGGTGACGATGGGCACCGGCGCGGCCAGCACGTGCCAGGGGCAGAGCTTCACGGTCTACCTCACGGCCTCGTGATCATGCGCTGGCCCGTATGGCTCGTTTGGAGAAATCACCGCCGCCAGGCGGCTGCGGCGATTCTCGCCCTCTTGGTGTGCGGGGGATCGGCCTCCGCGTACTTCTCCGGTGGGCTGGCCGCAGGCAGTGGTGCGGCGGCCCAGGCGGCCTCCCTACCCCAGGCCGCCACCCCGGCGATCACCGTGAACGGCAACAGCGTGCATCTGAGCTGGAGCCAGACCACTGTGGCCGGGCAGGCGCTCGGGAGCTACAGCGGTGGCGGCTACCTGGTGCAGCGCTACCCGGTCTCAGGTGGCGGCTCGAGCCCAGCGGGCTCGTCCTGCGCCGGCCCGATCACAGGCTCCGCCCCCACCCTCAACTGCACCGATGCCAACCTGCCGCCGGGCACCTGGTACTACGAGGTGACCCCAGTCTTCAACAACTGGGTCGGTCCGGCGAGCGCCCCCAGCGCCAACGTGACCACCGGAGCTGCCACCGACACCCTGAGCGTTTCCGCCGACCCCGCGACTGTCGGCACCGCCGTGACGTATACGGCGACCGTGACCGGCGGGGGCGCGACACCGACGGGCAGCGTCACGTTCGAGGACGGCGGGGTGGCGATCAGCGGGTGCGGGGTCAGCGGGGCGGTTTCCCTGAGCGCGGGGGTGGCCACCTGCACGGCCACATATTCGACGGTCGGCTCGCACTCCATCACCGCCGCCTACAGCGGCGACAGCAACTACAGCCCGACCGCCGGCACTACGCTGAGCGAGCCGGTGAATCCGGGCACGGCGGCCGATACGCTCACCGCCTCTGTCAATCCGGATCCGGTCGGCGGCCAGGTGACCTACTCAGCGACCGTGACCGGTGGAGGGGTGATGCCCACGGGCAGCATCACGTTCAAGGACGGCGGGGTGGCGATCGGCGGCTGCGGGGCCAGCGGGGTGGTTTCCCTGAGCTCGGGGGTGGCCACCTGCACGGTCACGTATTCGGCGGTCGGCTCGCACTCCATCACCGCTGCCTATAGCGGAGACGGCAACTACAACCCTGCGGCTGGAAGCACGCTTGGTGAGTCCGTGGTCCTGAGGACGCCCACCGACACGGTGACCTCATCGTCGAACCCGTCCTTGCTGGGCGGTCAGGTCGTCTATACGGCGACCGTGAGCGGATCCGGTGGTACGCCGACCGGCAGCGTCACCTTCGAGGACGGCGGCACCGCGATCAGTTCCTGCGGAACCAACGGCGTCGTGGGGTTGTCCGGAGGCATTGCCACGTGCTCGATCACATACGCAGCCGCGGGATCGCACTCCATCACCGCCGCCTACAGCGGGGATGCCAATTACAGCTCGGCGGCTGGGAACACCCTGACCCAGGTGGTGCGGACCAGTTCCAGCTCCACCGTCACCGCCAACTACAACCCTGTTGCGGTGGGGGCGCAGGTCGTCTTCACGGCCACCGTCACCGGGTCGGGAGGAACGCCCACCGGCCCCGTCACGTTCGAGGACGGCGGGGTCGCGATCAGCGGCTGCGGGAGCAGCGGCGTGGTCTCGCTCAGCTCTGGAGTCGCCACCTGCACCGTTTCCTACTCAAGCGCGGGAACGCACTCAATTACGGCTGTCTACAGCGGCGACAGCAGCTTTGGCAGCTCCGCCTCGAGCGTTCTTCATGAGACCGTCTCTGCCGATTCCAACACCCTGACCCAGGCGACGCCCAACGAGAGCGGCAAGTCCGCCAAGCTGACCTTCTCCGGCACCGTCACCGACGGCGATCCGGTGACGCTTTACTACTGCACCGGGACGCTGAGCACGTGTACGAGCGGCAGCGCCACGGGTTCGGTGACGATCACCCCCACCGGGTCGGGCAGCTCCTACACCTGGACCACCGGGGCGGTGCAGCTGACCAAGGGCACCGCCTACACGTCGCAGGGCTACCAGACCGACCCGCTGGGGCTGGTGCTGGTGAGCGGGGTGCAGCAGTTCACGCCCTGAGCAGATGCTCCGCGCGACGTTGCTGTACTCCGGCCGGACAGGAAGATCAAGCTGATCCTGGTCCACGCAATGACGACCGGACGCAACTTCGATGAGGCGCTGCGCGCCATCGACTCCCTCCGACTCACGGCCGACCACACAGCCTCCACCCCGGCCCGGGGATGCGAGGGATCTCCCGCGCCATCCGAATGCGGCTACGATAGGAAGACCTCTTTCGACAGTAGGTGACCGGGGCGGCGATTACTGCAGATGGGTGGACCCTTTTTTAGGGGCGCTGGTGGGACCAGGAACCGCGCTGCGGCCGATACACGGATGCCCGCGGCGGGCGAGTGCCAGGACGCCGCGCGTGAGCGAGGTCGCCGGAGAGGGATAGCCCGCCCCGTTCGGCATGGCGAACGAGGTCAGAGTCTGATCATGGTCGTCATAGCGATGTTTGCTGTCATCGCGATCGCTGCGCTGGCGATCGACGTCGCCACCTGGTATCAGCGGCATCACCAGGCGCAGGTGGCTGCGGACTCCGCGGCGCTGGCGGCAGCCAACTACATGGCCAGCGGAGGAACCGCAGCCTCGGCCACCAACACGGCCACGACCCTTGCGTCGGCCAACGGCGACTCCGTTCCCTCCGGCAACGTCAGCGTCGATACCAGCGCGGATACGGTCGCGGTGACCGCCACCACGAGCGCACCCAGCCTGTTCGGCGGGGTCACTCCGAACATTCGCGCGGTAGCCAAGGCAGCCTGGACGGCTCCCACGGGGAGTGACTGTGCGGTCGCGGGCTCGACCTGTTACGCGTTCTTCGCCATGGACAGCACCTGTACCGACAACGGCTTCTCTCTCCAGGGCGGCAACGACACGATCACCGGGGGAGTCCACAGCAACTCCTCGTTCTCCACGGCCGGGGGCAACGATACCTTCACCGGAGCGGTCACATATCAGTCTGGCTGCACCCCGACCGAGCAGGGTGGCACCGACACCTTCTCGTCCGGATCGCCAGCCGGGGGGTCCACGATCTCCTCCTGGCCGATCAACTATGCGGTCTACTTCCCTGCCTGCGGGGGGAGCGCCTGCCAGTCGAACGGGACCCCCCCTTACTGCACCAACTCCAACTTCAGCTCGGCGCAGTGGAACCCGGCTCTGTCCTCCAACCAGGTTTATTGCGACGTCGGAAGCGGCAGCGGCGTGAATCCGAACGACCCGAGTACCTGGAACGGAGCGCTCGTCTTCTCCGGGGGCGGCACCGCAACCGTCACCGCCATTGCGGGCACCGTGACCTTCCACGGTGGCGGCTACACGCTAACCGCCTACCAGCACCATCTGCTCGCCTACGCAGCCGGCGGGAACAGCGGGGCGCCGAATATTTGCAACCCAGCCACGTCGGTCTGCTTCACCGGCGGCAACGATCAGTTCACCGGGGACGTCTTCGATCCCAAGGGCACCGCAACGCTATCCGGCGGAAACACGACCAGCATCGGGTTCGTCGAAGCACAGGACATCATTGTGGCGGGCGGCAACGTAACCGGCGACGGCCCTTCGACATCGGGCGGGGGCTCCCCGACAACCGGCAAGGATTACCTGATCCAGTAGCGCCCTTGCGCTCCTGGCTCATCGCTCGCTGAGCAGGCCGGCTGTGACGTTGAGGACGGTACCGGTCGTGCCGCTGGCCCGATCAGAGGTCAGATAGGCGGCGGCGTCGGCCACCTCCTGCAGCTCGTGGTTGCGGGCGCTACGGCGGCTATGGCTACGGCGGCCGGAGTGCCCGGTCGGCGCACTGGATGCGGTAGCTGCAAGATTCCGGAGGTTGGTTCGCTCGTCGAGGCGGGCGAGGGGAGAGCCTTCCGGCTAGCCGGGGCAGTTACCTGCGGCCGAGTAAGCCGCGATCTCAGCCGAACAGGCGACGCAACAATCCTGTCTCAGAGGGCGGCATCTCAGGGGCCTCAGGCAGCGGATCACCTTTGAGGATGGAGTCTGGCGCGTCGGCGACCATCCACCGCGCCCGCTCCGGCCCGACCAGGTCCTCCAGCGCCCCCACTGCCTCGGCCAGCACGGTCACCGAGCGAGGTGAATCGGCGCTGTGCCCGTCCGACGCCACCGCGTGCACGTAGCCGGCCTGACATAGGCGCTCGGTCAGCCGCCTGACCGGGCTGCGCGCGGGGGCGAGCAGGGCGTCCGCGTCGACCTGAAGGAGGACGCCCTGTTCCGTCAACGCCACCAGCCGACCCGGATCCTGGTGAAACACCGCCGACCGCTCGGGATGGGCCAACGTGATGCGAAAGCCCTGGGCTTGGACGGGCTCCAGTAGCCGGCCCAGCAGCCACGCGCCGTTGGGTGCCTCGACGAGAAGGTCAGTTCCCGCCTGCCCGTACGTTGCCATGCGCAGCTCTTCCGCGCTCGCCTCCAGCAGCCAGTACACCGAAACCTCGGCCCCGACGACGATCCGCAGCTCGACGCCGGCGCTGTCGAGCGCCTCCTGCAGATGCAGGCTGGCCTCGGCCAGGTTATCCACCCGCACGCGCGGAAAGTCCTCCCGGAGGTGCGGCGTGGCCGCCAGCGTGTAGACCCCGGTATCCGCGGCGGCGCGAGCCATCGCGATGGACGCAGACAGGTCGTCCGGTCCGTCGTCGATGCCCGGGAGGACGTGAGAGTGGATGTCGACCAGCCGCAGAGACATAGCCACGGAGCCAGGTCACGCCACCCCAGACCTAGCCAACCTAGACCTTCGTGGCATATAAAGGCCCCAGGTTCCTTGTAGCTTTAGCCCTGCCGCCGATTAGCTGAGCATAAACGGGATTCATCGTCCACGGACGGATCGTCCCCCAGCGACAGACCACAATCTGGACAATTGTCCGATAGGTCATGAGACGGGAGACTGATACGGTCCTGTGGATCCTGACCAGGCCCCGGGGGCATCTGGGTTTCTGGTCAGGGGTGGGGTGGGACCGCGGCGCGAGTGAGAGCTGAAACTCACACCGGTGGCGCGATAGCTGGATCCAAGTCCTGAGCTCGGGACGAGGGCACGGTCGGGGGCCCTAGGGGGGCCGAAGTCGAGAGCAAGGGGCGCAGTGGCAATCTTCGATAGGCGAACGCAGGACTCCGTCGTGGACGTGCTGGCCGACGAACTGGAGACCTGGCCCTCCTCAACGCACAAGCGAGACGCCACTCAGCGCGCGAAGGTCTACTACGAGGACCTCGACGAGGGCCACACGGTCTCCACGTCCCCGCCGCTGGAAACGGTTAGACGCCGGGAGCGCATCTTCCGCCGGGCCCTCGTCTGCGCCGACGCGCTGGCCGCCGGACTCGCCGTCCTGGCCGCCTTCCTCGGAACCGGCAAATACCAGTTGCGGCCGGAGTACCTCTGGGTCGTTCTCCTGATGGTCGTCCTGGCCAAGGCCCAGGGGCTCTACGACCGTGACGAGGCGATGATCCGGAAAAGCACCCTGGACGAGATCCCCAGATTGGTCAGCTTGGCCACGCTCCTGGCGATGCTGCTGTGGCTGAGCCGGCATTTCATCGTCATCGGTGCACCGGGCACCCACACGCTCCTGGCTCTCTGGCTGCTCTTGGTGGTCTCGATCTTCCTTGCCCGGGTGGGAGCCAGGGCGCTGGCCAGTCGTTTGGCCCCCGCCGAGCGCTGCCTGTTTGTCGGTGACGCAGACAGCGGAGAGCGCTTCCGCACGAAACTGATTGACGGCAGGAGTGAGGTCGTGGCCTGCGTCGCACCGGAGCAACTGACAGAGGCCGAGGAATCGCTGCGGGAGCTGATGCTCGAGCTCGATCTTCATCGGGTGATCATCCAACCGACCCAGAGCATCTCGGAGGACCAGACGCTTCATCTGGTCAGAGCTGCCAAGGCCACTGGCCTGCGCGTCACCCTTTGCCCCGGTCTCCTCACCGTCGTCGGCAGCTCCGTGGTGTTCGACAACGTGTGGGGCATGCCCCTGCTGGGGGTACGTCGGTTCGGGCTGACCCGATCCTCGGCGGTGCTGAAGCGCGCGTTCGATCTGGCCGTGACCTCTCTGGCGCTGTTGGTCAGCCTGCCGTTCCTCGCACTGATCGCCCTTCTCATCAAGCTGGACTCGGATGGGCCGCTGCTCTTCCGCCAGCAGCGGATCGGGCACGGAGGACGCGAGTTCGAGATCCTCAAGTTCCGCACGATGGTCGACGGCGCCGACGCGATGAAGTCGAAGCTGCGCGCCCGGATCGGGTCCGACGGCCTCTTCAAATTGGTCGATGACCCCCGCATCACGCGGGTCGGCAGCTGGCTGCGCAAATCGTCACTTGACGAACTGCCTCAGCTGTTCAACGTCCTGAAGGGCGAGATGAGCCTGGTGGGCCCCCGCCCGCTGGTGCTCGACGAGGACCTGCAGATCCAGGGCTATGACCGCCGGCGGCTCACGGTGATGCCGGGCATGACCGGGCAATGGCAGATCCTCGGCTCCGCACGGGTGCCGCTGCACGAGATGATCACGCTGGACTACCTGTATCTCGCCAACTGGTCGCTGTGGACCGACATCAAGATCCTCGTTCGCACGCTCGGGTTTGTTCTGTCTGCGGGTGGCGCCTGAGGGATGACGGGTCCGGTCGCCGAGAGGACCGAGCCCTCCGTCTCCCCCACCGACTTCGGCGAGGTCGCCCTCGTCCACGACTATCTGAACCAGGTGGGAGGGGCAGAGCGGGTGGTTCTGGAGATGGCCAGGCTCTGGCCCCGGGCACCGGTCTACACGTCGCTGTACCGACCGCGATCAACCTTTGCGGAGTTCTCTGACCGCGAGATCCGCGCGTCGTTCCTCAACCGTGCGCCTGTCGACCGGACTTTCAGGTCGCTGTTCCCGCTGTATCCAGCCGCGTTTCGCTCGCTGGGGACTGTCGACGCCGATCTGGTGATCTCCAGCTCCAGCGGCTGGGCGCATGCCGTGCGCACCACAGAGCGCGCGTTCCATGCCGTCTACTGCCACACCCCCGCGCGCTGGCTGTGGAGCGACTACCGGGGCGCGCCGGTGGGGCGAAGGCTCCTCAGGCCCGTGGCGGGACTTGCGCGCCGCTGGGACGCGCGTGCCGCCCGGGGACCAGACCTCTACATCGCCAACAGCCGAGAGATCCAGAGGAAGATCTGGGAGGTGTATGGGATCGATGCCCAGATCGTGTATCCCCCGGTGGCCGTGGAGCGGTTCCGCCCGACGCCGCGAGGCGACCGCCTGCTCGTCGTCTCGCGTCTGGTGGGCAGCAAGCGACTTGATCTACTGGTGAATGCGGCCACCCGCCTTGGAATCGGACTGGACCTGGTCGGCGACGGGCCGGCCAGACCGGAGCTCGAAGCCCGGGCCGGGGCGTCGGTCAGGTTCCACGGCCGCTTGAGTGACGAGGAGGTGACTGAGATGTTCGAGAACTGCCGGGCCTACTGCATGCCCGGCATGGAGGACTTCGGCATCTCGCTGGTCGAGGCCCAGGCCGCCGGCAAGCCAGTGATCGCCTTCGGCGGGGGCGGGGCGCTGGAGACCGTGATCGACGGCTTGACCGGGGTGCTCTTCGAACGCCACCAGGTCGCAGACGTGATCGACGCGATCAACCGCAGCGAGGAGCTGGACACCCTGCCCGAGGTCATTGCCGCGCACGCGGAGAAGTACTCGACGCGAAGCTTCAACCATAACCTGATGCGGACGATCGCCGCACACCTGCCGACGATGGCGCCGAACCATGCGCTGATCGCGCCTTGACCGTAGCGGGGCGTGGCGGCCAACCACGAGTCCATCGGCTGCCGGTACATCGCATCCATCCCGTCAGCGACCGCCTCCCAGGAGAAGCGGGCGGCGGCCGCGGTCCCGCAGCCCGGCCAGCCTCGCCGGATCCTTCAGCAGCATTAAGCGCTCCTGACAGTTCCCCCTGGTCTACCTCCGTGAACCAGGGTCCCAGCGTCATCCACCCACCTCACGCAGCGAACCGAGCCGACGCGATGACTGCAGCACCGTCGGCCATCGGCTGAGCCGCGCGCCCGAGCTGCCCCTCGTGGTCGGGGAGGACAAGAACGACGTCCATCTCCTCCATCCGCCTCGCGCCTCCTACTCGGACACCGCTCCGTGACCGTCACACGCTCCTCGAACCCTGCGGCCCTCATCTCCCACCGCATGGCCTCCTCGTCTCCTCAACTGACCCGGCACACCGCCCGCGCCAGCGAGCTCTTCGTCATCAGCTTGGGGATGTGGGGATGGTCCGCGCCGAGAGCTCTGAGCGCGAGATCGATCTCGGCGATCGGGCGGTCGAGCTCGTCGATCATTTTGACTGCAGCGAGTACCCAGCCCTGTCCGCCGCTCGGGGAAGTCCAGTCGGCCCAGCAGCTGACGGCCAGACCAGGCAATTCCGTCCGCATCGGGCGACGCCGCCGCCAGCTCGTGCCGCTCGACCGCCTCGTCGGAAACCAGTAATCCAAACGTGCCGACTGAAATCCAATCCAACGGGCGACGTGACGACCGGCCTTTTTCGCCGCTCGCTCCTTTGGTGAACACGCTGGAGCGCGCCACTGAGGGAGGCTTCACGACATTCGCGCGGGCCGGCCACCATCCGCCCCAGCCAGCGCGTTCCACGATCCTCGCACCATGCAGAGATCGGCGTGGCCTTGGCCAAGGTGCCCGGCAACGGAGTGATCTGTCAGCTTCTGAGCGGCTCCGGGACCGTGTAGAGGAGGATGCCGCCGACGGCCCGCGGCTTCAGACCCATGGCGGCTAAGAATTCCGGCCAGCGATGTGGCGCCGATGCGTCAAGAATGATGCGCGATACGTGATGCGTATTAAGGAGCTCTTGGAACAAGGAGAGCGAAGGCGGCCCGTCACGGATGACCATCTGATTTACCACCCTCTCCGAGACATATTCCTGAGGCGTGACCCCGAAATACGTCGCTGCAAGCCTGAACGTGAATCCGTCCTCGGCCTGCCAGAGTTGCCCATACCCATACTGCCCGAACGGCAAGGTGAGCACGATCGCGTTGGCAGGGATGACCTTTTCGGCCGTGTGGTGGGTGATGAACTCCGGTTGACTGGGGGTGCTCACCCAAAGGTTTCCATTGATCGCCGGGAAGGTGGCCAGCAGGGCCACCACTACGATCAACCAGGGCAGCCATGTACGCACGGTGCTCAGCCACAGCGCGATCCCCACAGCCAAAGCGAGATCAGCGAACAGAATGAAGCGGGCGGGGATCACCGTCTTGAACAGAGGCAGCGTGGGGGAGACGGCCCGCCAGGGCAGCGGTATGAGCGACTGCCCATGCACGATGAGATGCGAGCCGAGCGAAATAATGAACGCGATTGCAGCGACCGTCGCGACAAGCCTTGTCGAGCGCATCCGCCATCGCGTGATCGCGAAGGCTGCGATCGCCAGGAGCAAGGGGAGGCCAAGGTATCCCCCAGCTTCGGCCAGAAAGCCCGAACCGTAGCTATTCGAGATCTGCGTAGCGGCGCTGCCGCCGAGGAGGGTCACCCGTGAGGGGATCAGGAGGTTCAGCGGGTCGACCGAGACATCCCCCAACGTCTGCGCTGGGTTTGCCTTGACCGTAGCCCACCAGAGGTATGGCGACAGAAGGGCGGCGGCGATCACGCCACCAATCAGGCACTCTGGGATCACCCCTCGCAGCCGCAATCGGTCCCGAGGGTCAGCCAGCCGGTACGCAACCGCAAACGACAGCACACCCATGATCACGACGTCGAACGTGAGCTCGGTGGACAGAAGCAGCTGACCTATGAACAGTGCCGCCACTCCCACCACAAATAGTGCGCGCGAAACCTCACCGGCGACGCGCCTGACGACTAGGTACGGGAACAGGGGAATCAAGAAGATGGTGAAGAGGTTCGCGTGCCCGAGAAGGTGGCCCAGCTCGTAGCTGCTGAACCCGAAGATGAGTCCTCCGGCGAATGACGCGGCCGTCCTACCAGTGATGTAGCGGCACAAGCCGAACGCAGTGAACGCCGATAGAGCAGGAGAGAGCAGGGCGAGAACGTTGTAGGATACGAGTGGGCCGAATAGCTCGGTAACCGGAAACATGGCGAGTGCCGCGCCTGGAACTAGGGCATACCCGGCGGTGTCGATTCCCCCCGGCGCCCAAACCTCGGCGGATTGGAAGGGATTCAGCCCGTGGGCAATTGCGTGCGGCCACCACGACAGTGCCCACATGTATGCCGGCGGATCGCCGGCCGGCCCGAGGCACACACAATGCCCGCTCGGATCTGAGAGGAATCCGCGGCCGAAGAGAACGACGGACAGGACCACGTACACGAGCAACGCGGTCCAGGCGGAGTTGGCCAACCCTGCGATGCGCGTCAGCAAACTCGGGGTCTTGGCTGACGCCGAGCGAGCGCCCTTCGCCCGCAGTGTCGTCACGTTTGCGGCGCTGCCCCTCGTCTCCTCGGTCATGGGCTGCAGTTAGACACTACCCCCTGCGGCGGCATCGCCAGCCAGGTCACGCGTTCCGCCCCCTCCGAAACTTCTGGGCACACGGATCAATCATTTAGCGGAGAGGAATATCTCCGACTCGCCCGGGGTGAAGAGGATCTTTGCCATTTGAATGCTGGACACCGGCAGCCAATCATCGTGGCCGCTGCGGGCTCGATACTCGTAGAGCCGCGGAAGCCAGACCAGTCGACCGCGCAACAAAAGGGTTGCCGCCCAGAGGGCAACAACGCGCAACGGTTGCGGGAGCGGATTAATAAGCCCTTCCAGATGAACAGTATGCAGCGACAACATCAGATCTGGCTTATGGCGACGAACCCACGCCCGCATCGCAGGCAGCAGCGCATACTCCCCACCCTCAATATCCACTTTGATCAGGCGGGCGCCCTCAAAGCGAGCAAGAAACGTCCTGACGTCCACGGCATCAACCACAGCCGCTCGGTGGTCACGCATACCCCTGAGGCTGATGCGCGCGATGCTCGACATCCCGCCGCCAAGGACATACGGAGCAGTCAACTGCCGGGTCTTTGTCCGGCTGGCCAGCGCGACCGGCTCGATCGTGACCCGATCCTGAAAATCGTTCAGTACAACATTGGCTTCCAACTCTCGCCGCGCGACTGGATCGGGCTCAAACGCGATCACGCGCGCTCCACGTGCCGCCGCCAGGAGTGTCGTTGCTCCAACGAAGGCGCCTACGTCGACGAACAGATCGCCCGGTTGAAGCCGCGAGAGAGCCACGACCGTGGATGGCTCCCACACGCCGTCACATATCTGCTGCCAGTATCCATCCCGACGGTCCTCCGCCAGGAACGTCATCCCCGCGATGTTCCACTGACTAGAGGTCACACACGCTCCGCCCGAGTATACGAACGTGCCGATGTCATGCGTCGGGCCCATGCAATCGTCACGGCCGTTCACACGGACCGGGTTGCGCCGAGGATTGCTTCGCTCTCACTCCGGCAACCTCAGATCGCAGTGAACACGCGCTGTCCGGCTGGGGCTTGGCTTTGGGTGGCGCGTAGTGCCCGACCCCAGCGGCTCTAGCTGTTGGCCGCCAGAGGCCGGTCGCGTGCCTTCCTCGCCGTTCGGTAGAAGGCACCACGCTTGAGAACGCAGGGCCGGTGCGGTACACGGCAGGTCAGTCAGAGAGGGGCGGTTTCGATGCGGAATGACGGATCAGACTTGCAGAGGCGGTCTTGTTGGAAGCATCACTAACCACGTGACCGCTTTCCCGCGCCCTTCGGAGATGGCCAGGTCGCGGTCGCCCGGCGGGATGCCCGCAAGCTCAGGAAACGCGTCGGGGTCGCGCTGGCTCATTCCTATTTCACGAACCGAGTGGGTGGATGCAAAGCGCAGCTTCAGCAGGTCGGTCGCGCCCGACTGAAGGAAATCGTGGACCTCCACCAATACCGGCAGCCTCGCCAGCGCGGGCGCCTTCTGCGGATCGAGCAGCATCACCTCGGCTCCTTCGGCGTCGCAGAAGACCACCGCACGATCAGGTAGTCCCGCCAGAAAGTCCAGCGTCGCCTCTCGACGGATCGACGGCGTGACGCCATTCTTTCGCGCCGTCAACCGGCACATATGCCTGGCGGTAGCATCGATGTCAAAGGCAATGACGTCGACGTCCGGTCGTCGTCGCATCACGCCGACGACATAAAAGCCCTCGGCGCATCCAATGTCGACGAACATGGAGAGGTCCAACTCGAGGATCTCCTCGATCGCCGAGTGGAGCTCGCTCTCGTACGCGCCGATCAGCTTCGCCGCCACAGCCGTCGTGTGCGGGATGACACGCTGGTCGTACTCCATCCCTGTGAAGGGCCCGCGCCTCACGACTGGTCCGTGGCTCTGGATGAACGATCGGTCGACCGCGGTCGGCCGGTCCTCTTGCGTAAATAGCCGACGGGAACTACGCAGAGAGAAGCTAGCCGCGTCGTAAATGCGAAGCGGGAGCAGGGACCGAAGCACGTGACGCGTCAGCAACATGGCATTGGTGTTGACCGTCTGGGCCAGGAAGCGGTCGGTCTAACCGTTTGGAACGAGAACTTCCGCCGTCCTTTCAGCTACCTGCGCCCACGCGGGTCCCGCCGGACCTACTGAACGATCGGGCCGGGGGCCGCTTCGGAGTTCACGAGCCGCCGTGCTGATGGCGGTAGCAAGCGACGCGTCATCGCCCGCCTCGAAATACCAGGACTTAACCCCCGTGTCTTGCGTCAGTTTTCGGTAGCCGGGGATATCGGCCACGATCACCGGCACTCCCAGCGACAGCGCCAAAACAAGCACCCCAGACGTTCCGTCGTCGACTCGAGTCATGGCGGCAACGTCGCTGGCGTCGAACAGCGGGACAACCTCCTCATCCGGAATGAACCGGAGCCACAGCCGGAGCCGCTCGTCGGCATGGGCGGCGACATGTAGGGCCTCTGCGACGTCCGGGTCCATCGCTCGCCCAGCCACGAGCACCACGACTTGATGTTCCTCGTCGCCAGGTACCAGCCTGAGAGCGTGGATGAGGCTATCGACGCTCTTGTAACGGCTCACATGCCCGAACACTAGAACCACGGGGACATCGTCGCTCACTCCGAGTTCCTCGCGGACCGCAGCGCGGGTACGCCCACTCGGATAGACGTTTGCGTACGAGCCGACTGGGATCACCACGGCGGACCTTCCGAGACGCGTCAGGACCTTACGCCGCGTCGGCTCATCATGAACGATGAGCTGGTGAGCAAACCGCGAGACCAGGTGCGGCGCAATTTTGTCGGCCCGCGATCTACGAGTATGGGGATCAATCTCGTGGACCGTCCAGACGATCCGATATCCGAGAAGCCGGGCCAGCATTAGCCTCTGTGCGAGCAGAAGTAAACGCCCGAGCCTGCCGATCCACGACTCATGGTGGTAGTAGAGCGTCAGCCAGTGGAAGTGGAGGCAGCCAACCGTGTTCCGCGACTTCCACAGCCACAGAAGGCGTAACCGCGCCGGTGGCGCGAGCCCGAACCCCAACTCCTGAAGCGCGTCGTATAGAAGCCGCTGATACGGATTTGTGGTCGCCGAGATATCCGGGAACGATGCGATCATGCGCCGTCGCGGTGGAGTTGGCGGTGATTCAGACACCGATCAGAACATAGTGATCGGGAAGGCGTGCTCATAATGCCTGGGTGCGGATACCGGCGAGACTCGTTCATGCATTCGAGCGCGCGGCGCTGACGCGGCGCCGTCGAACATCGAGGCGCTGGCAGGTCGGGGTGGCATTCGTTGCGTGGGATCAAGAGCGGTCCCAGCGAGTCGAGCAGGCTTTGCACGCGGGGCTGACATCCCAACCGTGGTTGGAGGCCAACATAGTCGCGGTCGCCAATCGCGACGGCCTGACTCTAGAAAGCGAGACGATTCGTGGTACGAACGAGGACGGGGAGTTCTCGGGATACGAGGAGGGTCTTGCCTTCCTGCAAGAGCAGGGTGATGCCGACGCATGGCTCCTGGTGAACGACCGACTCCTGGACTACCCTCTCCCTCCGCTGCGCTTCCTCAACCCTGGAGTGCTCGCCTTCGTCGAGACCCATCACGTTGTCGTCGGCCCGCTGGATCGGCTCCGTTCTGAATCAACCTTGCTGGGACACCGTGTTGGCCTCTATTGTCGAAGCAACTATGTCCTCATTGGTCGCGAGGCGCTGGAGAAGCTCGGCAGCCTTACGACCGTCCATCGAGATCGCGTCGACTCGTTGCGAAAGGCCGCGGGCTCCTCACTGCGACCGCTTCACGGACTTCACGGATTCGAGTCGTCATATGCCGACTTCGTGACAGAATGGCTGACTGGCTCCCGGCAGCCGCACTGGTATCAGGCACGGCCACTTACGCTTGAGGATCAGGACTGGTTCTGGACGAAGCTCCAGAGCATCCTCAACGAGACTCTCCTCGGCGCTCGACTGCAGGCCCAGGGCGAACTATTGCTCTCCCCGCTGCACGCAGGGCTCCTCGGGCGAGTAGCCGACCCCAACCCAGCAATCGCCGAGCTCAGGCGGGAGCCCTGGGCCGCGGTCGACTTCTACGGTAACCGCGCCGCCCGCCTCCGTTTAGCCGCCGCAGCGCTCCTGCCCTGATGCCCTCGACCCACTCGTCTCTGATTCTGGGAGCCGCCACCCGTATACCGCCGTCATATGTGAGCCCGTTTGTCGAGTCGCTGCGAGCTGTCGGCTACGCCGGCCGTCTCGGGTTCGTTCTCGGCCAATACGGACCAGCCGAGCGCAGTGAACTCGAACAGCTCGCGGACATAACGGTGTGGGCGGATGACACCTACACGGCTTGCCATCCCCGCACCGTAGGCGTCCTGGCGCGCGCTCGCTCTACCCGCCGCGTCCGGCGAGCCTACCCCAACGCCTTCAGGCTCGCTGCCGCCGTCGGCCGTCCGTCGGCCCTCGTGGCGCGGCGCCAGAGCCTTGAATACCGCCTGGAAGGGTTGCAATCCCTGCGCTACCAGCATTATCTCCGAATACTCGAGGAGCGGGCCACCGATGCGGATCAGGTGATGCTGACTGACCTGCGTGACGTGCTGTTCCAAAACGACCCTTTCGCCGAGCCGCTCACAAAACTGGAGGTCTTCTTGGAAGAGCCGGTCGCCACGCTTGGCGCGGATCCCCATAACCGCCGGTGGATTCGCGATCTCTACGGCAAACGCGAGCTCGACGAACTACGCGGGTATGTGACCTCGTGCTCGGGCACCGTGATCGGCCCACGACGGGCAATCCTCAACTACCTGCGTCAGATGTCAGCTGCTGCCGCCAGTTATCACCGTCCATTGGGAAGCCACGATCAAGCGGTTCACAATTACCTTCTGCGACGCGGTCAACTCGGGCCCGAGACCATGATCGTCGAGAACGGGTTCGGGCGCGTGCTCACGATGGGCCACATGACGACCATCACGCGTGACTCCACAGGCCGAGTTCTGAACGCCGATGATTCGGTGCCGGCGGTTCTCCACCAATACGATCGTCACCCGGACCTTGCTCGAGAACTTCTCCACATGACGGCTGCTTCCAGTTAGTCGCCGCTCTCTCGTCGCGGAGGGAAGAGCACACGAAATGGCTGTGTTAGTCGCGAGAGTCCTCTCAGGAGACCCGATGGGCCAGCAATTCGCCGACGAGGGGCTCATCCGCGCGCTTACGAGCGACCCGGCCCCGCACGAGATCCGTCAGCTCGACGTAACCGGGATGCGGTCGAGGCTGCCGGCCGACCAACTCCTTCCGCTCGCGAAGCTGGGCCGAGCACCCTGGCCTTTGCAGCTCATTGCCGGCGCATGGGCGTATCGCGGAGGGGGCCTGGTGCACCGTCTGGACCTGGGTCTCCCCCCTGCCACCGGCCCGGAAATCATCACCGTGCACGACCTAGCTGGGCTCCACTTCCCGGACGAGGGGGCGCTTCCCCGATTCTGGATGCGCGCTCTACAGCGCGCTACGGCAGTTGTCTGCCCGTCACGGTTTTCAGCCGACGACGTAGAGCGGCACTCCGGAAGGGACGACGTGCACGTGATACCGAACGGGCTCGACCCGGTGTTCGTGGAATCGGATGACGTCACCAGCCAACGGGCAAGCGAGCCGGTCGGGATCGAAGCTCGATACGTTCTCCACACCGGCGGAGCCACCTTGCGAAAGAACCTCGGCGCCCTTGCCGCGGCGTGGCCTTCGGTCCGCAGGGAGAATCCAGACATCGCACTTCTGATGTGCGGCCCAGCGCACGCGCGACGCGCGCAGTTGTTCGGAGCGCTGGATGGCGTGCAGATCATGGGCCGGGTCGCCAGAAAGACTGTTGTCAGCCTGATCAGATCGGCTGCGGTGGTTGTCGTCCCATCGACCTATGAGGGGTATGGGCTGCCCGTCCTGGAGGCGATGGCAAGTGGGGTTCCAGTGGTCGCCTCGGCGGCTGGATCGCTTCCGGAAGTGGCGGGACCGGGGGCGATCCTTGTCGAGCCGACAGCGGACGGATTGGCCGAAGGTCTCTGCCGCGCGCTTGACGGAGTTGATGCTCAGACGCTGGCTGACGCCCGCGAACTTGCTCGGTCAAGGACCTGGAGCCGGGCCGCCAGCTCGTACAAGGCGCTGTACAGCTCCATTCTCGGCTGACTGCGAGGCGCCTACCGGCCCGAGACGGTGCGGTCTCTGGCGGCGAAGCCGATTTCGTCAAGTAGGCCGGAATATCGCCGAACCGTGGCCTCGAGGCCGGAGTACGCCCGAATCCCCTCGACAAGCTCAGCTGGTGTCCTCCACTTCCCAGGATTCACCAGCAGCTGCGCGAGGGTTTGCGCCGGTTCTGGAACGCGGATCACCAGACCAAGATGCTCGAGTTCCCGCGCGCCGGCGCGGTCGTCATTGGTGATGCAGACACATCCGGCGGCCAGCGCGAGCATCAAAGGGCTGCTGGCAGCCAGCCGGTTGGCCCCCTGCTGCGCTCTAAGGCGGACCACGAAGCGTGCGCGGTGGTACAACCGGAACAGCGTCGACTCATCGACAAGGCCAAGAAAATCGACAGATGGGGCCTGACCGCCGTCAAGCCTTCGAAAGACCGTGGCCCGGGTGTGAGGTGCGCAGACTCCCACCACCACTCGCCACCGGTCCGGAAGCTTCAGCCCGGTCACCGTCTGGACGACTGCGGATATGCCGTCAACATCATCGACGGGACCCGGAATGAAGATGAGTGGTTCCTTCTCCTGCGGAGCCGGTTCCGGAGCCACAACGTGAGGGAGCGCGTAAACATGTCTCCCAGCAGAGCGCTCGAGCGCCATGGCACCCTCCTCAGTCAGGGTGGCTACCGCGTCGGTCCCTTCAAGTAGCCATTGTTCGAGTCGGCTTCCAAATAGGCGGGACAGCATCATTCCGATTCGCCGGAGGCCACGCCGGTCCAACGCGGCAAAAAGCATCGGCGGTCCCACGATGGCGGGCACGTCGTGGCACGTGATGACGACGAGCGGTCGGCGACCACGCACCAGCGTCCCGAGCGCGAAGTAAAACTCAAAGAGCGACCTCCCGCTGAGTTCGACGTGTATTAGGCGCACGGAGTGCGGGACCCCCGTCGCAGCACCCAACAGCCCTCGTAACGCGGCTCGAAAGCGCTGTGCCACATGCGGCTCGGCCGGCGCCTGGATCGACTCCACTCTCCCAAACGGGCTGAGGACGCGCAAAAACGTGTCGGCATAGAGAGCGACGCCACTTTGCGACGGCGAGAACTTGCTCACGTACACGATTTCCGGGCCGTTCGCGCCCACGTTGGCCCGCCTTTCACCCAGAAACATCATCGTGCCGTGCATGCAATCATCGTCCACAGATGGTATCCGCCGATTCCCCAACGAGCCGGCTCCGGCGCCGTCTGGCCGTGCCTCCCAAGCAGGATGCGCTCGAGCTGGTGTACAACCGCCTGCTCACTCACGTCCCTCATAACGGCTTGCGCCTCTGGTACTTGCGCCGCATCGGGTTGCAAGCTGGCGACCACACCTACTTATTCGGCGGCTCGGAGGTGATCGACGCGCACCGGATCTCGATCGCGGGTAACTGCCACGTCGGTCGGTCGTGTCAGCTCGACGGTCGGGGTGGGATTCAAATCGACCGGAACGTGGTCATAGCCAGCCACACGTTGCTGATCACCGCTGACCATGATCCCCAATCCCCTGGTTTCGACGGTCGGCTTGGGCCTATCTCCATCGGCGACCGAGCTTGGATTGGCAGTCGTGCCGTGGTCCTCCGTAATGTCACCATAGGGGAAGGCGCCGTCGTGGCAGCCGGATCGGTTGTCCACCGAGACGTCGATCCCTGGACAATCGTCAGCGGTGTGCCCGCGCAGCCGATCGGCGAGAGACAGCGCACTCAGACCTACGAAATCGAAGACGGTCCAATCTGGTACTAGAGACCGCTCTCGGTCGAAACCCGTGCGTATCAACATCGCGACGATAGGAACCGACGGTTACCACGCGGACGCCCGAGGTTCGTTCACCAGCCTCGCAGAGGTGGATTCCGTCGGTCGGCATCACTTGGAGCACGACCCGCAAGAAGCCGACGCGATCCTGTTCGTCGACCTGCAGCAGCATCCGCATGATCCGCTCCTGACACGGCTGCGGCGCCATCCACTGGCTCGAAGTTACCCGGACAAGACATTCGTGTATGACGAACGCGACTTCCCCATATACAGCCTCCCCGGGGTATACGTCGGAGCGCCTGCTTCATGGGGACAGCGTCTTCCCGTCCACGGGGGACCGTATCCTTCGCTTCTGAACGCGGTCCCTCCGACTTCCCAGGAGCCGGATCTCCTCTTCTCCTTCCGCGGCGCGCTCTCCCATCCCGTCCGCAAACAGTTGCTGCGGCTATCCCATCCCCGGGCGGTCACGGAAGAGAGCGCGAGCGTATTCGTCGGGCACGGCGAGTACGCGACGGACGGAGCCGCCTTCGCCCGCTATGCGGAGCTCGTCCAGCGGTCCAAATTCGTCCTGTGCCCCCGTGGCCACGGCCCCTCGTCGTTCCGGCTCTATGAGGCCCTCGGCGCCGGCCGGGTACCTGTCGTCGTCAGCGACGACTGGCTCCCTCCCCCCGGGTCGACTGGAGCCGATGCGTGATCCGCGTCACTGAAAGCGAGGTCGAGCGGCTCGCCGCACTGCTCGAGGCACGAGAACCTGAGTGGCAGCATCTCGTCGCGGCCGGCGATGCCGCGCGCAGCGAGTTCTCCCGCTCCCAACTGTGGAACCACTACGGGGACTCGCTGGCCGCGCTGAGTGGTGCGAGGAGACTGCCGATCCATCGCGCATTTGGTCTGCCGCGAAGGCTACGGGTGCGCGCTCGGATGATGCGTGCCCGAGCCGCGCATGCCCGGTCCTAACCCGCAGCAGGCATGGATCCCCGTCAGTCGAATCTCGCGCCCGACGAAGCGCCCGGTGACACGACGCCGCCGGGGGCTTCACTCCCGCCGCGCTCGCTGAACGCCCGCGTCGGGGCGGTGGCCAAGAACGTTGCCTCCGGCTACGTGACGCTGTTCATCGGCGCGATTCTGGGTCTCGTCGTCACGCCGATCCTTCTTCACCATCTGGGTGCATCGGGCTTCGGCACCTGGTCACTCGTCCTCGCGACGGGCGGCTACCTGGGGCTGCTCGAGCTCGGATTGGGTACCGCGACGACCACACGGGTCGCGGCTCTCGAGACCCAGGGACCTCAAGTGCTGGCACGGGTCGTCAGTACCTCGCTCACGATGTTCGCCGGCGTGGCCGCCGTCGGGCTCCTCATCACGGTGCTGATAAGCATCCTCTTCCCCACGCTGTTCAGCGTGGCGCCACATCTGGCCATGCAGGCCCGGCTTGCCTTCCTACTGATCGGCAGCTGGCAGTGCACGCTGGCCGTGATCGGCGTGTACTCGGCGTTCCTGATCGGAACCGGAAGGATGTACCTGGTCAATCTCAGAGGGTTTGGCATTTCGGTGGGCGTGTCGCTTGCCCAGGCCGGCGCCGCCATCGCGGGCGCGCGGCTGATCCCGCTTGCTGCCATTCAACTGGCCGGGGGGCTGTTGACACTCGCCGTATTCCGGATAGAGGTCAGCCGCCACCTCCCAGGTCAGAAGCTGACCCCACGAAGCTTCGACCGCGCAACCGCGCGATACCTGCTTGCTCTCGGCTGGCGCAATTCAGTGAGCGGCTTCGCCGGCGCGCTCGCCTTCGGATCGGACCTCGTCTTGGTTGGACTTCTCTTAAACCCGACGGCAGCCGCTGGATTCGCGGTGGCACAACGGGTCTCAAATTTCATGTCACGGCTGACATCCGGCGTGGTCGGAGCAAGCGGCCCATCCCATGCGCACGCCGCCCACAACACGACCGACGAGCGGCGGTTCGACCTCTACTGCCTGGTTTTGAGCTTGACGCTCGTGCTAGCAACCCCCATGACGGTCGTTGTCGCGACGTTCCGCCGCCCTCTGCTCCACCTTTGGCTCGGCAGATTCCCGTCAGATGCCGCAGCTGTCGTGCTGGTATTGGCGATCGTGTTGCTGCTCCAGGCCCCCGGGCTCAATGCATCCATCATCTTGACCAACTCAGAAAGAGCCCGCGAGGTGATGAGGGTGACGTTGGTCGCGGCGCTCGTCAACGTGGTCGCCAGCATCGTGCTCACCCTGACCATCGGTGTCGTCGGTCCTGCGCTCGGGAGTCTGACTGCCGTCGTGATCTTCGATTTCGTGTACTTCCCGATACGTCTGTGTCGAATCCTCGAGCAGCCATACGCACGGCTGCTGCGCCGCGTGGCCGTACCCCTTGTCATACCGCTCGTTGTGGTGGTGGCTGTTGCCGCAGCCGGCGAGGCGGTGGGTCCGCACGGGATTAGCGCGCTCATCGCCTCAGCCATCGCCGGGCTCGCCTTCTGCGTGGCCGTTTGGTTCACGTCACTCGGCCGAGACCTTCGGCGGACTCTGCTGCCGGCAATTCCCGGATTCTCGGCCCTAAGCCGCAGAGGCGACCGGTAAGCCGCGCGCGGCCCAAAAGACACGCCCACGCCATCCCCGCGAACATGAGAAGCGTTCCAGCAACCCAGAACAGCGCGTCCTGAGCTCGTGCCGACGGCAGTGTCTGGGGGGGCGCGAAGAGGGCGACGGTCCCGACGAGGATCAGCCCAGAAGCCCATTTCTCACCGGTTCGCCAGGCGACAAACGGTGCGCCGCACAGAAGCAGCGCATAATCCGGCTCATAGAGCTTGCCGGCCAGCAGGAAGGCGAGCAGCACCAGGTACCCGAGCGTCACGACCTTCCCCGTGCTGTCACGTTGCTGCCAGGTGCGCACGCAAGCGGCCACCGTGATCAACGCGACGACAATCCGCACGACGTACACGGGAGCAACTGGCACCCCGTGCTGTGACGCAACGCTCGAGAGCGCCAGGTTGTCAAATGCCGGTAGTCCGTAGGATGCGGGATCGGCCGCCAGCCGGCTCGGGAGGTCGACGACGTGCCAGCCGCCGGGGACGAGGGCGGCGCAGACAGCAACCACGGCGACCACAAGCACGGCAGTTATGGCGACGGGCCGCCACACCCCCATCGTGAGCGGGACGGCGAAGAGAGGTACGAGGGCCGGCTTGACGAGCAGCGTGGCACCCAACACCAAGCACGCGCCGCTCCATTCCCTTCGCTCCATTAAAGCCAAGGCGAGAACAGCGAAGGGAGCCAGAAGGATCCCAAGGTTCTCCAGGTAAGCCGAACCGACCACCACCGCGCTTCGCACGACGCGCACGAGCACCACACTCGCGACGACACCCCGTACTGATGCGGGACGAGCAGCCTCGCGCCTAAGAACACCGCGGCCAGGACGGCAGCCATGTACACCCGGCGACGACGGCATACAGCGCGTGGCCGGCGTGCGTGAAGGGGACAAAGAGCAGGCCACCGTCGGCAGATAGACAAACGAGCGATCCGCGTACACTGATCCAGACCCGGCCACGAGAACGCGAGCTGCGCGCAGGGGAGGGCCAAGGTCGATCCCGACCAGGCCTCGCTGCATGTCGCAGCCGAGCGTGGCTGCCTCGGCCGACGCGAGGAGGAACACAGCGACGCTGACGAGCTGCTAGGCGCCCCGAGGCAGCCGCGAGCCCAGCGAAGCACTCATGATCTGCGCCAGATCCCTCCGCATGATCAGCCCACGACGACTTCGTACAGGGAGAGGTACCGGTCGAGGATAGCCTCCCACGAGTAAGACATAACGCGGTTCCTCCCGGCCCCCTTCATGCTCGATCGTCGGCCTGGCTCGCGCATCAGGTCCTCGATGGCACCTGCCAGGGCTCCCGTGTCGTAGGGATCGACTACGCGTCCCTCGACTCCGTCGCGGACGATCTCGCCGGCACCCCCGCGTGACGAGACGATGACAGGCGTCCCAGCACGCAGCGCCTCCAGAACCACGATCCCGGAGGGCTCAACCCGCGACGGAAGGACGAAGACGCTTGCTTTGGCCATTGCCCAGGCGACCTGTCCGCGTGAGAGCGTGCCAGGAAGCAGGACGCGGTCGGACAAGTCACGGGCGCCGACCTGGTAACGGAGCCGTTCGCGCACCGGTCCGTCGCCACCGATCACGAGACCCATTTCGGGATCCGCGGGGGCCATAGCCGCGAACGCGTCAATCAGAAGATCGAATCCCTTTTTCTCGACCATTCGCCCCAAACCAAATACGAATGACTGAAATGGGACATGGATCGGCGTTTCCGGTTCAAGGCCAGTCAGTTCGATGCCATTGGGGACCACGACACCCTTGCCGGGCTTCAAGCCGAAGCGGTCGACGGCATCCGCTAGAACGAACTGCGAGCACGCGGACACCGCATCAGCGCGACTGAGCCCGATCCGGAGACCAGCTCGAAGCAGCCAGGAATGGTCATAGATGTCGTTGTCATCCATGACTGTTTCGCCGTGCAGCGTAATCACCAACGGGATGCGCAAGAACTTTGCCAGCAGCGATCCGTAGACGCCGTTGCCGCTGAAGCAGTGCACGTTGACGATATCTGGCGAGAACGCACGCCCCGCCCGGACGAGTGACCGCAGGGTGGCCGCGCCGGATGCGCTCGCGCCGAGTATGGCCCCCGGCCGGGCTGCCGGTAGAGGCATCGGGAACCTCCGCACCCGTATCCCGTCCATCTGCTCGACGGTAGAAAGGTGGGGAGGGTGTCTGTTTGTCCAAACCTCGACGGGATGCCCCTTTGCCACAAGCCGGTGGGCAAGCTCCCTCGATAGCTGCTCGACCCCGCCAACGGCCGGGGCATATGAACTCGTTAGTAGAACGACCCGCATCGGAGAGGAGGCACCGGTTACCAGCGAACCGGCGCGGACCGTACACGGGGCGCCGGCCAGCCACGGGCGTAGCGGAAGGCCAGGACGATGATCAGCATGACCTTGCGGACGAACGTGCGGCTGTCCCGCGATGAGAAAGCTCCCGTGAGATCGTCCTTGGCCTCGGCCATGCGCAGGAGCTGGTACGCGCGCCAGCCGCGACGCGCTCTGCGCTTCTGGTCCGGGGAGTTCTCCGTCGAATGAAAAGCCTTGCATCGGACAAGCCACGCTTGACGGGCCACCGCGTCGGACGCGCCAAGATTGCCCGAGTGGCGGCGGTACAACAGAATCACCCCATCAATGAACTCGAAATGGCCCAGGCGACTCAGCCGGATCAGCATGTCCCAGTCCTCGGGGCCATTGAACTGCTCGTCGAACGGTCCCACCGCCTGGTATGCCTCGCGCCGCGCCAACACGAGCCCAGGAGGAAACAGAACATTCCCATTGATCAGGACGTCGAAGTCGGTCGGCTCGTGGCTGCCAAGCGGGACCAGCCGGCCGCGCCTCAGGCCGAGACGAGACCGGCCTCGGTCGGAGTAGCCGACCTCCTTCATGACGATGCCGTGCGCGTCGATCATCTCAGCCAGACCGTGACTCCCGACGGCTCGGGGCGCACTCTCCAGGCGCGCCAGCAGGTTACCGAGAGCGTGGGCAAGCCATACATCGTCGCTATCCATGAAGGTGACGTACTTCGTTGCGGGGTTGGTGGCTCTAAACCCTCGGTTCCGCGCCGCGGAGGCGCCGCGATTTTGCTGGCGCTCGAACCGAAACCGCCGGTCGAGGGAGACGAACTCGTGCGCGATCTCGGCGGTGGTATCCGTTGAACCATCGTCGACGATGACGCATTCCAATCGCGACTCTGATTGCAGACGCACGCTTTCCAGCGTCTCACTGAGGAAACGCGCGGAGTTGAAGGCGGGGATGATCACCGAGACCAACGGCTCGGTCGAGGGTTCCTGGGACGACGGCGCTCGCATCCGCTGCGTTACCTGCTCCGATTCACCGGCTGAGCACGTACTCGTACATGCCGGAGAACTTCTCCGCGACGCGTTCCCAGGAGAACTCCTCCCGCGCGCGCCGTCTTCCCCGCTCGCGCAGCTGATCGGCGAAGCGAGGGTCACGCAGCACCCGGTTAAGGGCGATCGAGAAGGATGAGACGTCGCCCTCTGGCGCGAGGATTCCCGCCTCATCCACGACCTCCTGCAACGAGCCGGAGTCGGACGCGATGACGATGGTTCCAGCCGCCAGGGCCTGGGCTGCGACTCTACCGAACTGCTCCTTCCAGGCCTTAGTGGTGAGAGATGGCATGAGAAGCACGTCGATCGTCCCGATTCGCTTCAACGTCTCATCCTGCGGCAACGCTCCTCTGAAGACCACACGCTCAGCGACTCCGGCTGCTCTCGCCTGCCGGCGGAGTGCCTCTTGCTGCGAGCCCGTCCCGATGAACTCGAGCACGGCATCGCTGTCGCGACATGCATCGGCGAAGGCCTCCAGCGCGATCGCACCTCCCTTGTACGGTTCCAGACGCCCGACAAAGCCGACACGCGTGCCAGCCCGACGTTCACCTGAAACCCCTGGAATCCGCACGCCGAGCGGAATCACCCGGATCTCGCCGCGGAACCCCTTGGAGCGTAGGACCTCACCCGCCTCCGTCGAACAGGGGTAGGCCGCAATTGCGCGGGCGTTCACCGCGTCTTCGATCCACGTGAAGGGCGGCGGATATCGCTTCAGGATGTTCTGAGCCGTGTATACACACATTCGCGCCTCAGGGGCTTCGCGCCTGACGGCGGTCATCACACCCGCGATTGCCAAGCTGTACGGCTCTTCGTGGACGTCGACGATCGCTGGCTTCACGGCCCTTAGAACGCCCCTCAGGCCTGACAGGGAGTACCAGAAGAGGTTCGGATGCGCTCGGCCGCGAGTGGGCACGATGTGCACCGGGACATCTGCGTCGGATTTGCCGACCACGTCGACTCCCCCCTCAATCCACCTCGGCGGGCAGATCAGATGCACGTCATATCCGTGTCGCTCACGCAGGAGGCGTTCTCGGTCACGGTACTCGTCCACCACGGCGCTGTGATACACACGCAAGACTCGAATTGGCGGCATCTCGATCACCCGGTTGAGGTGACGCTGCGGGCTGCGCTCGCCGTCGCAGGCTCGTGCCCGCTGCGAAGCGAGCGGTAGAGGTCGAGCGTTTGCCCAGCGGTGTTCTCGAAGGAGTACCGGCGGGCTCGTTCGCAAGCCCGCTCTCCCATCTCCGCCGCCCGCGCCGGATGCGCCACCAGGGAGCAGATTGCCTCAGCCAGCGCAGCCGGATTGCCAGGCGGTACCACATGGCCCGACACGCCGGGATCCACGAGCTCCTTCGCGGCCCCTGAGCTAGTCGTCACGACAGGCACACCGAAAGCCATCGCCTCGGCCGTGGCCATACCGAAGCCTTCCAGAGGTATCGGGTTGGCGTATACATGGGCCCGCATGAAGACCGAGCTCGGGTCCGGCAACCAGCCCGCCCATTGCAGTGCGTCGGTGAGCCCGAGGCGAGACGCGAGCTGCTTGAGCTCGCCCTCCTGGCTGCCGGCACCTGCTATCACGAACCGACAGGCGGGCAGCTCACGTCGGACCAGAGCAATCGCCTCGAGGAAGACATCGAATCGACGTTCACGCTCCAATCGTCCCACCGCAGCGACCAGCGGATCGGTCGCGCGCCGGCGGCAGTCTCTGGCCTCCTGCACTAAGGCGGGCGACGGAAGGTCGATCCCGGACGCAATCACGGTAGTCCGAGTCCTGTCGATCTCCCGTCGCCGAAGGGCGGCCTCAAGCGCGGCCGAGGACACGGCTATGTAGGCCGAGACCCGCCGGTTGAGGCGACGATGGAGTGCGAGCGATGTCGCTCTTCGCCAGCCGCTGCGAGTTGCGGTGGCCGGCAGCACGAAATGCTGCGTCCGGACGAGTTCCGCCCCTGCTGCAGCGGCAAGTAACGAGCCGAGGATCGTTGCCCGGCCGTCGTGGACGTGCACTATGTCAGGCGAGCGTCGCACGCACGTCAAGCGTGGGTGGACTGGGACCTGTGCCGCGTCGGCCGCGGCTCGGAGTTCGGCGGCCGAGCGCGGACAGCTCAGCTCCGCGGCACAGCCCAGCCGCCGCAACTCTGTTGTGAGGCGGAGCACGTGGCGTTCAATGCCGGCAAACGCATCGGAGGTAACGACGTGCATTACCCGAAGACCGTCGGCTTTCCCTGTAGCGAGGCTCACGCGCGGAGGATAGACACGGGCCCTTGCCAGATCAGCGGAGCTCCAGAGCCACCCGCGCCGCCGACCATCGGCCACGGAGAACAGACCCCAGGAGGAGGGCCAGGCGGGCGACGGGCCAGGCGTACGGCGGCCCATGTTTGTGCAGGAAACGTCGCTGTCCGGAGTAGAAGTGCCGCAGGCGCTCGCGGGACCCCTCAGACGACGAGGCTCCGCCCACATGCGTGACAAGCGCGCCCGGGGCCAGAACGGAACTCCAACCACGCCCTGCCAGGCGGCGTTGAAGATCAGCCTCCTCACCATAGATCCAGAAGGCCTCATCGAAGCCGGTGACCTCCAAAAGCGCCTCTGCACGAAGAAGAAGGCAGGCGCCGATCAGGAACTCCACGGCACGCTCCTCATCGTGCTCCCACGTGCCTAGATCCTCCAGGAGGCGAACTGCTCGCAGCAGCCGGTGAAGCCCAAGAGCCTCGAGCATCAGGCGGGCGGCCCGAGGAAACGGCCACGCCGACCGCTGGAGTGTGCCGTCCGGGTTGAGAAGCCGCGGGCCGATCGCGGCGGCCGACGGATGCCTCGACGCCACGCTGAGGAGCTCGCGCAGAGCACCGGGATGGACAAAAGCGTCGGAGTTCAGCAGCAGGATGAAGCGACCGCGGCACTGTTCGAACGCAATGTTGTTTGCCCGCGCAAATCCCACATTCTCAGCAAGCTCGACCACTTCGGCGCCCGGGAAGCGGTTCCGGATCATGTCACGGCTTCCGTCGCTGGAAGCGTTGTCGACCACGATGGTCTGTATCTCGATTCCCTCCTGGTCGGCTAGCGAGCTCAGGCATCGTGCGAGCAGGTCCCGTGTGTTGAAGTTGACGACGACGGCCGATACGTCGGGCGGCTCGTCGGCCGCGGTCTGGATACCCAGCGCGGCCTCGATCGCTGCGGCTCGCCGTTCCCAGGTCGCGCCCGCTACGGACGCCCGCCGAGCCGCCACCTGGCCCTCACCGTCCTCAGACAGCAGGCGCTCAGCCTCCTCGACCAGCTCCTCTGCTGTTGCGGCGGTCGCGATGTACGGCGAAAGCTCGTCCGGAATCCCCGCCGGCGTCGCCACGACCGGCCGCCCGGCAGCCAGGTACTCGTACAGCTTGAGCGGATCCAGGCTGCGGGTGAAGTTCGTCACTACATTTGGCAGTAGGCACACGTCGAAGCTCGAGATGTGGGCCGCAACCTCGCGGTGAGGAAGCACACCCAGGTGATGGACATTGGCAGGCTCGAAGAGGCGGCGGCTCTCCGCCGCGTCCAGGAGGTCCGGCCCAAGAAACACAAACGACCAGTTTGGCCTCAGCTTGGCCGCAGCGATGAGCAAGGACACATCGATGCGAGCGGCATGCAGGGTGCCGGAATAGCCGAGCCGTGGACGCGGAATGGATGGGAGCGAGTCGGCATCGCTCCCGCCCGACGGCATGCCATCGACCGCGTTGGGCAGGTAGGTGACCTGCCGACTCGACTGGCACGCCTGCCTCTCGAGGATCCGTGAGCAGGCGAAAACCAGGTCCGCCCGGCGCACGAGCGAGCTGATCTGAGCGGAGACCGTCGATCGTCGGCCCATGTCTGCCTCGAACGCGGCCCAGTCATCTGTGAGGTCGTAGATCAGGCCATCCCCCGGAAGCCGGTCTACCAGCGTTGCGAGGCGCGGGTTCTGTGACCAAACGATCGGCCGCTCCAAAGCCAGCTCGCTCGCCGCCAGGCCTATCTGACGGCATTCGAGCCGATCACCGAGCCGCCGAGACAGCGAATCCGCAATCGGCCTGAGCGGCGTGAGGACCCAGATATTCGCGGCGACACGGCGAACCCGGGGCCAGCGCCACCGGCGCACCTGTCGCGGTCTCAGTGGCTGCTCCACAAACAGGAACCGCGAGTGCGGATTCCTGGCGGCGAGAGCGCGGACGAGCAGCTGGTTGCGCCGCTCCACTGGGCCCCACCCCTCCTGCCCGATCACGAGAAGGTCGGGCATCCGCCGTGGCCTTCTGGGCTCCATCGCTTCTACGATACGGATCGGCCCAGAGGGTCGATCCCAGGAGGGTTCTCTGCGTCACGCATCCGGTGAGGCGCGAGTCGACGGGGGGGTGGCACTGCCCCCTGACGATCTAGACTGCTGGTTGCACGCCGTCCTCGAACTGATCCCCCCGCAGGGGATCCGAGCAATCAGAGCCTACCTGCTGCGACCCTTCAGCCCCGAGCAGCACGCCGCCCAGGTGATCACTCTCAACAAGCGGGTGACCGGTCAGCGGAGCCGAGACGACGCCAGTGTCCCATGATGATCAGTGGCTTCAGTACCAGACGGATAGCCGACAGAGAGATCCGTGCGATCCTACGCGCTCCGTTTGAACGACGGCATTGGAGAGCGCTGAGAAGACTGCTTTACACCGTCGATCCGGGCATTCCGACTCTCATCAGGTACCTCACGCAGCGTGGCAGGTTTCCCTGGACAGTGACTGTGAAGACGCCGGTCGGAGCCGTTCCCGTGACGCTGTACACGCGGCACGATCTGTTGAGCCTGAACGAGATCTTTTGCCGACTTGACTACGGCAACGATGCGCCGCAGGTCGTCGTCGACGTCGGCGCAAATGTCGGCTTGGCAAGCCTGTTCTGGCTGACGCGACGTCCGGATTCCAGGGTCTTCGCGTACGAGCCGAACCCCCGGAATGTTGAGCGGCTGCGCGAGTCACTCCAAGCCTTTGCCGATCGGGTGGAGGTGGTGGAGGCAGCCGTGGCCACGTTCGCTGGGACTGCGGAGTTCGTGGCTGATGACACGGGCCGGTACGGCCGGCTCCGCGACGGCTCGCTCGAGGGGTTCGTGTTCGAAGTGAGGACGGTCGCGCTGGAGGACGAGCTCGAGCGCATTTGCGCTGTGGTCGGGAAACCCGTCGACCTAATCAAGCTTGACACCGAAGGCACTGAGCGGACGCTCTTGAACTCGCTCTCCGCTCCCCATCCCCCCGTGGTCTGGGAGGACGAGATCGGGCGCATTCACGAGACGCCCAAATGAGACTGAGTGCTGACGACAGGCGGTCGCTTGTCGAGATTCCCTGGGGACATCGGGCTTGCGCGCCACGCGCGATCCGGTGAGCAGTTGTCGAAGGCATCGGTTCCTTGGCACATCGCGATCAGGAATGAGCGCCCTGCAGGCGTTGGCGCCTGCAGGCACACCCGCCCGGTGGCCCCTAATCAAGCTGTGGTCGCCGAGACGGCCGCGGGGGAGCCGAGTGCTGGACCGTCCGTTCTGCGAGATCGGCCGATCGCGACCGTCAGGCTCGCGAGAATGAAGCATGCGGAGGTACACCAAAGCGTGCCCTGCGCCCGTCCGTGCAGACCGTGAGGCGCGAACAGGACCGCGGATCCAATGAGCACTCCCCACGCCGGAATGCGATGGTGCCGGATCGCCCAGGCGAGGCCTGACACAGGCGCGAGCAGGAAGACATACGAAATCTCGAAATAATTCCCCACGAGCATCGTTGCAAGCAAGATCGCATAGCCAAGCGTGACGGCGTTGGATGTTCGGCGCCCGACGAAACACACCCAGGCCACGGCCGCAGCGATCAGCGCTCTGAGCACCAAGACGGCTCCCGAGGGCAGCCCCTGGCTACTTGCGATGTAACCGAGCGTGAGGTTCTGGCCGCCCCGCCCGGTCACCTGCGCCTGGCGGCTCAAGTCGCGCGGAAGCCCGAGCACGTTCCAGCCACCCGGCGCAGCGGCAGCAGCGACGGCCGTGATTACACAGATTCCGACGATCGCCCACAGCGCTGGCTTCCATTTGCCGAACACGATCGGGACCAGAAGCAACGGCGCGAGAACTGGTTTGAACAAGATCGATACCGCGAGGATCAAGCAGGCCTCGTGCCACCGCTCATGATGCATCAGTAGGAGTGCCCAGAGACCGACTAACCCAAGGACCATGTTCAAGTTCTCAAAATCCCCGGAGAACCCGGTCATCTTGCTCGTCACCACGAGCAGGGTCATCGCAGCGGCCGCCAGGAGCCACCACGGCCTTTTGATCATCGCCCAGAACGCGACATAAACCGAGGCGACCACGGCAGCCGTTACGACGTACGACATCAGGTCGAAGAACGACCTACCGGCATGAGCGACTGGAGTGAAGATCAGAGCACTGCTGGGCAGGTAAGTGAACATGACGTTCGAGTAGATCGACCCGTGCCCAGCGAGAACCACGCGGCCCGCCTGCAACTCAGGGCCGAGGTCCAAGCCCTCGACTGGTGAGGCATGCATACGAAGGGCCCACCGCATGGCCACGATTCCCACCAAAAGCGCCCCAGAGATTCCAAGCCCCAGCGATACTCGCGCCGAAATTCGATTGATACCAAATAACACTCAGACCCTCCCCTGTCGGAGACGACCCCGGTTCAACCGGGCAGATTAGACGGTGGGCGAGACCCCGCTCAGCGTCTGACGCTCGCTCCCCCCGGCACGCGCAGGGTCCGTCGAGAACACGCATCAAGTCATCGATACGGTCATTGACGGCTTGGGCCGGAGACGACAGCCTCGGCGCCGCGTGGCCTAGTTTTCTGAGTGAGAGAGGGAGGGAGGATGTTGCGGGGGCGCTTGCTTGGCCTCATGTGCGCCGCGAAGCTCTCGGCGAGATCGCCGGCCCTGACCGCTCCACCACGATGCGCAGCTCGACAGGCTGGCCGGCTGCGCACCAGTCCCGGTCTCCTTCGGCCGCAGCGACCGACATCGCCGGCACACGGAGGCAGCCAGAGACTCAACCACGCTGACTAACAGGTTCGCGCTCAGTCGGATCCGCCACGACTCCCAGACCGCCTCAGGAGAGCAAGCGGCACCGGCGCGTGTAGCACGACCCAGCGCGAGGGGGTTCGCTGCCTCAAGCCCACCCCTTTCGCCGCATCTGCAGCCTGCTGCGTGCTCGGACGAGGTCCCGATCACGCTCTAAGTGACAGAGATGCTCAAGCAGCGGGAACGAACGGCGCCTGCGCAGGAATGGACGGGGCGGACTCAGTTGCCTCCGAGGGCAACGCCAGGCGCTCAGCTGCTTCCGACGGCAGCGCCAAGCGGTCGAGCGCGATCAGCAAGCCGAGTCCGGCGAACATTAGCGAATCAATCCCGCGTGTCCAGGAAACATCGACCTGCGAGTGCACCAGCTGGGACACGAATATTCCGGCACATGCTGCAGCGAGGGCGGCAACCGACGGATCGCCGACGCGCCTCCATCGCGGTAGAGAGCGGAAAAAGGCGGCCAGCAACCAACCCAGCGCGATCATCCCCAAGATACCGGTCTCGGCCCACGTGCGCAGGAAGGTGTTACTCGGATCGGTCTGGCTGGTCTTGGGGTCCCAATACGCACCTGAACCGACACCGAGAATTGGATGCTGCTCGATTATGTGGACTGCATTCCTCCAGATGACCAGTCGCGCATCGGCCGAGCTGTAAGAGCCGGCGTTCTTCGTCTTCACGGTCTCGGCTGGAGCCACGACGGCGAAGTACGCCGCCGCGATTATGAGCAGGACCGTGACCGCCGCGATCTTCCCTCGGATCATCATCAGGCTGACGACGAGCACCCCCGCCGCCGTACCCAGCATGGCTCCCCGCGAGAGGGAGGCGAAGAGCCCCAGCGCGTCGAGCAGAAGAACCACCACAAGTAAAACGCGTGGGCCGCTGCGACGAATCAGAAGCGCATAGGCGATCACCGTGCCGGCCGCCAGATAGCAGCCGATTGAATTCTTGTTCAGGGCCGGAAGACTCGGTCCGAGGACCCGCGCCTGGTGTGAAGATGCGTACGCGATCAGGGTTGCGGCGGCCAGCACCACGCTCAGCGCGAGAACCAGCTCCAGAGCCCTGCGTACGTGGGAGATGCGCGTCGGCAGCGATGCAAACAGGAGCGGGTAGGCGATGAAGAGCTCGACGGCGTGAATGGAGACGATCAGGGTTCGATGCGGGCTTGACGACCAGATCAGCGTCACCCACTGCAGCACCGCGAAGATGATTCCGGCGAGGATGATCGGTTTGCCCTTGCCTAGGGGGTCAGGCGCATTTCGAACTGCGCTGTTGATGAGCCAGCTGCCCAACGCGAGCAGAGTGAAGACGTCGATGGCGGACACATTCGCCCCCCCCGGCTGGGCGATGTCCCCTGGGAAGAACATCGAACCAAGAACCACGATCAGGACGAACCGCTCCAGATCGAGAAGCGCCCACAAACACAGCGCAAGGGCCAACGGGGCAACCACGACCAGGAAGATCGGGCTCACTCCGGGTTCCCCGATTCGCGCGAGCACCCGGCGGAGCCGATCGCGCGGTCCCTAGGGAGAAAGCTTATGTGACGCTCGGCATACATGCGGAACTCTTCGTCAGACTGTCGGAGCTGCTTGAGCGCTCTCCTTCGACGAGGCAGGCCAGCCCCGCCAGGAAATTTACGCGCCTCTCCTGGCCGTCGGACCTACACGCAGGACCTCACGACGAGCGGAGCACGTCAAGCAACAGCGTAGCTGTCTCATCTGCCTCCCCCCTCGTGCCCATCAGAGCCCGAGCGTCCTGGCTGGCGCGCTCGGCGGCGTTCAGCGATTCAATCGCACGGGACTGCGCCGGCACGGTGTTCTGGAGCAGGGCCAAGATGGTGCGAGCCCGGGTAACCGGGCTCACGTCCAAGCCGGCCGCTTCTTCGAACCGCAGGAAGGCAATAAGACGAACGCGCGCAGGGCCGCTGGCGAGCGTGAACTCGAGCTCGCCCGGATGGCGACGCTCGACACCAATCGCGCCCCGACGGAAGGAGAGTGGACGCGGATATGGCCAAACCAGGCCGCGCCGATCGATCCGAGCGAACTCATCCGAGTAGTACGCGGCACCGGCCCGCCCTAATGCGGCGACGATCGTCGTCTTCCCGGTCCGGCTGACACCGGGCAGGATGATTGCCCGGCCGTCATACGCGACGCAGCCAGCGTGGATGAACACGAACCGGCGCGCGTGCTCCGCGACCCAGAGCTCCATGTCGGCAAGCGCCAGATCCAGGGCAAAATCCGCGTTCGGGCGCGCCCCGAGATGTTCTCCACTGGCGGTTGCCCACCAGCCGTGCTCCCCCTCGTGGACGCGCCACGAGCGCTCGACCTCCCCTCGTCCAGGGCGGAATGCATCCGGTAGGCGAGGCCGGGCCATCTCCAGGACGTCGTCATCGGCCACTAGTTCGACCAGGTGCTCGTAGGCGCGCAGAACGATGCGCCGGCTCACTTCGGCCTCGCGGTTAGGTCACGTCTTCGCTCGCGAAGCCGCACCCGCCAAGGATGGCTGGCGTCGGTGAGCACATACCGGATGACGTCGGTCCAGAGCAAATCGAGGAGCTGGGCGATGCTCGTGGCCGTGCTGCTTCGCGTAGAGCGCATCAGCACCTGCCCCCGAAACAGCTGCTCATGGCTGTTTTCGGTGGGGCGGCGCCGCTCGAAGGCCATCATCATCCTGCTCCATAGCCGTCCCCCGCGCAGCAGATCGTCCAACGCCTGCGGCGGGACCGGTGTGTCGAGCAGATGAACGGCTCGCTCCAGCATCATCCCGACGACCAGCGCCAGCCGCGCCTGGCGGGCACGGTCGATCAGGGTCTCCCAGTGGATCTGGCCCTGGCGGACTAACGCGTCGAGGTCCGAGATCCAGATCAGCCGGTCTCCCCCGGAGATCGCGGCGTGGAGCGCGACGTAGGTACAGCAATCCTCTGGGCCGAGCACCGGGATCGTCTGCCCGGCCACCGACGCCGCCGCTGCCCGGCCCAGCACCGGCTCGGTGGGAAAGGCGAACCAGCGCCGGACCTCCTGGTGGTGGATGAGGTCCGCGTGCAGATCGACGGCCACGCCGGACGGGAGCCCGAAAACGAGCTCAGCGATGCCATCGCTGCGCGGCCAGCCCTCAGGCTCGAGGACCGATGCGCCGTGACGCTCGAGCTCACCGATCGCCTGGCCCATGTCTGGCGGGGCGACGAGTACGTCGAGGTCAACGAACTCACGATCGGCGTTCGGATACGCCGCGGCGATCGCCGGGCCCTTCATCACGGCGTGGGGGACGCCGGCGTCGCCGAGCCAGCCAGAGACCTCGGCCGCCGCGTGGGTGATCCGCAGCGCGAGCGCTCTCAGACGCCACGCTCGGGCCTGGAGGTCATCTATCGGCATGCCGACCGTACTTGGACCGTAAGCGCGTCGGAGGGCGAGAACCACGCCGTGGTACTCGGCCGCGGCAATCAGTTCGGGAGTCGCTTGAGGCGCATTCTCTCGATCGAAGCGGTGGCCACGCAGCGCCTCGACCAGAACCCGCCCTGTTCTGGCCCGGGATGTGCTTCGCGCCAAGGAGTCGCCCTCGTCTCTGAAAGAGCGGCGCATCCGCCCGTTAATATTACACCTTTATCTAGGTACGCCCTGGGCGTGGTTCTCGGTACAATCGGCCGCGTGGGCTGTGGGCCGTGCCGGGGCTGGCCTAGGCGTATCAGAGAAAGCGCTGGAGAAACCGTGGGCGATGTCGATAAGGGGAAACATGCCCGAACGTAACCCGAAGCTCGAGAGCCGCAAGTTCGACGACGAGTTCGTCGTGCTCGACACCGAGACGAATCAGGCACACGTACTGGAGGGTCCGGCTGCATTGGTCTGGCAGGCCTTCGAGGACGGGTCGCAACCCGACCTTCCGGAGGCGGAGGCCGAAGCGATCGTCTCCGAGCTCGTCGACCGCGGACTCCTGGCCGGAGATGGCCTGTCGCGCCGCACGCTGCTCAAAGCGGGGGCGGCCGCCGGTGGCCTCACCCTGAGCGGCATCCTGTCGGTGCCGTTGCCCGCCGCGGCACAGGCGTCGAGCGCAAATCCGATTACCTTTAGGAGCGGTGGCACGATAACAATCCCCGCCGGGGGTGTAGTGAGCTACACGCTCGTCGGCGGGGGGGGCGGCGGCGGCGCGAGTAATGGAGGGGCCGGCGGCACCGGTGGACAGGGCGACACCCAGAGCGGGACGATCAAGAACACGTCCGGTTCGACCGAGACTCTGACTGTCCTGATCGGCCAGGGTGGGTCCGGCGCCACGACCAGCGGACACGGTGGCCACGGCAATGGCTTCCAAAACGGCGGCGACGGGGGCAACGGTGGAGGCACCGGCGGTGCGGGGAGCGGCGGTGGCGGCGCCGGCAGCTCATCCATCAAAAATGGGGGAGCGGTGCTTGTCGTCACCGGCGGTGGTGGCGGCGGCGGGGGGGGCGGGGGTGCCGCGAGTATTGGCTTCGCCGGCAACACGGGCCCGACGGGCAACTCGAAAGGTACAGATGGAAGCGGCTCTACTCCAGACGGCGGCGGCGGCGGCGGCGGCGGGTATAGTGGCGCCACCAACGGCGCCGGCGGCGCCGCCGGCGCGTCCGCCGGGAGCGGCGGCGGCGGAGGCGGGAGCGAAACTGCCAGCCCGTCTGGTGATACCGTGACGACCGGCGGTCCGGGGGTCGCCACCGGTACAGCGGGCAACGGTGGGGCTGGGGGTAACGCCGGCGCCGATAATGCCGGAACGGTTGGCCAAAACGGCGCGGCGTATTTCTGGGGCAATGCCACTTACGCCTCCGGTTCGTAGGCCCGCAACCACGATATAGGTCGATGCTGCAGGATCCCCATACCCTGACGCTGCGCGACTACCTGGTGCCCGTCTACAAGCGGCGCTGGATGATCGTGGCGCTCGTCGTGGTGATCACCGCCGTGGTCACCGTTTACTACGCGTCGCGCCCGCTGACGTATGTCGCCTCCACCCAGGTCTACATCGGTGCCACCAGTGGGCTGAACACTGGTCCGAGCGCGCCGACCACCGAGGGACTCGCCAACCAGGCCACGCTGCTCACCTCGTCCGAGGACACCGCGGTCGTGGCCAAGAAGCTCGGCTATCCGGCCGGAAGCGTCCCGGGCACCGTGACGGCCACGCCCTCAACCACGACAAACTTCCTCAACATCAGCGCCTCCGCGGCATCCTCCGCGGTGGCCGCGCACATCGCGAACGCGTTTGCCCAGCAGTTCATCGCGCAGAACACGAGCTCGCAGGTCTCCGCCGACGACGCGCAGCTCGCCGTGCTGAAGAAGCAGCTCCGCTCGCTGAAGGGTGCGCAGGCGGCATCGCAGAGACCATCGATCGAATCGCAGATCCAGCAGCTCCAGCTCGCCGCTGGCAGCGCAGTCGGAAGCGCCACTCAGATCAATGTGCCGTCGGGCGGCTCGCCCTCAAGTCACCCAGTGGTGGAGTACGCGGTGCTCGCGGCACTCGGGGCCCTGATCGGTGGGATCCTCCTCGCGTTCCTTTTTGAACGGCTCGATCCGCGCCTCAAGGGCATCCAGCACACCGAGCAGGTTTACCAGCACCCCGTGCTCGCCACGGTCTGGCATGACCCGGAGATCGACTACTTCGTCGAGGATAAGCCGGGGCTCTCGCCCCGGTCCCGAGAGGCGTTCCGAGATCTTCGAGTCGGCCTTTCGCTCGCCGCCACTCACCTGGACACCAGGTCGATCATCATCACGAGCGCGATACCGGACGAGGGAAAGTCCACGGTGGCACGTAATTTGGCGCTGGCGCTGGCCGAGGCAGGACGCCGTGTTATTTTGGTCGACGCGGACTTCCGCAAGCCCAGCTTGCCGAAGACACTCGGTCAGGAGCACAAGAGCGGCCTCGCAGAGCTCCTCGCCGGCACCCGGACTTTGGGCGAAGTGCTGACCGACGTGCAGATCGATGTACCGAAGGCGAAGACTGCGTCCCGGAACGGCCGCCATGCGTCGCCCAACGGAAACAACGGCGCAACTGGTCCCGATCCGGACGACAGTGCCTTTCATGTGAGCGAGCGGTCACAGCCGTCGTTGACCTTCCTTCAGTCCGGGGCAAAGCCGCCCAACCCGCAGGGCCTCCTCGAGTCTGACGGCTTCCACGCGCTGCTTGACAAGCTCCGCAGCTCATTCGACACGATCGTCCTCGACAGCACTCCCCTGACCCTGGTCAGCGACGCCATTCCGGTGGTCCGCAACGTCGACGGGATCCTGCTCGTTGCCCGCAGCTCCACTGATGCCCGAACCGCTAGACACGCTGCGGAGATCATCCGGCGGGTGCCCGAGGCAAATGTCATCGGACTGGTCGTCAATGACGTTCCCGAGACAGCCGCCGCCGCGTATGGCAAGGGATACGGATACGGCTACTACGGCTACGGCTACGGCCACCGGTATGGCTATGGCTACGGCGACGAGCCAGAGGCCACTGGCGAAGAGGCAGCGGCGCAGACTGCCCCGCAGGCGCCCAATCCGTAACTCCCCGCGTCGCACTATCACGACAGTGCTGGCGCCTAACGCCACCGCCCGAAGAAGCGCCGCGCTGGTTCCGCCGCAACGACCTCGGGCGCGACCGGCAGACGCCGACCGTCGATAATCGCAGCCGGCGCGCCGCTCGTCATCCACCTTGCTCGCGCGTGTAGGTATCCGGAGCCTGCTCTTTGGATATCAGAGCTGCGCCTGCTCCACCAACCGCCGCCGCAGGAGCGGATTGAGCACGGCGTACTCGCCGCGAGCCACTCGCTCGATCACGCCGATGTCGATCAGCCGCTTCAGCGCCCGGTCGGCTTCGCCGCGGTGCATGCCGGCCGTCAGGCCCTGACCGGCGGCCACACGGCGGGCCATCCGCAGGCCGTAGCGACTGCTGGCACGGATGTTCTCGACCAGCTGATCAAGCAGAGCGCTGTCGCCGTGATAGGCGGCGTCATAGCCCTGCAGAACAAGCGGGAGATCGACGTCCCGGCGGTCAAGCAGGACACACAGGATATGGATGCGCTGAGCGATCAGCATCATCACGCGCGGATGCCCCTCCCCCAACTCCACCAGCCGGGCCAGCGCACCCTCCTCGACCGTGCAGCCGTCGGAGGCAAAACGGGTGCGGATGCCGTCCCGCCAGTCATCGGGGGAGATCGGGCGCAGCGTCATGAAGCTGCCAAAGCCGCTGAACGCCCGGTCCTGAGGCGCGAACAAGTCGCGCATCACATGCTCCAGACTGCCGGCGAACAGATAAGACACCTGGCCTGATCGCTGGAAGATCGCGCGCATCCGCTTGGTCACCGCGTCGGGATCGCCGTAGGGGCGCCGGTCGCCGGCCAGCTCCTGGAACTCATCAAAGAACACGATGCAACGCTTGCCGTCGGCCACCGCGACCCGCTGAGGCAACTCCAGAGCGTGCCGCAGCGCGCCCTCCGGATCACGCGCGGCCAGCGCCGGCTCCAGGGCAAGCTCGACCCCCTCCCCCAGCTCGGCCCGCACCTTCATGACCAGGGCCATCTGCGCCGCAGTCAGGGCCGAGCGGCCCAGCTGGCGCACCCTCGGCAGGATCTTGCGCACGGCCGGCCGGTTGCGCAGAACCGCAGCGGCCAGGGCCGAAGCGAGTTCAGCCGCATCAGCCAGCTCAAACAGGTCGACGGCCGCCACATAAATGCCGTGTCCGGCGGCCCGGGTGAGCGCTGCATCGCACACGCTGGTCTTGCCGGTACGCCGGGGGCCGGCCAGGATCACGCTCGTCCCGTTCTCCAGGGCCACGGTCAGCTCGGCCACGTCGGCCCGGCGCCCGATCATCTGGCTGGCGGGAATCGGCTCATCCGTCGGGAAGAGCTCGCCGCTCGCCTGCCGCCGTTCGGTCTGTTCACGCGCCATGTGAGCATGGTACACGTTTGCTGTGTACTTTGCTCACGTCACTTCTGTACTAAGCCCGCTTCGGGTGGGGCGCCAGCCTCCCCAGCTCATGATCGGGCGCTCGGCGGGAGAATGTGCCTAATGGAGAGGACAGCCAGAACCCTGATGGGGCGATACCAGCTCGGTGAGGTGGCGGGGCGGGGCGGCATGGGGACCGTCTATCAGGCGAACGACCTGGTGCTCAAACGCTCGGTGGCCGTGAAACTCCTGACCGGGCTCGTGGCCGATCAGGATCCGACGAGCATCTTGCGCTTTGAGCGCGAGGCCCGAGCCGCGGCCCAGGTGAATCATCCAGCGGTCGTCGCCATCTACGACGTCGGCGAGGACGAGGGAACCCGGTTCATCGTGATGGAACTGGTCGCAGGGCGCAGCGTCGAGGCGATCCTCCGAGAAGACGGCCCCGTCGAGCCCGAGCGAGCGGCGGCGATAGGGGCGGGAGTGGCGGACGCCCTGGCCGCCGCGCATCGAGCCGGGATCGTGCACCGGGACATCAAACCCGCGAACGTGATGCTCACCCCGAGCGGCGCGGTGAAGGTGCTCGACTTCGGGATCGCCCGGGCGATGGACGGCACGGCGCTGACCCACAACGCGAACGTGGTGGGGACCGCGGCATACATGTCACCCGAGCAGGCGCTGGGCAAGCGGGCGGACGCACGCTCGGACATCTACTCACTGGGATGCGTGCTCTACGCCCTGCTGAGCGGACACGCCCCATTCAGCGGCGACGGTGCCGCGGCGATTCTCAACCAGCATGCGAACGTCGCCCCACGCCCGCTGCGCGACCAAAACCCCCACGTGCCGCCGAGCCTGGAAGCACTGATCATGCAGATGCTGTCGAAGTCGCCCGGCGACCGTCCCCAGAGCGCCGAGGAGGTCGGGCGCCGGCTGAGCGGTGGATCCGCCGTGCCGGGGGAGGCGGCCGCTGTCACCGCCCCGACCCGGCTGCTGGCGGCGACCGACACGACGCGCCCGATCGGGAGCAGCGCAAGAAACCACCGGCGCCGGCGCCTCGTCGCAGCGCTGCTGGCCGGGCTGCTCGTGCTCCTGGCGGTCATCCTGCTCACCTCCGGAGGGAGCTCACCGCGACGCGCGGCCGTCCACCATCCCAGAACGTCGGCCAGCCCGAAGAAGCACGTGAATACGTCCACGAGCCCGACGACTTCGCCCGACGTCACCACCAGTATCAAGCCAAAGGCTCCGCAGACTGTGCCTCAGGCCGCGGGCGCTCTGACCACGCTGGCCACCCAGGACGCCCAGGCCGGAACGATCGACCAGCAGGCGGCGCAGCAGATCACGAACGGCATTCCCCCCATCCTCAACTCATTCGAGATGGGGAACACCCAGGACGCCCAGCACCAGCTGATGAACCTGAGCCAGCAGGTAACGATGCTCGAGCAGCAGGGTCACATCACCTCGAAGGCGGCGCCCGGTCTGAACACTGCCCTGAGCAACCTGGGGCGGGCCATCGCCCGCGCTCCGGTTCGGACGACCCAGCCCGGCGCCCACCCGGGAACCCCCGACAAGAAAGCCCCCCCGGCCCCCGACCACCCAAAGCACGGGGACCCCAAGCCGCATTAGGCCGAGGCCGGAAAGCGGCTACCTGATCAGCAGCGGCTTGCCCAGTGTCTACCGAACCGGGGAAGTCCAGGCCTAGTCTTCACCCGGCGCGTGGGGCAGTACTCGGTTCCTGAACACGGCGCACTTTTCGGTTCCTGTTGACATGGGGCCTCCGGTCGCTCCTGCTTGTGTTGTACCGTGCTCCTGCTCTCGTATGAGTGATGAATCTGAGCTCCAATCGGCTTTACGGCCGCGGCGCTGGAGAGTCTCGTCAGCACAGGTGATCGTTGTGATCGTTCTCCTCATCGGGCTCGCAGGCACGGTCGTGGCTCTCCACCACCGTTCGGCCAATCCGCAGTTCGCGGACGGCCAGGAGAACGTGAGCACCGTGACGTCGGTGCAGCTGGAGAACCTGATGCTGTCCAGTCGAGACACTCGCCCCGGACACAGGGGTGACCGGGCAACGTCCGCTCGCTGCACCGCCCGAACGACGAACCGCATGGTGTGGTCATGCCGGGTCAGGTACCCCAAGGGAGCGGTGTCGTTCCGGCTGAACGTGGCCTCCAGTGGCGCAGTGACCGGATATGCCCACGCGGCCGGGCTGTCCTTCCACGGCTGCTGCGTCAGCCCGCCCGCCAGAACTTCTGAGGGAAAACTCTCGCGCCGTTCGTAGTAGGGGGTATGCACGATGAAAACCTTCCTCCCGACCTAGACCGGATCGCTAACCAGATCCGGTCTGGGCGCGCAGAGATGACAGACAACGAGCGCAAGCGGATCAGGCTTCGGATGTTCCCCACGGCCGGCGCGGCGAGCGCCGGACGGGCTCCCCGGTCTCAGCGGCGGTTCGGTGGAGTGGCGCTGCGAAGCAGGCTGGTTGTCGCGCTGACGCTGCTGATCGTCGCCGGTACGACCGGTGGGACGATCGCGGCCACCTCGGGCGGCACGAGCGGGACTGTCAGCGCGTCGGTCACGCAGTACAACTCGCAGTGCGGGACCGGGACCGCGCAGGGCCAGGACTGCTGGGGCAACGACCTGACCCAGTGCGCCGACAACTGCAATGGCAGCGACAACACTGCCTGCAAATGGGATTGCTTCGGCAACAACAACACCGCTTGCACGACCTACTGCGTGGGTAGCAACAACGTCAACTGCACCAGCTACTGCTGGGGTCAGTACAACCCCAAGTGCCAGACCAATTGCTACAAGTCGACGAACACCGCGCCCAATGCCCCGCCCGCGTGTACGGGAAACCAGACTCCCACACCACCGTCCCCGCCGCCGGGGGCACCACTCCCGAACTGTTATACGAACGTTCAAAGTTCGGGGAACGGCAAACAAGCGTCCGTCCCGTTAACGGGGCGGGCTCCGCCGGTGACCGTGGTAGCGGTGCGGCTGCGATCACGCCTACTGTTCACGTAGCAATCACAGATCGTTGAGATCGCCAGAGTCGAGCCCGTAAAGGGCGACCGCAGGGGCGAGCTGGGCCCACCCCTGCGGGCCGGCTCTGGCGAACTCGACCTCCGCGCTGGAGATGATCGGCTCGAGAGGGTTCATCTCCGTCGCGCGGCGCAGGGTCGGTTTGGGGTTGATGCCGTCCTCCGCCTGGGCGATGGCCAGAGTGAACCGGTACTCCCAGTTGCCGGGCTCGTTGGCGACCGCCTGATCCATCGCGCTGACTGCGGCGGCGCCGTAGCCGTTGCGAACGTCGCACAGGCCGATGACCGCGTAGGGCTCGGGTCGGACCGCCAGATAGGACAGCGAGGAGAGCGCGTCGCGTTTGGCCGCCGGGCAGTTGGACGCGGCGAGGGCCCGCTCGGCTGACACCAGACGCTGGAACGACAGCATCACGAGGAACGGAGCCACGGCGAGCAAAAGCCAAGCGATCCCGAGGCTGGGCCGATCCCAGGACGCAACCGGGAGAGCCTCCGTGCCCGCTCGCGGCCGCGCCGGCCGACCCAATGCCAGGCCCGCCGCGCAGAAGAACCACACGGTGAGCGCCGGCATCTGCCAATCCCAGTCGACCCCGGCATGAATCGCCCAGGCGAGCCCCGCCGCGAGAATCGCGGCAAACACGGCCCGGTCGGGTCCTCGGATCCGAGCTGCCAGGAGCCCGAACAGACCGAGGATTGCGACGAGCAGGAGGATCAACCCGACGAGTCCGAGCTCGCCCAGGGTCTGGATGTAAAGCGAATGGGTGTCGAGGACGTTCAGGGCGAAGGGACGGGTCCGGGCATAGGCGAACTGGTAGGTGTCGGCTCCGCCGCCCCGGAGCGGGTGGGCTTCGAACTCCTTTATCCCGACTCTCCAGTACGGGAGGCGGTCGTCGTAGCCGGAGGTGAGACGCGCGCGGGTCGGCCCGCCGCTGGACGTGCTGTTGTGAACGAACTGGTCGTACTCGCGATGGATGAAGCCGAGAGCGCCAAGGACGAGCGCGGCCACGAGGGCACCGAGGCAGAGAGCGAGAAAGCCTCCACGCCCGGCCAGCCGCGCCTCACGGGGACGCCGGGCACCCCACCGGCTCCAGCCAACGTCGCCCAGGAGGAGAGCGAGGCGCAGCAGCGCCGCGACCAGCACACAGACCCCGACGACCTTGGCCACGTGTCGGCCCTGGACCAGCGCCGCCGCCGAGGTCGGGTTGCTCGTGGCCAGGAGCGTCGCGTCATAGGTGGAGCGCAGCGCCACCCCCACCGTCGGTCCGACCGCGATCAGCCCGGTCAGCAGAGCACTTGGCCTGGCCAGCACGACGTAGGCCACCATTCCCAGCACCACCGCGCCGAGCGCGCCCCGGGAGAACGTCAGCAGCATGGTTGCGGCGACCGCCGGCATCAGCCCGGCGGCGATCACCCGGACCGCCGGTGGCTCGCGCCGGTCACAGGTCAGGTGCAGTCCGAAGATCAGCGCAAGCGCGGCCAGCAGGCCCTCAGCGTTCCAGTAGGTCAGCGGATAGCTCAGCCGGCTCGACGCGAAGTCAAGCGTCGTCGGCCACGCGCTGGGCAGCAACCGCGAGATCAGTGCGATCACGCACACTGCGGCCATCGCGCCGGCGAGGGCTCGCAGCATCCAGCGGATTCGGACGACGGTCGTACCAATCGAGCCGAACAGGACGAGCGCGAGCAGGTACAGCAAAGTCCGGTCGAACTCGTCCAGTGCCCGCGCCAGCGCATGTGACCACAGCGAGGAGGCCAGCTGCCAGGCGGCGAACAGCGCCAGGGCCACGATCGGGACGGCCAGCCGGCTGTCGAAGCCCTCAAATGGCCGGTCGGCCATGACGGTGCGCAGGACCAGGGCCTGGATGAGGATGATGACCGCGAATCCCGGGGTGTCCGGGAAGAACCCGCCGGCGTTGAACGACAGGTAGATGAGCCCGACCGCCGGAAGGAGGATCAGCCCGATGAGACCGGCGCGGCGGAAGACTCTCGACCCTGACGCGCTGCTCTCCGCTTCGGGCTGTCCGCGATCGTGGACCTCCCGAGTGGCGGTCATTGCAGCTGATCGCGCAGCTTGGCCAGCCCCCGGTAGATCCGACCCTCCACCGCGCTCTCCCCCTCTCCGAGAAGGCTGGCGATGTCCCGTAGCCTCAGGTCGGCTCCGTAGCGCAGCGTGATCGCCTCGAGTTCCGCCTCGTTGAGAGCCCTGAGCGCTTGGTGCAGCTCGTCGAGATCCTCGACCCTCCGTGTACCGGCCTCGGAACTCTGACCAGCCGACTGCGCTGCGACCTGCTCAAGCGCGCGGTGCTCGACCTTGGCACGCCGGGCATTGTCTCGTGCCAGGTTCAGCGCAATCGTGTAGAGCCATCCTTTCTCGGTGTTCCGGCCGGGACTGAACTTCATGCGATGGCGCAGCACCCGCTCGAATGTCTCCGCCACCAGATCCTCCGCCAACCCACGGTCGCCCGTACGGTAGGTCAGGAACGCGAACAGGCCGTCCGCATGCTCCTGAAACAGCGCCTCCACCTTCTCGACACGCACGTTACGAGTGCCCTCCTGCGCGGAGCCGGGTTGCCGGCACCGCGACTTCGTCAATTTCCGTGAGGCGGATCAGGAACCCCTCGCTCCTCTGCCCTCCTCGCCCCACCTGAAGCCCTAGTGATGGTCGTCAGCACGAGGATACCGCTGGTTTCAGCCGCCGCCGGACTAGCCGTTCGTCTAAACGGGGGGTCATAGGCTCGCCTGGCACAAGTTCCTGGACTTCTCCGTACCGATCGAAACTAGACGTTTGTCGTACGACAAAGAGGGATTCCGTGGGTACCTTCTTGCACAGGGCGCCTCTCGCCTGACCTCGGCGGTCGTCGGCCGTTCTTCCACTGGAATGGTCAGCAGAGGATCCGACCGTCACAACACTGGTGAGAGAATTGACGCCGCAGAGCCGCGGCACGCCGGACTCGGCCGACCGCGTGAGTGGCAGACGTCGGGGAGAATAGTCGTAGAGGGGGAAATGGCCCGAGCGCGCAGAGGCATCAGGGGGATCCATCGACAGAGCCTGACCGGCCCGGTCATAGATCTCTGCGGCGTGACGGCGCTGCTGGTGGCGGCGATGTTCACGCTGATGCTGGTGTCCCTGGAGCACCTGCAGACCGACCAGGGGAAGCTGCGACGGTCCTCCGACCTGCTCACCCAGGCGGCGCAGATCCAGGGTTCGGTGCTGGACATGGAGACGGGTCTGCGTGGCTATCTGCTGAGCGATAACCGGGTCTTTCTGCAACCGTACAACGAGGCGAAAGCCACCCTTCCCCACCAGCTGAGCGAGCTGTCTGCGCTGGCGGACGGCCCGCTCGAGGCGCAGCAGGTGGCCCAGATCCATGGAGCCGTCGACTCCTACATCACGGACTTCGCCGAGCCGTTGGTAACTGACGGCTCGCGACTCAGGACTGCTCAGGAGATCGCCCAGGCGCTGGAGGGCAGAGCTCGGGTCAATGGGATCCGCCACCGGTTCACGGCGCTGGAGAACATCGATACAACGCTGCGGGCACGTGATCGCGCGCACACCAATTCGGAGAGTGGCCGGGCGGTGCTGTTTGGTGCGATCGGGCTGGGGCTGTCGGTGCTGCTGCTGATCGGCCTCGCGGCTTACCTGGTCAAGCGCTTCCTGGATCCGATGCGAACCGTCGCCGCCGCGGCGAGGGAGCTGGCGGCGGGCCGGCTGACCACACGAGTGCCCGAGGTCGGACTCGGAGAGGTGGTGGAGCTCGGGCGTTCGTTCAATGCGATGGCGGCGACCCTCGAGTCTCACGACCAGGAGCTCTCAGCAACCCACGAACGCCTCGAGGGGGCGCTGGAGGAGGCTCACAGCGCCTCGAAGCTCAAGTCCAACTTCCTGGCCAATATGAGCCATGAGATTCGGACCCCGCTGAACGGTCTGGTCGGGTCGGTGGAGCTGCTGTCGGAAACCCCACTCAACCGGGAACAGCACGAGTACGTGGAGCTGGCGCGGTCTTCCGGTGAGGCGCTGCTGACGGTGGTCAACGACGTGCTTGATATCGCCAAGATCGAGGCCGGGCGCGTGGAGATCGAGCATCGTGACTTCGACCTCTATGACGTCGTCGAGGGGGCATGCGATGTCGTGGCGGCCGCCGCCGCCAACAAGGGGCTGGAGTTGCAGTCCTTGATCGGCGTTGACGTACCCCCTCTGGTCCGCGGCGACCGGGTGCGGGTCTCACAGATCCTGACCAACCTCCTGTCCAACGCGGTCAAGTTCACGTCGCACGGAGAGGTCACCCTAGAGGTGAGCGTCGCGGCGCGAGCCGGATCGCAGGCAAAACTGCGATTCGACGTCACGGATACCGGGATCGGAATCGAGCACGAGAACCTGGCCAAGCTGTTCGAGCCATTCACGCAGGCGGATGCGGGCACCACACGGACCTACGGTGGCACCGGGCTGGGCCTGGCGATCGCCCATGAGCTGACAGCGATGATGGGCGGCACTCTCCGGGTGCAGAGCACGGTCGGCAGGGGCAGTCGGTTCCAATTCGAGCTGCCGTGCATCGTTCCCGAGATCGGTCAGGAACCACTGCTGGTTCCAGAGGAGCTTCAGGGCCTGCACGTGCTGGTCGTGGACGCCAACGCCACGAACCGGAGGATCTTCGGTACGTACCTCTCGAGCTGGAGGATGCGTCCCGCCGCCGCCGACACGGCCGAGAGCGGACTCGCCCACCTCGAGTTTGCGGTGTCTCAGGGGGATGCGTTCGACCTCGTGCTGATCGACGATCAGCTTGGTGGGTCCAGCGGCGTGGACCTGGCGCGCCAGATCGCCACCAATCCTCTTCTCGGGCACATCCCGATCGTTCTGCTCAGCCAGTCCGCGCAGTCCATTAAGAATGACCTTGCCGGGGGAATCGTTGCGCTCGTGCGCAAGCCGGTTCGCCAGTCGAAGCTGCTTGACGCAGTCAGTCGTGGTATGCGAAGCACTGGAGAGCTCGAGCAAACCGAAGGCGTCGCGGACACCGGGACCAGACGGCCCGCCGGCCGCCGCATCCTGGTGGCGGAGGACCACACCGTCAACTGGTTGCTCGTGGAGCGGCTTCTGACTCGCCGGGGCCACTTGGCGGTGAACGCGACCAACGGAGAGCAGGTGCTGACGAGGCTCCAAGAGGAGGAGTTCGACCTCATCCTGATGGACTGCCAGATGCCGGTCCTGGACGGATACGAGGCCACTCGACAGCTGCGCCGGCGCGAGGCCGGCAATCGCGGACATGTACCAGTCGTGGCAATGACCGCACATGCCATGCAGGGCGATCGCGAGCGGTGCCTGGCCGCCGGGATGGACGACTACCTGTCCAAGCCAATCACGAGCGCCGCGCTCGAGGCAGTTCTCGAGCGCTGGCTGCCGCCTGATCCAACGCCTGCGCTTCCGCTCGATCAGATACGCATGCAGGAGCTCCGGACCCTGTTCCCCGGTGACGAGACGGCCGAGACGATCGCGCAGCTGCAGGCGGACGTGGATGATCAGCTCCAGCGGCTCGCGGGAGCGCTTCGCGATGGCAGGGGCGACGAGGTCGCCCAAGCCGCCCATCGCATCAAGGGCAGCGCCCACATGGTCGGCGCACGTCTGCTGGCCGAAGCGGCCGCGGAGCTTCAGGCGGCGGCAGAGGGGGATCCGGATCAAGCCATCCAGGCGGCCGATCAGCTCAGGGATCAGTGGAAGCTGGTCAATGCGGCGCTGGATGACGAGCGGGCCGCAACCTCCGCCGAACCGGCGGGCATCAGCACGCCGTGATCTTGAGTCGAAGCGTGTGCCGGTGGGGAGCACGCTTCCCAATGGCGATTGACGGCGCGGCCAGGAACCCGTAGCTGTGCTTGGCCAGCATGTGCTTCGCGCGCAGCCTTACCCGGATTGGGGCACCGGAGGGCGTGCGTCGGATGACCGTCTTCTTGACCAGCTTCCCGACCTTGAACACGGCCTTGCTGATCACGATTTTGGGGCTGTGAGCCGTCAGCGACGAGATAGAGACGTTGCCCGCCACCCTTCCAGCCGGCACGCACTTGTTCGGGGCTGAGAAAGTGACCTTGTGCCCGTCCAGAGCGAACGTTTTCAGGAGCAGAGGCGGCGGCAGGGAGCTCTGCGGTTCGGCGGAGAATTGGTCGGAGGCCGGGCTCTGCCCTATGCGATTGACCGCGACGACCTCGTAGTAATAGGTCGTCCCGTTGGTGACGCTCTGATCGATGTAGGTGTTCGTCGCGGAAGTCGGGGCCTGCGAGGCGATCTGGGTGCCCCTCGATCCGGCCGTGGTGGAGCGGAAGATGTCGTAGGCACCGATCGACGCGCCGCCGTCCTCGGCTGGGGGACTCCACACAACCTCCGCGATGGCCGGGCCCGCGACCGTCGCCAGCAGTTGGGGAGCCGCAGGTACGGTTGCCGGTGTCGCGGTCTCGACGTTCGAGAGCTCGCTGGAGCCGGCCACATTCACGGCCTGTATCGCAAACGTGTAGGTGGTGCCGTTGGTGAGCCCGGTCACCGTCTGGCTTGTGGACGTGGTCGTGGTCGTCGTCGGAGTCGTGCTTGAGCCCACGTACTGGCTGATCACGTAGTCATCGATCGCCGCTCCGCCATCTGCCGGCGTCGTCCAGGAAAGCGACACCTGGCCCGCACCGGGGGTGGCGGTGAGAGTTGGAGCGCCCGGGACGGTCCGAGGGGTCGTGGAGACGGTCGAGGATGGTGAGCTCTTGCCCGCCGAGTTGACTGCCAGCACCGCAAATGTGTACGGCTGGCCGTTCGTTAAACCGTCGACGGTGTAGGTCGGGGTCGCATCGGGCGTCTCGATCACCTGAGTGGGACCGCCGGCCTGGGACTCGTCAATCTCGTAGTGATCCACCGCATCGCCGCCATCGTCAGACGGCGCAGACCAGGAGAGCTGCACCTGGGCGTTCCCTGGCTTCGCCGGATTGATCGATGGCGCTCCGGGTACGGTGGCCGGCGTAGCGGACAACGCGGCCGACGCCAAGCCGGCACCCGCGGTGTTGATCGCCTGGACCGTGAAGGTGTACGCCTGCCCGTTCGAGAGGCCTGAGACAGTGGTTGACGTGCCCGTCGCGTCGATGACCGTCGGATTGGAGGTTGTGCTGCTGCCCTGGAACTCGTTGACCTGGTAGCCGCTGATCTGAGCACCGCCGTCATCACTCGGCGCCGACCACGACAGAACCACCTCCCCAGCCCCAGCCGTGGCCGACGTGAGCGACGGAGCGCCGGGCACCACCGCAGCCGGCGTCGCTGTCAGCGAGGTTGATGCCGGACTCGTCCCGACCGAATTCACCGCCTCGACGGTGAAGGTATAGGTGGTTCCGTTCCTCAGGCCCGAGACCGTGGCTGATATCCCAGTCGACTTCGCATCAACCAGCGTCGCGGTCCCCGAGGTGTCGCTGCCCTGATACTCCTCGATCACGTAATCGGTGATCGAGGAACCGCCATCGTCTGACGGCGCCGACCACGACAGATCGACTGTCCCATTTCCGGCCGTGGCCGACGTAAGGGACGGAGCACCGGGTACCGTCGCACCCGGCGTCGTCGACAGCGAACCTGATGCCGGACCGGTACCGACCGAGTTGACCGCCTCAACCGTGAACGTATAAGTCGTGCCGTTCGCGAGCCCCGACACTGTCGCTGAGGTCCCAGTCGAGTGCGTATCAACAGGCGTCGAGGTCCCCGAGGTGGTGCTGCCCTGATACTCCTCGATCACGTAATCGTTGATCGAGGAACCGCCATCGTCTGACGGCGCCGACCACGACAGATCCACCGTTCCATTCCCAGGCGTCGCGGAGGTGAGCGTGGACGCACCCGGCGCCGTCGCAGCTGGTGTCGCCGACAACGAGCTCGATGCCGGACCGGTCCCGACTGAGCTGACCGCCGCCACCGTGAATGTGTACTGCTGGCCGTTCGTCAGGCCGGAAACCGTGAAGGACGTCCCAGTGGATTGGGTATCGACCGGGGTCGGTGTCCCAGAGGTATCTCCCCCCTGGTACTCATAGATCACGTAGCCGCTCACGGAAGCCCCGCCATCGTCAGACGGACCCGACCACGACAGCTGCACCTGGCCGTTGCCTGGTTGAGCCGAGGTCAGGGAGGGTGAGCCGGGGACGGTCACCGGGGTGGCAGAGAGCTGGTTCGACGGGCCGCCATCGCCGGCCGAATTGGCCGCGACGACGGTGAACGTGTACTGCTGGCCGTTCGTCAGCCCGGAAACGCTGAAGGCCGTTCCTGTGGATCGGGTATCGATCGTGGTCGGAGTCCCCGAGGTGTCGCCGCCCCGATACTCATAGACCACGTAGTCGCTGACTGATGCACCGCCAACGTCAGTCGGCGGCGACCACGCCAGATCCACCATGCCGTTCCCAGGTGTCGCCGACGTTAGAGACGGAGTCCCGGGAACCGTTGCCGGCGTCGCCGAGAGGGAACTGGAGGCTGAGCTGGGTCCCACCGGATTGACCGCCTCGATCGTGAACGTGTACTGCTGGCCGTCCGTCAGGCCCGGCACCGTGTACGACGTCGACGTGGAGTGCATATCGATTGGCGTGGGATTCCCCGAGGTGTCGCCGCCGACGTACTCGTTGATCACGTAGTCGCTGACCGGAGCGCCTCCATCATCAGACGGCGCTGACCACGACAACTGCACGTGGCCATCGCCGGGGGTGGCTGAGATGAGCGACGGCGATCCAGGAACCGTGACGGGCGTGGCCGACAGCGCACCAGAAGCCGAGCCCGTGCCCGCCGAGTTCACCGCCTGCACTGTGAACGTGTACTCCTGTCCGTCTGTCAATCCCGAAACGATGGCCGAGGTTCCGGTGGATCCGGGATCGATCGGAACCGGCGTCCCGCTGGTATCGCCACCGACGTACTCGTTGATCACGTAGTCGCTGACCGAGGCGCCACCATCGTCTGACGGCGCCGACCACGACAGATCCACCGCCCCATTCCCCGGCGTGGCTGAGACCAAAGACGGGGCTCCCGGCGCGCTGACAGGCGTGACGGTCACCTGTGGCTGAGCGTTGATCGGCTGCGGGGCGCCGCCGGCCGAGCTCTCGTCGGTCGTGAACGCGTACGAGTCGGCTGTCGGTGCGGTGCCGTCGCCGTAGGTGATGACGAGCGTGTCGCCTGCCGCCAGGGTCAGGCCCGTCACCTGGATCGTCCCAGCCGGCTGGATCGTGAGGGTCCCAGAGTCGTCCAGCCCGATGTTCGACGCGCCGAGGGCTGTCGTGACGTAGCCCAGGGACGCGGCATCGGTGGTTTGCGGCGCCGTCCAGCCGGAGGGGACGGCGAGATCAAGCGTCCCGCCCTGAATGCCGCCCGGATCGGCGGTGTAGGTGAACGTCAGAGACTGGCTGCTGCCGGCCGGAACGCTGCCGGGCCCGACCAACATCGTTCCGGAGCCATCTGGAGCGAGAACCTGCACGGAGGGGACGGAAGAGAGCGGAACTGGTTGGTCCACGCCGTCTGCTTCAGAGGTCGGGAACGCTGCCGAGCCTCCCGCAGAGGGTGCAGTGGCGTTGTCGTAGGTGACGTGGAACGACTGGTCCGGGAGGAGCGTCAGATTCGACACCGTGATGGTGCCGTCGCTGGTCGCTGAGACCGTCGCGAGGAGAGCGTCCGTGGATACGTAGCCGGGTGACGAGGAGTCGGTCGCTTGCGGAGCTGTCCAACCGGACGGAACGGCGATCTCAACCGTCCCGGCCGTGATTCCGGATGAATCGGCCGTATAGGTGAAGGTCAGCATGTTCCCGGTCGACGATGCGACCACGGGACCTCCGGGGCTCACGTCCATCGTGCCGGTGCCGTCGGTCAAGGGGTCCGCGCGGGCGGGGAACGGGGCACCCAGCGCGAGCGCGACGAGCAGCACCGGAGCGCAGCTCCGGAGAACGAGTAGTAACCGTTTGGTCATCACGGAAGACATCTGAGCCCCGAGCGGCTCCGGCCTCTTGCCCTGGCAGACCCGCAGGTTCCGAGGATAACCCGCCCGGCCTCCGGGGGCGCAATCAGTCGTCCACATTGCGGCTTCCCCGCAACCCGAACAGGTTCAGGCGCGGGTTTTCTCACCCAACTCCAGGACGGCCAGGAAAGCCTCCTGGGGCACCTCGATCCGGCCGACCTGCTTCATCCGCTTCTTGCCTTTCTTCTGCTGCTCCAGCAGCTTGCGCTTACGGCTGATGTCGCCGCCGTAGCACTTGGCGATCACGTCCTTGCGGTAGGCCTTGATCGTCTCGCGGGCCACGATCCGGGAGCCGATGGCGGCCTGGATCGGGACGTCGTACTGCTGGCGGGGGATCTTCTCCCGGAGCTTCTCGGCCATCGTGCGGCCGACGTCGGCCGCCTTGGTGCGGTGGACGAGCATCGACAGGGCGTCGATCGGGTCTCCGGCCAGCAGGATGTCCAGCTTGACCAGGTCGGATTCGCGCAGGCCGATCAGGTCGTAGTCCAGCGAGGCGTAGCCCCGGGTGCGGGACTTCAGCTGATCGAAGAAGTCCAGGACGATCTCGGCCAGCGGCAGGTCGTAGGTGATCTGCAGCCGCTCCGCCGACAGGTAGTGCATGCCCGCGTGCTCGCCCCGGCGTTCCTGGCAGAGCTCCATGATCTGCCCCACGAACTCCTTGGGCGTGAGGATGGAGGCGCGGATGTAGGGCTCGCGCACCGACTCCACCCGGGACGGGTCCGGCATGTCGTTGGGGGAATGCACCGGGATGACCGTCCCGTCGGTCTGGGTGACCTCGTACTCGACGCTGGGCATCGTCGCCAGCAGCTCCAGGTCGTACTCGCGCTCCAGCCGCTCGCGCACGATGTCCATGTGAAGCAGCCCCAGGAAGCCGCAGCGGAAGCCGAAGCCGAGGGCGTCCGAGGTCTCCGGCTCCCAGGACAGCGCGGCATCGTTGAGCGTGAGCTTCTCCAGCGCGTCGCGCAGGTCCGGGTAGGCGTCGGAGTCGATCGGGAACAGGCCGCAGAACACCATCGGCTTGACCTCCCGGTAACCCGGAAGTGGCTCCTCGGCGGGGCGGGAGCGGAGGGTCAGCGTGTCGCCGACCCGCAGGCGGGTTACGTCCTTGATCCCCGTGATCAAGAAGCCGACCTCGCCGGCGGACAGCTCATCGGCCGAGGTCATCTGGGGCGTGAAGAAGCCGATGTCGTCGATGTCGGCGTGGGTTCCGGCCTGCATCGCCAGGATCGCGTCGCCCTTGGTGAACTTGCCGTCCACCACCCGGATGTAGGCGACGACACCGCGATACTGGTCGAACTCGGAGTCGAAGATGAGGGCCCGGGCCGGGGCTTCGGGATCGCCCGCGGGCGGCGGCACCCGCGCGATCAGCTCGTCCAGCACGCTGGTCACCCCCTCCCCCGTCTTGGCGCTGATCCGGCGCACGCTCCCGGCCGGCTCACCCAGCAGATCGGCGACCTCCTCGGCCACCCGGTCGGGCTCGGCACCCGGCAGGTCCACCTTGTTCAGGCAGGGGATCAGCTCGAGCCCAGACTCGACCGCCAGGTACGTGTTCGCGACCGTCTGGGCCTCGACCCCCTGGGAGGCGTCAACGACCAGCAAAGCTCCCTCGCATGCGGCGAGGGAGCGCGAGACCTCATAGGTGAAGTCCACATGCCCCGGTGTGTCGATCAGCTGCAGCTGATAGGTCTGTCCGTTGAACGCCGACTCGTAGAACACCCGCACGGCCTGGGCCTTGATGGTGATGCCCCGCTCCCGCTCCAGATCCATGGAGTCCAGCAGCTGGGCGCGCATCGACCGGGGGTCGACGGTGTGGGTCAGCTCCAGGATGCGATCGGCCAGCGTCGACTTGCCGTGGTCGATGTGGGCGATGATCGAGAAGTTCCGGATGTGGGCCTGGTCGGTGATCTTCCAAGGGTAGTTGTGCCCCGCGACCACGGCGGTTCCCGGGGCTGAGGGGGTCCCGGGCAGAGGTAAGGGGCTGGGGCCTGAAAAGACGCTCCGAAAGCCAGATGTGAGCGCCCAGGGCTTAGCCCAACATGCCTCGCATGCACAACACGCTCAACACCACATCCCACAGGTTCCGCCGGATCAGCGATGGAATCCGCCAGGTCGCCCGCGATGTCAGCTACCTGGAGCGCCGCAAGCTGGAGCTCCGGACGGGCCTGCCGATGTTCGGGCCGGACCAGCGCTGAGCCCCTGACAAGCCCCCTCCCCAGAAATCCGCCCCCGGCCGCGCCGCAGCAATAGGCTCGCGCACAGCCGGGGGCGGTTGGGTTCAACACTCCAAAGGAAGGGAATGGCATGGCAGGCGAGGAGAACCTCGAGAAGACCAAGGCCGCTTACGCGGCGTTCCAGAGCGGTGACGCGGCGCGGGCGATGGAGGATCTGGCCGACGACATCGAATGGATCGTGGCCGGCGACAGCACGATCAGCGGCACCTACCGGGGCAAGCAGGAGGTGGGGCAGTTTTGGGGCAAGCTGGCCGAGAAAGGCTTCACCACCGCGCCCCAATTCTGGTTCTCCGATGAGGAGCGGGTGGTCGTGCTCACACAGACGTCACTCGATGGGCACGAGGCCGACAATGCCGATGTGCTGACGTTCCGGGACGGGAAGGTGATCAAGTTCCAGTCCGCCGGTGACACGGCGCAACTGGAGCGAGTCTGGGGGCGGGCGTAGCGCTCCTGCTCACGGCCGGCCGGCCCGCGCCAGGCGCAGGCGGCCGGCCACCAGCTGCTCGATCTGGCGCGCCTCGGGAATCCGCATGGACAGGGTGAGCCAGGCGTATACGGCGGCGGCAAGGATCACCGCGAGCCCGACCGAGGCGATCTGGCCGGCCACTGACCCCCCCAGCAGCCCGTGCAACAGGGTCCAGACCCCCCGTGCCACGCCCGCGGTGATGGCCGACGCCACGAGGATGCGCGCGGTGACCATCAGTGTCTGAGCGCCCTCCAGGCGGCCGTTGAAGCCAGTCCGCATCCGTCGCAGCTGCAGGGCGGTCATGACGATGTTGGCCGCCGCCGTGCCGATCACCAGCCCGGCGAGGCCGAGCGGCTTGTACAGAGCGAGGCTGACGATCACGTCGACGATCATGTTCAGACCGGCCAGCTTGGTGGGGATCCACGGGCGCTGAAGGGCGAAGAACGTGCGCGTGAGCAGCAGGTTCAGCCCCGCGAACGGCAGGCTCCAGGCAAACCAGAACAGGGCGATCGAGGTCAGGTGGGTAGAAGTGGTGCTGAACTGCCCGTGCTGGAAGACCAGCCGGACGATCGGGGTGGCCAGCACCATCAGGCCGCCGGCGCACGGGATCAGCAGCAGGTTGATCTGTCGCATTCCGTTGCCCAGCGTGCGGCGCATCTCGGATGGCACCCGACGGGCGGCCTGGCGGCTCAGGGTGGGGAACAGCACCGTGGAGACGGCCACGCTGAAGATGCCCTGGGGGAGCATGTAGATCAGGAAGGCGAACTGGATCGCCCGCGGACCCTGAGCGTTGACCAGGGCGCCGAAGGTGGAGTTGATCAGCGAGTCGAGGTTGACGATCCCCAGGCCGATCGTTACCGGCAGCATCAGCGTGAACACCTGCCGGATCCGCGGATCTCGCCAGTCGAGCTCGAAGCGCAGGCGGAAGTCGATCCGGCCCAGGGCCCAGCCCACCATCAGCATCTGCACGAACGTGGCCACCAGCCAGGCGACCGCGTAGGCCTCGATGTTCGGCTGCAGCTGCTTGTGCAGCACGATCAGCAGGATCAGGATGACGAGGTTCCAGGCCACCGGCGCCAGCGCCGGGATCGAGAATTCGTCGTAGGACTGGAGGATCCCCACGAGCATCCCGGTGAGCCCCAGGAGCAGGACGACCGGGAACATGATCTGGGTCAGGGTCGCCGCGACCGCACCCTCGAAATGGGCGCCCGTGAAACTGGGGAGGATCACCCCGGCCAGCACCATCCCGAGCGCCGTGATCGCCCCGAGCGCGATCAGGATGATCCAGAACATGGTCGAGGCGAGCTTGAAGGCCTCGCGCTTGCGACCCTGCTGGAGCAGGTCGGTGAACACCGGCACGAACGCGGCCGACAGGGCCGCCTGCGCGAACAGGTTCGCCATGAGGTTGGGGATCTGTGAGGCGATCGTGAACGCCGAGGCGGCCTTGCTCGTGCCGAAGTAGTCGGCGGCCACGATCTCCCGGAGCAGACCGGCCACGCGCGAGAAGGCGGTGGCCAGGGCGAAGATCGCCGTGTTGGTGGCCACGCGTCGCCGAGGGCGAGGGGCCGCGGGCGGAGGGGAATCGCCGCCGTCGGCGGTCATCTCGTTGGCCACGTCGCCGCTATAGTAGGCACGCGCGACGGCGGAACGTCCTGTCCGTCTGCGCTCTTCCTCATGGCCAACATTCATTCACAGAAGAAGCGGATCGAGCGCGCCCTGCGAGAGCGCGAGGAGAACCGCCGCTACACCTCCCGCATCAAGACCTACTTCCATCGCCTGGAACGGGCCGTGGCCAACGGCGATGATGCCACCGCCGAGACCGAGCACCGGAGCCTGGTGCAGACAATCGACAAGGCGGTCAAGCGCGGCGCCCTGCACCGCAACAACGGCGCCCACAAGAAGTCTCGGGCCGCCCGCGTGCGCCGCGGCGCCGCTCAGTAGGCCAGCCGCGCCAGTCGCGCGGCCACTTCAACGGATCACTGGATCAAGCTATCGGCGCCGGGGGCGAAGGTTCCCTGTCCTGAGAGTGTGGGCCCGTCGCCACTAAACGATCCCCCGGTGATATCGATGTCGTAGCCCTCGAGGAACGTCGTTGTCGCCGAGCTGCCGCCGGTGATCTTGATCAGGCCGGTGGGCGCGAACAAATCACCGGTCAGCGTGTTGGTGCCGCCGCTGACCGAAATCGCAGGGGAGCCGCTGGCACCGGAATTGTCAGCTTGCGTGGCATAGGCAAGGAGGTTGTGGCTGTAGGCCGTCAGAGTCGCGCTGCCACCGCTGATGTTGAACTGACCGGCGAGCACAGTGATGGTGTACGAACCGCTGTTGGGTGGGCTGAAGGTTCCGTTGTAGGTCGCAGGCTGGCTGGCAGTACCCTGGTTGCCCACGAGACACAAGACGGCGTTGTTCACCGGAACGCTGTTCACGTTGCCGGTCGTGGCGTAGCCGCAATAGCTAGGGGTTTTGTCACCGCTGGGGCACGGCGTGGTGCTCACATCGCACGGGCCCGTGCAGGTCGCCTGGCCAGATCCCCCACAGGCCGGGAAGTCATTGGCGTAGTTGGTCGGAAAGGCGATCGGAGCCTGGGGGGCCGGATTGCCGTCGTTGAAGATCGCGTGCGAATTGGAAGTCGCCGCGCACCCACTGCCATTGCCGTATGTGACCGTGCTGTTGAACGTATAGGTGCTGCCGCCGGTGAATGTGAAGTTGGAGTCGCTCCAGATCGGCCCGTTGATCGTTCCACTTCCACCGGTGATCTGAACGCCGTCAGCCGAATTCGAGCAGCTCTGATCCGCCGCGAAGGCGACATCGCAGCGGCCGCCTTGCTGTGCGGCGGCAGTACAGGCGTTGCTGGCGGCTGGTGCCGTCCACGTGGCGGCTGCTTTCGCCACCTGCGTCGAGCTCCCGATGTTGGCAATCCCGGCGAAGGAGATAGGGCTTGGATCGGGGGCGGTGACGGTAACGATCGTCGGATTGGTCGAGCTGTTGTAGCTGACCTGGGAGGAGGAGATCGTCACCCCGTTGGCCCCGGCGAACTGAACGGCGACCGCCGTCGCGTCGGTCGTGTCGGTCACCGAGGTACACGTGTTGCCGACCCCCTCATTGGCCAGGCAGTTGGCCGCGGCCAGCGCGGCCGAGTCAGCGGCCACCTGAGCTTGGTGGTGGTGCTGATACCAGATCGCCACGTCGATGGCCAGCCCGCTCAACAGCAGTACAACGACCATCATCAGCACGACTAGGATCAGTGACTGACCCTGATCTTCCTTCCATCTCAACTCCAGCCCCCTTCTGTGGAGTACCGACTACTGTACCCCACGCTCATAGCCGGCTGCCGAATCTCCGCAGAGATCGGCGCGACGACCCAACGAGGACGGGAGCCGGTTGGGTTAAGAGCTGATGGAGATGATCGCCCGCAGCGCCGCCGTGTCCTCCGAGGCGCCGCCGGGACCGCCACCCCGTGAGGCGAGCTCCAGATCGGCGATCGTCTCGACTGCGGCACGCAGCTTCTCGGTGCCGACCCGGCGCGCGTCGGCGATCAGCTGATCCGCAGCCCGCGACGGCATCCGCAGCGTCTTCTTGACCTGGGCGGGAGCCTGACCAGCGTCCAGGGCCTGCGCCACTCGGTGGGCCTCCCGCAGGCGGGAGCTCATCCAGTAGATGAGGCCGGGCAGCCGCTCGCCCTGAGCCCGGGTGTGGAGCAGCAGCCGGATCGCCTGTCCCGGGTCGCCCGACACGAGCGCATCGGCCAGCGACCAGGCGCGGCGCTCGGCCGACGGTGCCGTGGCCTCCTCCACGCAGTCGACATCGACCGTCGAGCCAGGTCCGAGATCCAGGGCCAGCTTCTCCAGCTCGCGCAGCAGGCGCTGCTGGCGGTCCCCGACGTGGGCGACCAGGGCCCGGGCGGCGTCGGGCGCCAGCTCTAGCCCCAGCGAGTGCGCCTGACCGATCACCCACTTGGGCAGCTCCCACGGCTTCACCCCAGACTCCGCCTCGATCACACCGCCCGCCTTGCCCACCGCCTCGTGCAGACGGCCCGGCGCCTTGATCCGTCCGTCCTCCCGCGCGAAGAAGGTCACCGTCGTGTCTGGGGGCATCGCGGCCAGTGCGGCCACCAATCCGTCCAGCTCCGTGTCCTTCCAGCGCTCGACGCCGTCCACGACGATGAACCGGCGGCCGATCGCGAAGGTCATCACGTTCAGGGCGCCGGCCACGGCGTCAGGCGAAGCGCCGTCCCCCTCCAGCACCTCCACCCCCTGCGCTCCGCTCTGCTGTTCGGCCAGGGCGCGCAGGCGGGCCCGCCGCTCGGCGATCCGGCCGTGGTCGTCGCCGTGGATCAGGTAGGCGGGCTTGAACGTGGGCGCCATCAGATCTCTGCTCAGGGTAGGCGCTCGTCCGGATCGGACGGCTTCTGCCAGACGGACACATGAGAAGTGCTCTGAGCGGTGAACGGCTCCCGACTCCAGCCGGCGCAGCGCTCGACCAGCCTCATGCCCGCCAGGCGCGCCATCAGGTCGAGCTCAGACGGCCACGCGTACCGGAACGGGACCGATCGCAGCTCGAAGCTCCCGTCCTCGCGCCGGGAGTAATGGTGGGACACCATCCGTTGCGTCACCGGGTCGAGCTCATCGACCCCGAGATGCGAGTCGCTGCGGTCAAACACGAAATCGCTCTCCCCCGGAGCCAGGCGCTGCAGCTGGGGCACCCCCACCTCGATCACGAACCGACCGCCCGGCACCAGATGCATGGCGGCGTTCTGGAAGCACGCCACCTGCTCGTCCTGGCTGGTCAGGTTGTTGATCGTGTTGAAGACCAGGTAGGCAAGCGCGAACCTCCCCCCCACCTGGGTCGTCGCGAAGTCCCCGATGCTCACTTCGAGCTGGTCCCCGCCAGGCTTGGCCCGGAGCCGCTCCACCATCGCCTCGGACAGGTCGATTCCGCTCACGTGGACGCCTCGGGCGTACAGCGGCAGCGCCAGCCGGCCCGTACCGATTCCAAACTCCAGGGCGTCGCCGGTTCCGGCCAGCTCGGCCAGGAATCCCACCGCCGGCTCGATCGCCGTGGCCGAGAACATCTCCGCCAGGGCCTGGTCGTAGCGCGCCGCGACACTCTCACCGAAGTGATCCTCAGGCATTCCCACGGTCGCTTCCAGCCGCAAGCATCAGCTCCTCAAGCAAAGCCACCGCGACCGGGCCGGCCTCACCGCGCTCGCTGTCCAAGATCGAGACTCCACCGCTCATCGCGCGCCGGAACGTGGACATCGCCTCGGCGGGCCGCTCGTGTGCAGAGAACGTATCGGCGAGCAACGCGGCCAAGCCCTGACTCGCGGACAGCCGCCTGGGCTGCCAATCAGCACCCGGGCGAAAGCGGGTGAGCGCCACCACCGCCAGTTCACCGGCCTCCTCGCCGGCGACGCCGCCCAACTCGGCCACAGTCCGGTCCTGTCTGCCCGTCGGCGTCCGCAATGACAGGGTCCGCGGATATGGATGTACTCGACCGTCGCGGTCAAACACGGCGTATTCGTCCGAGAAGTACGTAGCGCCGCCCTCGACGAGTGCCTTGACCAGAGTGCTCTTCCCGTAGAAGCTCCTGCCCGGGATAACCAGCACCTTGCCATTCACGGCCACGGCGCCGGCGTGTAGGAAAGTCCAGTCTCGGGAGCTGGCCGCGATGTGGCGCCGGATCTGCGCCTCCAGAAAGCTCAGAGTCACGTCGAGGGCGGCCTGGTGGAGCTGAGGTTGGTCGCCCACGAGGAGCTCATAACTGTCATCGCCGATCTGGCGCACGGTGAATCGCTCGGCGTCTCGAGTGTCGGGACACTCCCTCCATCCCGGCGGCAGGCTCGCATATGCCAGTTCCAGCAGTCGACCACCGTCCACGATCAGGCGCACGGGCACACCGAAGGCCTCGAAAGTCAAGGAGTTCGAGCTGGTTTTCAGCCGGGCGGGCACCGGACGCGATGATAATTCGCGCCAGGAGCGCATCGACGCCTATCCTTGGTCGGATGGGGGCTCCACTGGTTGCTGTCAGGGTCCTCATCGCCGTTCTCTTCCTCATGGCAGCCGCAGGAAAGCTGCTTGACCGTGCCGGCTCCCGCTGGGCGCTCAGGCAGTTCGGGGTTCCTCCCGAGGCGGTCGCTGTGGTCGCGGCGGGTTTGCCCCTCCTGGAGCTTTCGATCGCGGCAGGGCTGCTGGTCGACCCCTCCGCCAGGTATGCGGGAGCGGCTGCGGCCGGGCTGCTGATCGTCTTGAGCGCCGGCATCGCGTGGGCGCTGGCGCATAACCGCGCTCCGGACTGTCACTGCTTCGGGCAGTTTCACTCGGAGCCTGCCGGAGTGTCGAGCCTCGCGCGGAACCTGGCACTGTCCGCGCTCGCTGTGTTGGTCGCGGCGGCGGGCGGCGGCCCGAGCATCCCTGGTGGGGTCGAGCATCTCAGCGGAGCGCAGGCAGAGTCGGCCGCCCTCTCGCTCGTGACCATGGTCGCGTCACTGATCGCCCTGGCACTCTGGGGTGAGCTCAGGCGAGCTGGTGCGCAGTCCGGCGCCACCCGGGAAGCGACTCGAGCGCCCCGCGGGCTACCGCGTGGAGTGAAGGCGCCGGACTTCACCCTGACGCCGGTTAGGGGCACGGCGCAGGCGCTCGCCGAGCTCGCCGACGCTCGCCGGCCGATCGTTCTCATCTACCTCAGCACCGGATGTGGGTCGTGCGAGCAACTGCTGCCCGACATCGGGCGCTGGCAGGAGTCGCTGGGGCAGACGGTGATCCTGATCCCAATCTTCTCCGGCGATCCAGACTCCATTGAACGGGCGATCCACCCACATGGATTGACCACGGCGCTGATCGATGACGGAACGTCAACCTTCGATCGATACCGACTTCGCGGGACACCGTCGGCCGTATTGGTCGATGCCGACGGAACCATTGCCGGTGCCGCTGCCGAGGGTGTTGACGGGGTCGAGGCGCTGATCCGATCAGCGCTCGACCGCGCAGGTCGTCGCCCAGCCAGGACCCGAGGAGTCGTGGCTCCGTGGGGCCGAAGACAGGAGCAACCGGCAGCAAAATGACAGCGCACCGGTTATCTGGTCTAACCTGTGGTCGATTCCTGGATTTCTAGGATGCAGGCGGCTAGACTGTTGCCGGTCCGTGCCGCGATTCTTGGTATGGGCCCAGATTCGGATTGGATTCGACTGGATGCCGATTACGGGGGTAGACGATGGATAGCTTTGGTTGGGATAGTCGGCCTGAGGTCCGCACCGACGGAGTGGTGACGGAACCAGTCGAGCGCGACCTGGTCGTGTACGACCGGGTGAACCAGACCGCTCACTCGCTCTCGCCGGAAGCTGCGGTGGTCTGGGAGCGTTGCGACGGCCGCTTGTCACAGCGGGAGATTGCCTCGGAGCTGAAGGTACCTGTGGAGGTCGTCGAGCAGGCTGTTCGAGAGTTCAGCGCCTCCGGGCTGCTCACCGAGAAGAACGGCATCACCCGTCGGGACGCCGGCAAGCGCTTTGCCGCCGTCGGCGGCGCTGCGCTGGCCGCGCCGCTGCTCTATTCGGTGGCCGTTCCCAGCGCGGCTCTTGCCCAGACCGGTGGGTGCGGGACGCTGACGATCGATCAGGCGGACTGGAACCAGCCCAACGGCACGACCACGAACTGGGTGTTCTTCTACAGCTACCTGGAGATCAACACGACGGGGGCGACGAGCCCTCTGGAGATCGTTCTGAACGGCGGCAACGTCAACTACGTCACTTGCGCGGGGAACGTCTGCCACCCATGCACTGAGCAGGTCCATCAGATCACCGATCAGAATGGGAACTCGCTGGCGGACGCGATTATTCAGTTCTCCAGCACCGCAACGGTGAGCACCACCTATTACGCCCCGGGGTCAATTCCGGCCCAGTACGGCGGAAACGGTGCGCATCCGAACGGCCTGTGGGTCAGCACGTCGCCCTTCGGCAATACGAACATCTTCCTGTCTGGCCTCACGATCACCAACGCCGAGGCGACGACGATCACCAACGCATTCGCAGCCTGCGGTAAGGACATTCGGTGGACGCTGCCGCTGAGCGGCACAGTGGGCACCCCGCAGTTCACGCCTCATATCGTTAGCGGCGGCTTCTGCGGAACCAGTTTCGGGCTCGCCGCGTGCTCTGACATCCCGACCTATTCTGATCTCAACGTGACGACAGAGGGCAGCGGAGCCGACGCGGGCGTCCCGACTCACAGTGGCAGCGAGGTCAAGCCCGGCGCCGGCGGAAGCAACGGTTCGGGCGGCAGCGGCCCGAAGTGCCTGTTCGCCTACTCCACGGGCTAACACCGATTGATAGCCGGGCGGCACGCCAGGCTTGGAAGCCGCGTGGCGCATGGCGCAGGAGCCAAATAGGCCGGCGGACGTAGGCCCATAGGAGCGCAGCTCTACTGTCTCGTGCACGGGGCTCCCAGTGCCGCATGAACTCCGCCGGGGAAACAGCTTGCGCCAAACTATGTTCGCCCGGGCACGGTGCCCGCTGGCCTGCGCCAGCTGGTCGAAGCCCAACGCTACCGGGGGCGGAGTGCTGGCGTGAAGCGCTGTCCGCACTGAGCTTGTCGCCGGCAGCTCCAGGAGCTCTGCGAGCCGGGCCCCGGCATCGGTCAGCCTCAACCCGGCGGCAAAGGCGTCGACCGCTGCCAGGTCGCCTGCCCGTAACGCCGCAGCGCGCCACAGTGCCTCATCGCCCTGCCTGAGCGCCCGCTGCAGGTCGATGATGGCGGGGCCAAACCGCACACCGTGGTGCGCCGCGTGCAGCGCCACGTAAAGCGCCCGGTCCGGCAAGCCGAGGGCTGGTATCGACGCGCCCAAAACGGTCACCGACTCACGGGAGGACCAGAGAGCATCCCACGCGGCCTCCTCGTCGACGTTGACTCCCTGGAGGCGTCGGTGCAGGTCGATGGTGATCTCCTCGGACTGCCGAATCCACTCACTGGCGTGCTCTTTCCACCAGCTCGGCATCGATCGGTCATCGAAGCGCCGCCGATAGCCGAGCGACGCCAGCACCTCTCCGGCGCCTTCGACGTCGCGAGGGGCGATCAGAAGGTCGCAATCCATGTAGGAGCGCTGCTCACCCTCGGCGTAAAGCCACCGCGCGATTGAGGCGCCCTTCAACAGAAGGGCAAGCAGCCCTGCAGCCTCCAAGGCTGCGTATACCTCCGCCGCCGCGGCATCCAGCCGCAGCGTCATCCCCCGCTTGACGAGCCTCGAGATCCGCTCCGGGGGAACGCCCACCGAGAGAAACAGTAACGGGGCGCAGCGATGGTCCGCAGCTGTGTTTCGTGGGCGTGACCTATTCACCCAGCCATGCCTCATCCGTTTGTCCCCGAGCCGCTCGGGGAGTGTCGTTACTCGCGGGCCGTGGCGGCCTCGTAGGCCGCCAAAATCGCCTCCCCTGAGGAATCGACCTTCCTGATTCCCTCGATCGGCCAGGTGTGCAGTCCGAACACGGGCGTGCCCGCCTGCAGCGCCAGGGCGATCTCCGACAGCGTCCCGTAGGCGCCGCCGACCGCCACCACCGCGTCGGCCGAGCGCGCCACCAATCCGTTGCGCAGCTCGCCCAGGCCGGTCGTGAGCGCCACCGTGACCCATTCGTTGGCCTCGCTGCGATCGAGCCCGGGCAAGACCCCCACGACCACTCCGCCGGCCGAAGCCGCCCCCCGCGAGGCGGCCGCCATCACGCCGCCGCGCCCGCCGGTGACGACGATCGCGCCGCGCTCGGCGAGTCCCCGCCCCACGGCCTCGGCATCCTCGACATCGTCGGGTGTCGGCTGGCTGGCCCCGATCACCGCGACGTATGGAGTCATCTGACGACGACGTTGACCAGCTTGTCCGGGACGACGATCACCTTGATCACGTCCTGGCCGTCGATGTGCTGCTGCACCCCGCGGGTGGCCAGCGCCAGCTTCTCCAGCTCGTCGCGCGGCGCTCCGGTGGGAGCGTCCACCCGGTCGCGCACCCGGCCGTTGACCTGGCAGACCAGCTCGAAGGTGTCGGCCTGGAGCATCGCCGGGTCGGCGTCCGGCCATGGGATCTCCCACACGCGGCGGCCGGTCAGCTTCTGGTAGGTCTCGGCGGCCACGTGAGGGGCGAACGGGAACAGCAGCGAGGCCACGGTGGCGGCGGCGAAGCGTCGCGCCTCCAGGCCAGCGTCGCGGTGGCGATAGATGTCGTTGACCAGCTCCATGGTCGCGGAGATGGCGGTGTTGAAGGCGAAGCGCCGCATGTCGCCGCTCACCTTGTCGATCGCCCAGTTGGCCTTGCGCACGATCGTCAGGTCAGCCCCGGCGGGGGCGGCCGGCGGTTCGGCCACGGCGGGATCGGGCCGATCCGGGGCCAGGTCCTCCCCCAGCTGCCACACGCGCCCCAGGAACTTGTGCTGCCCGGCAAGCGCGTTCTCGTTCCAGGCGGCGTCCTGGTCGGCCGGGCCGATGAACAGGATGTAGCAGCGGGCGGCGTCGGCGCCGTAGCGCTCGACGATCGGCTCGGGCGAGATCACGTTCCCGGCGGACTTGGACATCTTGTGGCCGTCCGGTCCCAGGATCATGCCCTGCGTGAACAGCGAGGCGAAGGGCTCCTGGACGTCCAGCAGCTCCATGTCCGCCAGCGCCTTGACGAAGAAGCGGGCGTACATCAGGTGCAGGATCGCGTGCTCCACGCCGCCGATGTACTGGTCCACCGGCATCCAGCGGTTGAGGACCTGGCGATCCCACGGCGCCTTGTCGTTGTGGGCGTCGCAGTAGCGCAGGAAGTACCAGCTCGAATCGACGAACGTGTCCATCGTGTCGGTCTCGCGACGGGCGGGACCTTGGCAGTTCGGGCAGGTCGTGTTGACCCAGTCCTCCGCGGTGGCCAGCGGGGAGCGCCCCTTGGGCTTGTAGTCCTGCACGTCCGGCAGCCTGACCGGCAGCTGGTCGTCAGGGACCGGCTGCATCCCGCACTGCTCGCAATACACGATCGGGATCGGGCAGCCCCAGTAGCGCTGCCGGGACAGCAGCCAGTCCCGCAGGCGGTAGTTGATCGACGGTTGGCCGATGCCCTCGCGGTCCAGCCAGGCGACGATCCTGTCGTACGCCTCGCGGTTGTTCAGATCGTCGAACTCGCCGGAGTTGACCATCGTGCCGTCGCCGATGTACGGCAGCTCGCCGTCTCCGGCATCTGGGAGCTCGAACTCGACCGGCTCCTGAGCGTCGTGGTCGTCTGGGTCCCCGGGGGCCTTGATGACCCGGCGGACCGGCAGGTCATACGCCTGCGCGAACGCGAAGTCCCGCTCGTCGTGGCCGGGCACGGCCATGATCGCGCCCGTGCCGTACTCCATCAGCACGTAGTCGGCGACGTAGATAGGGATCTCCTCGCGGGTCACCGGGTTGGTGACCGTGCGGCCCAGCGGCACGCCGGTCTTGGGCTTGTCAGCCGCGCCGCGCTCCTCGTTCGTTTCTCTCAAGGCGCGGTTCACGTACTCATGGACGGCCTGCTCGTGCTCCGTGCCCTTTGACAGCCGGAACACGTCGGGATGCTCGGGGGCCATCACGAAGAAGGTGGCGCCGAACAGCGTGTCCGGCCGGGTGGTGAACACCGGGTAGTCGATGCCCAGCTCGCGGCAGTGGAAGTTCACCTCGGCCCCGCTCGAGCGGCCGATCCAGTTGCGCTGCTGGGTCTTGACGTGCTCGGGCCATTTGATGCTGTCGAGATCGTCCAGCAGGCGCTCGGCGTAGTCGGTGATCCGGAAGAACCACTGCTCCAGCTGGCGGACCTCGACCTCGTGGCCGCAGCGCTCGCAGCGACCATCGATCACCTGCTCGTTGGCCAGCACGGTCTGGTCATTCGGGCACCAGTTGACCGCCGCCTCCTTGCGATAGGCCAGCCCGCGCTCGTACAGCCTGAGGAAGATCCACTGGGTCCAGCGGTAGTAGCTCGGCTCGTGGGTGGCGAACTCCCGGGACCAGTCGATGCTGATCCCCCAGGAGCGGAAGGCCTCCTGGAAGGCCTTGATCGACTCGTCCGTGGAGGTCCGGGGATGCACGCCGGTCTTGATCGCATGGTTCTCCGCGGGCAGGCCGAAGGCGTCGTAGCCCATCGGATGCAGCACCTGGCGGCCATTGCGGCGGTGGTAGTGGGCGATCGCGTCGCCCAGCGCGTAGTTCTTCAGGTGCCCGATGTGGGGCTCGCCGCTCGGGTAGGGCAGCATCTCCAGCACGTAGGACTTGCGCGCTGCGCTTTCGGGGTCGTTCGAGACCTCCCAAGTGCGCTCACGCGCCCACAGGGCCTGCCATTTCGATTCGATCTCGTGGGGTTCGTAGCGGCGGTCGCTCATCGGTGTAAGACCAGGGTATCCGCGGTTCCTTTCTTGCGATCGGCGGCTCTTTGGCTCTCTACCATCGGTCGGGCGATGGCGCCCTCGGAAGGTTCGTCGATCTCCCAGCAGGTGGCCGAGATCCTGCGTGCGGCCGAGAAGGCAGCCGACGAGGTGCTAGCCGAGGCCGAGGAGCGGATGCGCGAACGCATCGCCGAGGGGGGCCGGGCGGCGGCGAACCGTGTGAAGGCGGCGGAGGACGAGGCGGCGGAGATCGTCTCCTGGGGCAAGCAGGAGGCGGACCGCACGGCGGCCGAAGCCACCTCGACGGCGCGGGATATCGTCGCGCGGGCTCAGTCGGAGTCTGACCGGATCCGCATGGAGGCGGCGGCGGCCAAGGAGGAGGCCACCAGCGAGGCGCTGACCGTGACGGCTCGCGCTCAGGAGAACGCCGACCGTACGTTGCGCGAAGCAGAGGACCGGGCGCGCGAGCTGCTCCGCCAGGCCCGCGCTACAGCCGGCGATGTGCGAGCCGACGGAATGGAGACGGTCAGTGACCTGCGCGAGCTCGGCGAGTCGCTGCGCTCCAACGCCGAGCGGCTGCTGCGAGACGTTCAGATGGTGCACTCGCGGATGATGACCCGGATCGAGCGGGTGGAGGCGGGACTGGGAGATGTACGGCCCGCGGGTGGTTCCTCGGAGCCTTCATCCGCGCGCGCCCGCTTTGGCGAACGCGGGCGCGCGGGTTCGTCGCGATCCGAAACGGGACCCGCTCCCGCGGGCGACGAGCTGGACGTGCCTGAGTTCATCCCGCCTGGCTGATCCGGCCGGCGCGTGCATCAGTGGTGCTTGGCGATTATCACCGCCCCTGAGGTCTGATTGGCCGCGCGCAACTTGTTGACCGTGTTGTCGTCAGCAAAGGCGATGTGTGCCAGCCCGGTGGGGTCGACCGTCTCGGAGATGAAATCGAGCAGGTTGCGGTTCGAGTTGGGATCCACGCAGAAGATCCCCAGGTTGCAGATGTCGCCGATGTGCATCGGGGTCGTCGTGACCGCGCTGGTGGCGAAGGTTGCCGCGGCTGGCGACGAGGTCAGATTCAGCGACTGACCCTCGAACAGGTTCCACTGGCACGTCGGTGGATATGTGGTCGGGTTGCCGTTCGCCGGTCCCGGGCCGGCGCATCCGCCCGGATCGAACTTGCCGATCGGATCGGTCGGCTCGGTCTGGGTGGTGTGGAGCCATGCCACGTCCACCTTGCCCGGGTCGCCGGCAGCGATCGCCGGGAACACGTCCGTCTGTGGCCTGCTGCCGGGGTCCGCCTCGTACGCCGAGGCGGCGCTGCCAGTCACGGCCCCGCCTCCCCCGTCCCACGTGCTCCCGCCGTTGGAGGACCAGACCACCCACATGTGGTACGCGCAGCTGGGATCGGACTGGACGGTGCCGGTCGAAGACTCGGCTGAGCAACTGGCCGGGTTCGCGCTCTGGGCGGGGCTGGCGAACGCAATGTACGGATTGCCTTGGTCGTCCAGCGTGAAGGCGGCGAACGGCGTCGAGGTGTCGTGCCCGATTCCGGCGTCGTAGGCCAGCTGCGGGGTCCAGGTCTGCCCGTGGTCGTCCGACCAGGCCACAAACATGTTGTGGAAAGCCTGCGCCTGCGTGACATTGCAGCCGGTGCCCGCGCTCTCCGGATCGGCCGCGATCCAAGAGACGTAGATGCGTCCGGGATGGGTGCCTACGCGCTCTATGCCCAGACCCGTCGGGACGGTGTTGCAGGCTGAGTCGGCCTGAGCCACGGCATCCTGCTGGGCCGAGCCCGGCGTGAAGTTGGCGAGCACGTTGATCGGTGCTCCGAACGTCCTGCCGCCGTCGGTTGAGATGTTGACCCAGATCTGGCTCGGGCCGTAGAAGTCGTGGTACATCAGCGCAACCAGTGCTGTGTTGGTCGTGCCACCTGGCGCGATGTAGGCGCCGGCCCAGGGGCGATCAACGCCGAACGGGTTGCAGCTCGTGCCGCAAGCGTTCGGGCCGCCCGTGTCGACGGCGTTGTTGCCGTAGATCCAGGTCTGACCGTCGTCGAGCGACTTCCACACGTCGGCCTGCAGCGGTCCCGTGGACTGGCTGCCGGCGAGGTTGCATAGGTAGACCTTTCCGGCCTGGTCGGTGAACACGCAGTCGTCGCCGCTCGACGGGTCCGCCGTGGTGGTCTGAGTCCAGCTCTGACCGTGGCTGGTCGACTTGTAGAGGACCGTCCCGCCGCTTGGGGTCGTGTCGTAGAGCTCGCCCGTCGGACCGGAAGTGATGGTCGGCTCCCCGCCGTACGCGCCGACGTTGACGACGCTGTAGCCCGGCGCAACCGGGCGCGGGGCGGCCTGCGCTGCCGTCGGACCGACTACCGCAACGACGACTCCGCACCAAACGAGCACGCCGGCCGCGACCGCGAGCAGGCGCCTTGGCTTCCGCCACATGACATACCTCCCTGGGGGCACAACTGGATGTAGTTGGTTCTACTCCCCGTCGGGCAGATCCTCAAGTTGGAACCGTCGCCCAAGAGGAGGCGGAGGTCAGCTCGCGAGCTGTGCCAGACCGGCGGCGATCGCCTCTTGGATGAGGCCGAGATGCTCGTGCGTGGTGGTGAGCGGCGGCGACAGGGCCACGGCTCGGCCCAGCGGGCGAATCAGCACGCCGTGCGCGCGAGCGCCCATCACCACCCGGTTGACGGCGTCGGGGTAGCGCTCCAACGTCTCGTCGCTGAACTCGACTGCGGCCAGGAAGCCGGTGCCGCCGCGAGTCTCTGAGACCGCCGGATGGCCGGCGAACGCGTTCACCGTGTCGTGGAGGGGCTGCTCGAGCTCGGCGCCGCGCTCCAGCAGGCCGTCGCCGAGAAGCGCGATGTTGGCCAGCGCCGCGGCGCAGCAGGCGGCGTGGGCGGCGTAGGTGGGACCGTGCCGGAACACGGGGGCGCCCGGCGCCGACCAGAACGGCTCGGCGACCCGTTCGTGAATCATCACGCCCCCCAGGGGCAGGTACCCGCTGGTCACTCCCTTGGCGAACGTGATCATGTCCGGCTCGATCCCCCACCGCTCGACCCCGAACCAGCTGCCCAGACGCCCGAACCCGCAGATCACCGAGTCGATGATCAGGAGCACGCCGGTCTGCCGGCAAAGCTCGGCCATCCCCTCGATGTAGCCCGGCATCGGCGGGTACACGCCACCGGCGCCGATCACCGGCTCCACGAAGATCCCGGCGACCTGTTCGGGGCCGTGCTGCCGGATCACCTGCTCGGTCGCCTCGAGCGAGTCGTGGGGCACCTGGACGGTCTCTACCTGAGGTCCGAACCCGACCCGGTTGGCCGGGATCCCGGCCAGAGCGGTGCCGAATCCGTGGGTGCCGTGGTAGCCGTGGCCGCGGCTGATCAGCAGCGTCCGGTCGGGCTGATCGAGCGCCGCCCAGTAGCGGCGGGCCAGCTTGGCCGCGGTGTCGATCGCGTCGCCGCCTCCCGATACCAGGAACGTCTTGGCCGGCATCGGCGCCAGGTCACACAGCGTGTCGGCCAGCCGCCGCGCCGGCGGGTTGGAGAAGTCCCCGAAGGCGCTGTAGGCCTCCAGCTTGGTCATCTGTTCCCGAACGGCGTCGGCGATCTCCTGGCGGCCGTGACCAACGTTGGCGTACCAGAGGCTCGCGGTGGCATCGAGATAGCGGCGACCCTCGGTGTCGTACACCCACACGTCCTCGCCCCGCTCGACCACCAGCTCGTGATCGCGAACGTGGCCCATGTCGGCGAACGGATGCCAGAGGCGGGTCTCTTCGATGACACTCATCGCGGTGAAGGTACCCCGCCGAGGGCTGGACCAACTGGTCAATCTTGACCCTGGTGGCGCTCCGCCGTGGTTGACTTGATTGGAATGGAGCAGCAGATCGAGGTTGCGTGCTGTCAGGTGGTGCCCGTCGTGGGCCGGCTGGAGGAGAACCTGGCCTTGGTCCGGGAGGCGGTGGCGGCCGCAGTGAGCGACGGCGCCCAGCTGGTGGTGGTGCCCGAGCTGGCCACCAGCGGGTATGTGTTCCGGTCGGCTGAGGAGGCGTTTGATTCGGCGGTTAGGGCGGACGGGCCGGAGTTGGCGGGGTGGTGTGCGGAGGCGGCTCGGGGCTCGGCCGTGGTGGTGGGCGGCTTCTGCGAGCTGGGCGAGGACGGGCAGCTCTACAACAGCGCCGCCCTGGTGGACGGCGACGGGGTGCGGGCCGTCTACCGGAAGATCCATCTTTGGGACGAGGAGTCAAGGTGGTTCGTCCCCGGCTCGGAGTGCGCGCCGGTGGTGGACACCCACCTGGGGCGGATCGGGCTGGCCGTCTGTTATGACATCGAGTTTCCCGAGCTGACCCGCGGGCTGGCCCTGCGTGGGGCCGAGCTGCTGGCGATGCCCACCAACTGGCCGCGCGGCTGGTCCGGGGACGGTGACGCGCCGATCCTCTACACGCTGGCTCGCAGCACTGCGTACCTGAATCGGGTGTTCGTGGCCGTTTGCGACCGGGGCGGGGTTGAGCGGGGCCTCGAGTTCGAGGGCGGCAGCGTGATCGCCGGCCCGGACGGCCGGGTCCTGGCCGGACCACCCGAGCCCGTGGGTTCTGCTGCGGTTCTGCGCGCCACGTGTGATCTGGCCTTGGCGCGCAGCAAGGCCACCGGGAGGCGCAACGATGCGTTCGCCGACCGGCGTCCCGAGCTTTATGAAACAGGTCTGGTGCGCGCCCGGCCGTTTGTGTAGGGTCGCGCTGGTGAGCTTCGGCTCGGTCTGGAGCGTCTGTTCGTCGGCGTTTGGAGAGAGGGAGAGGCACCTGTGGCTGATGTGAATGAGCAGCCGTCCGCGGCGGCGGCCAGCACCACGCCGAAGCTGTTCGTGCGCCAGTCCTCCGGGCTGGTGCGCAACGTGAGCGTCACCAACGCGCTGTTCTTCAACGTGGCCGCGTTCGTGGGCGTCGGGCTGACGCTCTACCCGATCTTCTATTCACTGGCCGACGTTCCGATTTGGCGCGCCGGGCCGTTCTCCGCTTACGGCTGGGCGGCCGTCATCACCGGCCTGTTCTGCGTGCTGCTCGCCGTCATCTTCGGCTCCCTGACCTCGGTGATGCCGCGCTCCGGCGGCGACTACGTGTTCACCAGCCGGATCCTCCACCCGTTCCTGGGTTGGATGGAGTCCTGGACGCTGGTCATCGCCTCCATCCTGATCATCGCCTTCGAGGTCCCCCTGGTGCTGCGCAACCTGCAGATCACCGCGCGGATCATCGGGATCGGCGTAGGCGGAAGCTTCTTCACCGGCGCCAACACCTGGTTCACCGACGCCACCGGCTCGATCACCGGCACCCCGGGGTTCATCGGCTCGGTGGTCGTGCTGCTGCTGATCGGGGTGGTGTGCGTGCTGCCGACGCGCAGCTTCCACCGCGTCGTCACCGCGCTGGCCGGCTTCGGGGTCGTGTGCTTCATCGGCATGTTCGTGTTCGGCATGCTGTTCACCCACCGGGGCAGCTTCATCCACAACCTGCCCCACTACACGCACGGTGTGACGTCCAGCCAGATCGCGGCGTCGGGCAAGGCGGCGGGGCTGGTCGCGCCCTCCAGCGGGGGCTTCTTATCCGCGATCTTCTCCACCAACGTGTTCCCGCTGGTGTTGTCGATCCTGCTGTTCCAGTACATCGGGTTCCAGTACTCGGCCTACATCGCCGGTGAGGTGCGCGGCAACGTGCGGCGTGGCGTGATGATCGCCCTGCTGGGCGCGCTGCTGATTGGCGTGCTGGCCAACTCGGTCTACGTCGACGCCATCTCCAGCCACTTCGGCTTCGACACCAACGTCGCATGGGGCGGCTCCTACTGGGGCTTCAACACGCATCTGAGCGCGGTCCCGCTCGGCCAGCCCAACGCGATGCCGCTGCTGGCCGTCGTGGCCAACAAGAGCCTCTGGCCGATCTGGGCACTGATCAGCCTCGGCGGGACGATCTTCCCGTTCCTGCTCTGTCCGGTGTACATCAACTTCATCAGCCGTATGCAGCTGGCGTGGTCACTGGACCGCCAGGTGCCCGAGTGGTTCGGGAGGGTGAGCGAGCGGCTGCGGGCGCCACTCAATGCGATCCTGGCCACGCTTGGGCTGACGCTGGTGTTCCTGTTCTTCCAGAGCTACAAGGACCTGCCCACCTTCCTGGCCACCAGCGACCACAAGCTGGACCTGGCCGGAACGGCGTGGTTCGCGATCGTGATGGCCGTGCTGACCTGGTCGCTGCCCGGGTTCAACGCGATCCTGGTCAGATGGCGAAGACCGGACCTGATCCGCAACGCCCCCTTCGCCAAGGCTCTCCCCTGGGTGGGGGCGGTGTGGCTGCTGTTCCCCCTGTGGGTCTACATCTTCGCGGTCGTGAAGCCGATCGTGAACGCGCTGAAGGCGGGTGGCACGCTCACCTACCTGGAGACCAACGGCATCCTCGACGCCGCCGTCTTCTACGTGCTGGGGCTGGTGATCTTCTTCGTCATGCGCTTCCGGGCCAGACGTGCCGGCGTCGACGAGAAGATGCTGTTCACCGAGCTGCCGCCGGATTAGCGGGCTCTGGGCTTCGGTGAGGGTGGATGGCCACGCGCGTTTACATAGCCAGTGATTTCCACGCCGCGGAGAAGGCGTGGCGGAAATACCTGAACGCGATCAAGATGAACGTCTACAAGGCGGACGCGGCGCTGCTGGCCGGAGACCTGACCGGCAAGGCGATTGTCCCCATCGTCCAGAACAACGGTCGCTACGAGACCGAGCTGTTCGGGGTGCACCGTGTGGCGCGTGGGGATGAGGATCTGGCGCAGTTGGAGCGGGACATCGCGGATGTGGGCTACTACTCGTTCCTGACCGATTCGGCTGAGGCTTCGCGCCTCTCCGAGGATGAGTCGGCTCGGGACGAGCTCCTGGGGCGCCTGATGAGCGAGCGGGTGGAGGCCTGGATGAACCTCGCCACCGAGCGCCTGGCCGACTCGCCCGTGCCGCTCTATCTGATCCCGGGTAACGACGACGAGTTCGTGATCGATTCGATCCTGAATCGGGACGGGTTCGCGCCGGTCAACGCCGACGGGCAGGTTCTCGACATCCCGGGTGACCTGCAGCTGCTGGCTTCGGGCTGGTCGAACCACACTCCCTGGCAGACGCCGAGGGAGGAGACCGAGGACGAGCTGTTTGAGCGGCTGGACGCGCTGGCCCGGCAGGTGCGCGATCCCCGCCGGGCGATCTTCATGATCCACGTGCCGCCTTTTGATTCAGGCCTGGATACGGCGCCGATCCTGGACGAGAACCTGCGACCGACGATCTCCGCCGGGGACGTGCTGCGCGGCCCCGTGGGCTCGACGGCCGTGCGCAGGATCATCGACGAATATCAGCCGGCCCTGTCCGTCCACGGCCACATCCACGAATCCGGCGGGGAGCGAAAGATCGGCAAGACCGTGTGCATCAACCCGGGCAGCGAGGCCAACCACGGGATCCTCAAGGGGTACCTGGTGGACATCGGGAAGAAGGGCGTGGAGCTGACGCAGCGCGTAGAGGGTTAGGGGGCCGTTCCGCAGAATCGCATCGCCGCCACGGCCAGGGCCTGAGCGGTGGCGCGGAGGCCGTCGATCGGCACGTACTCATCGATCGTGTGAGCGACACTGGCGCCGCCGGCGTCGAAGCCGGGCGGCCCGTAGCCGATCGCGGGGATGCCGGCGAACTTGGTCAGGGTGGCCCCGTCGAACCAGGAGTCAAGCCCTGACAGCTCGGTCGGTTGGTCTCTTATGGCGGTGTCCGCGCTCTGCATCGTGGTGACGATCGGATGGGCCGGGTCGACCTCCACCGGCATCACCGAGTTGGGCCACCAGTGGAAGCTGGGCGGGTGCGCGGCGAGCCAGTCGTCGTGCTCGGCGGCGTGCCTTCGGATGTGGGTTTCCACTTCCTGGCGGACCTCTGAACCCCACCCTGCGGCGTTAGCCTGGGCCGGGACGTACATGACCGCGATCGTCAGATCGCACGAGGCCGGGTAGGTGACCGCCCACTCGCCGCTGCGGGCCAGGGTGGCCAGCAGGTCGGGCTGCGATACGTGGGGGTGGCGGAGCTCCTGGTCGCTGGCCCACTTCGCGCGCAGTGACCGGATGGCGTCGATCACCACGGTCGCCTTCTCTATGGCATTGACGGCACCCCCGTTTCGCCAGGATGGCTGGCGCACCTCCGCGTGCCCCGGACGCCCCGGGACCCGGATGACGCCGTACTCGGAGCCGCGGCAGGCCACCCAGACGTGATGGCCGGTCGGCTCCGTGACGATCGCCGCATCAGCTTTGAGACCTCGCTGCACCAGAGCGGAGCCACCGGCCCCGGAGGATTCCTCGTCGGTGTTCGTGGCCACGATCAGGTCGCCCTCGAGGGTCGTTTTGGTGCGGTGTAGGGCCTGCACGGCGAACACCATGGCCGCCACCCCACCCTTCATGTCGCAGGCGCCGCGACCGTAGAGCCGGCCGTTTCTGATGTCCGGCTTGAAGGGGTCGGTGGTCCATTCGGTGCGGGGTTCGCCAGAGACGACGTCGATGTGGCCGTTGAACACCAGTGACCTGCCTTGATTTTCGCCGTGCTGGGTGGCGATCAGCTGCGGACGGCCTTTGAAGTCGAGGCCGGGCGGGACGAGCGGCCTGCCCGCCATCTCCGCTTCGTCAGGTTCGAACAGGTCGATGTCGGCGCCCGTGGCCTCGAGGATCGCTGCCAGGTGGTTCTGGAGCTCCGATTCCTGGCGGGGCGGGTCGCCCGGCTCGCGAGCCGTCGTGTCGTAGGCGATCAGATCCGCCGCGAGCTCGACGAGCTCGCTCTGATGCTCGGCGATGTGCTCGCATACGCGCTTTTCCTCAGGGGTGAGGCTCACGGACGGCGACCCTATAGCCCGCACGCCGACCTGTGAAGCTTCCGCGCATCATGGGCAGCTTCGAGGTTCTCCGCGTCCGCGACTTCCGTCTCGTGTTCCTGGCTGCCTCGGTCTCATTGCTGGGCGATGGCATCGCGCCCCTGGGACTGACCTTTGCGGTCCTCGACCTCACGCATTCGGCCACGGACCTGGGCGTTGTGCTCGGAGCGTTCACCCTCGGCTTGCTCGGGTCCCTGCTGATCGGCGGGGTGGTGGCCGACCGGTTGAGCCGACGGGCGCTCATGGTGACCGCTGACCTCATCCGGTTGGTGGCCCGTGGCGCGATCGGCGTTCTGCTGGTGACCGGCGACGCGACTTTGGCTGAGTTGGCGATCTCTCAGGTGGTGGTCGGCGCAGCGACCGGGTTCTTCAACCCAGCCTCGAGCGGGCTGCTTCCGGCTGTCGCCGGGGAACATCTCCAACAGGGGAACTCGCTGCGTGGCATCGCGGACGCAGCTGGGAGCATCGCCGGTCCGGTGGTGGCGGGCGTGCTCGTCGCCGCCACAAACCCCGGGGTGACCCTGATCGTGGATGCTGCCAGCTACGGGATCAGCGCGATCCTGCTCCTCCGGGTGAGCCGGGATCTCCGCACCGTCGTCGCTCCCGGAACCGGGTTCTGGGCAGAGCTGCGCGAGGGCTTTGCCGAAGTGCGGTCGCGTACATGGTTGTGGTCGGTGGTCCTGGCGGCATCGGTGATCAATGCCGTCACCGTGGGCTTCATCGTGCTCGGCGCGGTGATCGTCAAACGCCACCTGGGCGGCGCCGGCGCCTGGGCCCTAATCCTGGCCGCCCAGGGCGTGGGGGCGTTGGTGGCCGGGACTGGGCTGCTCCGATTCAGGCCCTCCAGGCCGCTGCTGGTGGCCTGCCTGATCGGGCTGCTGCCGGTGGCCGAGACGGTGCTCGTCGCCGTCCCCACCCCCTTGGCTTGGATAGCGGTCGCCGCGTTGCTGGCTGGCATGGGCGGGATGGCGTTCAACACACTGTGGGAGACGACGCTTCAGCAGCACATCCCGGAGGCCGCCCGGTCCCGGGTGAGCTCATATGACTGGTTTGGGTCGCTGGCGCTGTCCACGCTGGGGTACGCCCTGATCGGGCCGGTGGCCGCCGGGATCGGGACGTCGTCGGCGCTGTACCTGTGCGCGGGGGTGGAGTTCGTGGCGGTGGCGGCGCTGTTGTTGGTGCCGGAGTTGCGGAGCCTGCCGCCGGAGCCGCTTTCCGTCCGGGAGTCATGAGAACATACGTTCGTATGCAGGACTGGACAAACAACCAAAAGGGAGCTGTGGCTGAACTGGCGGTCCAGCTGGCAGCGGAACGCGCTGGCATCGTCATGTACAAACCCGTCAGCGAGCATTCCAGCGCAGATCTGCTGTTTGAGATAGGTGCTCGTCTGCTGCGGGTGCAGATCAAGTGGGCACGGCTGGAGCGTGATGGAACGGTGGTCATCGTCCATCTGGTCCGCACCAGGCGCACCGCCCGGGGTTACGTCAGATCAACCTACTCAGAGAGTGAGATCGACCTCGTCGCCGCCTACTCCGGCGAGCTCGACCGGTGCTTCCTGCTCCCCATTGAGCTCTGCGCCGGGCGAAAGGCACTACAGCTTCGACTGACCCCCACGCGCAACAACGAGCGCGCATGCATTAACCTCGCAGATGACTTCAGATTCGAAGGGGCTGTAGCTCAGTTGGCTAGAGCGCCAGCGTGGCACGCTGGAGGCCGAGGGTTCGAGTCCCTCCAGCTCCATTCTTCCGAAGCCGTCAGCGAGGAGCCGCTGTCCATAGGCTCCGAGCTGTTCGGCAAGCATGTCGGCTACTGGATGCAGCGCGCCGCCGGCGGCGAGGAGATCACCGTCACCTTCCGGGGCCGGCCGCGGGTGCGGCTGGTTCCGATCAATCAGCGACTGCTGAGCGTCGCATGACCAGCCGCGTCACCCCCGCTTGGCCGCCTCCAGCGCCCGCGCCGGATCCAGCGTGTTGTCGCCCCGCACCAGCTCCAGCGCCCGGTCGGCCAGGTCCGCCGCCTGCGCCCCGCCCACCGACTCGTCCTGAATAGCCAGAGACAGCAGCACCTGCCGGAGCAGCTCGGGGCTCTTGAGGTCCGGTGGCGGGCCGGCCGGAGGCAGCGCCCGCGCGGTGGACAGCAATCCACCGACTCCGGGGCGACCGGCGCCGAGCACCCGGCCGGGATGTTTCTCCGGAACGGTCAGGGCGATCGCCCCGGTGGCCGGGTTGACCAGGTTCACCTTCGAGCGCAGGCCCGCCCGTTCCAGCGCCACGCGGTAGCCGGACAGCCGCAGGAAGCCGAGCTGGGCGGCCAGCTGGACGAACGCGACCGCCTCTGGCTCGTCGCGCAGGCGGGACTGGTGAAGCGACACGTGCGTCATCGGCTCGGCGGCGTCATCGGCCACCAGGAGGAAGGCCTGCGGGCCCAGGCGGCCCGCCCCCACCCCCGCGACATCGACGAGCAGCTGGTAGCCGCTCAGCGACAGTGCGCCGACGATGCCCGGCGGGAGCGGATGCTCGGCCAGGTATCCGCTGGGAAGAGCGGAAGCCGATGGTGATCCGGGGGGCATCAGACCAGGGCCTCAGTTGTCCAGCAATCCGCCGACGATTCCGCCGAGCAGGCCGCCGCCCCCTGCCGTGGCCGCCATCTGACCGCCCCCGGCCCCCGTCTCGGCGCCGGGCGGATGGAAGTAGGCGCTCTGGAGCCCGACGCGGCCGGGGCCGGTGAATCGGTTGAACACCAGGTTGCCGGCCCCTCCGCCCAGCAGTCCCGTCTTGAACCCGTAGACCTCCTGGGCCATCGAGACCGAGTGGTCGCGGTACAGCCAGCCGCCCGGCTCGATGTCGATCGTCTCCCCCGGGTCGAGCTGCTTCTCGAACACATTCCCGTAGCCGTGCACCCACACCACACCCTCGCCGCCGCCGGCGAAGAACTGGTCCACGAAGAAGCCGCCGCCGTAGATCATGTTCGCGAACCCCTTGATCCGGCTGTAGTCGTACTCGACGTTGGCGGTCGCGGCCAGGAACTGGTGCTCGCGGACGATCACGCCGTCGCCGGCCTGGAGATGCAACGGAACCACGTGGCCCGGGGCGTCCCGGCTGAAGGCGATCTCGCCTGCCGACTCGGCCTGCAGGAGCAGCAGGGGCATGCCGCCGAACACCCGGCGCTTGAGCCCCTTGCGCAGCGGGTGCAGGCCGATCTGCATGGCCGGGTACTTCCACAGCAGGACGTGGTGCTCGAAGTACACCGGCACCTGGCCGTCCAGGGCCATGTGCAGGACCGGTACGAGCTCGCCCTCGAGGCGGTACTGCAGGCCGGGCGCCGTCCCCTCCTGGATCTGGGTGGGAAGGATTCTGGGGGCTGACGGCATGGTTCTCCGATCGTCACGCGGTTGTGGGCGCCACGCTACCTCTCGATCGATGCCGCTGCTGGATAATCCTCCCCGTGCCCACGGTCTACGTCACCGGCCATCGCAACCCCGACACCGACGCGGTGGTGTCCGCGATCGGCTACGCGGAGTTCAAGCAGCGGATGGACCCCAACGCGGATTACGTGCCGGTGCGGCTGGGCCAGCTGAACGCCCAGACCCGGTGGGTGCTCGAGCAGAGCGAGGTGCCCGAGCCTGACTTCCTCCCCCACATCCTGCTCCGGGCCTGCGACGTGATGCAGACCGAGTTCCCCAGCATCGACTGCGAGGACCCGATCCGGCAATCGGGACTCGACATGGCCCGGGCCAACCTCGATGTGGTGCCCGTGGTCGACGACGACGGCACCCTGGTCGGTGTTGTGACCAGCCGAGCGCTGGCCCGGAGCTACATCCGGGAGAGCCGGGAGAGCTCGATGCTGCGCGAGGCCACGCAGGTGAACGCTGTGCTCGAGGTACTGGGCGGCGAGCTGGTGACCGGCGAGGACCGTCCGCTGTCCGGCCGGGTCTGGGTCCACTCGATGGACGTCGAGACCAAGAGCGGCGTCTCGGACGGCGACGTCGTCGTGGTGGGCAACCGCACCGATGCCCAGCGGCTGTGCCTGGAGCTGGGCGCCGCGCTGCTGGTCATCTCCAACAGCTCCCAGCCCGAACCCGAGATCGTCGCCTTGGCCGAAGAGCACGACGCAGCGATCATCGTCTCGCCGCTGGACACCTACGTGTCGGGCCGGATGATCACCCTGGCCGCACCGTGCCGAGCCCTCATGGAGGCCGACCCGCTCACCTGCACCCAAGACGAGCTCCTCAGCGATGTTTCTGAGCAGGTCCGTGAGGTCCATTACGGCGCCGCGGTGGTGGTCGACAACCGCCGCCGGCCGATTGGACTGGTCACCCGCTCGGACCTGGTGGATCCGCCCCGCCGGCAGGTGCTGCTGGTCGACCACGCCGAGCAGGCCCAGAGCGTGCCCGGCGTCGAGGAGGCGGAGATCGTGGAGATCCTGGACCACCACCACATCGGATCGATCGAGACCCATATCCCCGTGCTGGCCACCTTCGACCCGGTCGGGTCCACCTCCACCCTGGTGGTGGAGCGCTTCCGGCAGAACGGCATGGAGCCCGGGCGCCAGACGGCCAAGGCGTTGCTCGGGGCCATTCTGTCTGACACGGTGATCCTCAATTCGCCCACCGCGACCGATCGCGACCAGGCGGTGGTGGGCTATCTGGAGAAGGTGCTGGGGCTGGACGCGCGGCAGTTCGGACGGGAGATGTTCGAGGCCACATCCGACGTCTCCGACCTCGGCGCCCAGGAGATCGTCAGCCAGGATGCCAAGAGCTATCAGGCGATCAGCGGCCAGCAGATCTGCATCGCCCAGGTTGAGGTGGTGGGCGAGAGCCTGATGGAGCGAAAGGGCGAGCTTCTGGAGGCGATGGAGGAGGAGCGCCGCCGTGAGGACCTGCACGTGTACGCGCTGATGGTGACCGACGTGCTGGACAAGGACACCCAGCTGCTGGTGGCCGGCGACGTGACTTCCGTGGCTCGGGCCTTCGGCAAGGACGCGGACGACAGCGTCATCCACCTGCCGGACGTGATGAGCCGAAAGAAGCAGGTGGCCCCCAGGCTGCTGCAGTCACTTTGACCTGCGCGCCGCTGAGGGCGTAGCCACTCAGCGCAGGTACACGGCGAAGAAATCCCTGTCGTCGGGCGTCAAGTAGCGATACGGGCTGCGCACCATGTCGGGCATCAGATTCGCCGGAGCGCCGGCCCCAGGCTCGCCATAGGTGATGAAGCTGTCCCAGTAGGAGTTGATGTCCAGCTCCATGGCCCGCACGGCGCCGGCCCGGATGAGAATGGCGGCCAAGGAGCCGACGGTCTGGTTGTCGGCTGCGGCATACACCAGATCGCCTTGGGTGGTCACGCCGATCCCTGAGCGCCACACCCGGATCGCGTTGCCCACCGTCACCCCCCACGCCGGACCGTCTGAGAGATTCGGGTTGGGCTGGCCGTTTTCGACGATCAGCGGGAGGTTCTGGCGGGCCCATTGGACTCCAGTCGGAACATCGGGACCTCCGTTCCAGGACCGCACATCCACCCGGCCATCGGTGTAGCTGATGATCGTCGCCTGCCCGTCTCGCATCGGCGCGTAGGTGCGTCCTCCTACCGCAAAACCTCCACCATCGTCCGCGAGCTTGAATCCGCTGTTGAATGTGGCCAGCAGACGCGGGCGCAGTGCCGGCGGAACCTCCATCTGCCCTCGCGGCAGTGACACATTCGGTTCCAGGCGTCCCGGATTCAGGGTGACCTGGACTCGACGAGGATCGATCCAAGCCACCCCAGCCACCATCTGGGGGTACAGCGGATCGCTGCGGAACTGGGCGACCTGGACCGGCGACTGGCTGATCCACGTGGCGCTGGGCATCCACACCCCCTCATGGGGCAAGGCCGGGCGGATCAGGGGCGTGATGTCCGGTGGGTGGAAGCTGGCCTGAGCGCTGAGATGCCTGCCGAGCGCCAAACGCTTGAGCGCCCGGCCTCCGGTGGAGGGAGCGTTCCACGAGTAGTAGAGGTCCTCCATCTGCACGGCGATCTGAGCGGCGCCGTGATCACGCAGCCACTCAAACGACTGGATCGTGAAGGTGGAGTTCGAGGGCCCGAGCACCGTGGACAGATAGGAAGCGGTGACAGGGAGCAGGCAGATCATGAGCGCGATCGTGGTTACCCGACGGACGCGCCGCAGCGGGCTCATCCTCGGGGGGATCGGCCGCGGAGCCAGCGAATGGGGCGAGAAGCTTTTGAGATCGAAGACGGACATGTAGGCCGGCCGCATGCGACTTCGTCCTCGCCCGCGTGACTCCTGGACATCTGAATGAACTCTCATGCCCAGGGGCAGGCGATCGGCAGGGCATGAAGAAACCGCCGCATGATGTCCACTATCACCACCGCCGACCCTCGCGTCGCTCCCAGGAGACCGAGGCCTCACAAGGCGTCACCCCCCCACGCTCCGGCTCTCTCGCTCACCCCGAGCGCCGAGGCAGAGCCGGCGGCGACCGGCATCGCCGGCGCCCGCACCTGGGCCCTCCAGCTCCGCTGCCATCAGTGGGTGAAGAATCTCGTCGTCCTGGCCGCCCCTGCCGCCGTGGGCTCCCTCGGAAACCCGGTCGTGCTCGCCCGAGCAGCGCTCGCGTTCGTCGTGTTCTGCCTGCTGTCCAGCGCCGTCTACCTGTGCAACGACATCGTTGATCTGGATGAAGATCGAGGCCACCCGACAAAACGCCACCGCCCCATCGCCGCCGGGCTGATCGGAATTCCCGACGCCCTCATAGCCGCGGGCGGCTGCACGATCGTGGCGATGGTGACGGCCGCTCTGGTCGACGCTCGGCTGCTGCTGGTCGCGGTCGGATATGCCGGCCTGAATCTGGCCTACTCGAGCTGGGCCCGATCGATCCCGATCCTGGATATCAGCGTCGTCGCGGGATGCTTCGTGCTGCGGGCACTGGCCGGCGGAGCGGCCACCGGAATCGGCATCTCGGGCTGGCTCATCCTGGTCGTCATGCTCGGGGCACTGCTGATCTCGACGGGCAAGCGCTACGCCGAGGTCGTCGACCGGGCGGCCCGGCGTTCCCGAGCCGTCCTGCGGCGCTATGACCCACGGATGCTGCGCCGCATCGAGATCGGATCGAGCGCCGGAGCCACCGTGGCGTATGCGTTCTGGGCGCTCGGGCGCGGACCCACCGGTGTCCCGGCGCTTCGGGCCCTGGGTCTCCTGGCGTTCGCGGCCGTGCTGATCCGTTATGTGCAGCTGGCCGGTGACGGGCGGGGCGGAGCACCGGAGAAGCTGCTCCTGGAGGATCGCCAGCTCCAGCTGGGCGCCCTTGTATGGGGACTCCTGTTTCTCACCGGAGCTTAGATGGCGGTTCCCGACGGGCTGAGCGACTGGGCGGCGTCTGAGGAATGGGACGCCTTCACGCCGCGGCGCCCGAGCTGGTCAAACCCACCGCGAGCTAGACGCGACACTCGAGCCGAGGCCAGGCGCCGGATGCGACTCATCCGTCGCCGGCGGCTCGACCTGCTTCAGGACGGCCTCCTCGCCCTGATCCTGGCAGTCATTGTCCTGACGGTCAGCGCCGGGCTGGCCGTCGTCGCCCTCCTGGCGGCACCGGCCGGGCTGGTCCTGGTGGCCAGCCTGATCGTGGAGCGCCGTCGGCGCCGCCCCTCGAGATCCAGGTAGAGCTCAGTGAGCCGCCAGGGCGAGCGCCGGGGCCTCTCCCCACAGCTGTTCTAGCCGGTAGAACTCCCGCATATCGGGAGTGAACACGTGGACGACCACGTCCAGATAGTCCATCAGGATCCACTGCGCCTGGGCCGTCCCCTCCACGCGGCCGGGGAGAAGGCCATGCTCGTCCTTCATCCCCAGGTGGATGGCATCGTGAATCGCCTTCACCTGCCGGTCGCTCCGGCCGGTGCAGATCACGAAGTAGTCCGTGTAGGACACGATCTCCCTGAGATCGAGCTGCACGATGTCGAGGGCCTTGCGATCAGTGGCGTAGTCGGTGATCGCCCCTGCGATCTCCTCGGGATTCATCAATGTGGGGATCCTCCGTAGAGACGGTGTTCTTCGATGTACTGAGCCACTGCGTCGGGCACGAGATACCGGATCGGCTCGCCGCACCTGACCCGCCGGCGCACGAAGGTCGAGGAGATCCCGACCCGCGGCATGCGGAAGAAGTCGGCCCGCCCGCCGGCGTTCAGGCTGGCGAGCGCGTCGTCTACCGCATCGCGCGGCGTTCCCCGGCGCTTGGCCACCGCGAGCCGGGCCAGCGACAGGACCCGCTCCGGCTCGTGCCAGCTTGGCAGTCCTGCCGCGACGTCGCCGCCGACGATCAGGAACAGCTCATTATCTGACGCCTGGGAATGCAGTAGTTCAAGGGTATCGACTGTGTAGGACAGCCCCGGCCGGTCCATCTCCAGTGACGAGACCTCCAGCCGCGGATCGCCCTCGACGGCGCGCCGGCAGAGCTCCAGACGGTGCTCTGCGCCCGGCTCTTCCTCCACCTGCTTGTGCGGAGGCCGGGCGGCCGGAATCACCAGGACCTGGTCCAGCCTCAGCTGCAGCCAGGCCTCCTGGGCACAGATCAGATGACCGATATGGGGCGGGTTGAACGTCCCGCCGAGGACTCCGACGCGCAAAACGAAAGGCGGTGGAGGGAGCGGACGCGGCCTACGGCCGCACGTGCCCAGAGCCCTCCACCAGGTATTTGAACGTGCACAGCTCCCGCAGCCCGATCGGACCACGCGCGTGCAGCTTCTGGGTCGAGTTGCCGATCTCGGCGCCCATCCCGAATTCGCCGCCGTCGGTGAACCGCGTGGAGGCGTTCACGTAGACGCACGCGGCGTCCACGCCCAGCTCGAACGCCCGCGCCGACCTGGTGTCGGAGGTGAGGATCGCCTCGGAGTGCCCGCTGCCGTGGGCATTGATGTGCTCCACGGCCTCCTCCACGGAATCGACGACCCCGACGGCGATGTCAAGGCTGAGGTACTCGCGGTCCCAGTCATCCTCGGTGGCGGCCACCGTCGGCAGGCCGCCCGCCGCCGCTCGAGCCCGGGCGTCGGCGTGCAGGGTGACGTCCGCCTCATGGAGGGCCTGAAGCGCCGTGGGCAGGAAACGGTCGGCCAGGTCGGCGTGCACAAGGAGCGTCTCCGCCGCGTTGCAGACCCCCGGCCGTTGAACCTTGGCGTTGATCACGATCGACTGGGCCACCTCCAGATCCGCGCTGCGATCGACGAACACGTGGCAATTGCCGGAGGCGGCGTAGATGACCGGCACGGTGGCGACGCCCCTGAGGGCGGCCTTCAGACCCTCGCCGCCCCGCGGGATGATCAGGTCGACCACGCCGGTCTGCGTGGCCAGCTCGGCCAGTTCCTCGCGGCCACCGCCGGCCACCAGCGCCAGAGCGCCGGCCGGCAGCCCGGCCCCGTATGCGGCCGCCGAGGCCACCGCGGCCAGCATGTCGTTGGAATGCGCCGCTGAGCTCGAGCCGCGCAGGACGATCGCGTTGCCTGCCTTCAGGCACAGCGCGGCCGCGTCGATTGTCACGTTGGGGCGCGCCTCGTAGACCACGGCGATCACTCCGAGCGGCACGCGCACCTTGCGCACGTCCAGGCCGTTGGGCAGGCGGAACCCGTCGATCACCTCGCCGACCGGATCGGGCAGATGGGCGATCCGGCGCGTCGACTCGGCGATCGAGTGGATCCTGGGTTCGTCCAGCGTCAGGCGATCGATCAGCGCCGAGTTGAGGCCGCTCGCGTGGCCGGCCTCCACATCCTGGGCATTGGCCTCCAGGATCTCCCCGGCGTGTTCGAGCAGCCCGTCGGCGATCGATTCCAGGGCGGCGTTCTTGACCTCCGACCCCAGCGTGGCCAGGATGCGCGAGGCGGCTTTTGCCGCCCGGCAGACGTCGGTTACCGAGCTGGCCGTCGTGGTCGTCATGTCCTAAGACTACGCAAGCACGAAGTAGTCACGGTGGACCGCTTCCTCGCTGGCCCTGGGCAGCACCTCCCGCACCTTGGCCGATTTGAGACCCAAGACCCGGCGCAGCTCTTCCGCGGAGTAGTTGGAGATGCCCTTGCCCACCATCTCGGTGTCGTGCGCCACCTCGACGGCATCGCCGGCGTCGAACGCACCCTCCACCCCGACGATGCCGACCGGCAGCAGGCTGGTGCCGCCTTCGCGCAGGGCCCGAGCCGCGCCCGCATCCACCAGCACGCGCCCCCGCGAGGGCTTGGCGTAGCGCAGCCACAGCTTGAAGCTCGAGTACCGCTCCGAGCGCGCCGGGAAGAAGGTGCCGACCGGCTCTCCCGCGGCGGCGGCCAGGATCGTGCCCGGGTCGAGGCCGCTGGCGACGACGGTCGGGATCCCCGCGGCTGTGGCCATCTCGGCGGCCACCACCTTGGAGCGCATCCCTCCCGATCCGAGCGGCGAGGTCTGGTGGCCGATCGACAGATCGTCCAGAGCGTCGAAGCGCTCCACCTGGGCCACCAGCCGGGCACCCGGATCCCGCCGCGGATCGGAGGTGAACACGCCGCCGGCATCGGTCAGCATCAGGAGGCGCTCGGCCCCGAGCAGGATCGCCACCTGCGCGGCCAGGAAGTCGTTGTTCCCGAACGAGATCTCGTCGGTGGTCGTCGTGTCGTTCTCGTTGATGACCGGCACGACTCGCCACTCGAGCAGCTTCTGAAGCGTCTGGCGCGCGTTCAGATAGTGGGTGCGCGCGCTGATGTCGAAGAAGGTGAGCAGGACCTGGGCGGTGGGCACCCCGCGGGCCTGCATCAGCTCGTCGTACACCTGGTAGAGCTTGCCCTGCCCGACCGCGCTGGCCGCCTGCAGCTCGTCCACCGCCCGCGGGCGCGGGATCCCTCGCACTCCCATGCCGACGGCGATCGCGCCGCTGGTCACCACGATCGGCTGCCCGCCCTGCCGGTGCAGCTCGGCCACCTGATCGCACACCCGCTCGAGCACGTCGGCCCGCACTTCGCCGCGGTCGTCCGCGACGATGCTCGAGCCCAGCTTGATCACCAGCGCCGACATGTCCTCCAGGAGGATATGGGCACCCACGTGGGGCCCGGCGGCGGAACTCAAAGTCCGCCGCCGGACGCTCCCCTCACTACTACTTCTTGGAGGCCGGGCACCACGGGTTGTGCGGCACGCCGCGGCACGGGTGGGGCATCGACTTCAGACGGCGCCTGGGCGGCAGCTTGTGCAGCCCGTCGTGGATCTTGCTCGGGTTGAACCGCGGGTATTTCGATCCCGGTGGGCAGGGCGTCGTCGTGCCGCTGATCGAGATCTGCGAGTCGCAGCCGACCTGGGCAGCGAACTCGACGTTGCCGTTGGGCGGAACGGTCTTCCCGTTGCACGTCGGGTACTCCGTCTCCAGCAGCTGATCCTGCGTGCCGATGCTGCCGCCGCCGATCTGCTTGTTGCCGCTGAAGCAGTCGGTGGGTCCGGCCTGCAGGTTGACGGCCTGGAAGTCCCCGTTGGTGGGATTGCCGAAGAAGCCGTTGTTCTTGTACTGGTTGTCGATCACGGCGTCGCCCCACTCGTCATAGAGGCACGGCGAGTAGTCGGGCGGCGTTCCGCTGCCGCCGGTGCACGGCGGACCGCTGTCGGGGAACGGCACGAGAACGTTGCCCCAGGCACCGTTGTTCTCGAACCGGTTGTCCATGATCGTGTCATTGCGCGCGCCGGAGACCGTCATGCCGGTACCGACCGGGCCGGCCGCCGCGAAGCCCGCGGTGGGCACGTTCGGGTCGTTGTTGTTGTGGACGTAGTTGTCCATGAACACCCAGCAGGAGTGGGTGTGGGTGATCGGGCTGATCCCGTTGTCCGGGCAGGCGCCGTTCTGGGGGGGCGGGTTGTCGCCGTTCTGGCTGTTGGTGTCGAACCCGTCCTCGTTGTTGTCGAATTGTGAGTTCTTCACCACCAGCGAGCCACCGGAGTTCGATCCCGAATAGCCGAGCGCGTTCCACTCCGCCCAGGCGTGATTGACCACCTGGTTGCACTCCTGCTGACAGGCACCGATGTAGAGGCCGGAGTCGTTGAAGTTGCTGGCGTACGTGTGGTCCCACGTGCCGCCGTCCCAGTTGCTGGAGAAGATCCCGTATTGGGCCGCCGAGACCTCCGCCTTCATCGGCGAGACGTGCGTGTTGTACCAGGTGCTGGTGGCGGTCAGGTAGGCCCCGTAGTAGCCCCAGCCGCCCAGCTTGCCGCTTTCCGCACCGCCGTTCCACCAGATCTCGTTACCGGTGGCGCCGTAAGCGCCCGAGCCGCCCAGGAAGTTGCAGGTCGTCAGGTTCTCCACCTTCACGTTGTCGGCCTTCCAGACCATCACGCCGTTCAGGCCGGCCCGGCCGCCCTTGACCTTCGGGCCGAAGTTCTGGGCGGACTTCTTGTCGCTGCACCTGCCCGTCTTCGGCTTGGTCCCGTCCACGACCACGGCGTTGCGCCCCATTCCCCGCAGGGTGATATCGCGCTTGCTGATCAGCACTGCGGCCGGAAACTGATGTCCCGACCCCCTGGGGAACCTCCAGGACCTGGTCTTGTAATCGCCCGGGGCGATCAGGATGAAGTCACCCGGCTTGGCGTGGTTGACCGCGGCCTGGATCGTCTTGTACTGCCCGTGACTGCCGTGGTATGTGCCGACCCTCAGCACGTGCGCTTTGGCGGCCGCCTCGGGCGCCGCGACCGCGAGCGCGGCCAAAACCGGAAGCGCGACGCAGACGACGCGTCGCACGAATGACTCGTCCAATGACTCCTCCTATTCAGGTGCGCTGCAGCGAACGAATGTCATCGTAATGACATTGCGTGCACTGCGCGTTGCCGCCCGCCCGGACGGTCGGCATCCCTACTTCTTCTGCTTGTGCACTGGGCACCACGGGTTGCGCGGCACACCGCGACACGGGTGCGGCATTGACTTCAGGTGCTTGGGCAGCGCGTGCATTACCACGTGCGTCCGCCGCGGATAGTGGTCGGTGGGGCTGCACGGCGCCTTGCCCACCAGCGGTGCGTAGAGCGTCGAGTCGCAGGCCACCTCGTCGGTGAACTGAGCCGACTGCGGGTCGAGAACGCTAGGAGGCACCTCCTGCCCGTTGCAGGTCGGGTACAAGGTCTCGGCACTCGGCGTAGACGGCGTCTGAGTCAGCGGGCCTTTCGTGTCCTTGTTCCCTGCAAAGCACGAGGTGGGATTCGGCTCGACGTTGCTGAAGCCGAAATCGCCATTAGTGGGATTGCCGTACCTGCCGTTGTCGTAATAGGTGTTGTTCAGCAGTGCATCCCCGAACTCGTCGTAGACGCAGGCCGGCTGGCCAGCGGAGCCGCTCGTCCCGCCGGTGCACGGCGGCCCGGAGTCCGGGAACGGCACGAAGATCGTGCCCCAGGCGTCGTTGCGCGCGAATGTGTTGTTCATCACGGTGTCGTACCGGCCGCCGGAGAGCGACATGCCCGTGCCGACCGGTCCGGCCGCCGCCAATCCGGCCGACGGGACGTTGGGGTTGTTGTTGTCGTGCAGGTAGTTGTGCTCGAACACCCAGCACGAGTGGGTGTGGGTGATCGGGCTGGTCCCGCCGTTGGGACACAGGCCGTTCTGGGGGGGCGGGTTATCGCCGTTCTGGCTGTTGGTGTCGAACCCGTCCTCGTTGTTGTCGAACTGCGAGTACTTGGTCACCAGGACCCCACCCGAATTGGAGCCCGAGTAGCCGAGCGCGTTGTACTCGGCCCAGACGTGCGACATCGTCTGGTTGCACATCTGCTGGCAGGCCCCTATGTAGAAGCCCGAGTCGTTGAAGTTCGATGCGTAGGCCTGATACCACTTCCCGCCGTCCCAGTTGCTGGAGAAGATGCCGTAGGCGGCTGCGTTACCGGTGTTCTTGGGGTCGTAGTAGCGCGACGTGGAGGTGATGTAGGCGCCGTAGTAGCCCCAGCCGCCGATCTTCCCGCTCTCATCGCCTCCGTTCCACCAGATCCCGTTCCCGGCGTCCCCGGCGCCGCTGAGGAAATTGCAGGTGGTCAGGTTCTCGACCTTGACGTTGCCGGCCTTCCACACGAGCACGCCGTTGAGGCCGAGTCGCCCGCTCTTGCTCTTGGGACCGAAGTTCTGATCGCGCTTTATGGCGTTGCACTTGCGTCCCCTGCGCGTGCCGTCCAGCACAACCCGGTTGCGGTTCATGCCCCTCAGCGTGATGTTGCGCTTGGTGATCAGGATGGCGGCCTGGCGGTTCGAGAATCCCTTTGGCGCGTGACTGTGCCGCGTCTTGTAGTCGCCGGGGGCGATCAGGATGAAGTCACCCGGCTTGGCGTGGTTGACCGCCGCCTGAATGGACCTGTACTGCCCGCGGACGTGGTGGTAGGTGCCCACGCGCAGGACACGGACTCTGGCGACGGCCGCCGGGGCGACCGTGAGCAGCCAGGCGCAGGTGGTGAGCGCTGCCAGACCAACGAACATACGACGCATTAGATCTCCTCCCGTTCGACCCGAGCGCGCATCCTAATGCCCTCCGGCGGGGGCAGCGTCAGTTCAACTCGGATCGAGTTCGAAGGGGACGCCGGCGATCTCCACATCGTCGCCGGGCTCGAAGCCCGCCTCCTCCAGGGCGCGGATCACGCCGATGCCGCGCAGCCGCCGCTCCAGGTGGGCCAGCGCGTCCTCGTTGTCCAGGTCGTAACGCGCAACCAGCCGTTCCACGCCCTGTCCTTGCACCGCGAAGGCGTTCGGCCCGGTGCGGTGGATCTGGAAGGCCCGGGGCGCGGTGGGGCGGAACACCCTGTGCTCGGGCAGGTCGTCCAGGTCTGCGGGGCCACCGGCTTGGGGCTCGGTGGCCCCGGCCTCCGGCTGGGCGAGTGGAACCCGCTGGAGCAGCAATGCGGTCAGCTCCTGGAGCCCCTGGTGGGTCGCCGAGGACGTCAGCAGGACCGGTACGTCATCCCCCACCCGTTCCGCCCACAGCGTACGGGCGGCGGCGGCGGACGCCGGATCCACCAGGTCGGCCTTCGACAGCGCCAGGATCCGGGGCAGCGACGCCAGCCGCGGATCGTGTAGCGCCAGCTCCTGCTCGACGGTGGCGTGGTTGTCCACGGGGTCCGATCCGTCCACGGGTGCCAGATCCAGTACGTGGACGAGCAGCCGGGTCCGCTCGACATGGGCCAGGAAGTCGTGGCCCAGGCCGGCTCCGGCGCTGGCTCCCTCGATCAGTCCCGGGATATCGGCGATCACCAGCTGACGGTCGTCGGAGTGCAGGGTGCCGAGTACCGGCTCGAGCGTGGTGAACGGGTAGTCGGCCACCTTCGGCGCGGCCCGGGTGATCCGGGAGAGCAGCGAGGATTTGCCCGCGTTGGGCAGCCCCACGAGGCCCACGTCGGCCAGCAGCTTGAGCTGGAGGTCCAGCCAGCTCTCCTCGCCGGGCAGGCCGCGCTCGGCAAATCGCGGGGTCTGGTGGGTTGGCCCTCGGAAGCGCCGGTTGCCGCGGCCGCCCGAGCCGCCGCGGGCCACCACGGCCCGCTGCCCGGGCCGCACCAGATCGTGATGCGTCCCGTCGGCGTCCACGGTGACCTCGGTGCCGGGCGGCACCTTGATCTCCAGGAGGGGGCCGTCCGCGCCGTGGCGCTGGGCTCCCTGGCCATGGCCGCCCCGCTTGGCCCGAAAGTGCGAGCGCCGGCGAAAGTGCTCCAGGTCGCGCAGCGAGTCATCGCAGACGAGCACCACGTCAGCGCCTCGCCCGCCGTCGCCGCCGTCGGGCCCCCCCTTGGGCACGTGGGCCTCCCGGCGGAAGCTCAGGCAGCCGTCGCCGCCGGCACCGGCCTGCACGTAAATTCGCGCACGATCCTTCATCCGGTGCTTATTGTGGCCACACGTCGCGTAACCCAACTTTGGAGGAGGCACTAGGGATGTCGCTGCTCACCGATTTCAAGAAGTTCCTGTTCCGGGGAAACGTGGTGGATCTGGCCGTGGCGGTGGTCATCGGCACTGCATTCGCGGCCGTGGTCAAGGCGCTGGTGGCCGACGTCCTCACCCCGATCATCGCGCTGATCTTCGGCCAGCCGAGCTTCGAGAACCTGTCGTTCACGATCAACTCCAGCCACTTCCTGTACGGAGACTTCATCAACGCGCTGATCACGTTCCTGTCGATCGCCGCGGTTGTGTTCTTCTTCGTGGTCAAGCCCGTGCAGGTGCTGATGGACCGCCGGGCCAAGGAGGACCCGTCGGTCAAGCAGTGTCCGGAATGCACCTCGGACATCCCGATCGCCGCTCGCCGCTGCCCGATGTGCACGGCGGTGCTGACCGGTACCACGGGCGCTGCGCCTCTGGCCTGATCAGCAGAACTCAGGCGGGAACGCTCGAGTGGGCATCGATCCGCTCGAGCCACCGCGTTGCACCCAGCTCGACGCAGATACTGCGGGCCTCGGCCCGCGCCTCGGGATCCTCGTGGCGATCGGCGATCTCCACGAGCGCGCCGGCGAGCAACGGCTTCGCTCCCACCGCCCGCAGCCTGTCCACCGCGTCACGCTCATGCTCGCGCGCAGCCGCCCCATCCCCGTCACGGTGAGAGCGGTCGGCCAGAAGCCGTGAGTGGAGCGCCAGTCGAACGGGCGTGACCTGGACAGGCGAGAGCGTGTCCAGGATTTTCAGCAGCCGGCCGGCTCGATCCTGGTCGTCAGCTCCGATCGCCGCGCTGGTGGCGACTGCCAGCAGTCCCGTGCGGATCTCACCGGAGATCTTCTCAATCTCCAGCAGCGGCTCGACCGTACCGAATGCCGCGGCCAGGTCACCTCCTTCGAGCGCAGCACGGCCCAGGATCCAGGTCGCCGACCCGTTGGACTCCACGTCCTCGGTCGGCCCTTTCTGGAGATGACGGCGGGCCACGGTGAGACAGATCTCGAGGAGCTCGTCGTCACCCCGAGCGCCCGCCACCAGGGCCCCGTCGGTGGCGGCCCACAGGGTCACCTGGTCGGTCTCGGCAGCCAGCAGGGCCGCGATGGATCCCGCAGCCGCGTCCCAATCACCGAGGAACGTCTGGCACTGCGCGCATTCCGAGATGATCATGCGCTCGAATTGGCGATCGCCACGCTCTCTGGCGATCTCCAGCGCGTGCAGAAGGTTTGGCAGAGCTTCCGCGCACTCGTCACGGCCAATCCTGATTGCCGCCAAGCCGAACATCGCCCGCAGGGTGTTGGCGGGCGTGTCCTGCTGCTCGGACAGCTTCCGGGCGTGTTCGAGCAGAGCCTCGGCCTCCTCGAACCGAGAGTGCACCTGGAGGTGCACGGCGCGCCGGCCCAGCGCCTCCGAGAGGTTCGGTAGATCCCTGTACCGCTCGAGGATGCTGAATGCCTCAGAGAACATCGATTCTGAGTCCTGTGGCGACTGACCCAACAGGGTTCTCCACTGAGCAAGTGCGGACGTCGCACGCGCCCAGAGCACCGGATCGGCGTCCTCTGGTTCGGTGGCCAGGAACTGCTCCAGCATCTGGCGGCCCTCCTCCAGCCTCGCCGCTGCCGCCACCAGCGTGGCCAGATTCACAGCAGCCGGCCCACCGGATGAGCGGCCTGCGTGCTCGTTGAACTCGACCGCCTGACGCAGACGAGCCTCGGCCGCCTCGGTCTCGCCGCTGCGCCACAGGGCGCGCCCGGCCTGGTCGAGGATCTCAGCCCGCTCCAGGTCATCGACGGACAGATCGGCCGCCTGGCTGAAGTAGCGATCGGCCTCCGCCCCCAGCGCCAGCGAGGCCGCCGCCCGCCCCGCGGAGGTGAGACGCTCCCGAGCCGAGCTCCGCAGCACCTCGACGTCCTCAGCGTCCGGCTCGGCCTCGATCGCGTCGAGGTAGTGGGAGGCGACCACCTCGACGATATCCCGCGCCTCACCCGGCCAGGCCTGCTCCAGATGGCGCGCTGCCGCGAGATGGCGCTGCTTGCGGGCCCGCCGGGACAGGGTGCTGTAGGCGACGGTGCGGAGCAGGGTTTGAAGGAACACGTACTGGCCACGCTCAGGCGAGCGCGGGTCATCGTCGCGTCCGAGGATCTGGCGAATCACCAGGCGGTCGAGCGTGCTCGTCACATCCGCTTCGGACAATTCGCTGAGCGCGGCCACGGCCGAGGCGGAGAACGACTGACCGAGCACCGAAGCGTCGTGCAGCAGCGCCCGCTCAGACGGCGGGACGGCGTCCAGGCGCGATGCCACGAGCGCGTGCAGGGTCTCAGGAACATCCAGATGGGAGACGTCGCCGGTGAGGTGGTAGCGCGAGCCCTCCTGCACGAGCAATCCCCGGTCCTGGAGCATGCGGATGGTCTCGACCGCATAGAGCGGGACGCCCTCGGCCCGCTCGGCGATCTGGGCGACCAGCTCGGAGGGAAGCCCGGGCGCCAGCCCCTCGAGGAGCTGCTCAACCTGCTCGTGCTGGAGCGGCGCCAGGCTGATCGCCTCCCAACCGGGACGGCGCTGGGCCAGCTCCGGCCGGCCCAGGCACAGGACGAAGACTGGGTAGTCGGCCGACCACTCGAGCAGGTAGTCGATGAAGTCGAGCAGGCCCGAGTCGGCCCACTGCAGGTCCTCGAAGGCCAGCACGACCGGGTTCTCTTGGGAGAGGCGCTCAAAGAACAGCCGCCAGCCGGAGAACAGGTCTGCGCGGTCGGCGTCCGGCCGCTCTTCCAAGCGGAGCAGATGGGCCAGGCGCGGCTCCACCAGCCGGCGCTCTCGCTCGTCCGGCACGTGCTCAGCGACGAGCGTCGCCAGCTTCTCGCGCGCCGTCCGCGTGTCCTCCTCTTCCTGGATGCGGGCGCGCGTGCGCACCATCTCGGCGAGCGCCCAGTAGGCCACCCCCTCGCCATAGGACAGGCAGCGGCCCTGCAACCACCAGCGGACGTCCTGGATCCCGTCCAGGTACTTGAAGAACTCCCAGAGCAGGCGGGACTTGCCAAAGCCAGCCTCGCCCACCAAGGTGATCTGTCTGGCCCTCCCCTCGTGGGCGCTCTCCTCGCCGGTCTCGATGACTGCGCTGAGCTCCGGTTCGCGTCCCACGAAGGGAGCCTCCAGACCGGCTCCCCGCCGCGCGCCGCCCGCGCCGGCCACCACCCGCAGGGCCGTCCAGGCGTGCACCGGCTGCTCCCGCCCCTTCACCTGGTGGGTGCCCGCGTCCTCATAGGCGATCGCCGCCTCGCTGGCCCGCCGGGTGCCGTCGTCGACCAGCACGGTGCCCGGTGCCGCGATCGACTGCAGACGGGACGCGGTGTTGACCGTATCGCCGAGCACCATCCCCTCGCCCTCCGCACCGATCTCCACCGCCGCATTGCCGGTCAGGACCCCCGCCCGGACCCGCAGCTCCGGCATCCCCACCTCCTCACCCAGCGCGGTCACCGCCTGAGTGAGACTGAGTGCCGCCCGCACGGCCCGCTCAGCATCATCCTCCCGAGCCACCGGGGTGCCCCACACCGCCATCACCGCATCGCCGATGAATTTCTCCACCGTCCCGCCGTAACGCTCGATCAACGTCCGACAACGATCGAAATACCGGCTGAGGAGCTCCCGGACCTCCTCCGGATCACGATGCTCACTGAGCGTCGTGAAACCGACAAGATCTGCGAACAGCACCGACACCAGACGCCGCTCGGAACTCAGGGCGAGGTTGGGTCTGGCTGACCCCGATGCCGCCTCGGCGCCGAGGAGGGCGCCGCATGAACCGCAGAAGCGGTTGACGGGAGGATTCTCGGCGCCGCAGGAGTCACAGCTGAGGCTCAGCGGGGTGCCGCAGGCTCCACAGAAGCGCTGCCCGGGCGGCGATTCGGCTCCGCAGGCACCGCAGACGATCATGCTGCCACCGGCGGGCTGAGCGCCCGGGCGCGGACCAGCCACCGGTCGGCGCGCAAACGTTCAAAGACGACGAGCGCCTCGCTCCGCAGCTTGGCCATCTCGTCCTCGTTACCCGGTGTCCGGCTCAGCAGCTCCGCGAACTCGGCCTTGGTTCGGGCAACGTAGAACGGGGTGGAGAGGGCCCGGAACATGTCGATCGCGCGCCGGAAGTGCTGCGCCGCCCGCTCGAGCTCGCCGTCGGCCTCGGCCAGGCGAGCACGGGCCCGGGTGGCCTCAGCCTGCAGGAGCGGCAGCAACTGGGCTGGGGTGAGGTCGTCAACGTCGGCGAGCAGGTCTCGTACCACCGCGAGCTCACCCGCGGCAAATGCGCAATCAACCGTCTCGGCGAACATCACGGGCATGCTCGACTCAGACACCCGAAGCCCTTGATGGATCGCCTCCGCCGCCTCTGCGAGACCGTCACCCGGCCGCCCCGCGTCGCGGTGCGCCATCGCCTGCACGACCGTCGCAGCCTTGGCGATGATGCTCCAGCTCGAGGTGGCAGCGGTCCCGGTAATGGCCTCCAGCGGCCCCACGTCCCCCCGGCTGGAATGGATCACCGGTACGGACACGATCACTTGAGCGGACCACACATCGTCACCCCGAGCGGTCAGCGTCTCGGCCAGCGTCAGCGCCTCGTCCCATTCACCCAGCGCGACCATCACGATCAGTCCTTGCGCGTTCAGGCTCCGCTCGAGCTGGTGGTCACCCCGGCGGCGCGCCAGCTCAAGCCCTTTGCCGAGCAGACCTCGGGCCTCCTCGAAGCGGCCTTCGGCCATCACGTTGTCGGCCAGGTTGTAGTAGGCGCGACCGGCGACAGCCCCGAGGTCCTGCTCGACGGCCGTCTTGAGTGCGTAGGTCATCAGTGCCGTGGACTCGGCCGGACGTCCGAGCTCCGCCAGGGAGTTGGCTTTGGTCACCAGACACTCGACCAGGATCTCCCCCAGACGTTGCCCGTCGGCAATCGTCAGCGCCTGGTCGGCCAGCCTCAGAGCCTCGTCCCGATCGCCGGCCATGAAGGCGATACGTGACAGCTGGGAGGCCAGATCGGCGATCGCCACCTCGTCGTCGCCGTCCTTGGCGGCCTCGTACGCGGCCGCCACGCGCCGGCGGGCCTCGTCGTGGAGACCCATCTCCCCGGCGGCCGCTCCGGCCAGCCCGGCGACGTGGGCGGCCTCGCTGCCCAGACCGGCCTGGTTCAGCAGGTCGGTCGCCTCGTCAAGCATCTTCAGGCCCTCCATCAGGTCGCCATGCTGCTGGGCCGCCTTGCCGGACTCCCGCAGAAGTCTCCCCCGCACGCCGGGGTCCCCGGCCAGCCCGGTCGCCTGCTCGAACAGACGGCGCGCTTCGGGGAGCGCAGCCAGGGACATCGCGCGGCGCCCGGCCTCCTCGAGTGTCTGGCAGGCGGCCGCGCGGATCTCCGGGACGTCCGCGGCCTCCGGATCGGCCTCCACGGCGTCGAGATAGTGGCTGGCCAGGACCTCGGCGATCTCCCCGCCCTCCTCTCCCCAAGTCCCGCGCAGGTGCCGGGCGACCGCGAGGTGCCGGGCCTTGCGGTCGCGGCGAGACAGGGTGGACAGGGCGACGCTGTGCAGCAGGGCCTGGAGGAACACGTACTGCCCGCGCTCAGGGGAGCGCGGATCGTCCACGTAGCCGAGCACCTGCTTGTTGACCAGGGAGTCGAGCACGCGGGCGATCTCGGCCGGCGCTCGCTCGCTCACCGCGGCGAGCATCGCGGGGGTGAACGACTGGCCGATCACGGCGGCGTCCTGGAGCAGCGAGCGTTCGGCGCCGCTGAGGTTGTCCATCCGCGAGGCGACGAGCGCTTGGAGCGTCTCCGGGATGGCCATATCGCTCACATCGCCGGTGACCACGTAGCGCGCTCCCTCTTGGACCAGCAGGCCGCGGTCCAGAAGCATCCGGACCGTTTCCACGGCATACAGCGGCACGCCCTCGGCCCGGCGGCGGATTCGCGCCACCAGTTCGTCCGGCAGTCCGGGCACCAGGCCGCCCAGGAGCTCGGTCATGCTGTCGTCGTCGAGGGGCGCCAGCGCGATCATCGAGCTCCACTCCGGCCGCGCCCGCAGCAGCTCCGGGCGTCCCAGGGCGAGGATGAAGATCGGGTGCTCCGCCGACCACTCGAGCAGGTAGTCGATGAAGTCGAGCAGGCCTGAGTCGGCCCACTGGAGGTCCTCGAAGGCCAGCACCACGGGCTCGGTGTCGGCGATGCGCTCAAAGAACAGCCGCCAGCCGGAGAACAGGTCGGCCCGGTCGGCCGCCGTGCGCTGCTCGAGCCCCAGCAGGTGGGCCAGACGCGGCTCCACGAGGCGGCGCTCGCGCTCGTCGGGCACGTGCTCCTCGACAGCGTCGCGCAGCTTCCGGCGGGCCATCGCCGCCTCCTCCTCTTCCAGGATGCCGGCGCGCGTGCGGACCATCTCGGCCAGCGCCCAGTAAGCGACCCCTTCGCCGTAGGACAGGCAGCGTCCCTGGTGCCAGCGGACGTAGCGCTCGATTCCGTCGGTGTACTTGAAGAACTCCCAGAGCAGCCGGGATTTCCCGGATCCCGCCTCGCCGGTCACGGTGACCAGACGCGCGCCTCCCTCCTCGGACGTGGCTTCAAAGGTGTCGATGATCAGCCCCAGCTCGCGCGCCCGGCCCACCAGCGGAGCCTCCAGGCCGGCGCTGCGGCGCGCGCCTCCGGCGCCGGCCACCACCCGCAGGGCGGTCCACGCGTGCACCGGCTGTTCGCGGCCCTTCACCTGGTGGGTACCGCCATCCTCGTAGGCGATCGCCGCCTCCGAGGCCCGGCGGGTCACGTCATCGACCAGCACGGTCCCCGGCGCGGCGACCGACTGCAACCGGGAGGCCGTGTTGACCGTATCCCCCAGCACCATCCCCTCACCCTCGGCACCGATCTCCACCGCCGCATTGCCCGTCAGCACGCCCGCGCGGACGCGAAGTTCGGGCATCTCGACCTCCTCGGCGAGCGTCCGCACCGCCTGGGTCAGACCGAGGGCGGCCCGTACCGCCCGCTCGGCGTCGTCCTCCCGCGCCACGGGCGTGCCCCACACCGCCATCACGGCATCACCGATGAACTTCTCCACTGTGCCGCCGTAGCGCTCGATCAGGCTTCGGCAGCGGTCGAAGTAATGGGAAAGCAGGTCACGGACCTCCTCAGGGTCCCGGTGCTCGCTGAACGTGGTGAACCCGACCAGGTCGGCGAACAGCACCGACACCAGGCGCCTTTCCGAGACCGGCGTGGCGGGTGCCGCGCCGCCGGTGCCGCCGAGCCCCAAGGCCGGCGGCACCGCATCCCCGAGCAGCGGGGAGCCGCACTCGCCACAGAACCGCTCTCCGGGCAGATTCACCGCCTGGCAGGCCGAACAGCGCAGCTCAAGCGGTGCACCGCACTGGGCGCAGAAGCGCCGGCCGGGCCGGTTGTCTTCGCCACAGGCCGAGCAGCGGGTCAAAGCCACGCCCCCAGCCTAGTCAGGCGGCCCGAATGTGTCTATTCCTGAGCGTCGCCGGGAGCGACCGAGATGACGCGGCCCCGGCGGCCCCGCGTGAACTGCACAGTGCCGGCCGAGCGGGCGTAGATCGTGTCGTCCTTGCCGATGCCCACGCCGTCACCCGGCTTGAAGCGGGTGCCGCGCTGGCGGACGATGATCTCGCCGCCGGTCACGTTCTGCCCGGCGAACACCTTCACGCCGAGTCGCTTGGCGTTGGAGTCCCGGCCGTTACGGGAGGAGCCGAGTCCCTTCTTATGAGCCATCGCTCTCCTCCTTCTTCTTGGCCGGGGGACGGCTGCGGGTGGCGGCGACCTTGATGCCCGTGATCTGGATCCGGGTCAGCTCCTGGCGGTGGCCGGTGCGGCGCTTGTAGCCCCGCTTGGGCTTGAACTTGACCACGCGCAGCTTGGGGCCGCGCTCGTGGGCCACGATGGTGGCACTGACGCTGGCCTTGGCCAGAGCCTTGCCGTCCTTCAGATCGGACCCGTCGACGATCAGCAGTGGGTCCAGCGCGACGGTCTCACCCTCCTGGGCGGGCAGGCGCTCGACCAAAAGAGACTCGCCCTCCTGGACCCGGTATTGCTTTCCGCCTGTCTTGACGATTGCGTACATGTTCTAGTCCGTGCTCGGTTCTGCGGCCTTTGAGGCCACGGCGGCTTTGGGCGCGGAACGGCGCCGGCCGCCCCGGCGGCCACGACGCCGGTCTCCCGATTCTAGTTCATCGGAATCGGTTGACCCCTTCCCGTCTCCGCTGGAACCCGAATCGGCCTTGGCCGGTTCGACCAGGACCGCCGTGGCCTGGGTGCGTCCCACCTCCTCGATCCGGACCAGCCGCTTCTGACCGACCGCGCCGGTGGCGCCCTGGACGGAGATTATGTAGCCGTCGATCTTCGCCACCGCGTCGTGCGGGTTGTACATGTGCGGCTCCACGATCTCCACGTAGACCTCCTCGCCCTCCCGGAACGGCAGCGCCCGCTCGAGCACCTGCTCGCGTTCGCCCTCCATGAGCACCGCGAAGTGCTCCAGCGGCAGGCCTTCGGAGCCCTCGAAGTGGAACCACTTGCCGGTATCGGCCTCCACGGCGTGGAGTACGCGGGCGTCGTTGGCCGTGAATTCGGCGCTGACCCGCGGGTTCATCTGCAGCAGGATGGCCGGCGCCTTGCTCTGGGCGGCCAGGTCGCGCATCCGGCGCTCGAACTCGATGGCGATCGTCTCCTCGGACTTGATCACGCCCTCGCCACGGCAGGTGGGGCACGGCCGGGTCATGATCTCGCGGACCCCTTCGGTGACGTTCTGGCGGGTCATCTCCACCAGTCCGAGGGGCGAGATCTCCACCACGAACGTCTTCGTGCGGTCCTCGTCCAGAGCCTTGCGCAGCGTCTTGAGCACGGCATCGCGGTTGCGTGCCCGGGCCATATCGATGAAGTCGATGACGATGATCCCGCCGATGTCTCGCAGGCGCAGCTGGCGGACGACCTCGTCGGCCGCCTCCAGATTGGTCTTGGTGATCGTGTCCTCCAGGCGGGCCCCCTTGCCCCGCCCGATGAAGCTGCCCGAGTTGACGTCGATCACGGTCAGCGCCTCGGCGTAGTCGATCATCAGATAGCCCCCGCTGGGGAGATCGACGCGGCGCTCGAGCGTCGAGTTCAGCACCTTCTCCACGCCGAAGGTCTCGAACAGCGGCTGGTCCTCGGTCCACAGCTCCACGTGCTCAACCAGGTCCGGCGCGGTGCGGCTGAAGAACGACACCAGCCGGTGATGCTGCTTCTCGTCGTCGACCACCGCTCGCTCGAACTCGGCCGAGTAGATGTCGCGCACCACGCGGACCGACAGGTCAGCCTCCTGAAAGACGAGCGCCGGACCCTGGGTTTCGGCAACGCGCTTCTGGAGGACGTCGTTGAGCTTGAACAGGTAGAGGAGCTCACGCTCCAGCTCGGCGCGGGTAGCCCCCTGGGCGGCCGTGCGGATGATCGCGCCGGCCCCCTTCAGGTCGAGCTTGGCCGCCTCCTTGCGCAGTCGCTCACGCTCCTTGTCATCCAGCCGGCGGGACACCCCGACGCCCTCGCCGAATGGTGCGAACACCATGTAGCGCCCGGCGATCGTCAGATCCATCGAGAGTCTCGCGCCCTTGGTCTTCAGGGGGTCCTTGACCACCTGAACCACGACGTCCTGCCCGGGCTTGAGCATGTCCGTGATCTGCCGGGTGTCCCGGCCGGATCCCCGGCCCCGCCGGGGCGCCTCGACGCCCGGCAGCACGATCTCGTCGACGTGCAGGAAGCCGTTCTTCTCCAGGCCGATGTCAACGAAGGCGGCCTCCAGGCCGCCAAGCACGTTGTCGACCCGGCCCTTGTAGATGTTGCCGACGATCGACCGGGCGCCGCGGCGCTCCAGGTACAGCTCGGCGACCTGATAGCCGGCGGCGGGGTTAGCCGGGCGCCGGCGACGACGATTGCTGGAGCTCGGTTTGCGAGCCGGGACGGTCCCGGTGGCCTCCAGTAGCGCGACCCGGGTCTCGCCCCGATCGACGCTGACCAACACTTGCTTCTTCACTTTTATTCCTTTGCAGATTGGGTCCGGCGCTGGGCCGGGAAAAGATTTGGCGAGCGCCCGCGGCAGGCGGCTCTGTCATACGGCTACCCGCGCTTGCCGGCCGATGCCGCCCTACCTTGGGCGTAGATCGACTGCAGCAGGCCGAGCGAGATGAACGTGACCAGCACGGAGGAGCCGCCGTAACTCATCAACGGCAGCGGCACTCCGGTGACCGGCATGACCCCGATGGTCATGCCCACGTTCACGAAGATCTGGAACATCAACATCGCCAAGATTCCGCCGGCGATCAGCGTGCCGAACAGGTTCTTGGCCATCGTGAGGATGCGTAAGGTGCGCCAGATGAGAAGCGCGTAGAGGGAGAGGACCAAAGCCGCGCCGACGAAGCCGTAGGTCTCGCCCACGACCGCGAAGATGAAGTCCTCCTGCGCTTCGGGAATGAACTTGAACTTCGTCTGGGTGGCCCCCGAGACCCCCCGTCCGGTCTTCTGTCCTGACCCAATGGCGATCAGGGATTGGTTCAGCTGGTAGCAGGTGGTGTCCTGGGGGGTACACGTGGCCGGAGGGTTGATGAACGTGGTCAAGCGTTCCTTCTGGTAGTTCTTGAGCACGTTGACCCCCACCGCGGGGGCGACCGCCAGGACCAGCACGCCGGCGGCGATGAACAGGGCGGCCAGCGCGGTCAGCTGCTTCCAGCTGGTCCCGCCGAAGAACAGCACCGCGACCGCTACGACGACGTAGACCAGACCGGTACCCAGGTCGGGCTGGCCGATCACGATCATCGAGCCGACCAGAGCGAGCAACATGATCCTCGCGGTGGTGCGCCGCTCGTGCAGCGATCGGGATCGCTCGACGAAGAAGCCCGCCAGGGCCAGGATCATCAGGATCTTGCCGAACTCCGACGGCTGGAGCTGGAGGATCGGCAGCGGGATCCAACGGTGAGTGTTGAGCTGGGCCGGCATCGCGTAGACGACGATGTTGGAGAAGACCATCAGCGCGTAGAAGCCGTAGCGGTACTCGCGCAGGCGCGAGTAGTCGAAGCGGCTGATCAGCACGGCCAGCAGCAGTCCCATGCCGGCGTACAGAGCCTGGCGCTCCATGTAGTAGGTGCCGGCGGCGCCCTTGAGGGTGACCAGCGAGCAGGCGACCAGGCCAAGCGCGGAGATCAGCAGCAGCGGGTCGAAGCTCAGCCAGGCTCGCACCGAGGCGCGGGGCTTGGCCTGCTCTTCCGATAGTTGGATGGCGGATACGTTCATCGCTTGAGTCGACTCACAGTGTGGTCGAGATCCCGCTCTTGTACGGACCGGGCTTGTCGAAGAACCATTGCGACAGGATCTGCCTGGCCACCGGCGCGGCGGCCACGTCGCCGAAGCCGCCGTTCTCGACCCAGACCACGACCTCGATCGGCTTGCTGGTGGCGCTGGCCGGGACGAAGCAGGTGTACCAGGAGTAGTCGTGCTCCACCCCGTTGGGGAAGTACTGGGCGGTGCCGGTCTTGCCGTAGACGGGCTTCGGGAAGCTGCCCATCACGTCGGCCGAGGTGCCGCCCGGCTGTGAGGCGGCCTCGCGCAGCCCGGTGAGGATCGTGCTCAGGTACTGAGGGTTGATGTGCAGACGGCGCCTGGTCTTGGGATTGATGCGCTGGAGGATCTGGCCCGCGGACGATTGGATGTCCTCACCGACGTGCGGGGTGACGATCCGGCCGCCATTGGCCAGGGCCGCGTAGGCGACCGCCAGCTGGAGCGGGCTGACCTGGTCATCGCCCTGGCCGACCGCGGCGTTGACGTTGTCGCCGTAGGTCCACGGCGTCCCCGAGCCGATCCCGCAGCCGCCCTGCGAGGCGGGATGCTTGGGATGGCCCTTGTACGGGCCGGTGGCGTTCTCGCACTCCTTCTCCTGCTGGTTCAGGTAGTTCCAATACCTGGGCGATGACATCGCGCCGGTGGCCGCGCCGGGCAGGTCGATGCCCGTGGAGCGCCCGATCCCGAACTTGTTGGCCCAGTACTGCAGCGGGCCGCCGTTGATGGAGTCGGAGTTCAGGATTCCGCCCAGGTTGTAGAAGAACACGTCGTCGGAGACCTTGATCGCCTCGGTCATGGCGAGCACGCCGTTGGCGGCGCCGCCGGAGTTGTGCAGGCAGATCGGGCCCTCGTGGTAACAGCCCGTGTCGTCGTAGGTCTCGTACGGAGTCCACTTTCCGGACTCCAGCGCCGCCGTGGCGGTGATCACCTTGAACGTGGATCCGGTGGCGCCGACGCTCTGGATGGCCCGGTTGAGCAGCGGGTCGCCGCTGCTGGGACCGAAGTAGCGGTCGTACTGGGACTGGGTCAGGGGCTTGGTGAACAGGCTCGGGTCGTATGTCGGAGCCGATCCCATCGCGTAGACCTGGCCGTTCTGGGGGTTCAGGGCCACAAACGCGCCGCCCGTCCCGTTGTTGGTGGCCATGGAGGTGGCCAGCGCCTGCTGGCCGACCTTCTGCAGCTTCGCGTTGATCGACACCTGCAGGGTGTCGCCGGCGGTCGACTGGGTCGGCTTGGCGTACCCCTTGAATTCCCCCAGCGAGTTGACCTTCACGCGCTCCACGCCGTCGGTCCCCTGCAGGAACTGGTTGTACTGCCACTCCAGACCGGATTGCCCAACCTCGTCGATGTGGGCGATGCCCCGGAAATGCCTCTGCCGGGTCTCGCAGTTGTCGACCGAGTGCTTGTCGTTGCAGCTGATCGGTCCGACCGTCCCCAGAACCTGAGCCCCGACGCTGCCCTGCGGGTACTGGCGGATGTACTTCTGCACCACGGCCACGCCCGGGTATTGCAGCTGGCGCTCGGCCAGGTAGTACTGGATGTCCTTGCCGACGTTCTGGGCGATCGTCACGTCGTCGTAGGGCACGTTGGCCACCCCCTGGGCGACCAGGCAGGCGATCCGGGAGAGGCGGAAGTTGCCGGAGGTGCCGTTTGGCGGGGGTTGGTTGCCGTCCACGTGGCACTTGGTCCGGCGGTTGGGGATGTTCAAGATGGACGCCAGGCGCCGATACAGCGCCGCGTCCTTGGCCGGCGGCCGGTCGTAGTTGGTCGTCATCTCGCTTACGGTGATCGGGACGGGAAGGTCCGGAGCCGCGATCTCCACCGCGGGCACCGGCACCGAGACCACCAGCGGCTGGCCGCTGCTGTCGATGATCTCTCCGCGCGGGGCGGGGATCGAGATGGCGCGCGAGGAGTTGGTGCTGGCCTGGGCGAGGTACTGGGTGCCGGTCAGCACCTGGAGGAACCACAGGCGGAAGAAGATGATCGCGAACATGATCAGCGCGCAGCTGCCCACGACGGCCACGCGCAGGGCCAGCTGGGGGGTCATGGGCGGCGTGCGCGACTCGGGTGGCTGGATCACCGGCCGTACCTCGAAACCTGGCCGAGGCGCTCGGACGGCCGATGCAGCGGGCTGAGACCTCCGGTGGTATAGGCGCGGCGCCGCCGGCGGCGCGGATCCTGGGGCAGGGCCCGGTGCAGGATCCGGCGCACCAGTTCGTACACGGGCAGTGAGATCAGCGTGTTGACCAGCACGGTCAGGAAGATCTGCTGGAGCAACAGGAGGCTGATCGGCGCATCCACGCCGAGCAGGAACTGGATGAGCGCCATCCCCACTCCGGCCACCGCCGTACCCGCCGCCCCCAGCGCCAGCGGGACGAGTCCGTGCGAGGGGTCGCGCAGCTCCCGCAGGCGACCAGCCCAGTAGCCGATCACGATGAACAGCAGCGAGGTGATGCCGAGCGTCTGGACCAGCGTCAGATCGACCAGGAGGCCGACCCAGAATCCGGCCACCGCCCCGGTCGTCGACCCGCACAGCAGGCCGATCGAGACGACCACCAGCGGCGTGAGGTCGGCCGTCACGCCGAACACCGTGATCTGGGAGACGACCGTCTCCTGGAGGATCACGGCCACGATCGCGACGATCGCGATGCGCAGCGGGAGCCGCAGGCTCTCGAATTCCACGCCCATCACTGGCCGCTCCCGATCACGGTAGCGAGCCCTTCTGGGGAGCCGACGCGTTCGGGCGGGTGAGAATCTGGACCCACATGAGGTGCCTCAGGTCGACCGACGGCGTGACGGTGACCTCCTGGTCGTTGATCAGCGTGTTCTGATCGGCGTTGGATACCTGTCCGATGGGGATCCCGGGCGGGTACAGGTCACGGATCCTCGGGTCGATGTTGTCCTTGAAGCCCGATGTGACCACCACCTGGCCTGCGTTGATCTGGGCATGCGGATTCAGGGAGGTCAGCAGCAGCTGGTTCGGATTGCCGATGGCCGGCTGCAGCTGGCCCGTGTCACCCGCCGAGTCTTCGACCAGCGCCGCCGCCGCCCACTTGTCGCTGGTGATCTCGCTGACGATCGAGTAGTTGGCCCCGACGCTTGACACGTCGCCGACCAGGCCGCCCGGGCCGACCACAGGATCCCCCGCCCGGACCCCGTCGGCCGTCCCCTTGTCCACCTCGATCTGCTCCCACCACACGCTGAGATCACGGCCGGTCACGTCGGCGGTGACGGGCGAGTAGGCGTTCAGGTCCGTGACGTCCGTGTCCAGCTTGACGAGCTTGCGTAGCTGGGCATTCTGGAGCTGGGCGTACTGACTCGCCGCCAGCTCCTTGGTCAGCTGGTGGTTCTGCTTGGTCAGCCTGGTCACCTGAGACTTGGCCCGGAACGTGCTGGAGAACCAGCCGGCGATGTCTCCCACCGGGGAGAGCACCTTGCTGGCGCCCGTCTGGATCGGCGAGAGCACCTCGACGATCCCCCGCTGAACCGCATGTAGCGGGCTCGATTGGGGCGCCCCGAAATAAGCGGTGAGCAGGATCAGGGAAGCGCCGACGAGCAGGCCGAGGACCGCCCGTCTGCGCCTGACTTGCTTGTCATGCACGTGATCGAGATCTCCAAAGTCGTCCGCCTGTGAGCAGCTTCAGAAGCTACCGATCAGCGGCGGCGCCGGTTGCGTGAATTCTTGCTGGAGCGATGTATTGCCTCGAACTCCTCCAGAGATCGCCCGGATCCGACCGCCACGCACGTCAGCGGTGATTCCGCCAGATGGGCCGGCATCTGCGTCTCGTGACGCAGCCGCTCCTCCAGCCCCTGCAGCAGCGATCCACCGCCGGCCAGCATGATGCCGCGGTCCATGATGTCGGAGGCCAGCTCGGGCGGCGTGCGGTCGAGCGTCTCCTTGACCGCGTCGATGATCTGCGAGACGGGCTCCTCGAGCGCGCCCCGGATCTCCTCGCTGGTCAGGACCACGGTCTTGGGCAGCCCGGACACCATGTCCCGGCCGCGGATCTCGGCCTGCACCTCCTCGGGCATCGAGAAGGCGGAGCCGATCTCCAGCTTCACCTCCTCGGCCGTCTGCTGGCCGATCAGCAGCTTGTACTCGCGCTTGACGTAGTTGATGATCGCCTCGTCGAGCTCGTCGCCACCCACCCGGATCGACTGCGAGACCACGATCCCACCCAGCGAGATGACCGCCACCTCGCTGGTCCCGCCGCCGATGTCCACCACCATCGAGCCGGTCGGCTCGCCCACGGGCAGCCCGGCGCCGATCGCGGCGGCCATCGGCTCCTCGATCAGGTAGGCCTGGCGAGCGCCCGCCGAAAGACAGGCCTCCTCCACGGCGCGTTTCTCCACGCCGGTCACGCCGCTGGGCACGCACACCACCACGCGGGGGTGGGCCCAGCGGTTCTGGTGGACCTTCTGGATGAAGTGCCTGAGCATCTCCTCGGTCACCTCGAAGTCGGCGATCACGCCGTCCTTGAGGGGCCGGATGGCCGAGATCGTGCCCGGGGTGCGCCCGAGCATGCGCTTGGCCTCGATGCCGACGGCATGCACCTCGCCCGTGCGGGAGTCAACCGCCACGACGCTGGGCTCGGACAGGACGATTCCGCGTCCGCGGACGTAAACGAGAGTGTTGGCCGTGCCCAGGTCGACTGCCATGTCGCGGCCGCCGAAGCCGGTTAGGTACGTAAAAAAGCCCATTGAAGAAACGAAGACAGGGGGGGATGGACGGCCTGCAAGGGTGGGCTGGCCACCGTCGTGCTACCAGGTCCGTCCGCGGCTGAGTGTATCCGAACACCGGCCCGCTTCTCCCCCGCCTCGGCAAAAAAATGGCTGGAAAGCGCTGGGAGTCCGTGGCGGCCGGGATTCTGGGCCGTTCACGGTGCCGTGTTCGTTGCAAGGCGTGGCTGGCGATGGGTCCGGCTGTCTGAAACTGCCGCGAGGAAGGGTGGACGAGCGAGGTCATGGTGCTCCAGCGCGCACCGTGGACGATGAATTCGTTGAATGCGCGCAGGAGCACGCAAAGCGTGTTCGTGCGCGCAATCAACCGCCAGACGGGTCACCGTGCGCGCTGGAGCACGTTCGGCAGCGCCCGAACCCGCCCATCCACCCTTCATCGCGGCTGTTTCGTCAAATCAACCCAGGTTCAAGCGACAGCAACGCGTTCACCGGCAGCCCGACGACGTTCAGGTAGTCGCCGTGGATGCTGGCCACGAGCACCGCCCCCCGGCCCTGTATGGCATAGGCGCCGGCTCGCCCCCGCCACTCCTCGCTGTCCAGATACCAGGCCAAAAGCCCCTCATCGAGTCCCCGGAAGCTGACGCTTGTCGTAACCGCGGCCTGCCGCGCCTGCCCCCTCCCCATCAGGCAGATGCCGCTGACGACCTGGTGCTGGCGGCCGGCCAGGGCGCGAAGCGTGCTCTCCGCCTCCCCACGGTCGGCGGGCTTGCCGTACAGGCGGCCATCCAGCGAGACCACCGTATCGACGCCCAGCACGAGCGCGTCCGGGTGCCGATCGGCCACGCTGCCCGCCTTTCGCCGGGCGTTCTCCAGCGCCACCGCCTCAGCCGGCCCCGCGTCGACCTCCTCGACGCCGGACACCACCACCTCGAACTCAACCCCCAGCCCTTCGAGGATCGCTCGCCGCTGAGGCGAGCCCGAGGCCAGGATCAGAGGTCGGGGAAGAACAGCGAGATCTCCCGTGCGGCCGACTCAGGCGAGTCGGAGCCGTGCACCATGTTCTGGCCGACGGCCACGGCCAGGTCGCCGCGGATCGACCCGGTGGAGGCCTGCAGCGGGTTCGTGGCGCCGATCACCTGCCGGGCCGCCTCCACCGCGGACTCCCCCTGGAGGACCATCGCCACGAGCGGCCCGGAGGTGATGAACTCCACGAGTTCGTCGAAGAACGGCTTGCCCTCATGCTCGGCGTAGTGCCGGGTGGCCAGGTCACGATGCATCGTCATCTGCTTGAGCGCGACCAGCTTCAGGCCCTTGCGCTCGAACCGGCCGATGATCTCGCCGGTCAGGTTGCGGGCGAAGGCGTCGGGCTTGACGAGGATGAGCGTGCGCTCCATGCGGCGGATTCTCCTTGATTAGGCGGCCCGGGCAGGCCCGGGCTCGGATTCAGATCAGGTCAGACGGCGGCCGGCTGACCACGGTCTGCTCGGATGAGCGGCCGGCCATCGGCTGCTCGCTGGAGCGGGAGGCCACGCTCGGTTCGCCTGGGCGAGCCCCAACGGGGGCCTCCGCCCCGGCCTCGCGGCGGCGGCGGGCGCGTCGCGGCATGGGCGAGCTACCCACCTCGGCCTCGCAGAACGGGCAGATCTTCCACTGCGGATCCAGAGGCTTGCCACAGTTGGCGCACGGATCCTTCAGCTTGCGCAGACAGTTCGGGCAGCGCAGGAAGTCTCTCTCCACGTCGTGGTCGCAGTACGGACATGTCTGGATGCCCAGCTCGGCCAGACGGGCCTCGGCGGCCTGGATCTCCAACTCCCGCTCATGGACGTCGTCCAGGTACTCGGGCGGCCGCACGATCATGTAGATGATCGTCCCCACGAACGGGAACAGCGAGGCCGCCGTAGCGCAGCCGACCAGCATCGGGTCGGCGATGCGGCGCCGGGCGTCGGAGTAGGTCCAGTACACCAGGGCCAGCCAGATCACCACCAGGAACAGGATGATCAGGTCAACCACGAGACTGACCGTGCTGTTGGTGATGCCAAAGACGCCGGGGGCAAGCATGTGAGTGCGCGAGTTTAGTGGTCAGGAGGTTGACATTGCGCTAGCGGTCACCGCCGAAATGCGCCTCGGATTGGAAATTCGGTGCGGCGAGCGGAATGCCTGCAAGATGGGAATCGCCTTACAAAACGGGGTGGGACGGTTTGCGCCGAAGCCACATATACCCGCTTTCAGAGGAAAAGCCGCCCGAAGATGTAGCCGATCGCGAAGAACACCAGGATCGTGACGGCCACGCTGATCGCCACCAGCCTGACCATGCTGAGGAAGCTGGGGCGCGTGTCTCGGTCGTCGTCCATCGCGTTCGCGGCTGGGCCGCTGCGCCAGTTCATAGCATCGATGCCCGCCGGCGGGTAACGCGGTCGTCTCCGGTCAGCAGGTCAGCGATCAGATAGATCGATCCGGTGGCCACGACCACTCCCTCGGGACCGGCCAGCTCTCGAGCGCGTTCCAGCGCCTTCCCGGGGTCACGCACCACCTCCGCCTGAAGGTCTCCGGAGCCCGCGACCTGGCCGGCCAGCGAGAGCAGCGTGGGCGGCGGCAGCGCCCGAGGGTTCCGCGTGCTGGTCAGGACCAGCACGCTGGACAGCGGGGCCAGCATGCGCAGCATCCCGGCGGCGTCCTTGTCGTCCAGGATCGACACCACCGACACGACCCGGCGCCGCCCGGCGATCTCGGTGAGCGACTCGGCCAGCGCAGCGATCCCGTCCGGGTTGTGCGCGCCGTCGAGCAACGTCAGCGGATCCTCGCCCACCACCTGCAGGCGGCCGGGAACGTGAATCTCCGCGGCCGCGGCGGCCACGGCGCGCTCATCCAGCGCACCCAGCAACGCCTCGGCCGCCGTCCGGGCCACGGCGAAGTTCCGTCGCTGGAAGCTCCCCAGCGCGGCCACCGGCACTCCGGGATCTGACCCGGACTGCACGATCCGGGCCCCGCGCTCGCCGGCCACCTCCTCGGCGACCGCGAGGGCATCCGGGTGCATGTCCGGCCCCAGCACGAGCGTCGCGCCGGGCTGCACCACGTCGAGCTTCTCGCGCGCGATCGCCTCGACGGTCGGCCCCAGCCAGCGTGTGTGTTCGAGCCCCACGCTGGTGAGCACCTCGACCCGGGACGGGATCACGTTGGTGGCGTCATAGCGCCCGCCCAGCCCGGCCTCGATCACGGCCACCTGCACCCCGCGACGGGCCAGCTCGGAGTAGGCGGCCGCGGTGAGCAGCTCGAACTGCGTGACCTGGTCGTCCTCACCCGCCGTCCGGTTGACCACCTCGGCGGCGTGCAGCGCCCGCTCGATCGCGGCGGCGAACTCCGCCGGGGTCAGATCCTGGTCGTCGATCCGGATGCGCTCGGAGTAGGAGACGAGGTGCGGGGACAGATACGCCCCCACGCGCAGCGCGTGGTGGCGGAGGATCGCCGCGATCATCCGGGTGGTGGAGGACTTGCCGTTGGTGCCGACGACGTGGATCGAGTCGAAGCTGCGTTCAGGATGCCCGAGGGCGGTCATCAGCCGGCGCATGCGCTCCAGACCGAAGTGCATGCCGAACAGCTCGAGCGAGAGGAGACGCTCTTCCGCCTGCGTGGGAGTCAGCGGGCTCACAGGGCCTCCAGCTCGCTCTGCAGAGAGGCGACCTTGTCTCGCTCGGCCTGGACCACGTGGGGCGGTGCCTTCGCCACGAATCCTTGATTGCTCAGCTTGCGCTGCGCCCGCTCGAGCTCTGCGGTCAGCTCGGCCCGCTTGGCCTCGCGCTTGCGCTCGGCGGCGCCGAGGTCGACATGGGCGGAGGCCAGGATCTCGACCGCGCCGCGCGGCACGGGAACCGCCGCCACGGGCTCGGCACCGGCCGCGGCGCCGTTACCGCCGTTCAGTTCCAACCGGGTCAGCCGGGCCAGCTGGCCGGCCAGCTCCTCGTAGCCGGGGGCGGCCAGGCGCGCCGGCAGGACCGCCGAGGGCTTGACCTCGGCCGAGTCGCGCCAGGCCCGCACGGCCTGGACGGCGGCGATCGCGTCGGCCAGGACCGCCTCGGCCCGCTCGTCGCGCTCGCCGGCCGAGCCAGGGTCCACCCGACCGGCCAGCAACCCCTCGGCGCCGGGCACGTAGGAGTAGATCTCCTCGGTGACGAACGGGATCAGCGGGTGGGCGATGGCCAGCGTCTCGGTGAGCACGTGCAGGAGCGTGGCCGCCGTGTCGGAGTCGCCCTCGTACAGCCGCGGCTTGACCAGCTCCAGATACCAGTCGCACAGCTCGCCGTACACGAAGTCGTAGAGCTCCAGAGCCGCGCGGGAGAAGTCGTAGCGCTCGATCCGCCCGCCGACCTCCTGGCGGGCGCGGGCCAGCCGGGACAGGATCCAGCGATCCTCCACGGTCGTGGGCCGCGCCGCCGCGCGGGCGCCCGGATCCACCCGCAGCAGGATCAGCCGCGAGGCGTTCCACAGCTTGTTGGTCAGCTGCTGGCCCTGGGCCACCTTGTCCTCGCTGAAGCGCACGTCCTGCCCGCTGGACATCACGAGCAGGCCCCAGCGCACCGCATCTGAGCCATACGCCGGAAAATGTCCTCCGGTCTCAAAGACCGGAGGACGATCGCCACCGTTGATCAGGTCCAGCGGATCGATCCCCGTGCCCAGCGACTTGGACATCCGCCGCCCGTCCGGCGCCTGGATGATCGAGGTGATGTGCACGTCGGAGAACGGGACCTCCCCCATGAACTCCAGGCCCTGCATGACCATCCGGGCCACCCACAGGAAGATGATGTCCCGCCCGGTGACCAGCGCGTCGGTGGGATAGAACGCTTTCAGTTCGGGAGTCTGCTCGGGCCAGCCGAGCGTGGCGAACGGCCACAGGGCGCTGGAGAACCAGGTGTCCAGCACGTCCGGGTCGCGCTCCCAGCCCTCGCCCTCGGGTGGCTCGGTGCCGACGTAGGTTTCCGAGTCGCGATACCAGACCGGGATCTGGTGGCCCCACCACAGCTGACGGGAGATGCACCAGGGCCGGATGTTCTCCATCCAGTCCAGGTACACCTTTGCCCATCGCTGGGGGAAGAAGCGCACGCGCCCCGACGTGACCGCCTCGATGGCGGGCCGGGCCAGCTCGTCCATCCGCATGAACCACTGGAGCGAGATCAGCGGCTCCACCCGCTCGCCGGAGCGGTGGCTGAACGGGACGGTGTGCGTGTAGGACTCGCTGCTGCGCAGCAGGCCCTGGTCGCGCAGCTCGGCCACGACGGCGTCCTGGGCCTCGGCCGTCGTCAGGCCGCGGAAGCGCTCGGGCGCCTCGTCGGTGATCCGGCCGTCCTCGCCGATCACGCTCGGATGCGGCAGGCCGTGGCGGCGGCCGATCTCGAAGTCGTTGGGATCGTGCCCGGGGGTGATCTTCAGCGCGCCGGTGCCGAAGTCGGTCTTCACGTAGTCGTCGGCGATGATCTTCAGCCTGCGCCCGACCAACGGCAGGATCGCCGTCTCGCCGATCAGCCGGCGGTAACGCTCGTCCTCGGGATTGACCGCGATCGCCACGTCGGCCAGCATCGTCTGCGGGCGCACGGTGGCCACGGTGATCGCGCCGCTGCCCGACTCCAATGGGTAATCGATGTAGTAGAGGGTGTCGGTGACCTCGCGGTCCTCCACCTCCAGGTCGGAGATGGCCGAGCGCGACCCGGGGTCCCAGTTGACCATGTACCGGTCCCGGTAGATGTAGCCCTTCTCGTAGAGGTCGACGAACACCTTCAGCACGGCCTGCACATACGCCGGGTCGAGTGTGAAGCGCTCCTCCTCGTAGTCGCACGAGGCGCCCAGGCGTTTGAGCTGCTCCACGATCTGGAAGCCGTAGCGCTCTCGCCAGGCCCACACGCGGGCCACGAACTGCTCGCGCCCGAGCTCCTCCCGGCTGGTCCCCAGCGATTTCAGCTCTCGCTCGACCTGAGTCTGGGTGGCGATCCCGGCGTGGTCGGTCCCGAAGATCCACTTGACTCGCTTGCCCCGGGCCCGAGCGTGGCGCACCAGGCAGTCCTGCACCGAGTTGTTGAGCGCGTGGCCCATGTGCAGCACGCCGGTGACGTTGGGCGGCGGAATCGCGATCGAGTAGTTCTCGTCGGCGGTGCCCTCGGGCTCGGGGTGGAAGATGCCCGATCCAAGCCACCGATCGACGATCCGAGGCTCCACCTCGGAGGGCTCGTATCGGGTCCTCTGCTCCAGGTCAGACACGGAAGAGGCAGTCTAGGACGGGTGCCACGGGGATCGATTGTTCATTTAGGGGGCCAGGTGACGACTAAATGAACAATCGACGTCCTTCACAACTGGGCAACATCGCGTTCACGAACGGGTGACCCGCCCACTCCGCGCGCCCGGCAAGCTAGGCACCTCTCCTCCTCCGCAGGGCGGCGGTGCGCACAGCGCCGCCGCCCGGCGCGGCTCAGGCGGCCGCCTCTCCCTCTTCCTCCTCCGGTGCGGCCACGGTCACGAGCGTGGGCGGCGTGCCCTTGTCGATCGTGTCCCGGGTGACCACGCACTTCTTGACGTCCCGGCGGGAGGGCAGCTCGAACTGCACCTCGAGCAGGACCTCCTCGATGATCGAGCGCAGCCCGCGGGCGCCGGTCTCTCGCTCCAGGGCCCGGTCCGCCACCGAATGCAGCGCCTCGTCGGCGAACACGAGCTCGATCCCGTCGAACTGGAAGAACCGCTGGAACTGCTTGACCAGCGCGTTGCGCGGCTCGGTGAGGATCTTCATCAGCTCGTCACGACTCAGCTGGTGGATGGCGCTCATCACCGGCAGGCGCCCGATGAACTCGGGGATCAGCCCGTACTGGATCAGGTCCTCAGGCAGGCAGTGCTCGAAGATCTCTCCCGTGTCGCGCTGATCGCGAGACTGGATGGCCGCCCCGAAGCCGATCCCCTGGTGACCGATCCGGCGCTCGATCACCTTGTCCAGGTTGGCGAACGCGCCGCCGCAGATGAACAGGATGTTGGTGGTGTCGATCGACAGGAACTCCTGGTGGGGGTGCTTGCGCCCGCCCTGCGGGGGCACGGACGCCGTGGTGCCCTCCAGGATCTTCAGGAGGGCCTGCTGGACGCCCTCGCCGGACACGTCGCGGGTGATCGAAGGGTTGTCCGCCTTGCGGGCGATCTTGTCGACCTCGTCGATGTAGATGATCCCGGTCTCGGCCTTCTTGACGTCGTAGTCGGCGGCCTGGATCAGCTTCAAGAGGATGTTCTCCACATCCTCGCCCACGTAGCCGGCCTCGGTCAAAGCGGTGGCGTCGGCGATCGCGAACGGGACGTTGAGGATCTTGGCCAGCGTCTGGGCCAGCAGCGTCTTGCCGCATCCGGTCGGCCCCAGCAGCAGGATGTTCGACTTCTGCAGCTCGATGTCGTTCTCGTCGGACTGCATCATCTGCACGCGCTTGTAGTGGTTGTAGACGGCCACCGACAGGCTGCGCTTGGCCTGCTCCTGGCCCACCACGTACTCGTTCAGAACAGCGTCGATCTCCCGCGGCTTGGGGAGATTCTCGATGTCGAAGTTCGGCGGGGCGGTGAGCTCCTCGTCGATGATCTCGTTACAGAGATCGATGCACTCGTCGCAGATGTAGACGCCGGGGCCGGCGATCAGCTTCTTGACCTGCCGCTGCGACTTGCCGCAGAAGCTGCAGAGAAGTTGCTCGTTGGAGTCCGTCGGACGTGCCATCTGCTGTCTCCCCTCCGGATACGAGAGCCCGCTCGAGCTCACCGCACGGATCGCCCTAGGTTAGCCGCTTGCCAGCGGCGGGCCTAGGGGGAACCGCTAGTGCTGTGAGATCACGCGGTCGATGATCCCGTAGTCCTTGGCCTCCTCGGAACTCATGAAGTAGTCCCGCTCGGTGTCCTTGCGCACCTCGTCCACCGGCTTGCCGGTGTGGAGGGCGATGATCTCGTCCAGCCGTCGACGGATGTCGATGATCTCCCGCGCGTGAATCTCGATGTCGGTGGCCTGACCCTGAAAGGCGGAGGACACCTGGTGGATGAGGATCTTGGCGTTGGGCAGCGCCATGCGCTTGCCCGCCGCGCCGCCCGACAGGAGCAGCGCGCCCATCGACATCGCGATACCCACGCAGATCGTCTGCACGTCGGGCTTGATGAACTGCATCGTGTCGTAGACGGCCAGCCCGGCGTACACGGATCCGCCGGGGGAGTTGATGTAAATGGAGATGTCCTTGTCGGGATCCTCGGACTCCAGGTGCAGCAGCTGCGCCACGATCAGATTGGCGATCTGATCGTCGATCGGCGTCCCCAGGAAGACGATCCGCTCGTTGAGTAGTCGGCTGTAGATGTCGAACGCGCGCTCGCCGCGCGAGGTCTGTTCGACAACCATCGGTACCAGTGGGCTCATGGTCCTCGCTTCTTTATCTGCCTGGGCCGGGATTCCTGCCCGGGCGACTCTAGCAATCGGGTCTGGGCGGCTTTCGGGGCCGCGCCGGGCGTTTGGATGAGGTTCTCGCCCGGTCTGCGTGACCGGGCTTTCCGGGAGTCGGAGCGCCCCGATCGGGCGCTAGGACCCGGGCGTCCAGAGCTGCCCGGAGCCCGAACCGCCTCCCTCGCCCGGCTCGTCCTTGCCGGGGGTCCAGATCAGGTTGCGCGCCTTGGCCTGCTCGACGCTGATCGGCTTGGCCTCCTTGACCAGCAGCTCCAGGGCTTGACGGGCCGCGATGTCCTGGCGCAGGCGCTGCAGGCCGCCGGAGGAACGCAGCCGCTCGAGCAGCTTCTCCGGCTTGGTCTTGGCCCGCTCCGCGCTCGGCTCGATCGCCTCCAGCACGTCCTCTTCGGAGGGCTCGATCTGCTCGGCGTCGACGACCGCCGCAATCACCGCGTCGCGCCGGAGCGCCCGTTCGGCCTCGGGCTCGGCCTCGTGGGCGATGTCCTCCTCGGACTTGCCGGCGATCTGCAGATACGTCTCCTTGGAGATCCCCTGGCGGGCCAGCGCCGTGAGCGTCTCCTCCACCATCTCGTGCGCCCGAGCGTGCACCAGCTGCTCGGGAATCTCGATCTTGGCCGCGGCCACGGCGGCGTCCAGCACGGCCCGCTCGAACTCGTGCTCGAGCTCGTGCTCGTCGGCCTGGCGCAGCCGCTCGGCGATGTCGTCACGCAGCTCCTGGAGGGTGTCGAGCCCGGCGGCCTCGGAGGCGAAGTCGTCGTCGGCCTCGGGGAGGCGCTTGGCCTTGACCTCGGAGACCTTCACGTCGAAGGTGGCTTCCTGACCGGCCAGCGGCTCGGCGTAGTCCTCGGGGAAGGTCACCTTGAGCTCGCGCTCGTCGCCGGCCCTGACGCCCACCAGCTGCTCCTCGAAGCCGGGAATCAGGCGCCCGGAGCCGAGCTCGATCAGCTGGTCGCGCCCCTCGCCGCCGGGGAATGGCTCGCCATCCAGCTTGCCCAGGTAGTCGACCACCACGTGGTCGCCGTTCTCGGCGGCGCGGTCGACGTTGTCCAGGGTGGCGAAGCGCTCGCGCAGCCGCTCGACCTCGGCGTCGATCGCCGCCTCGTCCACCGCCGGCTCGCGCCGGCCCACCTCTAGTCCCTTGTACTCCCCCAGTTCCGCGCGCGGGCGCACGCCGATCTCGATCGAAAAGGACAGGGGCTGGCCCTGCTCGGGCAGGTCGCCGACGTCGAGATTTGGTTCGCCCACCGGAGCGATGCCGGAGGCATCGATGGCGTCGACGTACCAGTTGCCCAGCGAAGAGCGCAGCGCCTCGTCGAGCACGGCGTCCCGCCCCAGCCGGCGGATCACCACGGGCGGCGGGACCTTGCCCTTGCGGAAGCCCGGGATCCGCAGCTCGCGGCCCAGGGAGCGCGCGGCCTGCTGGAGGCGTCGCTCCACCTCCTCGGAGGGGACCTCGGCCTCCACGCGCACCCGGGACTCGGGCAGCTCGGTGACGTTTGTCTTCACGGACGTGGGCATGCTGCTCCGAGACGATAGCTTGACGGTGTGCTTTCCCGGGCTCTCGGCGCCCTGATCACCGGGCCGTTGGCGTTCTTCGTCTCCGGGTTGCTGGACGTGCTGGTCGGCCTGCGGCTGGCTGCGATCTACATCTGGCGCACGCGGGTCAGTCGCTGAGGCTGACCGACTCGGCGCTGAGGGCATCGGGGGCGCTGGCGGTTCCCGAACTCGCCCGGATCAGGTTGCGCAGCTCGCGCAGCGCCACCGGGAGGGTGGTGGTGTCGTAGGTACGGGAGCTCTCGATGTCCCCCAGGATGCCCAGACAGCGGTCCACCGCCCCGTGGTGCCCGTGCTCCCAGGCCTCGATCGCCTGCTCGGCGTCCGCGTCGGACCCGCCGGCCTGAAGGACCTCCTGGGTGAGCACCCGGACCAGGCTGTTCAGGTCATCGCGCAGGGCGGCCCGGGCCAGCGCCTCCCACCGGTTGTCGCGCGGGAGCTCGAGGATGCGGTCGCGCAGCCAGCCCAGCCGCAACCGGGAGGTGATCCCGAAGCTCGTGCCCATCACCACCCTGGGGTCGCGTCCCGTGGCGTCGGCCACCTCGACGATGTCGAACGCGGGCAACGCCCAGGGCAGCGCGGCCACCCGGCGGGCCAGCCTCTCCGGGACGCCGGCGCCGGTGAGCTCAGCGGTCCGTTTCTCGAACCGCTCCCGATCCTCGTCGTCGAGGATCTGCGGCATGGCCTCCCAGAGCATCCGGGCCGCCGGCTCGTAGCGCCTGACCAACGCCTCGATGTCCATCTTGGTCGGGTGGGCCCGGACCAGCCAGCGGGCGGCTCGCTCGACCAGCCGCCTAGCTTCCACGAGCATCGACAGCTGCGTGGTCGCCTCCACCTGGTTGTCCAGGTCCTCCACCCACTCCCACAGCTCGCGCATGCCGCACACCTCGCGGGCCACGGCAAAGCCGCGCGCCAGGATCGAGGCGGGAGCGCCGGTCTCCTCGCTCACGCGGAAGAAGAACGTGGTGCCGGCCTTGTCCACGAGCTGGTTGGCCACCACCGTGGCGATGATCTCCCGGCGCAGACGATGGCTCTGCATCTGCTCCCGGTAACGCTCGGGCAGAGGCGAGGGGAAGTAGCGCTCCAGGTCATGGGACAGGTACGGATCCTCCGGCAGGTCGGAATCGATCAGCTCGCTGTGCAGGAGGATCTTGCAGAAGGCCATGATCACGCTCAGTTCGGGCGCGGTCAGCCCGCGCCCTTCCTTCTTGCGCGCCGCGATCCTCGAGGGGTTGGGCAGATGCTCCAGCTCCCGGTTGAGACCGGTGCGGCGCTCCAGCTGGCGGATCAGCCGGCCGTGGACGTCGACCATCGCCTCGGCCTGGAACAGGGACAGACTGATCGCCTCGGTCTGGCTGTAGCTGGCCCGGAGCACCTGGTCGGCCACCGCCTCGGTCATCTCCTCCAGCAGCTCGTTGCGCTGCTTGTCGGTCAGATCTCCGGCCTTGACCAGCGCGTCCAGGAGGATCTTGATGTTCACCTCGTGGTCCGAGCAGTTGACGCCGGCCACGTTGTCGATCGCATCGGTGTTGATCCGCCCGCCCTCCAGGGCGTACTCGATCCGGCCGGCCTGGGTCAAGCCCAGGTTGCCCCCCTCCCCCACCACCCGGCAGCGCAGATCCTCGCCGTCCACCCGAACGGCATCGTTGGCCTTGTCACCCGCCTCGGCGTGCGTCTCCTGCGAGCCTTTCACGTAGGTGCCGATGCCGCCGTTCCAGAGAAGATCCACGGGCGCGCGCAGGATCGCCGAGATCAGCTCGGCCGGCGACAGCTCGTCGGCCTCGATGTCGAGCGCCTGCTTGACCTGGGGCGTGACCGCGATCGACTTCTTCGCGCGGGAATAGATACCCCCGCCCTCGGAGATCAGCTCCTGGCCGTAGTCGCTCCAGGCCGACCGGCCGAGCTCGAACAGCCGCCGGCGCTCGGCAAAGCTGGTGGCCGGATCGGGATCGGGATCCAGGAAGATGTGCTGGTGGTTGAAGGCGGCCACCAGGCGGATGTGCTCGGAGAGCAGCATTCCGTTCCCGAACACGTCGCCGGACATGTCGCCGATCCCCACCACGGTGAAGTCGGTGGTCTGGATGTCGGTGCCCAGCTCCCGGAAGTGGCGCTTGACCGACTCCCAGGCCCCCCGGGCGGTGATCCCCATGGCCTTGTGGTCGTAGCCGCGGCTGCCCCCGGACGCGAACGCGTCCCCCAGCCAGAAGTTGTAATGCGCGGCCACCTCGTTGGCGAGGTCCGAGAACGTCGCCGTGCCCTTGTCGGCCGCCACCACCAGGTAGGGATCGTCCCCGTCGAGGCGCACCACCCGCTCCGGTCCCACCACCTCGTCGTCGACGTAGTTGTCGGTCAGATCGAGCAGACCGCACAGGAACATCCGGTAACAGGCGATCGCCTCCTCCTGCAGTTCCTCGCGCCCACCGGCGGGTGGGCGCTTGACCACGAAGCCGCCCTTCGATCCAACCGGCACGATCAGCGCGTTCTTGACCATCTGGGCCTTCATCAGGCCGAGCACCTCAGTGCGGAAGTCCTCAGGCCGGTCCGACCAGCGGATGCCTCCCCGAGCCACCCGGCCGCCCCGGAGATGGACGCCTTCCATGCGGGGTGAGTAGACGAAGATCTCGAACTTGGGCCGCGGCATCGGCAGCAGCGAGATCTGCCCCGGGTCGAGCTTGAAGCTGAGGTAGGGCGGCGGCCGGCCCTGATCCCGCTCGTCGTGGCAGAAGTAGTTGGTGCGCAGCGTCGCGCACACCACGGAGTAGAAGCTGCGCAGGATGCGATCCTCGTCCAGGCTGGGCACGGCATCGATCGCCTCGACGATCTCGCGCGACAGCCGCTCGGCCTTGTCCTGATCGTGCCAGTCGGGATCCAGGCGCGCCCCGAACAGCCGGAGCAGCAGCACCGCGATGTCGGGGTGGCCGGTCACGGTGCGCCGGATGTAGCTGTCGGTGAACGGGACCCCGGCCTGGCGCAGGTACTTGGCGATCGCCCGGAGCACGGTCACCTGGCGTCCGGTCAATCCCGCCCCCAGCACCAGGCCCCCCAGGCTGTCGTCCTCCAGCTCGCCCCGCCAGACGCCCAGGAATGCCTCCTCGAACAGATCGTGGATCTTCTCCAGCTGGTCGATCTCGGAGCGCATCCCGAAGTCGTAGATCCACAGGGACGGTCCTTCGGCCGGGGTGATCTCGTACGGCCGCTCGTCGATCACCCGGGCGCCCATGTGCTCGAAGGTGGGGAGCACATCCGACAGTGACATCTGCGTCAGGCTGAACAGCTTGCAACGAATCGTGCCCGGCTCAGCTTCCAGCTGCCGGTAGATGCGGAGGATCGGCTCGCGGCGCTCCTCCAGCTCCTCGATCCGGGCGATGTCGGCCACCGCCGTGCGCGCCACCCAGTCGGCTCGATAGGCCGGCGGGAAGGCGTGCTCGAAGCGCTTGAACTGCGGCAGGCCGGCCTGTTCGCCGTGCTCCTCGATGAGTGCATCCCTCAGGTCATCCGACCAGGCTCGGATCGCCGCCACGATCCGGCCTTCGATCTCCTGCTCGTCGTAGGCCGGAACGCCGTCGCGGCAATGGACGATGTAATAGACCTTGGCGATCGTCGACTCGGTGAGCTGCAGGCTCCAGTCGAAGTGCGAGCCGTCGAAGACGTCCAGCAGGATGTTGCCGGCGCGCAGGCGGTTCTCCGTGTTGAACCGGTCCCGGGGCAGGCAGACCATGCACGTCACGAACCGCTCCAGCACGTCGGGGTGCGCGAATACCCGCACCCGCTGACGCTCGCCCAACCCGAGGATCCCCATGCCAATCCGGAACAGCTCCTCAGACTCCATCTGGAACAGCGCGTCTCGCGGGTAGGACTCGCAGATCTCCCGCAGCGCCTTGGCGTCATGGCTGTCCGGCGGGAAGGCGGCCCGCTCCAGGACGTAGTGGACCTTGCCCCGGAGCAGCGGGATGGCCAGCGGGCTCTCCTTGTATGCGGCGGTGGTGTACAGCCCGAGGAACCGCCGCTCGCCGATCACCCGGCCCTCGTCGTCGAAGCGCTTGACCGCCACGTAGTCCAGGTAGGAGGGGCGGTGCACGGTGGACCGGGAGTTGGCCTTGGTGAGCAACAGCGGCGTGTCGTCCACCGCCAGGCGGAACGCCTTTTCGGTGAGCTCGGTGACCTTGGACGCGGGGTGGCCGCGCAGAATGCCCAGGCCGCTGTCGGGAATCACGTGCAGGCGCCCGCGCTGGCCGTAGGAGGAGGGCTCACGGATCAGCTCGTACTCCCGGTAGCCCAGGAACGTGAAGCGATCCTCGGTCAGCCAGCGCATGAAGCTCCTGGCCTCGTCCAGCGCCGGACCGGAGGCGGGCACGTTGCCGTCCGTGAGCTCGTCGATCAGCGCCAGGGCCCGTTCGCGCATCGGCTGCCAGTCCTCCACCGCTCGTGAGACGTCGCCCAGCACCCGCTCGATGCGCTCGGCCAGTTCGGCCAGGCGATCCCCGTCTGTCTCCCGGTCGATCTCGACATGGAGGATCGACTCGGCCTCGGACTCTGGGGGCCCGGACGCCGGATCGGTAACGGCGATCAGGTTGTCCTCGGAGTCCCGCAGGACCCGGATCACCGGGTGGATGACCAGGTGGGTCCCGTAGCCGCTCCGGGATAGCTCCATCGTCACCGAGTCGACCAGGAAGGGCATGTCGTCGGTGACCACCTCGATCACCGTGTGCGGCGATTGCCAGCCGTGCTGCTCGAACTCCGGGTTGTAAACGTGCAGCTTGACCTCGCCGCGGTGGCGATGGGCGGTCAGGTTCCAGTGAGAGACCGCGGCCCCGTACAGGTCCAGCGAGGAGCGATCGGCCAGGTCCTCAGGCGGAACCCAGTGGTAGTACTGGCGCACGAAGGCCTCGCACGAGCCCGCCTGGTCACCAGGCAGCCGTTCCCGGACGCGCTGGCAGACCCCGGCGATCAGCTCCGCTTCGGCCTCCGTGGTTCTGACTGCCATCACCAAAGACTCTTTCTCTGCCAACTGAGCCTACCCCTCCGGGGAACGGGGCGCCGTCGCTGCACGCGGGCTCCCAGTAGTAGCGTTTGCGAGCGTGACGGGTGACGTCCTCACCGCTCCGGCCGACGCCGTTCCCCGGCGCCGGGCTGACGCGCTGACGCTCGGGGACTGCTGGCGATCATTCATCCGCCGGCCCTCGCCCCGCTTGCTCGGCCTGGCGATCCTGGGGGCGGTCGTCCTCCGCGGGCTGCTTGGCCGGTTTGGCTGGCAGGACGCCGTGTGGGTGGTTGGGCTGGTTGCCGTCACCCCGCCGGTGGAGTGGCTGATCCACGTCTACATCCTCCACGCCAAGCCTCTGCGTCTCGGGCGCTTCCGCCTCGACCTGATGGCGGCGCAGGAGCATCGCGCCCATCACCGGGAGCCCTCAATCCTGAACGGAGTGCTGATCCCGGCCTACGCGATCTTCATCTTCGTCCCGATGATCGCCGTGACGATCTGGGTCCTGTCGTTCCCGATCGCGCTGATCCTGGGCGGCGACCGCTTGGCGCAGGCGTCGAGCGGTCTGGTGGTGGCGTACGTGATCCTGGGGTCCTATGAGTGGTGCCACTACCTGATCCACACGCCGTACCGGCCCCGGAGCCGCTACTTCCGCTCCATCTGGCGCGGGCACCGCCTGCATCACTACAAGAACGAGCACTACTGGTTCGGCGTCACCTCGACCGTGGGCGACCACCTGTTGCACACGGCTCCCGAGCAGTCCTCCGTGCCCCGGTCGACCACGGCCCGGACGCTCGGCGCGGACGTCCCGAGCTGAGACTCAGGGGACCCGGGTTCCGCATCGGGCCTCTGCCCGCTCGAGTGCCGGCGACCGGGGTGGAAATACGAGGTACGTTCCGGCGACGCCGATGGCGTTCCCCGCATGGGCGCCAGGCGGCGGGGCCGGCGGAGGCGACGTCGTCGGGTCGGGGAAGTTCGGTAGGCCGTGGGCGCGCAGGCACTTCGCCAGCTGAAACAGGCGGAGCTTCTCACCGGCACTACTCGTCCCGCGGTTCCCGCCGTTACTCAGGAACCTGGCACAGGCCTTCTGGGCGGAGAGGAACGCCGGGGCCCGCGGGTTGATCCAGTTGGGAATCACGCTCGGCCCGCCCGGGCTGGGGTCCGGGAACTTGGGCACGCCGTGCGAGCGCATGCAGCGCGCCTCCTTCAGTGGCCCGCTGTTGGCCACTCCACTGCTAGGCGCGACCAGGGAACCGCAGGCCGCGACCACCAACGTGGAGAGCACGGTGGCGGAGGCAACCTTGCGCCGGTGTCCGTCGGCGATCATCACGAGCGCACCGTATCCAGCGACCCCTAACAGGTAGGTAACGCGCCCTGGTGCCCTTGACACGCATGCGAACGTATGTTCGTAATGACCAGCGAGGGCAGCCCCTACCAGCGCTTCCGCCGGGCGCTGGCCACCGGTAACGCGGCGCTGGTCACCGCCGCGGCCCTGGAGCTGCCGCGAATCGCCCTGGACGACGCCCTGGGCATCTGCCTGGTCCTGCGGGGCGGTGACCGCGAGCGCTACGAGCGCGCGGCGGTGCGCTGGCTCGGCCGCTTTGCCCTCGAGGGACGCGGGGTCACGATCACCGATCTGCGCGCCGCCGCCGAGGCGCTGGCGCTGCTGCCCGAACGGGCCGGTGAGGCGATGGAGCGGCTGCAGACGCTCTGCCTCGAGCGGGGCGTGGGCTGAGTCGGGGTAGCGTCCCCGGCATGGATGTCCGTGGCCTGAGTGAACGGGTGTTTGCGTGGTACTACCCGCGGATCCTGGAGGTGGCCGAACGGGCGGGGCAGCGGGAAACGCGCCACCGGCTGCTGCAGGCGGCGAGCGGACGCACCCTGGAGATCGGCGCCGGAACGGGCGTGAACCTGCCGCACTACACCGCGAGCGTGACCGAGTTGGTGATCAGCGAGCCGAGCCCTCACATGCTCGCCCGGCTCCGCCGGGCAGTGGCCGGCGAGCCACCAGCCGCCGGCCACTGGGAGCTCGTTCAGGCGGGGGCCGAGGAGCTTCCGTTCGAGGACGAATCGTTCGACACGGTCGTTTCCACGTACGTGCTGTGCACCGTGGCTGACCCGCAACGGGCGCTGCACGAGATCTTGCGGGTGCTGCGTCCGGGTGGGCGCTACCTGTTCATGGAGCACGTGCACGCCGGCGAGGGAACGCTGCTGGGGCGCTTTCAGGACGCGGTCGAGGGGCTGCATACGGTCGTGGCCGCGGGCTGCCACCCGAACCGGCGGACGGCGGAGCTGATCGACGGTTCGGGGTTGAGAGTGGAGCGGATGGAGCGGGAGCGCCAGCCGAAGGCGCCACCGACCGTGCGGCCCTTGATCATCGGCTCGGCAATAAAGGGGTGAATGTGGTCGAAGGGTTCGCTCGCGAACCCGAAGTCACGTGTCTGACCCGGGTCCCCGGGGTAAGCCCAAGAGATGGCAGAGGAGGTCATGCTGCGGCTGAAGCTGAAATGCGACGAGCGAGCGCCCCGCACCGTGCGGGCGTCTCTGGCCCGCGTGGACGAGATCGAGCAGGTGGCCCAGGATCTGCTGCTGATCTCCAGCGAGCTGGTCACCAACGCGATCGTTCATTCCGGGTGCAACCGGAGCGATGAGCTTGACGTGTGCCTGTCCCGGTGCAAGCGGGGATATGTGCTGGCCGTGACCGATCCCGGTCGTTCGGGCCTGACAGCCGATCCCGCACCGCCGCGCCCGCTCGGAGAGGGCGGGCTCGGGCTGCGAATCGTCGATAAGCTGGCCGCCCGCTGGGGGCAGGCCCGCGGGTCCGGCTACCGGGTGTGGGCTGAGGTCGCGACCTGACTCGAGGTCAAGGCCAGATCTGGTCGCGCGTATGGGTCATCTCAATGATCCGGCGCACGGCGGGACTCACCCGTTTGTCGACCTCGACAACCCAGCCGGCGGACCGCGCTTCCTCCAGCGCACTGAGCAGGGCCGTGAGCCCGCTGCAGTCGATGAACGTGACTCCGGACAGGTCGAGGTGGAGGTGGGTTGCGGCGCCGCCGGTCCCGCGCAAGCCTGTGATCAGACTTGGCGCCGACTCGGCATCCAGTTCGCCGCTCACGCCGAGCCGTTGGATCTGCTCGGGCTCGCGCGAAGACTCGAAGTCCAGTAGGGCGGTCGCCAGCATCTCGCGGCAGACTAGGGTCGAGGCGAGATTGCGTCCACCGTAGAAACCCCGGGTCAGCGGCTCGGGGAAGTTCTCCAGCACTCCGGTGATCCGAGTGAGAAGATCAGCTGCATGAACTGGGGAGAGTTCGCCCGGGTCGCCCCTGAGCTGGCCGAGCTCGGCTGGCAGCGCTTCGAGCGCCACGAGCTGTGCATGCTGGCCACGCTGCGAGCGAACGGATGGCCGCGGATCAGCCCATGTGAGCTCAGTCTGGTGGACGGCCAGCTGCTTCTGGGGATGATGGACCAATCCCCCAAGGCGCTCGACCTGCTCCGCGACCCGCGCTGCACCCTGCACAGCTGCACGTCTGACCGGATGGGCACCGAGGGCGACTTCAAGTTGTACGGTCGGGGCGTCGATCAGCCGGATCCCCGGGTTCGCGAGGCGTATCGCCAGGCCGTCAAGGCCCGCATCGACTGGGAGCCGAGCGAGCCGTTCCACCTGTTCGCGATCGATGTGTCATCCGCCGCGTATCTCGTGTTCGGCGGCGACGGCTACGCGATGGCCTGGAATCCCGAGGGCGGGGTGCGCCGCTGGAGTCAGCGCCCCGAGTGACGGACCCGCGGCCTGTCAGGCCAGGTGGGGCGCGTCGAGCATGGCCTCCAGCGAACATCCCGGGCGGTGGCCGTAGCGCGCTGATCCGCAGCATTCGGGGCACACGCCTCGCGATTTGATCGGAGTGAGGCCGCTCCACTGATGGGCAGCGAGCAGACGACGCATCTCGGCGTTCTGAGCCAGCAGTTCCAGGATGTCTTCGCGGGTCAGTTCCGTGGAGTTTTCGGACATGTCGGAAGCGTAGCTCGGCCGGGAGCGGCTGCAACGGGTCTGGTCCCGGCCGCATCCGAACCGCGTGTATTCTGGCTTTAGTCAGATGAGGCTCTGGCGGATGGTTCTTGGCCATCCAAACCGCCCCGCTCGAGGGGCTGATGGCTTCTTTCGCTAGCTGATATCCGCGAAAGGAGCCGATCGTCCCATGCCGGTGCTGCCCCCCTTCGATCGACGCGAGCTCCTGGCGATCTTTGCCGGCGGCGCGATCGGAGCCACGCTTCGTGCCGGTCTAGCCGAGGCGTTCCCGACCGCCACCGGAACGTGGCCATGGGTCACATTCACCATCAACATCGTCGGCGCGTTCCTCCTGGGCTACTTCATCACGCGCCTTCAGGAGCGTCTCCCGCTGTCGACCTACCGCCGGCCGTTTCTGGGCACCGGCTTCTGCGGAGCTTTCACCACGTTCTCCACGATGCAGGTGGAACTGCTCAAGATGCTCGAGCGGGGCGACGACGGGCTCGCCGTCGCGTACGCGGGGACGAGTCTGGTGGCCGGCTACCTGGCGGTGTACGCGGCGACCGCGGTCGTGCGCCGAGTGACGGTGCTGGCATGAGCGCTCCCCTGTGGATCGGAGTCGTCATGTGTGGCGGAATCGGAGCCCTGGCCCGGTTCCTGATCGACGGCGCCATCAGTACCGCGGTGCAGCGTGAGCTTCCCGTGGGAACGTTCGTCATCAACGTGAGTGGCGCGGGGCTCCTCGGCCTGCTGACCGGGCTGGCGCTGAGTGGCGCCGCCCTCACGCTGGCTGGAACCGCCGTGCTGGGTTCGTACACAACGTTCTCGACCTGGATGCTGGAGACACATCGGCTGCGCGACGAGGGAGCGTTCACCACGGCGGCCGGCAACATCGTGATCAGCCTGCTCGCCGGACTGGGCGCGGCGGCCCTCGGGCGCTACGTGGGAGCGCACGCTTGAGCATCGACGCCCTCAAACTGACCACCTACTTCGGCGAGCGCGACCGGGCCGGACGCCGGCTGCTGGCGGATGAGCTGCTCGACCTCTACGGCCGGCACGGGACCGAAGTCAGCCTCCTCCTGCGCGGGATCGAGGGCTTCGGCGCCAAGCACCGGATGCACACGGACCTCCTGCTGACGCTCTCCGAGGATCTGCCCGTCGTGTCGGTGGCCGTGGACGCCCGGGAGCGGATCGAGCAGCTGCTGCCGGAGGTCATGGCGGTCAAGCGTCGCGGTCTGGTGACGCTGGAGCGGGCGCGAATGCTCACCGGCGAGATGGGCCGTACGCGGCTCCCCGAGGAACTCGATGAGGCCACGAAGCTGACGGTCTACGTCGGCCGGCACGAGCGGGCCGCCGGCAGGCCCGCGTTCCTCGCCATCTGCGACCTGCTGCACCGGCACGCGCTGGCCGGGGCAACGGTGCTGCTCGGGGTGGACGGCACGCTCCATGGTCGGCGCCAGCGGGCGCGGTTCTTCGGCCGCAACGCGCAGGTGCCGCTGATGATCATCTCAGTCGGGCCCGGTGAGCAGATCAGGCGCGTCCTCCCCGAGCTGGGTGAGACGGTCGATCGCCCGCTGCTGACGCTCGAGCGGCTGCGTATTTGCAAGCGCGACGGAGCGCTTCTGGCGCGCCCCCATGAGCTTCCCGCCACCGATGAGCATGGCCTCGGTATCTGGCAGAAGCTGATGGTCCACACCTCCGAGGATGCTCAGGCGGGCAGGCGGACGCTGCATCGCGAGCTCGTCCGGCGCCTGCGAGCGGCTCAGGTGGCGGGCGCCACCAGTGTCCGGGGGATCTGGGGCTTTCGCGGCGATCACGCTCCACACGGCGACCGCTTGCTCCAGGTCCGTCGCCACGTGCCGGTGGTCACCACCGTCATCGACCGGCCGGAACGGATTGCCACGGCGTTTGACATCGTCGATGAACTGACCGCCGACCGGGGCCTGGTGACCAGCGAGATGGTTCCGGCGGCCGCGGCGCTGCTCGAGGGTGAGCGCCACGGCGGGGTCCGGCTGGCCCGTCACCGGTTCTGAGCCGGCCTCAGCGACCTCGCTTCGGGCGCGGCCAGAAAGCGGACCGCCCAACCGCCGTCCTCGGGTTCTCCAAGGGCTCCGACCGGGATCGCCTCGAGCATCGCCTTTTCGTGCTCGGCGCCCAGACGCTCGGCTGCCGTGACCGGCAGATCGAGGTCGGGCACGGCGGTCTTGACGGCGACGGGCGGGCTGGCCTAGGCTGGCTCTCTAGGCGGGCACGTTCGTCGAACAGGAGAGGACCGATGGCAGAACATGCGCACACCCACCCAGACGACCTGCAGTCGGATCTCACGTTGCTGGTCGAGATGACCAGGGAGCCGAAGCGGGATGAGGAGGCCATCCGTCGGCATCTGGAGTCGCTGAAGGGCAAGCTGGACAAGTTCATCCACGAGAGCCGGAGCCACTCCGGCGACGGCTCGGCCAAGTAGTCCGGCCGTCGGACGACGGCTCGGGTCAAATCGGCTCCGCTGGGAAGCGTAGGCCGAACCGCTCCGGTAGCTCGGGGACGCTGCCGGGATCCATCTCCAGTTGATACCGCGCACAGAGAAGCACTGCTCGAATCCGCCCGGGGAGATGACCTCGAGGATCCTGGCCGGCTCATCGGCGGCGTTCCAGAAAGTGTGCCACCCGGCTAGCCGACGGCCGGCTTGACGACCGATCGGTGCCGGGCGTAGGCTGGCCCGGCGGGGCGCTGGCGGAAGCCGCCGCCAGCCGGAAGCGAGGTTCGTTTGCCTGACGTGTTCGTCTCCTATTCGCGTCGCGATGCGGAGTTCGTCGACCGCTTGGCCGAGGCTCTGAAGACGCGCGGCAAGGATGTGTTCGTCGACGTCGACGGGATCCGCGACGCCGAGAGGTTCCCCGAGGCGCTGCGTCGCGCCATCGAGGGCAGTGACGCGTTCGTGTTCGTGATCAGCCCGGACTCGATCGGCTCGCAGTTCTGCGAACAGGAGGTCACGCACGCGGCCGGACTGAACAAGCGGATCGTCCCGCTGGCACTGCGCCCGGTGGCCGACGATCTGATTCCGGAGGAGATCCGCGTCCGGAACTGGATCCCGGTTGGCGAGAACACCAACGCCGACCGGGTTCTCGCCGCCATCGATACCGACCTGGATTGGGAGAAGCAGCACACCCGCCTGATGGTCAAGGCACTGGAGTGGGACGGGTCCGGGCGCGACAAGAGCTTCCTGCTGCGCGGCGCTGAGCTGGCCGCGGGCGAGCGGTGGCTGGCCGACAGCTCGGGTAAGGACCCCGGTCCCACCGCACTGGAGCAGGAGTACCTGCTGGCGGCGCGGGGCGCCGCGGGACGGCGCCAGCGGACGCTCGTCGGGCTGAGCCTGGCGGTGGCCGCCGTATCAGTCGGACTGCTGATCTTCGCGCTGATCTCACGCAGTCAGGCCGTCTCGGAACAGATCGGCGCCCGTGCCCAGGCACTCGCCGCCGAGAGCCAGGCCCAACTCCCCAACGACCCGGAGATCTCGCTGATCCTGGGGATGCGGGCGGTGCGGGAGCAGGCGACCCCGCAGACGCTGTTCGCGCTCCGGTCGGCGCTGGACGCCTCGCCGCTTGAGCGTGCGCTGCCCAACGTGACCTCGTCGGCTACATGCGGCGAAAACAGCGGGCTCACGGCGGCCTACAGCCCGGACGGACGGCAGATAGCCGAGGCTTCCTGCGACGGCACATTGCGACTGATCGACGCCGGCAACGCCACCGTCGCGCGCATCAGGAACGTGGGCCTGCCCCTGAGCGCCGTGGCCTACTCGCCCAGCGGTTCGCGTCTGGCGGTGGGCACCGGCTCGAACACGTTTGGCGGGAACACTGTCCTCCTGCTTGATCCCGCCACCGGCGCCGTCAGGGCCAGGCTGGGGGCGGTCTCTGGGGTGGACAAGCCCGCCGGCATCGGGCAGATCGCCTTCAGTCCGAACGGGCGCCTGCTGGCCGCGGACGGTCCGAGTGGGATCACGCTGTGGAATCTGCCGGGCGGGCACGCGCGAGCCTTCAAGCGCGACACCAACCAGGGAGGGACGATGGCCTTCAGCCGTGACGGGCGGCGGCTGATCGTTGGGGGCACCGACGATTCCGTGCACGTGTACGACGTGGCCAGCGGCCGGATGGTTCGCCGAATCGTCGCACCGACCAACCAGGCGGTGAGCTCAGGATGGCCGGAGGTCGTGGCGCTCAGTCCGAGCGGCTCTCGGCTGGCCGTCGGCTACCCCACGCTCGATGGAGCCAACGGCACCGTGTCGGTCTACAGCACGGCGACTTGGCGCAAGCTGTTCGACGTCACCACGATCGACGATGTGGAGATCTCCGCGGTGGCCTTCAGCCCGGACGGAACCCGGTTGGCGATCGGCGCCGAGGACGGCACCGCGGGTGTCTGGTGGCTGTCCACACGAGAGCAGGTGGCCGCCTACGACGGCCCCACGGCGGCGGTCGATTCGATGGCCTTCGCCCCCGACGGCAAGTCCGTGGTGAGCGCCTCCAACGACGGCGTCGCCCGGGTGTGGCGGGCATTGGGCTCAGAGCAGTCGATCGCCCCTCTCAATGGAAGCCTCGTCGGACTCGCCCTCAACCCCCGCGGGCTGACAGTCCTACGAAGCCTGCACGCAAGCAACACGCTGTTCCAGATCGGCCTTCCCAGCGGCAACGTGGGGTCGACCTGGAGGCTCGGACGGCGCATGGGCGCCCCCGTGCTCAGCAACAACGGGCGGCTCCTGGCCACACTGCCGAGCGGGGGCCGGAGAGGCCCGGGGTCACCGAACGCCGGCCCGCCGGCCGGACCCGTGCACGTCTGGAGCGTGGCTCAGCGCCGGGTCATGGCCGTCATCCATCCGCCGGGAGCGACGAGCGTGATCGCCTTCAGCCCAGACGACCGCTATCTCGAATTGGTGGAGGGCGGAACCGGTTCGCCGGGGACTCCGATGCTGGCGAACATCGCCACTGGGCACATCCTGACCCTCCAGGAGGGATACCCGGGCATCACGTGCCTGGGTAACAGTCCCAGCAACTTCTCGCTGAGCCAGAACGACCGGGTGCTCGCGATCGGAACATTTTGCGGCGACGTGTTCTTGTTCAACGCGACCACGGGAGCCGTGCTGCGCGAGATCAACGAGAACGCCGAGCTCTCGGCCGTGGGTGTCAGCCCCGACGGGTCGCGGCTGCTGGTCGCTTCCTGGGATTCCAGGGCCACCATCTACGACGTGGCAACCGGGCGGGCACTCGTCAACCTGATCGGCCACACACGCGGGATCGCCTGGGGCGGATTCGCTGCTGGAGGCTCGCTGGTCGTCACGGTCAGCCTGGACCACACGGTGCGAATCTGGAGTGCGCGCACCGGTCAGGAGCTGCGGGTGCTCACCTTCACCGACGTCCAGGGTGGTCCGGTCGCCTTCAGCCCGAATGGTCAGGAGATGGCCATCCCGGAGCAGAACTCCGCCCCGGGCCTCAGCGACGTGGTGCGGGTATTCGGCACCTGCCCGGCATGCCAGGACGCCAAGGCGCTGCTGGCCTTGGCCAGGCCACATGCCGTCCCCGCCGGCCGGCTGACCGAGCTCGAACGGACCGTCGTGAACGGGGCCTAGGAGTTCGTGGCGGCTTAGGCGAACCCCTGGGCGTGCACGCGCAGGCGAGCGACGTCCGTGATCACGACGCTGTGCCGGCCGGTGGTGATGCAGCCGAGGGTGCGCAGGGACGCGAGCGCCTTGACGGTTGACTCCCGAGAGGCGCCGCACCAGCCTGCCAGCTGTTCCTGGGAAAGGGGTAGATCGACGGCGATTCCACCTTCCGCGGGTTGACCGAACCGCTCGCTCAGCTCCAGGACCCGCCAGGCGACACGGCCGAGCGTGTCGAGTGTGGCGAACTCAAGGCGCTTGCGGTCGGCATCCCGGAGACGAACGGCGAGCACTCGCAGCAGGTCGCGGGCGATTTGGGGGTCATCGAGCAGCCGGGACAGCGTCGAGCCACTGACCACGAGGGTCTCCACGTCCGTGGCAGCCACCGCGCTCGCCGAACGCGGCTCGCCGTCGAGCGCTGAGAGCTCACCGAGAACGTCTCCCGCCCCCCTTAGGCCGAGCACCACCTCCCGGCCCCGGACCGCGGTGGCTGTGACGATCACCCAGCCGCGCTCGATCAGGAAGACCCGCTCAGCCAGATCACCCTCGGTGAACAGGGCCTGGCCTCGCCGGTAGGGACGGGGGTGACCTTCGCGCCGCAACGCGCCGTGGAGAACATCGCTCGCCGCTTCCATCGTGACCAGAGTTTCCTCCAAGCCGGAGCGTGAGTGGGTCAAAGGACCCACCGCCACTGTGGCAAGAGCCGTGGTTGCGCACTCGGAGAAGGGCGAGAGTTCATGCATCAGCCGCCCCACCGAAGGAGCTCTCGTGTCATCACCACTTTCCACCCAAGCAGCCGGTTCTCCCCAGATCGAGACCACCGATTCAAAGCGCGGCCGCAAAAGCCGCCTGTGGGGACGCTCCGCCGCCATCGCGGTCGGGCTCTCGCTGGCCTCCTGTGGTGGCGCGATTGCAACCGCCGCTTCCCAGAACGGCGTGGCCCCGGTGAACACGCGAGCGACCCGCTTTGAGCAGAAGATCCGCTCGCTCGAGGCCCGAGGCTATGTGCAGGCCATGTGCACGCGCAAAGGGACCGCGATGTACGACGCCAGCACGCACCGCTTCGTCAACATCAACTTCTGAACGCCGGCAGCCCCAGCCGATCCGCCCCCGCGGGATACAGTCCTAGCCGTGGGGCCGTCGGATGAGCTGTCGCCGGCGTCCGACCGCGACGGTCGGGGAGCCGGCGCCTGGCTGGAGGCGGTGAAGCGAGCCGAACGGCGCGGGGAGTTGCTGGCGGCGTTCGACCTGGCCGAGCGCGGCCTGGCTGAGCATCCGGACGACACTGCGCTCAAGCATCGTGCGGTCCTTGCACTGGCCCGCGCGGGAGCGACCCGGCAGGCCGCCAGGCGGTTTGCCGAATACGGCCTGGACAGCGTTCTCGATGAGGATGTCGCTGCCCTGCGCGCCCGGATCGCGAAGGATGCGGCACTGTCGGAGAAAGGCAGCACGCAGCCGCTCAGGGCTGCGCACGCGGCGAAGCTCTATGCCGAGGTATTCGCCCGGACGGGCGGCTATTACCCGGCGATCAATGCGGCCACCCTGTGGCTCGTCGCCGGCGAGCGGTTGCGCTCTCTGGAGCTCGCCAGCGAGGTGCTCGACCTGCTTGACAAGGGCGATGATGCCTCGTACTACGCAGCCGCAACCGAGGCCGAAGCTCAGTTGCTGCTGGAGCGGCCGGACGCGACCGCCGCGGCGCTGGAGCGGGCCGCGGGGAGGCACGACGGGGACTACGGTGCGCTTGCCACCACCCGCCGCCAGCTCCGCGTGATCTGCGAGATTCTGGGCGTCGACCAGGCCGTGCTCAGCCCCTTGGCCGGTCCCGGGGTGGTCTACTTCTGCGGGCACCGGATGGGTCGCGCCGGAGAGCCGAGCCGCTTCCCGCCCGAAGCCGAGGGGCGTGCGGCCGAGGCCATGGCGCGAGTCTTGGATCGCGACCGGGCCGGGTTCGCGTATGGCGCCCTTTCGGGGGGTGCCGACATCATGTGGGCCGAAGCGCTGCTCGCGCGCGGAACGGAGCTCCACGTGGTGCTGCCATTCGACGAGCGCGAGTTCGTCGAGTTCTCGGTTGCCCCGTGCGGCGAGGGGTGGGCCGAGCGATTCGATCGCTGCCTGGCCAGGGCGACCGAAATCAGGCGGGCGACCGCCAGGACGCGGGAGCCCGACGACGTCCTCTACGCATACGGCGGCGAGCTCGCCATGGGCCTGGCGCTGTTGCGGGCGAGGTACCTGGATGCGGAGGTCCGCCAGCTCGCCCTCTGGGACGGGGAGCCGGCGGCGGGCTCTGCCGGCACCGCAATCGACGTCGCGACCTGGACCGGCGGCGGGCGACCGGTGACGGCGGTAACGCCCGACGGCGAAATAACCGACGTCGGCGAACTCAACAGGCGCACGCGTCGCGAGCGATCGGACGCACCGACGCCCGCCGACAAGGTCGATAGCTTGGATTCCGAGCGCGTCGTGCAGGCAATGCTGTTCGGGGATTTCAGCCGCTTCTCGGAGCTGAGCGACGAGCAGGCCGTCGCATTTGCTCGCCTGATCCTGGGTGAGGTGGCCGACGTCCTGCACCGCTACGAAGACCGCGTGCGGTGGCGGAACACGTGGGGTGACGGCGTCGCCGTGATGCTGTCCGATGTGGCCTCGGCGGCCGGCTGCGCCCTCGCCCTGCAAGACGCCGTCGCCGCGCTCGACCTGCAATCACACGGGCTGCCGACCCACCTGGCGCTCCGTCTCGGAGGGCATGTCGGGCCCGTCCTCCCGGTCTACGATCCGGTGCTGGGGGTGAACGCGTTCACCGGCACTCACGTCAGCCGCACCGCCCGAATCGAGCCCGTTACGCCTCCGGGAGAGGTGTATGTGACCGAAGCATTCGCCGCGGCGCTCGTCCTGGCCGGCTCACAGGAGTTCGCGTGCGACTACGTGGGGCACATGGCAGCGGCAAAGGGCTACGGCCGGCTGCGGATGTACCGCTTGCGCCCCAACACCTGGGGCGACGACCTCTCGCCCTGAGCGCTCTCGGACGGGCAAGACTCAAGAGGGGTGAGCGATGGGACTCGAACCCACGACCGCCTGGACCACAACCAGGAGCTCTACCAGCTGAGCTACGCCCACCATGGGGGTTTCAATCTACCAGCGGCGGACTGAGAGTCGCCTGTCCCGGGCCGTCCACAGGCGGCCGAGGACGTAGCTGACGGCGCCGATCGCCCCGACGAAGAAGCCGATCGGATAGTTGGTCCAGTAGGCGGCGGCGATGGCGATCCAGACGGTGAGCAGCGCCAGGATCACCGAGAGGAGGATCGCTCGGGCCGGGCGATCGGTGAACGCGCGGGCGGCCGAGGGAGGGCCGATCGTGAGGCTGAAGATCAGCAGCGTGCCGACCACCGGAACCGTCATCGTGGTGACCACCGCGAGCAGGCCGAGGAACAGGAACTCCATCAGCGTGGCCGAGACGCCGCGGGCCTGGCCGGCGTCGGGCAGCACGGTCGATAGGAGCAGGGGCCGGTACACAAGGCCGACCCCGAGTAGGCAGGCGGCGGCCAGGCAGATCGTGGGGAGCACCTGGTTGTTGCTGATCCCCAGCACCTCGCCGAACAGCAGCGAGTAGACGAGTGGCTCGTAGGCCGAGCCGACCTTCAGAAACAGCGACCCGAGCCCAAGCATGAACGTGAGCATCAGCGCCGTGGCGACATCCCGACGACCGCGCCGCGACAGCCAGCCGATCGCGGCGGCGGCTCCGGCCGAGAACACGCCCAGGCCGATCAGCGGATTGATGCCGACCAGCGTCGCGCCGGCGGCGCCGGCGAAGGAGCCGTTGGGGATCGCGTGGGCGGCGAACGAGTTGCCGCGCAGGATCGTGAAGAAGCCAACCACTCCGGCCACCACGGCGACGATCGTGGCCACCACCCAGGCATTGACCATGAACGAGGCAAACACCGTCAGCTACTCCCCTGCTCTCGCTGGCGAATCCGTCTGGACCACGACGAGCCGAAAAGCAAATAAAAAAGAAAGACCAGAGTGACCACGAAGAAGCTCACCGGCCATCCGCGACCGGGCCACAGGAAGCTGTCGTAGGCCAGCACCACCCCCAGGCAGACGGCCAGCAGGCCGATGCCCGCGGCGGTCAGCATGGCCAGACCGGGGCGGCGGGTGACGCGCAGCGCCGTCGCCGCCGGCCCGACCAGGAGCGCAGTGCCGAGGATCGCGCCGATCGTCAGGGCGGCCAGGGCCACGGCCACTGCCAGAGCGGCCAGATAGGCGATGCCGAGGAGGCGGACGCGGATTCCGCGGACGGCGGCCAGGTCGGGGCTCAGCGAGCTCAGCATCAGCGGGCGCTGCAGCACGCAGACGAGGCCTGCCGCGACCAGGCTGAGCGCGACGACCGCCGGGATCAGCGAGGAGTTGAGCGCGAACAGGGAGCCGAACAGCACGCTCACCGTGGTGTTCGACCCGCTCTGAAGCGTCGAGTCCAGATACAGGAACAGGGCGGCCAGCCCAAGGCTCGCACCGAGCACGATCCCGGTCGCCAGGTCGCGGCCCCGGGCTCGCTGGACGCCGATCATCTCCATGGCCGCCGCTGCTCCGAGAGCCGTCGCCAGCAGACCCCAGATCGGCGCAACCGATGCCAGGAACGAGGCCGAGTATCCGGCGGCGCCGATGTCAGATAGCGCCTCGCCGGCGAATGCCTGCCCCCGGATCACGGTGAACACGCCGACTATCCCGCAGACGATCGCCACGACGCCGCCCAGGGCCAGTGCGGTGTGGACCGGCCCGCTGGAGAAGAATCCGGGCGCGAAGACGGCGGCCGGACCGGTCACGGGTGATCGTCGGAGTGGGTGATCGTGATGTCCTCGCCGGGCGCCGCCGAATCGGCATCGCCGGCAACGACCAGCACGCGGCCGTGAACCTGCAGGACATCGACGTGCTGGCCGTAGAGGCGGCTGAGCACCTCGCTGCGGATCACCTGGTCAGTCGGGCCGCTGGCGACGTGGCCGGAGGCGATGTAGACGACCTGATCCATGACGCCCAGCAGCGGGTTGACCTCGTGGGCGGAGATCAGCACCGCCACCTGCTGCTGGTGGGCCAGTCGGGAGATCAGCGTGACGATCTCGCGGACGCTGCGGATGTCCAGGTTGGCCAGCGGCTCGTCGAGGAGCAGCAGTCGGGGGCGGCTGACGAGCGCGTGGGCGAGCAGCACGCGCTGCTGCTCGCCGCCGGATAGCCGGCCGACACGCTTGTCGGCGAACGCCTCGGCGCCCACGGCGGCGAGCATCTCCTCGACGCGCTCGCGCCTGGCCCGAGAAGGGAGCGGAACGCCCAGGCGGTGACCATCGATGCCGAGCGCGACCATGTCTTTGGCTCGAAGTGGGATGTCGGGGTCAAGGAGGAACTTCTGGGGGACGTATCCGATCGAGCGCCGGGCCGTGTGCGACTCATCTCCGGCGCCGGAGAAGCTGACGGTCCCGCGGGTGGGGCTCTGGAGGCCGAGGATCACGCGCATCAGCGTCGTCTTGCCGGCGCCGTTGGCGCCGATCAGGCCGGTGAACTGCCCGGCGCCGATCTCGAAGCCGACATCCGCGAGGATCTGGCGGCCGCCGAGGCGGACATCGAGATCACACACGGACAGGACCGGAGCAGAGGGCGGCGCGGCAGTCACGGGCGCGCGTAGCGTGACAGTCACAGGGTCTGCTTGGACTTGCCGGTGGCGACGGCAGCCTGGAGGGCTCGGGTCTCCGCCAGCATCCACTGCTGATAGTCGTAGCCCGGGGGCATCGTCTCGTAGACGCCCACGACGGGAACGTGATGGGCGGCGGCTAGCTTCAGAAAGGACTGTGTGATCGAGTCGGTCACCTGGCGGTTGTAGAGGAACACCTTCACGTGGCGGGCGCGGAGCAGGGTTTCCTCGGTGCTGACGTTCTGGGGAGCTGGGTCGACGCCGTTCATGATGTTGAGTTGCAGCGAGAGCGGCGTGCGGTTGTCGGCCCCGGACGCCTGCAGCATGTAGTCGGCGACCGGCTCTGTGGTGGCGACGCCGGTGCCGGCATAGTGGCGCCGGAACGATGCCATGGCCTTGTACCAGGGCTGCAGCGAGGCGTCGAAGCGCCGGACGTTGGCGTCGAAGTAAGCGGCATGTCGTGGGCTCAGACGGGCCAGGTCCCTCGCCACTGCGGCGGCCACCGCGGGCATCGTGCGCGGGCTGTACCAGAGGTGCGGGTTGGGCTCGGAGTCTGGCACGCCGAGCAGGTGCTGGACGTTGATCAGCTGACGCTTGGAGTCCGGCGAGGCCGACTCGATCCGGCTCATGAAGTCGTCGTAGCCGATCCCGTTCTGAACAACCAGCTGGGCCGAGCTGATCACGCTGGCGACGCTCCGGCTGGCCTCGAACGTGTGCGGATCGGTGTTGGGGTTGTCCATGATCGCGCTGACCGTGACGTAGCGCCCACCGATCTGGGAGATCACGTTGGCGTACTCGTTCTCCGCCCCCACCGCCTTGATCGCGCCGTGCCCAACGGACGCGACGGTGGTTCCGCAGCCGGCCACCGCCGCGGCCAGGGCGATGGTGGCGGCGGTTGATGCGAAGAATTTGGGCATCGCGCCGTCCACTCTACAACAAAGTGAGTCTCATTCCCATCTTTACTTCTAGGTGGGGGGCGCTCTACACTCGGGGGCGTGTCGCATGTCCACGAGGAGAGCTGGGCCGAGCGGGCACAGCGCCTGCTCACCGAGGGCCGCCGCCACAACGGCGCGGCCAGACAGGCACTCCTGGAGCTGCTCGACTCGCAGCCGTGTGCGCTCTCCGCGGTAGAGATGGAGGATCTGCTGCGCACCGGGGACCGGCCCGTCGGGCGGGCCAGCATCTACCGGATCCTGGAGGAGCTGGAGCGGCTGGACCTGGTCCAGCGCGTGCAGGTCGGGCAGTCGATGGCTCGCTACGAGCCGGTTCGAGGAGAGCACGAGCATCACCATCACCTGGTGTGCGACAGCTGCGGCACGGTCATGCCGTTCACTGACCCCGACCTGGAGCAGGCGATCAAGAGCCTGAGCGGTCGCGTGCCGATGCGCGTCGACGAGCACGAGATCGTCCTGCACGGCTCCTGTGAGGACTGTGCCTGAAGTGTGTCGGGCGACCGACGCTCGGTTGCGGGGGGCAACTCTGGGAGGGTTTCTTGTCTATACGGCAGGAAACTCTCCCAGAGTTCCTTCAGAACCCCTTGTCGGGTTCAGGCGAGGCGCTTGCGGTAGCGCATGTCCCAGGCGCCGTCGAAGCGCCTAACACCATCCGGCCGCCACCCGAGGCGCTCGTAGAACGCCCGCGCCCGAGGATCGTCCTCGAGCGCCCACAGCGCGAGGTCGCGCTGGTTGAGTTCGATCAGCCGCCCGGTCGCCGCCCCGAGCAGGGCGCGGCCGACCCCCTGTCGCTGTGCCGCCGGGTGGACATACAGGCGGTGGATGTGGCCGACGTCCGCTGAGCGCTCGTCCTCGTCCTCGCTTGGGCCGTACTGGCACAGGCCGCGGACGCCAATCGCAGTGCGGGCCACCAGCACGCCTCCCCCGCCGGACCGCTGCTCCCGGATCAGGGCCTTCCAGTCACGGCGCCGGTGGTGGCGGAGGCGTTCCCGGTAGAAGGCCGGCGCCAGCAGGGAGGCGTACGTCTCAGCCCAGGTGAGGACATGCAGCTCGCGCAGGGCGGCGGCGTCGGCGCCCGTGGCGAGGTCGATCTGCGTCAGAACGGGCGCCGTCACCCCAGCAGCGGGACGTCGGCCGTGATCACGTCGTGTCCGTCGGGCGTGATCAGGACGTTCTCCTCGAGCCGGATCCCGCCGAAATCGAGCCGCTTCTCAACCACGTCCCAGTCGACCTGATCGCGGTAGCGGCGCCGGTTGTCCGGGTCGCTGAGAATCGCCGGCACGAAGTAGACGCCGGGCTCGACCGTCACCACCATCCCGGCCTCTAGCGGAAGGTCGATGCGCAGATTCGGGTACGGCTTGGGATCGTGACGCCGTTCGGCCAGCGGGCCGCCGGCGTCCCGCACCCCCAGCCCGACCAGGTGGCCGATGCCGTGGGGGAAGAAGAGCCAGATCGCGCCGGTCTCGAGCAGGGATTCGGCCTGCCCGCGCAGCAGCCCGTGAGCGATCAGGCCCTCGGCGATCTGGAGTGCGGCGAGGCGGTGGATATCTCGCCATTCGATGCCCGGCCGGCAGTGATCTATCGCGGCCTGCTGGGCCGCGTGAACGATCGCGTGCAGTTCCTGCTGGAGCGGGGTCAGCTTCCCCCCACCGGGTACGTGCGCGTGATGTCGCTGGCATATCCCCGGTACTCGCCGCCGGCGTCGATCAGCACCAGCTCGCCGGCGCCGAACCGGCGATCGGTCGGGGCAAAGTGCAGCACCGCGGAATTGGGTCCACCCCCGACGATCGTGTCGTAGGCCATGGCATCGGCTCCGCTGCGCATGGCTTCCGCCTCGAGCTCCACCTGCACCTGCCGCTCGGAAACCCCCTCCCGCATCAGGTCAACGGCCACGGCGAAGGCGGCGCGGGTGGCCTGCTGGGCCACCCGCATGCGCTCGAGCTCGATCTGATCCTTCGGACGCCGTACGCGGTCCAGCGCGAAGCGGAGCTCCTGGCTGAGCTCGGAATCGTCTTTGACACCGGCGGGCAGGCTGCCCAGCCAGGCAGCCTGCCGATCCCCTCTGGCCGCCAGCCACCCCTCCAGATCGTCGGTCGTCGGCCCCTCCGGATCCTCGGCGGGGGCACCGGACCAGAGCCGGTCCTCGGCGGTGATCGGCGCCACGAAATCGACCCAGCCTTCCTCAGGATCGAAGGCCAGCACGCCATGCGGGTAGTTGCGATCGGTCAGGTAGAGGTACTCGGTGTGGGCCTCGAAGCGGTAGGTGACATCAGCCCGGCCCGGCCGGTGGATGAGCTCTCCGGCCCCGATCAGGACGACGGCCTCGCCCGGCTCCCAGGCTTCGGCCACAGCGGCCCGGCGCCGGTCCAGCGCCTGATCGATGTCCTCAGCGTTCATGCTCTCATCTTGGCATTGAGCGGCGCCGGGAGCTTCAGAGATTCAGACTCAGAGGACGAACGGGATCAGCATCTTGGTCCGCGACTTGTAGGCCGGATAGGTGGAGGGAAAGGTGGCGGCGAGGTTTCGCTCCTCCACCCTGGCCGAGTAGACGAAGAACGCCCCCGCCGCGAGCACGAACAGCAGGCCGAATAGGTTCCTCACCAGCGTGGTGCCGAGGATGGCCAGCAGAAGCCCCGAGTAGATCGGGTGCCGGACGAGGCGGTAGGGGCCGCTTGTGACCAGCTCCGGCTCGGCCCTTTGCGTCATCGGCATGCCCCAGTTGCGGCCCAGATGGATGCGCGCCCACACGGCCAGGCCCAACCCCGCGGCCACCAGCGCCGCTCCGACGCCCGCCAGGACCCAGCTGTGCACGGCCAGGCTCCCCCCGCCGAGCAGCCGCAGAATCACGAAGATGGGCACCGCGACGGTGAGTCCACAGATGCGTGTCCGACGCCGCCCGACACTCTGCTTGGCGCGGGCGGCTGTCACCAGCCAATAGACCCAGAAGACGATCCAGACGGCGGCTACGACCAACCTCAGGGTTTGCATGGCCTGACTCGGGAGTTGACTGGCGGACGACGTCAGCCTAGGACTTCAACCGGTGGTATGGGACGGGGCTGAATGCCGCACGGGTTCGACATGCGGCCCCTGGCGCGGCAGAATCCGCTCATGGGCGTTGCCGCCGCCTCAAGGACTCGGCTCGAGCGGGTCCTGCGTACCGCCTATGCGGACGGGCTGATCAGCCAGCACACGCTGTCCATGCGCCTTGAGCGGGTGCTGGCGAGTCGGGTCATCGAGCCGGACCGGCTGGTCGGCGATCTCTACCTGCGGCCGCAGGATGCCCGGCTGAGAGACCGCATCTCCCGGACGATGGCCACCGTCATCGGCTGCTTCACCGATCTGGTGGCCGCCCAGGCGGATCGGGTTCCCCTCCTGGCTTTGGACTGGGGCGCGGAGCCGCAGGAACTCCTCGTCGGCCGAAGCTCCGGCTGCGATGTCGTGCTGGGCGATCCGACCGTGTCTCGAAGGCACGCGCGGTTGACCCTCCGCGACGGCCGATGGGTGCTGCAGGATCTCGGCTCCACCAATGGCAGCCGGCTGAACGGCCGGCCGGTCGGGCGCTGCCAGCTGCGGCCCGGGGATGAGCTGTGTCTGGGAGAGACGCGGCTGCGGGTCGACTGAGCGGCCAGGTCCGGATTACAGAGGCGGGACCTGGTTGTTGACCTGGCGACCGTGGTACACGTGGTCGTGGTCACCGCACGCCGCGGGAAAGACGAACTTGACGCTGTCGCTCCGCACGTTGTTGTAGCTGGCGAACAGCGTGACTCGCCCGATTGTGCCCACCTTGCATCGTGAGTCGGTGCTGCTCTTCACCCGGACCTTGATCTTCATGATGTTTCCGGGATATCCCCACATCACCGCGTGATGCGAGTGGTAGAGCAGATGGTGCTTCACCGTCATGATGATCAGCCGGTCCGGCTGGTTGCGCACCCGGTCGACCTGGCAGAGGATGCCGGAGACGGTGTCGGCGCTCAGGCTGATGTGACCGTGCCCCCGCGCGTAGCTGCCGGTGGCTCCCATGATCACCTTGCCGGTGTGGAAGCCCCACGGAGGAATGCCCTGGACGATCGGGATCTGGGAGCAGTACTGGACCGGATAGCCGGCCGTGGCACCCGGGGCGCCCAGCGCCAGCGACGCGGTCACAAGGATGCCGGCAAGACCGATCCACCTGGTCAGGTGGCTGGTGATGAAGCAGCGAGGGTAACGACGCATGAATTTGGGATCGTCCGTAGGTGGCCCTGCCCTCAGCTTGCCCCGCCGGAATCAGTCACATGTCTAGGCTGTGCTGAGCGGTTACGGCGAGACGGGTGAGCCGCCAGAAAGCCTCAGAGATGACCACCGCCATACCCCCCGGCACGTCACCGGCTTCGATCCCGGACCGGTCGGCGCTGCGTCATGCATGGCATCCCGTGGCCTTCGCGGATGCTTTGGGCAAGGATCCGCTGCGGGTCACGCTGCTGGATGAGCCGGTGGCACTCTGGCGGGACTCCACCGGTGAAGCCCATGCCCTGAACGACATCTGCATCCATCGGGGGACTCAGCTCTCGCTGGGACGAGTGGTGGAGGATCAGCTGATGTGCCCGTACCACGGGTGGCGCTACGGGGCCGACGGGCGCTGCCTGGCGATTCCCCAGCTCTCCGACCCGAGCCGCGTGCCGGGCAAGGCCCGGGTGGCGGCGTATCGCTGCCAGGAGCGCTACGGGATTCTGTGGGTGGCCCTGGATGAGCCACGCTGGCCGCTGCCGGAGGCACCGGAACTGGAGTCCTCAGACGGCTGGCAAGTGGTGCCCTGCGGACCGTACTCGTGGCGCTCGGATGCCTCCCGGCAGGTGGAGAACTTCACCGACTTCGGCCACTTCCCGTGGGTCCATCCCGGACTGCTCGGCGACCCGAGTCGCCCGGTGGTCCCGCAGCACACCGTGGAGACCGACGGCCACGTCCTCCGCTACGAGATCCTCCGGCCGGAGGCGGCGAACACAGACGAGTTCCCGGTGTTCGCCAATCAGCAGGCGGAGGCGCCCGAACGGCGCAGCCGCTACCAACTGCACTTGCCCTACACGATCGTGCTGCGGTTGGGCTGGGGCGGTGAGCGCGGGATGGTCTACTTCTTCGCGTCACAGCCCGTGGGCAAAGAAGCGTGCACGGGATATCTGATGATCGCCCGGAACTACGACCAGGACCAGCCGGTCAGCGTGCTGCAGGACTTCGAGGACACGATCTTCGAGCAGGACCGGCGGATGGTCGAGTCACAGCGACCCTGGAAGGTTCCCTTCGATCTGGCGGCGGAGATGCACGTCAAGTTCGATGCCGTGGCCGTCGCCTATCGCCGGGCGATGCGGGACCAGGGACTGGCGGAAGCTTGAGCCGAGGCCCAGGTCCTCCGCGTCCATCCGCGCTGGCCTTACTGCTGACCCTGCTCGTCGGCCTATCCACCTGCCTGGTTGCCGCAGCGGTCATGGTGCCGGTGCTGCTGGGCGGGCTCAGACCGGGAAGCGTCCTGATCGGCGGGACCCTCGTGCTCGTCGGCAGCCTGACCGGCCTGTGGCGGATTCATCGCCGGCGCGACCGCTCGCTCTGGTGACGCTGTGTTCTGCGGTTTTTCGGTAACTAGCCGAACGACGGAGGCGCACTAGCCGAACGGCTAGTGACGAGGTCACTCGGGATGGGTACCGTCCTGCCCTCCAGGACTCTGGGCACGGATGGAAAGAGGGGACAATGAGCAGGGCACTCTTGCTGGTCGGACGGCATGTGGCGCGAGCCCCCGACGCGCTGGTCCACAACAGGGACAGGCGCAGGCGCATCAGACAATTTCATCGCGTCACCCGAGTGACGCTGGTCGCCGAGTCTCGTAGCACGGCGAGTCACTCTCCCAGCGGCGCGAGCATTATCGGCTGAGCACGTGCGGGGCGGTCTCTTTGGCCCGGGGGAGCACCGGCACCCCGTGGTCTTGGGTGCCGAGCCGTTGCGTCCAGAGCCCGGACGAAACCGACGGGTGATTCTTCCCGCGAGCGCAGCGCTTCGGATATGTTCGCGTCCGGATATACGCGTGGCGCCGGGGTTTCTGCTGCTTCACCCGGCTCATCGGCTGCCGAAGCACAGCAGCGTCAGGCACCGGACGCGCGACATAAAAGGGCTGGTCATGCCGAGCGACCCGTGAGATGATGCGCTCCGAGCCGCTCGCCCCACCAACTCCGTGAGCTACCTGATCATCCTCTGTGTTGTGGCCGTCGAGGCGATGAATCTGGTGGTGCTGTGGGTTGCGCTCCGGGTGAGTATCTCCCGGGTGGTTCGCCCGTTGGTGGCGGGGTGGGGCTTGTCGGGCGCCTGGGGGGCGTGGATTCTGGTGCTCGTGCTCCACGGGCCACTGTCGATGATGGCCCTCACTGGCGCGGTGTTTGCTCTGAGCAGCGTGGCGTTCGGTCTCGCGATTCATCTCGCCACAGTCGAGGAGGAGAACCGCCAGGACGGAGGCGAGGGTGGAGCACCGACCGTCAGTCCCGAGGGTCCGGACGGGGGCGGGAGCGACGAACCGCTGTGGTGGCCGGAGTTTCAGCGCCAGATGGCCGCCTATGCGGCGCGGCCCGACCGCGAGCGTCAACTGGTCGACTGCTGATCGAGCTCGGGTCCTCCGCCGTCCGCCGGCGCTAGCGACTCGCCTCGAGCCGTTGTTTGAGCCGCCTCATGTTCTCCGGCATCTCGCTGGCGGCCTGTCGACGGACGACCAGCGGAACGAGCAGCCTGCCGATCCCGTGCCCGGTGAAATCCAGCTCGATCGTCACCCGCGACCGTGAAGCATCGGCAAGCGGCTCGACTGTGACTGCGACGATCGCCCTGATCGGACCGCTTATGCCTCGGTCGGCCCAGCGGTGCGGCGGGTCGTACTCGGTGATCTGCGTGACAACCTCGCGCTCACGGCCGCCGATCCTCCGGATCGTCGTGCACCGCGACCCGACTCGGGTCGGAACTCCGTCCATCTGCCCGCTCACGACGCCGTGCTGCCACTCGGACATCGTGCTCGGATCGATGACGTAGGCGAACGCCTCCTCCGCTCGTCGCGCGACCTCCGTGCTATTGACGATCGGCGCCATGGACCTCCATTGATCCTATGCCTTCACAAAACCAGATTTTTGACAATTTTCGTCGCGCGTCACACCGGCGAGAGGTGCTCTGGCCGGCTTGATTTCCTTGTCCGGCGAGATATAGGCTCGGTCGGTGGCGGGGATCCGCGGCGGGAGAGCCATTCAGTAGGGGGTTATCAGTGAGCGGTCTTACTCGGCTACTGCTTTGCGTGGCCACGGCGGCCGGTTTTGCGATCGCCGCATCACCCAGCTACGCCAGCGGTCAGCCCGGAATCCTCATCAACGGCAATGGTGGGTTTGCGACCTGCGGGTGCGCCACCGGGGGCGGAACGCCAGCCAATCCTTACGTGGTCGGTCCGTTCGCGATCACATCGCCAAACGGCCAGGGCTCGGCAATCACGATCGAGAACACCACGGCCGATTTCACCATCACCGGCATCTCGGCCAACTACACCAACACGAATCCCGCCGACGCGGTGATCCACCTGTCGGGTGTGAGTGGGCCGGCCACCGTGAACAACGTGTCCGCGAATAACGACGGCATCGGGATCGAAATCGACTCCTCGTCGAACATCGCTCTGACGTCGATCAGCGTGAACAAGATGAACGGCGCCGGGCTCGTCATCAAGAACTCCACCAACGTCTCGACCGCCAACAGCAAGTACAAGGCCACCTCGGACGAGGTTCCGTTCCACGACGCCGACGGCCTCTACGCGGTGAACTCGTCGAACCTGCAGATCGGCGGCACATCCAAGTGCCCCCAAGGGGTGTGCAACACGTTCGACTACGACAGCGGCTGGGGCGTCTACCTACAGAACACCAGCAACGTCACAATCGATCAGGCCAGCGCCAACGCTGACGACACCGGCGGCTACATACTCGACGGCGCTTCGAACGTGACCATCGAAAACAGCACGGCCGAGGCCGGCGGTCCGATCTGCGTCTCGCTCAACGGAGCCAAAGAGCCCAGCGGCTACTTCAACACCGGCCTGATGGGCAACCTGATGCTGATCGACGGCGCCCACAACAACACGATCGAAAACGACACGTTCAACGGGTACGCGCCAGCGAACGGATACGACATCGCCGGCACCCCCAACCTGTCCTACTTCAACGTTTGCACCGGAGCCGACAGCGGGACGTTCGTCCCAAGCGGAACCGCGATGGGGACGGGCAACACGTTCTCGAACCTGTGTTACAAGACGAGCAACGACGTCACAGGGCTCACGCCCTCGACGTGCAAGTCATAGTCAGTTGGCCTGGCACGTTCGGCGGGCGCTCGGGCGCGCCGAACGCCGCCGCGCTTACTCACCGGATCAGGTCATCGTCTGCATCACGGCGAGCATGTACGCCATTCCGAGCGCCATCGCGAACATCGAAGCGCCGATATCGAGTTCGCCAATCAGCGATCGCGAGGTGGCGGTAGCGGTGGCGACCGCGGCGCGAGATCGGAAGGCACCGGCCTCGGCCTCCTGAGGAAGCATCCACCAGCGGATGTTCGCCCTGTCACCATCGAGGCGGCGATAAGCATCGAGCGCCCACATGGCGGCGACCACGACGAAATAAGCAGCGAGCAGCCAGCTGAGCGGGGCCGCGAATGCATGAGTGGACCACATGTACAACATCGCGCCTAGGTCGACCGCGGTCAGCAGCCAAATCGGGCTTGGCGGGCGGTCTGACAAACCCAGCGCCCGAACTGCCGCCAAGGCTCCGGCAGTGGCGAAAACGAGCCTCCAGAACGCCGCCGGTACATCGAGCGGGTCGATCGATCCCGGCGCGTACATGAATGCCATCCCGATCGCCATCAACACGTGACAGGCGTGCCACGGGCGGCGTTCACCGGTGGTCCGGAGCAGATAACGGAGGTGGGACGCGGCGATCACCAGGAACATCGCGGCTCCGCCGATCCCCAGCCACGGCGGAACCGCAGCGTTCGCGGCGGCGCCATGGGCCATCGTCATGCCCGACATCAGCGAACCCGAGCAGACAACGAGGTCGCCTCGCTCAGCGGGGCGAGATCTGGCGCTGCGACGACCGAACTGGCTGCCATACGTGTATCCGGTGACAAGCTGGACATCTGAACGCTTCTCAACGCTCAGCAGCTGACGGCGCTGCTGCAGGCGCTGGAGTGGCCGGCGATATCAACTCCGAGGGCACTGACTGGTTGCATCCGGCTGGGATCCGGTCCGCACGATGGTAGGGATCCCAGCCGGATGCGGAACATCATGCGCTCACTTGGCCGGTACAGCAGAGCTGTGCCGCATGTCGAACTTCGGATCTCGAGCGTTGCCGGTCCGCGGCGCGACCAGCACAAACATGATGCACGCCATGACCACGAACAGCGGCCCAGCGTTCGGATCGGTGGCGCCGCCCTGAGGAATGCCGCCGAAACCCTGACCGACCACCCAATAGAGCAGATTCAAGCCAATCGCCAGCGCTAGAAACAACTTCGGCCGCCAGTTGACGGCAACTGCCACACCCACCACGGCCGATACTGCCGCGAGCACGATCGCGATCCCGACGCCATTCCCCTTAGCGGCGTTTGCGAACCAATCCTGCACGGTGCTCAGCCAGCTCATTCCCGAAGGCGCCGCATTGATCGCGTTGGTGACTCCATTGGCTCCACCGGCCTCGACCAGCCACAACCACGCCATCACCAGCCAGAGCGTGGCCCAGGCAATTCGTGCGCCACGCACGCCGAGCAGTCCTCCCGGCCGTCCGTTCGGCCATACCATCGTGCCGATCAGGGCGTACAGCAGCACCGCCCCGGGCGCGCCTGTCAGCGGACTGGCCATCGGGGCGCCACCCATCGGCGTCGTGGCCATGAACATCATCCCGAACGCCTCGCCAAACCACCAAACCACCAAAGCCCATCCGAATGACGCGACCAGCGCCAGCTTGATCGTCGGGCGGTAGAGCAGCCCAACTCCAATCGCGATCTGAACGAGCGCGAACGCCGTGTTGAACACGGTCTGGTGGCTGTGCAGCGTCGTCGCGCTCCAAGTAACGCTGCTCGCAACCCAAGGCGGCTGACCAACCGTCAAATTCGTCAGGAACTGAATAAAACCCGTTCCATACATGAACGCCTGGAACTGCAACGCACCGTCCAGGAGCCAGAGCAAGCCCAGCACCGTCTGCACCCCTCGGGCAGTGTCAGACCAGAAGTAGTCCCGGATCAATTCAAGACTGGTCCGCCCGTCCGTCCGTGCGCCGCGCCCCAGGCTGGCGCTACTTGTACTCATGGAGATCTCCTATGAACACGTTGATCAAATTTGCGAGCTAGGACTGCCGCGATCAGACTGGAGCGGAGCACCTGCCCAGCGGGTCGCCCTCAAGGCACCCCTCTAGACGCTGGCGATCACCCTCTCGGCCGTCATGCGACGCGACCGATCTGCTTGAGGATCGGCGGCCTGATCAGGTTGTCGCAGCGTCAGGCGCCGCGAGCAGAGATCAAACAGCCGCAAGGGTCCGGGGGCCCGCGCTCCGACCAGCCCGCCAGCACCGGCACGACGACCGGTAGCCAGCCCCCCTCGGCACAACGCAGCGCAACTGCGTGCGGCCGCTGGCGTGGAATCTCCCGGACCCGCCATGGAACCACCTCGCGCAGAACCCACCGTACGCCGCGGAACGCAGCTGCCAGCAGCAACCCCAAAGCTAGCGCCGCGGCTACAGACGACCATCCAGCAGGGCCGAACATTGCCGCCAGCCTCACGGGATGCCCAACCGCCACCAAACCCCTGAAGAGCTCCTCACAACAAAAGATCGCGACCAACACCGACGAACAGAGCAACCACAACCCGAGTAGTCCGGGCGACCACCGCACCTGCGAGGCGCGCTCAAACAAACCCCGGCCGATCTCTCGCAGCATCAAGCCGGCGCCTAGCGCCAGCAGAGCGAGTATCCACAGGCGGCTCGAGCCCTCCTGGGCGTCCGCGATCCAGCGCAGCCCAGATTCGGCACTCGCCGCCGAGGCGAACAAGTACCGCAGCTCAAATGCTGCCAAAGCAGCCGCTGCGATTTGCCCGCTGCCGCGGAGTGCCTTCCTAGCCGTTGGTGACATCACGCGCATGGGGCACCGTCGTTTGCAGACGTAAACGGCAACGGTCCGAAGGCCCAAGAGCCACGAATCGGGAGCATACCCCTGCCGTCAAAACGTTCCGGTGAGGGGACTGGCGGGCGACGCTACGGAGACGTATCTCGATTCATGCGCCTTTACAGGCACTTCCTGAAACGCCCCCGGCAGGACTCGAACCTGCGACCCACGGCTTAGAAGGCCGTCGCTCTGTCCATCTGAGCTACGGGGGCGGGCGGGACGAGCCGCCTTCAGCGGCCGTCGTCCGTGACTCGTGACCGTAGCGCCGGTCAGGCCAGTGATGCCTCCATCGTGATCTCCGGCACCCCGGCCAGGGCGCGACTGACCGGGCAACCGGCCTTGGCGCCCTCGGCGGCCTCTTTGAACGCCGCCTCATCGATGCCCGGCACCTGCCCGACGGTGTTCAGCGCGATGCTCGTGATCGTCGGCGTGCCGTCGACCATCCGGAGGGTGACCCGAGCGTCGGTGCGGACCGAGTCGACCGGCGTGCCGGCATCGGCCAGAGCGGCTGAGAGGGCCATCGAGAAGCAGGCGGCGTGGGCGGCGGCGATCAGCTGCTCCGGGTTGGCTCCGGGACCGTCCTCGAACCGGGAACGGAAGGAGTAATCACCGGAGATCGAATCGCCGGCGGTGAATTGGCCTGCCCCGCTCTTGAGATCGCCCTTCCACTCGGCAGCGCCCTTGGCTGGCATGGCGGCTCCTTGTCTGTTGGATCGACTGGAGTGTCTGATGCTACGCCAGCGAGTCGGTCTCGCCCGGGGCCGAAACTGGCTGGGGCCAGCCGCGATAGATGCCCACCGGTCACGCCCCGCGCGCCACCGCGGCCTTCATTTCCGCGACCGGCGACTCCACGACCCGGCCGTGGCCCGGTGCCAGCCTCGTGAGCTCCAGTCCGCACAGCTTGCGGGCGCTCTCGACCTCCGTGGGTTTGTCCCACGTGCCCATCACGGCCAGGGGGAAGACCGGCTTGCCCTTGGCGGTGGTGGCGACTCCGCCAATCGTGGTGAACGCGTCACCACAGATGAGCGTGCCGTCCCGTGGGTCGAGCAGGCATACGTGGCCGGGAGTGTGGCCGGGGGAGGCGATCACCTGTAGCGAGCCAATCGTGTCTCCCTCGGCGACGGTTCGGCTCGGGCGCGTCCGGGCGCCCGGATAGCTGCCTCGGAGCTTGCCCTGGGGCTCGCCGGGATCAAGCGACATGTCCTTGGCCAGCAGCCGGGCGTCCCGGGTCGAGATGATCACCTCGGCCTCCGGAACGAGACCGTGAAGCTCGTCCAGAGAACCGATGTGATCGCCGTGCGCGTGCGTCAACACGATGCGGCGGATCGGCGCTCCCAGCCGCTCTGCCGCGGCCAGGATCTTCCGGCCGCTGCGAGGCAACATCGTGTCGACCAGCGTCAGGCCGTCGTCCTCACGCACGAGGTAGCAGTTGACGAATCCGAGGCGGGTGATCCTGTTCGTATCGGGCATCAGCGCCCACCTTTCCGAGTTTGGGGTACCCAGGGCTAGAATGCCCTGCTTCGCGGGGCGTGGCGCAGCCTGGTAGCGCGCCTGCTTTGGGAGCAGGAGGTCCCCGGTTCAAATCCGGGCGCCCCGATCATTCGCGCGAGTCGAGCGCCCACTGTACGGGCCGCGGTCAGCCACTGCGGCCCGACCCCAGCCGACGGCCCTCGGCTACCCTCGGCCGGCATGCCGGAGGTCAGGCCGCTCAACGCGCTGCGCTACGTGCCCGAGAAGGTGGGCGGCCTGCAGCGGGTGGTGGCCCCGCCCTACGACGTCATCGACCCCGAGCAGCGGGCACAGCTGGCGGCCCAGTCGCCCTACAACGTCGTGCACGTCGATCTGCCTCAGGGCGACGGAGATCCGTACCAGGAGGCCGCCCGGATCCTGTCGAGTTGGCGGGCCGAGGAAGCGGTGATCCGCGAACCGGAGCCCACCGTGTGGCCCCTCGAGCAGGACTACCGCGGCCCGGACGGCCGGGCGCGGACCCGCCGGGGCTTCCTGGCCCGCGTGCGCGTGGAGGAGTACGGGCCGGGACGGATACGCCCCCACGAACGCACCCACCCCGGACCCAGGGAGGACCGCCTGCGCCTCACCCGGGCCACCCAGACGAACCTGTCCCCGATCTTCTCGTTGTATTCCGACCCCAACAACGCGGCTTGGACCGCTCTGCAGAGCTCTGTCGCGCAATCACCATGGGCCCGGACGCAGGATCCGGACGGCACGGTGAACCGCCTGTGGCGCGTCTCCGATCCGGAGACCATCGAAAGCGTCTGTCGCCAGGCCGGCCAGGGCGAGCTGCTGATCGCCGACGGGCATCACCGGTACGAGACGGCGCGCGTCTATGCGGAGGAGGTCGGTGGCGAGGGTCCGCACCGCTACGTGTTGATGTGCCTGGTGGCACTCCAGGACCCCGGCCTGACGGTGTTTCCCACTCACCGGCTGGTGCGGGGACTGGACGCTCAGCGCCAGGAGACGCTGGCCGAGGCGATCCGGCGCGACTTCGAGATCACTGAGCTGTCTGACCTGGAGGAGCTGCCGCCCCCCTCCAGCGACGAGATCCAGATCGGCTACCTGGACAGCCACTTCCGCCGGCCGTTTCGCCTCAGGCTCAAGGACCCGGCGATCGCCGACGCGGCGCTGCCGGATCGAGCCGAGCCGTACCGCCGCCTGGACACAGCGGTCCTGGAAGCGTTGATCCTCAAGGGGGCGCTCGGGATGAGCGATCAGCAGATCGATCATCTGGACGGTCTGGGCTACGCGCGAGACGATGCTCAGGCGATCGATCTCGTCACATCAGGCGAGTATCAGGCCGCGTTCTTCATGGCGCCCACCCCGGTCGCCCGGGTCCAGGACGTAGCGGCCAGCGGGGAGAGCATGCCCCCCAAATCCACCTACTTCTTCCCCAAGGTGCCGACCGGGTTGATCTTCAACCAGCTGTCCGACTGAAGATCGGCAAATCGGCGCTACGATCAGTATTAGTAGTGCTCGTTTCGAGGATCCAGAGGACAACATGAAGGCCACCGCTCGCAGATCGACCAGACGCTCGTTCAGTCATAACGTCGACATCCGTTGCCACAACATCACCGTGGACGAGTCGCCCGATCGACAGGGCGACGACGACGGCCCGAGCCCGCAGGAGCTGCTGGCGGCCAGCCTGGCCACGTGCACGGCGATCACGATGGAGATGTATGCCAAGCGCAAGGGCTGGGACATCGGCCAGGTGGAGGTCGGCGTGGACTACACCCCGGCCGAGCGTGGCTGCCCGACCAAGTTCACGCTCGATCTCCGGCTGCCCAAGGACATCACGCCGGAGCAGCGGGAGCGCCTGCAGGTGATCGCGGCCAAATGCCCGATCCACCGGACGCTGGAGGGCGAGGTCATGTTCGAGGACAAGGTCAGCCTGATCGACCCCGGTGAGGCGCCCACCGAGCCGCCGCGCCACGACCGGCGCCGGCGCGCCCTCAATCGCGTGGCCGGTCGCGCGGCCCTCTAGCCAGGCCCACCGGCCCCGCTCAGCCCGGGCAGGCGCCCGGAGCGCGCCGAATATAGTCAGCTGCGTGATCGAGGGGACCGACACGCTGGGCGGCGAGTTGAGGCGGGTCCTGCTGGCGCCGGAGGACGCGCTCAGCCTCAGCGTGCCCGGAGCGACCGACGCGGCTGTCCTCGTCCCGCTCTACCTGGAGGAGGGCGAGCTGCACGCGGTGTTCACTCGCCGGCGCGAGGATCTGCGCCGCCATGCCGGCGAGATCTCGTTCCCGGGCGGCCGCCGCGACCCCGGCGACCCGGACCTGATCCACACCGCCCTGCGCGAGGCCGAGGAGGAGGTCGGGCTGCCGCGGGACACGGTGGACATCCGCGGTGCCCTGCAGCCCACGCCGACGATCGCCACCGGGTATGCCGTCTACCCGTTCGTGGGCGTGATCGAGGCGGGGATGGCCTGGACCCTGAGTCCCCGAGAGGTGGCCGAGGTGATTGAGCTTCCCCTACCGGCGCTCAGGTCTGGATACGGCCGCCGGCGCCTCGTCCGCCGCGGCCTGCCGATCCGGACCGACACATACGTGGTCGACGACCACCTGATCTGGGGCGCCACAGCGCGAATCCTCGCCGACCTGTTTGACCGGGTCGGCCCGCTGCTGCATTAGACCGGCGGGCTCAGAACCCCCTCGACCGCGCCCAGCGCCTGCGCCAGCCAGTCTGGCGCGCTCCTGTCGGCCTCGATGAGCTCAAGGGGAATCCGAGAGATCCGGCACAGCCGCGTCACCGTGGCCAGGCCCCGCTGAAGGACAGGATGAGGGACCGACCCGGCCGCCTCGTAGACGACGCCACGGATGGTGGTGTCAAGCAGCTTGACCAACAGCGCCTCCAGGCGCGGGCCGTGCAGCGCAGCCAGTGACTCGGGATCCCCGGTGGCGCTGCCGAGCAGCAGGACCGCCACGCTCACATGATCCAGCGCCGGGACCAGGGAGGCCAGCCGGTCGGGATCGGCCTGCACCGGTTCGGCGCCGGTCGCCTCGATGTCGGGCAGCCGCGCAGGTTGACGGGTCGTTCCGCGAACCACGTGCCCGCGGTCCTTCAGCTCGCGGGCCAGCCGCAGCCCGTGACAGCCGCAGCCGATGATCAGGCAGCGAGCCACCCGGCGTCAGGCGTCCGCGTCAGGACGGCCGAATTCCCGCTTCACCTCTTCGCGCGTCCGCTCGGGCAGACCGCGGGCCCGCCGGCGGGCGTTGGTGACCTCCAGCAGCTGATCAAGCTCGCGGTCGGCCATCAGAGCCTCCCGCCGCTGGGCCTGTTCCCGGCGGTCGTTCATCACCTGAAGCTCCAGGTCCTCCACCGTTCTCTCGGGCTCCCCGCGACGCCGGCGCCGCTCGTTGTGGGCCTCCAGCATCTGCTGGAGGTCCTCGACCTCAAGTGCCTCGCGGTTCTCGGTGATCTCCCGGGCCGAGCGAAGCCCGAACTGCTCCAGCGACGCTCCCTCGTGGGCGCGGCCAAGCAGGACCACGAACAGGATCACCAGCACGAACCCCACTAGCACGATCACGGAGAACGCGCTCACGCCGCGAGTCTACCCGCGGAGTTCCAACTGCCACCGCGCAACTTCCGGAACTGGAGGCGTGTTTTGGGCAGTGACCGAGCCGCACATACCGGGCCCGAGCGGCAAGGCGACGCACACCTACGAATAGCAGGGAAAGGAAGTGCTCTGATGCGCACGCGATCTGCCGTGCTCGCAGTGCTGCTGGGCGCCCTGGTTGCCCTCGGTGTCCCGGTTCTGGCGAGCGCAGCTCCCCATCACAACAAGGGATTGACGATCACCGCCGATCCGCCCTCGATCATCGCCGGAGAAGGTGTGGTGATCTTCGGCCAGCTGCAGGGGTCCGGGAACGCCGGACAGACGGTCTACCTCTACCACCGGATCGCTCCGGCCGCCCGCTTCACGGTGATCGGGCACACGAAAACCCTCCAGGACGGGACCTACGAGTTCACCCGGCCGGAGGGAATCGTGATGACCAACCGCAGCTGGTTCGTGCGGGGTCCGAACTCAACGCACAGCCTGACCATCCACGAGCGCGTGGGCGCGCTGGTCACGCTCCACTCCGACACGACCAACACGATCACCGGGCACCGGGTCGTCTTCTCCGGGAAGCTCACGCCCCGTCATCCGGTGGAGCGAGTGCTGCTCCAGCAGCAGACATCGGCCAACGGCAACACCTGGCGGACCGTCGCCAGCACGTTCACGAACCGGAACTCCCGGTTCACGCTGGCGCATGCCTGGGGCCGTCCCGGGACCAGGACGCTGCGCGCCTACTTCGCCGGCGACCGGAGGAATGTGGCCGCCGGCTCGGACAGCGTCACGGTCACCGTCCAGCAGCGGGAGAAGCCCGCGTTCACGCTGGCCACCAGCCAGCCGATCATCGCCGAGGGACATTCGGCGAACCTGACCGGAACGCTGGACAAGCCGGGGACCTCCACCCCGGAGAGCGGCGTGCAGGTCACCCTGTACGGGCGCAGCCCGTCGGGCAACGTGCACAAGGTAGGCACCGCGACCACCGCGTCGGATGGCACCTACGCGTTCACCGTGGCCCCGGTTCACAACACCGTGTACCGCGCCACCACGCAGCATCCGGCCCGCAGCAGCGCCCCAGTCAACCAGGGCGTGCAGGACGTCGTCACGATCAACCCGAGCTCCAACTCGGGCCAGGTCGGCGGCACCGTCACCCTGTCCGGGACGGTCACCCCGGCCAAGCCCGGCCACGTGATCTTCCTGCAGCGGCTGGGTGACGACGGGGCGTGGCATGACGTGGGCAGTACGCGGCTCACCGGCGGCTCCACGTACTCGTTCACGTACACGTTCGGCCAGGCAGGCACCGCGAAGCTGCGGGCCCGCATCTTCGGCGGCCCGTGGAACGTGGGTGGCGCCTCCCCGGTGGAGACGTTCAATGTCAGCGGCATAGCCCCGCTGAGCTGAGCAGTGAGTCCAGATGGTCCGGCACTCGTTAGGGTGCCGGACCATGGACTTCGAGCTGAATGACGAACAGCGCCTGATCCGCGAGACGGCCCGGGCGTTCACCGATAACGAGATCGTCGATCGCGCCCGCGAGAACGATCGCAACGAGCATTTCGACCTCGAGCTGGTGCGCAAGATCGCCGACCAGGGATATCTGGGGGCGATCGTCCCCCAGGAATACGGGGGCGCGGGGCTCGACTACCTGAGCTACGGCCTGATCGTGGAGGAGATCGGCCGCGGCGACTCGGCGATGCGCACGGTCGTCTCGGTGCAGACCTCGCTGGTCTGCTCCGGGATCGTGCGCTGGGGGACCGAGGAGCAGAAGCAGAAGTACCTGCCCAAGCTGTGCTCCGGTGAATGGTTGGGCTGCTTCGGGCTGACCGAGCCGGACACCGGATCGGACGCCGCCAACCAGCGCACCCGAGCCCGCAAGACCGACGGCGGCTGGGTGATCAATGGCGCCAAGATGTGGATCTCGATGGGCAACGTCGCCGAGCTGGCGCTGATCTTCGCCCAGACCGACCCCGACAAAGGCCACAAGGGCCTGGCCTGCTTCCTGGTCGAGACCGACCAGCCGGGCTTCCAGCCCCAGCCGATCCATCACAAGCTGGGCCTACGCGGCTCGGACACCGCGGCCATCAGCCTCAACGACGTGGAGGTCTCCGACGACCAGATGCTGGGCGAGGTGGGCGATGGGTTCAAGGTGGCGATGAGCAACCTGGACTCCGGGCGCTACAGCGTGGCCGCGGGCTGTGTCGGCATCTGCCAGGGCTGCGTGGATGCCTCGGTGACCTACGCCAAGGAGCGCGTCCAGTTCGGGCGCCCGATCGCCAGCTTCCAGATGGTCCAGGGCATGCTGGCCGACATGAAGGTGGAGACCGATGCCGCCCGGATGCTGGTGTGGCGCGCCGGATACCTGAAGGATCAGGGCAAGCCCAACACCACCGAGACCTCGATCGCCAAGCTGTACGCCACGGAGGCGGCCAACCGGTGTGCGACCACGGCCATCCAGGTGTTCGGCGGAGCCGGGTACGTCGACGACCACCCGGTGGAGCGCTACTTCCGCGATGTCCGGGTCACGACCCTGTACGAGGGCACCTCACAGATCCAGAAGCTGATCATCGGCCGCGCGCTGACCGGGATCAACGCGCTGGTCCCGTCGTGAGAGCCGTCACGTTCCAGGCGCCCAACGAGGTCCGCGTGGAGGAGCGCCCGGAACCGGAGCTCCAGGCCCCCGACGACGCGATCGTCCGGATCGAGGCCAGCGGGATCTGCGGGTCGGATCTGCACATCTACCACGGGCGGGTCCAGATCGCGCCCGGCTTCACGATCGGGCACGAGTTCGTCGGGACGGTGGTCGCCGCCGGAGACGCCGTGACCCGCGTGGCCGAGGGAGACCGGGTGCTCGGCTGCTTCCACACAGCCTGCGGCACCTGCATCTTCTGCCTGCGCGGCGCCTATCACAAGTGCGCCGAGCAGCGCACGTTCGGGCACGGGGCGGCCCTGGGCGACCTGCCGGGAACGCAGGCCGAGCTGGCCCTGGTTCCTCGAGCCAACATGACCCTGCGCAGAGCCCCTGACGGGGTGAGCGACGAGGTGGCCCTGTTCGCCGGTGACGTGATGGGCACCGGCTATCACGCGGTGGTCGCCTCCGAAGTGCAGGCCGGAGACAGCGTGGCCGTGCTCGGCCTGGGCCCGGTCGGACTGTGCGCCGTCCAGGTCGCCCGGGCGGCCGGGGCCGGACCCGTCATCGCCATCGACACCGTGCCTGACCGGCTGGACATGGCGCGCCGGTTCGGGGCCACCCCTGTCCACCTGACCGAGGAGCAGCCGCGGGAGGTGGTCAAGAGCTTGACTGAGAAGCGTGGAGTCGACGTGGCGATCGATGCCGTCGGACACCCGGATGCGCTCGACCTGGCCATCCGCCTGGCTCGCAACGCCGGCACCGTCAACGCGATCGGGGTGTACGCCGAGCCCCAGCGGGTGCATATGGGGCTGGTGTGGATCAAGGCTCTCACCCTTCGAGCCGGGGCCGCCAACGTGATCGCCCACGTCGACCGGGTGCTGGGGATGCTGGCCGCGGGAACGCTCGATCCGACGCCGCTGGTCAGCGCGCACATGCGCCTCGACGAGGCGGAGGAGGCCTACCGCATCTACGATCGCCGTGAGGCGCTCAAGATCGTCCTCACGCCCTGATGCCCGCCGCCACGCTGCCCGAGCAGCTCACCGACCCCGCCGCCCGCGAATTTGCCGGCCGTTCTCAGCTCCTGTTGATCGGGGGCGAGCGGGCGGCCGCCCACGACGGCGCCACCTTCCCGACGCTGGATCCCGCCACCGGGCAGCCGATCACCGAGGTGGCCCAGGCCGGGCCGGCCGACGTAGAGCAAGCGGTGAAGAGCTCCCGTGAGGCCCTGACCGGCGAATGGGGGCGCATCTCGGCCGCCGACCGAGGGCGGCTGATCGGCCGCCTGGCCGACGCCGTGGAGGAGGCCGGCGAGGAGCTGGCCCAGCTCGAGTCTCTGGACAACGGCAAGCCGGTGAAGATGGCTCGGGTCGTCGATCTCACCGGCACGGTGGCCCACTTCCGGCACTTCGCCGGCTGGCCGGAGCGGATCTTCGGCCGGACGATCCCCGTCCAGCAGCCCGACATGCACTGCTACACCCGCAAGGAGCCGGTCGGCGTGTGCGGGCAGATCATCCCGTGGAACTTCCCCCTCCTGATGGCCGCCTGGAAGCTCGGCCCAGCGCTGGCCGCCGGCTGCACCGTCGTGCTCAAGCCGGCCGAGCAGACGCCGCTCACCGCGCTGCGCCTCGGCGAGCTCGCCCTCGAGGCCGGCTTTCCCCCGGGCGTCGTCAACGTGCTGACCGGCGACGGGCGCACCGGAGCGGCGATCGTCGATCACCCCGGCATCGCCAAGATCGCCTTCACCGGATCGACCGAGGTGGGGCGCGAGATCGGGGCCACGGCCGGGCGGGCGCTCAAGCGCGTGACCCTGGAGCTGGGCGGCAAGTCGCCCAACATCATCCTCCCCGACGCCGACCTCGAGGCGGCCACCGCAGGCTCCTTCCAGGCGCTTTACTTCAACACCGGGCAGGCGTGCAACGCGGGCAGCCGCTTGTTCGTGCACAAGGACCAGTTCGAAGAGGTGGTGGGAGCCCTGGCTGCCCGGGCCGAGAAGTCCCGCCTGGGCCCGGGCCTCGACCCTGGGACGCAACTGGGGCCGGTGGTGTCGGCCGAGCAGCAGCGGCGGGTGCTGGAGTACATCGAGTCGGGCCTGGCCGAGGGCGCGGAACGTGTAGCGGGCGCGTCCTCCGCCGTTGCCGGCCGGCCAGCCGGCAACGGCGGCTACTTCGTCTCGCCCACTCTGTTCACGGCCACGCGCGATGACCTGCGGATCGCCCGGGAGGAGATCTTCGGCCCGGTGCTGGTCGCACTGCCATACGACTCGCTCGAAGAGGTGGCCGCCCGGGCCAACGACAGCGACTACGGGCTGGCCGCCGGCGTGTGGACGCGTGACCTGTCCAGCGCCCACCGGCTGGCGGCGATGCTGAAGGCGGGCTCCGTGTACGTCAACTGCTGGGGAATCAGCGATGCCGGCGCGCCTTTTGGCGGCTTCAAGTCCTCCGGTGTGGGTCGCGAGCACGGCCTCGAGGGCCTCGAGTCCTACCTCGAGACGAAGACCGTCTGGACCCAGCTGCGGTAGCCGACCCCCCATCTGGGGGGTTGTATAGACAGCGTGTTTAGACACCTGTCGGCCTGGCTAGCAGACGCCCGCAAGTAAGCGTGCGGACCGGAAATTGCATGGACACCCGTTCTAGGTGTGGGGGCGCCGGCTACTCGGCTGCGCCCAACACACCGAACGGAGGTGTATGCCCACCTATACCCACAGCCGGCTCTCACGGGCTGGGCTCCTCACCCTCCTGGCCACGGTCTGTCTGGCCATCCCCACCGCCAGCGCCAGCGCCTCTCCCTGCGCGCACGCCCACACTTCGGTGTCCCAGGCGACCCGCCACGAGCTCAGGCGTGCCGTCGTGTGCCTGATCAACAAGCAGCGGACCTCGCATGGCCTGCCGCGGCTGCGCGCCAACTGGCGGCTGAACCGCTCGGCGCAGCACTGGACTCGCACGATGGTGAACCGCCAGATCTTCACCCACGGCCCCAACTTCGCCTCGCGCATCTCGGCCGTCGGGTTCAACTGGTCGACCGCGGGTGAGAACATCGCGGTCGGCTTCACCACGCCTTTCCAGGTGGTGAAGGGCTGGATGGCCAGCACCGGTCACTGCCAGAACATCCTGTATCCGGCCTTCTCGAGGGTCGGCACGGGCGTGATCAACCAGGGGATCTCCGGCTGGGGCGCCGCGGCCACGTGGACGCAGGACTTCGCTCTGCGGATGGGCCGGCGAGCCCCCTCGCGCAACATGGGGCCGGCCAACGGCTGCCCCTACAACATCTGACCCGGCTTCTGGTCTAGGCAGCTCTGGCAGCCCCGGCGCCCACTGCCGGGGCCGGGTTGTCACGCAGGTACCACTCGGCGTCCAGCGCGGCCTGACAGCCCGAACCGGCCGCGGTAACGGCCTGCCGGTAGGTGTGATCGACCAGATCTCCGGACGCGAACACGCCGGGCAGGTTGGTCAGCGTGGACTTGCCGTCGGTCGTCACGTAGCCGCTCGGATCGGTCTCCACCTGGCCGGCCACCAGCTGTGACTGGGGCTCGTGTCCGACGGCGATGAACGCGCCGCCGACCTGAATCTCCTGGGTGGAGTCGTCGCCCGTGTGGCGCAGGCGCGCCCGTTCGAGCGAACCGCCCTCCCCCGGGATGAACTCATCCACCACGTAGGGCGTGAGCCACTCGATGTTCCCGATCGCCCGCGCGCGCTCCAGCATGATCCGGGATGCCCGGAACTCCTCGCGGCGGTTGACGATGACGACCTTGGAGGCGAATTTCGACAAGAACATTGCCTCCTCCATGGCCGAGTCGCCGCCGCCGACGATGATCGTCGGGGCGTTGCGGAAGAAGGCCGCGTCGCAGGTGGCGCAGTAGCTGACCCCACGGCCGGACAGCAGCTCCTCGCCGGCCACGCCCAGCTTGCGGTGCTGGGCTCCCATGGCCAGGATGACCGTGCGGGTGAGGTACTCCTGATCGCCCACGAACACCCGGTGCAGACTGCCGTCGGAGGCGAGCTCGACTGAGGTGGCCTCGTCCGTCTCCAGGCGCGCGCCGAAGCGCTCGGCCTGGTCGCGCATCTGCTGCATGAGCTCGGGGCCCATGATCCCGGCGGGAAAGCCGGGATAGTTCTCCACATCCGTGGTCTGCTGGAGCAGTCCACCCCACGCGAACCCCTCGATCACCAGGGGCTCCAGGTTGGCGCGGGCGGTGTACAGGGCGGCCGTGTAGCCAGCCGGACCGCTGCCGACGATCACCACGTTCTCAGGAGGGCGTTCTACTGTCACTTCACTAAGTATAGCTTGCGATTCCTGCGCCTGCCTCGGCTTCGGCGTCGTGGCGCCACCGCTGAACGGTGCGCCGCAGCTGGAAGTAGGCCACCGCGCCGGGCAGCGTGGGCAGCCAGAACGAGAAGGCCCGGTAGGCCAGCACGGCCACCACCGCGGTCTCCACGTTCACCCCGAACGCGCTGAAGGCGCCGATCAGGCCGCCCTCCACGCCGCCGATTCCTCCGGGCAGCGGCAGCGTGTTGCCCAGCCAGCCGACGAAGTAGGCCATCACGATCACGCCCTTGTCCGGCGAGGCTCCGAAGGCGTGAAAGCAGGCCCACAGGGTGGCGATGTCAAACCCCCACCAGACGAGCGCGCCGAGCAGCTGGGGATCGCGGGAGCGCAACAGCGACAGCGCGTCCCGGACTCCCGCCGCCCCGGCCGCCGGGGCCTTGGCGATCCGGCGCGCCGCCACGCCCAGCTGCCCGGTGTTCCAGGTCCAGCGAGCCACCAGCCGGTCGAAATCGCCCGGCAGCAGTGACATGCCGAAGAACAGGAGGATCACCACACCGCCGAAGATCGCCGGGACCACGGTGATCGCGAACGGAGCCCGGCCCGGCCACAGCCCGAGATACAGGCCCAGCCCGTCGACCACCAGCGTCCCCATGTAGACGGAGTACAGGATGACCAGGAACGCGATCAGCCGGCGCGCCACCACCCCGGGGGCCATGCCGGCTCGGCGCAGCGCCCAGGCGGTCAGCGCGATCCCCCCCGCCCCGGCAGCCGCGAACAGGCGAGTGGCGGCGAGGCTGGCCATCGTGATCAGGTAGGACACCCTCCAGTCGATCCGGTCCCGGCGCTCCGCGAACACGGCCCGGACCAGGACCACATAGCCCACGAACGAGGTCACCTCGAGAGCGAAGGCCAGCACCAGCCACCAGACGTTCCCCTGTTGCAGGCGGTTCCAGGTCTCGCGCAGGCCGAGCAGCTTGGGCAGCACGAAGTACAGAAAGGCCGCGGCGGAGACCACGAACAGCACCGACGCGATCAGGCGCCCGCGCGTGAGGCGGACGCGCGGCATCTGCTCGTGGTGCTCGGATCCGGGTGCGGGAGCGACGCTCGAGCCTTCCGCCGGCCCGGCTTCCGGGCCCGTCCCGGCGGCCGCCCGGCTCCGCGTGCCCCCCTCTTCCATCGGAGCCCCTAGCCGTTCCCCGCCAGGAGCGCCGCCCGGTTCAGCAGCCGGGCCAGGCACCGCGCGACGGGGGTGAGCCGCGGAGCGCTGCCGCGGACCGTCTCCGCCAGCGCCGCGCCGGCCACCAGATCGGCGGCGTAGTGCTCGCCCAGGTACACCAGAGCCAGCCCGAGGGTGAGCGCGTAGCTCCATCCGACCAGCCCGGACACCGGGCCCACCTCGGACAACAGGTGGGCCGCCATCAGGGACGTGGCGAAGTGCAGCGACGGCATGGCGGCAAGCGGATTCCCTCCGAGGACATCGTAGAGGTCACCCCAGCGGTCACCCCAGAACTCCTGGCCGTATTCGATCATCATCCGGCGTACCGGGGGAGTGCCGTCGAGCTCGCCCAGATGCCCGCGGGCGGCGGCCCACCAGGGCGGCGCGGTGGGAATCACCCAGTAGAAGATCGCCCCCAGGTCGAACACGGCGTAGGTGCGCACGGCGGCGGCGGGGAACCGCTCGGGCCGGCGCAACAGGGTGTAGCCGACGGCCCCGTGGGGGACGGCGAACCAGACCCAGTGGCAGAACACCAGCACGCGCTCGAAACTGCGGATCCGCCCGGGACGCGCGAATGTCTGCTGAAGACGGGCGGTGGGGATCTGACCCAGGCCGAGGGCCCGGTCGATGGCGATCGGGTAATGGACGCGGACGCGCCGGGCCAGAGCCTCGGGATCGTCATTGGGAATCTCGTAGGCGGCCAGGTAGGCCCACATCTGCAGTGCGATCACCGATGCGTCACGCCGCCGGCCGCGGGGCACGACCACCGCCGCCCCGAGTGGAGCCAGCGCCGCGGCCGCCATCACGGGAGCTTTCGGAAGATTCAGACGGCGCCGGAGCGCAGGCGCCGCCACTCCCGTGGCCACCACTGCCCAGGCGGCAGCACGGATCGCTCTCGAGACACGCAAGAGGGCGCCAGTATATGAACGGACCGAACCCGTCGGCCCGCCCGCCGGACGCGACGGTGCCCGGCCAAGGCTGGATAGAATCCCGCCCGCCGATGAGTCTGTTGCGCCCTCTCCTCCGCGCCAGCCGCCGTCCGCGGGTGGCGCTGGTGCTGGTCCTCGTGATCGTCGGGTCGCTGGTGCTGGTCCCCAGCGCGTTCGCCAACTTCTTCACCCCGAAGGCAGGGGGATCGCCGAACGCCGACAACATCGACACCCTCTACAAGATCATCCTGTACCTCGCGGCGGTCGTGTGGGTGGTGGTGGAGGGAGCGCTCGTCTACGCGGTGTACAAGTTCCGGGCCAAGCGCCACCCGGTGGCCAGGCAGTTCCACGGCAACACGCGCCTTGAGATCGGCTTGACCGCGAGCGCCGCGGGGATCCTGGTGATCCTGACGATCGTCACGTTCATCAAGCTGCCGAGCATCATCAACGCGCCGAACTCGAGCTCCAACGTGGCCCTGTCGGCCTCGCTGTCTCCGGCCCACCCGCCGAACGGCAAGACGCTGACCATCTGTGTGACCGGCCGGCAGTTCATCTGGCGCTACACCTACGGGACCGGCTGCAACAAGGACTACTTCGAGAAGCAACTGCCCTACTCCTACCAGGAGATGGTGGTGCCGTCGAACACAACGATCAACCTTCTGATCCAGTCCCAGGACGTGATTCACGCCTGGTGGGTGCCCAAGCTGGGCGGCAAGGTCGACGCGGTCCCGGGCTATACGACGTACACCTGGTTCGAGGTTCCCACCCCAAATCACTACTACTTCGGGCAGTGCGCGCAGCTGTGCGGCCGCCAGCACGCGTTCATGACCGCGCTGGTGAAGGTCGTCACGCCGTCCGCTTACAACTCCTGGATCCAGCGGCAGAAGACACTGATCCACGACCAGAACAACCAGGTCACCCAGCTGCGCCAGGAGCTGATCAAGCAGGGCAGCCTGACCTCGAACGGCATCTTCTAAAAGGACTGAAGCTCCACCATGGGAACCACTGACTACGCGATCCGCCCGGTACCACAGGTCCTCGCGCACGATGTGCACGCCCCACGCGCGCGGCACAAGTGGCTCGACTGGGTGCTCACCACCGACCACAAGAAGATCGGGATCATGTACCTGGTCCTCACCTTCCTCTTCTTCATCCTCGGCGGTGTCGAAGCGATGCTGATGCGCTCGCAGCTGGCGGTGCCCAACAACACCCTGCTGAGCGGCGAGACCTACAACGAGCTGCTGACGCTGCACGGGACGACGATGGTGTTCCTGTTCGTCGTGCCGGTGATGGCGGGCTTCGGCAACTACTTCGTGCCGCTGATGATCGGCGCTCGGGACATGGCCTTCCCGCGGCTGAACGCGCTGTCGTTCTGGCTCCTGCTGGCCGGCGGCCTCGTGTTCTACGCCACCCTGTTCTGGCACCCGCCCGAGGCCGGCTGGTGGAGCTACCCGCCGCTCTCCTCGAAGCTGTATTCGCCGAGCGGCGGCCAGGACGCCTGGATCTTCCTGATCCACCTGACGGGCATCTCCTCGCTGCTGGGCGCGATCAACTTCTACGCGACGATCGTCAACATGCGCGCGCCCGGGATGACCTGGGGCCGGATCCCGCTGTTCATATGGACGATCCTGATCTACGCGGTGCTGCTGATCATCGCGCTCCCGGTGGTCGCCGCCGCGGTCACGATGCTGCTGGCCGACCGGCACTTCGGCACCCACTTCTTCGACCCGACGTTCCATGGCACGCCGGTGCTGTGGGAGAACCTGTTCTGGTTCTTTGGGCACCCCGAGGTGTACATCATGATCCTGCCGGGCTTCGGGATGATCTCCGAGGTCCTGCCGGTGTTCAGCCGCAAGCCGCTGTTCGGCTACAAGGCGATGGCCGCCTCGGTCGTCGTGATCGCCTTCCTCGCCACGCTGGTGTGGGCGCACCATCTGTTCACGGCGCCGATCCCGATCGTCGTGCTGGGCTTCTTCATGCTCAGCTCGTTCCTGATCGGCATCCCGACCGGGGTGAAGATCTTCAACTGGATCGGCACCCTGTGGCGGGCTCGCTGGTGATGACCTGTTCGCTCTACTGGGCGATCGGGTTCATCATGATCTTCCTGATCGGCGGCATCACCGGCATCTTCCTGGCCGTGTTCCCCGTCGACTGGCAGCTCAACGACACCTACTTCGTCGTCGCCCACTTCCACTACGTGCTGATGGGCGGCGCCGTGTTCGCGATCATGGCCGGGATGTACTACTGGTTCCCGAAGATGTCCGGACGGCTGGCCAACGAGCGCTTCGGCAAGATCGCCTTCTGGGTCACGTTCGTCGGCTTCAACGCGACCTTCTTCGTCCAGCACGCCCTCGGGCTTTCCGGGATGCCGCGGCGGATCTACACCTACCAGCCGAACATGGGCTGGTCGACGTACAACCTGATCTCCTCGATTGGCTCCTACGTCCTCGGCGTTGGCCTGCTGATGACGCTGGGGAACTTCGTGTGGAGCATCAAGCGCGGCAAGATCGCCGGCCCCGACCCGTGGAAGGCCAACACGCTCGAGTGGTTCACCAGCTCGCCCCCGCCGGCCAACAACTTCGACACGATCCCGCGGGTGCGCTCGGTGGAGCCGATGCGCGACATCCGGCGCGAGGTGGAGATCAAGACTGGGGTCACCCAGAAGACGGGGGGCTCCGAGCAGTTTGCTCGGACGTAGCTGTGTCGGGTGGTTGCCGCCTCCCGGCCCGGCCCGCTTGGGTTTGCGTGCGCCGTCATGGGTCAGCAGGTTCCCGCGAGGCACTGGCCGCGAGGCGGCAGCCACCCGCCGCCAGTCGTTCGCTCACAGCCGCCGCCGACTGTAGGGTGACTTTGCTGTGAGCGGTTCGGATGCAGCTGTCCTCGGCGCGGTCGCGAGCGGCCGGGCCACTCGGCTCCGGCAGGTCGCTGGCGACTATGTCGAGCTGACCAAGCCGAAGGTGCAGACGCTCCTGCTGTTCACGACCGTCACGACGATGGAGGTGGCGGGGAATCCGGCGGTGGGGCGGGTGGCGCTGACGTGTTTGGGCGGGTATCTGTCGGCCGGGGGGGCCGGAGCGGTCAACCACTACTACGACCGCGACATCGACGCGCAGATGGCCCGGACCGCGAATCGGCCCGTGCCAGCCGGGCGGGTCTCCCCTCGGGCGGCGCTGATCTACGGGTGCTCGCTGGCCGCCGCCTCGTTCGTGCTGATGTCGCTGACCCTGAACGTGTTGGCCGCCTCGCTGGCGCTGGCTGGATTCGTGGGGTACGTGGGCGTGTACACGATGTTCCTCAAGCGGCGCACCCCCCAGAACATCGTGATCGGGGGCGCGGCGGGGGCGATCCCGCCACTGGTCGGCTGGGCGGCGGTTCGCGGTTCGGTGGGCTGGACGGCGGTCTACCTGTTCGCCATCGTGTTCTACTGGACTCCCCCCCACTTCTGGGCGCTCAGCCTGCTGATGAAGGAGGAATACGCGAAGGTGGGCGTCCCGATGATGCCCGTGGTGCGCGGCGAGCGCGAGACGCGCCGGCAGATCTTCCTGTACTCGCTGCTGCTCTACGCGGTCACGCAGTTGCCCTTCTGCGCCGGGAAGTTCGGCCTGTTCTACCTGTTCGCGTCGATGATCCTGGGGCTCGGCTTCGTGGCCGGCGCCTGGCAGCTGTACCGCCGCCCGGAGCGCCGTACGGCGTTGCGGCTATACCTGTTCTCGCTGGCGTACCTCGCTCTTCTGTTCGGTGCGATGGTGGCCGACGTGAAGCTGTGATGAACCGGTAGGATTTCGGGTCATGGACAGGAAGCTGGCTCGCAAGAACATCCGGACCGGCCTGATCGCCGGCGCGATCTGCTGCTTCATGTTCGGCATGACGTTCGTGGTGGCGGCGATCTACCTGAAGTCGTGACCACCGTCACCGAACAGCCCCGCGAGGTAGAGCGTGAGGCGCCGCCGGTCGGCGAGGAGATCCACCTCCCCGGTCCGTCGTTCCTCCCGGTGGCCTGCGCGATCGGCATCACATTGGTCGTGGTCGGCACGACCATCTGGTACGGCTGGAGCATCATCGGCGGCGTGATCTTCGTGATCACGGTGGTGTTGTGGGTCCGCGACACCACCCGGGACGTCAACGAGCTGCCTGAAGAGCACACCCATTAGCTTCTTACTGCGATGAGGATCCGCCAGAGGTACCGGATGCGCGCGCCCTCGACCGGTCGCGAGGTGATCATCGAGGCCGAGCCCGGCGTTGAGTACCACGACCGCGATACCGGCGAGCCCCTCGAGGTGGTGGCCCAGCTGCTGCCGCTTGCCCCCACCAGTTCCGAACTGCCCTGGGCGGTGGATAACCTGCGCTTCTGCAATCACTGTGACCAGCTGACCCAGAAGGACCTCAACGACTGCCCGCACTGCGGCAGGCGGATGGCTCCCCTCGGGGACTAGCCGCCCATTTCTTCACCGCCGCAGCCGGGCGAGGCTGGAGGAAGTCGCCCATGACTCGAAATCGCCATCGACGCTCAGCTCAGGTGATGGCCGTGAGCGGGATCGTGCTCGCCCTGGCGGCCGGCGGGTGCGGTAGCACCGGCGGGTCCAGCACGGGCGACACCACCGGCGCTCCCCCCCTGACCATCCCGCCATCGGGATCGGCGGTGGCCGCGACCTCGTCGACCACCAAGACTTCAACGGCTACCACCACATCGACGACGTCGGGGACGAGCGCCTCCTCCGGTGCGGTGTCCGGCGGCACGTCGGCCACCGGAGGCACCGGGGCGGCGACCGGCGGCACCGGTGCGGGGACCGGCGCCGGCCTGGGACCACCGGGGGTGGGGGGACCGGCGGCAGTGGTACCTCCACGACCGGCGGGGTCGGCGTGGGCGGCACCTTCTGCACGCAGAACCCGGGCGCCTGCTGACCTTTTCGTCCTGCCGCCGGCGCCTGAGCGCCCGCCGCGTTCATCGATTGTTCATTTAGGGGGCGTGGGGCCGACTAAATCGACAATCGATGGAGATGAGCAGTAGCGGGACCCGCCGGCCGGCTGTCGAGGAGTGGCCCCACCGCGCAGCGGGCTGGCCGGCCCGCTGCGCGGCGCCCTACGTGATCAGGAGGTCTTGGCGGGCGTGGTGATCTCGGTGGCCGAGTACTCGACCCTCGTGCCCGCGTAGTTGCACTTGTAGTGCGCGATCTGGCCGATCTTCCGCTGCGCCTGCTGGGTGGACGGCGGCGAGGGGCAGTTCGCGCTGCGGCTCTGCCGGTAGGCGAACTTCTTGGCATTCAGATTGATGTCCAGCACGGGCGCCCAGGTGGGAATGGTCAGCGCAACGCGCTCGCCCGGCACCACAGGCACTGGTTTGCTCAGCGCGAACTGAGCCACCTGGCCCAGGTAATGCTGGAAGTAGATGACGTTGCTGCTGGCGGCCACCTGCCAGCCGTACTTGGCACGCGGACCGTAGGGGCGCAGGACGGTCAGCCAGCCGCGCGGTGCCCCACCGTAGGTGGTGTCCAGGTACTTGATGTCCGTCCTGCGGGTGTTGGCGTTGCTGCTGATTCGCGAGAGGCCCACGGTCATGGCGACGAGCTCGCCGGCGTGGTGGATGGCCGTCGGATTGGCCAGCCCGTCGCTGAGAGTCTCCAGCGCGGTCACGCGGGTCTGCACGATCTTGCAGGACCCGGTCTTGGGACAGGTGGGCGCCACCAGTGGCGTGGAGGTCTGCCCCACCTCGATCACCTGAGCGGAGGCGGCCCCGGGCAGCACGGCCGCAGCCAGCGCCACGGCGGAAAGAGCCAAAAAAGAGCGTTTCATAAGGGATTGGAACACTGGGCCGGGGTCGCAGTTGCGCTCATCCGTGCTGGCCGAGCAGGCTTCAGCCTGCCATACGGCGCGGCGGAACGGCTATGAGGCTCCGGACGCTGGGGTCAGATCTTCATTACGTTGACAGCCTTGGGACCCTTCGGACCCGCCTCCTCCTCGTAGGAGACCTTCACTCCCTCGCCCAAGGAGCGGTACCCGTCTCCGGTGATGCCGCTGAAATGGACGAACAGGTCGCGGCCTCCATCATCGGGTGTGATGAAGCCGAAGCCCTTCTCGTCGCTGAACCATTTGACGGTTCCGGTTGCCATCGCTGCGTTTCCCTCCGGAGCTTCTGGGGTTGACGGATCGGGTGCCCTCGGCCCCGAAACGTACGAAAACCTACCAGGGACGACCCGTCAACGGGGATCAACGCCCGGAGAACGTGGCCTTCCCTGGACCCTCGGCGAGGAACGACCGGACCGCCGCGCGCAGGTCCTCAGTGTCGAACAGCTGACCGGCCACAGCCGGCACCTCCGCGTCAGCACCGGCGACCCCGTCCTCCCTGAACGCCTGCACGACACGCTTGGTGGCAGCGTGGGCGAGCGTCGGCCCCTGCGCCAGCTCGGCCGCGAAGGCGCGGGACTGACCGTCGAAGTTCTCGTCAGGGAGTACGCGGTTGACCACGTTCCAATCCGCGAGCGCCTGCGCCGAGTACCGGTCACCCGTCATCACCAGTTCGCGGGCCCGGCCGCTGCCGGCCCGCTCGGCCAGCCGCTGGGTTCCACCCATGGCGGGCGTCAGGCCGATGACCCGCTCCACCAGCCCGAACCGAGCCGAGTCGGCGGCCAGGATCAGGTCGCAGGCCAGCGCGAGCTCGAAGGCCCAGGTCAGACACAGGGCGTGGGCGGCGAATACCGTCGGGCACGACAGCTGTTCGGTGCGCCGCGTGATCGACAGCAAGCGGTTGAACAGGTCGACCGCGTGCTGCACATCGGGCTGGGCCTCAAACAGCGCAACGTCGACGCCGCCGCTGACCACGCGCCCCTCGGCGCGGAACAGCACCGCGCGGGCGGGTTGCTCCTGGAGTTGATCGAGGACGCCCGCCAGCGACTCCCCCATCGACCCGTCGAACAGGTTCAGCGGCGGGTGGTCGATGGTCACCACGGCCAGCCCTCCCTCCCGCTCCAGCCGCACCGGGCCCATGGAGCTCATCGGAGCTGCTGGGCCAGCGCCGCTATCTCTTCGGGATCGCCCTCAGCCGGGGTCCACGGCAGCCGCAGCGGGTCGTTCTCGTACCGGGGCAGAACGTGAACGTGAAAATGGAACACGGTCTGCCAGGCGGCGGCGCCGCTGGAGTTGATCAGGTTGACCCCATCCGCGCCCAGCCGCTCGCGCACCCGCAGCGCCAGCCGTTGCGCCGCCTGCATCACGGCCGCGAGGTCCTCCTGGTCGATCTCCCACAGGTCCCGGGTGTGCCGGCGCGGGATCACCAGGGCGTGCCCGCGCGACCCGGGATGGACGTCCATGAAGCTGATCGTCCGCTCGTCCTCCGACACCACCTGGGCGGGGATCTCGCCCGCGACGATCCGGCAGAAGATGCAATCCGGGTCGCTCACTGCCCGGGCAGCCTAGCGATGTGCCGCCGGGCCCACACCAGCGCGTCCTCCTCGCCGGCGACCTGACCGGTGAACGCTGCCTCGGTGAGCTCCTCCAGCAGGCGCCCGAGCTGGGGCCCGGGGGTGATCCCCAGCGACCGGGCCAGGCGATCGCCGCGGACGGGCGGGCGCGGTGGGCGGGACCGCCAGCTCAGCGCCTCGGGCAGGATCTGCGCCGCCAGCTCCAGGTGCTTCTCGATCGCCGCCTCCGAGTTCCTGCCTCGGGTGGCCAGGCGATCGGCCACGCTCAGCAGGGTGACGTCGACCTCCACGGGCTGGCACTCCCGCAGATAGTGGTAGACGGCGCTCCGGCTGAGTGGCATCTCGTGGACCAGGAAGCCGAGCCGCAGGTGGTGGCGGGTGAGCGCCGCCACATGGCCGGCCAGCCGCTCGCTGGCCCGCAGCCGGGAGAGGATCTCCACGGCCAGGTCGGCCCCGGCCACGTCGTGACCGAGGAACGTCACCCGACCCTCCTGGGTGACCCCGCGGGTGTCCGATTTGGCCAGGTCGTGGAACAGCGCGCCGAAGCGCAGGGCCTGGCCGCGGGTGAGCTCGTCAGCCAGCGGTTCGGCCAGCACCTGGGCGACCGCGGTCGCCTGCTCGGGGAACCAGCGGCCCGGGTCGCGCTCCATCTGCACCGTGTGGTCGAGCACATCCAGGGTGTGGTCGAAGACGTCGAGATGGTGGTACACGCTCTGCTCCACGCCGTGCAGGGCGGGCAGGTCCGGGAGGACGACGGCGGCGGCGCCACTCGCCTCCAGCAACCTCAGCCCCCGCTCGGGATGCTCTCCCCCCACGATCAGCTTGAGTTCCCCGAAGATGCGCTCCGGCGCCACCCTGGCCAGCCCCGGCGCCGCGGCCAGCGCCTGCTCCTGGGTGGCCGGGTCGATGTCGAAGCCGAGCTCGGCGGACAGGCGGGCCAGGCGCATCACGCGCAGCGGATCCTCGCGGAAGGCCAGGGTGCTAACCATCCGCAGGCGGCGCGCCTGGAGGTCATCCCGCCCCGCGCGCGGGTCGATCAGCTCTGTGTCGTGGACGCTGCGCGCGATGGCGTTGACCGTGAGGTCGCGCTGGGCCAGGTCCTCCTCCAGCGAGGATCCGAGCAGGGGCGTGAGGTCGACCTGCCAGCTCCGGTCGCGGGCGATGACCCGCCACGCGCCGAACGCCTCCGAGAGCGCGAACGCATGGGCGTCGGTGGCGCGTGCCACGGCCCGGGCCAGGCTGCGCACGTCCCCGTCCACCACCACGTCGAAGTCGCTGGTGTCGCGCCCCAGGAGTTCGTCCCGGATGGCGCCGCCGACCACCCAGGCTCGCCCGGCCAGATCCCGCAGCGCCAGGATCGCCGGCGAACCTGTCATGCCGGCACCCCGTCGCGGTGGTAGCGCCGGGGGACCCGGGCCGATATCCCGCACAGCACCTCGTAGTTGATCGTGTCCAGCCGGTGGGCGATGGCCTCGGCGGTCTGGCGCTCCTCCCCGCTCGTCCCGATCAGGGTGGCGAGGGCCCCCACCTCCACACCCGGCTCAGGACCGAGGTCCACGGTGATGTTGTCCATGCTGACGGTGCCGACGAGTGGATAGCGCCGGCCGGCGATCAGCACATCGCAGTTGTTGGTGAGCGCCCGGGCGACGCCGTCGCCGTAGCCGATCGGCAGGGTTCCCAGCCAGGTGGGATGCTCGGCGATGAACCGCCGGCCATACCCTGCGCTCTGGCCGGGCTCCGCGCGCTTGACGGCGGCCACGTAGGACTGGAGGCTCAGAGCCGGCTCCAGTCCGTGGGCCAGTGAGTCCTCGTTGAGGGGATCGGCGCCGTACACAGCGATGCCACAGCGAACCATGTCCAGATGGCTGGCGGGCAGGCGCAGCGTGCCGGCGCTGTTGGCGGCGTGTGCGGTCACCGAGGGGACCACTGCGCGCAGGTGGTCCAGAAACGCCGTGAACGTGCGGAGCTGCTCGGAGGCGAACTCCAGATCCCCGTCGGCGGTGGCGAAGTGCGTCATGGCGCCGGTCAGCTCGAGGCCGGGATCCCGCTGCACGGCGCTCGCCACCGCGAACGCCTGGGCGGAGTCCCTGGTTCCCAACCGCCCCATGCCCGTGTCCAGCTTCACGTGCACGCGGAGCGGCTCCTGGAGCCTGGCGGCCGCTGCGCTGAGCAGCTCCACGAACCGCTCGTCCCAGGCCACGAGCTCGGCTCGGGCCGCCACCGCCGCCGGGAGCTCCTCGTGGCTGATCGCGCCCATCACCAGCAGTGGCCCCGGAACTCTGGCCGCTTGGAGCTCGGCCGCCTCCATCGCCGTGGCCACGGCGAGCTGATCGGCTCCGGCGTTGAGCGCGGCCCGGGCCGCCGGGACGGCTCCGTGACCGTATCCATCGGCCTTGACCACGGCGCAGAGTCGCGCCCCACCGGTCAGTGCCCGCCGCAGCGTGCCCACATTCCGCTCGATGGCGGCGAGGTTGACCTCGGCAACGGCGCGCACCGGCATGAGCTTTCAGCCTTCCGGCTGGGCCAGCACCGCCGGCAGCAGCTCGATCACGTCGCCTGCGATCACTCCCTCGGGCCCGATCCGCCGCGCCGCCAGCCTGCCGGCGGCGGCGTGCACGTACACGGCGGCGCAGGCCGCGTCGAACGGCGCCATGCCCTTGGCCAGATGGGCGGCCAGCACCCCGGACAGGACGTCTCCGGTGCCTGCCGTGGCCAAGGCCGAGGCTCCGCCGGCGCTGACCGCCACCCGGCCCTCGGGCTCGGCGATGATCGTGTCGTCGCCCTTGAGGACGACGATCGCGCCCGAGGCTGCGGCGGCCTGCCGCGCTCGCGCCAGGCGGTGGGCACCCACGTCGTGGCTGTCGATCTCCAACAGCCGTCCGAGCTCTCCCGCGTGCGGGGTCAGCACGGTGGGCGCGCTTCGGCCCTTGAGGTCCCCCAGGTGCGCGCCGGCGTGGGCGTTGAGCCCGTCGGCGTCGAGCACCAGAGGCACCTCGACCCGAGCTGCGGCCGTGCGGGCGAACTCCAGCGACGCCGGCTCGCGGCCGAGGCCCGGCCCCAGGACGAGGGCCTGGACGCGCTGGCTGCGCTCGAGCAGGGTGTCAGCCGCCTCGGGCGCCACGGTACCGTCGCGCTCGGGCAGCTCCACCTGCATGACCTCCAGGAGCTTGGCGGCCAGGACCGCGACCAGCGAAGCCGGCACGGCCACCGTGACGTAGCCGGCTCCGGCCCGGGCGGCGGCCAGCGAGGCCATTGTCGGTGCGCCGGTCAGGCCGGGGGACCCACCGGCCACGAGCACGCTTCCGGCGCTGAACTTGGTCGACTCGGCGGCCCGGCGCGGGATCGCCGCGAGAATCCGCGGCGTGATGACCCCGATCCGGGGCTTGACCGGCGCCCCTTCAGCGGGGATGCCTATATCGACCACGTTCAGCTCTCCGGACAGCTCCTTACCGGGCCGGATCCACAGCCCTGGCTTGGCGGCATGGAAGGTCACCGTGGCGTCGGCGCGAACCGCCTCCCCGGACACCTCGCCCGTCGAGGCGTCGACCCCACTCGGGACATCGCAGGCCACGACCAGGGTGTCCGCCGAGCGCCGGGCGTTGATCGCCTGGATGGCGGATCGGGCGGGCTCGCGTGGCTCTCCCGAGAAGCCCGTGCCGAGGATCGCGTCGACGATCAGCCGCGCACCGTCGAGTCGCTCCGGCGAGAAGGGCTCCGGCGAGGCCCCCGGCAGGCGCTCCAGGTTGGTCCGAGCGTCGCCCCGCAGCTCGCCGGCGTCCCCCAGCAAGAGCACCCGCACCTCCCGGCCGCGCTCGCGCAGCAGGCGAGCGACGACGAGGCCGTCCCCGCCGTTGTTGCCCTTGCCGGCCACCACGGCCACCGGGCCGGTCGGCTGGATTTCCTGGGCCACTGCGGCCAGCCCGCGCCCGGCCCTTTCCATCAGCCGATCACCGGGAATCCCGCGCTGCTCGATCGCCCACGTGTCCAGCTCGCGCTGCTGCTCGGCATCCGGCAGCGGCGTGAGCCAGTCCGGAAGCGGCGAAGCGCTCATACGAGGATGGCCACCGCGCCGGCCGAGGTGTCGGTGTGGCTGAGCGACACGGCCACCCCAACCCCCAGCTGCTCGGCCCGGGCGGCGGCCGCCCCGGAGAGGCGCACGCGGGGGGCACCGATCTGCGTGCTGATCACCTCGATGTCCCGGAAGTTCATGCCGTCCAGCTCCAGCGCCTTGGCCACCGCCTCCTTGGCGCAGAAGCGGGCGGCCAGATGTTGACCGGGGCGTGCCCGGCCGGCGGCGTAGGCGCGCTCCTGATCGGTGAACAGCCGCTCAGCCAGGCGGGGGCGCCGCTCGAGCGCGCGCTCCAGGCGCGCGATCTCCAACAGGTCGAGCCCGATGGCTGGGCGGGCCAGGTCCGGGTCCGGCGTCACTCCACCGTGACCGTCTTGGCCAGGTTGCGCGGCTGGTCGACGTTCAGCCCTCGCAAGCGGGCGATGTGGTAGGCCAGGAGCTGTAGGGGAATCACCGCCAGGATCGGTGCCAGCATCCAGTCGGTGCGGGGGATGGAGATGACCTCGTCGGCGTGCTGGCGGATGTCCTCATCCCCCTCGGTCGCCACCGCAATCACGCGAGCCCCGCGCACTCTGACCTCTTGCATGTTGGAGACGACCTTTTCGCGTACGGGAGACTCGTTGGCCACGACGACGACCGGGGTGTCGTGGTCCAGCAGGGCGATCGGACCGTGCTTCATCTCCCCGGCCGGATAGGCATCGGTGGCGATGTAGGAGATCTCCTTGAGCTTGAGCGCCCCCTCGAGCGCCACGGGCAGTCCCACGTGGCGGCCGAGGTACAGGAAGAACGAATCCTGGTAGTGGGCTCGGGCGATCGCCTCGATCCCGGAGACGTCCCGCTCCAGCAGTGCGGCGATCATCCGGGGCAGGCGCTTCAGGTCCGAGATGATCGGCTTCAGCTCGGTGCGATCCATGACCTCGCGGACCTCGGCCAGCCTCAGCGCAATCAGATACATGGCAGTGATCTGGCTCACGAACGTCTTGGTCGCCGCCACCCCGATCTCGAGGCCGGCTCGGGTGTAGAGGACACCGTCCGCCTCCCGCGTGGCCTGAGCTCCCATCACGTTGGTGACCGCCAGGACCCGAGCGCCCCGCTCGCGGGCGGTACGCATGGCCACGATCGTGTCGAGCGTCTCCCCGGACTGGGAGATCCCGATCACCAGATCGTCCGGTCCCACGACTGGATCGCGATAGCGGTATTCGGAGGCGACCTCGCACTCGACCGGGACGCGGGCCCAACGCTCGATCGCGTAGCGGCCGATGAGCCCCGCGTGATGGGCGGTTCCGCAGGCGACGATGACGATCCGGCGTACCCGGCGCAGGAACTCGTCGTCGATCGTCCCCAGGTCCCCGAGGTCGATTCCCCAGCCTCGCGCCGCCCGCTCGCCGATCGTTTCGGCGACGGCGTCGGCCTGCTCATGAATCTCCTTGAGCATGAACGTCTCAAAGCCCTGCTTCTCGGCGGTGCCGGCGTCCCAGTCGATCTCCACCACCTCACGCTCCACCGGCTCGCCGGCGGGGGTGAAGAACTCCACGCCGTCGGGCCTGAGGGCGACGATCTCGTCGTCGGCCATGTACTGGACCTGACGCGTGTGACCCAGGAAGGCGGGGATCGCCGAGGCGATGAACTGCTCTCCGTCGCCACGCCCGACGATCAGCGGGCACTCGCGCCGCGCGCCGACGAGCACGCCCGGCTCGCGGGCGGTCATGGCGACGAACGCGTAATGGCCTCGGAGCTGGGCGTAGGCGGCGCGCACAGCCTCGACCAGATCGCCGTCATACATGTGCGCCACGAGATGGGCGATCACCTCGGCATCGGTCTCCGACGTGAAGGTTGCCCCCTCCTCCAGCAGACGCGCCTTGAGCGCGATGTAGTTCTCCACGATGCCGTTGACGACGATGTGGACGCTGTCGGTGGTGTCGAAATGTGGGTGGGCGTTCTCCTGCGTCACCCTGCCGTGAGTTGCCCACCGCGTGTGCCCGATGCCCGTCTGTGGTTGCGGGCGCTCGGCCAGGGCGACGGCCGTCGGCTGGGAGGAGCTGGACATGTGGTTGCTCATCGCCGAGCGCAGCGCGTCGAGATTGCCCACAGCACGCACGGCGTCGATGCGGCCGTCCTCCAGCACCGAGATCCCGGCGCTGTCGTATCCGCGATATTCGAGCTTCTCCAGGCCGTCGAGCAGGATCGGGCGTATCTGTTTAGGCCCTACGTAGCCGACGATGCCGCACATGCGATAGCTCCTGTTCCGAAACCAGGGCGAGCCGCACCGGCGACCCGCGTTCGCCACCCCAACCGGCGAACGAAACCCCCATGTTACTTTCCGCGGTTGGGCGGGGCCGGTAGCAGCCCTGCAGGGCTCAGCCTCTGCCGAGGGCGCCCTCGACGGCAGCCGACAGCTCGCTGCACAGCCGCTCGGTCTCCGAGGCGTCGGGCGCCTCGACCATCACCCGGATCACCGGCTCGGTGCCCGACGGGCGCACCAGCACCCTGCCCCGTCCGCTCAGCTGCCGATCGGCCCGGCTGATCGCCGCCTGCACGCCCGGGTCATCCATGGCGGCCCGCAGACTGGCGCGGTCCGCGGCCCGGATGCCCCGCAGCAGCTGGGGCAGCTTGCGCATCGCGCCCCGCTCGCGCAGATCACGGTCACCCAGCGCCTCCAGGGTGAGCAGGGCGCTGGCGATGCCGTCGCCAGACGGTCCGAAGTCCAGGTTGATGATGTGGCCCGACTGCTCGCCGCCCAGGGCCCAGCCCCGGCGGCGAAGCTCGTCCAGCACGTAGCGATCGCCCACCGCGGTGGTGGCCACCTCGATCTCGGCCTCGCGCATCGCCGTGTGAAAGCCGTAGTTGGTCATCACCGTGACCGCGACGCCGCCACCGTGCAGCTGGCCCTGACCGCGAAGATGCAGAGCCGCCAGGGCAATCAGCTCGTCGCCGTCCACGACGACGCCGTCCCGGTCGACAGCCAGCACCCGATCCCCGTCGCCGTCGAAGGCGAAGCCGACGTCCTGACCGCCGCGCCGGATCTCCTGGGTTATCAGCTCCAGATGGGTGGATCCGCAGCCGGCGTTGATATTGCGCCCGTCCGGTTGGTCGGCGAGCACAGTGACCTGCGCCCCAAGGCGGCGGAAGATCTCAGGAGCGGCCTGATAGGTGGCTCCATTGGCGCAGTCCAGCAGGATGCTGCGGCCGCTCAGCTCGAGGCCGGCAAACCGGTCGTGCAGGGCCTGGAGGTAGTCCTCCACCGGGTCCGGAACTCGGTGGACGTGCCCGATCCGCCCCGAGGGCTGCCAGGGCCTCTCCAGCTCGGCTTCCACGGCGTGCTCAGTCTCGTCGTCAAGCTTGAAGCCGTCGGCGGCGAACAGCTTGATGCCGTTGTCCTCGTAGGGGTTGTGAGAGGCCGAGATGACGGCGGCCAGGTCGAACCCGTGCCGGCGGAGCAGCAGCGGCGCGGCCGGCGTGGGCAGGACGCCGGCCAGGTGAGCCTCCCCGCCCGCCTCCGTGATCCCGGCGGCCATGGCGGATTCCAGCATGTCGCCTGACTCCCGGGTGTCCCGCACGATCAGGACCCGAGCCGGATCGGCCCCATTGTGGGCCACGACCGCCCGGGCCAGCCGCAACGCCAGATCCGCGCTGAGGAAATGTCCTGCGCGGCCGCGGACACCGTCCGTGCCGAAGAGCTGGCGAACCAACGTGTAAAGGGCTTAGCGCTTGGAGAACTGCGGCCGCTTACGGGCCTTCTTGAGGCCGGCCTTCTTGCGCTCCTTGACCCGCGGATCCCGGGTCAGGAAGCCACGGCGCTTGAGCTCGCCGCGAAGATTCGGATCGGCCACGAGCAGCGCCCGGGAGACGCCGTGACGGAGAGCGCCGGCCTGAGCCGAGACGCCACCACCGTGCAGACGGGCGACCACGTCCATGCGGGAGTCGTAGCCCACCGTCTCCAGCGGGTGGCGGATCATCCGCTGGAGGGTCTCGCGCGGGAAGAACTCCTCGAGGGCCCTGCCGTTGACGGAGTACGTGCCGGTGCCGGGCTTGAGGATCACGCGGGCGACCGCGGTCTTGCGCTTGCCGGTGGCCGTGTAGCGGGCGCCGGCGGCCAGGTCGATGGCCGCGTCGGCGATTGGCTGAGTCTCCATCTCGGTGTCGTCCTCAGACGCCCGGCGAGCGGCCTCCTCAGCCTCAGCCTCAGCTGCAGCCCGAGCCTCGGCGTCCATGAACTCCTCACCCTCGAGCGCGAAGTCAGGAATCAAATCGGCGCCGGGTATGGCGGGCTTCACCCGAGGAGCAAGCTCCTCCTCGTCATCATCCCCCTCGGAGCTGGCAGCAACCGGCTGGTCAGCTTCAGCCGGAGCAGGCTCCTCGGCAGCGGCCTCAGCCGGAACAGGCTCCTCGGCAGCGGCCTCAGCCGGAACAGGCTCCTCAGCAGCCGCCCCAGCCGGAACAGACTCCTCAGCAGGGGCAGGCTCCTCGGGAGCGCCCTCAGCCGGAACAGGCTCCTCAGCAGCCGCCTCAGCCGGCGCTTCCACAGGAGCGTCCGGGGCAGAGGTTTCTTCAGAGGCACTCGAGTTCGGTGCCTCTGAAGACACCTCTTCCTCGGACGCCTCTGGCGTACGCTCGTCCTCGGGCGGGGTTTCTGACTCGGTCAAGACTGGATCTCCATCGGTTGCGGCTGCTGGGCGGCGTGCGGATGGTCAGGGCCCGCGTAGATCTTCAGCTTGGTCAGCTGCTTGCGGGCCAGCCGGTTGCGCGGAAGCATGCCCTTCACGGCGATCCGCAGGACCTCCTCCGGGCGACGCTCCAGCATGTCGTTCAACGTGCGCGACTTCAGACCACCGGGATAGCCGGAGTGCCGGTAGTACATCTTGGCCGAGCGCTTGTTGCCGGTGACCGCGATCTTCTCCGCGTTCACCACCACGACAAAGTCGCCGGTGTCCACGTGAGGCGTGTACGTCGGCTTGCGCTTGCCGCGCAGAACGTCGGCGATCTGGGTGGCCAGCCGGCCGAGCGTCTGCCCGTTGGCATCGACGAGGAGCCAGTTGCGCTCCCGATCGGCTGGTGTGGCTACGTAGGTCTTCATGGCACGCACAAACCGCGCCTGGCTGGCGCGGCAATGGTCCATGATAGGCGATCCTTTGGGGTCCAGCCCGTAGGCTCGTGCAAATGGAGATCCCCGTTCCGGTGCGCCGGCTCGTCTACCGGGTCGGCTACCAGGTTCTGCAGGCCATCTGGCTCGTCACCCGGCCGACGCTGCAGGGCGTCAAATGCGTGCTGACCGACGGCAACCGGGTGCTGCTGGTGCGCCACACGTACGGGCGTCGGTGGTGGGATGTGCCCGGAGGAGCGATCCAGCGCGGTGAGCCGCCTGGCGAGGCGGCTCACCGAGAGATGACCGAGGAGCTGGGCCTTTCAGGTGTGGATTGGGAGCCCGTGGGCGAGCTCGAGGTGACCAACGGACGGCGCAGCGATCACCTGCACATCTTCCGGACCGATCTGCACGAGCCGGCGATCAGACTCGATCCCGGTGAGCTCCTGGAAGCGCGCTGGTTTGAGCGGGATCAGCTGCCGGACGACCGGTCGCCGCACCTGTCCGCCATCCTCGGGCTGAGGGCGGACTGAGCGCTACTCCCACTCGATCGTGCCTGGCGGCTTGCTGGTGATGTCCAGCACGACCCGCCCCACCGGACGGATCTGGTTGATCATCCGGCTGGCGATCTGCTCCAGCAGGTCATAGGGGAGCCGGGCCCAGTCGGCGGTCATCGCGTCGTCGCTGGTCACCGCTCGGATCACGATCACGTTCCCGTACGTGCGGGCATCGCCCTGCACGCCGACCGTGCGGATGTCCGGCAGCACGCAGAAGGACTGCCAGAGGTCGCGGTACAGGCCGGCCTTGCGGATCTCGTCCTGGAGGATCGCGTCGGCCTCGCGCAGGACGTCCAGGCGCTCCTTGGTGGCCTCGCCTCCAACGATCCGGATGGCCAGGCCCGGACCGGGGAAGGGCTGGCGCCAGACCAGGCGCTCGGGCAGCCCGAGCTCGGCGCCGACCGCCCGGACCTCGTCCTTGAACAGCGAGCGCAGCGGCTCCACCAGCTTGAACTCCAGGTCCTCCGGCAGCCCGCCCACGTTGTGGTGGGACTTGATCGTGGCCGTGCCGGTGCCGCCCCCGGATTCGATCACGTCGGAGTACAGCGTGCCCTGCACGAGGAACTCGACGTCCTCCAGCCTCGCCGCCTCCTCCTCGAACACGCGGATGAACTCGGCACCGATGATCCGGCGCTTGGTCTCCGGGTCGGTGACGCCACGCAGCTTGCCCAGAAAGCGCTCCGCGGCATCGACTGCCACCAGTGGGACCTTGAAGTGATCCCGGAAGGCCGCGACCACCTGCTCGCCCTCGTTCTTGCGCATCAGCCCGTGGTCGACGAACACGCACGTGAGCCGGTCGCCGATGGCGCGGTGCACGAGCAGCGCGGCCACGCTCGAGTCCACTCCGCCGGACAGGCCGCAGATCGCCCGGCCGTCCGGGCCGACCTGAGCGCGGATCCGCTCGATCTGCTCGTCGATCACCGATTGGGCGCTCCAGGAGCCGTCGCAGCCGCAGACGTCGAGCAGGAAGTTGCGCAGCACCTGCTGGCCATACGGGGTGTGAACCACCTCCGGGTGGAACTGGATCCCGTAGATCTGCCGCTCAGCCGACTCGAAGGCGGCCACCGGAGAGGCCGAGGAGGCCGCCAGCGCGTCGAAGCCGGGCGGCGGCTCGAACACCGTGTCCCGATGCGACATCCAGCAGCTCTGCTCGGCCGGCGTGCCGGCCAGCAGGCGGCCGGGGCTGCGAACGCTCAGCTGCGAGCGTCCGAACTCGCCCACCTCCGCCCCCTCGACGCGGCCGCCCAGCTCCCGGGCCAGCAGCTGCATGCCGTAGCAGATGCCCAGTATCGGCACGCCGAGCTCGAGCAGCCGCGGGTCCAGGCGGGGGGCGCCGTCGGCGTAGACCGATGCCGGGCCGCCGGACAGGATCACCCCGCGCGGGCTCAGCCGGGCCACCTCCTCGGGACCCACGTGATGGGGCAGCAGCGTGGAGAAGACGCCGCATTCCCTGACCCGGCGCGCGATCAGCTGGGAATACTGCCCGCCGTAGTCCAGCACGACCACCTGGTCGCTGGCCGCGCGAGGCTGAACGGGCGCGTCTTGCGCCGCGTCGGGCTCGGGGAGGATTGCCGGTTCTAGATCATCGGTCAGCCCCGGTTCGCGAAGCTGACCGACCTGGATGGCGTCAGTCGGCGGCACCGACCGCGGCGGCCCGGCCGCTGGCTCCCATGCCGACGCCCTGCTCGCGCTGGAGGTGCTTGCCCTCGGTCTGCAGCGCGGGGGCGACCATCAGCTCAGCCCGGTTGAACTCGGCGATGTCCTTGTATCCGGTGGTGGCCATCGACGTGCGCAGGCCACCCATCAGATTGAACGTTCCGTCGTTCTCCCGAGCGGGGCCGCGAATGATCTCCTCGAGCGTGCCGTTCGGAGTGGTGACCACGCGCGTGCCGCGGGGCAGCGTCGGATGGAACGTGGCCATTCCCCAGTTGTAGCCCCGCCCGGGCGCCTCATAGCTGCGGGCCAGCGCCGATCCGAGCATCACGGCATCGGCACCGCAGGCGATCGCCTTGGCGATGTCGCCGCCGTTGCGCATGCCGCCGTCGGCGATCACCTTCACGTAATCGCCGGTCTCCAGCATGTGCTGGGAGCGAGCGGCCGCCACATCGGCGATCGCCGTGGCCTGGGGAACGCCGATGCCGAGCACGCCGCGCGTCGTGCAGATGGCGCCGGGCCCGACGCCCACCAGGACGCCCGCCGCGCCGGTGCGCATCAGGTGCAGTCCGGTGTGGTAGGACGCGCAGCCGCCGACGACGACAGGGATGGGCGCGAGCTCCCGGATGAACTCCTTGAGGTTCAGCGGCGGCCGTGTCTCGTCGCTGGAGACGTGCTCCGCAGAGACGACCGTGCCCTGGATGACGAGGATGTCCAGCCCCGCATCGAGCGCCACGTCGCAGTACTTGCGCACCTTCTGCGGAGTCAGCGAAGCCGCGGCCACGACGCCCTGCTCCTTGATCTCCCGGATGCGCTGGGCGATCAGCTCAGGCTTCACGGGCTCCCGGTAGATGTCCTGCATCTCCCGGGTGGAGATGTCCTTGGAGAAGCTGGCGATGCGCTCCAGCTGCGTCTCGGCGTCCTCGTAGCGGCAGAAGATGCCCTCGAGGTTGAGCACCGCGAGGCCGCCCAGCTTGCCGATCGTGCCGGCGGTCGACGGTGAGACGACGCCGTCCAGAGCGGCGGCGAGAAGCGGAAGGTCAAACCGGTAGGGACCGAGCGTCCAGCTGATGTCGACGTCGTCGGGATCCCGGGTGCGCCGCGAGGGCACGATCGCGATGTCGTCAAATCCGTAGGCCCGGCGGGCCTTTTTTCCACGTCCGATTTCGACTTCCATTACGGCATCGTAGAACTCGTCGCGGACGAAAACACGGTGTTCATATAGGAGAGGGAAACGACCGATCGGGCGGCAACCACGGTCGCTTTGACTTTAGCAGCGGTCAGGGGCGGTGCCGGGCCGACCCCTAGCCGGCAAAAGCCGGACCCTGCGGCGTTTCAGGTGACCTGAGCGGGCAGACTCAGCCGCTCGGCGGCAACCGTCTCGAAGATGCGCTCGACCTTCCCTGGCTCCAGGATTCCGGCGCCGATGTGCTGCGTGGACTCCGCGCCGCAGGCCACGCCGAAACGAAGGCAGTCCACCTCCCGGCGGCCCGCATACCGTGCGGCCACGTAGCCGGCCAGGAATGCATCGCCCGATCCGATCGGGGAGCGGGCTTCCAGCGGTTCGACCGTCACCCGGTACAGGACCGGCGCCCCGGACTCCACCACCTGGGCGAAGCAGCCGTCAGACACCGTCATGATCGCCTCGGCCGGCCCCAGACGGACCATCTCGGCCACGGCGGCGGCCCGATCGTCGGTGTCGTTGAACTCGTAGCCGACCAGCTCCTCCGCCTCCAGCTCGTTGGGGGAGACCACCTCCGGCTCCGCGCGCACGGCATGCCGTAGCGGCTCGCCGTCGGTGTCGATGATGGTCGTCACGCCGAGCTTGCGCACGGCGCGGATGAGGTCGGCGTAGATGTCGGGCTCCACGCCGCGCGGAAGGCTGCCGGCGAACACGCAGATGCTGGCTCCCTGGGCCAGGTACATGAGCTTCTCCCGGAACAGATCGAGCTCCTGCGAGGTGATCGCGGGACCGCGCTCGTTGATCTCGGTATGCAATCCGGTGGTGGGGTCGAGAACGGCCGTGTTGGTCCGCGATTCCTCGCGGATGCGCACGAACGAGTTGAGCACGGCCTCGTCGTTGAGCGCCTCGACGATCCGCCCACCGGTGGCGCCGCCGGTCAGGCCGGTGGCGATTACCGGCTGGCCGAGCCGCTTGATGGCTCGGGCGATGTTGACGCCCTTGCCGCCCGGCATCGTCTTCTGGTCGACCGTGCGGTGGCGGCGGCCGGGCGTGAAGTTGGGCACCTCGAGTGTCTTGTCGAGCGCCGTGTTGAGCGTGACGGTGATGATCATGAGTCCCGTTGTCCCTCGGCCGCCTCGCGCAGCTGGGTGCGGCGGCGCCGCCGCGCGCTGTGACCGGCCACGAGGACTCCGATCGCGAGCATCAGCAACAGCAGCGTAGACGGTCGGATGAGGATCCGGGCAGCTTTGGCCACCGGCGAGACGGCCGGCAGCGCCCGCGCCAGGATCAACCGCACCCGCCCCGCCACCCGGCGTCCGGCGTAGACGATCGCCTCCCCCACCACGGCGTGTCGCGGCAAAGGCCCCGACAGCTCTTTGGGCACCCGGAGCGTGACTCGCACACGGGTGGTCTTGGCCACCACGAAGCTGAACGGGTGCTGGGCGACGACCACCGCGTGACGGCTCGAATATTGCTCTGGCGGCCGGGCCAGCACCTGCCCTGATCGGATCGCGCGATCCAGATGGAAGGCCGAGAAGCCATAGTCCAGCAGGGCCAGCGCGTTGTCGTCCCGGGCCGTCTCGCTGCTGGTGCCGAGCACCGAGCCGATCAGCGTCATGCCCCAGCGCGTGGTCGAGGCCACGAGCACGTACCCGGCATCGCTCGTGTGACCGGTCTTCACCCCGTTGATCCAGCGGTAACGGGCGACCAGGTCGTTGCGGTTGACCACGTAGCGCGCCGGGCCGGTGTGCAGAGTCGCCGCCGGCAGGTCCACGATGCGGCTGAAGAAGGCCGAATGGGCACGGTCATAAGCGGCCAGCCGGTCCAGGTCAGTGGCGCTCGAGTAGTTGCCCGGCGTGTCCAACCCGATCGGCGTCGAGTAATGCGTGTCAGTCAGGTGAAGCGCCCGCGCCTCGGCGTTCATCATCCCCACGAACCGGGCGACCGAGTGGTGTCCGACGTTGTAGGCCAGATCCTCGGCCGCGTCATCGGCGCTGGGGAGCATCAGCGCCAGCAGCAGGTCGTGGACGCTCATGCGCTGGCCCGGCCGCAGCCCGATCTGGGAGTCGCCGGACGCCGGCACCCAGTCGTTCTGTTTGAACATGGTGCCCAGGTGATGGACGTGCTCCAGGACGATCAGCGCCGTCATCAGCTTCGTTGTGCTGGCGATCGCCCGGCGCGCATTGCCGTCGACGCTCCACAGGACCCGTCCCGTGGAGGCGTCGATCAGGCTGGCCGCACTCACCGCGAGGCGCGGCGGCGGGACGCGGTGGAAGTGCCTGGAGCCGGTGGCGGCCGTGGCCGGGGTTGCCGTCGCCGGGGTTGCCGGGAGGGCGACCAGGGCCGCCAGCACGAGGGCCGCGAAGGCGAGGAGTGCCCTGATCCGGTGTGGTCCCAGTCGGCGCGCCCGGCTCATCGCCTCAGTCTCAGCCGCTGTCCGACCTGGAGGTTGCCCGATGAGACACCGGGGTTCAGCGTCTCCAGGATGGGCAGCGAAACGCCGGTGCGGGCGGAGATCACCGACAGACTGTCGCCGGAACGGACCTTGTAGTACTTGGCCTTCACGGAATGGTGCTTGGCGCCAGAGGTCCTGGAGCTGGTCGACGTGTGGCTGGTGGTGGCGCTGGTTCCACTCGACCCGCCTGAATTCGAGCCCGTGTTGTGCTGGACGACCAGATACGTGGCCAGAACAAGCGCCGCGAGCGCCACGGGCGCCAGGTACCGGAATGGACTCCGGTGCGGGCGCGATTGCTCGTACATCGGGCGCCGATCATACCTTCGCGGCCTGCGCGCACGAAACGCCTGCGGTCGTGGCGCGCGTCTCACCTGCGGTCGTGCCGCGCGTCGGATCCGCCGTCACGCCGTGCCTCAGCCGCTGACCGACCAGGCCAGTTCTCGCAGCCGAGCGGCCTCTCGCTGGGCGGCGATCTCGGGGTCGCCCCCATCGCGTTCATGCGCGAAGACGATGCTGCGCGAGGCACTCACCAGCCCCCCGGCCCGGCCGGGAGCAAACGCGGGTGCCAGATCCTCAACCCGGCCTCCCTGGGCGCCAACGCCCGGGAGCAGGAACACGGTGTGGGGCATGAGCTCCCGCATCCGGGCCAGGCGACCAGGCGCGGTGGCGCCCACTACGGCGCCCACATCCGATAGCCCGGCGGCCCCGACCCCGTCCGTCCCCAAGCGGTTCACCAGCCCGGCCAGGAGCTCGGACAGACTCCCGCCCCCGGCCAGGGCCGCCTCCTGCACCTCCTCGGCGCCCGGGTTGGAGGTGCGAACGAGCACCAGGAGGCCGGAACCGGCCCCCCGAGCCGTCTCGAGCAGGGGCATGAGCGAATCCTCGCCCAGCAGGGGGTTGACGGTCAGCGCGTCGGCCCCCAGGCCTCTGACGGGGCCGAACGCAGTAGGCGTCACACCCAGGAAGGCCTGGGCGTAGGCGGTGGCGGTGACCGACACGTCGCCCCGCTTGGCGTCGGCGATCACCAGGAGGCCGGCCTGCCGCGCATGCCCGACAGCCTCGGACAGAGCGCCCCAGCCGGCGGCGCCGAGCCGCTCGAAGCACGCCACCTGGAACTTGACGGCCACACACTCCTGGCCGGCGGACTCGATGGCCAGCCGACAGTGCTCGACCACTGCCCGTGCGGCCAGGGTGGCCACCGGATCCAGCCAGCCGGCGCCGGCGTCCGGCGGAGCGGGCATGTCGCCCGCCCCTCCGGCCAGCTGCATGGCTCGGGGCCACAGCCGGGCCGGATCGGGATCGAGCCCGAGCACCAGCTGTGACCTACGCCGGTCGACCAGCTGAGCCAGCCGGTCGCCGAAAGTCTGAGAAGCCTCGGAATCTGACGATCGATGCCCCCCGGAGGACGTCACGTGGACGCCCTGGGGCGCAGTCACTTCCGAGGTCTCCTCAAGACTCAGATCCGATTCGGCCGGATCAGTTCACGGCCTTCTTGAGCGAAGCCCCCGCCGTGAACTTCGGCGCATTGGAGGCAGCGATGTGAATCTTCTCGCCCGTTGCCGGGTTACGACCCTCGCGGGCACTCCGCGCCGAGACGCTGAACTTTCCAAAGCCGGAGAACGTCACGTCGCTCCCCCGCTTGAGCGCTTCTTCGATCGTCGACAGCATCGCTTCCACAGCCTCAGAGGCATCCCTCTTGCTGAGCCCAGCCCGATCAGCGACCTGGTCGATGAACTCCGATTTCGTCACTTGCTCCCTCCTTCGAGGTGGTAGGAATCGTCGAAGCTAACAGGCATTGCGGACAAAGCGACGGCCGGCTGACTGCCGGTTGCGTGCCCTCCCGCATCTACCATGATCCAACATGTCAAGCGCACCGTACCGCCTGACGGCACTGACAGGGGCGCCGATTTGGCCGGATTATCGGGCTTTAAAGCGGTTCCGGGACCTCCAGAGGACCCATCCGCGCCCGGCGAACGGGTTCTGGCGCCCCGTCAACCCCCCGCCCGCGCCTTGACCGACGCCCCCAGCCAGACCGCCCATCCGAGCGGCGAACCAGTGCCGGATCGCCAGGATCCGGTGCCCGGGCGCCCGGATCAGGTGCCGGATCGCCCGCCCGTCCCCGCCAGGCGCGACAATCCCGAAGCACCCCGCCCGGCGCCGCCACCGGCGCAGCCGGCCGTGGAGGAGACTCAGCCCGTGGTCGAGGACACCATTCCCGCACCCGACGATCTGACCGACAGCTCGTCCGTTGACCTCAGCCGCATCGCGTGGTCGATCACCACGCTCGCCTTCCTGATCGCGATGGTCGTGCTCGGCCTGCGGGGGGACATGGGCTACGCCGGAGTGACGGCCGCCGTCGCCGTGGCGGCGGGCATCAATCTGTTTTCGTGGGGCTCCCACTGACCAGCGTCTCCCCCGGGCGCACCCGATCCTCAGGCTCGAGATGGATCAACACGTCGGCGCCGCCCAGCGCGCGGGCGATGACAGCCTGGAGCTCGTGGGCGGTCCGGTGGGCGCCCTCCAGAGACGTGCCCGAGCGGAACTGCACGTGGACGTCGATGTAGCGCTGCGACCCTCCGCGCCGGCTGCGCAGCTCGTGATAGCCGACCACCCCGTGACTGCTGCCAAACGACTCGATCGCATCCCGGACAGCGTCCACCTCCTCGCTGGGTAGGGCCTGATCGACCAGAACCTGGCCGGCGCCGGTCAGCAGGCGAACCCCGGTGAGCACGATTGCTCCGGCCACCAGCAGCGCCGCCACCGGGTCGATCCACTGCTGACCGGTGACGTCGACCAGGACCAGAGCCAGCAGCACCGTGCCCGAGCTGAGCGCATCGGTGCGCAGGTGAGCGGCGTCCGCCATCAGCGCCGGCGACGTGGTTGACCGGCCCCGCCGCGCCAGCACGGTGGAGACCACGAGATTCGCCACGGTTGAGAACGCGATGACACCGATGCCCAGGCCCAGCGTGCGCGTGTGACCTCCGGACAGCAGCCGGCGCACGGCTTCGAAGGCGATCGCCGCCGATCCGACCAGGATCAGGACCCCCTCGATCGCCGCAGCCAGGTCCTCCATCCGCTCGTGCCCGTAGCGGTGGGTCTCGTCGGCCGGCTCGCCGGATTTCCGGACCGAGAAGAACGCCACGAGTGATGCGACCAGGTCGACGCTGGAATGCACCGCCTCCGTGAGGATCGCCACCGATCCGGTGAGCGTCCCGGCGATCACCTTGAGCAGGATCAGCGTCGAGTTGGAGGCGACCGACAGGCCGGCGGCGCGTTGCTTCTCGACCGGGGCGGGAGGCTCGGGCGAGATCATCGCGGCCGGGTCCGGTTCGGGTCGTCGGCAGACCGCTCGGCAAACCGCTCCGCGTATGGCTCCACGAACCACTCGGCGAACGCCCGCGCGGCGCGTCCGCGGTGGCTGATGGCGTCCTTCTCCTGATCGCTCATTTCGGCCATCGTGCGTCCGGACGGCTCCTCGTCGGGCAGGAACGCCGGGTCGTACCCGAACCCGCCGTCGCCGCGAGGTTCCGGCGCCAGATGCCCTCGGCACTCCCCGAGGAACACCCGCTCGATTGGCTCCCCGTCCAGGATCCGCTCGACGTAGGCGAGCACGCAGACGTAGCGCAGGCCGCTTCCCGCCGGTGCCTCCTTCAGCAGCTTGTCCAGATTCTCCTGATCGGTCGCCTGCTCGCCCGCGTACCGGGCCGATCGAACGCCAGGAGCCCCGCCCAGTGCGTCAGCCTCGATGCCTGAATCGTCGGCAATGGCCGGACGGCCGAGCGCTCGGGCAGCGGCCCGAGCCTTGGGCAGCGCGTTGGCCTCGAACGTGTCTCCGTCCTCGGGCGGCAGCTCGACGTCCGCCGGCAGGGCTTCCACCGAGATCTGCCACGGGAGCAGCATGCGGGCCACCTCCCGAACCTTGTGCGGGTTCCGGGTGGCCAGGACCAGCGAACGCGCCGGGGCGCTCATGTCACTCCCCGGCGGTGATCGCCTCGCTCTGGGCGGTCCGCAGAGTCTCGATGCCGCGGGCCGCCAGACCGAGCAGGTCGTCCAGGTGGGCACGAGACAGCGGCGTGCGCTCGGCCGTGGCCTGGACCTCCACCAGATCACCGTCGACGGTCATCACCACGTTGGCGTCGACCTCGGCGCTGGAATCCTCCGAGTAGTCGAGGTCAAGCACGGGAACGCCGTCCACAACTCCGCAGGAGACGGCGGCCACGCTGCCGGTGAGCGGGGAACGCTCCAGCGATCCCTCGCGGACGAGGACGTCGGTGGCGAGTTGCAGGGCGACCATGCCCCCGGTGATCGAGGCGCAGCGGGTGCCTCCGTCGGCCTGAAGGACGTCGCAGTCGATGTAGATCGTCCGCTCACCGAGCGCCCGGAAGTCGATCACCCCGCGCAGCGAGCGCCCGATCAGGCGCTGGATCTCCACGGAGCGACCGTCCAGCCGGCCCTTGGAGATATCCCGCTGCTTGCGCTCGCCGGTGGAGGCCGGGAGCATTCCGTACTCGGCGGTGACCCAACCACGGCCCTGGCCACTCATCCAGCGGGGCACGCTCTCCTGCACCGACGCGGTGCAGATGACCCGGGTCTCGCCCACCGAGATGAGGGCCGACCCGGAAGCCGTGCGCACGAAACCCGCTTCGATCGAGATCGGCCGCATGACGTCAGCCGCCCGTCCGTAGCTGCGCTCCTTCATGCGGGCACCTTAGCCGGAAGCTCGACATGCTCCACGCGGCCGAACGGCATCTGCAGGAACCGGACCCCGACGTCGTGGAACGACTCGATGTCGCCGGTGCACTGAAACCGGTAGTCCCCCTCGCCGCGGCGGGGGTTGAGGAACCCGCGCGCCGACAGCGCCCGCTCCGCCGAACGCGCCACGCCGGCGCCGGCGGAGACGAGCGTCACGCCGCGCCCCAGCATCCGCTGGAGCATCGGCCCGCACAACGGATAATGGGTGGAGCCGAGGATCACCGTGTCCACGTCGGCCTCGACCAACGGGGCGCAGTAGGTCCGCACGGTGTCCAGCACCTGCTCGTCGAACGGAAAGCCGGACTGGATGATCCGGGCCAGGTCCGGGCATGCCACGCTTTCCAGGTGCACGTGCGGGTCGGCGGCGGCCACGGCCCGGGCATAGGCGCCGTTGTCCACCGTCGCCGGAGTCGCCAGCAGGCCGATCCGTCCGGAGCGGCTGGCCACCACGGCAAGCTGGGCGGCCGGCCTGAGCACCCCGATCACGTCGATGTGGGGCGCGATCTGCTCGAAATGCCGCTCGAGCGTCTCGAGCGCCGCCGCGCTGGCCGAGTTGCACGCCACCACCAGCAGCTTGATCCCCTGCTGGAGCAGGTGATCGGCGATCTGGATCGAGAACTCCTGCAACTCAGCCTGCGTGCGATCGCCGTAGGGGAAGTGCGCCGTGTCCCCGAGATACACGTAGTCCTCTGCGGGCAGCGACACCAGCAGCTCGTGCAACACCGTGAGCCCACCCACCCCGGAGTCGAACACTCCGACCGGATCAGAGGGCTGAGTGGCAGGGCGCGGCGGCCCCGGATCGAAACTGGATGAGCTCATCGTTGGTTTGATGGTGTCAGGTGCATCATGCGCGCGCTGATCGTCACGAACATGTTCCCCACTCCCGCCCGCCCGGCGTTCGGAAGCTTCGTCGCCGACCAGGTGGAGGCGCTTCGCCGCCTGCCGGGGATAGAGCTGGACGTGCACGTGCTTCCGGGTGGAAGTGCGCTGCGCTACGTGCGCGGCGCCTGGGAGCTGGGCCGGCGCCTCGGCCACGAGCGGTTCGACGTGGTCCACGCCCACTTCGGGCTCTCAGCCGGGCCGGCACTGCGGGTGCCGGCCCAGGTGCACGGCGTCACCCTGCACGGAACGGACATCACCCACCCCCGCTCCCGGGCACTCACGCTGGCCGCCCTGCGGCGAATGGACCTGGTGGCGGCGGTATCAGCCGAGTTGGCGGGGAAGGTGCCGCCGCGGGCGACCCGGCAGCCGGTCCGCGTGTTGCCCTGTGGCGTGGCGCTCGACCGGTTTCGCCCGATGGAACGGACGGAGGCGCGCAATCGGCTGGGGCTCGATCCGGGCCAACCCTGCCTGCTGTTCCCCGCCGATCCGCGGCGGCCTGAGAAGCGCCATGACCTGGCCGCGGCGCTGGCCGGCCGCGCGGGCGCGCGGCTGCTGACGCTCGGCGCCGTGGCCCCGGACCAGGTGCCGGCCTACGTCAATGCGGCCAACGCCGTGCTGGTCACATCCGACCGCGAGGGGTTCGGCCTGGCCGTGCTCGAGGCCCTGGCCTGCGATGTGCCCGTCCTGTCGACTCCGCACGGCGTGGCGCCGGAGGTTCTGAGCGGTCTGGCCGGGACGCTGTGCGCGCCGTTCTCCCTGGAGGAGTGGGCGGCGGCACTAGAGCCCTTGGTCGCCGCCGCGGACCCACGGGTGAACGGGCGAGCGGTGGCCGAGCGCTACGGGGCGGATGCCATGGCCCGGCGGGTCGCGGGTGCGTGGGAGGAGCTGCTGGGCGGGGGCTGAGAGCGGGGCTGGAGCTTCGGGACCTGGTCCAGCGAGCAAATCGTGCAAAGACGCGTCGATTTGCTCGCTCCACCAGGTTTTTCATGGTGGGGCGAGCAATTCGCCGACTCAAGGGTCCGATTTGCTCGCCCCACCAGGTCAAACCGCTACGCGCACCGTTCATCGCGGCGGTTAGGCCAGAACGGGCCAGAACTCGCGCAGCCGGGCCCGGGCGTCCAGCGCCAGCGCCTCGGGTGCGCCGCACGCCGGCCCCCCGCCCGGCGAGAGCAGCGCGTCCACCGCCGAGCGCACGCCATACAGATCGCTGGTGCCGCCCCGCAGGACGTCCATCGTCAGCGCCACCCCCCGAGCCAGCGGCTCGAGCGCGTAGCCGCCTTCCATCACCGCTCCGATCGGCATCCCGAGCTCGCTCGCCAGGTCACGCAGCAGCGTGGCCATGGCGCCGAACCCGGCGTCGCTCACCCGGCAGCCGGCCAGCGGATCGCCCTCGTGGGCATCGAACCCGGCCGACACGAGAATCAACCCGGGGCGGTAGGCCCGAGCCACCGGCACGATCACATCGCGCACGAGCGAGACGAACACGGCATCGCCCGAGCCCGACGGCACGGGGAGGTTGATCGTGTAGCCGCGCCCGGCACCGGCTCCGACGTCCGAGCCTGCCCCGGTTCCCGGATACAGCGGCCACTGATGGATGGAGGCGAACAGCACCTCGGTGGCATCGTGGAACACGTCGCCCGTGCCGTTGCCGTGGTGCACGTCCCAGTCGACGATCAGGACCCGCTCCACATCACCGCCGGCCAGCGCGTGCCGGGCGGCCACCGCGACGTTGTTGAACAGGCAGAAGCCCATCGGCCGGCGGGGCAGCGCGTGGTGTCCGGGCGGACGATGGGCGCTGAACCCGACCGCGCCGCCTCCCCCGGTCAGAAGACGCTCGACCAGCGCAACCGCACCGCCGGCGGCGTGCAGGGCCGCCTCAAAGGAGCCGCGGCTGACCACGGTGTCGGCGTCAAGGAATCCACCCCCGTCCGCACACACCCGCTCGATCGCCTCGATGTAAGCCTCCGGGTGAACCCGCTGGAGCACCTCGCGGCTCACCGAAGGTGACTGCACCGGCTCGTAGCCCAGCCAGCCCAGCCGCTCGAGCTCCCCCATCACCGCCACGATGCGCTCCCGGCGCTCGGGGTGCTCCCCCGTGTCGTGCTCCAGCGAGCTGCTGTGCGAGAAGAGAACGGCCGGAGGAGCCACTGCGCCGGTACCGTACCCTCGTTGAGTGAGCCTGGTAGCCAGCTGATCGTCGTCGGCGCGGGCGCTGCCGGCCTCTACACCGCCCTGTGCGCGTCGCGCCGCGGGGCGCGTGTCACGTTGGTCTCCGCCACCCCACTGGCCGGTGCGTCCAGCTACTGGGCCCAGGGTGGATTGGCCGCAGCGATCGCGCCGGACGACAGCCCCGAGCAGCATCTGGCCGACACCGTGGCCGCGGGTCGCGGGGCGGTTCGCGAATCGGCGGCGCGCATCCTGTGTGAGGAGGCCCCGGAGGCGGTCGAGGACCTGACCGGCCTGGGCGTCAAATTCGATGCCGACCGGCGGGGGCGCCTGGCTCTGGGACTGGAGGGCGGGCACAGTCACCGGCGCGTCGTCCACGCCGGCGGCGCGGCCACCGGACGGCGGATCATCCGGCAGCTGTCGGCCCAGGCCAGCGCTGATCCGCTGATAGAGATCATGGAGGACCGGCGCGTGACGGCGCTCCTCAGGCATGACGGCCGCTGCGTGGGGGTCCGGCTGCTCGAAGGGCAGGTGCTGAGCGCTCCGGCCACCGTGCTGGCCACCGGCGGGGCGGCCGCGCTGTGGGCGCGGACCACCAACCCCGCCGGAGCGACAGGATCCGGGCTGCTGCTGGCCCACAACGCCGGGGCGGAACTGGCCGACCTGGAGTTCATGCAGTTCCACCCGACGGCGCTGGTGGGCGCCAACGGAAGCGACGGGCTGCTTGTCACCGAGGCGGTGCGCGGCGAGGGGGCGATTCTGGTGGACGACCGGGGGGAGCGCTTCGTGAACGAGCTGGCGCCCCGCGACGAGGTGGCGCTGGCCGTGCAGGAGACGATGCTGCGGACGGGGGCGCGCTCGGTCGGTCTCGACATGCGCGGCGTCAACCCGAGCCTGTTCCCCAACGTGGTGGCGGCGCTGCGGCGATCCGGCATCGATCCCGAGCGCGAGCTGATTCCCGTGGCCCCGGCCGCGCACTACATGATGGGCGGCGTGGCCACCGACCTGGAGGCGCGCTCGTCGCTGCCCGGCCTGTACGCGGTCGGCGAGTGCTCGTGCACCGGCCTGCACGGCGCCAACCGGCTGGCCTCCAATTCGCTCACCGAGTGCTTCGTGTTCGGTGAGCGCGCCGCCCGTGCCGCACTGGCGGAGCCGCCCGCCGTGCCCGCCTCGGACGTGGTCCTCCCGCCCTCCGAGCGGCCACCTGAGCTGACTCCGCTCAGCCGCCAGGCGCTCTGGCACCACGCCGGTCTGTCCCGCGACGGCGCCGGCCTGCACGAGCTGACGAGCAACCCGCATCCGCTCGTCCGGTTGATCGCCTCCGGCGCGCTGGCCCGGACCGAGAGCCGCGGCGCCCACCGCCGCCGGGACTTCCCGGAGACCGATCCCGGGTTCAGCGAGCGGCACGTGACCCTGCTTGCGGACCGAGAGCCGGCGATTGTGGAGTGGCGGTAGCCGTCCGTCCTGACCTTGACGAGCTGCGGCGGCTGCGCCGGGCGCGCGACCGAATGGACCGCGAATACGCCGAGCCGCTCGACGTCCCGGCGCTGGCGCGCACGGCGCTGATGTCGCCCGGGCACTTCAGCCGCCGGTTTCGCGAGGCGTACGCCGAGACGCCCTACTCGTACCTGATGACCCGGAGGATCGAGCGCGCCAAGGCCTTGCTGCGCCGTCGGGACCTGAACGTGACCGACGTCTGCTTCGCGGTCGGCTGCACCAGCCTGGGCTCGTTCTCCGCCCGCTTCGCGGAGCTGGTGGGCGAGCCGCCCTCGGCCTACCGCGCCCGCGACCACGACGCGCTGCGCGGCGTCCCGGGATGCCAGACGATGATCCTCACCCGGCCGCGGAAGGTGGCCGGCAGGGCGCGCCAGGAGGAGAGCAGTTTTGAAGAAGCGCCCGCCCGCGGAGGGGCCTAAGGTCGCGTCATGACCATCTCACTGAGCACAGTCCACATCCTGGTCGACGACCCCGACGCGGCGCTGGGCTTCTACCGTGACGCGCTGGGTCTGAGCGTGCGCAGCGAGGTCGCCCAGGAGGGCTTCCGCTGGATCGTCCTCGCCAGCGACAGCCAGCCCGACATCCAGATCGTTCTGTCCGAGCCGCACGCGGGGCGTTCACAGGAGGATGGGGACGCGCTGGCCGCTCTGCTGGCCAAGGGAGAGTTGCGCGTCGTCCACTTCCGCAGCGACGATCTCGCTGGCACCTTCGAGCGGATCCTCGGGGCTCCCGGCGCCGAGGTCCTGGAGGAGCCGGCCAGCCGGCCCTGGGGCGCCCGCGACGCCGCCGTCCGGGACCCCGCGGGCAACCTGGTCCGCATCGAGCAGGCCTGACGCCCGCGCCGGTCCGAATCTCTCGCCAAAAAACGCGGACGTTCAGACAATCCGCAATTACTACGGACTTCGTCCGTGTTTTCTACTTAATTGGTGCTTAATAATCCCCGCAGTCGGGAATTCACCTTGAGTGGAAATACTGCCCGCGCGGACGCAGCGGCAGACGGCAAGGTGCCGAAAGGAGAGAGGTCAGAGATGTACCGCTTCAGCAGGGCGATCTACCGGGAACTGGCCGGCGACATCATGGAGGACGCGCACAGCGAGAACCCCTACGCCAACCACGAGCGCGTGCTGCGCGCCTGTGAGGGGGCGATCGAGCGTTTGGCCACGGACCGGCACTACTTCGCCCGTCCGGCTCGCAGCCTGTTCTGCGACATCAGGATCTACTTCCCCATGTGCGCTCAGCGCCGCGTGCTCGCGGTGGTGGAGCGGTACATCGGCTTCGCCGACGAGTTCCTGCGCAGCCGCCCCCAGAATGGCTTCGACGCGTACGGCAACCCGCTCCAGTGCCGGGCCAGCACCCGCAAAGGCACGCCGTGCCAGCGGATGCCGCTGCCCCACAACGGCTACTGCCCCTCGCATCAGCATCTGGCCGAGACCGAGGAAGCCGTCCCGGCGTACGCCGCCGCGTGACCGGTCTTCACGTGTAGGGGCCCCGCTCCCGCGGGGCCCGTTGTGCCCCGCCGGGTAGCGGTGGCGGGCGGCGTGTAGCGTGCCGCTCATGCTCCTCGGGGTCGACGTCGGCGGCACGTTCACCGACGCCGTCCTGGCCACCGAGAGCGGGATCTTCACGGCCAAGGCGCCCACCACCCCGGACGACCAGTCCGAGGGCGTGATGAGCGCCGTCGAGGCTGTCCTGGAGAGGGCCGGCGCAGACGCCGAGGAGGTCACCGCCTTCTCCCACGGAATGACGGTGGCGACCAACGCGCTGCTCGAGGGACGCAGCGCGCGTACGGCGCTGATCGCCACCGAGGGCTTCACGGATCTGGTGGAGCTGGCCCGGCAGAACCGAGCCGAGCTGTACCGCCTGTGTGCCGCTGGGCCGGCGCCGCTCGTCCCCCCGGAGCTGCGCTTCGCGGCCCGCGAGCGGACGGGACCGGACGGTCCGCTGCAGCCCCTGACCGAAGCGGAGGCACGCGCGCTGGCCGACCGGGTGGCCGGCGCCGAGGTGGAATCGGTGGCCGTGGTCCTCCTGCACGCCTACCGGCACCCCGAGCACGAGCAGCTCATCGGGCAGGCCCTGGAGGAGCGGGCGCCACACATCTCCCGGCACCTGTCCCACCAGACGGTCGGGACGTTTCGGGAGTACGAGCGAGCAGCCACCACGGAGGTGGATGCCGCACTCTCGCCGCTGCTGGCCGGCTACCTGCGCCGGCTGCGCTCCCGGTGCGCCGAGGCGGGTCTCCCGGACCCCTCGATCATGCAGTCGGCGGGCGGGCTGATCGACCTCGATCAGGCGGCCGGGCACGCCGCCCTGACCGTCCTGTCCGGCCCCGCCGGCGGAGCCGCCGGAGCCGCCTTCGCGGCGCGGGCCGCCGGTTGCCCCGACGTCCTGTGCCTCGACATGGGCGGCACGTCGTGTGACGTGTGCGTGGTCGACGGCGGTCGCGTCCAGGAGCAGTCCTCGGGAACGATCGGATCCCACCCACCCCGGCCGCTGGCTCTGCCGATGCTCTCGATTCACACGGTGGGCGCCGGAGGTGGCTCGATCGCGTGGCGGGATCCCGGAGGCGCGCTCCGGGTCGGCCCCCGCTCGGCCGGGGCCGACCCGGGCCCGGCCTGCTACGGCCGCGGCGGCACCGAGCCCACGGTGACCGACGCCAACCTCGCGCTCGGCTACCTGGATCCCCAGGTCCCGCTGGCCGGCGGCATCCGGCTCGACGCTGAGGCCGCCCACGCGGCGGTGGCCCGGCTGGCACAGACGATCGGCCTGGACGAGCGCGCGTGCGCGGAGGGCATCCGCCGAGTGGCCTGTGCGGAGATGGCCCAGGCGCTGCGCGTGGTGACGGTCAACCGCGGCGTCGATCCCCGGCGCTACGCGCTGATGGCGTTCGGAGGCGCCGGGCCGCTGCACGCCACGGACATCGCGGATGAGCTGGGCATCGACCGGATCCTCGTGCCGCGCGCCTCCGGCGTGCTGGCGGCGCTCGGTCTGGTCGTGGCCCCTCAGCGCCGCGACGTCCAGCAGAGTGTTCTGCTGACCGGCAGCGACCTGACGACCGAGCGGATCAACCGCCACGTGAACGAGCTGACCGCGCGGGCCGGCCAGGAACTGCGGGCAGAGCCCGCCTCGGTCGCTGTCGTCTACGAGGTCCGCTACCGGGGACAGTCGTTCGAGCTGGCGATCAGCGCCGCCGCGGAGGATCTGCGCGAGGCGTTCGAGGCCGAGCACGAGGCCCGCTACGGATATCGCGACCCCGACCGGGATCTGGAGCTGGTGACGATCCGGGTCAGCGTGCGCCTGGAGCCGGCAGCGGTGGCGCCGTCGGAAGAGCCCGAGACGGCGAGGATCACCGGGCCGGAGGTCGTGCGGCTTCCCGAGTCGACGTTGGTGGTACCACCCTTGTGGGAGGGTACGACCGACTCCGGCGGAACCATCCACCTGCGGAGGACGTGATGGACGCGGTCGACCTGCAGCTGATGAGCGGGGCGCTCAGGGCCGCCTGTGAGGAGATGGGCGCCGTCCTGATCCGCGCGGCCCACTCGCCCAACATCAAGGAGCGGCGTGACGCCTCGACGGCGCTGTTCGATGCCCGGGGCGAGATGGTCATGCAGGCTGAGCACATCCCGGTGCACCTGGGTGCGATGCCTGCGGCCGTGGCCGCCGTCCGTGGCCTGGAGCTGGCGCCCGGACGGGCGTTCATCCTCAACGACCCGTATCGCGGCGGCACCCATCTTCCCGACATCACCGTCGTCACGCCCATATACGCCGACGGCGACCTGCTGGCCTTCGCCGCCGCCCGTGCTCATCATGCCGACGTCGGTGGGCCGACGCCCGGGTCGATGCCGGCCGACTCCACCACCCTGGCCGACGAGGGCGTGGTGATCGAGCCGCGGGAGCTGAACGAGTCGTCGATCCGGGAGCTGGTCGGCCAGATGCGGGCACCGGACCAGCGGCGGGCCGACCTGCGCGCACAGCTGGCCGCGTGCCGGACGGGCGAGCGCCGGCTGAGCGAACTGCACGCCCGCCTGGGCGATCGCGCCGTGAGAGAGGCGTTCGACGAGGTGCTCGACTACGCCGAGCGCCGCACCCGGGCCTGCCTGGCCGCCATGGAGGACGGCCCGCGCACGGCCCAGGATGTACTCGAAGCCCGGGAGGGCGATCTCCAGATCAAACTGAGCGCTCGCGTCGATGGCGATCACGTGATCCTCGATTTCACCGGCTCGGCCCACCAGCACGAGGGCAACCTCAACTGTCCGCTGGCGGTGACCCAATCGGCCTGCTATTTCGCGGTTCGCGTGCTCAGCGACCCGGACATCCCGGCCAGCGCGGGCGCCTACCGGCCGGTGGAGGTGATCGCGCCGGAGGGCTCGCTGCTCAACGCGCGGCCCCCGGCGGCCGTGGTGGGCGGCAACGTGGAGACCTCCTCGCGGGTGGCCGACGTCGTGCTGGCCGCGTTTGGACACGCATTGGGCCAGGGCACGATGAACAACCTGACGCTGGGCAGCGACGAGGTCGTCTACTACGAGACGATCGGCGGAGGTCAGGGCGCCTGCCGGGATGCCGACGGTCCCTCCGGGGTGCACGTGGCGATGAGCAACACGCTGAACACGCCGGTGGAGGCACTCGAGCTGGAGTTCCCGCTGCGGATGGTCCGCTACGAGCGGCGTCGCGGATCAGGTGGCGCCGGGCGTCATCGGGGCGGCGACGGCGTGATTCGCGAGGTGCAGGCGCTGGAGCCGCTCACCTACTCGCTGATCACCGAACGCCGGCGCGTCGGGCCGCCGGGGGCCGCCGGCGGGCGCCCCGGGGCCCCGGGCCGGAACCTGCTCGACGGCCGTGAGCTGCCCGCCAAGTCGATCGGTCGGCTGGAGCCGGGCCAGCGGCTGCGGATCGAGACGCCGGGCGGCGGCGGGTATGGTGAGCCCCGATGAAAGTCGCCTTCCTCGGTCTGGGCATCATGGGGTCGCGGATGGCGGCCAACCTGGCCGTCAAGGGCTTCGATCTGACGGTGTGGAACCGGACGGCGGCGCGGGCGGAGGAGTTCGCGGCGTCGTACGCGGACGTGGAGGTGGCGGCGAGCCCGAAAGCCGCCGCCACCGGCGTCGATGTGGTCGTCTCGATGGTCGTGGACGGTCCCCAGGTCGAGGCGATCCTCCTCGGGGAGGATGGCGCCGCGTCCGGGGCCTCGCCGGGCACGCGGTTCGTCGACTGCTCCACGATCGGCCCGGAGGACGCGCGCCGGATCGGTGCCGCTCTGGAGGAGCGCTCGCTGATCCTGCTGGACGCTCCCGTGACCGGCTCCTCCCCCCGGGCCGAGGACGGCACGCTGACGATCATGGTGGGCGGTCCCGAGGAGGCCTTCGAGCGGGTGCGCCCCGTGCTGGAGGCGATGGGCGAGCTGATCGTGCACGCCGGGCCGCTCGGCCAGGGTCAGCTGGTCAAGGTCATCAACAACGCGGTGGCGGCCAGCAACGCCGCGGTGCTGGGCGAGGCGCTGCTCGTGGCCGCGCGGGCGGGCGCCGATCTGGACGCGCTGATCAAGGTCATGGCCGCCGGTTCCGGCGGTTCGGCGATGCTCGACCTCAAGGCCCGGCCGATGCGCGAGCACGACTACACGACGCTGTTCAAGACGGATCACATGCTCAAGGACGTGCGCCTGTGCCTGGAGGCGGCCAGACAGGCGGGGATCGGCTTCCCGTCCGCCGAGGCGACCGAGCGAATCCTGGCGGCGACCTCCGAACAGGGTCACGGCGACGATGACTTCGCAGCATTGATCGATGCACTCGAACGCAGCGCTGGGGTCCGGCTCCAGTGAACTGACCGGGCTGTGCCGGCTGCTCCGTCTGTGCTGACTGGCTAATCACATCGTCGGTGGGCCAGGTGCTGGCTGGCCCATCCCGCCCCCAAAGACACACGCCTGTAGCTTTCAAAACCTGCTCATTAGCGGGAACATTTGGGGTTTTTGAAGAACTCGCCTAGAATCACACGCCAGCCCAGTGCCGCGGTTGCCAATCACGCGCCGGGCCGTCTTGCAAAACCCCCATCTCCCCTTAATACATGCCGATTGCTTTCAAAGAATGGGCCGTTACCGTGCGGGCCCTTGCCGAAGGCGAGCAACTCCTGACCCTGCGTAAGGGCGGGATCCGCGAGCCCGAGAAGCACTTCAAGCTCGAGTACGACCGGTTCTTTCTATATCCCACTTTTGACCACCAGCGGACCGACCTGGTCCGAGAGTCGCATCGCCCCGAGCTGGCGCGGGCGCTGGAGGAGGGCGTCTGGAGTGACGGCGAGCCGTCACCCCATGCGATGCTCCGCGACTTCGAGATCAACCAGCCCGACCGGGTGCGGATCCGCGCCTGGGCCGAGGTGGCGGCCCATTTCACGGTCACCGACCGGCGGGCGGTGGACGCACTGTCGCCGTTCTACGTGTGGACGACGGACTACGCCGAGAAGCGGCTGGCCTGGAAGCGGCGCCACCCGCTCCACGTGATTCTGCTGCGCACCTACCGCATCCCCCGGCCGGTCACGGTCAAGGTGCGGGACGAGTACGGCGGCTGCCGCTCATGGCTCGAGCTGACGCGCGACCTGCCGTTCGAGGGCACTCCGGTGCTCTCCGACGAGGAGTTCGATCGGGCCTTCGAAGAGATCGCGTCGATCGCCTCCGACCGCCAGCCGGTCCTCGTCTGAACAGATTCTCGGGCTCGGGTCGGCGCGCGGCGCCGGCCCGGTCCCTGAATCGTCCGCGAGCCAATGGCCTGGGTCGAGTCAAGCTCGGCTTCCTTCACCTGCCGGTACTCATCCGATCAGGCTGACGATGCCGATGGTGTCCTGAATCTGCTGGAGCGCACGCGCGACCGGTTGGATGGCCTGTTCCCACGCACCGTGGGCGATCTGGAGATCGTCCTGCACGACACGCCCGGGTCGCTGGTCCTGGCTCGGCCGTTGATGCCATTGCGGTGGCGGCTGGCCGCTCCGGCGGCACGCAGGTACGTGACCGGCTGGACCGGCCGCCGGGAGATCCACGTGCTGTCGCCGGAGGCGCTGCGGGCGCGGGCGTCGGGCGTGGACGGCTCGGGGAAGATGCTCGCGCTCACGCCGGCGTCGCTGTACACGCTCAGGGTGATTGCCGAGTGCAATCAGGAGCTGCGTCAGGCTCGTGGGCCGGTGCGCTCTGTCCTGGCCACGCGCTGGGCCTGGCTTCTGGAGGGAGCCTCGCGCTGGCTCTCGGGCGAGACCCACCACTCACGGGCGGCCATCGGCCGCCGGCTGCGGGAGGGCGGCCGCCCAAGCTTCCCTCCGGGACCACGCGACGCTCCGCTGCTGGGGGGAACGGTCATCGACCTGCTGGCCCGCGAGCAGGGCGAGGCGGCGGTCATCCAGCTGGCCAGCCGCCTGCACGCCGGAGGTCCGCGGGACGCTCTACGGGACGCGTTCGGCGGGCGTGCGCTGGTGCACACCGAGGGGGCGTGGCGGTCGCATCTGGCCTGGCTGGCGGGTGGGCGGCGCTGACCGCGGCCGCCAGCGCGAGGCCCGCTAGCTCGTGAGGTGATGGGACACGCGAGCGGCCGGGGATCCGTCGCAGTAGGCGGTCTGGCCCGTGAACACGAGCCGGGTGGAACAGCCCGCCCCGTCGATGACCGTCAACGTGACTCGGAACTTCCCGGCGGTCCTATAGGTATGGCTCACCCTGGGCTCGTGGGTGGTGAGCCGATGCCCGTCCCCGAAGTTCCAGTGGTAGGTGGTCACCACTTGCCCCGCTGACGCTGTCGACCTCCGGGCATCGAAGCGGACCCGTTTCCGGTGGCGGGTGTGGCTGAACGAGGCCCTGGGGGCCTGATCCGGCCGGGTCACGATCGACTGTCCGTACTCCGGGCCGTTCAAGCCGCTGCAACCCGAGGCGCAGGCGATCGAGCTCAGCAAGCCTCCCGGCCCCACCGAGAGGGGAGACAGGGTGCTCGAGCCATCGTTGGCCGTGTAGAGGAAGTTTCCGCTCGGGGACAGCGTGACGGCCACCGGAAACGCCCCGGTGTGGCAGCCTCCTGCCGAGCAGCTGACGGGTCGCAGCGAGCCATTGCCATTGATCGCGTAGGGCGAGATCGTGCCGCTGTCGAAGTTGGCCACGTAGACGTGGTGGCCGCTCGGACCGACGGCGAGCCCGTAGGGAGTGTTGCCGGTGGCGCACCCCCCGCAGCTGATCGGGGACAGGGCGCCGTGCGAATCGATGCGGAACGCCGACACGAGGTTCGACAACCAGTACGTCGTGTACAGGAACCTGCCGTTGGGCGTGATCGCGGCGGTCCAGGGGGACTGGCCCCGCGTCATGCAGCTCCCACAGGACATCGGTGCGAGCTTCCCGTTCCTGTGGATCAGATAGGCGATCACCTTGTCGGATGCGCTGATCGGAACGTAGAGATACCTCCCATTCGGCGTGATTGCGGGCTGCTCGGCCCCGGGGGGCGTGTTGCACCCGGCTCCACAATCGATCGCCCTGAGCGAGCCGTCACGCCTGATCCGGTAGGCGGACAGCCTGGTGTCCTCGTAGTTGCCCACGTACAGGAATCTGCCGTTAGGCGTGATCGCCAGCCAGTAGGGCCCGCTGCCGGTGGCGCAGTTCGACCCGCCGCAGGCGATCGGCCGGATGGCACCGCCCGGGACGATCCGGAACGCCGACACGTTGCTCGAATCGGCGTTGACCACGTAGAGGAACCTGCCGTTCGGAGTCACCGCCACGCCCTGCGGGCCCCCGCCGGTCCGGCAGTTCGTACCGGAGCAGGCGATCCGGGTCAGGGACCCGTTCGGGTTCGTGGTAAAACCGGCGATCGTGTCCGTGCTGCCGTTGGACACGTAGACGTCGGTGGCGCCCGCGGAGGCCGGAGCTAGGAGGAGCAGCAGCAGCAGAACCGCGGTCGTGAGGCTGAAACGACGCGACGGCAGACCCGCGCCGGCTCGCCGGTCAGCAGCAACTGGTTCCGCGCTCATATAGCGCTCATATGGCCTACCACGGTGGAACTCAAGCTCGAGCGGCCCTCGTGACCGCGCCCCGAAGCTATTGCGCGCCGGAGACCCCGTCAAGCGCACTGGACGAGGATTTCGCAAAGGCGCCGGCCTGGGGGCGGCCGAAGCCGTCCCCAGGCCGGAAGCCCTCATTCAGTTCAGCTTCTGCATTCGCCAAGCTCCTGACCGCCCACCCGGTTCCCATTGCTGGTGGGCGCAGGCGAGTCGTTGGTGCACTGCAGGTTGGCCGTGGTCGTGTTGTCCGTCACCCAGGCCGGACCGGTGTTGTTCCGGACCGACAGGTTGCCGCCGATCGTGTTCGAGCACAGATCGGTGTGGGCGCTGGCGTTCTGCACCTGCAGGTTGCCGCCGATGGTGGCCCCGCAGACGACGGCCTCGCCGCTGGCGTTGTCCAGCTCGACGTTGCCCGTCACGTTCGCCCCACGCAACTGCACGGCCGACTGATGGCTGGTGATGTTGCCGGTAACCGCCGTCGTGGCCAGGAGGACGTTGCCGCCCTGCGAGACCACGTTGCCGGCGATTTGGCCGCCGGTCTCGGAGAGGTAACCGCCCGTCCCCACGTTGACGTTGCCGTTGACGGTGACGTCGTTCAGCTGGCAGAAGCTCCCCGCAGGGATCTTCAGGCTGCCGTTGACCGTGGCGCCGGAGGCGAGGCCCGAGCAGTCACCGTCGACGCTGGCCGGGGCGACCCGGAGCATCACCACACCGCCGGCCGGGACGGTCTCGCTGATCGCGCCCGTGGTCTGGCTCACGCCCTTGCTCCACATGTCCTGGAGCGTGTAGGCGGGAGCCGACGGGAGTCCCACCGCCGAAGCGGTCGTCGACATCGTGGCCGGACCGGTGGTGTCCTCGTTGAACAGCACCACCGACACGTCGCCGTTGGCGAGCGGCTTGGCCAGAATCAGCTGGTTGGTCGCCGAGCTCACGATGTGCCCGGCCTTGTCCAGGGGATCCTGATCGACTGACACGACGTCGGCGTTGCCGAATACCGAGGCCAGGTGCGAGGTCAGCTGACAGGGCACGCCCTGCCCCGGCGTGGTGTCCTTGGGCGCCGTGAACGAGGTGGTCGAGTAGCTGCTGTACATCGAGTCCGACGCGCTCGTGGGTGGCGTGTAGAACGGGATGCTCGGCAGCGTCGGGCCGGAGTAGGAGGCCGGCGTGCCGAAGCTCGTGCAGCCCGTGCCCGTGCCGCCGAGCGGCGTGCTGGTCAGCAGTGGCATGGACAGCTCCGAGAACAGCGACTGCTCGGCCTGATCGCCGTTGGCCGTGCCCAGGGCAGCACCGCCGCTGCGGGTCGTGTTGCCCACCTCCATGATGTCTGGATCGACAAAGAACCCTGGCTGGTCGTACTGGTCAGCGAAGGGGATGTCGGTGTTGACGATCGACAGGAGGTTGGAGAATGAGGCACTGCTCGAGACGGGCCGGATCTGGTTGACCAGCGAGGGGCCGTCGGTGAGTAGCCACGGATCGCTCGCCGGCGTGATCCCGGCGCCGTCGGCGGCGAACACGATCGACCGGCCAGTGCCCTGAAGCGCATGGCTGAGGGCGCTGTACATCGTTTCCGCCGTTGAGGGGTCGTTGGCATCGAAGGAGCCCAGACCGGTGACCCCGGTGCGGTGAAGGGATCCACCGAACTGTTGCTGCAGCCCCAGTCGCCCTTCAGGTAGTCGACCCCCCAGGATGCGAACGCGCTGGCATCGGTGGCGTCGAACCCGTACGAGCCCGGGATCTCCTCGCAGTTCCAGTTGTTGCCGTCGTCGGCCCAGAGCCCGAACTTCAGACCCAGCGAGTGGACGTAGTTGGCCACCACCTCCAGCCCGTCGTTCAGACAGGCGTTCGGTTGGGTCGGGGTCCAGTAGCCGGCCGATGCGGACGTGCTGGAGGGCGGGAACTCGTACGGGTTGATGAAGATCTGCCCGGTGCCCGGCCCACCCGGACCGGGGAGCCTGCCGTTGACTACGCCACACGCTTCGGTGGGAGGCGAGCTGGGGGTCTTACCCGCGTAGTAGGTGGCGCTGCCACGCGGGTCGGGAGTTCCCTCACCGACCAGGTCGTTCCAGCAGCCGTCGCTGTTGACGTAGTCGTAGCCAAGCGACTGGAGCGACCCCGGAGCAGGGGCGGACCCAGGTACGGCCGATCCGTGGATCGCCGCGGCAGCGGCCTCGATCGTGCCCGCGGTGTCATTGCAGGCGTAGGCGTTCCAGCTGTTCCAGCCCAGGGGCGGGGTCAGGGCAACGCCGTTGTCCAGGGCACTGGCGGTGGCGGCACTGATCAGGCACCAGGCGGTGACCGACAGCGTCGCCAGACAAACGAGCCTGCGCATGTCAGACTCCTTTCCGCCCGGAGGTGCCGGGCGATCGTATGGTTGAGGCCGGCTGCCACGCGTAGTGACAGGCGGCCATATGCGGTGCCGCGGATTGCCCGTTGGAGCCAGCTGTGCCAATGGTCAGCTCCGGTCGGACGACCGCGCAATGCTCGGTCGCCTCTGGGCAACGCGGATGAAACGAGCAGCCTGAAGGTAGGTTGGCCGGGTCGGGGGGATCCCCGACCAGGGCGGCGATCCGAGCACGAGCGTGCGTGCCGAGGCGAGGCACGGCCGACACCAGGCGCCGCGTGTAGGGGTGGCGGGGATCGGAGAGAAGCAGAGCCGTGGACGCTTGCTCGACGATCCGGCCCAGGTACATGACGGCGATCCGATCGCAGATCGCGCTGACCACGGCCAGGTTGTGGGTGATCAGCAGCAGAGACAGACCAAGCTGCTGGCGCAGCTGAGCGAACAGATCGAGGATCACGGCCTGGACGGAGACGTCGAGCGCGGTGGTGGGCTCGTCGGCGATCAGGACCGACGGCTCCAGCGCCAGGGCCCGGGCGATCGCCACCCGCTGACGTTGCCCTCCGGACAGCGCGGCGGGCCTGACCTCCAGGGCTCGGGCGGGCAGGCCGACGAGGTCTACCAGTTCGCGCACCCGCTGGTCGATCTGGTCCCGCGGGCGCAGCCTGTGCACCCGGATCATCTCGGCCAGCATGGAGCGCACCGACATGCGCGGGTTGAGGCTGGCGTACGGGTCCTGGAAGACGATCTGGATCTGGCGGGCGTGCTCGCGTGCGCGCCGCTCCGGGAGGGGCGTACCGTCGAGCACAACCTGTCCTTCACAGGGCTCGAGGCCGAGCAGCGCTCGGGCCAGCGTCGTCTTGCCGCAGCCAGATTCCCCGACCAATCCGAGCGTCTCACCGGGAGCCAGTGCCAGGTCAACGCCGTTGACGGCTCGGATGGGCTGGCGCACCCGGCCCCGACCCTGGTAGGTGACGCTCACGCCGCGCACCTCGAGCAGCGGATCAGCCATTTCGCGGTGCCTCGATTCCGAGCGCGCCGGCGGGTGAGCCGGTCAGCGGGTGGTGGCAGGCCGCACGGTGTGCGGTAATCGCGGTGGCCGTCCCGAGGAGGGGGAGCGTGGTGCGGCACACCTCGTCTGCCCGGGCGCACCTGGAGGCAAAGGCGCAGAAGCCCTCGGCGACTCCCGCCGGAGGAGCGCCGGGGATCCCGACCGGCCGGTGGCCGGGACGATCCACGTCGGGCGCGGCCCGCAGCAGGCCCGCGGAGTACGGGTGCCGAGCGCCGGTGAACACCTCGGCGGTGGGACCGGTCTCGACGATCCGGCCGGCGTACATGATCGCCACCCGGTCGCAGGTCTCCCCCACCACGGCGAGATCATGGGTTACCAAGAGCAGCGCGAGCCCGAGTTGGTCACGCAGGCGCGCGAGCAGAGCCAGGACCTGGTCCTGGACCGTGACATCCAGCGCCGTGGTGGGCTCATCCGCCAGAAGCACGGCGGGATCCGCCGCAACGGCCGCCGCGATCACCACCCGCTGGCGCTGGCCACCGGACAGCTCGTGCGGGTAGGCCCTGAATGTTCGCTCCACGTCGGGCAGCTCGACCAGGCGCATCAGATCCATGGCCCGCCGGTCGGAGGCCGCGCGGTCGGCGCCGGTATGCGCGCGCACCGTCTCGGCGATCTGCGGGCCGACGCGCATGACGGGATCGAGCGCGGCGAGGGGGTCCTGCCACACGACACCGATGTGACCGCCGCGCACGGCGCGGAGCTGCTGCTCGGAGAGGGCGGTGAGCTCGCGCCCCTCGAAGCGGATCTCGCCGCCGGTGATCCGGGCGCCGCGCGGGAGCAGGCGCAGGATGCTGAGCAGCGTGGTCGTCTTGCCGCATCCGGACTCGCCGACCAGGGCCAGCGTCTCGCCCCGGTCCAGCTGGAGGTTGACGTCCTTGACCACGACGACCGCGTCAGGCTGGCCCGGCATCTCGACGGTGAGGTCACTGACCGTGAGCAGGGGATCGCTCATTGGCGGCGGCCCAGCTCTGTGGCCAGCCCATCGCCGATCAGCGATAGGGCCAGGCCGGTCAGCACCACGGCGATCCCCGGAGCGGTGACCAGCAGCGGTTTGATCGACAGGAAGTTCTCGCCCGCCTGCATCATGCTCCCCCACTCCGCCGCCGGCGGCTGTACGCCCAGTCCCAGGAAGCCCAGGGTGACGATCGCCAGGATCGTCAGGACGATGTCGCTCATCGCGTAGATCAGCGCCTGGGTGAGGACGTTGGGAGTCAGATGCCGCAGCAGGATCCGCGGCGTGGACAGGCCGGCGGCGCGCGCCGCCTGCACGTAGCCGATCCGCTTGGCCACCAGGACCTCGCCCCGGACGATCCGCGTGTAGGACACCCAGCCCACCGCCGTGATCGCGATGAAGATCGACTTGACGCCCGGACCGAGCGCGAACACGACGGCGATCACGAGCACGTAGAACGGGAACGCCACCACCACGTCGAGCACGCGCATGATCACGATGTCCACCCAGCCAGCGAGGTAGCCGGCCAGCAAGCCGAGCAGGCTTCCGAGCACGAAGGGCGCGATCACTGCGGCGATCCCCAGCGCCAGGTCAATCCGCCCCGCGTAGAGCAGCCGGGCCCAGACGTCGCGGCCCAGCTCATCCGTCCCCAGCGGATGGGAGCCGGACGGGGACGCCAGCACGTGGAGCAGGTCCTGGCTATCCGGCGAATGGCTGGACAGCAGTGGGGCCGCCGCGAACATGGCGCCCAGCACGATCAGGAGGATCAGCCCGGAGAGCAGCGACCGGTTACCCAGCCAGGACAGCCGCCTCCCGGGAGCGCGCTCCTGCGGCCGGAGCTCAGGCTCGGGTGCCAGGGGAACCGCCATCGGCCCAGCGGCTCCGGGGCCGCCACCCCCGACGACGCTCACCGGCCCAGCACCACCCGCGGGTCGAGTGCCGCGTAGGCGAGATCCGCGCTCAGGTTGATGACCACGACGATCACCGCGTAGACGAGCGTCACCGACTGGACGACGTCGAAGTCCCGGTTGAAGATCCCCGTGAGCAGCAGGTTGCCGACGCCCGGGAGCCCGAAGACGTTCTCCACGACGACCGTGCCGCCCAGGAGATATCCGAGGTTGACCGCGAGGACACTGACGGCCGGGACCAGCGTGTTGCGCAGCCCGTGCCGGATGACCACCCGGCGGCGGGACAAGCCCTTGGCCGTGGCGGCGCGGACGAAGTCGGAGTCGAGCGCCTCGATCAGGGACGTGCGGAGGCTGCGCACGAGGATCGGCGTGGTCACCGCCGCCACGGTCAGGGCGGGCAGGATCAATGACCTCACGTGCCCGGCGAAGGTGGTGCCGTAGCCGCCGGCCGGAAACACCTTGATGGTCAATGAGAACAGGATCAGCAGGATGAAGCCGACCCAGAACGGAGGCATGCCGAGCCCGAACAGCGGCACCACACGAATCACGTGGTCCGTCGGCCGACCGGCCCGTGTGGCGGCGAGTAGCGCCAGCGGGACGGCGAACACGATCCCGAAGAGTGCGCCCAAAGCCAGCATCCCGAGCGTCACCGGCAGCGCATGTCCGATCAGGGATGCCACGGGGGTCTGGTAGTAGATGGAGGTGCCCAGGTTGCCCTGCAGCACCCGGCCCAGGTAATCGAAGTACTGCACCGGGAGAGCCTTATCCAGGCCCCACTCCCGGTTTAGAACCGCGACCTCGTGGGGGGTGGCCCGGACGCCGAGAAGCGTCCGGGCCGGGTCACCGGGGACCAGGTGGAGGAGCAGGAAGCTGGCGATCGTGATCCCGAGGAGTACGGGAATCAGCTGGGCCAGCCGCCAGGCCAGGTACCTGAGCATGCTTCAGCCGCGGCTCAGGGAATCGGCCAGGAATGTCGCTTGCCGACTTTCACTTTGAAAGCCACACGTCCTCAAAGTGCGTGTTGCCTTCCGGATAGACGTAGTAATTGTGGACGTTCGAGGTGTAGACGTACGAGTACGGGCTGTAGCCCAGCCAGACGATTGGGCTCTCCGCCCCAGCCAGCTTCTGGATCTGGCTGTAGATGGCGGCGCGCTTGCTCGAGCTGAAGGTCCTCTCGGCCTGCGCGGTCAGGGCGTTGATCTGGGGGTTGTTGAAGTGCGTCCAGTTGGCGAAGGAGCCACAGGAGCCGCACAGCACGAACGAGACGTATTCGTCGGGGTCGATGATGTCCATCGTCCAATACGTCTCCCGCATGCCGAAGTGGAATGACTGCTCCTGAGCGGTCACTTCGGAGGGATCCAGCTGACGGATCTTCACGTTGATGCCCAGCGGCTTGAGCTCGCTGGCCACGATCTGGGAGACCGGGTTCTGGACAGGGTCGCCCGCACCGGCGATGAAGTCGACGTTGAACCCCCCGTGCGGATACGGGGACCTGGCCAGTTCCTGTTTGGCCAGAGACGGGTCATATCCGGGTAGCCCGCCCGGGCTGTAGTAGGTCACATTCGGCATCAGCGGCGAGCTGGCGACCTGCCCGTGGCCGAAGAACACCGACTTCATGATCGCGGCGCGATTGATCGCGTGGGCGATGGCAAGCCTCAGGTTGAGATTCTTGAACGGAGCATTCAGTTCGTTCATGGTCACGTAGTCGACGCGGGTCGACGGGAACAGGCCCAGCCTGTAGCCGGAGCTCTGCAGTGACGAGAGCAGCGCGTCGGGAGCCTGCTCGACGATCTGCGCCTGCCCACCCTTGAGCTGCACCACCCGGGTGTTCGCGTCCTGGACCGCCTGGTAGGTGATGGAGTTCAGATACGGCTTTCCCGCCTGCCAGTAGTGCGGGTTGCGCGTCAGCTTGAGGTACTGACCCTTGACCCACTTGTCGAATTCGAAGGGCCCTGTGCCCACCGGATGCTGGAAGAACTGCGCTCGGCTCTCACCGAGGTAGTGGTCGGGGAAGACCGCGTTGGCGAACAGGGCCAGATCGGCGAGCAAGGGCGCCCACGGCTGCTTCGTCGTGATCTGCACGGCGTACAGGCCGTCGGGCACGACCTTCTTGATCGGCGAGTCGATGAAGGACCAGGTGCTCTTGGGGTTCAGCGACTGGGTGATCGACCAGACGACGTCCTTTGAGGTCATCAACTGACCGTTGGAGAAGTGCACTCCGTGGCGTAGCTGGAACGTCCACGTCAACCTGTCTGAAGCGAGCTTGTAGCTGGTGGCCAGCCAGGGCACGAGCGACTTGCCGTTCTTGCCGTTCACGTAGAGCTCTTCGCCCACCTCATCCAAGGGCCAGATCGACTCGTTGTCGCTGGTCGTGTTCACATCGAAGTCCTGAGCCGGCGTCGCCGTGTCGATGACCAGGTTGCCGCCGCGCTGGGGCGTCCCGCCGGTTGTCGTGGCGGAAGCATTCGAGCCGCCTCCACCCGAGGAGCCGCCACAACCCGCCAGCAGCGCCGCCACCAGCGCCGCCACGGCGGCTGCCAGCCACCGGCGCGACGGGACCGGACCCTTGCGCATCATCACAGTTGCCTCCTGATGTGTACGTTCATCTAAGACTCGTTTCGATCTGCTCGGAGTTGCAGCGGTTGAACCTCGTGAAGCGGCGTGGGGCGCGAGTATAAGCACGATTCAAGTCCTAGCGCAAATAAATGTGAACCTTCACGCAAGAGCCCTAGCCCTGGCGTTCCGCGTCGGGTAGGATGCAACGCGATGAAACGTTCACACGTCGACCCGAGCTCAGCGCCGCAATCGGCTACCCGGATCGATGGCTCAGATCGGCAACGGCGGAGCCAGCTCGGGGGCTCAGCTCGGCAGCCACGCACCCGCCCCCCGGCGATGACCGATGTGGCCGCGCTCGCGGAGGTCTCCTACCAGACCGTCTCGCGAGTCCTCAACGACCACCCCAGCGTCCGGGAATCGACCCGGGCGCGCGTGCTGGCCGCGATCGACCAGCTGGGCTACCGGCCCAACTATGCGGCCCGATCACTTGTCACGGGGCGATCTCAGACACTCGGCGTTCTCGCGCTGGACGTGGCGGACTGGTCGGGTCTGACCGCCCTGTACGGCATCGAGCGAACCGCGCGCAACGCTGGGTACTTCGTGAGCATCGCCAGCCTCGACGCCGTCGATCGAGCGAGTGTCCACCGCGCCGTGGACCGCTTGGCCGAGCAGGGCATGGCAGGCCTGTTGGTGATCGCACCGGTGGAGGCGACCAGCGACGCCCTGACCGCCCTGCCCGGGGATCTCCCGGTCGTGGCGATCGAGGGCGATCCCAGCGGGCCGGTGGCCAGCGTCACGGTCGACCAGGTCAGCGGCGCGCGTCAGGCGACCGAACACCTCCTCGAGCTCGGGCACGAGACGGTCTTCCACGTCGCCGGTCCGCGGGACTGGATGCAGAGCCGGCACCGCATCGAGGGATGGCGATCCGCGCTGACCGATGCCGGTGCCGAGGTCAACATGCCCCTCAGCGGTGATTGGAGCGCTGAATCGGGCTACGAGGCAGGCAAGCTCCTGGCCCAGATCCCAGATCTCACCGCGGTGTTCGTCAGCAATGACCAGATGGCGCTCGGAGTGCTGCTGGCTCTGAATGAGCGTGGGCTCTCCGTTCCGGGAGACGTGAGCGTGGCCGGCTTCGATGACCTCCCTGAATCAGGCTTCTACTCCCCCCCGCTGACCACCGTTCAGCAGAGTTTCCAAGAGGTCGGCCGGGCCGGGCTGACGCTGCTGCTGGATCAGGTTGAGAATGGTGCGCCCGGAGGCGAGCACCAGGTGGTCGAGACCCGGCTCGTCGTGCGGTCCAGCACTGGACCATCCAGCCGGCAGGCATCCGGCGCCGCGTGAGCGGCTATCGCCAAATGCGGCGTTGGGACCATCTGGCTTATCTGGAGGCGGGCAGCGAGGAAGCGCCTGTGCTGTTCCTGCTGCACGGCGGGACGATGACCGCCCGCTGGAACTGGGCAGACGCGATGCCCACCCTGGCGCAGAACTACCGGGTCATCGCGCCGGACAGCGCCGGCCATGGTCGCTCGACAAATCCTCGCCCCAACCTGCGCTACGAAGACATGGCCGAGGACGTGGTGCGGCTGGCCACCGCGCTCGGAGTCACCCGAGCTGCCTTCTACGGCTTTTCCGACGGAGCCCAGGTCGCGCTGGAGCTGGCCACCCGCCGGCCGGAGCTTCCCACCGCCCTCGTCCTGAGCGCGGTCACGTACCGGTTGACTCCCACCTACTTCTCGAGCATGCGCGCATCCGTCGGTGCCGATGGCTACGCAACCGACGGTTGGGAAGACGCTCACCCCGAGATGGCCGCCGAGTTCCGCCTTCACCACCACGACTGGCGGGCTCTGGCGCCGCAGATCTGGGAGCTGTGGACGCGTGCGTATGAGGTGCCGCCAGATCGCCTGGCACGGGTGAGGGTTCCGACGCTCCTGCTGACCGGCGATCGCGATCCGTTCGTCAGCCTGGAGCAGACGGTCGAGCTCCTGCGACTCCTTCCGTCCGGCGAGCTGGCGGTCATCCCCGGCGCCGGTCACTCGTATGACGAGCCATTCATCCGAGCAGCGACCGACTTCCTGCGGCGTCACGTGCCTCTCGACGCGGAGCCATCCGAACTGCCGCCCGTGATTGACCCGCAGTCGCGGCCGGCTCAGGTCACTAAGTTCTGACGCGGTGGGACTTCCGGGCTTTCTTCGAGCCGTTGCAGTAGGCGGTCTGGCCGGTGAACACGAAGGCCGTGGAGCAGCCGGCGTTGTCGGTCACCGTCAGCGTGACCTTGTGCTGGCCATGTTTCCGGTAGGCGTGGGAGACCTTGGCCTTGTGCGTGGTCAGGCGGTGCCCGTCGCCGAAGTTCCAGTGGTAGGTGGTTACTCGCTGGCCCGGTGACGCCTTGGACTTCTTGGCGTTGAACCGGACTCGACGTCCGGACTGGGTGTGAGTGAAGGAGGCCTTCGGCGCCTGGTCGGGACTGGCCACGATGGCCTGCCCATACTCAGGAAAGTCCAAGCCGCTACAGCCGACGGAGCAGGAGATGGGGCTCAGCAACCCGCCGGCCTTCACCGAGAACGCGGACACGGTGTCCGAAATCGAGTTGGCCGAGTAGAGGAACTTTCCGCTGGGTGACATGGCGACGGCCACCGGCTCGCTGCCCGTCGTGCAGTCACCTGACGGGCAGCCGATCGGGGTCAGCGATCCGTCGCCCCTGATCTTGTAAGGGGAGATCGTGCCGCTGTAGTTGACGGCGTAGACATGGACTCCATTCGGGCTGACGGCCAGGCTGTACGGCTCGCCCGCAGTCGCGCAACCGGCGCAACTGATGCGGGACAGGCTCCCGTTCGACTTTATGGCGAAGGCCGCGAGCAGGTCCGATTCGGCGTCGGTCGCGTACAGGAACCGTCCATTCGGCGTGACGGTCGCGGTCCACGGATACGAGCCTCCGGTGCCACAGGTCGTCCCGCAGGCGATCGGCGTGAGGGTGCCGTCCCCGTGAATCGCGTAGGCGAGCATCTCGTCGGAAGCGCTGATCGGCACGTACAGGAATTTGCCGTTCGGCGTGATCGCGGGCTCCTCAGACCCGGGGAGGGTGTCACAGCCGGCCCCGCAGGCGATCGCGGTCAGGGCGCCGTTGCCGCCGATCCGGTACGCGGAGATCGTGGTTCCGTTGTAATTGGGCGCGTACATGAACTTTCCGTCGGGCGTTATCCCCAGCCAGAATGGCTCGGATCCGGTGGCGCAGTTGGAGCCGGTGCAGGCGATCGGCTGGAGCACGCCGGCGGGTCCGATGCGGAACGGAGTGACCGTGTCGGTGTCGTAGTTGGCCGCGTACAGGAACCGGCCGTTCGGGCTCATGGCGACGCCCTGCGCGCTTCCGCCGGTAGCGCAGGCAGAGCAGACGATCTGCGTGAGAGAGCCGCTCGGGCTGACGGTGAAGCCGGAGACGCTGTCCCCACCCGCGTTCGACACGTAGATGGTGGTCGCTTGCGCCGAGGCCGGGATCATGAGGACCAGCAGCGTCATCGCCAGAAGGAAGCAGCGGCCGGACGGCAGCCGCCCGCCGGCACGTCGGCTACCGGCAGCACGTCCCACGCTCATGTGACCTCCCCGGTGGATCTAAGGAAACGAGCGGGCGCGCCCCGCGTCTCCACCCTAGTCACCGTCCCGCGCCCATGTCAAGACCGCCTCGACGCATGGCCTCAAAGCCGGCGCGAGGGATAATCCGGCCATGGCCTACGACGAGGACCTGGCCAATCGCATCCGGGAGCTGGTCGCCGATCAGGACGGCGTGGTCGAGCAGCGGATGTTCGGGGGCCTGGCCTTCCTGATCGGCGGGCACATGGCAGTGGCGGTGTCTCACCAGGGCGGGCTCCTGCTCCGGGTCGATCCGGAGGCGACGGACGTGCTCCTCGCCAGGCCGCACACGGAGGCATTCGTGATGCGGGGCCGGGCGATGGACGGATGGCTGAGGGTGGAACCGAATGGCGTGAAGACCGAGGAACAGCTCGAGTGGTGGGTGGAGCGAGGGGTGGGCTACGCGCGGTCCCTACCTCCCAAGGGCGGAGCTCAGGGCTAGAGCAGCAGATAGCGCCGCACGTCCTCGGCCTCGCGCTCCAGAGCGGCCAGGTCGGGCTCGGCCAACGGCTCGAACGGCTCCAGGTCGACCTCGCTGCCGCTGACCCGCCACAGCCCGACCGCCCGACCGCCCAGCAGAATAAACGGACGGAACAGCCCGCCACTGACCACGTCGACGTCGTGCTCGCCGGTCACGAAGCTGCGATCCCGCCACCCAACCAGCAGGGGATCCCAGGCGCCGAGCAGGCAGGCCGGCGCCGGTTCGGGAGTCCGCGCCGGCCCGCGCAACGCCAGCAAGCCGTCGTGCCGTGACTCAAGCTGATCCGCGGCACCCTGGAGGCCCTTCCGGATGTCCCGCAGCGGAAGCCCGGTCCAGCGCGCGATGTCCGATTCGGACGCCGGGGCGTGGCCGATCAGGTAGCGGCGCACGAGCTCGGTCAGCGCCTCGTCGCGATCACGGACGGGTGGGCGGGGGCCCAGCCAGTCATGCACCAGCACGAAGGCCTGGCGACGCCCCTTCATCGGCCCGCGCACGATAAGTCCCTCCAATGTGGCGTGGAACAGGATGTGAATCACTGCCTGGCCGGCCACCGGGATCCGGCGGCTGCGCAGGCGGGCGGCGAGCTCATCTCGGGTCAAGGGGCCGTCTTCAGCCAGCCAGCTGGCGATCAACCCGCCGGCCCGGGCGTTCTGCTGCGCCGAGACGCCCTCCTGAGTCAGCCGGCGCAGGGAGGTGGTGAGCAGTGGGGGCGTGACCAGGTCGTGGAGCCAGAAGTGGTCCTCGGACGCGACCAGGTGAAGCGTGCCCCGGCACAGCCAGGAGATGATCAGGCGGCGAGCGGCCAGCGCGGTGTCCAGATTGCCCACGGTCAGTCTCCGGGTGCGGGCGCGCACGGCCAAACGCGCCCCGCGGAGATCCTGAGCCTGCACGGCCAGTAGGTGACGGGCCACCTGCTCGGGATCGGCGGCGGGGGAACCGGACAGCAGCTGGGAGGCCAGCCGCTGAGCCCGCACCGGCGCGCTCAGTGAATCGCCTCGTACAGCAGCCACACCAGCAGCGCCCCCAGGGCCAGAGCGATCAGCAGGCCGGCCAGGAGCCGAGCGGGCGGCGTGCGCCCGCCGCCGGGCCGCGGCTCCGAAATGATCTCGGCAGCCAGCAGGACCTCACGCGCCGTGTCCACACCGGAAGCCGGCACCAGCACGTCCCGTGGACCTGCGGCCAGGAAGTCCGGTACATCGAAGCCGGCGCTGCGGCGGAGCAGGCTGGGGACGCCCTCCTCCAGCAGCAACCCCTGGATGAACTCGGCCTCGGGCTGGTTGCCGGCGTGGGCCACGGTCACCAGCGGCCCCTCGGCCAGCTGCGGCTTGATCTTGCGGGCGCGGCCGTGGCGATCGCTCACCTGCAGGGCGGGAGCGTCCAGGACGAGTGGCAGGCGGCAGTCCGCGCAAAAGCGCTCCTCGCTTTCGTAGGCGGCGCCGCAGCCGGGGCACACCAGCGGTGTTCCCGTCACTCGCCGCGGCGACGCCGCCGCCTCGTCCATCACACGACTTCCAGCTCGGCTTCTCCGACCTGGCCGTCGCGGATCGTGTACGCCGGGTACTCCGGCTCGTCGCCGTCCAACCCGATGATCACGTAGACCGGGTCGGGCCAGCCGCCGGCCAGGTTCACGTCGGTCTGGGACGGATACGGACGGCTGCGGGTGTGGGAGTGATAGATCGCGCCCAGCTCACAGCCCTGATCCTCGATCTGCATGTAGACGCGCAACAGTTCCTCCGGGCTGATCTCATAGCGCAGAGGACTGGCGTGGATGTTCTCCGCCGGATACACGCGGACGGCCTCGCCATCGCGCGTGGCCACCACTCCGCAGCACTCGTTGGGTGCCTCTGCGAGAGCGTGGTCGATCATTTCCTGGACGAGCCGACGGGCGATCCTCACACGTCGAGGCTACCAGCCCACCCCGCCCCGCTCGGTCGTCCAGAGAGCGTCATCGAGCCCCGCCGCCGTGCCGATACCAGAAAAGTGACTAATGACCAGCGAACGCTCAAGCAACTGATTCTCGAAGGCATGTACGTGGTCGACGAGCGTTCGGTGGCGGGCGCAATCGTGGCCCGAGCCAGTGCCCGCACGGCGGTGGCCCGGACCAGCTTTCGAAGCGACCCGCCGCGTGGGGAATCGCAGGGGCCGGTGTTCGGGAGCTATCCCGGGGCGGGCTCATTTCGGCTGAGCGGACGGGACGGCCCCGCGGGCTAGCGCGCCCGCCCCTTGACCTGACCCACCGCCACATCCAGCTGGATGTCCTGGGGGTTGCGGAAGCTGAACAGCAGGGTTGAATGCTGGGCCTCGGAAGCCATGATCCGGGCGGCCAGGCTGGCCTGACTGGGACTCGCGAGGCGGCCGAGCGCCTTGAAGTAGACGCCTTCCAGGACGCGCTCCAAGTCCTCCAGCAGGGTGAACCACTGCCGCTCGCTGCGCAGGGCGCTGAGGGTCACGGTGATCCCGTGCCCGGCCAGGGCCTTCTCCGCCGCGGCGGGCGAGGGCGCCGGCTCGACCGGGGCGGGCTGCTCGGCCAGGCGGGCCAGGGCGGCGGCGTGCGCCCGTTCCTGGGCACCCAGTCGCCGGGCCAGCTCCTGTCCGGCAGGCGACACAGGTCCAGCCGTGGCCGCCAGGGCGTACAGCTGGACGGCCGTCAGCTCCGCGTTCAGGAGCTCGAGCAGCAGGCGGCGCTCCTGGGCTGGGCTCAGGGCGTCCAGCAAATCGGAGACGAGCTCGCGCCGCGAGCGGGTGGTGGCGCTCTGTCCGCTCATTCCGTGGCGGTGAGAAACGGGCCTGGGAGGGCGGCGATGCCCTGCTGAGCCCGCAGGACGGTCACGTGCTGGGCGTCGTTGGCCAGTACCGAGGCCAGCGTCTGGCGCAGGAAGGGCGTGCTCATCCGCGGGACGGCGTGCAGGTAGGCCGCGATCTGATCGCGTTCCAGCTCGTGGAGCAGGGCCAGCAGATGGCGGCGTCCGCGCGGGCGGCCGAAGTCGTAGTGGCCCAGCGGGTTGTGCGGCTGCCCACCGGCGTCGTGCACCAGCTTGCGCAGGATGCCGGCGTGCAGAAGCTCTTGGGACAGGAACTGGCCGGCCATCTTCTGGCCGAAGCCACCCAGCAGCGGAGCCGCTGCGGTGTAGGCGGCGATCGCCCGCTGCTCGATGGCCAGCACGCCGTTCAGCAGATCGGCGTCGGCCGCCCGACCGTGGGTCTTGGTCCGGCGAGCTCCGCCGCAGCCGCCGGCCAGTCCCGCCGTGGCCATCCCGCCGAGACCGGCCGCCGAGACCTTGAGAAGCGTCCGGCGGGTGGCCGCCCCCGCGGGGGCTACCACCAGACGGTGGCGTCCAGGTTCTCGATCTCCTCCAGCGGCCGGGTGTAGATCCCCGACGAGAAGTACTTGGAGCCATCGTCGGCCACGATGAACACCACATTGCCCTCGTCCAGCTCGCCCGCGATCCGCACCGCCACCCTGGCGATAGCGCCGGATGACACCCCGGCGAACAGCCGCTCCTCGTCGAGCAGCTTGCGCGTGAACGTGATCGCGTCGCGGTTGGTGACGAAGATCTTCCGGTCGAGCATGTTCAGATCGATGATCGGCGGAATGAAGCCGTCCTCCAGGGATCGCAGTCCCTGCACGGGCTCGCCCTGCATCGGCTCGGCGGCGACGATCTTGACGCCGTCCCCCAGTTCCTCCTTGAGACGCCGGCCGTTGCCCATCAGCGTGCCGCCTGTGCCCAGCCCGGCCACGAAGGCGCTGACCTCGTCGAGCTCCTCCAGGATCTCCAGAGCGGTGCCGTTGTAGTGGGCGTCCGGGTTGGCCTGGTTCCCGTACTGGTAGGGCATGTAGTAGGAAGCGTCGTGCTCGGCCATGTCCAGCGCCAGCTCGACGGCGCCGTTGGAGCCCTTGGCTCCCTCGGAGTACACGATCTCGGCTCCGTACATGCGCAGGAGGTCGGTGCGCTCCGGCGTCACGTTGTCAGGCATGACCACCCGGAGCGGGTAGCCCTTGCGACCGCAGATCATCGCCAGCGAGATCCCGGTGTTGCCGGAGGTCGGCTCCAGAATCGTCTGTCCGGGCCGGATCAGGCCCTTGTCCTCGGCATCCTCGATGAGTGCCTTGGCCACGCGATCCTTCACCGATCCGGTGGGATTCCGGGACTCCAGCTTGGCCCAGATGCGGACACCCGGCTTCGGGCTGAGGCGCTTGAGCTCGATCAGCGGCGTGTGCCCGATCGACTGGACGATGTCGCCGTAACGGCCGCCGCAGGGCTTGTTGCGCAGCTCCTCCATCACTTCAGGAAGTATAGCTATGCGCCCCGGCCCAGCGGGGCAAACGCGAGAAGCTAGAGCCCGCCGCCGGCCATGGCCGGCAGGATCACCAGCGTGTCGCTCGACCCGACGGAGGTGTCGAGCCCGTCCAGGACCCGGACGTCCTCGTCGTTGAGGTAGACATTGACGTACCGGTTGAGCTCGCCGTCGGCGGAGAACAGCTGGGACCGGGTGTCCGGATGGCTCTCCACGACGGACTGGAGGATCTCCCCCACCGAGTCACCCTCGGCCAGGAGCTCCTTCTCGCCGCCCACGGAGGCGCGCAGCACCGGGGGAATTCGAACGGTGGCCATGGCGTGATCCTACCCGGAGACCGGTCTAATGCGCGCCCGCGCAGAACAGCTCGTAGTCCGGGAACACGCCCAGCTCGTCCTCGGAGATCTCCTCAGGCTCGCGTGAGCAGATCGGGCACTCGGGATCCCGGCGCACCTTGACCTCGGTGACCGTGGCGGCCAGCGCGTCGTACATGAGCAGCCGGCCGATCAGCGGGTCACCGACGCCGAGGATCAGCTTGATCACCTCGGTGGCCTGGAGCAGGCCCATCGTGCCGGGCAGCACCCCGAGCACGCCGTTGGCCCCGCAGGACGGCGCCAGTTCGGCGGGCGGCGGGACCGGGAACAGGCAGCGGTAGCACGGGCCGTCGTAGGGCTTGAACACCGACAGCTGCCCGTCGAAGCCGAGGATGGCCGCCGAGACGACCGGGATCTGCAGGCGCACCGAGGCGTCGTTGAGCAGGTACCGGGTGGGGAAGTTGTCCAGCCCGTCGACCACGATGTCGTAGCCCGGGAGGACGTCCATGATGTTCTCGGGGCCGAGGCGGAGCTTGTGCTTCACGACCTGGACGTCCGGGTTGAGGCCGTGAATCGTCTCCTCAGCCGAGTCGACCTTGGCCACGCCGACCCGATCGCTGGTGTGGATCACCTGGCGCTGGAGATTCGAGATATCGACAACGTCGTCGTCCACGATTCCAAGCGTGCCCACGCCGGCGGCGGCCAGGTACAGCGCCGCGGGCGAGCCCAGGCCACCGGCACCGAGCAGGAGCACCTTGGCATCGAGCAGCTTCTGCTGACCCTCCATCCCCACCTCGGGCAGCAACAGGTGCCGCGAGTAGCGCTCGCGCTGCTCGGCCGACATCACCCGCGGAGTGGCGACGTCGTAGCCGCGGTCCTTCCACAGGGTGAACCCGCCGGTCATCGACTCGACCTGGTCGTAGCCCAGATCCTCGATCATCGTCCGGGCCGCCCAGGCCGAGCGGTTGCCCGACGCGCAGTACAGGATCACGTGCTGGGAGCGGTCGGGGGCAGCCCCCTCGATACGCGACTCCAGGTAGCTCTTGGGCACATGCTTGGCTCCCGGGATGTGGCCGGCCGACCACTCCTCGGTCTCGCGCACGTCGACCACCACGGCGCCGTTCCCGAGCTGCTCGCGGACCGTGGAGGGATCGACCTCATCGATCCGGCTCTTGATCTGGCGGAGAACTTCGGCTCCGGAAGGGCTCATCGGTAAAACTCCTAAAGGCGCTCGGGATTCAATACTTCAGTGAGTATAGCGGCGGCACGCGACCATTTTCAGGTACTACGCCGGGTCGATCCGGGTAGGGTGCTCGGGGTGAGCACCGAGGCCCCAGAGCCACCCGCCGAGTCGACCCCCGATGAGCAACCAGCGCCGGCTCGGCGCGAGCGCGGGGTGATGATCCCCCAGCGATCTGGACGTTCGAGGGTCGAGACGTTCGTCATGCGCCTGGTGGCCACGGCCGGGATCATCGGGATCGGCGTGGCGATCGCGGCGATCATGCACTCGCAGAAGTCCCAGGGCTGGCTGATCGGGTTTGTCGTGTCGATCGTCTCGGTGATCCTCGCGGCGGTCCTCTGGTCCTCACGCCGACTCTGACTAACCGACCTTTCGGTGGGGGTGGCCGGCCAGCCACCCCCACCGGAGCGACGGTCCTACCATCCCTCCGCGTGCGCGCTCCCGTGGATCACATCTACGCTCCGAGCTTCCCGCGGCAGCTGCCCTGGGTGAACGGCGCACCGCTGCGGATGGACCAGCAGAAGGGCCGCCCGGTGCTGATCGAGTTCTGGGACTTCTGCCGGGCCAACTCGCTGCGCACATTGCCGTACATGAAGACGTGGCACGCCCGCTACGCCGGAGCCGGCCTGCGGGTGATCGGGGTGCACACGGCCGGCTTTGAGACTTCCTCCGATCCTGAGCGCGTCCGCGAGGCCGTCGCGCGGCTGGGGATCACCTATCCCGTGGTCATCGATTCCGAGCGAGAGATCTGGATGGAGTACGAGAACCAGGGCTGGCCGGCGCGCTACCTGTTCGGGCCCGAGTCGACGCTGTTCGAGTACCACTACGGGGAGGGTGGCTACGAGGAGACCGAGCTGGCCATCCAGGAGCTACTGGGGTTGGAGCTCGAGCCGCTCGCCCCTCAGCGCCCCGAGGAGCAGCCCGGAGCGCTGCTCGTACCCCCCACCGATCAGGTGGCTGGTGCCTACAACGGCCCGTACGAGGCCGGGGGCGTGTGGGCGGTGCTCGACGGGCACGGCAGCCTCACCGTCAACGGGCAGGCGATCCGCGTCGACCACCCCGGTGCCTACGAGCTGATTCGCCACGAGCGGAGCACCGCCGGAGAGCTCGAGATGGAGCTCGCGGCGGGCGTGCGCTGCGAGGCCGTGTGCTTCACACCCGGGCTGGCGGAGCTGGGCGCTCGAGCAGGTTGACCAGCTCCGGCGGGCGGCCGTTGTCCTCCACCAGCACGCCGAAGCCCGCCCGATAGGGGCTCTGCTCCGGCCGCGAGCCGAGGAAGATCGGCTCGTGGACCCAGCAGCCGCTGTTGACCATGCGAGCTCCCGTCGGTGCCCACCACTCCCTCGTGTCATCCGCGGGCAACGTGCCCGCCCGGTGGGTGTGGCCGAACACCGCGTAGCGGCAGTCGACCTTCAGCGCGCTCAGCACCTCCCCGAACGCCAGCAGGGCCGCCCGGCGCAGCTCCGCGGCCGACAGATCGGTGCGAACCGGGCCGATGCCCGCGCGGTTGAGCAGCGCCACCGCGCCGGCGGCGCCCAGCACCAGTCCCCGCTGGCGCAGCGTCCCCTTGCGAAATCCGCGGCCCAGGACCTGCCAGGCCCGAGCCGATGCGCCCGGCGACGGGGTGCCGACACCAGCGGACTGGGCCACCTCGTGGATCAGCGCGTACAGAGGGGCCAGCACGGCCTCGTAATCCTCGGCGGCGTGGGCCTCCTCGACGGGCCGGCCGGTGGCCCGGGCGACCGCGCCCACCCCGATGCGCTCGAACAGCGGCACCGTGGTGTGGCGGTCCAGGTAGTGGCCGTGGGTGGCCCAGACGTCATCCCGCAGCCACAGGCCGGGGTAGGCCGCCCGCACCCGAGCACCTCCACCTCCGAGCATCTCGGCCACTGCGGCCAGCGGCTCATCACCCCACCAGTCCACCTCAGACTCCAGCCCGAGCGGGGCGGGCGGGCCGGCGGCGGCCCGGCGGCGCAGCCAGCCCTCGACCAGGACGTGGTCGTGATTGCCGGGGACCACCACCACCTCGCGCTGCGAGCCCAGAGCCTCGCCCAGCTCCGGCAGGACGCGCGAAGCGGCGGCGAGCGCGTCCCGGACCGGCCCCTGGCGGAACTCGATCACGTCGCCCAGAAGGACGAGGCGCTCCACGTCGGCCAGCGCCTGGAACAGGCGGCGGCGGGCGTCGGGGTCCTGCAGGCGATCGTGCCCGCCCCGCGCCCCCAGGTGCAGATCGGAGATGACTAGCGTGCGCAGAGGCGCGAAGGACTACGCGCCGGCGGCGATCGCCTGGCGGATCGTCTTGGGCAGCATGAACCGGACGTCCTCATTGATCACGTCCAGCTCGCTGACGTCCTCGGTTCCGCGGGCGCGGAAGAACTCGACCAGGCGCTGGACGAGCCCCTCGGGGGCGCTGGCGCCGGAGGTGATGCCCAGCACCGACTTGCCCTCCAGCCACTCCTCCTGGACCTCGGTCTCGTTGTCGATCAGGTAGGAGTCGGCACCGCATTCGCGGGCCACCTCGACCAGCCGGTTGGAGTTGGAGGAGTTGCGCGAGCCGATCACCAGCACGAGGTCGCAGTGGGTGGCCAGTTGCTTGACCGCGGCCTGCCGGTTCGTGGTCGCGTAGCAGATGTCATCCGTCCGGGGCCCGACGATGTAAGGGAAGCGCGCCTTGAGCCGGTCGATGATCGACTGCGTCTCGTCCACCGACAGCGTGGTCTGGGAGATGTAGGCCATCCGCTCCTCGTCGGGCACGCGGAGCTCGTCGACCTCGTCCTCGCTCTGGACGAGGATGATGTTCCCAGGGGCCTCGCCCATCGTGCCCTCCACCTCCTCGTGGCCGGCGTGGCCGATCAGGACGATCGTGTAGCCCTGGGCGGCGAACTTCCGTGCCTCCACGTGGACCTTGGTGACCAGTGGGCAGGTGGCATCGATCGTGGTCAGCCGGCGCTCCTGGGCGTTGGCGTGAACCGTCGGGGCGACGCCGTGGGCGGAGAAGACGGTGGTCGACCCGGGTGGAATCTCGGTCTCGGACTCGACGAAGATGGCGCCGCGTTCGCGCAGCTCCTCAACCACGTGCTTGTTGTGGACGATCTCCTTGCGCACGTACACGGGGGCTCCGTAGACCTCCAGGGCGCGCTCCACCGTCTGCACGGCGCGGTCAACGCCCGCGCAGTATCCGCGCGGGGCCGCGAGCAGGATCCGGTCAGGGGTCGCAGGCATCGGTATTCAGTGTAGGCGCCCATAAATGAAGGCCCTGTGAAGAGCGGTCAGTCGTTGGCGGTGGCCGCGCTGAGCAGCTCGGCGAACTTCTGGCGGGCCTGCTCCCGGCGAGCGGGGATGTGCTCGGTGGGGATCTGATCCGCCGGCGGCTCGTACCGGCGCAGGACCTGGCGGGCCACCGAGGAGCGGTGCACCTCGTCGGGCCCGTCGTAGATGCGAGCTGCCCGGGCGTAGCGGTACATGGCCTCCAGGGGCAGATCGGTGGAGTACCCGAGCGCCCCGTGGGCCTGGAGGGCCCGGTCGATCACGTCGTGCAGGACCGTTGCCCCGTAGTACTTGATCATCGCGATGTCCTGACGGGCGGCTAGGATGCCCTCGGCATCCATCTTCCACGCCGCGTGCAGGGTCATCAGCCGCGCGGCCTGCATCTCGGCGGCGCTGTCGGCGATCCAGTTCTGGACCGTCTGATGCTTGGACAGGGTCGAGCCGGCGGCCTCGCGGTAGAGCGAGCGCTCGCACAGCATGTCGAAGGCGCGCCGGGCCACCCCGAGCCAGCGCATGCAGTGGTGGATCCGGCCGGGGTAAAGGCGCTGCTGGGCGATCAGGAAGCCGGCGCCGCGGGCTCCCAGCAGGGCCTCGCCGCCCACCCGCACGTCCTCGTAGGTGATCTCGGCGTGGTTGCCGTAGCGACCGAAACTCTCCCACGGGTGTTCCATGGTGGCCACGTCGCGGACGACGCTGACGCCGGGGGTATCGGCATCCACGATGAACATCGAGGCCCGCTGGTGGGCCCGAGCGTCCGGGTCGGTGACCGCCATGACGATCAGGAAGTCGGCGATCGAGCCGTTGGAGGAGAACCACTTGTGGCCGTTGATCACCCAGCCCTCACCGTCGGGCTCGGCCCGGGTGGCGAGGAGCGTGGGGTCCGATCCGGCCGTCTCGGGCTCGGTCATGCTGAACGCCGACTTCAGGTCCCCGGCCAGCAGCGGGTGCAGATAGCGGTCCTTCTGCTCGGGCGTCCCGGCCAGCGCCAGGATCTCCGAGTTGCCGGAATCCGGCGCCGCATTGCCGAAGGCCAGAGGAGCCAGCGGGCTGGTGCCGAGGATCTCGTGCATGAGGCCGAGCTTGACCTGACCGTAGCCCTGCCCGCCCAGTTCGGGATCGAGGTGGGCGGCCCACAGCTCCTGGCGCTTGACCTCCTCCTGGAGGGGGCGGATCGCCCGCATCAGACCATCCCACTCGAGCTCGTGCAGCAGGGTTTCCAGGGGCCAGATCTCCTCGCGCACGAAGGCCGCCATCCAGTCGAGGCGGCTCTGGAAGTCCGGCTCGGTTGAGAAATCCCATGCCACGAGGCGTAAGCGTACCCTTGGTGGCACCGAGACTGCCTAGGGAGGGCACGATGGCGCAGCAGCACCTGGACCGGTTGACCCCGACAGACGCTTCGTTCCTTCATCGGGAGGGACACAACTCGCACATGCACATCGGCGGGGTGCTGGTCTTCGAGGGACCGCCGCCGCCGTTCGAGGATTACCTGGAGCACGTCCGCGGCCGGCTGCATCTCGTCAGTCGCTACCGCCAGAAGCTGGCCACACCGCCCCTGGAGACGGGACGGCCGCTATGGGTCGACGACCCCAGTTTCAACCTCGAGTACCACGTGCGCCAGACGGCGCTGCCCGCCCCCGGGACCGAGGAGCAGCTGTTCCTGCTTGCCGCACGGATCGCTTCGCAACCGCTTGACCGCACCAAGCCGCTGTGGGAGAGCTGGATGGTGGAGGGCCTGGAACCGCGCGAGGACGGCGGCGAGGAGCGCTTCGCCCTGATCTTCAAGAACCACCATTCGCTGGTCGATGGCGTCTCCGGCGTCGATCTGACCACCGTCCTGCTCGATCTGGAGGCCAAGCCCGACTCGCCGGCGCAGGAGATAGAGCCCTGGCGCCCGGCGTCCGTGCCGGGGCCGGCCGATCTGGTGGTGTCCGGCCTGCGCGGCGCGGTGGGTACGGGGCTGGAGCTCGTCCAGCGGACGGTGGGCGTGGCGCTCGACCCGATCGGCAGCGCGGTGGCGCTGCGCTCGGCTGTCCAGGGCCTGGGGGAGCTGGCCTGGGCCGCGTTGAACCCCGCCCCGGAGACGCCGCTGAACGTCCCGATCGGGCCGCATCGCCGCTTCGCGGTGGTCCGCCAGCAGCTGGACGACTACCGGGAGATCAAGAACACGTTCGGTGGGACGGTCAACGACGTGGTCCTCACGGTGGTATCGGGCGCGCTGGCCGGCTGGCTGCGCAACCGCGGCGTGCGCACCGAGGGCCTGGAAATGCGCGCCCTGGTCCCGGTCTCCGTACGCAGCGAGGACCAGCGGGGCGACATGGGAAACCGGCTGACCGTGATGCGCGGGCCGCTGCCCGTGTACATCGATGATCCCGTGACCCGGCTGGGCGTGGTGCGTCAGGCGATGGACGGTCTGAAGGAGTCCAAGCAGGCGGTCGGAGCCGCCACCCTGGCCGCGGTCAACGAGCTGGCACCGCCGACGATCCTCGCCCAGGCCTCGCGGCTGCAGTTCTCCACCCGGCTGTTCAACCTGCTGGTCACGAACATCCCGGGGCCTCAGTTCCCGCTGTACGTGCTGGGGCGGCAGCTCGAGGATCTCTTCCCGCTCGCGTTTCTCCCTGAGGACCACGCCCTGGCCGTGGCGATCATGTCCTACAACGGAGGCATCGATTACGGACTCCTGGGCGACTACGACGCCATGTCGGACATCGACGTGATGGCGGAGGGGATCGACCACGCGCTCCAGGAGCTCCTGGAGCGGGTGCGAGAGCAGGCCGGCGATGGTAAATCTCGGGGCGGCAAGCGCAAGGCCGCCTCCGGCAAGGCCGGCTCGAGCAAGGCCGCCTCCGGCAAGGCCGGCTCGAGCAAGGCCGGGAGAGCCGGCGGCAGCTCCGGAACCGGGGCGGAGGGGAACGACCGCTCCACAAACGGCGGGACACCGGCCCCGATCGTGCCGTCCGGGCAGCGGCGGTCAGCCGATGGACCGGCCGCGACGATGCGAGCTAAACGCAGTCATGGCCAGCGGCGCTCGACGGGCAACGGCGGGGAGAAGCGTTGACAAAGGATTGGATTCCGGGGCGTCGCGGCTATACGCTGTGCAGGGTATGGAAGCGAACCTGATCGGTCCGGATGACATCGCCTACCGGCTGGAACTGACGCCGGCGCAGCTGAAGATCGTCCATACGGCGCTGAAGACCCTGCAGGACGACCTGGGTCACGAGGAGCGGGACGTCCTCCATGTCGTGAAGAGCGTGCTCGCGAAGCTGCCCGGTGAGCACGAGATCCGGGCGATCAGCCTGGATCACGAGCTGCACGGCAAGTGAGGCAACCTTCCAACTTCTGACGCCGGGGCGCGTTGTAGCCGGGACGGGGACCAGCGCGGTTCCCGGGGAGTCCCGTCCATGTCTCAAGCCGGTGCCCTGAACCCCCCTGACGTGGCGCCGGTGGGCGGGGAAGCCGGGCGGGCCTGAGCGATCAGGTCCGCCCGGCGGCTCCCGTAGCCGGGCTGCCCGGACGTCCTGGGTTTCGGAGAAGCGGGCTTAGAAGCCCAGTGCGAACTTCGCGTCCTCGCTCATCCGCTCCGGTGACCAGGGCGGCGTGAACGTCATCTCGGACTCGACAGCGCTGACGCCCTCGAGGTCTCCCACGAACTCCTCGATCTGCTCGGAGACCTGAGGCCCGATCGGGCAGCCGGGCGAGGTGAGAGTGAACGTGACCTTGACCGCGCCCTCGGGATTCACGTCGACATCGTAGATCAGCCCCAGCTCCACGAAATCGAGTCCCAGCTCGGGATCGATCACATCCCGGAGCGCGTCGGTTACCTCGTCAGTTGAAACCATTGGCTCTAGTGTAGAACGACCATCTGGCCGATTCTGATTTGTCAAGGCGGCCTGGGTCTTATAGGTTCCTGGGATCGTCGAGTTCGCGGACAATCCGCCCGTCTTGCGATGTGCTGGCGACGAGGACCGGGCTACCCAGAGCTTTCGCCGCCGCGCGCTCACCTGCGCGCTGAGAGCCTCAGGCGATGTCGTCGTCGACCTGAGCGAGCTGGTCTTCGCGGATACCTCGCTGATGCTGGACCTGGCCATGCTGTCCCGGCGCCTGCGCCGGCGCGGGCGCATCATGCTGCTGCGGGGCCCCCAACCCCAGATCCACGCGCTGATCACCATGGTGGGCCTGGACCGGCTTCCTGGCGTGCGATTTGACGGCACCGCGCCGGCGTTCGCCTGACCCGCCATCGTCTAGATCAACCAACTAGCCTTGCCGGCATGAGCCGCCCGGTGCTCCCGATACCACCCGTGCTGGCCTTCGCCTCGCGCGACGGCGGCTCTTGGGGAGTGGCGGCCGGCGGCGATCCGGCCCGGGTCGCCCTGGGTCGAACTGATGCCGGCGGCCCGGCCGAGGTGGATCCGGGCCAGCTCGGCCGCCTCGCGTCGGGGCAGTGGGAGCTGCACCGGAACGCAGACGAGCTGGCCGCCGTCGAGCAGCCGGCCGATGTCACCGGTGAAAATCCGGACCCCGGCCTGAGCCTGGTCGAGGTTGTGGGCCCTAAGGAGGGCGCCGGAATCGCCTACGCCGGAAGGCCGGATGCCGAGGCCGACTCAGCGCGGATGCTGTTCGCGTGGTTCCCCGAGGACCGGACGGTCGGGCTGCTGGCGGTCCGGCCGGCGAAGGCCAAGGGACAGGACCGGGACGACTTCGCGGTGTCCTGCCTCGGCGAGCCGTCGGGGAACCAGGTGTTCGACCCCCGGCTGTCCAGCACCTACGGCGGTGACGGCTTGCTCCGCCGCGTCGGCCTCGAGCTGTGGCTGGGCGAGTCCGAGGAGTCCGACCTGCACTCGCTGCGCGTCGCCGGCGAGGGCAGCTCGGCGGTGGCGCGTCTGGATCTGGAGGATGCCGTGGTTCAGGCGCAGCCGTTCCTCGCCCATGGCCGGGGACGGTCCGGGATCGGCGTGTACGTGCTGATCACCCGTCCATGAGCAGCCCGGGCGCCGCGAGCGGCATCCGAGCGGTGATCAGCGACTTCGGCGGCGTGCTCACCTCACCGCTGCTGGACGCATTCAGCTCCATCCAGGACTCGTCGGGGATCTCGGTGGAGGAGTTGGGGATGGCGATGTTCGCCCTGGCCGGGCGGCTCGGGGTCAACCCGCTGATCGAGCTGGAGACCGGGCGGATGAGCGAACCCGACTTTCTTGACGCGCTGGGCGCCCAGCTGTCCGAACAGCTCGGGCGGGCGGTGCAGATGCACGGGTTCGGCGAGGCCTACTTCAAGTCACTTGATCCGAATCAGCCGATGATCGATTACATGCGGGAGCTGCGCGAGCGTGGCTACCGGATGGCGATCTGCACCAACAACGTGCGCGAGTGGGAGCAGCGGTGGCGGTCGATGCTGCCTGTCGATGAGATCTTCGACGTGGTCGTGGACTCGGCGTTCGTCGGGTCCCGCAAGCCCGAGCCCGAGATCTACCGCGTGACCCTGGACCGGCTGGATGTACCGGCCGACGCGTGCCTGTTCATCGATGACGTGGACGTCAACTGCGACGGCGCCCGGGAGGCCGGCATGCGCGCGGTGCACTTCCGGGAGAACGGGCAGGCGATCCGGGAGATCGAGGCGGCGCTGAACGCCGCCTGAGAACCTCAGTTCTCAGATCCCAGCCTGTCCCAGCAGTAGAGCTCGAGGCACTCCGAGGCCAGCAGCAGGCAGCGCTCCTCGCTGAGCCACGGCAGCACCGTGTCGAACGCCTCCTCCTCCCCCACCCCGGCCTCGAACGCCTCCTCGCCCCGGAACCCCGCGGCGATCTTCAGCGCCTCGCGCCGGTTCTCGCCCAGCGACGGGAACACATTGACGAGGAACTCCTTGCTGGGAATCGGATGGCCGCCCTCCAGCGAGGCGTGCCAGGAGGCGAGCAGCGACAGGTCGTGCTCGTCCAGGTCGTTGACCGCCTTGGCGTAGTGCGACAGGAGGTCGGCCTCCGGGATCTCGTCCACCCACGCCCGGACCACCTCTCCGAGGATCTGCCGACGGGCCTCTCGCCCCACGGACTCGGCGATCACCCGGATGGCGTTCTGCGGCTCGATGAAGCACAGGGACATGGCGTCTCCGACTCGATGGAAAGCGGCTGGACGGGTGGAATGTAGGTGGGGGTTCGGACAGACCTAGGGATTCCGGGGCCCGAAACAGCCGCGATGAAGGAGAGGGTGGTGCCTCAGCGCGCAAACTGCGCAGAAGTTCGTTTGATATCGCGCTCGAACACGTTTTTCGTGCTCTGGCGCGATATCAACGGCTGATCCGCGCACGACGCGCGTTTAAGCACGTTCCGGACGCCTACAGCCCAAGCGCCGCCCGGCAGCCCTCAACCAAGGCGCCGTCCACCTGTTCCTCGCGAGACAGACCGGAGTACACCCTCACACCGCTTCCCCAGTTGAACAGCCCCAGATCGAGCGCCTCCAGCGGAACCCCGCACGCGGCCGCCAGATCGCCCGCCCGCCGCTCCAGCAACATGGGGTCACCGATGCCGAAAACCCGCTTCGCTGCCACGGTCGGCTCGTTGTGCCCGACCAGGTGCAGCCGGCCGCCGCGCATGTCGAATACGCCCAGGCGCCCCAACGAAACGAGCAGCTCGTACCGAGCGTCCCGTCCCAACCCGGGAAGGGCCAGGCGCTCAAACACCCGGTCAAAGCGGCGTTCGGGCGTCCAGGACAGCTCTCCCCCGAACGCCGCCTCCTGAGAACCGGCCCGCTGCGCCCAGGCCCGGTACGCGCGAAGGGTCGAGGACCCGCGCCCGGGATCGTGGGCCGTGCGCGGACCGGTACGCGCCTCGCTCAGCAACGGCAACTCCCCCGAGGACCAGGTGGTGCGCACGGCCTCGATACCGATGAACGGGTCGGGCTCGTCCTCCAGCGGCGACAGGTAGGCGATCAGGAAGGCCAGCCAGGCGCGCTCCTCCACGTCGCCAGGCGTGGCGACGTCGGCGTACAGCCCCGGTGGCCGGGTCTCCAGAACGCGCAAGCGCGCCGCCGCGAAGGCCAGCTCCTCGGCCAGGCGCTCGGCGTCGGCGCTCGACCGCAGTCCAGGCGCCAGCGGCGTGCGGAACCCGTCGTCCTCTCCCCGGGCCAGCCGGCTTACGCGCATCCCGGCCCCGGAACCGCGACCGGAGGCAGCGGACCTCGTCGCCGAGCGACCGCGCGTTCCGCCGCGGCTGGCCTCGTCGGCCGGCCGCGGCTCGCTCACCCTCGGCGTCGCCGAGGTCACGACCGGGCGCATCTCCACCGCCTGCTCCCGGGTGCAGATCGGGCAATTCTGAAGGAGGCGATTGTGGCGGCAGAAGCTCGGCATGGCCCTATCAGGCAATGCTGACAGGTGCGCCGCGTTCCGCCCGGGGCGGGACCGGAAGCGCGCCCCCCGCCTGGCGGGCGCGGCGGGCACCACGCCGCATCTCGCGGCGCAGATCGAACAGGTAGTTGTCGAAGTCGACCTGCATCGTGTGGCGCTTGGAGGCCACGTAGCGCTTGAACATCTTGGCCCGGTCACGGTCGATGTCCAGCTCCATCTGGCCGCGGGGCGGCAGGTGATACTCGCCCCGGAGGTAGGCGGCGATCCAGCGCCCCTGCGCCTCGGCCAGGGGCATCGTGGCGCCGAGCGGCTGGAGCAGGGCGATGAACGCCAGGTTGTCGATCCCCGGCTTGAACACGCGGCGGAACAGCGGCAGGTCGTTGTCAGGCGCGGAGATGAAGCTCTCCTCGAAGAACGGGAAGCTGACCTTGTAGCCCGTGCACCACACGATCACGTCGACCGGCTCGCTGGTCCCGTCCACAAACCCCACCTGGTCGCCGTCCAGACTGCGCACATCCGGCTTCCAACTGATCTCCCCGTGGCTGATCCGGTTGAGGAAGTCGGCCGAGATGGTCGGGTGGGCCTCGCCGATCCGGTGATCCGGCTGGGGCAGGCCGTAGTCCTCCATGCGCCCCACCCCGAACCGGAAGGCGGCCTCCAGGAGCCCGCGTCGCCACTCGAAGGGAATCGCTCCGGTAAGCCCGTTGACGCCGATCTGGTCCAACGGCCGGCCGAACAGGTACTTGGGGATGATGTAGGCGCCGCGCCGGGAGGAGAGCAGCGTGCGGCGGGCCACGAAGCTCGACTCGACCGCGATGTCCATGGCGCTGTTGCCGATCCCCACCACCAGCACGTTCCGGTCCCGGAACGGCTCGTTGTCCACGTAGAAGTGCGCGTGCATCTGCTCGCCGCCGAACGTCCCCGGGAACGGGGGCTCGGGCCAGCGCGGGTCCCAGTGGTGCCCGTTGGCGACCAGGAGCATGTCGAAGCGGCGGGTTTCGCCGCTGTCCAGAGCGATCTCCCACACGCCGTCCCTCCCCCTCGACGCGTTCTGAACGCCGGTCTCGAAGTGGATCAGCTCGCGGAGCCCGAAGTGGTCCACGTAGGCGTCGAAGTAGGCGGCGATCTGCGTGTGGTGGGGGAAGTCCGGATAGGAGACGGGCATCGGGAAGTCCGGGTACTCCATGCGCTCGCGGCTCGTGTTGATGTGCAGGGAGCGATACGCCGACGACATGCCGTTGCGGTTGCCGAACACCCAGTTGCCGCCGACCCGGTCCGACTTCTCGAAGCACTCGACGGGAATCCCCCGCTCGTGCACGGTCTTCAGCGCGGCGATTCCGGATGAACCGGCTCCGATGATGCAGACGCTGGGGAATTGCGCCATGGGCGGGAGGCTAAAAGATTAAAAGTGCCCGGGGGGCCCAGATCCATCTGGGCCCCCCGGCTGATCAGGGAAGTGGGGGCGCAGTTCCCTGACCGAACAGGGGCGGAACTACCCACCCCCAAGAGAAGTAAACCTAAAGTCCTAACAACGTGTCTGGTCGCTGGCTCCGGCCAGACCATCCAATGTACCGCAGCAACCTAAGCGCCACGTGTGCCCGGGCCGCTGAAGAACTGCTCGCCCGGCCTGACGGTGCCGGCCGCCTCGGCCTCGTGACGCAGGGTCCGGTCGGCCTCGCCGCTCCACGCACCGATCGCCAGCAGCTCCCGATCCTGGTCCATCGGCGTGCCGCCCAGCGCCTTGTTGACCACCCGGGCGCACTTGCGCCCCTCGGCGATCGCGGTCACCACGAGCGACTGTCCGATCCGGGCATCCCCGCAGGCGAACACGCCGCTGACCGACGTGCGGTAGGTCTGCTCGGTACGGATGTTGCCGCGATGATCGAGCTCCACATCCAGCTCCCCTATCGCCCCGTGGCGCTCGGGGCCCTCGAACCCGATCGCGATCAGCACGAGATCGGCCTCCAGGACGAACTGGCTGCCCGGCACCGGGGTGAGGTCTCGCGAGGAGGTGCCGGTGACCTGACGGGCGTAGACGTGCGTGACCCGGCCGTCCTCCCCGTTGAAGCCGATCACCTCCGTGCCCCAGCGGCGTTTGCCGCCCTCCTCCAGGGCGTAGGTGCTGGGGGTGCGCTTGGGGGGCAGCGGCCAGGGCGAACGCGGATCGATGCCGTCCTGAAGCTCCTGGTAGACGTCGAGCATGACCACGCTGCGGGCGCCCTCGCGGTTTGAGTTGGAGATGCAGTCCATGCCCGTGTCGCCGCCACCGATCACGATCACCCGCTTGCCGGCCGCCGAGATCTCCTGGCCGGGCTCGGTCGGCTTGAAAGGACGGCCCTGGCTTTCGGCCACCCACCGGTTGCGCTGGTAGAGGTAATCCATGGCGAAGTGGATGCCGCGCAGCTCCCGGCCCGGGGCTGCGATGTCCCGAGAGATGCGCGAGCCGGTGGAGATGACCAGGGCGTCGTGCTGGTCACGCAGCTCTTGCGCGGTGATGTCGCTGCCCACGTCGACTCCGTAGAGGAACTCGATTCCCTCCTGCTCCAGGATCACCACCCGGCGGTCGATGATCGACTTCTCGAGCTTGGCGTCAGGCACGCCGAAGCGCATCAGGCCGCCGGGACCCTCGTCGCGCTCGTATACGACCACCTGGTGGCCGCAGCGGTTGAGTTCGGCCGCCACGGCCATGCCGGCCGGACCGGCGCCGATCACCGCGACGCTTCGGCCGGTGCGCCGGGCCGGTGGATCGGGGACAACCCAGCCCTCGGCGAACCCGCGCTCGGCGATCGCCATCTCGATCTGCTCGATCGTCACGGGGTCGTCGTTGATGGCCAGCACGCAGGCCGACTCACACGGAGCCGGGCAGATGCGGCCGGTGAACTCAGGGAAGTTGTTGGTGGCGTGCAGCTCGTCGATTGCCTCGCGCCACTTGCCCCGGTAGACCAGGTCGTTCCAATCGGGGATCAGGTTGCCCAGCGGGCAGCCCTCGTGGCAGAACGGGATGCCGCAATCCATGCAGCGGGCACCCTGGCGCTGCAGCTCCTCCTCGCCCTGCAGGGCGAAGTACTGCTCGTAATCGAGCACGCGTTCGCGCGGGTTGCGCTTGTCGAACCCGACACGGTGAATCTTCAGGAAGGCTCCGAGCTCGCCCATGTCCCTACGCGCCCGTCCCGGTCGGCTCGCCAACTGTCTCGGCCGGGGGCGCTTGGGCCAGGGCCAGGCGCTCGGCCAGCACCCGCTTGTACTCGCGGGGGATGACCTTGACGAACCGGTCGCGGTCCCCCTTGTCCCACTGGGAGAGGATGTTCCGCGCCACCAGCGAGCCCGTGCGCTGGGCGTGCTCGGCGATCAGTGCCCGAACCTCGTCGTCGTCCTCCGGGCTCAGTGGCTCCAGGTCGACCAGCTCGGTGTTGCAGCGCTCGGCGAAGCGGCGGGTCATGTCGTACAAGTAGGCGATGCCGCCGCTCATCCCGGCCGCGAAATTCCGCCCGGTGGGACCAAGCACCACCACCCGGCCGCCCGTCATGTACTCGCATCCGTGGTCCCCGAGCCCCTCCACCACGGCCGAGGCGCCTGAGTTGCGCACGGCGAAGCGCTCGCCGGCCAGGCCCCGGAAGAACGCCCGCCCGGCGGTGGCGCCGTACAGCACGGTGTTGCCGACGATCATGTTCTCCTCGGAGCGGAACAGGACGGTCTCCGGAGGACGCACCGAGATGATCCCCCCGGACAGGCCCTTGCCGGCGTAGTCGTTGGTCTCACCGCGCAACGCGAAGCTCACGCCCGGCGCCAGCCAGGCGCCAAAGGACTGGCCGGCCGAGCCGCTGAAGGCGATTTCGATCGTACCCTCGGGCAGCCCGTTGGCCCCATGCCGGCGGGCGATCTCGCCTGACAGGATGCCGCCCACGGTCCGGTTGACGTTGCGCAGCGGGACCGGGCCGAGGCGCACCTGCTCGCTCCGTCCCAGTGCTGGTTCGCAACGGCGCACCAGCTCCCAGTCCAGGGAGTCATCGAGTACCGGCTCGGGGCCACGGGTGCGCCGGCGCGGAGCACCCGCCGGAAGCTCGGACATCAGCAGGACCTCTGATAAATCAACTCGCCGGGCCTTCCAGTGCTCGACGGCGTCGTCCATGTCCAACAGGTCCGTGCGCCCGATCAGGTCCTCGAACCGCCGAATCCCCAGTTCCGCCATCAGCCGCCGAGCCTCCTCGGCCACGTTCACCAGGTAGCTGACCACCTGGTCAGGGGTGCCGCGAAAGCGCTCGCGCAGCACCGGATCCTGCGTGGCGATTCCAACCGGGCAGGTGTTGAGATGACAGACGCGCATCATCACGCAGCCCAGCGCCACCAGCGGGGCGGTGGAGAAGCCGAACTCATCCGCCCCCAGGAGGGCGCCGACCACCACGTCGCGGCCGGTCTTCATCTGGCCGTCCACCTCGACGGTGATCCGGCTGCGCAGGTCGTTGAGCAGCAGCGTCTGCTGGGTCTCGGCCAGACCGATCTCCCACGGCACGCCGGCCCCGTGGATGGACGACTGCGGCGAGGCGCCGGTACCGCCCTCGCCGCCGGAGATCGTCACGTGGTCAGCGTTGGCCTTGGCCACGCCGGCGGCCACGGTGCCCACGCCCACCTCGCTGACCAGCTTGACCGACACGCTGGCCGTCGGGTTGGCGCAGCGCAGGTCGTAGATCAGCTGCTTGAGGTCCTCGATCGAGTAGATGTCGTGATGGGGCGGCGGCGAGATCAGCCCCACGCCGGGGGTGGAGTTGCGGATCCGGGCGATGTAGGCGTCGACCTTGTGGCCGGGTAGCTGGCCACCCTCACCGGGCTTCGCGCCCTGGGCCATCTTGATCTGCAGCTGGTCGGCGTTGACCAGGTAGTGGATGGTGACGCCGAACCGGCCCGAGGCGACCTGCTTGATCGCCGAGCGGCGCATATCGCCGTTCGCGTCCGGCGTGTAGCGCACCGGATCCTCGCCGCCCTCCCCGGTGTTGGACTTTCCGCCCAACCGGTTCATGGCGATCGCCAGCGTCTCATGCGCCTCGCGGGAGAGAGATCCCAGCGACATGGCTCCGGTGCTGAAGCGCTTGACGATCTCGGTCGCCGGCTGGACCTCCTCCAGGGGCACCGGATCTCCGGCCGGGCGCAGCTTCATCAGTCCCCGCAGCGCGGCTCCCCGGGTCGCCTCATCGTTGGCCCTCTGGGCGAACTCCTCGTACGTCGTCAAGCCGCCACCGTTGCCGTTGCCGTTGCGGACCGAGTGCTGGAGCTTGGAGATGGTGTCCGGGTTCCACATGTGACGCTCGCCGTCCCGGCGCCACTGGAGGACGCCACCGACGGGCAGCAGATCACGGCCCGTGCGCGGATAGGCGCGGAAGTGGCGCTCCATCGCCTCGGTCGACAGCTGGTCCAGCCCCACGCCGCCGATCCGCGAGGCGGTGCCGGTGAAGTGGCGATCGATCAGCTTCTTCTCCAGCCCCACGGCCTCGAAGATCTGGGCGCCGCAGTAGGACTGAATCGTGGAGATGCCCATCTTGGAAATCGTCTTCATCAGGCCCTTGCCGATCGCCTTGACGATCTGCTTCTCGGCCTCCTCGCGGTCCAAATCGACCGGCAGCAGCGAGTGGTCAGCCAGCTCGTCCAGCGACTCGAACATCACGTACGGGTTGATGGCCGCTGCCCCATAGCCGATCAGCGTGGCCATGTCGTGGATCGAGCGGGGCTCGCCGGACTCGATCACCAGCCCCGTGCGCAGTCGCGTTCCGCGCCGGACCAGGTGGTGGTGGACCGCCGCCACGGCCAGGAGCGACGGCATCGCCACCCGCTCGGGGCCCAGGTTGCGGTCGGAAAGGATCAGGATGTTGGCCCCGTTCTCGACGTACGTGGACGCCTCGAAGCACAGGTCGTCCAGCCGGATGTCCATCCCGTCCGGGCCCGTCTCGATCGCCCAGGTGATGTCCAGCGTGGCGGCATCGAACACGTCGTGGGAGACCTGCCGGAGCTTCTCCAGCTCGTGGTTGCGCAGGATCGGCTGGTCCATGACCAGCTGGTGGGCCTGCTCGGGCTGCTCGGTGAGCAGATTCCGCTCCGCCCCCACGCCGGCCTGCAGGCTCATCACCACCGACTCGCGGATCGCGTCGATCGGCGGGTTGGTCACCTGGGCGAACAGCTGCTTGAAGTAGGAGAACAACGCCGGCTGGCGATCCGACATGACGGCCAGCGCCGCGTCGTTGCCCATCGACGCGACCGGCTCCTCCCCCTTGGCCGCCATCGGGGCGATGATCATCCGCAGGTCCTCCTGCGAGTAGCCGAAGGCGAGCTGCTTGGAGCGCAGCGGCTCGATCCGGGGCACCCGGGGATCGCGGTCGGGCAGATCGTCGATGTGCACGACACTGCGGTCGTACCAGTCGGCGTACGGCTTGCGCCGGGCCACCCGCCGCTTGACTTCCTCGTCGTCGACGATCTTGCCCTCCTCGAGATCGAGCAGGAAGACCTTCCCGGGGGACAGGCGGCCCTTGCGCTGGATGTCCTCCGGCGCCACCGTGATCACGCCGGTCTCCGAGGCCAGCACCACGTAGCCGTCCTTGTCCTGGATCCACCGACCGGGGCGCAGGCCGTTGCGGTCGAGTACCGCTCCGGCCACACGGCCGTCGGTGAACACGACCGCGGCCGGGCCGTCCCAGGGCTCCATCAGGCAGGAGTGGAAGTCGTAGAAGCCCTTGACGTCGGGATCGAGATCCTTACGCGTCCGGTAGGCGTCGGGGATCATCATCATCACGGCGTGCGGGATCGAGCGGCCGCCCAGGACGAGTAGCTCCAGCACGTTGTCGAACGTGGCGCTGTCGCTGGCGCGCTCCTGAAGGACCGGGATCACCTTGCGCAGGTCCTCGCCGAACAGCTCGGAGGCGAGCTGGGACTCCCGCGCCCGCATCCAGTTGATGTTTCCCCGCAGCGTGTTGACCTCGCCGTTGTGGGCGATCATCCGGAACGGGTGGGCGAGCTCCCAGCTGGGGAACGTATTGGTGGAGAAGCGGGAGTGGACCAGGGCCAGCCGGGTGGCCACGCGCGGATCCCGCAGGTCCGGGAAGTACCGGGGCAGCTGCGGGGCGGTGAGCATCCCCTTGTAGACGATCGTGCGCGAGGAGAAGCTGGGCAGCGCGAGGTTCGCGAAGGCCGCGCGCTCGATCACCCGGCGGATCACGTACAGCTTGCGCTCGAACGCGTCCTGGTCGGGCATGTCATCGGCGGCGCCCACCAGGACCTGGCTGATCACCGGAGCCACGGCCCGGGCCGACTCGCCGACGTAGCGGTCATCGACCGGCACGTCACGCCACAGGAGCCGGTGCTGTCCCTCGTCCTCGATCGTCTGCTCGATCAGCCGCATCGCCTCGGCCCGGCGCTCCGGGTCCGCCGGCAGGAAGCACACCCCGACGCCATACCGGCCGGGGGGCGGCAGCTCGACTCCCGAGGCGGCGGCCCGGAAGAAGGCATCCGGGATCTGGAGCAGGATGCCGGCGCCATCTCCCGTGTTCGGGTCGGCGCCCTCGGCGCCCCGGTGCTCCAGGTTCTCCAGTGCATCCAGCGCCTTCTCGACGACCGCGTGCGTGGCCTCGCCCCGCAGCTTCGCCACCAGGGCAATGCCGCAGGCGTCGTGCTCGTTTCGAGGGTCGTAGAGGCCGCTGGCCTCCGGTGGAGGGGTCAGTTGGTACATGGGGAAAGGAGAGGGGGCAGCCGACCGCGAACGGCTACCGGCCAGAGGAGGTTAGGCCGCCGTTAAGGCTACCGGCTTTTCGGCGGCTGACCAGCCCCGGTCACGGCCGGGCGGCCGGCCTAGCTCTTGGCCTTCGCCTTACCGGATGACTTTGAGGATGTCGCCGCCCGCTTGCGGGCGGGCGGCTTCTTGTCTGCTGCGGGCTCCGGCGCATCACTCGACCCGCTGCGCACGGCGGCCAGGCTGGCCTCCAGGGCGGCCATCAGATCAGGCGCCGGCGTCTCCTCCTCCGCCTGCGGCACCGCGGCGATCTCCTCGCCGGCGGCCTTGCGCTCGATCAGCGACAGCACACGGTCGCGATATTCGTCCTTGTAGTGGCTCGGATCGAATTCGCCCGACAGCGTGTCGATCAGCTGCTGGGCCATCCCCAATTCGCGCTCGGTGGTCTCGGTCTCGGCCACCTGATCCAGGTCGTCCAGGCGGTCGGGCTTGAGGACCTCGTCGCCGAACAGCATCGTCGAGAGCGCCAGAGCGTCCCCCGCCGGCCGCAACGCGCACAGCTGCTGCTTGGTGCGCAGGACCAGCCGCCCAATCGCCACCTTCCCCGAGGCTTTCATCGCGTCCAGCAGCAGCCGGTAGGGCTTGGCGCCACCCGGCGCCGGGGCCAGGTAATAGGTGTGGTCGTAGTAGATCGGATCGATCTGGTCGAGATCGACGAAGTCCTCGATGTCGATCGTCCGCGTGGCCTTGGGATCCAGCGCCTCCAGCTCGTCCGGGTCGATCAGCACGTAGTGGTCGGGGCTCAGCTCGTACCCCTTGACGATGTCCTCGAAGGAAACCTCCTCGCCGGTGCTCGAATCAACGCGCTTCTGCTTGATCCGGGCTCCCGTCTTGCCCGAGATCTGGTGGAAGCGAACGGTTTTCGGCGAGGTGGCGGAGTACAGCTTGACGGGCACGTTGACCAGCCCGAAGCTGATCGCACCGCTCCAGATAGCGCGAGCCATAGCGGGGTTGTATCTACCCGCCGTGCTCCGATCAAGCGCTGGCGCAAGTCTTGCCTGTGGCGCCGGGGCGATGGTTAGGCTCGCTCCTCGAGATGTTCAGGGGGAAATGGTCCTGGGGCGTCGGACTGGCCGTGGTGGCGGCGCTGGCCGTGGCCTCGCCGGCGCTGGCGCATCGGCGACATCGGTCCCACCCGCCGTTTCACCTGTTCCGAACCGCGGCCATGCGGGCCTTCGTGCACTCCCGATCGGGAAACGTGACCGCGGCTGTGGAGAACCTGTGGACCGGACGCACGTACGTCTACCGGCCCGGAGTGGCCTTGGAGACAGCGAGCATCGTCAAGCTGGACATCCTGGAGACCCTGCTGCGCCGGCACCAACTGCGCGGTACGTCATTGAGTGCCTGGGAACGGGCCACCGCGCAGAGGATGATCGAGCACAGCGACAACGCCAGCGCCACGGCGCTCTGGAACGAGGTCGGCGGTGCCCCCGGCGTCGCCGCCTACAACCGGAGGGCGGGCCTCACGGGCACCCACCCGAACGTCGCCTGGGGGCTGACCACCACCACCGCGCTCGATCAGATCCGGCTGCTGCGCCAACTCGTCAGGCGGCATGCCCTGCTCGACCGCAGCCGGCAACGCTACGCCCTGGACCTGATGAGCCACGTGGAATCCGACCAGCGTTGGGGCGTGAGCGCGGGCGTCCCCAGCGACGACGAGATCGCCCTGAAGAATGGCTGGCTGCCCTACGGGGGCAGCTGGCACGTCAACAGCGTCGGGCGCATCAAGGGCGCTCACCGCCACTACCTGATCGCCGTGCTCACCTCCGACGACTCGAGCGAGGCCTACGGCATCGACACGATCCAGGGGATATCGAGGATCGCTTACCGCGACATGAGGGAGCGAGGGCGCCGGGCGCGCTAGCGGTTGACCGCCGACATGTCCGGATACCGGTCGCCCGCGGCCGCGCCGGCCGGAGCGGCCTCGTCGATCCGGGCCAGATCCTCCTGGCTCAGGTGGACCTCGGTGGCCTCCACGTTCTCCTCCAGATACTTGCGGCGCTTGGTCCCGGGGATGGGCACGACGTCATCGCCTTGATGGAGGACCCAGGCGAGCGCAAGCTGCCCGGGGCTGCAGTTCTGCTCTGAGGCGATCTCCTTGACCCGCTGAACCAGCTCCAGGTTGCGCCGGAAGTTCTCGCCCTGGAAGCGGGGGTTGTTCCGCCGGAAGTCGTCCGGCGCGAAGTCGTCCGGGCTGGTGATGGCTCCGGTCAGGAAGCCCCGACCCAGCGGACTGTAGGCCACGAGGCCGATGCCGAGCTCGCGCAGCGCGGGCAGCACCTCTTCCTCGGGATCCCGGCTCCACAGCGAGTACTCGCTCTGCACCGCGCTGATCGGGTGGACCTGGTGAGCCCGTCTGATCGTGTCGGCGGACGCCTCCGAGAGGCCCAGGAAGCGCACCTTCCCCGCGTCCACGAGCTCGGCCATCGCGCCGACGGTCTCCTCGATCGGCACGTTGGGGTCGACCCGGTGCTGGTAGTAGAGGTCGATGTGGTCCAGGTTCAGGCGGCGCAGCGAGTCGTCACAGGATCGGTGGACGTACTCGGGCCGGCCGTTGACGCCGCGTGCGGCCGGGTTCTCCGGGTCCCGGACGATGCCGAACTTCGTGGCCAGGATCACCTCGTCGCGGCGCTCGGCGATCGCCTGTCCAACCAGCACCTCGTTGGTGTGCGGCCCGTAGATGTCCGCGGTATCCAGCAGGTTGATCCCCAGATCCAGTGCCAGATGGATCGTGGCGATCGACTCCTGCTCGTCTCCATCGCCGTAGAACTCGGACATGCCCATGCAGCCCAGGCCCTCGGCGCTCACTTGCAAACCCTGCGTACCAAGCTTTCTCTGTTCCATGACCTTGACCTTACCCAGCAATATGGGGATCTCACGCGAGCGCCGCATCGACCGTTGAATCTCCAGTGAGCCTGCCGCCTTTCCAGGATCTGCTCGACCGCCACGGCCGGGAGGTTCACCGCTTCCTCGTGGCCACCGTCGGCGGCGCGGAGGCGGACGACGCCTACCAGGAGACGTGGCTGGCGGCGCTGCGGGCCTACCCGCGGCTCCGCGACGCCGGCAACCTGAAGGGCTGGCTGTTCACGATCGCCCACCGCAAGGCGCTTGACCACTTCCGGCAGCGCAGCCGAAGCGCGGTGCCGGCGGGCGAGTTGCCGGATACGGCGGTGGAGGATGACCACCGAGACGAGGGCGAGGTGTGGGCCCTGGTGCGCGGGCTCCCGTACAAGCAGCGGACGGCCGTGGCGCTGCGCTACGTGGTCGACGCCGACTACGCGCTCATCTCGGCCACCATGGGAACCAGCGAGGAGGCGGCGCGCCGCAATGTGTTCGAAGGACTCAAGCGACTGCGAATGGAGTACCGGTGATGGATGAGCTCGAGGCACTTCTGAGGGAAGACGTGGCCGAGCCGGCCCGCCTGCCCGACCTGGGGGCGGCCGCGGCCGAGGCGGGCCTCCTGGACGTCGCCTACGCGATCGAGGACTCACCGGTGGGGCGGCTGCTGCTGGCCGTCACGCGACGGGGTCTCGTCCGCCTCGCGTACCTGGATGGTGAAGCGCGCGCCGACGAGGTCCTGGAGGATCTGGCCGACCAGATTTCTCCAAGGGTGCTCGCCGCCCCCGCCCGGCTGGATCAGGCACGCCGCGAGCTCGAGGAGTTCTTCGCCGGGCGGCGTCAGCGGTTCGGGCTGGCGCTGGACTGGAGGCTGGTGCGCCCGGGGTTCGGCCGGCGGGTCCTTCAGGCGACCAGCCGGATCCCCTATGGCGCTGTCTCCTCCTACAAGCTGGTGGCCGGCCAGGCGGGCAGCCCCAGGGCCTACCGCGCGGCCGGAACCGCGCTGAGCGGGAATCCGATCCCGATCGTCGTCCCATGCCACCGGGTGCTGCACTCGGGCGGTGGCCTGGGTGGCTACACCGGCGGCCTGGACCGCAAGACGGCGCTTCTGTCCCTGGAAGGAGTCGCCTTTTAGGGGTATCACTCGTTCCGAGATGGATCTCCTGGCGCCGGTCAAGGTGTTCGATCGCTTCCAGCAGCGCCACCGCGTGCTGGCGGTGCCGCTGGCGGTCGTGCGGAAGTTCGGTCAGGACCAGGCGGGGAACCTGGCGGCGTTGGTCGCCTACTACGCGTTCTTCTCGCTGTTCCCGCTGCTGCTGGTGTTCGTGACGGTTCTCGGCTACGTGCTCCAGCACAACCACTCCGAGCTGATGTCGGTGGAGACCTCGGTGCGGTCCAACTTCCCCGCGGTCGGCAAGTACCTGCAGTTCACCTCGCTGCACGGCCACCTGCTGCCGCTGATCCTGGGGATCGTCACGTCGCTGTGGTCCGGCCTGGGCGTGACCAACGCCGCCCAGAACGCGTTCGACACCGTGTGGGCGGTGCCGTTCAAGTCGCGACCGGACTTCCTCACCTCCCGCCTGCGGGGACTCGGGCTGCTGGCGACCCTCGGCGTCCTGTTCCTGGTGGCCACTGGGGCGTCGGGGGTGGTCACCGGAGGCCTGGGCGGTCCGGTGGCCCGCGTCGGCGGCATCGCGGTGTCGTTCGTCCTCAACGTGATCCTGTTCCTGGCCGCCTTCCGGATGATGACCGCGCGTTCGGTGGAAACCCGCTGCCTGGTGATCGGGGTGGTGGTGGCGGCCATCTTCTGGACGGTTCTGCAGGCAGCGGGGGGCCTGTACGTTGGCCATGCGCTCAAGCACCTGCCCGCCGGCTATGCGTCGTTCGCGTTCGTGATCGGGCTGCTGCTCTGGCTTCACCTCGGCGCTCGGATGACGCTGTACGCCGCCGAGGTCAACGTGGTGGTCCAGCGACGGCTGTGGCCCCGCAGCTTGATCGGACCGCCCGTGGAGCCGGCCGACCAGCGGGCGCTGTCGGCGCTGGCCAAGGTCGAGGAGCGTCACGAGGAGGAGACGGTCGACGTGACCTTCGACCCGGCCGCTAAAACAGGCGATCCACCGCCAGGCGCATAGACATCTCGGGCGGCCAGGAGCACAGCCCCCCGAGGGCCGGGCAGCCGGCGCAGATCGATCGCCGTGGCTGTTGCGTGACGGTGAAGTTGCCGTTGAGGAGGGGCGCCGCGCGGCGGTCAAGTGCGGTTTGGAGCTCCGGGATGTCTTTGCGTTCGAAGGAGTGGCTCACCGGGCGGGTGACGTCCTCCAGGAAGAGGTGGACGACGTCCACCTGCTTGGCCCCCGCCTTCAGGGCGGCGAGCGCGTAGATGAGGCGCTGGGCCGCGTAGTCGCGTTCAGCTATCTCGGCCGGCGAGCGGTCGTTCAGGCGGTCGGTCTTGTAGTCGACGACCAGCGTCGTGCCGTCCGGTTCGGTGGCGAGCGCGTCGAAGGTGCCCGTAATCAGCGTGTGCCCGAGTTGGAAGGCGAAGGGCTGTTCGCGGCGGACGTCCGTGGCGGCCGCGAGGCGCGCACGGAGGTCGCTGGCAATGAAGGCATCGATGAGCGGGCGGATCTCCGGGTTGAGCTGCGGCGGGATCTGGGGGTGGCGGAGATCCACGTCCTGAAGGGCCTGGTGGACGAGGGTGCCGCGCTCGGTGGCGGACAGGGTGACTTGTGCGGGTTCCTGGGGCGGCGGTCCGGGGGTTTGCGGCAGGCCGAGGATGCGTTCGACGTAGAAGCGGTAGCCGCAGCGTTCGTAGAGGGCCAGTGCGGAGTAGCTGATGCTCGAGATTTGCAGTGAAGGAGAAGCTTCCGCAGGCGGGTCAGGGGGCGCGGCCAGAGCGGGGTCAGGAGCACTCTGGGAGGGTTTCTTGTCATTACGACAAGTAAGGCTCCCAGAGTCAGCCTCAGAGACGAAGCGGATATGGACGCCGAGGTCGGTGGTGAGGGACGGTTGGGTCGGTTGGGTGAGCTCGGCGCCGAACGCCGGGGCGATCCAACCGATCGGGGACGATCGGTTGGATCGCCCCTGCAGGTCCGCCGCACCGCTGAGGATCAAGCGTTCCCTGGCCCTGGTCATGGCCACGTAGAACAGCCGCCGCTCCTCCGCCTCGTCGACGGCCGCGGCCTCATCGCCGAGCGCGGCGTAGTCGAGGGCCTGGATCCGGGCGGCGGTGCCGGGCCGGGCCAGGCGGAGGCCCAGGCGGGCGCCGTCACGGCTGATCCGGATCAGGTCAGGTCTGAACGTCGGCCCGCGGCCGAGGTCGGCCACGCACACGATCGGGAACTCCAGGCCCTTGGCGCGATGGATCGTCATCAGGCGGACAGCGTCGAGGCCCTCGCTCTCGACGGGGGCCTCGGATTCGCGGCCGGCGCTGCCCCAGGTTCTCTGCTGGACCAGAGAAAGGAACCCGCGCAAGTCAAAGCCCGCCTGGGCCTCCCACTCCCGTCCGAGCCGCATCAGCTTGCGCACGTTGGCCAAACGCCGGCTCCCGCCCGGCATCGCCAGGATCGCGGCGTCGTAGCGGGACCCCTCCATCGCGCGCTCGATCAACTGCTCCACCCCGTATCGAGGCGCGGCGGCGCGCTCGACGCCGAACCACGTCTCGAAGCGCTGGAGGGAAGCGGTGTCCTCGGTCGATAGCTCGTCGCGGGCGCCGGCGGCGGCCAGGACCAGGCCATCCAGCGATAGGCCGCACAGGGGCGAGACCAAGGTTCCGTACAGCGCCTCCTCGTCGAGGGGATTGGCGAGCGCGCGCAGGTAGCCGACCATCTGGACGACCTGGGGATGGCTCCAGTAGCCGCGGCCGCCGATCACGTACGTGGGGACGCCGGCGGCCTCGAGCGCCCGCTCGTATACCTGCAAGTCGGTCGTCGCCCGGGTGAGCAGGACCACGTCGCCCGCCGAAGCATCGCCTGAGTCGATCAGCTCGGCCACTCGCCCGGCCAGCACCCGCGCTTCGGCCAGGCGCCAGGGGGCGGCCAGGCCCTCGGCCTCCCAGTCCGCGCCCTTGTCGATGATCAGCATCTCGGTCAGCGGCCCCGCTTCAGAAGGCGCGTCACGCCCAGCGACCAGCGGCCGGTAGCGCTCACCCCACACCGACGCAAACGCCCCGTTGAGCGCGGTCAGGATCTCCGGCCGGGAGCGGAAGTTCGTCTGCAATGAAAGGCGGGCGTCGCGTTCGGCGAGCTGTCTCCCCCGTTCCTCGAACAGCTCCACGTCCGCGTGGCGGAAGCCGTAGATCGACTGCTGGGCGTCGCCGACCACGAACACGGAGCCCTGGCCACTGAGCAGGTCGACCAGCTGGAGTTGCACCCGGTTCGTGTCCTGGAGCTCGTCCACCATCACGTGGCGGAAGCGCTCGCGATAGCGATCGCCGATCTCGGGGCGGGTCAACAGCTCCCTGGCCAGCAGCTCCAGGTCCTCGAAATCAACAGCCGAGCGCTCCCGCTTGAGCCGGCGGTAGCGCTCCCCGAACTCCAGGAGCAGCTCGTTGAGCGCGTTCCGGGCCGACACGGCGAAACCGGCGATGACCGCGGTCCGCAGCGCGTCCATCGCCTCCCGGTAGGCCTCGCAGGCCTCGCTCTTCAAGGCGGCGGCGCCGTTGCGGCCGGGTAGGCAGATGGCGTCCAGGTCGCTGGGCCAGAGCTCGCGGCGGTCCAGCACCTCGTCCACGCGCTCCAGCGCGTCCAGGGCCTGGGTGACCCGGACGCCCGGCTCGGGGAGGGCGGAGAGCTCGCCGGCGACGGTCCGGGCGGCCGCGACCGCGGCCGCCCGGGCGCTGGTCAGGGCACCCGCGTCCGCGGCAGCGAGCACCGGCAGCTCGGGGCGAAGCTGCCCTCGAGAGCGCAGCTCGTCATGCACGGCCAGGATGCCGCCTCGCAGCACCCCGGGACCGTGAGCGGCGATCAACTCGGCGCCCGGCGGACGCAGGGCGGCGTCGGCGAGCGCTGCATCGAATGCCGCCCCGGCCAGCTGCTGGGCCTGCTGGGCATCCAGCACCGCGAACAGCGGGTCGAGCCCGGCGGTAAGCGCGTGCGTGCGCAGCAGGCGGGCGCAGAACCCGTGGATCGTCGAGATGAACGCGCCCTCGGTCTCACGGGCCTCGGCCTCGCAGCGTAGGTCCCGCAGCCGGGCCCGGATTCGCTCGCGCAGCTCGGCGGCCGCCTTGTCGGTGAAGGTGATCGCCAGGATCCGGCTCACCTCCACCCCGTCCTCGCGCACGGCGCGGACGAAGCGCTCGACCAGGACCGAGGTCTTGCCGCTCCCGGCACCGGCATCGACGAGCAGATCGCCCTCGCGCCGCTCGATCGCGGACAGCTGCTCCCCGGTGAAGTTCATGCCCAGCAGATGCCGGGGTGCCGGCAGCCGTCGCGTGAGCAGGTCTCCGGGCACGGCGTCAGCTCGCCCCGGCCGAGCGTCCGGGCCAGCTCAACCGCCTGCTCCTCGATCTCTCTCAGCAGCCCGTCGAGATCCTCGGCGGGCAGTGCGTCGGTGCCGTAGGCGCAGCGTCCCACGGGCGATCCGGCCGCGTAGGCACCGCGGATCCGGAGATCGCGGCCCGTCAGAGGCTGGTAGAAGCCCGCCACGGGCTCCAGCTCGAGCAGCCGGCGCACGGCGATCATGTACAGCGCCACCTGGAGCTGGTGGTCGACGGCCCAGCGGGCGCCAGCCCGCTCGGGCCGGTTGGCGCCGCTCTTGTAGTCGCGGACGATCACCTGGCGGCCGTCAGGGCCGAGATCGATCCGGTCGATGACGCCCCGCACGCGCACGGGATCGGTCGGGTCGGGGGTGGGCGGGATCAATTCAAGTGCCGGCGGGCCGTCCGGGTCCTCGTCCTGGAAGCCGAACTTCAGCTCCAGCTCCATCGGCGTCCAGTCGCAGCCGTCGAGCGCCTCGTGGCGCAGGTACCGGCGCAGATCGGCCTCGACGCCGTGCAGGATGGCCGTCCGCACGGCGGCGGGCCGCCCCGGCGCCAGCGTGTCCGGCGGCTCGGCCATCAGCTCGTCGAGCAGGCTCTCCGCCCGGGGCAGCGTCGCCGGAGTCAGCGCCGCACCCACCCCCCGGATCACCTTCTCCAGCACATCGTGCATGAAGCTGCCCCGGACGAGCGCATCTCCGTCCGGCACCAGCTCACCGGGGTCGAGCTGGCTCTCCACGAGCCACGCCACCGGGCAGCTGGCGAACTTCTCCAGGGCGCCGCCCGATAGCACCTGGCGGTGGCGCACGTGCTGGAGGGTGGTCTCGCTCAGCTGCCGGGTCGCTGCCGGCCCGGCGGGGGCGAGCCCGCGAGCCGCCCCCGCCGCAGACAGCGCCAATGAACGCTCGCGCGGAGTCGGCGCCTCGTCGGGTGCCCAGACCACGTCGGCCAGCAGCCGCCGGCGCCGCCGCTCCCACCAGTCGGGAACGAACAGCTCGGCCACGTCGTGCAGGAACGGCGAGGGCAGGACCAGCTTGCCCTCCTCGTCCGAGCTGCGGAAGCTGAGCGTCAGCTGCTCGGTGGCCCGCGAGGCGCAGGCGTACAGGAGGTAGCGCTCGCGGGCCAGGCCGTCCTCCTCGGCGGGAAGGGCCAGCCCGGAGGCCATTGCCAGCTCGCGGCGGCGCTCGTCGCCCAGGAAGGGGTCGGGAGCGCTCGCCGCCGGGAACTCGCCTTCGCATAGCCCGCACACGAACACCCGGCGGAAGCGGCGGGCCCGGATGGCCAGCGGCTCGGAGACCAGCACCGCGTCGCGCGGGGGACCGCCGGGCCGGTGGACCGGCACCTCGAGGCCCTCCAGGAGCTCGAGCAGCTCCGCCGGCCGGGTGGGCAGTCCGAGGTCGGCCAGCTCGCTCAGCCCGGACAGGGCCGCCACCGCCGCGCGGGCGTCGAGCTCAGCATCCGGGCCAAGCTGGGGCGCCTGACGCAGCCAGGGCCGCTCCAGCAGCCGGCGAGCCTGATGAGCAAGCTCGGCGGCCGGGTCCGGCGCGGCGCGCAGCGCATCGAGCTCCGGGAGGTCCTGCGGGAACCGGGCTCGAGCATCACCCAGCCGGGCCAGTCCGCGGCGACCGAGCTCCGCCTCCAGCTCGTCCACCAGCTTGGGCTCCGCGACGCCGGGCAGGCGAAGGTAGGCGAGCAGATCCGACGCCGGCGCCTCGGGCAAGAGCGCGCACCGGGCCAGGGCCAGCAGACCGCGGCCGAGGGAGGTGTGCCCGAACGGCACCACACGCCGGCTCCAGGCGGGCACGCCATAGCGCTCGAGGCTGCGTTCCAGGAGCGCTCCGGAGCGGCCCAGCGACCGGCACACCACGACGATCTCCTCGGCCGGCACGCCTACCCGGAGCGCCGCCACGACCTCGCCGGCCACCAGCTCGGCCTCGGAGCGCTCGCCGCCGGCCTCCAGCAACCGGACGGCCTCGCCGGGATCGACACGCGGAGCCCCGGGCTCGAACAGGTGACGCTCCACGTGGTGCAGCGCGGCGGCGGCATCGGGCGCATAGTGCTCATCCAGCGAGGGGAGCTCCCGCACCGTGTCGGCCACGGCCCGCAGATCCTCGGCCACCCCCGCGCGGGCGGACATGGCGAGCCGGCGCGCCTCGTAGGTGAGTGAAACCGTCACCGCTGCGCCCGCGGGCCCGGCCAGCGTCTCCACCGCATCGCGTTCGATCGCGGTGAGGTCGTCGAATCCGTAGAAGAACACGGGCGTGGCCCCCCACCTGTAGGGAGCGGCGCGCAGCGCGTCGAGGGCGGCCCAGGCGAAGCGTTCGGGATCGGCACGGCCGCTGCGCTCGATCGCGTCCAGATAGGCGCGGTACACGGCGGCGAGATCCTCGGCGTAGGCGCGCCGCTCCTCGTCGCCGGCCGCCCAGGCCCGCAGCGCGCTGGTGAACCGGGCGGAGCCCACGCGGGCTGTCTGCAGCTCGGCGCTCAGCCGGCCCACGGCGGCGGGAAACCCCGCGGAGGCGGCCGAGTCGCGGAGCTCACGGAGCGACAGTCCGGCCACCGCGGTGCGAAGGAGGCGCTGCTGCTGCAGAGCGGTCAGTCGAGGGGCGGTGTAGCCGGCCCGTCGCGCCAGCTCGCCGATCAGGCCGGTGAAGGTCAGGGCGCGTCCGAGCACGACGCCGGCGCCGACCAGCTCGCGGTCGTAGTGGACGGCGTCGGCGGCCGTGGGGACGACCAGCAGGGCGTCGCGGCGGGCGGCCAGGGCGTAGGCGCCGAGCACCTCGCCGGCCTTGGCGGAGTTGGCGGGACCGAGGACGAGCGTCAGGGGCACGCCGCCTATGGTGGCGAGCCGGTCCGACGGCTCAGATCAGGCGGCTTCGGCGGCGGTCCGCGCGGCGGCTGCCTCGGCCGTCTCTTCTGACTCCGGCGGCTTGGCCCCCTCCTTGGCCCACGGCTCGTCGAACTCGACCCGCCACTTGCCGTCCTCGGTCTGCATCAGGGCCAGCCGGGCCCGGAAGCCCTTGCCCGAGCGACCCTTGAAGCCGGTCACCGGCTTCTCCGTCCGCCCGGTCTTGATCAGCTCCTTGGCGACGGCCACCGGCAGCTGCTTGCCCGCCTTGGACTTCCAGATCACGAACCCGCAGCCCGGATCGTCGCGTGACCAGCACGAGTAGCCCTTGCGGTTCTCGTTGATGTCCTGCCCGCACACCGGGCAGGGCCCCAGGTTGGCTCGCGGGATCCGCACGTCCTTGAGCTTGGTGTCCAGCTCGTGCACCGTGCCCTCGGTGAACTTGACGATGTCGCTCATGAACTTCTCCCGGGAGTCCTGACCGGTCTCGATGTTGGACAGCCGGTGCTCCCAGTCACCCGTCAGGCTGGGCGAGGTGAGAGCGTGCTCGCCGAGCAGGCGGATCACGTTCAGCCCCTTCTCGGTGACCACCAGAGCGCGGGCGTCGCGTTCGATGTAGCCGACCTGGAGCAGCCGCTCGATGATCGCCGCCCGCGTCGCCGGCGTGCCGATCCCGGAGTCCTTCATGGCCTCGCGCAGCTCCTCGTCGTCCACCAGCTTGCCCGCGGTCTCCATCGCCCGCAGCAGCGAACCGTCGGAGTAGCGCCGGGGCGGCTTGGTCTCCTTGGCCTCGGAGATGACCTTCTCGGCCCGCGCCGACTCGCCCTGCTCGAGCTTGGGGAGCTGCTGCTCGCGGCCCTCGTCGTCGTCCTGCGCGTCGGGCGACTCGGCGATTTCGCCGTACACGCCGCGCCACCCCGGGACGAGCAGAACCTTGCCGCGGGTGCGGAACACGTGGCTGGCCACCGTGGTCTCGACCCGCGTGTTCTCGGATACGGCCTCCGGGTGGAAGACGGCCAGGAAGCGGCGCACGACCAGGTCGTAGATGCGGCGGTCGTCCGGGTCCATCTTGTCGACCGGGTGGCGGTCGGCGCGAGTGGGGATGATGGCGTGGTGGTCTGAGACCTTCGCGTTGTTGACCACGCGCCCCAGGGGGAGCATGTCCAGGCCCGTGACGTACTCGGCGGCCTTCGTGTAGTCGCGTTGCTGGCCGACCAACGCGGCGATCGGCTTGATGTCACCGATCATGTCGCTGGTGATGAAGCGGGAGTTGGTGCGCGGATACGTGAGCGCCTTGTGCTCCTCGTACAGCCGCTGGGCGATCCCCAGCGTGCGCCGGGCGGTGAACCCGAACAGGCTCGAGGCATGGCTCTGCAGGCTCGTCAGGTCATACAGGAGCGGCGAGCGCTCCTTGGTCTCCCGCTTCTCCAGCTTGGTGATCTCGCCGGTCTCGCCCTGGGCGGCGGCGACGATCTCCTCGGCCTCCTTGGCCGTCTTGATCCGTGGATTGGCGCCCGCGTGATAGCGGCCGTAGTAGGTCCGGTCAGCGGGCTCGCTGACCGTCTTGAACCGGGCATCGACGAGCCAGTACGGCTCCGGCTTGAAGTCCCGGATCTCCTGCTCGCGCTGAGCCAGGATGGCCAAGGTCGGGGTCTGCACGCGGCCCAGCGAGACGGCGCCGTCGAAACTCGAACGCAGCCGGATCGTGGCCGCCCGGGTGGCGTTCATGCCGACGATCCAATCGGCCTCCGAGCGGGACCGGGCCGCTTCCTCCAGCTTTGCGTACTCCTCGCCGGGGCGCAGCGAGCTGAATGCCTGGCGGATCGCCTGAACGGTCATCGAGTTGAGCCACAGCCGCTGCACGGGCAGCTTGGCCGCAGCCTTCTCGTACAGGTAGGCGAAGATCAGCTCGCCCTCGCGCCCGGCGTCGCAGGCGTTGACCACGTGGTCGACATCGTCCCGGCTGAGCTGGCGCTTGACCACGTTCATCTGCTTCTTGGAGCGCTCGTCGCGCACCACCAGCTTGAACTTGGCGGGCACGATCGGGAGGTCGGCCATGCGCCACTTCTTGTACTTCTCGTCGTACTCGTCCGGGTCGGCCAGCTGCACCAGGTGACCGACCGCCCAGGTGATCACGTGATCGGGGCCCTCCAGGTAGCCCTCACCCTTCGTGAACGGGCCGGGCAGAACCTTGACCAGGTCGCGCTGGCCCACGGAGGGCTTCTCGGCGATGACGAGCGTCTTGGCCACTGGACGGGGAGCGTAGCGGCCCGTCAAGCCCCGGCTTCAGGCCCGAGGGTCAGTCGGCGCAGTGGCCCGAGCTCACCGTATGGTGGCGGGCCAGCGCCTTGGCCAGCTCGTGGCGCACGACGCTGTCTGGCACCGCGAATCCCCCCGCCTGCCCGGGAGGCGCGTTGGTGATCGCCGCGAACACCGTCGCCACCACCTGCCCGGCGCTGTCGACCATCGGGCCGCCCGAGTTACCGGGCCGCACCAGCCCGCGCAGCGAAGCGACCTGGCGGAGCACCGGGCCCTGGCCGTAGGCGTTCTCCGTTCTGGTCAGCCGGGTCTGCCCGAGCCGCCCCGGCTGGCGGTTGAACGGCCCGTCCAGGGGATAGCCGAGGATCGCCGCCGACGTCCCGGACTGGGATGAGGAGGCCATGCTCAGCGGGCGCTCGGACAGCCCGAAGACGTGCAGCACCGCAATGTCGTTCTGCGGGTCGAAGAGGACCGGGACGGCCCGCAGGGACGGCCCGATCCCGTGCACCTGAACGACCGTGTCGGTCTCGCCCGCCACCACGTGGGCATTGGTCACCACCAGGTCGGGGGCGGCCACCCAGCCGCTGCCCTCCACCCCGAGACCGCAGGCAGATCCCAGCACACGCACGACGCTCGGCGCGGCGGCCCGGACGCCGGGGGTGGCCAGGATGCCCCGGGTGGGCGCGGGCACGTCGGCCGGGGGTCCGGTGACGCTCGGGAGGGGATCGATCCGCGCCAGGGCGTTGAGGATCGGGCCGGACGGGGGCAGGAGCCGGTTGAGATCCTGGAGGATGGCCGAGCGCTGAACGTCGGCGCGCAACTGCGGCGAGCCGGAGGACTGGAGCACGATCGCGCCGATGATCCAGGCGATTCCCAGCGCCACGCAGGCGGTCAGCCCGGCCCCGAGGAGGCCGTCCACGATGTCGAAGCCCGGGATGCGCAGGAGCTGCCGGGCCGACCAGCCGAGACCCTCGAGGCCGCTGGCCAGAACGCCGCCGGCCAGCAGCGCACCGGCCAGGCCGAACAGTGGCGCATAGGGCGAGTGGGCGCCGCGGGGGAGCAGCAGCGGGCCGATCCGCGTGCCCACGTACGCGCCCGCCGCGAAGCCGATCAGCGACAGGGCGCCGACCAGAAATCCTCTCGTGTAACCGCGCAACGCCAGCAGCACGGTGAACACCACGATCAGCCCGTCGACGAATGTCATGTTGCAGGAGCGTAAAGACTGACCCTTGGGGTCCCCGGCATCTTCTACCGTTTCCCTCAGGGTGGGCATGCAAAGCAGACCGAGGCGTCAACGGACGACGCTGGGGCGGAGATCTTCTAGATCCGGCCGACGGCCGTACGGGCCGCCGCGCCGCCGGCGTCCCCGGCGCTGGCCGGCCGTCGTCGCGCTGCTGGTCGTGGTGGTTGGCGCGGTGGCGGTCTACCTGGCCGTCACCAGCGGCACGTCGGCCCGCGCGATCGGCGCCCGCTACGCCCGCGACTGGGCCCGCGGCGACTACCGCGCCATGTATCGCCTGCTGGACCACCGGTCGCGACGAGCCGTCACGTTTGGCCGGTTCAAGGCGGAATACCGCACCGCGCTCGCCACGGCGACCGCCACCGGGCTGGCTCCTGGGCGCGTGACCGGGGACTCGCCCATGGTCTCGGTCGCCTTCAGCGTCTCCACCCGGCTGTTCGGCACGCTGCGGGAGATCCTCCGCATCCCCGTGACCAACCAACCAGCCGGTCCCCGGGTCCACTTTTCGTCTGCTCTGCTGTTCCCCGGCTTGCGGGCCGGGGAACAGCTGTCCCGCAGCTCGTCGCTGGGCCGGCGGGGCACGATCCTGGCCGATGACGGAACCCCGCTGGCCGAGGGCCCCGGCCGGACCTCGCCGCTGCCCGGCGTGGCCGGCGAGATCGTGGGGACGCTCGGTCCGATCCCCGCTGACGAGGCCGTGCGGTACCGCGCGCTCGGCTATCCGGCCAGCGCCCAGATCGGGATCGACGGCCTGGAGTCGATCTTCCAGACGCAGCTGGCCGGCCGGCCGGGCGCGCGCCTGCTGGCCAGGCACCGGCTCCTGGCCGAGGTTCCCGTGCGCGACGGGCGGACGGTCCGCACCACCATCGACCCGAAGGTGGAGGAGGCGGCGATCACCGCGCTGGCCGGTCACTACGCGGGGATGACCGTGATCGACCCACGCACGGGAGCGCTGCTGGGCCTGGCCGGGATCGCCTTCTCGGCCGTGCAGCCACCCGGCTCGACGATGAAGATCATCACCGCCACCGCCGCCCTGCAGGCCGGGTTGGTCACCCTGAACAGTCAGTTCCCGGTGCAGACCTCCGCGACGATCGACGGCTACACGATGCAGAACGCCTCCGGCGAGGCCTGCGGAGGCTCGCTCTTGAATGCTTTCGCAGTCTCCTGCAACTCCGTGTACGCGCCGCTGGGCGCCAAGCTCGGCGGTGCCCGGCTGGTCGCCATGGCGCAGCGGTTCGGCTTCAACCATCCGACCGGGATCCCGGGCGCGCTGGAGAGCACGATCCCCTCCGCGGCCAGCATCGGCAGCTCGCTGTCCGTGGCCTCGTCGGCCATCGGCCAGGGAATGGTGCAGGCCTCGACCCTCGAGATGGCCGACGTTGGCGCGACGATCGCCGATGGGGGCCGGCGGCCGATTCCCACGTTCGTGTACGGCGCCAAGCCGAGGTTCGTCAGGGTCACCACCCCGAAGGTCGCCTCCGAGGTCCAGCGGATGATGGTGGCGGTGGTCCAGTACGGCACCGGGACCTCGGCCCAGATCTCGGGCGTGGAGGTGGCCGGGAAGACCGGCACGGCCGAGCTGGCCAACACGGCGGGCAAGGCGAACGCCACCAAGGACACCGACGCCTGGTTCGTGGGCTACGCGCCGGTGGGCAGGGCGAAGGTGGTGGCCTGCGCGCTCTATCCGGCCTCAGGCTACGGAGCCGGTACCGCCGCGCCGGCCGTGGCCCAGGTGCTCCAGGCGGCGCTGGTGGCGGGCAAGTAGCCGGCGGGTCAGAGGTCGAGCGAGACCGTGGTCGGCTTGCTCTGCCCCGTCGCGTAGATGTCCAGGGTCAGGGGGCGATTGGAGTAGACCGCCTCGCTCAGCCGGAACAGGACCAGGCCGCCCTGGGTGGGGCCGTAGGAGGCGGAGCTGTCCGGCACCGGCTCCGTCTCGTCGGGGGTCAGCTGCACGGATGTCCAGGCGTAGGGATTGAGCTGGGGGTTGAGCGGCCACGGGTGGTACACGGTGCCCGACGAATCGGTGATCGCGAACTGATCGGTGGTGGTCTGCGTCCGGCCGGACTGGTTCTTGGCCCACACGAACACGCCAAACCACAGCTGGTCGGGCGGGATCGACTGGGCCTTGGGGATGCCGGCCAGGTACTGGGCATCCTCGGTGGAGAACGGGTTCAGCGCCCGGCTGATCTGCACCTGGTAGGTGACCGGCCCGGCGTCGACGTAGATGTTCGCCGCGTCTGCCGAAGTGGGGTGGTTTATGCGCTTGGCGAGCCCACAGGCGCCGACCCCGAGGGTCAGCGCGATGACGGCGGCCAGCCCGGCGGCCCGGCGTCCCCAGGCCGGCAGCTGGGCGGCAAGCTTGTTGGTGTCGCGGCGGGAGAGAAGACGGCTCACGGCGCGCGGAAGTCTACCCACCGTCGTCTCACCGGGCGGAGACAGATACGTGGTGCCCGCGACCCCGGCCGTCCTCCAGGATCGACCGCAGCCGGCGCATCGCCTTGCCAGTCTTTCGCCGGGTCCAGGACCGGCCGCCCAGGACTTCCATGAGCCGATCGGAGGGCAGCACGGGCTCGGTCTCGAACGTGTAGCTGACTCGCGTGCTCCCGCCCGCGCTCGGGCTGAGCTCGTAGACCCCGAGCATCTTGATCCGGTTGAACTTCCCGCCCCGACCCCGCTCCACGATCCGGAACGGCGGCTGTACCTCGGCCAGGGTCATGTCGGCCCAGCCGAAGCGGTTGAGCGGCGCCTTGATCCGGAACCGGGCACCGGCGCCGCGCCCGTAGGAGTCCTCCCGGGTCAGCCGCCAGTCGACCAGGTAGTGGTCAGTGAACTCCGCGTGGTTGGCGATGTCCGCCAGGTACTCGAAGACCTCCTCCCGCGGGCGGCTGATGGTGGCGGAAACGGTGATCGGCTCCACGGCCGGGCAGTTTATGTGGCGGCTGGCTTGCGCGGCCGCATGGTGGCGTGACGGTGCCGATGCTCCGGATTTTGAGGGCCATAAGTGCACTTGCTCCGCCTCGCGCCAGGGGGTGGTGCAGTTATGGCCGTATATCGGCCAGTTCCTCACTCACCCCCGTTTGGCGAAGGGGGTGAGTGCAGTTATGCCGGTCTCAGGCGGCCCGCTGGTCGCGAATGCGCAGCGTGTGCCCGAACTCCGGGCCATGGATGGTGTGCGAGTCCGACGGGGCCGAGTGTTCCCGCGCCCGGCAGAGTTCGCACCGGGCGGCGCCGGACTCGTACAGGTAGACGCGTTCGCCGACCAGGAGCGTGCGCCGGCAGTGACCGCAGCGCTCCGAGGTGGCGGCGAGGCCGTGCAGACTGCGCCGCAGTAACGCCAGTTCCAGGTCGGCCTTGTCGGGGAGGGTGGTTTGCATGAGGGCGAAATTCGCCATTTCCATCCAACTTCCTGGCCGCCCGTCGCGTTATCCCAGAGCAATGCTGAGGGGTATGTGCCCATCCGTCCACACCGGATTCCGGAATTTGACCGGGGGGTATGATCGGTCGGCGTGCCCACCCGGTACGGCGTGTCCTGAGCCGTAAAGGAGAAGGTCGATGAAGGCTTGGATGTCGGGCAATCTTGCGGGGACCGGCACATTCCGTTGCACCGAGTGCGAGTATCCGGTGTCGCTCGACGCGGCGGACGAGTTGCCGGTCTGCCCCAACTGTGGTGGACGTGAGTTCGTGCGCGCATCGCTGTTCACCTCCGCCCAGACGACCATGGTGGAGGTTCCGGGAATCACGGAGGACCCCGGCTGGTTGGATGAGCTTCGCGAGGGCCTCGACGAGCCTGGCCAGTACCTGGCCTACCGGGCCGGCGAGGAGGTTGTGGCCTTCCAGCTACGCCGCGAATGGACGCGGATCGGGCGGAGCCTGGCCGCCGACGTGCGGTTCGACGACCCCACCGTCTCCCGGCGCCACGCACTGATCGTCCGGCAGCCTGACGGCCTCCGGGTGCTCGACGATCGCAGCCTGAACGGCGTGTTCGTCAACGGCGAGCGCGTGGAGTGGAGCACGCTGGCTGACGGCGACGAGGTCGTGATCGGCCGCCACCACCTGCATTTCCTGGACATTCCCGTCGTCTCGGGCATGCGATTCTCCGGGACGGCCGAGCCCGGGACCGTCTAGTCACTCCTCGTTTCCTATAGTGGCCGCCAGATGGCCACTATCTCGGTCCTCTCCCAGAAGGGCGGCACGGGCAAGACGACGACCGTCCGCACCCTGACCGACGTGTTCCGGCGCGCCGGGCTCGAGGTGCTGGCGATCGACCTGGATCCCCAGGGCAACCTGTCGGACTACCTGGACGTCGATCCGGACGCCTCCCCCACGATCGCGGATGTGCTGGGCGGACGGGCCAAGATCCGTGCCGCGGTGCACAATGGCATCGTTCCGGCGAACCTGGGACTGGCCGAGGCCGAGCTGGTCCTGGGCGGCAAGATGGGCCGGGAGCTGACCCTCAAGAAGGCGCTGCGGGAGATCAAGGATCGCTACGACGTCATCCTGATCGACTGCCCGCCGGCGCTGGGGCTGCTGACCGTCAACGCGCTGGTGGCCTCCGACTACGCGCTGCTCTCCGCCGAGGCCCAGTACTTCGCGATGCAGGGCGTGGAGCAGGCGCTCGAGGTGATCGAGCTGGCCCGAGACAGCCTCAACGCGGATCTGGAATGGCTGGGCGTGCTGCTCAACATCGCCGACATGCGCACCCGCCACTCCCGGGAGGCCTTCGACTCCCTCCGCGAGCACTTCGGCGAGAAGCTGCTGGACCAGACGATCCGCGCCTCGATCGCCTACGCCGAGTCAGCCGAGCGGGCGCTGTCGATCCTGGACTACCGCCCCGACCTGGCCGTGGACTACCTCAACGTGGCCGACGAGCTGCTGCGCCGTCTGGGCGAGAAGGACGCGCGCAAGCGCCTGGCCGCGCTGGCCGAGTCGCTCCCGGCGTCGCCGAGCCAGAACGGCGCCGCGTCCAAAGGCGCTCAGAGCCCGCGCACGTAGGCGCCCTGGCTCTCGAACGGCACCCGTAACACATCGGCCCAGTCGCCGGCCTCGCGGGTCAGCCGCTCGAATACCCCGCCGGTCTGCTCGTACTGGCACCACACCAGCACGGTCGGCCCCGCCCCGGAGATCGTGGCGCCCAGCGCGCCCAGCTCCGGCGCCAGCTCCACCAACTCGGCTGAGCGCGGGTACAGGTGTGCCCGGTAGGGCTGGTGCAGCCGATCGCGCAGACCCGCGGCGATCAGCTCCCAGTTCCCCTGGCCGAGGCCGAGGCTGAGCCGGGCGATCGCCGCCAGGTTGAAGCTGGCGTCGGCCAGGGGCACCCGGTCGGGCAGCGCCGAGCGAGCCTGCCGCGTGCGCACCGCCACATGCGGCACCACCAGCACCGCCTCCAGTCCGAGCGGAATCTCCAGCCGCGTGACGGTGTCGCCGTCGCAGATCACCACGCCCCCGTTCAGAGCCGCGGCCACGTTGTCGGGGTGTCCCTCCATCTCGCTGGCCAGGCCGAGCACGTCGGCGTCGAGCTCGAAGATGTGATCGACGGCCATCAGGCCGGCCACGAGGGCCGCGGCGCTGGAGCCCAGGCCGCCGCTGAGAGGGATGTCCGAGGAGATCCGGAACTCGAAGGCATCGGCTGAGTGGAGCCGCTCGAACCCTTTCACCACCAGGTTCCGGCGATCCCGGGCCACGTCCAGCTCCGTGACCACGGCAAAGCTGCCCGTTTCCACCACCTCCACCTCGAGATGCAGCGCCAGCGCCGCCGCCAGCACGTCGAAGCCCGGACCCAGGTTCGCTGAGGAGGCCGGGACACGGATCAGCCGCCGGCGGCCCAGGTGCCCAGTGCGCGCGGGTCTGCTCATTGCAGCACCGCGTGCTCGATCGCCCCAATCTCAGGCAGGCACGGAACCACCGCGCCGGCCTGACCGAGCGCGGTCTGGGGGTCCTTCAGCCCGTGACCGGTGAGCACGCACACAATCCGCTCGGCGTCCCGAACGCCGTGCACCAGCAGACCGGCCACGCTGGCCGCCGAGGCCGGCTCACAGAACACACCCTCGCCGGCGGCCAGGAACCGGTAGGCGTCAAGGATCTGCTCGTCGGTGACCGCCGCCACCCCGCCCCCGGAGGAGGTCATGGCATCCATCGCCTCCTCCCAGCGCGCCGGGTTGCCGATCCGGATCGCGCTGGCCACGGTCTCCGGATGCTCGACGGGAGCGCCGTGCACGAGTGGAGCCGCCCCGGCGGCCTGGAAGCCGAACATGCGCGGCCGGAGGCCGATCTCCCTGAACCCCCGCCAGTAGGCCGTGATGTTGCCCGCGTTGCCGACCGGGATGCACAGCGCATCGAGGTGATCGTCCAGCGCCTCGGCCAGCTCGAACGCCGCGGTCTTCTGACCCTCGATCCGGAACTCGTTCACCGAGTTGACCAGGGCGATCGGGTGGCGGTCGGCCAGCTCGCGGACCAGCTTGAGGGCCTCGTCGAAGTTGCCCTGAAGCGCGATCACCCGAGCGCCATGCATCAGCGCCTGGGCCAGCTTGCCGGTGGCGATCTTCCCCTCCGGGACGATCACCGCACCGCGCAGGCCGGCGCGCGCCGCGTAGGCCGCCGTGGAGGCGGCGGTGTTGCCGGTGGAGGCGCAGATGACCGCCTCTGCCCCTTCTCGAACCGCAGCCGACACCGCGCAGGTCATCCCGCGGTCCTTGAACGACCCGGTCGGGTTGGCCCCCTCCAGCTTCAGCCACACCTCGGCGCCGACCCGCTCGGACAGGCGCGGAGCCAGGACGAGTGGCGTGGAGCCCTCGTCCAGTGAGACGACCGGGTCATCCTCGGCGAACGGCAGCCGGCCCCGGTAGCGCTCGATCAGTCCAGCCATCGCGGGCAGGATGTCAGAGCAGGGTCAGCGGGGATGACAGAACGGGGTCAGGCGACGTCCAGCACGACCTTGCCGACCGCACCGCGGCCGTCGATCAGCTGGAGGGCCTCCGAGGCCCGCTCGAGGGGGAACTGCGCGCCCACCACGGGCCGGACATGCCCGGAGGCGATCATCCCGGCCAAGACCTCGCCCACCTCCGCCGCGTATTTCGGCTTGGGCATGACCGAGGCGCCCCAGCCGGCGCCCACAACGTCGAGGTTGTTGAGCAGCAGGCGGTTGACCCGGAGCTCAGGTATCGATCCGGCGGTGAAACCGACCACCAAAAGCCGGCCGTTCTCCTTCATCGAGCGCAGGCTGTCGGTGAACCGGTCGCCTCCGACCGGATCGACCACGACGTCGGCTCCGCCCAGCTCGCGTGCCTCGTCCTTCCAGGGACCGGTGGAGCGCAGCACATGGTCGGCGCCGACGTGGGTGACGATCTGGGCCTTCTCGTCCGTGGACACCACGGCGATCGTCCGGGCTCCGAGCGCCTTGGCCACCTGGAGCGCCGCCGTGCCGACTCCGCCTGCGGCACCGTGCACCAGCACGGTCTCCCCCGCCGTCAGCCGGCCCCGGGTGTGCAGCGCGAAATACGCCGTGTGGTAGTTGAGGACCAGCCCGGCACCCTGCTCGAAGCTCAGCTCCTCGGGCAGCGGGAAGGTGAAGTGCGCCGGCGCCACGGCCACCTCGGCAAAACCACCGAGGAAGCAGAACGCAGCCACCCGATCCCCAGGCTCCAGGTCCGAGTCCTCGGGAGCGCTGCGCACCGTACCCGCCACCTCACTGCCGGGCGTGAAGGGCAGAGGTGGCTTGAGCTGGTACTCGCCGCGGGTCTGCAGAACCTCCGGGAAGGAGACCCCGGCGGCCTTCACGTCCACGAGCACCCCCTGCCCGGGCGTGAGCGGGTGGGTGGCCTCCGGTTCCTCCACGTCCGCCGGCTGGAGCGCCGTCTCGGGCCCGGTCAGCTCGGTGATCTGCATGGCTCTCATGTCTGGCAACCCTCCATTAGAACTCCTCCTCCAGCACTCGGATGGCACGCGGCGGGGCTCGCAGCACATCGAGCCCGGCGATCTCGGACATGGCCGCCTGGAAGCGCGACTCGAGCACCGGATGCACCACCATGACCAGCCGGGCCTGCTCGTCCAGGCCCTTCTGCACCACGGACTTGACAGAGACGCCGTGGGTGGACAGGATCCCGGCGACGGTGGCCAGCACGCCCGGCTCATCGGCCACTTCCAGGTGCAGATAGAAGCCCGAGGTGACGTCGTCGATCAGCTCCAGCGCCTGCGTGGCCATCGGCGCGGTCGACGGCGGGATCATCGCGCTGACCACATCCCCGAGGACCGCTGTGGCGGTCTGCGGCCCGCCCGCTCCCGGTCCCGACATCGTGATCTCCGTGATCTCGTTGGACTCAACCGTCACCGCGTTGAACGGGCCGTTCACCGACGCCAGCGGGTGGCCGGGATACAGGAACAGCGGGTGCACTCTGACCGACAGGCCGCCTCCGATCCGCTCGGCCGTGCCAACCAGCTTCAGGCCGAGGCCGAGGTCGCGGGCGTACGCCATGTCGTCGGGAGTGATCTGCTCGATCCCCTCGTAGCGAACCTGATCCAGCCGCACCGGGGTGTCGAAGGCCAGACGAGCCAGGATGGCCATCTTGGCCGCGGCATCCCGGCCATCCACGTCCTGGGCCGGATCGGCCTCCGCGTAGCCGAGTCGCTGGGCCTCGGCCAGCGCCTGCTCATAGGTCAGCCCCACCCGGGCCATCTCGGTGAGGATGAAGTTGGTCGTGCCGTTGACGATCCCGTGCACCCGGTCGATCCGGGCGCCCGCCAGCGACTCCTGGAGCACGCGGATGACCGGGACCACGCCGGCCACCGCGCCCTCGAAGCGCAGCTGGACATTGGATTCTCGCGCCACGGCGAACAGCTCCTCGCCGTGCTGGGAGAGGAGCTGCTTGTTGGCCGTCACGACGTGGCGACCCGCGCGCATCGCCTGGAGCACGTAGTCGCGGGCCGGCTCGATCCCCCCGATCAGCTCGACGATCAGGTCAGCCCTCTCCAGGACCTCGTTGAACGCGCCGTCGTGGCGAGTGAGCACGCCGGACAGGACCGGTCGCAGGCCGGTGATCCGCTCCACCCGGTCGGCATGCCGGTCAAGTAGGACGGCGAAGGCACCGCCGACGGTGCCCCGGCCGAGCAGGCCGATGCGGAAATCAGCGCACATCTCGGCTCATCAGGTCCTCGTAGGTCTCCCGTCGCACGGCCAGCCGAGCCTGCCCGTCGTTCACGAACACGACCGGCGGCCGGGGAACTCCGTTGTAGTTGTTGGCCATCGCGTACCCGTAGGCACCGGTGGCGGGTGTGACGACGACGTCACCGGGCGCGGGTTCGGGAAGCTCCACGTCGTGGATGATCACGTCACCCGACTCGCAGTGCTTTCCCACCAGGTGGCAGCGCTCACCGGACCCGGCCTGTGGACGATCGACCAGGAACGCCTCGTAGCGCGAGCCGTAGAGCATTGGGCGAAGGTTGTCCGACATCCCGCCGTCCACGGCCACCCAGGTGGACACGTTGCGCTTGACCGTCTCCACCGTGTACAGGGTGACCCCCGAGTTGGCCACCAGGGCACGGCCGGGCTCGATCAGCAAGCGGACACCTGACCCCAGCAGGCCCTGGGCGGCATCGAGCAGCGTGCCCAGGTAGTCCTCCACCGGCGGCGGCTCGTGGCCGGTGAGGTACCCGGCCCCCAGCCCTCCGCCCAGGTTGTAGACCGGGTACTCGCCCAGTCCGGACAGAGCCTCGACCGCCCGCCGGAACGGAGCCAGGTCAAGCAGCTGAGAGCCGATATGGCAGTGCAGCCCCATCAACTGCAGGCACTCGGACCGGGCCAGCCGATCGACCGCCGCCGACAGATCGGACGGACTCAGGCCGAACTTGGAGTTGGCCTGGCCGGTGGAGACGGCGGCGTGGGTGTCGCCGCTGACATCGGGAGTGACGCGAAGCAGCACCGGCTGGCCAAGCCCCAGCGAGGTAGCGATCCCCTCGAGCCGGTCGATGTCATGCAGCGAGTCGATCACCACATATCCCACCCTGGCCTGCAGGGCCAGGGTGATCTCCTCGGCGGATTTGGCGTTGCCGTGGAGCACGATCTGCTCCGGCGGGAACCCGGCGGCCAGCGCCATCGCCAGCTCGCCTCCGGAGGCCACGTCGCAGCCCAGGCCCTCAGCGCACAGCACGCGGAGGACCGGCGTGCAGGGGAATGCCTTGGAGGCGAACAGGACCTGGCCCTCGGGATTACGCGCCCGGAGGCCGTTCAGGAAGGCGCGAGCCCGCCGCCGCAGGTCCTCCTCGCTGACGACGTAGGCGGGAGTCCCGAACTCCCGCGCCACCTCCAGCAGGTCACAGCCCCCCACCTCCAGATGGCCGTGGCGGTTGATCCGGCTCCCCCACGGGAGGGCGGTGGAGATGTCGGTGGAAGCGCCAGTCGTCAAGGGGGGCGATGATGTCACGCCATGCGACGCCTCCGCACCGTGAACGTCACCCGTCCGGCCGAGTCAGCCAGACATGACGGGCTCGCCTACACGCTCTGGATGCCGGCAGACGGAGCGCCGGCCGGCGCGGTGATCCTGCACGGTGCCGGATCCAGCAAGGAGAGCCATCACGACTTCGCCCGGATGCTGGTCGCGGCCGGGCTGGCCGCCCTGTGCTTCGACCAGCGCGGACACGGGGAAAGCGGCGGCGCGCTCGATGCCCGGGCCGGGCGTGACGTCGCCCGGATGGCCGACCTACTGCGCCAACGGCTCGGGACGGTCGATGCCCCGGTGGCGCTGCGCGGCTCGAGCATGGGCGGGTATCTGGCGATCGCGGCGGCCGAGCAGGCGCGCGCCCGGGGGTTGGTGGCGATCTGCCCGGCGCCGGCCGAGCTGCTTCGAACCGGGCTCACCCGCCACGGCTTCGGCTTCGAGGCCGACGTGGACGGCCTCGACGCCTTCCTGGCCGAGCACGATCTGGAGGCGGCCCTCGACTCGCTCGAGATTCCCGTGCTGCTGCTCCACGCGGAGGGAGATGAGCAGGTTCCGGTGGAGAGTTCTCGGGAGCTGGCGGGACATTTGCGGTCACCGGACAGCCGGCTGGTCGTCGTCCCGGGCGGTCATCACCGCTCGATCCAGCACGACCCGGAGCTGCAGGCGCTCAGCCTGCGCTTCATCGAGCGGGCGCTGGGTTAGATCAGAGGCCGCCGGAGCGGATCAGTGGCCGCCGGTCAGGCCGGAGACCTGCCGGCCGACCTTGTTGACAAGCCCACCGACCGTGGACCCGGCTCCGGATACGACGCCGTCGACGGTCTGTCCAGCCGAGCTGACGGTATTCCCGGCCGAGGGGCTCACGGTGCCGACCGTGCGGCCCAGCGATTTGGTGACGCCTGACACAGTGGCGCCGGCCTGGCCGCTGACCGACGTGACGGTCGAGCCGGCGGTGCCGGTCACAGATGAGACGATGCCGCTCACCGGGCCGGAGCCGCCTCCGGAAGATCCGCTACCGCTGGAGCCAGTCCCGGACGAACCGCCAGCCGAGGTAAGCCCGCCGCCCCCGGCGCCGCCTGCACCCGTGGTGCCGCCCACTCCGCGGCCTCCGGTGCCAGCTGTGCCACGCCCCACGGCTCCGGCGCCTCGGCGGCCAGCGGCGCCAGCTGCTCCGGCGCGGCGCAATGCGGCCAGTGCGGCGATGATCCTGGTCCCCGGCTTGACGGCCTGGCTGGCCGGCCGAGCAGTGATGATCGACGGGCCGGGCTGCGACCTGGAGGCGAGCGGCCAGCCGTGGAAGGCGACCAGCGCACTGGCCAGGATGAAGAGCACGGAGGCTCCCGCCACAAGAGAACCAGCTGTCCCGAGGCCGGCGACGTATGCCCGCTTCACACGCACCTCATCCACATATCGGCCGCCACGGGAGAAACTTTAGGCCCCGGGCGGGAAAATTGTTGCAATTTGGCAGCCCCCCGGTCGGAGGCTCCGGCTCAGGCGGGATCCGGCGCCGACGACACGGCCCTCACGCCCAGGCGCGTGGACACCGGCAGGCCCAGGAGCAGGCAGGCGCCCGCGGCCACCGCCAGCGCCGCGTGGACCGTCGAGGCGGTGGGCCCCCCGGCCACGGCGGCCCCACCCAGCCCGGCACCGACGGCGGCCCCGACCAGGCGGGCGGCGGACAGGATCGCCGAGGCACGACCGTGCGAGGCGGCCTCGGTGGCGTTCAGCGCGGCGCGGGATGTGGGCACGAACAGGAGGCCAAGGCCGAGGCCAACAGGCACGAGCGCAAAAGCGGTTCCGATGCCGTGCAGCGAGACGCCCGGGATGGCCAGGATGACCAGCCCGACACCGGCGGCGGCGAACCCGAGCACGGCCGGCAGCCGCTCCCCGCGGCGGTCGACCAGGCGGCCGGCCAGGGGCGCGGCTGCCCCCACCAGCAGAGCGACGAGGATCAGCACGGCGGAGGCGCCCAGGGCGGAGTAGCCGACCGAGCGCTGGAGGTACTGCTCGGCCAGGTAGAAGGTCCCGATCATCACGGCGAACGTGAGCCCGGCCACGCCGGCGGCCGCCACGACCTGCTCACTGAGCACTCGCCGGCGACCCTCGGCACCGACCTCGTGGACGATCGAAGGCAGGTGCTGGGCGATCCCCCAGGCGGCCAGCAGGGCCAGAGGAACGAGCGCCCACCAGTCGGCGCGCCAGCCAAAGGCGACCGTCAGCAGGCCGCCCAGCAGCGGGCCGATCAGGTTGGCCATGCCGGCGCTGGCGCCCCAGATGCCCAGGGCGCCCCCGCGGCGATCGGCCGGGAAGCCGCTCACCGCACCGGCCAGAGCGGCGGGGCTGACCAGACCGGCTCCGATCCCCTGGATCACCCGGGTGGCCACCAGCAGCCCGAGGTCCGATACCACGGCACCAAGCCCCGCGCCGACGGCGAACACGATCAGCCCGAAGAGGGCGATGCGGCGGGCGCCGTAGCGGTCCACCAGACGCCCCCCCGGGAACAGCAGCAGCGCATAGGCGGCGAAGTAGGCACTGAGGATCAGCGCCGTGGAGGCGCTGGTCACGTGAAGGTCGCGGGCCACCGTTGGCAGGGCCACGGTGATCACCGTCCCGTCGAGCTGGAGGAGGGCCGCGGCGGCTGTGCAGGCAGCCAGCCGGGTCCAGGCGGAACGGGGCAGCGGGTCCCCGGAGGAGCGGCGGCGGGAGCGGCGCGAGGGCGCTGACTGATCGGAAACCGCCATCTGCACCAGTATCGCCGAGGATGGCCGATAATCCGCGCCCGGTGCGGCCAGTCGTAGCGATTCTGTGTGGTGGACGGGGCACGCGCCTGCAGGAGCGCACCCAGTCGATCCCCAAGCCCCTGGTGGAGATCGGCGGGCAGCCGATCCTCTGGCACGTGATTCACATCTATCTGGCCCAGGGGTTCCGGAGGTTCCTGCTGCTGACCGGTTACCGCTCGGAGATGATCGAGAGCTTCGCCGGCCGGACGGTCTGGCCGGACGGGACCGAGGTGCGATGCCTGGACACGGGCCGGGAGACGCCGACCGGCGGACGGGTGCACCGGGCGCGCGAGGCCCTGGCCGGCGGGACGTTCTGTCTCACCTACGCCGACGGCGTGGCGGACATCGACCTGGCGGCGCTGCTCGAGCATCACCAGCGACAGCACACCGTGGCCACGATGACCGTCGTGCGGCCCCAGCTCCCGTTCGGCGTGGCGCATCTGAACGGGGATGGCCTGGTCCAGGGCTTTGCGGAGAAGCCGCGCAGCGAGCACTGGATCAACGGCGGCTTCCTCTGCCTGGAGCCGGAGGTCTTCGAATCCCTGCGTGAGGACTCCGTCCTGGAGCGCGAGCCCCTGGCCGCGCTGGCCGCTCAGCAGCAGCTGGGCGCCTTCCGCCACGAAGGGTTCTGGGAATGCCTGGACACCTACAAGGACGCGGTGGCCCTCAACGACCTGTGGCGTGACGGCAGAGCCCCGTGGAAGGTGTGGACGTGAGCGGTTCCGTCCTGGTGACCGGCGCCTACGGCCTGCTCGGCGGCTGGCTGGTGCGGGCGCTGGTCGAGCAGGAGGCGCAGGTGACGGTGCTGCACCGGGACGACCGGCCCCAGTCGGGGCTCGCGCTGATGGACCTCGAACGCAGGGTGTCGGTCGTCCACGGCGAGCTCACCTCGGAGGGGCTGATCGAGCGCACGCTGGCCGAGTATGAGGTGGACACCGTCTATCACCTGGCTGCCCAGACGCTCGTGCCGACCGCCAACCGCTCGCCCGTGTCGACATTCGAGACCAACATCAGAGGCACCTGGCTGCTGCTGGAAGCCTGCCGCCGGCACGAGCCGAGCCGGGTGGTGGTGGCCTCCTCCGACAAGGCCTACGGCGCCCAGCTCGAGCTGCCCTACCGGGAGGAGCAGCCCCTCCAACCACGCTACCCCTACGACGTCTCCAAGGCGGCCGCCGACCTGCTCGCCCGCTCGTACTGGCACACCTGGGGGCTACCGGTGGCCGTGCACGCGATTTGCCAACCTCTACGGCGGCGGCGACTTCAACCCGTCCCGGCTTGTCCCCGAGGCGGTGACGGCAGCCCTGTCCGGCCGCAACCCGGTGATCCGGTCGGATGGCTCACCGGAGCGGGACTTTCTCTACGTGGAGGATGCCGTGGCGGCCTACCTGGCGATCGCCGAGGCGCTCGGCCGCGGCGCAGCTGCCGGGCAGGCGTTCAACGCCGGAGGCGGACGGGCCCACCGGGTCCTCGACGTGGTGGAGACGGTCTGCCGGCTGGCCGGCACGGGCGCGGTTCCCGACGTGCAGGGACAGGGAACCCCGCCGGGGGAGATCGACCGCCAGTGGGTCGACTACGAGCGGCTTCACCGCCTCACGGGCTGGGCGCCGACGGTGGCGCTGGAGGAGGGCCTCCAGCGCACGATCGACTGGTACCGGCGCTACGTGTTCCACGGCTGAGGCCCAAATTGTTCGCAAGTTCTTCGGAGCGCTCTGCAACCATTCCCACGAGATGAACAAGACAAAGAACTTCGGCCGGGACCCTGGGTTGCAGGCCCGCATGCTGCTCACCCTGTTCCTGCTCGGGCTGGTCTACGCCGTGCTGATCGGGGTGCTGTTCGCAGCCGGCGTCGGCGCGGTGACGATCGCCGTGATCGCCGGCGGCCTGTTTCTGGTCCAGTTCTTCACCTCGGACCGGATCGCCCTGGCCAGCATGGGCGCCCGGGAGATCGCCCCGGGGGACGGCCCCTGGGCGGCGAAGCTGATCGGAGTGGTCCAGCGCCTGGCCATCCAGGCCGACATCCCGATGCCGCGGGTGGCCGTCGCGGACACGCGGATGCCCAACGCCTTTGCCGTGGGCCGCTCCCCCAAGTCCGCCACCGTGTGCGTGACCAGCGGGCTGCTCGGCCTGCTCGAGGAAGGAGAGCTGGAGGCGGTGCTCGGCCACGAGCTGACTCACATCGCCAACCGCGACGTGATGGTCATGACCCTGGCCAGCTTCTTCGCGTCGATCGCGTCGTTCATCGTCCAGATGGGCTTCTGGTTCGGCGGCGCGTTCAACGACAACGAGGACGGGCCGGGAGCGCTGGTGGTGATCCTCGTCTCGGCGCTCGTCTACGTCGTCTCCTGGGTGCTGCTGCAGGCGCTGTCCCGCTACCGGGAGTTCGCCGCCGACCGCGGCTCGGCGATCATCACCGGCCGGCCCAGCGCGCTGATCTCGGCGCTCATGAAGATCGAGGCTTCGATGAGCGGCATCCCGCAGCGCGATTTGCGAGCAGCGTCCGGAGAGCTGGCGGCCTTCTACATATTCCCGCCGCAGGTCAAGCGGTCGGTGTCCACGCTGTTCTCCACACATCCCTCGCTGGAGCAGCGGATCACCGCCCTGCAACGGCTGGAAGTCCAGCTGCAGAGTTCCGGACGGCCGACGGCGATCCGCTAGGCCCGCTCTAAACTGCCGCCGGTGAACGGGCAAGCGGCCAGGGCCGAGTTCGACGTCTCGGTCGTCGGTTTGGGCCGCGTCGGCCTACCGCTGGCGCTCTCGTTCGCGGACCGGGGACTCAAGGTCCTCGGCGTCGACAATGACCCCAAGATCCTGAGCCGCCTACGCCGTGGACGTATGCCGTTCCAGGAGCCGGGCGTGCAGGCGGTGCTGGATCGGGTCCGCACCGCCCGGCGACTCAGACTGGCTGAGCAGGCCGCCGAGGCGGCCCGGGCGGAGAACATCGTGCTCACCCTGGGGACCCCGTCCTTCTCGCACATCGAGAGCGACCTCAGCCAGATCCGCTCAGCCGTGGATGAACTGCTGCCGCTGCTGCGCCACGGTCATGTGCTGATCCTGCGCTCCACGATCGCCCCGGGGACCACCGAGTTCGTGGCCGGCTACATCGAGAAGCGCCGCGACCTCAAAGTGGGCGAGGACGTGTTCGTCGCCCACGCGCCCGAGCGGATCGCGGCCGGCCGCTTCCTGGATGAGATCTCCACGCTGCCCTGCATCGTGGCCGGGGTGGGCGACGCCTCGACCGAGCGTACGGCGGCACTGTTCTCCGTCCTGGGAGCGCCGATCGAACGCACCACGCCGGTGCAGGCCGAGCTGGCCAAGATCTGGACCAACATCCTGCGCTACGCGATGTTCGCCCTCCCCAACCTGCTGATGATGGACTGCGAGCGCTACGGGGCCAGCGTGTTTGAGGTGATCGAGATGATCAACCGCGACTACCCGCGCGGCGGTATGAAGCTCCCGGGGCTGACCGGGGGGACCTGTCTGCGCAAGGACTTCGCGTTCTCAGAGGAGCGCTCCAACGCTCCGGGAATGCTGCTGGCCGTCTCCCGCGTCAACGAAGCGGTTCCCCTGTTCCTCGTGGAAGGGGCCAAGCGGCGTCTGGGCGACCTGGCCAACCGCAAGATCGGAGTGCTGGGGCTCACCTTCAAGCGGGACACCGACGACGAGCGGGACTCCCTGGCCCCCAAGCTGATCCGCCTGCTGGAGCGCGAACTGGCTGATGTGGTGGTGTGCGATCCGCACGCGGTCAGCCCCACTCAGCCCCTCGCCGAGGCGGTGAAGGGAGCCGAGGCCGTCATCGTCACGACCAACCACGAGGAGTTCGAGCGGCCGGAGGTGATGGCGGAGATCCTCGCCAGAGCCTCAGACGGGTGCCTCCTGGTCGACCCGTGGAACGTGTTCGGCACAGATCAGGTGTTCTCGTTCACTTCAGACCTCCAATCATGAGCCGGGTACTGGTCACCGGAGGGGCGGGCACGATCGGCAGCGCCGTGGTGCGGCGGCTGCTCACCGAACCCGGGTTCGACGTGCGGATCTCCGATCACCGGGCCCCGCCCGCCTGGATGCAGGAAGAGTGTGAGATCCACACCGCCGACCTGCGCGACCTCACCAACGCCCGGGAGGCGGTCGGGGGTTGCTCACACGTCATCCACCTGGCGGCCATCGTCGGCGGAATCGCCAACTTCCACAAGCTCCCCCACACCCTGTTCCAGGTCAACAACGCGCTGACCGGCGCGCTGGTCCAGGCCTCGCTGGACCATGAGGTGGCCCGGTTCGTCTACGTGTCCTCCTCGATGGTGTTCGAGCGCGCCACGCAGTTCCCAACTCGCGAGGACCATGTACGCGACTGCCCGGCTCCCTGGTCGGCCTACGGCTTCTCCAAGCTGGCCGGCGAGGTGTACGCCCGCGCCGCCCACGACCAACACGGCCTGCGCTACACGATCTGCCGCCCGTTCAACGCCTACGGGCCCGGAGAGCTACCCGACCGCGACGAGCCCGGCATAGCGCATGCCGTCCCCGACCTGATCACCAAGGTCCTGTCCGGGCAACGCCCGCTGGAGATCTTCGGCTCCGGCGAGCAGACCCGTACGCTCACCCACGTGGACGACATCGCCGATGGCGTCGTCACGGCGATGGCGTCGCCCGCCGGGGAGAATCAGGACTTCAACATCTCCGCCCGGGAGGAGCTGACGGTGGCCGAAATCGCGCGCCGGATCTGGCTGGCCTGCGGCGAGCCCGAGGAGGACTTCGCCCTCCGGCACCTGCCGAGCTTCGAGGTCGATGTGCAGCGTCGCTGGCCATCGGTGGACAAGGCCCGCGAGCTGCTGGGGTGGCAGGCCAGGATCGGGCTCGACGACGGGCTCGCGCAGACCGTCGAGTGGCTACGACACGTGAGCGCGGCCGCCTGATGGGTTTCCTCGATGCCCTGACCGGTAGGCGCAAACTCGCCGCCCCCGCCCGGGACAGGCTGTTCGCGATGACGACCGCTTGCGTGACCCTGGAGACCGAGCAGGGCATCACGCCGCGGGGCGCCGCCGCGATCGTCTTCCAGCCCCTGGCCACGGCGGACTTCGAATCGATCGTCAAGGACATGGAGGACGTAGTCCGGGCCACGGCAGCGGAGAGCGCGACCCGCCTCGAGCGCTCCGACGACGCGTATGGCTTTCGCTGGCTCGTCCTGCGGGGCGAGGATTTCGATGGCCTGGTGGTCGGGCTGAACGCGGTCAGCAGCGCCATCGAGGCGGGGGGCTACGGCGAGCGCCTGCTGTGCGCGGTGTTCGCGTTCGAGGACCCCCAGAAGCGCAGGCTGTACTGGATCTACAACTACAAGCGGGGTTTCTTCTATCCGTTCGTCCCCGCCGGCGGGCGTGAGCAGCGCGACAACGAGCGCGAGCTCGTGCTTCAGGCTCAGATGACGCGCGAGCTGCCGATCGAGCCAGAGCTGGGGCGGTGGTTCCCGCTGTGGGGGATCCCGATCTAGATGGTCGATCGTGCCGTCCCGGGTCCTGCGACGGCCCTGCGGGTGATGATCGAGTGGGCGGCTGACCAGCCGCTGCTTCCGGGACGGGCGTACGCCGTGGCGCGAGGCGAGCAGACCGAGACCGCCACCATCGCGCCGCTGCACTACCGGCTCGACCCCGCCTCCGGCGAGCACGTGGCAGCCCGGACCCTGGCCCGGGGGGAGGTTGGGGCCTGCGACATCGAGCTGAGCCGGCCACTGAGGCTGGAGCCGGGCCCCGGCGAGACGGCGGTCCACTTCGAGGTGCGGGACCTGCGCGACGGCGCGCTGCTGGGAGCCGGGGTGGTGGAGCACGCCCTGCGGCGGTCGGACAACGTGCGCTGGCAGGCGCTGGGGATCGGCAAACGCGAGCGAGCCGCCCGGCTGGACCAGCGCCCAGCCGTACTGTGGTTGACCGGGATCTCGGCCGCCGGGAAATCGACGATCGCCAACCTCGTGGAGGGAGAACTTCACCGGCGGGGCCACCTCACCTACCTGCTCGACGGGGACAACGTGAGGCACGGCCTGAACTCCGATCTGGGTTTCACGGACGCCGACCGGGTGGAGAACATCCGCCGGGTGGCCGAGGTGGCCCGGCTGATGACGGATGCCGGACTGATCGTGATCGTCTCGTTCATCTCGCCGTTCCGTGCCGAGCGAGCGATGGCGCGCCGCCTGCTCGAAGCGGGCGAGTTCTTCGAGATCTGGGTGGACGTCCCGCTCGAGGTGGCCGAGGCCCGAGACCCGAAGGGCCTGTACCGCAAGGCCCGCCGCGGCGAGCTGATCAACTTCACCGGCATAGACTCGCCGTACGAACCCCCGGAGGCCCCGGAGATCCACCTGGAGACGGCGCAACTCACTCCGCAGGAGGCGGCCGGGCGGGTGGTGGAGGCGTTGGTGCGGGCGGGACGGCTGGGGAGCGGCGTCAGTCCGGGATCAGACCCTCGCCGCTGAAGTCCTTCCTGGCCTCCTCGAGGCTGACGTCGGGCGGCGGCAGGATCAGATCGGAGCCGCCGAGGTGGTCCTCCTCCACTGGCCGGCCGTGGCTACGCACGTAGTCGAGCAGCCGGTCGTACTGGTCGCGGAACTGGGCCTCGTCGCCGGTCTGGCAGGCCGCCACGGCGGCGTTGTCGAGGTCGTTGAACTCCGCAGGATCCCCATCCAGCTCGTACTGCCCCTCGGTGGAGATCCGGACGATCAACCCGCCTGCTCCGCGCCGGTCTGCGGCTCGGTGCCGGCGGTGCCGGCGGCGTCAGCGGGGCTGCCGTCTCCGGTTCCGGCTCCGAGCTCCGGGGCGGGACGGTCGCCCTGCCCCAGCTCGGCCTTCATCCGATCGAGCTCGCTGTCGACCTCGGTGGAACTGGACAGCGCCTTGAGCTGGCGGTCGATGTCGTCCTCACCCGAGCCGAGCGCGGTGAGGTCCTCGAAGGTCCCGGAGGCCTCCAGCTCCTGAACGGCGCCGGCCCGGGCCTGCATCTGCTCGGTCTTGTCCAGCGCGCGCTGCATTGCCAGACCGACATCGGCCATCTCCTCGCCCACCCCGGTAGCGGCCTCGGAGATTCGCACCTGAGCCTCGGCGGCCGAGTACTGGGCCTTGATGACCTCCTTCTTGGAGCGGAACTGCTCGATCTTGGTGCGCAGCCTCTGCTCGGACTGCGTGAGCTGCTCCTGCTGCTGCTCGAGCTGAGCGATCTGCGTATCCAGGCCCTGGAGGTCAGCCTGAATCACGTTCTTGCGCTCGAGCGCCGTGCGGGCCAGATCCTCCTGGCCCGAGGCCAGCGCCTGGCGGGCCTGGGTGTCCAGCTTGACGACCTGGCCGCGGTACTTCTCCTCCTGAAGCTGCAGGCGTTTCTTCGCCGTGACCACGTCGGCGATGCCCTTCTTGACGTTCTGGAGCTGCTCGAGCTGCTTCTGATAGCTGTAGTCCAGCGTCTCGGCTGGATCCTCGGTGCGGTCGAGCAGTTTGGAGATCTTGGCTTTGACTACGGTGGACATGCGCCCGGAAAGGCCCGGCATCGCATCCTCCTTGGCGGGTGTCTGAAGTTGAGCTCTTAGCGTACAGGCGAGCCACCTGGTTGATCGAGCATCGGTGGGATTTCCGCGTGACGCGGGTGCGACGGAGCCGGACACCGGCTCGCTATGGTCCACCGCCGATGCCGCTGCGTGGACGACTCCGCACTCTGCCCGCGCTCCCCGGATTGGCCGCCGCGGTGGCCATCGCCTTGGCCGGTTGCGGCGGCGGCACGCACCTGACCGGCGCAACCACCGCGAGTACCGGCAACTCGTCGTCCCCGCCGGTTTCGGGAGGTTCGGGAGGGGGCCAGGCGTCCGGCGGCCAGAGCAAGCTGGACTTCCCGCTCGTGGCGACCAAGAACACGACGCGCGCCGGCGGCAACCCCATCCAGAATGCCGCCGCGGTGGCGCTGGCCGTGTACCCATCGGCGATCCCGGGCACGCACCCGACGGCCGTGGCGCTGCTCTCGACCAGCGACTGGCAGGGCGCAATCGCCGCCACCTCGCTGATGGCACCGCCATTCCGAGCGCCGGTCCTGCTATCGCACCCGGGGGCGCTGACCGGGATCACGCGGTCCACGCTGCGCACCCTGGCTCCCACAGGCGCGCACTCGCTGGGTGGCGATCAGGTGATCAGGATCGGAAGCGTGGCCGGGGCACCGGGTTTAAAGTCAGCCGCCATCGCGGGCTCGGATCCCTACACGCTGGCCGCCTCGATCGACCACTTCGAAGCCCAGGCCACCGGCCGTGAGAGCAGCAACGTGGTGGTCGTGTCGGCCAAATCCCCTGGGTTTGCGATGCCGGCGGCCGGCTGGGCCGCCGAAAGCGGGGATCCGATCCTGTACGTGAACTCGAGTTCGGTGCCCGGGCCGACGGTGGCGGCGCTGCAGGCCCACCACCACCCGCACATCTACGTGCTCGGGCCGGCGTCGGTGATCCCGGGCTCCGTGCTGGCGAAGCTGGGGCGCTACGGCACGGTGAAGCGGATCTCCGGGTCGGATCCGGCGGCCAGTTCGGTGGCCTTCGCCACCTACCGCGATCCACCATGTCCGGCCGGTCAGGCCTGCGGTCACGTTCCGAACAGCTTCGGCTGGGCGATCCGGAGCCCCGGGCACGCCTACGTGCTGATAAACGCCGCGGACCCGCTGGACGCCGCCGCGGCCGCCGCCCTGTCCAGCAGCGGCGGGTACGGCCCACAGCTTCTGGTGCAGAATGGCAATACGCTTCCGAAGTCCGTGTTGAACTACTTCCTCAACTACGCCACGCCCGGCTACACGAGCCAGGGTCCCACGGCCGCCGTGTACAACCACGGCTGGCTGATCGGGCCCCCGAGCGCCATCTCGCTGGGCGTGCAGGCGCAGGTGGACAGCCTGCTGGAGGCGGTGCCGCAGCGATGAGTGAAGCGGAGCATCCGGAGCGGCTGAGGCCGGGCCGCGAGGCGACCGTGGACGACGTGCGGGCGCTGATGGGCGCCTCCACCCCCCACTTCGCGCTGCAGCTGCGCGAGCGGATCCGGACCCTGATCCGTTCGCTGCCCCCCGATCATCCGGCGCGGGTCCTGGGCGAGCAGGAGATCGGCCGGTTGGATGGCATCGCCTACCTGGGCGAGGTGCGCGGGCACGAGGCCGAGGACGGGCTCCGGCCGCTGCCCAGCGTGGGCTTCGACGAGCTCGGTCAATCGCACGGCGTCTGACGCCCCGCAGTCCCTTCCGTCCAGCCGATCACTTGTTATTGGCCAGACCGTATAAAGCTGAGCTCAAGGATCGGTCGCGGCAGGGTTGCGCCGATCCCGTCATGGTCTGACAATCCGGCCAGACCCCAAATCGGTCGCCTGAGTTCTCCGCGGGCGCCGTGACCCCGCTTGAGAGGAGCCGCCCGTATGGAAACGATCGCGCCCGCACCACCGCTGCCAGACGAATCAGCCCCCGGGTTCAAGGGCCTGAAGACCGGGGCGCTGGGGTTCGCCTCGAACCTGGTCATCGCCGTCGCCTCCACGGCGCCGGCCTACAGTCTGGCGGCCACGCTCGGGTTCATCGCGGCGGTGACCGGGATCGGCGTGCATGCCCCCGCGGTGCTGATCGTGTCCTTCGTACCGATCCTGTTCGTTTCGGTCGGCTACCGCTACCTGAACCTGGCCGATCCGGACGCCGGCACGACGTTCGCCTGGACCGCGCGGGCCTTCGGGCCCCAGATCGGCTGGATCAACGGCTGGGCGATCTTCCTGGCCGACGTGATCGTGATGGCCTCCCTCTCTGTGATCGCCAGCTCGTACACCTACTCCCTGTGGGACGGGCACCCGTCGACGTTCGGACTGGTCGCCGGCGCGGTCCTCTGGATCGCGATCATGACCTGGATCTGCTACCGCGGGATCGAGCTGTCGGCGCGCATCCAGCAGGTCCTCCTGTCGTTCGAGGTCCTGATGCTGGTCATCTTCACGATCACGGCGCTCGTCAAGGTCTACTCAGGCGATTTCCACCACTCACTCCACGTCTCGGCCTCGTGGTTCAACCCGTTTGACGTCAGCTGGGGGGCGATGGTCCCCGCCGTGCTGCTGGGGATCTTCATCTTCTGGGGCTGGGACTCCGGCGTGGCCGTCAACGAGGAGTCCAAGGATCCGCACCGCGGCCCGGGCAAGGCCGCGGTCATCTCCACCTTCTTGCTGCTGGCCATCTACCTCGCCACCACGGTCGGCGCCCAGGCGGTCCATGGGCCCGGCTTCCTGGCCAACCCGAACAACCAGAACGACGTGCTCAACGCGCTCGGGCAAGCGGTGTTCGGCGGCGGGGTCCTGGGCAAGCTGCTGATCCTGTGCGTGCTCACCTCCGCTTCTGCGTCGACCCAGACGACGATCCTCCCCACGGCCCGAACCACGCTGTCGATGGCCAAATGGAAGGCGATCCCCTCGGCGTTCGGCACGGTGCACCCTCAGTACATGACTCCGAGCTTCTCGACGCTGCTGATGGGTGGCCTGTCGATCGTCTGGACCGTCGCCCTGGTGGCGTTCAACCCCAACCAGGACGTGCTCGGTGACACGATCTCCGCACTTGGCTTCTCCGTCTGCTTCTACTACGGCTTCACCGGCCTGGCCTGCGCCTTCTACTTCCGGCGCGAGCTGTTCAAGAGCGTCCGGAACTTCTTCCTGGTGGGGCTGGTCCCGGTGGCGGGCGGCGTGATGATGGGCTACGTCGGGGTCCGGGCGTTCAGCTACTACAACACTGCCGGCAACAACTACTCAAAGGCCCTGCTCGGAATCCAGACGCCGATCCTGGTCGGCATCGGAGGCCTGATCCTCGGCGTGGTCCTGATGTTCGCCTCGTGGCCGTTCTTCCACGGCTACTTCAGCCGACGGCCCGAGGTTGCCGATCCCAGGGTCTTGTCCGACCCGGAGTTCGAGCCCCACGTGATCGGCGTGCGGGACGAGTAGGCGCGGTCGGCTGGGGGCCCGGGGCGAGCCCGCAGGCCGGGCCCGGCGGCCGAGAGCGCTGGAGCGCCCTCGGCCATACCCTTGTGCCGGCCACCCCTATGCCCGGGGGGTGGGTCCTCCCAATTGGAGTCCGCACCTGGGGATCGGCGGTGGACGATCCGCCGACGATCATGGGTCACCTTTCTGGACGGACGTTTGACCAGAAACGGGTGCTAAGGGCGGGGAGGGTTTTACAGACCCGAGAGCTCGGCGACGCGCTCTCGGTGCCAGCGAGAGTCGCCGTAGGCGTGCGCGTTGGCCTTGGCACGCTTGAGGAAGAAGTGGAGGTCGTGCTCCCAGGTGAAGCCGATCCCGCCGTGGACCTGCAGCGCCGAGGCGCTCACCCGGAAACCGGCATCGCCGGCATAGGCCTTGGCCATCGAGGCAGCCCGTACGGCGGTTTGGGGATCGTGGTCCAGCGCCCAGGCGGCACCGTAGGTCAGCGAGCGTGCCCCCTCCACCTCCAGCAGCATCTGCGCGCAGCGGTGGGCGACGGCCTGGTAGGCGCCGATCGGCCGGTCGAACTGCTTGCGGTCCTTGGCGTACTCCACGGCCATCTCCATCGTGCGCTGGGCGATCCCCACGTTCTCGGCAGCCAGCGCTGCGACCACCACCGCGTACGCGCGGGAGACCGACTCCATCGTTCCGCCGGTCAGCGACTCGGCGGTGGCGCCGTCGAAGGTCACTCGGTAGAGCTTGCGGGTTGGATCGAGCGACGGCTCGAGCTCGATCCGGACCCCTGACGCGTCCGCCGGCACGAGGAAGTGCGCGCCGTGGCCGGAGACGACCAGCAGGTCGGCGCCGGCGGCGTCGGCCACGCCGATCTTGGTGGTGCTCAGAGCTCCGCTCGAAAGCTCGGCTTTGGAGGCCGCCGGGGACCAGCCAGAGTGTTCGTCCCACAGGGCGACGGCGGCCCGCGCCTCGCCGCTGGCCAGCGGTTCGAGCCAGCGTGCCTTCTGCTCGTCTGATCCGGCCGCCTCGATGAGCAGCCCGGCCGCCACGCTCGACAGCAGGGGCGTGGGCGCCAGCGCGTAGCCCAGTTCCTCCTGGATGACGGTCAACTCCACCGCGCCGAGCCCGAGCCCCCCGTGCTGCTCGTCGATCATCACGCCTGGCCAGCCGAGCTCGGCCACGGCCGCCCACTGCTCGTCCGTGTAACCCCGCTCGCTGTCGGCCAGCTCGCGGATCAGTTCCGGCCTGTAGCGGGCCTGCAGAAAGTCGCGGGCCGTGCGCTTGATCGCATGCTGGTCGTCGGTGAAGTCGAAGTTCATTGGTGGATCGGCGCTCAGCGCATCCGGGGCAGCCCGAGCACCCGCTCGGCCACGATGTTCTTGAGGATCTCGGTGGTGCCGCCCTCGATCGAGTTGGCCCGAGCCCGGAGGAAACGGTAAGTCCAGTCGTCCTCAGCCAGCATCGCCCGGGGCCCGGCCATGTCCATGGCCAGCTCGGTGAGCGACTGGTTCACCTCCGACCAGTGCCACTTGCCCAGCGATCCCTCCGGCCCGGGTACGCCGTCACGCATCACCGAGCTGAGCCCGCGGTAGGCGTTCAGGCGTAACACCTCGGCCTCGATCATCAGCTGGGCCAGGCGCTGGCGGATGACCGGATCCTCCGCGGCCGAATGCCCGTCGGCGGCTGGTGTCTCCCGGGCGCGCTCCCGCAGCTGCCCGAGGGCGATCTGCACGCCCATTTGCAGGCCGAAGGCCAGCGTGAAGCGCTCGTGCATGAGCGTGGTGATCGCCACCGCCCAGCCGTTGCCCTCGCCGCCCACGATGTTCTCGTGAGGGATCCGCGCCTCCTCGATGAACAGCTCGTTGAACTCCGCCTCACCGGTGATCTGGCGCAGGGGACGTACCTGGACAGCCTCCTGCTTCATGTCCATGAGGAAGTACGTGAGGCCTTTGTGCTTGGGCGCGTCGGGATCGGTCCGGGCCACCAGCATGCACCACTTGGCGTGGTGAGCGAACGTCGTCCACACCTTCTGGCCGGTCACCAGCCACTCGTCCCCGTTCCTCACCGCCCGGGTCTTGAGGCTGGCCAGGTCGGAGCCGGAGTCAGGCTCGGAGAAGCCCTGGCACCAGATCTCCTCGGCCGACAGGATGGCCGGCAGGTAGCGCTGCTTCTGCTCCTCGGTGCCGTGGGCGATCACGGTGGGACCACCCATGGCGATCCCCAACACGTTGGCCATCGACGGAAGCCGCTGGCGAACCACCTCCTCGTTGAAGATGGCCTGCTCGATCAGTGTGGCGCCGCGGCCGCCGTAATCGCGTGGCCAGGACACGCCGGCCCAGCCGGCAGCGTTCAGCTTGCGCTGCCAGTCGCGACGGAACTCGAAGGCTGCCTCGTCACCCGCCGGCTCCTCGCCGGGATGATTGTCGGCCAGCCATTCGCGCAGCTCCTCGCGAAACGACTCCTCGGAGGGTGAGAGCCTCAGGTCCACGGGCGGGCATCCTACGGGGTTGATTGCCCGGAGGCCTGCAGCACGGGACCACGGGCGTTGCCTGCGCCCGCCCGAATATGCTCCCGGCCATGGCCACGTTCGACCTGATCTGTGATCTGCCGCTGGAGGTCGATAGCTACGGCTACGAGCTGCTGCGCCAGGAGATCTCAAGTGGCTTTGAGCGCGTGTCCACCGTGGTGCGTCTTCGCGGCGGGGGCAAGGAGGGCGCTGGGGAGGACGTGGTCTATGACGAGGTCGATCACGTCGCCCTCCAGGAAGCGGGTCCGGTGCATCAGCTGGCCGGCCGCTACACGCTGGGAGAGTTCTGCGAGCTGACCGAGGGCCTCGACCTGTTTCCGGTCGAGCCCCAGCGAGACGTTTCGCGCATCTACCGGATCTGGGCGTTTCACAGCGCGGCGCTCGACCTGGCGCTCCGGCAGGCCGGCCAGCCGCTCCATGAGGTGCTGGACCGGCCGATGCGGCCGATGAACTACGTGGTCTCGCTGCGCCTTGGCGAGCCGCCGACGATAGAACCGGTGCGAAAGCGCCTGGCGCTCGACCCCGGCCTGCGCTTCAAGCTGGACGCGGTCAGCGATTGGACGCCCGCGCTGATCGATGAGTTGGTCGAAACCGGCGCCGTCGACTCGATCGACTTCAAGGCGCTCTACCACGGGACGATCGTGGACCAGGGCGCTGACCCGGTGCTCTACCAGCGGGTCATCGACGCGTTTCCCGAGGCCTGGCTGGAGGATCCCGACGTGGTGGATCCGGCTACGGCGGCCGTGCTGGCCAACCAGCATGACCGCATCACCTGGGATGCCGTGATCCACTCTGTCGACGACATCCTCACCCTCCCGTTCCCGCCGCGGATGGTCAACATCAAGCCGTCTCGGATCGGGTCGTTACGCAGGCTGATGGCCACTTACGACTTCTGCACCGAACGGGGCATCGGTGCCTACGGCGGTGGCCAGACCGAGCTCGGCCCCGGCCGCGGTCAGGCTCAGTACCTGGCCAGCCTGTTTCACCCGGATACGCCCAACGACCTGGCACCAGCGGCCTACAACCTCAACCAGCCTCCTGCGGGACTGCCCTCGAGCCCGCTCGAACCATCCCCCGAGGCCACGGGCTTTCGCTGGCGCGATTCGGCACCCTGAGCCGGGACGCCAGCTGAACGAGCGGGTACATACACTGCGCCACTCGCCAAAGACACGGGAGAACGGCAGACGTGAACGAGAAACTTGGGATCGCCGGATCTGGAACGATCGCCTGCGGGCTGGCCGCAGTGGCCAGCTCCACAACCGAGGTGATCCTGTGGGCCCGGTCGCCGGAATCGGCCAACCGGGCCCAGATCAGCGTGGAGAAGTCCTGTGGCCGCCTGGCTGAGCAGGGCGCCGACGTGAGCCGGGTGCGGTTCGTGACCGACATCGACGCGCTGAGAGAGGCCAGCTATCTGGTCGAGGCGATCGTGGAGGATCACGGCAGCAAGTCCGCGCTTCTGGCCGATCTGAACGAGCTGACCCAGCACGAGGCCGGGGATGCGATCCTGGCCACCACCACCTCCTCGCTGTCGATCGAGGAGCTGGCCGAGGCCTCGGGACAGCCCGATCGGTTCGTGGGACTGCATGTGTTCAACCCGGTTCCGCGGATGGATTTGATCGAGCTGGTGTTTCCGGCGCGGGCCACCGATGAGACGCGGGAGCGCACGCGGGCGCTGTGTCAGGCGCTCGGCAAGACGGCGGTGGACGTTCCGGACACGCCCGGCTTCGTGGTCAACCGCCTGCTGTTCCCGTATCTGTTCAGCGCCGTGGACCTGATGGTGGACACGGGACTGGAGCCCGCCGCCGTCGATCAGTGCATGACTCTCGGAGCCGGGATGCCGATGGGACCGATCGCTCTGCTGGACTTCGTCGGCCTGGACGTGGCCAAGGCGATCGGCGATGAGATCGGTGCGCGCGTGCCCCAGCGGATCGAGGAGCTCGTGGCCAAGGGTTCGCTGGGCCGGAAGGTGAAGCGGGGCTTCTACCACTACGACTAGTGCGACCCGGTGATCCGCTTCTGCGAATACACCTATCGACTATTTAGAAACGGTTGAGGGATCAGGCGCAAGCTACGTAGCGCGACGTACCTCATAGCAGCACCTCCTCCCCAGAAGCGCGAAGCCGGCCCGCCCAGCGGGCCGGCTTCCTTTAAGCCCCCGGGCGGCCGGGCGGCGTAGAAATAGCGAAGCCGGCCCGAAGGCCGGCTTCTATCTCTCCTCTCAACCACCGGGAAGGTGCCACGTTGGCTAGAACGTGGACCCGGCTGCCTGAGTGGAGGGCATTGTAACGAATGTTGCGAGCGCTGTCATGCGCCACGTCGCGCCGAGAAGCAGGCAGGACCCGGCTCAGGGATCAGGCAGGACCCGCTCAGGGATCAGGCGGGCGGCGGCTCGGTGGGCGCGGCCCGGACGGGCTCCCGCCGCTCGCGGATCCGCACCGCCTCGATCCGGTTCTGGCGCACCGACTCGACCCGGATCGAATAGCCGTTGGCGGAGATCGTGTCCCCCCGCTTGGGAAGCCGTCCCAGCTCGGCGAACACGAAGCCCCCGACCGAGTTGTAGGCGTCGGTGTCGACCGGGAGGGTGAGACCGTAGTCCTCCAGGTCGGTGACCGCCACGTGACCGCGGACGAACCAGTCGCCGTTCGCCAGCCGGCGGACCGCGCCCCCCGCCGGATCCGTCTCGTCGGAGATCTCCCCCACCACCTCCTCGATGATGTCCTCGATCGTGACGATGCCCGCGGTGCGGCCGTACTCGTCGATCACGATCCCGAGCTCGGTGCGCTCCCGCTGCAGGTCGGCCAGCAGATCGTCCAGCGGCTTGGTCTCCGGGAAGATCGGCGCCTCTCGCACCACCGCGCTGAACGGAGCATCCTCCCCGCTGGACATCAGCAGCTTGACGAGCTGGTTGACGTGCACGATTCCGCGGACCTGGTCCTGGTTCTCGTTCTCGGTCACCACCAGCCTCGAGTGGCCGGTGGAGACGCAGCGGCGCAACGCCTCCCCGACCGTCTCGGTCAGGTCGACCGTGACCACCGCCGGGATCGGCGTCATCACCTGACGGGCCTCTTGCTCATGAAGGTGGAAGACCCCAGTGAGCATCTCCGCCTCGCCCGCGTCGAGGTGCCCGCCCGTCTGGGACTCGGCGATGATCCGCTTGAGCTCGTCCGGAGTCCCGCCCTCGGGCTCGGCGTCGGGGTCGGTGCCGAGCATCCGCAGGATGCGGTCAGAGCTCGAGTTCAGCACATAGATGAACGGCGTGAACACGGTCCGGAAGAACTGCATCGGCCGGGCCACGCGGCGGGCCAGTCCCTCGGCGTGCTGGATCGTGTAGAGCTTGGGGACGATCTCGCCGAGGGTGCTTTGGAAGAACGTGATCAGCACGTAGGCGATCACCACCGAGATCACCACGGCCAGATCGCTGGCGGTCTTCTGGCCGAACAGAGACTCCAGCGCATGGGCGATGCCCTGCTCGCCCAGGGCACCAATCCCGATCGAGGCCATCGTGATCCCGACCTGGCAGCTCGCGATGTAATCGCCGATGTTGTCCAGCTGGTGCATCGCCAGCCGGGCGCCGCGGGCGGGGCGACCGCCCTCCTCTATCAGCGCCTGCAGACGGGATCGGCGCGACCTGACCAGTGCGTACTCGCCGATCACGAAGAAGGCGTTGACCAGCACCAGAAGCGCGGTCAGGACAATGAACAGCGCAGTCATCGAGCGGCTCGCCCCAGCGCCACCCGCGGCTGCGCGCTGCTACTTCGGTATGGGTCGTCGTTCATCAAGCGACGGTGCGAACGGTATCAGCCGCTCCGACGGTCCCGGTGGGGTCGGTCGCTGCTCAGGTGACCGCGTCGAAGTCCCGGGCCACCTTGAAATCGGTGTCGGTCAGCCCGCCGGCCGAGTGATTGGTGAGCGACAGCTTCACCTTGTTCCAGCCGTGGATGAGGATGTCCGGGTGATGGTTGTGCTGCTCGGCCACCTCGGCGATGCGGTTGGCCAGTGCCATGGCCGCGGCGAAGTCCTTCAGCTCGATGGTGCGGACGATCTCGTCGCCCTCCCGCTGCCATTCCGAATTCTTGAGGTGTTCGGAGATCTGATCGTCGGTGAGGCGCTCTGCCATGCTTGGTCTCCTGGATATGCGAATCGTCAGTCTTGTTCCGTCCGCCACCGAAATGCTGTTCGCCCTTGGGCTCGGAGCCGACCTTATCGCTGTGACGCACGAATGTGACTACCCGCTGGCGGCGCAGGAGCTACCGCGGGTGACTCGGGACGTCCTGCCTGCCGGCCTGAGCTCGGCCGAGATCGACGCGGCGGTCAAGGAGCGCACGCTCGCCGGCCAGTCGATCTACGAGCTGGACGATGAGCTGCTGCACGATCTCCGTCCGGACCTGATCGTGACCCAGGCGCTGTGTTCGGTCTGCGCGGTATCGGTCGACGACGTCCGCGCGATCGCTGAGGAGATCGACAGCCAGCCGATCGTGATCTCGCTCGATCCGCACACCGTGGGCGAGGTGCTGGGCGACGCGCGAACGCTGGCTCAGGCCACCGACGCCAAGGAGGCGGCCGTCGATTTGATCCGCGAGGCGTCGGCGCGGATCGATCGGGTGCGGTTGGCGGTGCGCGGCGCGCGCCGTCCGCGCGTGGCCGCCCTGGAGTGGCTGGATCCGCCCTTCGCCGCCGGACACTGGACGCCCCAGCTGATCGAATACGCGGGCGGCGAGGACGTGCTCGGGTTCGCGGGCGAGAAGTCCGAGGAGCGCAGCTGGGACGAGGTGGCCCTGTCCGAACCCGACCTGGCGCTCGTGATGCCGTGCGGGTATGACGCGGAGATCGCGTTCCGGGAGGCGGAGATGCACCGTGACGAGTTGGCCCGGCTGGGCGCCGGCCGGGTGGTGGCGGTGAACGCCGCGGCGTATTTCTCGCGCCCCGGTCCCCGGATCATCGACGGCCTGGAGCTGCTGGCGCAGATCCTCCATCCCGACCTGCTCCCGGAGAACCCCGAGCTGGCCGGTCAGGCGATCCCGGTCGAGCTCTGAGAGTGTGTGCGACGAATAAGTCAAGAGATGCTTGACAAATTCGTCGCACACATCCCCGTTCGCCGAAAAACGGTCGCCGTCAGAGGGTGAAGCCGTTGGGCGTCAGCCCGGTACCGCCGGCCACGGCGATACCCGCGGCGATGCTCACCACCGCCACGAGCGCACAACCGGCCAGAGCAAGCCCCTTCTTGCCCCGGCGCTCGCCCAGCTCGACCACGAGGTAGCCGCAGATCACCCCGCCGACCAGGCCGCCCACGTGGCCGCCGATAGAGATCCCGGCGTAGGTGAGGGTGAATACGAAGTTGAGCAGCAGGATCGGCATCAGCCCGCTCTGCCAGATGGGAATGCGCCGGGCGTTGGCCACCACGATCAGCGCCCCGAAGATCCCGAAGATGGCGGTGGAGGCGCCGAGCGTGGGAATCCGCGGCTGGAACAGGAGCGCCCCGAACGAGCCGGCGAACAGCGAGGCGAAGTACACGGCCAGGAAGTTCCGCCGGCCGATCCCGGGCTCCAGCACCCGGCCCACGAACCACAGCGAGAGCATGTTCAGGCCGATGTGGATGAGGCTGGCGTGCAGGAAGCCGGCGGTGAGCAGGCGCCAGAACTGGTCCGTGCCCGCGCCGTACGGATCGTGAGAGGTCAAGGCCGGGCCGAACAGGACGCCGTGGATGTAGACCCACCCGCCCTGGTTGCCGTTGAACAGCGACACCCCCGTCGCCACCTCGGCCAGGAAGACGACCACGTTGATCGCGATCAGAATGTCGGTCGCGCTGCGGCCGCGCGCGCCGGAGGCCCAGCCGCCGCCGCGGGCGGCGCGCATCGTCCGGACCTTCGTCCGGTCGCGGGCGCACTCCGGGCAGCGCATGCCCACCGAGGTCGGAGTCATGCAGTCAGGGCAGATGGGGCGGCCGCAGGCCGAACAGGACACCCCTGTTTCGCGGGAGGGGTGTCGGTAACAGGTGGCCACGGCGCGTGACGCTAGCAGCGGAAATTAAGGGAAAGGCAGCAGCGCCCAGCGGCGCGTGGGCCGCCTCAGCGCTCGGGAAGGATCCGCCGCGCCTCCTGCGCGATGTCCTGCAGCGTGCGCTCCGCCAGTTCCCGCATCGTCGTCGAGGTCTCCAACCTGGCCTGATGACGGCGTCGGACGCGCAGGGCCACGAGCGCCGAGCCGGCGGTGACCGTGACCACGGCAGCGGCGGCCGGGCGAACCCAGTTGCGCGGGTCGCCCATGGCCGAGAGCTCCCACGTCTCCAGCTCCTCCTGGGCCGAGGCCGTCAGCGTGGCCAGGGTTGTCTCCAGGCGCTGCGCCAGCGCATCCGGAGGCTCGACCGGGATCAGCGCCTCGCGCAGCAGCGCCTCAACGTTCAGCTGCGCGCTCATGCCGGCCCCTCGATCACAACCGGCTCGGTGCCATCCGACACGATGCCCTCCAGCTGGCGGATCGCCCGGTGGAGCAGCACTTTGGTGGCACCGTCGCTGCGCCCGAGCGCGCGGGCAATCTCCCGGTTGTCCATCCCCAGGGCGAAGCGCATGATCAGCGCCTCGCGCCGGTCGTCCGGCAGCTGGCGCACGCCCTCCAGGATGGCGGCGAGCTCCTCGCGGCCCTCGACCAGGGCCTCGGTCGTGTGCGGAGCCGAGATCATGTCGGCGTCCTCGATCGCCGACTCCGGCTTGCGCGAGCGGTCGCGATAGAAGTTGGCCGCCAGGTTGTGGGCGATGCGGATGAGCCACGGGCGCAGCGGTCGGCCGTTTGACTCTCGGAGCGCACGCTCCAGATGGCGGTAGGCCTGCAGGAAGGTCTGCTCTGTGAGGTCCTCGGCGTCGTGATGATTGCCGACCCGGTAGTAGCTGTAGGAGTAGACGTCGCGCAGGTGCGCCCGGTACAGCTCCGTGAAGGCGGCGTCGAGCTCCGCCTTGGAGGTCGGGGTCTGCGGAGCCATGTCATGAACAGCCTACCTTCGACTTCCGGGCAGAATCTAGGCGGCGCGGCTCGACGCTGAGCGTTTCTTGCGTCGCGGCGCGGTCACGGTTTCCGTCCAGCGCTGCGGCTCGATGCGCCCCTCCACGAGCGCGGCCAGTCCGGCGATCGCCGGAGCCTGAACGCTGGCGCTGCGCGCGGCGGCGGCCAGCAGCGGCACCGAGTCGACCGCCTCCACGGCGTGACCCAGCATCGGCGCGATCTGGTCCGGAGGCACACCCTGAGACAGAAGCTCGCCGGCCCGGCGATTGCGTGAGCCGGCTGCCACCACGGTGGCGACCAGATCTCCGGCTCCGGCCAGTCCGGCAAACGTCTCAGGCCGGCCGCCCTGCGCGCGAGCCAGCGCGTCCACCTCGGCGAACACCTTGCCCGCCGCGGCGCCGGCCACATTCGGACCCGCCCCCGCAGCGGCGGCGGCAGCCAGCACCGCCACGTTCTTGGCACAACCGGCCAGCTCGACCCCGGTGACGTCCGTGCTGATGCTGACGTCCAGCCCGGCGGCGATGAACAGCTCAGAGAGCTGGCGAGAGAAACCCTTGTCCAATGAGGCGACCACAACGGAGGCGCCGTGCTCGAGCGCCTCGGCCGCATGCGCGGGCCCGCCCAGCACCGCGATCGCCCGCGCCCGGCAGCGTTCCGCTGCGAACGCAGAGGGCAGTGTGCCCAGCGGCGGCACCAGACCCTTGGAGAGCACCAGCACGCCGGCCCGACGCGGAATCCGGGGGCCGTGTGCGGCCAGCACCGCGGGCAGAGCCCGAGCCGGCACGGCCAGGCAGATCAGGTCGTGTGCGCCAAGCTCCAGGTCAGAGGCCTTGACCACGCGCACGTTGTCGGGCAGCTGCACAGCAGGCAGGTAGTGCTCGTTGACCCGGCTGCTCTGCAGCAGCTCGGTCTGCTCCTGCGTGCGGCAGGCCAGATCGACGTCATAGCCGGCGCGAGCCAGGCTGACGGCCAGGCTGGTGCCCCAGCTGCCCGCGCCGATGACCGCGGCCCGGCGGATCGGCGGCAGCCCGCCCAGCCACTCCCACTGCAGCATCACGCACGGCCAGATCCGATCGGTGACGGCTCCGGCTAGCTGCGGCGAGGGCTCGTCCACCTGCGGGAAGCGGAGCGGGCGTCCCGCCCGGATGCGCACCTTGTGGGGGCGGATGCGCCAGCCGCGGCGAATCGCCTCGGTGCCGATCACCGCCACCGGCACCACGGGGGCCCCACTCTCGAGTGCCAGCCGGCCTACGCCGCGGTGGGGCTTGCCCAGCGCGCCGGGTCGCGTGCGGGTCCCCTCGGGGAAGATCAGGACGATGTCGCCGCGGGCCAGGATCGCCTTGGACGTCTCAATCGTCTCCTTGTCACCGGCGCCCCGGTTGACCGGGAAAGCACCCAGGGCGTTCAGGATCCAGGCCTGCCAGCGGTGCCGGAACAGCTCCTGCTTGGCCACGTAGTACATCGGCCGCCGGTGGCCGACCATGGTGCCGATCACGAACGGATCCAGGAAGCTTCGATGGTTGGCGGCGACGATCACGGGGCCCTCGGTGGGGAAGTGCTCACGTCCGATCCGGGTCATCCGGAAGTAGATGCAAAAGAACGGCTCGAGCACGCCGCGCACGATCCAGTAGACGAGCAGGTTGGCGCCCTTCTCCCGCGCGCGCTGATGCAAGGCTGCGTTATCCATCGCACAGGGGTTACCCGCGCAAAGGCCGCCCGTTACAGTTAGAGGCGTTGAGCCTGGGCATCGATCGCACGCGAACGCTTCGAGGAGCGGTCTCCGGTGCCGTGGCAGCGTCCCTGTGGGCGGTACAGCAGCCGCTCGACAAGCGGGTCTTCGAGTCACGCTACGACGACATCGAGCTGCTCGGCAAGGCGGTCACCCAGGGCGACAGCTGGTACCCGGTAGGCCTGGCCATCCACCTCCAGAACGGAGCCATGTTCGGGGCGGCCTATGCCAACCTGGCTCCGGTCCTGCCGATCCCCGCCGTGCTGCGCGGGCCGGCCATTGCGCTCACCGAGCACTTCGCCCTGTGGCGGCTCGGCGCGCTCAGCGACCGCTTCCACCCGGCCCGCAAGGACCTCCCCGCGCTGGGCGGCAACCGGCGCGCCTTCTACCAGGCGATCTGGCGCCACCTCGTGTTCGGCCTGGCGCTGGGGGAGCTGGAGCGGCGGTTGAACGCTGAACCGGAGCCGGCCCCGCCGGTGGTCGAAGCCGACTTCTCCAGCAACGGCCACGGGCGGATCGAGCACGCGGTCAGCGTCAGCTCGTCCGGCGAGGACGAGGCCTGAGGCTCCCCCTCAGTCGCTGAGGATCGGCACCCCGTCCTCACCGCTCTGACCGAGGAGGACGGCGCGGGTGATCGCCGCCGTGCCGAAGCGCTCGCGCACGCCGTCAAGCGCGGCGTCGAGCTCCGACCCCGGCTCGAGCGAAAGCGTGAGCTGCGGCTCGCGGCCATCAACCAAATTGGTCAGCGCGACGCCGATCAGGGTCAGGCCGCGCTGCTCCACCAGCGGCCAGACCTCGTCGAGCAGTTGCAGGGCGGTATCGCGGATCGGGATGGTGCGATCGGTGGGGTCGGGCATCGTGCGGGATCGGGTGGCGCGCGAGTAGTCGCCGAAGCGCAGCCGCAGAACGACTGTGCGGGAGCGCCGCTGCCCCTTGCGCAGGCGGCGGGTAACGCGGTCAACGAGACCCAGTAGGGCAGCCGAGATCTCCGCCCGCGGCCGCTGGCCACGCCCCAGCGCGCGCTGGGCACCCACCGAGCGGCGCCGGCGGGCCGGCTTCACCCGCCGCGGATCTCGCGCATGCGCGAGGGCGTGCAGGTGGCGCCCGCCGGCCCGGCCGAGCAGCTCGACCAGGGCCGGCTCTCCCAGGGCGGCCACGTCGGCGACCGTGTTGAGTCCACGGCCCCTCAGCTTGGCCGAAGTCACCTTCCCCACTCCCCACAACCGCTCGACCGGGAGCGGGTGCAAGAACTCCAGCTCGCGCCCCGCCTCCACCAGCAGCAGCCCATCCGGCTTGCCCACCCCACTGGCCACCTTGGCCACGAACTTGCTCGTGGCGATGCCGACCGTGAGTGGGAGCCCAACCTCCTCCCGAACCCGAGCCCGCAGCCGCTGAGCGATCTGCACCGGCGTGCCGGAGATGTGCTCCAGTCCACTGACCTCCAGGAACGCTTCATCAATAGACAGTGCCTCCACCACCGGCGCGGAATCCCGGAACACCTCGAACACAGCGCGGCTGGCCTCGCTGTAGGCCGACATCCGCGCCCGCACCACGACTGCATCAGGGCACAGGGCCAGCGCCCGGCGCCCGCCCATCGCCGTGCGCACCCCGCGCGCCCGCGCCTCATAGCTGGCCGACAGCACAACGCCGCCGCCCACGATCACCGGCCGTCCGAGCAGGGCCGGCTCGTCACGCTGTTCTACGGAGGCGTAGAAGGCGTCGAGATCCGCGTGGAGGATGCACGCCTGGCGTGACACGAACACATGTTCGCATCTGCTCCGGAGGGAACGCCCGCGCCGGCCGACACGGTCAGCCCAGATCCGCCGCGGCCGCCGCCGCGGCCGCGAGCCGGTCGTCGCCCCAGAACAGCTGGTCGCCGAGCTCGACGGTGGGAACGCCACGAACGCCGAGGGCGATGGCCGCCTCGGTGGCCTCCTGCAGCCGCCGTTTGATCTCATCGGCCCCGGCCCGGGCGAGCACGGCCTCGCCATCCAGACCGGCGACCCCAGCCACCGCCGCCACATCCTCGGGCCGCCGCAGCCCCTCCCCCTCCACGAAGTTCCGCGCGAACGCGGCGCGGCTGAACTCGCGCAGCCGTCCCTGCTCCCCGGCGGCCAGCGCGGCTCGCAGCGGCAGGAGCGAGTAGCTCTGCACCGGCCAGCCCGGGGGCCAGCGCATCGATGGCAGCCCGTACTCGCGGGCACGCCGCTCGCACTCCGCCACCCCCGCGGACGCGCTGCACGGGATCGAACGACCAGGGCTCCCGAGCCACCGCCCGCAGCACGAACGCAAACGCGATCGGCTGCCACTCCGGAGTCACGGGAAGCACTCGATCCACGCGTGAGGACGCCAGATACGCGTAGGGGGAGTTGAAGTCGTACAGGAACCGGGGCGCAGGCCGACGCACCACGATCAGAACCCTAGGCGATCACCAGCAGGACGGCGATGAACGCCACGTAAGCCGCGATGATCACCGCTCCCTGCGCTCGCCGGAGACCCGATGACCCCCAGGCGAACAGCAACACGGCGGCGGTGACGGTCAGGTAGGCGGCGGCGGTGAAAGTGGAGCCCGTCGACGGGGCACCCAGCCCGGCGATCACGCCGGGGAGGAACAGGCCCGCGGTGACGTTGAGGGCGTTGCTGTTCATCGCCGTGCTGAGCGTGGCGGCACCGCGACCGCGCCGGGCCAGGTACACGGCGGCCGAGGCGTTCGGGATGCTTGTCACCGCCGCCAGCACGAGGCCCCCGGTGATCACCTCAGGCCAGTGCAGCCGGGCGCCGATCCGCGCTCCGGTCTGCTCCATCGCCACGCTGGCCCCCACCACCACCAGGGTCAGCGCCACCGCCTCGATGACGTCACGCCTCTGGCCTCGGCGCGGGTGGAAGGCGAGCTCCAGCTCCACCTCGGATTCCTCGATCGCCGCCTTGATCCACCCGAGCCAGCTTCGCGGCAGGCGCAGCCGGTAGAGCCGCTCGTGGGGCGTACCCAGGAGCACCCCGTAGGGCAGCAGGACGAGCAGCGTCAGCACCAGCCCGTCCCCTGGCCTGAGCACACCGGTGACCACGAGCAGACACAAGACCGCTATCCACGACGCGACGGCCCCTTCCAAGATCACCACCCGGCGGTGCAGCGCGATCCGTCCGGCCACCACGGCGCCCAGCCCGAGCAACGCCGCCAGGTTGAACACATTGGATCCGATCACGACCCCGGCTCCGATGCGCGACTGATGCGATGCCATGGCGCTGATAGAGGCCGTCAGCTCCGGCGCATCGGCGGCCAGCGCGGCGAGCATGCCCAGAAGCGCCTCGGTGAGACCGAGGCGGGCACCGACCCGCTCGAGCCGGCTCACCAGGATCCAGCTCGTTCGCAGGCTGACGCCCGCCGCCAGCGCGAACACCACGAGCAGGACGCCTGTGCTCACCGTCGGGGGAGGGGTAGCGTTGGGCGCGTGCTGCTCCGCGAAGCCGGACCGGACGTGCTGGCCATCGGCCAAGCCTCGCATGCCTGGCTGTCAGGTCAACTGGCTCGAGCCTGGGGAAACGAGCAGTTCCCGGCGCCGTCTCCCCGCGAGGAGGTGTGTCTGGCGGCCGAACAGCACGATGTCGGCTGGGCGGAGTGGGATCTGCATCCGACCCTGAACCCAAGGGACGGCTGGCCGCACTCGTTCATGGACATGCCCGACCTGGCCACCCACCTCGAGCTATGGAGCGCAGCTCCGGACAAGCTGCTCAGCCAGAGCGCGTACGCCTCACTGCTCGTGTCGATGCACGGCGCCGCTCTGTACGCCAGGCGAAACCTCGATGAGCTTCCGGGGCCCGATGCCGACCTCATCCGGCGCTATCTCGACGGCGAGCGGAGCCGTCAGGCAGAGCTCAAGGCGCGACTGGGCGCGGATGACCGGCAGGTTGCCCGCAACCAGCGGCTGATCTGGACCTGGGACTCGATGTCCCTCGCCGTGTGCCTGCCCTGGGACCCGCACACGGCGACACGGGTGCCCACCGCCGACGGCGAGGCGGACGTGGAGATGCGCAGCACGGCGCCCGATCGGTTTCGGGTTCACCCCTGGCCGTTCACGGCCCCGGAGATCCGACGTGCACTGCGAGGCCCGGCGCCTGACCGGGCGCTACGACGATCAGCGCGAGCTCGAAGCCGCGCTGGCCAGGGCACCGCTCGAGCCGCTCAGCTTCACGCTCGGTCAGTGAACCCGGGCGTGAATCAGCTGGGGGCGGGCTGGCCGGCCCGCCCCAACCTCTGAACGCTATTCCCGGGGACGCGAGCCCTCGAGATCCGGCGCGGCTCCGGGCTCGGCCGGAGTGCCCTCGGACTCGGATTCGGATTCCGCATCCTGGGCCGGCAGCTGGTCGTCGGCCAGTCCGCGTTCATGCAACTCGGCCCGTTCCTGGTGCTGCTGGGCCTCGGCGCGCTGCTGCTCGGCCTCCTGCTGGGCGATCCGAGCCTGCCTTTCGGCGAGCTCAGCCTCCCGCTCCCGTTCGCCGGCGGCCTCGCGATGGGCGGTGGCGGCCTGGTCGCGGCGCTGCTCCAGCTCGCGCTGCTCGCGCCTCAGCCGAGCCTGTTCCCGCAGCCTCGGCATGAGGACCAGCAACCCGACGACGATCACCACCACAACAATGATCAGGACAATCACTCCGGTTGACATAGCTTGCTTCCTCCCTAGGTTGGATCAGTAAGCGTCAGTTGCCTGAGCGCAACAGCTTGTAGGTGGCAACCGCGCTGGCCGCACCCACCACGGTGGCCGCGGCCGCGGCGCGCACCGGGCCCGGGCCGAAGCCGGCGAGGCGTTCGGCCGCCGCCTTTCCCACGGTTTTGAGCGGACCGGTCATGACGCGATCGCCACCCGCGCGGCCAGGCTCATCATCCGCTGCACGCGGTCCATCAGCTGACCGCTGGGATACCAAGCCTCGTCGACCTTGGTGATCAGGACGTCCACGTACTCCGCGTACTGCTCGGAGGTGAACAGGGTCGCCTCCAGCCGGTCGAGCAGCTGGTGACTGGGATAGCGGTCATTGCGCACCCTCTCGATGAGAATGTCGAAATACCGCTGCTGCAGTGGGGGCATGAGTTCCTCCTTGTTCCTAGATCAGCTTGCCGAGAGGCCCGAGGTCGAGGTTCAGATCCTCGTCACGCAGACCGAAGGTCTCCTTCAGCTCCTCCATACGCTCCGCCAGGGCCTGAAAGGTCCGTCCAAGTCGCTCCTCCTCCTCGGGAGTGAGTGAGCCGGCGTCGATCCGGCGCAGCGCCTGGCGCTCCATGAGCTCGCGCAGCAGCTCGACCACGGTCAGGACCAGCTGCGCCAACCCCTTCTCGAGTTGCTCGGGGTCGGCCTTGACGCGCTGCCGTTCGCCCGTTGCCTGTAGCGCGCGGCTCATCTCCGGGCCGCCGTATCCACCGCCGCCACCAGGAGGGCCAGGTCCACGTGGACCAGGTCGATGTCGGCCGCCGCCAGGGTGACTTGCCCTCGGATGACGACGCCCTCGCCAAGCAGGCGGTCAAGCAACTCGACCAGGCCCACCTGGCGGGGGTGGAGCACGCGCTCCCGCGCGGAAACAGAGCTCACCACGCCGCTCCCACATCGCCGGGCACGAAGTTGTACGGCGGCCACGGACCGGTCCGCAGCAGCTCCAGCCCCAGCGAGGCGAACCGCTGCTCCAGCTCCTCAACCTCCTGATGGAACGCCTCCGTGGCCTCCCGCTCCACCAGATACACACCGTTCATCACCAGCCGGCCCTGGCGACCGGGCAGCTCGCCACTCTGGATCGGGTTAAGCAGACCATCGTGGGCCACTTCGGCCAGGGCTTCGTGAATCTCGGCGGCGGCCTCGGCCTGCAGAGCCTCCAGCTCAGCATGCTCGTCGCGCCGGGCACGACGCCGGGCCAGGTAGTCGGTTCCGGAGTTGGCCGACCGCGCGTCGTCCGCAGCCGCCCCGGCGTCCGGCGCCGAGCTCGTGTCGGACTCGCCGGGACCGAGCACCTTCAGGCCCCATTCCAGCTTACCGTCCAGGAACTCCAGGGCTGAGTGAAGATTCTCCGCCTCGCGCTGGAGCATCGAGCGGAGGTTCTCGTCACTGCGGTAGACGGTGCACATCCGCATCGGGACGACCACGGTGCGGGAGCAGAGGTCGTCCAGCACCGCCTCGTGAGCGCGGGCCACCCGCTCCACCCAATCGATGTCGGACAGATGGCTGCGAAGCTCATCCTCCTCGAATTCGACGAGCGGCACGCGGCTGACCACAGCAGCCAGGGGACCTTCGATCACGGTGGTGACCGGGTCGTCGGCGTCCAGGCCGCTCAGCTCCTCGGTGAAGGAGATGTCCGTGGCCCAGACCACGCCGTAGACGTAGGTGCCTAGCAAGGCCGGGGATTCGGGTTCGGGAGCGGCCACGTGGTGGTCGGCCGGACGTTCAGGGGCCGGGGGTGGCGTACCGGCGGCCGGGGTATCTGCCGACAGCTGACGCTCCACCGCCTCGCGCAGGGAGTCGGTCAGGGCGTCCGCGAGGGCCGCGCGCACCCGGGTGCGCGCCTCGGCACGGGCGTCGTCCACAACCTGGGCCGCATCCTCCGCGGCCAGCTGGCCAACCAGGCCCTGGAGGGCGGCGAGCTGATCGTCAGCTTTCGTCATCGCCCTTCCATTCGACCTTCTCGGTTTCCTTCCACTCAACTTGCTCGCGGCGGCCCGCCTCGCCGGCCGGCAGCTGGCCGGCCATCAAGCCCTCCACCCGGTCGAGGCGCCGGCGCAGATCCTCGTTCTCGCGTTCCAGCTCCTTGGCGTCCTTGCTGAGGCTGGGATCTGACTCCCACCAGTTGATGCCCATCTCCCGGGCCCGGTCGACTGAGGCGATCAGCAGTCTGATCTTGATCGTCAGGAGCTCGATGTCCAGCAGGTTGATCTGGATGTCGCCCGCGATGACGATGCCCTTGTCGAGCACTCGCTCCAGGATGTCGGCCAGGTTGGCCGGCCCTCCGCCCCCAGTGGCGACGTTGCCCCGCCCGTAGGGTGGGATCCCGGACAGCGATTGGCTCTGCCCGGCCGGCACTCCGCGTGACTGCGGTGGTCTGCTCATGGGTGTACCTCAGTCCTCGTCGGCCTGGTTGCGCTGATAGCGACGGACGCGCCGGTAGCCGGCCAGCTCGCCCTCGGGGTCGAGCGTCACCCGGTAGGCGCCCAGCACGTCGGTTGAGTTGGGGATCCGGGACAGTTCCACGACCGACACGGTCACGTGCCAGCCACCGTCGTGATCCTCGTCGGCCTCCAGACCAAGAACCGCCTCCACGGGCTTGCCAAGCAAGGGCGGCAGGTCCCGCCGTATCTGTTCGATGGCCTCGCGGCCGGACAGTCGGTCGCCGGAACCGTTCTTGGACCCGCTCGATCCGGAGCGGGAGCCCGAACCCGAGCTCGACTTGGAGCTGCTGCTCCGCGAGCCGGAGCCGCTGCTGCTGCTCCGCGAGCCCGACCCGGACCCGGAGCTGGCGCTCCGGGAACGTGAGCCGGACCCCGAGCTGCTGGCGCGGGATCGCGAGCCGGCGCCGGAGCTGCTGCTGCGCGAGCGCGAGCCGGAACTCGAACCGCCGCTCGACTTCGAGCCGGAACTCGAACCGCCTCTCGATTTCGAGCCGCCGCTCGATTTCGAGCCTGAGCTGCCGCTCGACCCAGAGCCCGAGCTGGTGCTCTTCTTATCGTCTTTGTCGTCAGCCACGATCAAACTCCTCGGATTCGTATGCCGCGATGCGCGCTTGGCTGACGGCCAGGCGCTCCATCAATCGGTCCTCCTCGAACTCGCGCTCCTCGGGCGACAGCCGGCCGTCGTCGAAATCCAGCTCCAGCTGGAGCATGTCCCGCCGGATGAAGGCGGGGTCGTACAGCTGGCGGTCGGCCTCATCGGCCACCTGCTCGACCACCCAGGCCACGCCCCGGACCGGAGCCAGAGGGAGCAGAAGAAGCGCGCCGAACAGTCCCATCACGCGGCCCCCGACAGCTCGACGAACGAGTGCGGCGGCAACGGACCGGTGTAGCGGAAGCGCAGCCGGCCCGACTGTCCCTCGGCGACCGCTTCCAGCACCTGGTCGAACTCCTGCGACTGGGCCCGATCGAGCAGGAACGCGGCGTTCAGCGCCACGCGCTCGTGCGACGGTGGAGAGACGTTCTGCTCGAGCGACACCTGACCCAGCACCGACATCAGGTTCTCCGCATCCGCCTCGCGGATCCGCTCCACCGCTTCGGCCACCAGCTGTCCCAGCTGGATGCGCTCGTAGTACGTCGCATCGGGGTCCTTGTCCTGGATGGCCGCCCGGATCTGGGCGATCTGCGGGTTGGTGGAGACCACCTCGCGCATCAGCGCGTCCTCCTCGTAGACCACGCGGACGTTGGCCTCGAACTTGCCCCGGAACTGCTCGAGCTGCTCGCCCAGTTCGTCGGCGTGAGGTGTGAGCAGGCGCTCGCGCACCTCGTCCTCGCTCTCCATCACCATGCCCAGCCGCATCGGCAATACGGGGCCGGCGTCCAGCACCTCCCCCAGCACCCGGCTGTGGGTCAGCACCTCGTCGCGCCCGAGACGTAACTCCTCGCCGGCGTCCAGGTGGCTCACGATGGCGGCCACACCATCATCCGCCGCCACAACGCGAATCGGCTCCTCGCCGATCCCCTTCGTGGACGGGAGACGGGCATCGGCCGCCACCACGCCGTACACATACTCGGGCAAGCTCAGTCCTCGCTATCGGACTCAGCGGCCGCGCGACGATGAGGAGCGGGAACCGGAGCGCGAGCGTGAGCGCGAGCCGCCGGAGCTCGAGGATCCGCTGCTCTTTTCCTTGTCGCCGTCGTCATCGTCGTCGCCGCCGCCGAACAGCGACTCCTTGGCTCCCTGCAGAACACCCTTGGTCTTGTTCTCGGCTCCGCCCTCGGTCATGTCGTCGACGAGCTGGGGCAGCCCCTCGTCGCTGCTCTGGCCCAGGTCGAGCCGGTTGACGGCTTCGGCAAAGCGCAGATACGTGTCGACGCTGGCGATCACGATTCGGGCGTCCACCGTGAGCAGCTCGATGCCAACGAGCGAGACGCGCAGGAACACGTCCACGACCAGTCCCTTGTCCAGCAGCACGTCGAGCACGTCCACGAGTCCGCTGGAGCTGGAGCGCTGCACGTACCCTCCGCCGCGCGTCATTCCCATTGTCGACATTCGCTGTCCTCCCTAATCGTTCTCGGCGTCCTCGCGGTCGCCGTCGGTTTCTTGCTGATCTGACTCGTCCTCGTACTCGTCGGGGTTGATGAACTCGACGTGAGCCTTGAACATCTGCAATACGCGCTCGGCCCGCCGCGCGGGAACCGGCAGCGACAGCAGGAACGTCTCGCCCGGGTTGGTGGGCATGACATCCAGGTCCGCCTCCACCCGCGTGAGCCGCTCGCTCAACTGATGGAAGGTCACCAGCCCGGCACAGTCCGTGCCTTCGTACGAGCGCCAGGCGAACGCCTGTTGCTCGCGCTCATCGACGATCTCGGCCCGCCAGTCGCGCTCATGCGGCGCCACCACGCGACCCGTCAGCTCGTCTCCATCACGCTCGATCTCCTCGATGCTGTGCAGGCCTTCGGTGAACCACTCGAACGTCATCCACTCGGCCCATACGACTGATATCGGTGCCGCCACATCGACGGACGCCTGAACCGGCGGCCGGTGATCGACCACGCGGGACATCCCAGCCCGCATTGCCTGGCGACCGAGCGACCCGGCGCTTCTCAGGGCCTCCCCGCCAGCTTGCAGTGACCGGCGGCTGACGGTCTTGAGCGTCTTCTTCGCGGCCTTCTTGGCGACCGCCCGCGCGATCGGATGCTTCTTGGGCCGGTGGGAGGTCGATGAGAACAGCGACGAGGCCAGTTGCTTGCCACCCGCGGTCACGGGATTCTCCGTACCGTCTTTGTGGTCGTTCTGATCATCGTCACCTCGTGAACGCGTGGGTCGCTTGGCAGCCACCGAGCGACTCGAGCCGCTCGACTTGCGCAGGCTGGCGCCCGATCGACCCTGAGCTTTCGTCTTGCTGGCGCTGGTGCCCTTGGATTTGCTGGCGCCGGCCTTGGGCTTGCTCGAGCTGGCCTTCGGTTTGCTCGTGCTGGCCTTCGAGTTGCCGGCGCTCCCCTTGGGCTTGCTCGAGCTGGCCTTCGGTTTGCTCGTGCTGGCCTTCGAGTTGCCGGCGCTGGCCTTCGGACTCGCCTTGCTTGACCGAGAACTGCCGGAGCTGCCGGAGCTGCTCTTGGTCGACTTGGTCTGTCCGGAGCTGGACCGGGCCTTCGTGGAGCTGCCGTTGCTCGACGCTTCGGATCCGTTGCTCGACGCCTCAGTGGCGGGAGCCCTCCGACGGGCTTGGGCCGCTTTGGCCATCCGCTCGCCGGAGGCGTTGCCGCTGGTGCGCTTCCGGGCCGCTGTGGCTCGGGTGACGGAGGCGGCTTCACTCGCCGCAGCTCGGGCGCTGCGTGGCTTACTCGCGATTGTCGTCATCAGCTCAGCTGAGGAGGCGGCCGATCTGCTCGGCCTTCTGCCGAACGGCCTTGACCTCGCCGGCAAGCTGGCCGAACTGCTTTCCGGCAGCGCCGATCTGATCAGCCACGCCGCCCAGGTCCACCTTCTCAGGCACCGGGATCCCCAGGACCTTGCGCTGGTGCTGGGACTTGCGTGTCAGCAGGGCTCCACCGACTGCCCCGACGGCGGCGCTGAACACCGATACGCCGAGGTTGGTGAGAGCCTCGTGCTGGCCATTGGCCGACTTGTGATTTCCATTCGAATTGCTCGCTGTGGAGCTGGCCTTGCTCGCTGTGGAGCTTGCCTTGTTCGCCGTGCTTCTCGACGCGGAGCTGGTGCGCTTGGCCGCGGTCGAGCCGCCCGAGCGCGCCCTGCTTGTCCCGTTCTTCGTAGTCCCGTTCTTTGAAGTTGAGCCGGACTTACTGGTTCCGTTCTTGGACGTGGAACGAGAGGTCGACCCGCCAGCCCGCGTCGCCTGTGTGCGACCACGGCTGCTTCCACGGCGGGACTGACCAGACTGGCTGGTTGCCGCCATCATCTACCTCCAATTGATTGGTTAGCTCACCAGGTAAAACTTGGTGGACTCCTCACTCTAAGGGTGGTTTACCCATTTGAACCATCGGCCACCCATCTGGACGGATGTTCTAATGACCTGGGCGTTGGATTGCGAAGGGCGACCGGTCGCGGCGAGCCGCATAGACGGGCACATCAGGTCGGTCGCGGCAGCGTCACCGGCTCTAGTGGCAGGCGGTTGGGATCGAAGTCCGCCAGGAGCTCAGCGGCGCCGGAGACCCGGGTGCAATCGAGCGCCAGCCCAAGCGTGTGCGCCAGCTCGGCCAGCACCGCGGACGGACCCTCCGGCCGGTCGGCCAGCGTGACCGCGCCATGCCGCTTGGCCAGACGCGCTCCGTCGGCTCCGAGGACCAGCGGGACGTGGGCGTAGGACGGCTGCGGCAGGCCCAGCAGACGGCCGAGCAGGATCTGCCGAGGCGTCGAGGTGACCAGGTCCGCGCCCCGGACCACCTCACCGATTCCCTGCTCGGCGTCGTCGATGACCACGGCGAGCTGGTAGGCCGGAACCCCGTCGGCACGCCTGACCACGAAGTCGTCGACACGTGTAGCGCGCGTGCCCAGGATCCGGTCGGCGAACTCGATCCGTTCGGCCTCGGCGCGAAGTCGGAGGGCGTGTGGGCGGCCGCTGCGTTCGCGTGCTCGCCGCTCGGCGTCGGTCAGCCTCAAGCAGGTGCCGGGGTAGGCGCCCTCCGGATACTCGTCGTGCGGCGCCGAGGCCGCCTCGCGGATCTCCGCGCGCGTGCAGAAGCACGGATACAGCCGGTCCTGCGCGCGGAGTTCGCCCAGTGCCCGCTCATACAGGTCCAGCCGCTCTGACTGGCGCACCACCGGCCCGTCCCACTCGATGCCCAGCGCGGCCAGATCAGCCGTCTGAGAGTCCTCGAACTCCCGCCGCGATCGCTGGGGGTCGAGGTCCTCGATGCGGAGCCGGAATCGGGCCGACTGTGAGCGGGCGAATAGCCAGGCCACGAGCGCCGTACGCAGGCTGCCGAGATGCAGCGGTCCGGTGGGCGAGGGAGCGAAGCGGCCGTCGGCGGACATCCGCACATTCTGCGGCGCGGCCGGCTGGCCGGCCGGCCACGCCGGGCATCCGCCTGGGCGTGAGGGCGCGGGCTACCTGCGCGACCGCGGCCAGCGGCGAGCGCGCTGCCCGGATCCGGCCGGGCCGCCGTGCAGATGCAGCCGCGCCAGCTCGTTGTAGGCGGCGGGGTTGGCGGGATCGATCGTGAACACCTGGCGGAACGCCTTGGCTGCCGCCTCGACCTCCCCGGCCGCCAGCTCCACCTGACCGGCGACCAGATGCGGCGTGACCATGTGTGGCGCGATGCCCACGGCGACGCGGGCCGCCGAACGGGCCTGGGCCATCCGGCCCGGCAGCTTCACCAGCGCCCGCGCCTGCTCCACATGGTTGCGCCATTCGTGCGGTTCCCGGCGCACCGCCTGGGCCGCCTGCTCCGCCGCGTCCTCGTAACGGTCGAGCGCCACCAGTGCGGTTGTGGCCAGGCGCAGCGGCTCGCTGTCACAGGTGTACTGCGCGGCGGTCTGGGCGGCCGTCAAAGCCTCGGCGTACTCGCCCCTGCCGAAGTGGGCGCCGGCCACCAGCGTCCAGGCCGCCGGATCCTTGGGATCCCGGAGCACGACTCGGTTGAGGAGGCCGAGGGCCTCCCGGAAGCGGCGCTGCCGGCACAGCTCCTCGGCCTGGCGAAACGACTCGGTCTCCCGCGGCTGCTCGACCGGAGGCCGCACCGGAGCGCGGCGCAGCAAGAAGGCCGGGTTGAGTGTGGTGCCTGCTTCCATCGTGCGGGACCTTAGGAGTCGCTCACGCGCGCGGGAACTAGACGTTCGGAGAGTCAGGCCTAGCCAAACGGTCCGGCTGCCGGTCAGCTCAGAAGTGCCCGTCCAACTCGGCGGCGGCAATGCGCGCGGTGTCATCCGGGGCCGGCCGGAGGATGACCACCTCGGCCTCCACCCGTTCCAGCAGCCACTCCAGATCCTCGCTGGTCAGGCCCGTGCGGGGGCTGTCCGTGGCCGAGACGATCACGCGGTCGAAGTGCTCCTGCTCGAGCAGACGGCGGAGCGCGTCGCGGTAGGTGCGCCCTCGAGCCACCCGCGCATCCACCTCCAGACCCCTGGCGGCCGCCTGTTGCTCGATCACCTCCAGCAGGGGCATCCCGCCCGAGCATTGCGCCGGCAGCGCCGAGTCGATCGGCAGCGTGCGGGGTACGCGCGCCAGGAAGGCCGGCATGATCGTGGCGTGCTCGGCCTGCGCCAGGCGGACTGCCGCATCGAAGGCGCGGCGGGAGATGGCCTGTCCGGTGAACGGCATCAGGATCGTCCGCACTGTGGGTCGTCGCTCCCGAGCCGGCCGGCGCCCGTGGGGCGGAAGCCAATAGCCGGCGCTCAGCCCAACGGTTATGCCGATCACCACGGCAACTGCCGCGACGATAATCATCGCGGCGCCTCCTCGTGGCCCCGCCGGTCGGCGACGATGCGCACATCGACACCGGGCAGCAGCTCCATCAGGCGCTGGGGCAGCGGTGTGCGCAGCCGGGCCAGGCCGCGGCGGGGTCGGCTGCGCCCGATCAGGATGTAGGTGCTCTGCTGGCGGCGCGCCACAGCGGCGACGGCCTCCGGCACGGTGTCGGACTCCTCGATCAGAAGCCTGGCGCCCAGCACTGAGGCCAGCTGCCGAAGCGCTCCGAGCGACCGCTGCTGCTCGTCGCTCAGCTTGTCTCCGGGAGGCCGGACCCACAGCAGGTCGAGATCGGCACCCAGACGCTGAGCTGAGCGCCACGCCCGGCGCACCAAGCGCTGGCTGCTCGGGTAGGGCTCCACCAGGGCCATCAATCGCTCGCCGACGGCCCGGGAGGCGTCGGTGGCGATCGTCTCGTCACGTGTGGAGGCGACTCCGCCGTGCCGCTTGGCCCCCTCCTCCTCGGCCACCTGTCGGAGCGCCACCTCTCGCAGCGCTGACAGGTTCTCGATCCGGAAGAAATTGTTGAGCGCAGCGTCGATGCGCTCGGGCCGGTACACCTTGCCCGCCCGCAGCCGCTCCAGCAGCGTCTCCGGAGAGACGTCGATGAGCACGACCTCGTCCGCCCGGCCCAGCACGGCATCCGGGATCGTCTCCCGGACCCGGACGCCGCTGAGCTCGGCGATCTGGTCGATGAGCGACTCCAGGTGCTGCACGTTGACGGTGGACAGCACGTCGATGCCGGCCGACAGGACGTCCTCCACGTCCTCGTAGCGCTTCTCGTGCTCCACCCCCGGAGCGTTCGTGTGCGCGAGCTCGTCGATCAGGCAGAGCTCAGGCGCCCGGACCAGGATCGACGGCAGGTCCATCTCCTCGAGCAGCGTGCCGCGGTAATCGACCCGCCGCCGGGGAACGATCGGCAGGCCCTCCGCCAACCGCGCCGTCTCAGCGCGACCGTGCGTCTCCAGGAGGCCGATCACGACGTCGCGACCTCCCTCCTGCTCGGCGTGCCCCTCCTGGAGCATCCTGTAGGTCTTGCCCACCCCGGCCGCCATCCCCAGGAACACCCGCAGCTGGCCGCGCGAGCGGGACACATCATGCTCCTAACAGGTTGTGGACGATCAGGTCGATCAGCTTGATCCCGATGAACGGCGCAATGATCCCACCCAGACCGTAGATCCACAGATTCCGCCGCAGCAATGCGCTCGCTCCAATCGGCCGGTAGCTCACACCGCGCAGGGACACGGGGATCAGCAGCGGGATGACGAGGGCGTTGAAGATGATTGCCGAGACGACGGCCGAGCGAGCGCTGCCGAGATCCATCACGTTGAGGACCTGGAGAGGCCCCTTGTGATGGCCGGCGAAGGCCCAGGTCGTGAGGAAGATGGCCGGCAGGATCGCGAAGTACTTGGCCACGTCGTTGGCGATGGAGAACGTGGTGAGCGCGCCGCGGGTGATCAGCAGCTGCTTGCCCACCTCGACGATCTCGATGAGCTTCGTCGGGTTCGAATCGAGGTCGACCATGTTCCCGGCCTCGCGAGCGGCCTGGGTGCCGGTGTTCATGGCCACTCCGACGTCCGCTTGAGCCAGCGCGGGCGCGTCGTTGGTGCCGTCGCCGGTCATGGCCACCATCCGGCCCGACGCCTGCTGCTCCCGGATCAGGGCCAGCTTGCGCTCGGGGGTGGCCTCGGCCAGGAAGTCATCGACCCCTGACTCCTGAGCGATCTTGGCGGCGGTCAACCGGTTGTCGCCGGTGATCATGATCGTGCGGATGCCCATCGCCCGCAGGCGGTCGAAGCGCTCCGTCATTCCTTCCTTGATCGTGTCCTTCAGGTAGATCACGCCGAGGATCTGCGCGTCGCGAGCGACCGCCAGGGGAGTGCCGCCCTCCCGGCCGATGCGGTCGAGGACGGGCTGCAGCTCGGCCGGGATACGGCCGCCCTCGGCCTTGACGAAGTCGATGATCGCGTCGCCGGCGCCCTTGCGCACCTGGCGGCCATCGAAGTCGGCGCCGCTCATCCGTGTCTGGGCACTGAACGGCACGAACGTGGCGTTCAGGGCGCCCATGTCGTGCTCGCGAATCCCGTACTGCTTGGCCAGGACCACGATCGAGCGGCCTTCAGGCGTCTCGTCGGCGAGCGAGGCGATCTGCGCCACCTCAGCCAGCTCGGTCTCGGACACGTTGGGCATGGGGATGAACTCGGAGGCCAGCCGGTTGCCGATCGTGATCGTCCCGGTCTTGTCGAGCAGCAGCACATCGACGTCGCCCGAGGCCTCCACGGCGCGGCCGGACAGCGCCAGCACGTTGCGGCGCACCAGGCGGTCCATGCCGGCGATCCCGATCGCGGACAGCAGCGCCCCGATGGTCGTCGGGATCAGCGCCACAAGCAGTGCGATCAGCGAGGTCTCGGAGATGGAGGTGTGGGCGAACAGCCCGAACGGGCGCAGCGTCACCACCACGATCATGAACACGAGCGTGAGCCCGGCGAGCAGGATGCCCAGCGCGATCTCGTTGGGGGTCTTGCGGCGCTGGGCCCCCTCGACCAAGCTGATCATCCGGTCCAGGAACGAGTGGCCCGGCTCCTGGGTGATCTCCACGACGATCCGGTCGGACAGCACCCGCGTGCCGCCCGTAACCGCGCTGCGGTCACCGCCGGATTCGCGGATCACCGGAGCCGACTCGCCGGTGATCGCCGATTCGTCGACCGAGGCGATGCCCTCGATCACGGTGCCATCCCCGGGGATCAACTCCCCGGCCAGCACGACGACGACGTCGCCCTTGACCAGCTCGGAGGCACGCCGGGTGGCGCCGGAGACCAGATTGGCCATCGTCTCCTGGCGCATGGCACGGAGCGTGTCGGCCTGGGCGCGACCGCGGCCCTCGGCGAAGGCCTCGGCGATGTTGGCGAACACCACCGTCAGCCACAGCCAGATCGAGATGACCAGTGTGTACCAGGCCGGATCGTTACCGCCCAGCGACTTGCCGCCGAACACCTGGATGAACCAGGTCACGGTGGTGATCGCCGCACCGAGCTCCACCACGAACATCACCGGGTTGCGGATCTGCACGCGGGGGTCCAGCTTCTTGAAGCTATCGATCGTGGCGCGGGTGATGATGTCGCGCCGGAACAGTGAAACGGCGCGGCGCTCCGGGCGCGCGGGACCGGGGGCGGAAGCGATTGCGGACACTACGAGGTCCCTCCTGTCAGACGGTCGAGGGCGAGATTCAGCTCCAGTACGTTGACCGTGGGCTCACCTGAGAAGCCGAGCCCGCGCCCGCCCGTGAACCTGGCGATCAGGGCATCGACCTTGGCCAGCGACAGGTGGCGCACCGCGGCGACGCGATGGGCCTGGATCCAGGCATTCGCCGGCGAGATGTCCGGGTCGAGGCCGGAGGCCGAACTGTCCGCCGCGTCGACGGGGATCCGACCCACGGTCAGGCCCGGGTCATACGGCCGGTTGAGCGCCATGTAGGCCTGGATGTTGCTCTCCAGTTCCTGCTTGGTGGCGATGCTGTTCGGTCCCAGGTTGGAGAACGTGGAGGCGGCAGCGTTGTCCGGCGGCACGGTGGCCGACGGTCGCGTCTGGAAGTAGGTCTTGTCCGGGGCGGTGACCGGGTTTCCGTTCTGGTCGACCTCCGGCTTGCCATTCTTGGTCAGCTGGGAGGCGAACTGCTGGCCGATCAGCTTGGAGCCGACTAGCCGGCCATGCGCGTAGGCGCGCTGCCCGTTGGCGTTGCCGGGGAACGCCACCTGGCTGACGCCGGTCACGACCAGCGGGTAGGCGATGCCGAGCATCAGCGTCAGGACGACGATGCCGATGGCGGAGTTGATCAAGTCTCTTTTCATCGGCTAGTACAGGTGTCCGGTGAGTCCCTGCACGATCGGGCCGAGCAGAAGGGCGGGGAAGAAGGTGAGAGCGCCGACGAGCACGATCACGCCGATCAGCAGGACGCCGAACGTGCCGTTGTCGGTGCGCATCGTGCCCAGGCCGGCAGGACTGACCCGCTTGCCGGCCAGTGAACCCGCCACGGCCAGCGCCAGCAGGATGGGCGCGTAGCGGGCGAAGAGCATGTCGAAGCCCCCCAGCAGGTCGGTGAACGTGACCCCGTGTGCTCCGACGTTGCCGGCCGCCGGCTGGATGTAGCCGGTGTAGCCGGCGAACGCCGACCCGTTGTTGTTGGCCTGGGACAGGTAGGCGTAGAAGGACTCCGAGAAGCCTTGGGGACCGGTGGCCGCAGCAGAGATCGAAGCCCGGCCCGCCCGGCTGGCTACACCCATGGCTGTGCAGAACAGGGCCAGCAGGGGCGTGGCCAGGAGTCCGATCACGGTCAGCTTTACCTCCCGGGACTCGATCTTCTTGCCCAGGAACTCAGGCGTGCGACCAACCATCAGGCCGCCGATGAACACGGCCAGGATGACGTACAGGAGCAGCGAGTACAGCCCGGTGCCGACGCCGCCGAAGATCGTCTCTGAGGCTGACAGGTTGGCGAACGGGACGGCGCCGCCGATGCCGGTGAACGATTCGATCGCGCTGTTGACCGCCCCGCACGAGGTGACCGTGGTGGTCACGTCGAACAGCGCCGAGCTGGCGATTCCGAAGCGCTGCTCCTTGCCCTCCAGGTTCCCGCCGCCTGAGCCGTGGATCACACCGGTGTGCAGCCCGGCGGCATGCTGGGCGGGCGATCCGTGCGCCTCGGCGATGTAGGCCACCGTGACCCCGGCCAGGAACATGAACATGACGACGGCGTAGATCGTGTAGCCCTGGCGGCGGTTTCCCGACATGCGCCCGTACATGAAGATCAGCGCCGCCGGGATCACCAGCACGAGCAGCATCTCGAACAGGTTGGTGAACCCGGTGGGGTTCTCGAACGGGTGGGCGGAGTTGGTGTTGAAGAAGCCGCCGCCGTTGGTGCCGAGCTCCTTGATGGCCTCCTGGGAGGCCACCGGCCCCATGCCGATCACCTGCGACAGGCCGGTCAGCCCGTGCGCGGTCAGGTAGTGCGAGAAATTCGCGATCACGCCCTGGGAGACGAGGATCAGGGCGGCCACGAAGGAGATCGGCAGGAGGACGTAGAGGACCGTCCGCACCAGGTCGTGCCAGAAGTTGCCCAGACTCGTTCCGCCGCGGTTGATCAGTCCCCGGACCAGGGCCACCGCCACGACGATGCCCACCCCGGCGGAGAGGAAGTTCTGGACGGTGAGCCCAGCCATCTGGCTGAAGTAGCTCAGCGTCGTCTCGCCGCCGTAGTACTGCCAGTTGGTGTTGGTGACGAACGACGACGTGGTGTTGAACGTCACGTTCCAAGTGCCGGAATGGAACCCCTGCGGGTTCAGCCCCGTGAAGCTCCAGAGGTTCTGCGTGCGCAGGATGAAGTAGAGGAGCAGCCAGCCCGCCAGCGAGAAGATGATCAGGCTCTTGGCGTACGCCTTCCAGTCCTGCTCCTGGCGCTCGTCGACGCGCATCACCCGGTACAGGCCGCGCTCCACCGGCCCCAGCACGCGATCGAGCCAGATGCGCTCGCCGGTGTAGACGGCTGACATGTAACGCCCCAACGGCAGCGCGAAGGCCGTCAGGATCAGAGCGAAGCCGAAGATCAGCAGCCAGCCGAGGAAGGTCATCGGTTAGAAGCGCTCTCCGCGCAGCAGGGCGTAGGCGAGATAGATGCAGACCAGCACCGAGACGGTGAGGCCGAACACGTCGGCGGCGCTCATATCCGCTCGATGCCGATGATCAGGAGGTACAGGAGCGCGAAGCTCGCGATCCCGAGAATCACTGCGATGATGTCCATGTCAGTGATGATCAGCCGGCGATGTACAGGCGGCGTACAGACCCCGGCCGCCCGTCTACAGATTTCGTACAGACGCCCGGCTAACGCGGGTTGAACCGGTAGCCGACGCCCGGTTCAGTGCGTATGTAGTGGCGCCGTTCCCGTCCCGGAGGCTCGATCTTGCGGCGCAGGTTGGCGATCTGGCCACGCAGCACGGTGACGTCGTCGGCGTATTCGGGGCCCCACACCTCGTTGAGCAGCGCCCGGTGGGTGAGCAGCCGCCCGCGCTCGCGCACGAACTTGCTGAGCAGCTCGAACTCGGTGGGCGTGAGATGGATCTCCTCGCCATCGCGGCGGACCGTGTGGTCGGCCAGGTCCACCTCGAGTCCGGCCACCTCGATGCGGCTGCCCTCGCTCCCGGGGGCGCTGCGCCGGAGCACCGCCTCCAGCCGGGCGACCAGTTCGTCCGGACCGAACGGCTTAGTCACGTAGTCGTCGGCGCCGGCCCGCAGCGCCCGCACCTTCTCCTCCTCCTCGCCCACCGCCGAGAGCAGGATGATCGGGATCGAGGTCCATTCGCGCAGCCGCCGGGCCAGCTCCACCCCGTCGCCGTCCGGGAGCAGCAGGTCGACGATCGCGGCATCGGGATTGGATACGGATGCCAGGTCGAGCGCCTCCTCCATGGTGGCGGCCGTGGTCACCTCGTATCCGTGGGACCGCAGGGTCACGCGTAGAGCCCGGAGGATCTGGAGCTCATCGTCGACGGCGAGTATCCGGCGCCCACGTCCACTCATCAGCCGGCCGCACCCGAGGTCGGCAGCTCAACGACGAACGTGCTGCCGTGGCCAGGAGCCGACTCGACCCAGATCCGGCCACCTCCCGCCTCCACAAAGCCCTTGGCGATCGCCAACCCCAGACCCGACCCCGGATGGTGGTTGGCCTGGGGTTGGGTGGCCGATCGATAGAAGGGCTCGAAGATCCGCTCCTGGTCGGGCTCGGCGATACCCGGTCCGCGATCGATCACCCGAACCACAACCCGGTCGCCCACCGGCCGTGCCCGCACGATCACCGGCTGCCCAGCGCCGTACCGACCCGCGTTCTCCATCAGGTTGGCCAGAGCGCGCTCGATCTGTGTGAAGTCGGCCCGCACGGACGGCAGGTCAGGGTCGATGCGCACATCGAACATCGACTCGCTGGGCTGTCCGGCCAGCGCAGCGTCGATCACCTCCTCCAGCGAGTACTCCTCGAGGCGCGGCGGCGCGGACTGGGATTCCAGCCGGGAAAGGTCGAGCAGGTCATCGATCAGGCGGGCGAGCCGGGTCCCCTCTCCTTCCACGAGGCGACCGAGCTCATCCCGCTCAGCCGGGCTCAGATCGGGGGCCCGGACCGCGGCACCGGCGGCGATCATGGCCGTGACCGGAGAGCGCAGATCGTGTGACACCGCGCGCAGCACCGCGGTCTTGACAGCCTCGCTGCGCCGCAATCCCTCCGTCTGAACGGCCTCGGCCACCAGCCGCTCCCGCTCGCGCACGCTGCCGAGCAGGGCCGACAGCGCCGGGACGACGATCGCGTCCAGCCGGTCGGCGGTGCGGGCCGGAATCACGGCCGGGATGACCAGGGTCCCCACGGATTGGCCTCCCGCCGACAGGGGAATCGCGCGCCGCCGGTCGTCGGAGGCCGGCTGATCCAGGGTGATCTGCGCCCATGCCAGCTCGAACACCTGCGCCAGCCGGTGACCGATCAGGGCCAGCGCGTCCTGTACGCCCGCCTCCGACAGCAGCAGCTGGGCCATGTCCCGGGCCAGGTCGGCCTCGGCCCGGCCGCGCTCGGCGTCCAATGCGCGTTGCCGGGCCCGCTCGCTGACCGTGCTGGTGACCACGGAGGCGGCCAGGAACGTGGCGAGCGCCACCCAGTTGCGGCCGTCGGCGATCGTGAAGTGGCCAACCGGCGGGATGTGGAAGAAGTTGAACGCCGCGGCACTGGCCACCGAGGTGGCCAGGCCCAGCCACAGGCCCCAGAAGGCGGAGACGATGACCACTCCGACCAGGTACACGACGCCCAGGGACGCCACCGTGGTGACGTGCTTCAGCGGGTAGACCAGCCCGGTGCAGATGGCCACGAGCGCAACGGCCGCCACCACCCCCAGAAGGAACGGACGGCGCTGCCCGCGCAGGATTGACGAGCCCACCTCGTGGTCCACTGGATGATCAGCCTATCTCGCGGCGCGTCAGGAGCCACACCGAGTCAGCTCCTTCAACAGGTTGTGTAGGTTCAGCTCAACAGCGCTTGGGTAACCAGGCCAGCACGGGATCCGATGAGCTCCGATCGCCAACGCTTCGAGTTTCGCTTCGCGCCGGCGTACGAGCGAGCGGCTCGGCCGTTCGGAATCACGCCCAGAAATGCCTGGGTGCAGGTGAGCGAGCGGCACCTCGAGGCGCGGTACGGACACTGGCGCGTGATCACGCCGCTCGAGAATGTGGAGAGCGTCGAGATCACCGGCCCATACCACTTCGTCAAGACCGCCGGGCCGCCCCGGCTCGGGATCACCGACCTGGGCCTGACCTTCGCCAGCAACGGCGATCGCGGCGTGCTGATCAGCTTCCGGGACAGGGTCAGTGGGCTGGCGCCCCTGCGTCACCCCGAGCTGACGGTCACCGTGGCCGAACCTGACGAGCTCGCCGAGGTGATCAGGTCCCGCCTGGAGAGCTGAGCCTCGTCCGGGACCGACGCGGGCGAAGGAGGAGGCAGGTGTGTCAACCGGACACGCCGGCGCGCTGGCGCGGCTGGTCGTCGTCGGGCCGCTCGTCCGGCTGCTCGGGTGGCGGCGCGGGGCGGCGGCGCGGCTTGCCGCGTAGGCGGCCGGCTCGCCGCGTCTGCTCGGTCAGGAGAAACTCGATCTGCGCGTTGATGCTGCGCATGTCATCGTCGGCCCAACGGCGCAGGGCCTCGAACAGGTCCGGATTCAGCCGGAGCAGGAATCGCTTGCTTTCGGGCATCGAGGCATCGGCTCCTACGTGTACAACGACCCGGTGTTGATGACCGGCGTGGGCGAGTGGTCGCCGGACAGGACGACCATCAGGTTCGACACCATGGCGGCCTTGCGCTCGGGGTCGAGCTCGATCAGGTCGGAGTCGGCCAGCTGAGCCAGGGCCATCTGCACGATGCCGGTCGCGCCGGCCACCATCGTGCGCCGCGCCGCCAGAATCGCCTCGGCCTGCTGCCGGCGCAACATCACCTCGGCGATCTCCGGGGCGTAGGCCAGATGGGTGAGCCGGGTCTCCAGGACCTCGATGCCCGCGGTGCGCAGGCGGTCCTGCAACTCAGCGTGGAGGCTGTCGAGCACGGCCGGCCCGCTGCCGCGCAGCGAGACGGTCGCCTCGGTGTAGTCGTCGTAGGGGAATTGGCTGGCCAGGTGGCGGACGGCCGTCTCGCTCTGCACCACCACGAACTGCTCGTAATCCTCGACGTCAAACACCGCCTTGGCCGTGTCGGTCACCCGCCACACGACCACCGCGGCGATCTCGATCGGATTGCCGCTGGCGTCGTTGACCTTGATGCGCTCGCTCTGGAAGTTGCGCACGCGCAGGGACACGGTGCGCCGCCAGAACACTGTGAACGGGTTCACCCACCACAGGCCGGGCTCCAGCAGCGTCCCCGTGTAGCGGCCGAACAGGATCAGCACGCGCGATGAGTTCGGCTGGATGACCACGAACCCCCGGACGACCAGGAAATCCGCAATCAGCACGATGATCCCGACGACTCCGACCGGGCCGACCGAGCCGGCGAACCCGCCGATCATCAATCCGATCCCGATGGCGAACAGCACCACCATCACAGCGGATGCCGGCCCGCCCGGTTGGGCCGTTGCGACGTGCTGCTGGTGGACCGACTGCGGGGTCATCCTGTTGGTGTCCGGTGCTGGCTCGGTCATCTCGATCCCATCGTTCTCAGTGCAGTATCTTCATGATATCACATTGGCATCCTTTTGCGGGACCGAAATGGATCTAGCCGGTCAGCCAGTCGAGGGTGCTCCGGAGCCCGGCCTCGTAGCTGACGCGCGGCTCCCAGCCGAGGCGCTGCCGGATCCGGAGGTTGGAGAAGCTCTGGTCCCGGCCCATCACGTCGACGGCCTGCCGTGAGAGGAGCGGAGGCGTGCGCAGTCCAGCGGCGGTCCGCATCAGCCGGTAGGCCTGCTCCATGGCCAAGCCCAGCCCGTGGGCCAGCGGGTACGGAAGGCTGAGCCGCGGCGGAGGGCTTCCCAGGCCGCGGGCGAGGTCTCCAACGAACTGCTGCCAGGTGATGTCGAGACCATCCGTCACGTTGAACGTCTGGCCGGCGGCACCTTCATCGCTCAGCGCGAGCGCCGCCGCGTCGACCAGGTTGTCGATGTAGCACAGGCCGGCCACCGCCCGGCCACGATCGATCAGGAGCATGTTCCGAGCGCGTACGGCCTTGGCGATCTCTCCCACCACGTTCACAGAACCCGGCCCGTAGATGGTGGCGGGCCGCAGGACGACCGCCTGCACGGCTCCCGTCGAGACGGCGCGGCGGACCTCGGACTCGGCCTCGAGCTTGGTGCGTGAGTACCAGTTGCTGAACCGGCTCGGCGGCTGACTCTCGTCGATCTCGCGGACCCCCTTTGGGTGTCCGTACACATCGGTGCTACTGACGTGGATGACACGCTTGATGCCGGCCTGGAGCGCGGCCTGCATCACGTGGCGGGTGCCGCCGACGTTGGTCCGCCTGATCTCCGGGACGGTGGCCCAGTCCGAGACCAGTGCGCCGCAGTGCAGGATGTACGTGGCGCCAGCGGCGGCCCGGGCGACGGAGGCCGGGTTGGTGAGGTCACCTTCAGCGATCTCCACATCGAGGCGCTCCAGGGCTTGCGTGTCGGACGTCTGCCGGGCCAGACAGCGGACCCGGTGGCCGGTCTTAACCAGCCGCTCGACCACGTGGCCGCCGATGAACCCGGTCCCCCCGGTGACCAGACAGACCTCGCTCAAGGCGTCGGCTGCGCGCTGTCTCGCCTGCCGCGCCGGCGCAGCGTTTTCTGCGCGATCCGCCTTACCTCGCGCCAGCTCTGCGACGACGAGCCCTCGCAATCGCTCAGCACGGTGTCGAACGCGGCGAGGAACTGAGAGGCCTCCTGCTCCGAAAGCGTCAGCGGCGGGAGCAGCTTGATGACGTCGTTCTTGCCCGCGGCCATCGTGATGATCCCGTGGTCACGGTGCAGGGGGATCACGAGCAGCTGGGGAAACAGCCCTTCACTGGCCAGGTGGATCAGCCGCCAGTTGATCCGGGCGATGCGACCGCTCGGCGCGGTCAGCTCGATCCCGATCATCAACCCGCTGGCGCGGATCGCTTTGACCATTGGATGGCGTTCGGCCAGCTCCGCCAGGCCACCGGCCAGGCGGTCGCCCACCTGGGCCGCATGCTCGACCAGGCCGTCGCGGGCGATGATGCGCAACGAGGCCAGCCCGGCGGCCATCGACAGACGGTTGCGCCCGAAGGTGGACTGATGGACGTAGCTGCGCTCGAGCGTGCCCACGGCCCGCTGGTAGATCTCGCGGGTGGTCACCATGGCGGCCACCGGCATGTAGCCGCCGCTCAGCGCCTTGCCGACGAGGACGAAGTCCGGCGTGAGCTGGTCACGCTCGAGCGCGAACCAGTGCCCGGTCCGCCCGAGCCCGGTCTGGATCTCGTCGACGATGAACAGCGTGCCGTGACGGCGACAGAGATCCTGGGCCGCTCGCAGGTAACCGGGCGGCGGGAGCGTGACCTGACGGCCCTGGACGGGTTCCACGATGAAAGCCGCCACATCGCCCCGGGCCAGCTCGGCCTCCAACTGGTCCAGCTGTCCGTAGGGGACGCGGGACGCTCCCGGCAGCATCGGTCCGAAGCCCTCCTGGAAGAAGTCGTCGCCCACCAGCGCCAGCGGCCCGAGCGTGACCCCGTGAAAGCCGCTCTCGCATGAGATCAGCCGGGGCCGGCCGGTGGCCGCGCGGGCGAACTTGAGCGCGGAGTCAACCGCCTCGGCTCCGGCACTGCTGAAGAACACCGCCTCCAGTGCGTCCGGCAGGCGTTCGGTCAACTCCTCGGCCAGCATCCCGGCCAGCGCCGAGTAGTGGATCTGGACGCCGTCGACCAGGTCGGCGGCCAGCGCACTCTGCACCACGGCCCGCACGTCGGGATGGTTGTGGCCAAGGCTGGCAAAGCCCTCTCCTGTGTGCATGTCCAGGTAGGGACGCCCGGCCGAGTCGTAGAGGTAGGACCCGCGGGCGCTCACGTAGTCGCTGTCGAAGCCGATGATCCGCAGCACCTCGACGAGCGACGGATCGAGGTACCTGGAGGCCAGCTCCAGCGTCTCGCCGGACCGCGCCGCAGCCTCCGCGAGGATGTCCAGAGGGTCCCGAGACGCGGTCTTCGCGGCCGGCGACTCCGGCGCCGGCGAGCTTGAAAACAACGTCATCCGCGGCAGAGGGTACGCAACCGGAGGCCGGCCTGCGCGCGTTGCGGGCGTTGCGGGCGTTCTGCCGGTTTCGGTAAATCCGCAGCAGCTATTCCACGCGCGAGAATGGGTACCAGAGAATTCGATGGGACTGGCCGAGTTATCCGTTGCGCTGATCCCCCTCGGAGTGCTGTTCAGCGCTGCCCGAGACCGCTCTCTGCGACGACGACCGCGGTTCGGGCTGCGGCTGACCGGGTTCATGGTGTGCGTGAGTCTCCCGGAGGTGGTGATCGGGATCGGCTCAACGGTCGGGCTGATTCGCTCCGAGTCGGTCGCACCGGTGATGCTCGGGCTGTTCTGGGGCCTGCTTGTGCTGGTTGTCGCTCCGATCTTCCTGTTCTACGGACACGACGTCGACCCGGGTCAGAGCGACGAAGGCGGGGAGGGCCCCGGTCCCGGCCAGGACCCGCCCTCGCCGACGCCGCCGATCGGCGGACTCCCACTGCTGAACGCAGAGCAGTCCCGCCTCAGGTTGCGCGGGCCGCGCCCGGCGCCCGGCAGCACCTGGAAGTGGCGGCGTCATCCTGAGCCCACCCGGCCGCCGACCCGGATGCCGTCTAGATAGAAGGCTCAGCTTCGCGCCGCAAGCGCATCGAGGTCCGCGGGATCGACCGAAGCGCGAGGCGAGGAGGCGAGCTGACGACGAAAGAGCTCCGGGGCATCCGTCAGGGCCCCGGGACCGCAAAGCCGGTAGCGCGCGGGCAGCATCGGCCCGAACAGCAGCGGGTCGCTCAGCTCAGGAAGGTCCGCCGGCTCGGGAGCTACCCCGAGCTCCTCCGACAGGGTGAGGGCGAGGGCGTTGTGGGCGTCGATCGGGGGACGCGGCTGGGCCATGACGTGCCCCATTCGCGCCCCGTCGGGGAACCTCACCTGACCGCTCCACACCGCGGCGATCCACCGGGCCTGCAGCTCCAGGAGGGGGAGGTACGGACCCTGGAGCATGAACTGCCCGATCACGCCGAACCCCGGGAGGTCGGGATGGAACGTCCGCTGGTAGAGGTTCAGCTCCGGTCCGAGGACCCGCGCGACGGCCGGGTCCAGGTACGGAAGATCCAGCGCGTAGCCGGTGGCGCAGATCAGCACGTCCGCCCGCGCCGAGGAGCCGTCGCTGAACGTGATCGTCTGGCCCTCGATCGAGGAGATCGCGGGCCGGCAGACGATGCTGCCCCCATGAATCTGGGCCAGATAGTCCTGGCACAGCGAGATCCCGGCGACGCGGAGATCCTCGTCCGGCGCGGGAGCGCCGAAGTCAGCCGGGCTCCCGGCCAGGCGAACGACACGCGCGCGCTGACGCCGGCTCCACTCCTCGGACGGGAGCACGCGGCGCTCCAAAGCTCCGAACAGCGTGTACCACTGCCAGTCGGAGGGCACGCCGTCCACCACCTTCTGGATCACGTAGCGCGGCTTGCGAAACGCCGAGATCACCTGCGCCCGCCCGGCGAGATCCGAGGCCACCTCGAGGCCGCTGATGCCGTTGCCGTAGACGACCACCGAGCGACCGGCGAGCGGATCGGCACCTGCGTAATCGAAACTATGCAGCAGCTGCCCGCCGAATGTTTGGGCGATCGGCGGGATGCTTGGCTTTCGAAACAGCCCCGAGGCGACGATCACGGCCTCAAAGGGCTCACCGTCGATGCGCCAGCCGGGCTGGACCTGTTGGACCTCGGCACCGAAACGGACGTGGCGGACGATGTCGAACTGCGCGGCGTACCTGGTGAGGTAGGTGTCGATCTGTTCGGCAGCCGGGTGCAGAGGATGTTCCGCCGGGGCCGGCAGATCCGAGAACGCGGTCATCATCCGGCTGGTGTTGGTGTGCATTCCCGGCCACACGCCGCTGTGATCGGCCGCCGCGTACCACTGGCCGCCCAGGCGGTCGCCGGCCTCGAACACGGTCACGTCGAAGCCCGCCTCGAGCGCGAACTTGGCGGCCACGATCCCGGACGGCCCGCCTCCCACGATGGCCACACGCGCGCCGTCCGGGAGTGTGAAGTCTGGCGCCCCTCGCTTCGAGCTCAATTCACCGCCCACCACCGGTACCGTCAACGTATCCGGTGCCGGAAAGCGGGTCAATCGGCACCAGGTTGCCCGTCAGCTAGGCGACGAAACGCCACGTCGCGAACTCCGCGGTGAACAACCCGAGGAAGACGGCCAGGGCGGCCACCGACTCGGTCGTGATATTGCGCCGGCGCACCCAAAGAGCCCCCCACATGAACAGGGGGAACAGCACGGCTTCGTAGCGGGACAGGCCGCCCAGAGGCTGCCACGTCACCGGATAGGTGAGCGGTATGGCCAGAGCGGCCAGGGCGTAGGCGCCGTAGGCGAATGGCAATCGGCGGAAGGCCCCGACCAGCCCGAAGATCCCCAGGACCAGGAACCCGAACAGCACCAGGTTCTGGCCGGCGATCGACAGCGGGTCGAAGAAGCCGATGGCCGGCTTGAAGTACTCCGGGGCGGGGCCGTGCGTGATCTGGCGGATGCCGTCCCAGGCGGCGATGATCCCGTGCCACACGCCGCCGAACGGGCCGGCAAAGAAGTGCAGCCAGTACTTCTTGGCGTCAAATGCCGAGGAGAAGCTGAATCCGGGGCGTCCACTGAGCGAGATCGGGAACAGGAGCAGGCCGGTTGGGACGAGGAGGACCCAGGCCAGGTTGGGTCGTATGGGGTACCTGGGCACCAGCCGCCTCAGCCAGCTGGAGCCACGAGGGCGGGACGGCGGACTGTCCTCCCGCGGTCCGTACAGGTAGAGCAGGATGATCGGGACGGCGAGCATGACCCCGCTGTTGCGCTCGACCGCCGCCAGCCCGCCGAGGACGCAGGCCGATACCCAGCGGCCCCGCCTGGCTTGGTAAAAGCACCCGACGGACAGGGCGAGGAACAGCGATTCGCTGTAGACCGCGGAGAAGAACAGCGCCGTCGGGCAGAACGCGATCAGCAGGAGGGTGATGCGGGCCGTCTCGCCGTCAAGCTCCAGCTCAACCAGCCGGTAGAGGAGCCCGAGCGCGATGGCGAACGAGACGAATGAAACGATCAGGCCGGCGATCAGGTCGGAGGAGACGATATGCCCGATCACACGGGTGACCAGCGGGTAGAGCGGGAAGAACTCAGCCCGTTCCGGGTCGTGGCCATAGCCGCGTTGCGCGATGACCAGGTACCACGACGAATCCCAGCGAGCGAACGGCGAGACGAGCAGGTTGCCGAAGAACCCGAATGGACGGGTTAGCCCGAGTGGGTCGTTCCCCTCCCCCCCGGCGCTGATGCCGAACAGGAGGACCGCGAACACTCCGGACAGGAAGACGACCAAGCGCGAGGTCCAGAGCGCCTGCCACATGGCCCGCGTGGCGGGCGCGTTCAAGAACCGTTGCAGACCGCCGGGGCTGCCGGGGTTGCTCTCCGTTGTCGCGGCAGCCGGGCTCACAGGTCCGACTGCATGGAAGCAGCGACCCTGGACGGACCGCGGCGCCGGCCGCTGCGCCGGTCGGCGGAATCAGAAGACGACGTTTAGGAGACCGGTGACCTTGACGCCGATCACCTGAAGCAACGCCAGGCCGATGATCGAGACGAGCACCAGGATCAGGCCATACTCGGTCAGCGCCTGCCCGTCCTCCTCGACGAGGAGCCGGGTCGCGACAGCCTGCAGGTACTCGAGCATGCCCCCTACCTTCCTTGACGCGGTATCGCTTGCATGGCCTTGAGGCTCGCCCCGGAAAACGTCGACGCTTGCCCCGGGCGTCCTGCCGGAATGGTGCCCCGGCGCCCTGAGGCCCACAACTGCCAGATGGTCTAGTTGGCTACGACGAATGACCAGACCTTTTTCGCATGACGGCCGTTTCCGGCGGTGTTGGCCTCACGCGGCCGCGGACGTGTAACGCCCGCCCGGGTGCCGGCAATTAGCCAAGTGATGCGCAACCAGCGAGCAGCGGACGGACGCGAGGAGCGCTCGGGGCGCTTCGAGCAGCTGTTTCGCGAACACCACGCAGCGGTGGTGTCGTACGTGCGGCGGCGGACATCCGAGGATGCTGTCGACGATGCGGTGGAGGAGACGTTCCTGGTGGCCTGGCGGCGTCTTGACCGGGTTCCGGCGGCCGAGCTTCCCTGGCTCCTCGGCGTGGCCCGCAATGTGCTGGGTACCCAGCGGCGCGGCGCCCTGCGGCGCCAGTCGCTTTCTCGGCGCGTGGCTGCCGCCCAGCCTGAGTCCGGCGTGGGTGAGTACGAGTCACGGGGTGGGAGCCTCGATCCCCGGCTGGCCCGCGCGCTGGCCGCACTGCCGGAGAAGGACCGGGAGGCGCTCACCCTGATTGCCTGGGACGGTCTCGAGCCTCAGGAGGCGGCCGTTGTCGTGGGGGCTTCAGCGGGAGCATTTCGTGTACGCCTGCACCGCGCCAGGCGGCGCTTGCGCCGGGCGCTGGATGAGCGTCCCGACGACCCGGCAGGTGCGCAGTCGAGATTGCGAGTGGAAGGAGTAGCCGGTGACTGATCAGCACATTGACTCGGTTCTTCTGGAGAGATTGCGGAGGATCGATCCGCTGGACCCGGATGAATTGCCCTGCCCTGCGGATACCGAGGCCGCGCTGGGAGGGCTGCTCCGACACGGCGTGATCCCCCAGCGTCCTGCAAGCGGGCCGCCGCACCGGCTGCGGCGACCGCGGATGCTGATTGGCGGCACCACGGCCGCCGCCATGCTCGCCGTGGCCCTTGCCTTGCTCCTGGGGGCGAGTACGACGCCACCCGCCTTTGCCGTCACCGGTCACCATGACGGGACCGTCACGGTCAGGCTCCTGAAGCTGTCCGGGATCACCGGCGCGAACCGCCGGCTTGCCGCGCTGGGCATCCGGGCCCGGATCGTACGGGAGGTGGATCTGGCGCAAGTGGTGGCCCGGTTGAACCCCTGTCTGGCCGCGCCGGCGAACAGCGGGCGCACGCTCTCCTTCAACCCGCGCAAGATTCCCCCGAATCGGGTGCTGCTTCTGTCAGCCGACCGGACGGCTCATCTGAGTTCAGTCTCGGGTCAGGTCAGGGCGATGAAGCTCACCCGTCTGCCGGCTTTGAAGCGGACGCGGGCGCTCGTCCGGGAGGCCAGACGCCTGGCCAAAGCCGGTCCGACGCAAATCGCCACCCTGCCGACCATCAACCTGATCAGCCCCCTGGGCAAGGTTCGAGGTGCCGGAGTAGGCAGCGGCAACAGCGTCGTGCGGATCATCTGCGGCCACGTTCTCGCTTTCCGGAGGGACCGATGATCTCTAGGGGACGATTACGACGATCGGCGCCTTCCTGTTCCGCGCGAGGCGCCGCCCGAGCGAGCCGGCCAGGTGGTGGCGCCGTTTCGTCGAGCGGCCAACGGCGATGAGATCGGCGCGCGTCGTGTGGGCGGTGCGCAGCAGCTCCTCGGCCGTATCGCCGAGTGCGTGGACGAAACTTATCTCCAGGTCGAGATCCGGCGCCAGGCGCTGGATCTCCGCCCGGAGCTCGGCGGCCTGCTGGCGGTGCGTCAGCTCGGCGGCGGCGGTGTAGGCGCCGGCGTCGAACCCCGCGGTGAGCGCGGCGCTCGTGGCGGTCGCCTCGCAGATGGAGGTGACATACACGGCGATCACCCGGCCGCTCAGGCGATCAGCCTCGCCACAGGCCCACCAGAGGGCGCTCCAGGAGGTGTCGGATCCGTCCAGGCCGACCACGACGGTTGTGCGCTTGCCTGAGCCGCCCGGCATCGGTATTGGCTGCGCAACGATGGTGGGGGTGGCTTGTTGGGCCATGTCATCAAGAGGTGGGAGCTAGCCGGCGCGACTGCCGTTCAGCTCGTGATTGAGGCCCAGACCCATGAACGACACGACGGCGGCAAACCCAACTGCCCAGACGGCCACCGGCTGAGTGGAGAGCAACCGTTTCATCGGTAGTCCTCGTTCTGCAGGCGCTCGATCAGGGAGGTCGTGGCCTCGGCAGCCTGTTCCAGCGCGACGAGATCCTCGCCGGCGAGGTTGGCCAGGCACGCTTGAAGACGCTCTCGAATCCGGAGACGAACGCGTTCGAGCGCTTCACGTCCGGCCACGGTCAGGGATACGAGCACGACCCGGCCGTCGTCGGCCGCGCGCTGGCGGCTGACCAGACCTTCGGCCTCCAACCGCTTGACCATCAGCGTGACGGTCGGCTGGGCGAGGCCATCGAGCTCCGCCAGGAGCGTGATCCGCTCCGGCCCGGCCTCAAGCCGCGCCAGCAGACTCGCCTCACTCCGAGACAGCTGAACGTCCAGCCGCACGAACACGAGCCGAATCAGCAGTGACCACTGTTGCACCAGCGTGACCGCCAGCTGGTCGAGCGCCTGGGTGTCCGATGCGCTTGCCATTTCCATTGCTAAACAATATTTCGTAGCAATGCATATGTCAAGTTCGTGGTCAGGTGGTCGCCCGCCCTGCGCTCGGTGTTACGCCTGCGTTATTGGGCGGCGGCTACAAACGCGCAGTGATGACCATGAGGTTCCCGCTGGGTGCGGCGCTCTGCGTCCTGGCATTGGCCGGCTGCGGCTCGTCGGCGCACAAGTCGAGTGCCTCTGCCCATACCCACGTGATGCTGGCGTTCTCCGAATGCATGCGCGGTCATGGCGTCACCAACTTCCCCGACCCGAGCGGTGGTGGAGGCGGTCTCAACCTAGCTGGCACCGGGATCAATCCGTTCTCCCCCTCGTTCAAGGCCGCCCAGTCGAGCTGCCGGAAACTGCTTCCGGGCGGCGGTCCAGATGCCCACACAGCGACCGAGCAGCAGAAGAAACAGCCGGTTGCAGTCGCGGAGTGCATGCGGAGCCACGGCGTGTCCAGCTTCCCGGATCCAACCAGCACCCCGCCGGCCAGCGCGCAGGGCTACTCGATCATGGAGGGTCTGGCCAGCAACCTGTTCCTGCTCGTGCCGAGCAGCATCGACGTCAACTCTCCCGCCTTCACAAAGGCGGCCAAGGCGTGCCACTTTTCCTGATCCGCTAGGGAAGTCACGGGCCCAGGTGCTTTGTTGAACCACCGCGAGGTGGTTCGGCGGGCTCGGATCGGCTGACACGGATAAGGCCGTTCCCGCAGGCCGGACAGCAGCCGATGTGGCAGACCTCGCCATACCCCCACTCGCGCCCACAGCTGATGCACACGTAGTCCGCCCGCGGCGGCTCGGTAAGGGCTACCGAGCTCACGAGATCTCCCGGTCATCGCCGATCAGACCGCGGGTGGCTGCCCAGTGCGTAACCTCGTGACGGGAGGTCAGCTGGAGCTTGCGAAGCACCGATCCGACGTGCGATTCCACGGTCCGCGCGCTGATGCCCAGCCGAGCTGCGATCTGCTTGTAGGCGTAGCCGCGGGCGAGATGGTGGAGTACCTCGCGCTCACGGGGGGTCAGCGCCTCCAGGTCCTCAGCCGGCACCGGCTCGGGCGCGGTGAACGCCTGGAGGACGAACGCGGCCAGTCGCGGTGAGAAGTAGGGATCCCCGGCCGCAACTTGGTCGATTGCGGCGATCAGTTCCGCAGGCTCGATGGTCTTGGTCACGTAGCCCAGCGCGCCGGCACGGATCATCGGCACCACGTCCTCGGCCGCGTCAGAGACCGACAGCGCCAGCACCGCCGCCTTTGTGCCCGCCGCTCGCAGGCCCTCCAGGACCGCCACGCCACCCCCGTCTGGGAGGTGGACGTCCAGCAGTACGACATCAGGCTGCGTGGTCGCGCTTACCGCAATCGCCTCGGCCGGGCTCGCAGCCTCGCCGACGATCTCGTACCGGGCCGCGAGCTCGGTGCGGACTCCGGCCCGAAACAGGAGGTGGTCGTCCACGACGACGATCCGCAGCCGCTCGGTCATCGCTTGAAGCCGTTCAGCTTCAGTGCCACCTCAGTGCCCTCGCCGGCGCGCGAATCGACCGTCGCCACCCCACCGACGCTGTCCATCCGCCCGATCACGGCATCTCTGAGTCCCCGCCGCTCCGGACCGATTGACGCCAGATCGAACCCGGGGCCCTGGTCGCGCACGAACACCTCGGCGTGCGAGGCGTCCAGCTGAGCAAATACGAGGACAGGAGCGCCCGGGGCGTGCCGGGCCGCGTTGCGCAGAGTCTCACGCACGGCAGCGACGAGCGCCTCGCCGCGGTCGTCCAGCGGGTGATCGCCGATCGCGGTCAGCTCGATCGTGATCCCGCGCTCGTCCTCCACACCTGACACGACATCGCGCAGCGCTGCCCCTAACGTCTCGGAGACGAGCTCGGATTCTCCGGCCATCCATGCTCGCAGCGCGTGCTCCTGCCGGCGCGCCAGACGAGTCACGCTGCCCGGGTCGTGTGCCTGACGCTGGATGAGCGCCAGCGTTTGCAGTACCGAGTCGTGGAGGTGCGCGGCGAACCGTTGCCGCTCTACGTCGCGGGCCCGGCCGGACTTGTCCCGATCAAACAGCGTCATTGCGCCGACCACCACCGGACTCACGATCAGGGCGGCCGCCCAGCCTCCGATCACCACACCGGCAATCGCGCCAACCACAGAGTCCCCCGATGCATACCGGTGGGCCAGCGTGATCGCGACAGCCGCCGCGCCGCCGATCAGCACGGCTCCGGGGAGAGCGCGGGACGCGATCTGTGTGCGCCGAGCCGGGCGCGCGGTCATCAGTCGCCAGGGCACCCACCGATTCGGCTCCAGACCGATCTGCACGCGGACCGCGTCTGACAGCAGGATCAACCCGACCGCCGCCGACACCAGGGCAAGCATCAGCGGCAACACCGATATCCGCCCCAACCGCCAGGGCCACCCAGTGTGGACCAACGCTGCTCGCGTATACGAGTAGAGAATGAACGGGTCTGGCTGTCCATTGCGGAATGGCGGATAGAACGGCACCGACCGGGCCACGAACCCATTCGCTTGATTGATTCCGGTGGCCAGCCAGAGCGCTCCGAGACCGATCAGCAGGAACACCAAGGCGATCCCGCGATTGCGACGCAGAGCCCGAATCATCTGTGGCGCGAGCGTGGCTGCCGCAGCCAGGACACCGACCGCGGCAACCACTACGAGGATCGTGGTCGCGACGTGCGGCAGCAGGGCGATTACCAGCCCGGCAAGCAGCACGAGGGCGGACCCCGTGCTCACCAACCAGCGCCGTTTGGATTGCTGCGGCGCCGGGATAGCAGTGGTGGTGGCGCTCATCGGCAGGGTCCCGGCATCAATCGCTCGATACGTCTCCGGGAGGCGCTGGCGAGGCGCAGCCGACGCTGATACGCCAGCAGGATCATCTTCCGCAGCCGGCGCGGCTCCACATGCAGGTCGGGGCGGGGCTCCGGTGGAGAGATGTAACCGGGCCAGTCCGGGCTCCCATTCGGATCGACGTTGTCCGGGTAATCGCGCACGTAGAGGCTCCCGCCCTGCGAGGAGGAGTCGATCTTCAGGGTTGGATACGGCCCGCTCCCTCCGGCCGTGAGCTCGGCGCTCCGCTGTGTGTAGAGGCGCCCGAACAGCGTGACGAACGAATACGGGGACGTCCGACCGGCGAGAAGTGACCCCGCCGCCGCCACGAACGTGTCGACGTGGTACCGGAGGTCCACTCGAACACACTCGTGGGCCGGGAGCGCCACGATCGTGCGCTTCACGCCCGCCTCGATGCGCATCGGCACCACCCCGTCAGCCGGGAACGTCGTGTGCCGTAGGTCGATCAGCATCGTCCCCAAGCCGCTGCGGTAGACCCGCGCGGACAGCTGCGCGCTCCTGGCGGGAGCGAAGGTCGAAGCTCCAGTCTGGGGCGTCAGCCGCAGACCACTGGCGGCGACGGCCACCGCCGGCACCGTCAACGCAACGAGGGGTAGAAGCGCCCAAGCGGGACCGACCCGATCCCGAGCCCACAGAACCATGCCCAGGACCGCCACACCAAGACCCACAACCACCCAGCCGAACCCGAACAGGGTCGCGACTGCAGCGATGGCCGCCAGCACCGCAAGGCCAACACCGGCGGCACACGCCTGGGCCACATCCACCGCGCCGCTGCCCGACTCCGGCTCGAAACCAGTCCTGGCGGCGGGGATGATCAACCAGCACGCGAGGTACAGCCCGATCCCCAAACCGCCGAGCAGCGCCAGCAGCACGAAACCTACGCGTAGCCAACCGGCTCGAAGGCCGCGGAGGGCGCCAAGCCCGGCGCATACGCCTCCTATCCACCGGCCCTCCCGCGCCCGCGAGATCGGCACCGTCCGCAGCCTTGAACTCATAGCGATGCGATTGTCGCGATCGGCGGCGCTCCCGGCTAGGCGTTATCTCCCCTAGTGGTCTCAGGGATGACCCGTAGACGCGCCGCCAGACGTCGGTGGCAGCTAATTGATCTCCGTGTGCCCGTGGAGGTAGGGACCATCACCGACGTTTATCTGCACGGCCACACGTCCGCGCCGGATGGAGCCCCACACGCCGATCCTCGCCGAGCCCTCCACCGTCTTGTTGGCCGACCAGGCCACCCGCTGACCGGAGGCGAAATGCTTGCTCGTGAGGCTCACCGTTACCCAGACGTGGCATGTGACCGCGCATCGCACGGCGGCCACGACCACGTGGCGGCCGATCACCTGAGCGTGCCGGAACATCTGAACCCGAGGTCCTGGCGGGCCGCTCACCGGTCCGTACGGTGCCGAGCGAGCGACGATCGCCGACGTGTGCCACACCGGCACCGCCGCGGGGGACGAGAGACCCACGAGCCCGTCAGCGCCCGGGTCCATGCGAGCGTCAAGCGAGAACAGGTACCAGCCCGACAGTGCGTAACCAACCTTGGTCGTGCTATCCGAGCCGCGGTCCCCAACCACGCCCCCTTCGACTCCGCACCCCAGCTGACCGCAGACGAGCCAGACCCCAGTCAGCATCACGCACCGGGTTGCGGCTCTGGTGCGGCAGGCCTCGATGGCGAGTTGGTTGATGTCGGTCGCCCAGCCTCCTGTCCATCGAGCCGGCTTGGCCACGATCATCGCACCAACGCGCGGGATACCGCGCAGTGTCGGTCTGCTGATGACTTGCACGGTTCCGCGCCATCTTGCGCTGCTGGAGTACCTGCGCCCGTGATACCGCGCAGCCACCTTGAACAACGTGCCCGCGGGCCGTGCCCCGGGCAGGGGCACGCCATTTATAAGATTTACCGGCGTACAGCTCGACGCCGCCGCCGATGCGCACATCGAATAGTGAATGAGGGACGCGGCTCCGTCCGGATAGGCGCCGACCCTCGGCACGGGATCACCGTCGCGCTCCACGCCCGGTGCAATCCCGAACAGCGAGAACGCCCCGACGGTCGCGGGCGGGTGGCGGTTCCGCGTCGCGGACGCTCCACCGCCGCAGCCGGCGATCACGGCGACGGATCCCCAAATGGCAATGAGCAACACAGAGCGGTGCAGCTTGCCCATGTGGACACACTACGCTGCCGCAGCGACGCCATCACAACTCGCTCCGCTGGTCGATCCTGCGTGGGAAGAGCGAGAATGACCGTTGTGATCAGCCTGTCGAGCACGAATGGCTTCTCGGAAACCCGGGGCAACCTCACGGCGGCGATCGCTGCTCACGGTCTCGAGGTCTTTGCCGAGATAGACCATGCGGCCGCAGCTCTGGACGTCGGGCTCGAGATGGCCCCGGAGGTGGTCATCTCGTTCGGCAATCCCCGTGCGGGAACGCCACTGATGCAAAGTGACCCTCGGGTCGGCATTGAGCTTCCGTTGCGGATGCTGATCTGGCAGGCCGACGGCGTGACGATGATCGGGTACAACGACCCGCGCGAGCTCGGCCACAGCTATGGCATCGCTCAGCACCGCTCGACGCTTGAGGCAATGTCCGACCTGCTCGCCGACCTCGCCCAACGAGCTCTCGGATAGCCGCCGGTCGACCGGATCTGTGCCAGCCTCCTGTTCGGAGGCCGAGGACTCATGGTTAGCTCAGGCGCCAGAAGTCATCCGTCAGGTGAAGCCGATCGAGGATCGTCTGGTTCTGCTCGCGGGTATGCGGTTGCCAGTCGGCCGCCAGTCGATCGCCCCACCAGGCGTGCGCGAGTTCGCTCAATTTCGCCACCCCGATCGTGGCTCCCGGGGTGCGTCCGGCGAGCCAACGGTTGATGTGCTCCTCCGACCGGAAGAGGTTCATCGTGCTTCAGGTGAAGACGATGTCGTCCCACCACTGCCTCGCGGGAACCAGGCAGTGAAAGAGCACTCGCTCGTCATCAACCGTTCGGTCCCGAACCTCCAGTGCGATCTCCTCCCCACAATCGGGGCAGGAGGTCTCGATGTGACCATCCACGTCCAGAGCGGCGCAGATACCCAACGCGTCCCAGGCGCAGTTGGCATACCACCAACGGCCGGCGGCCTGCACGCGGTGGACCGTAGGCACCGCGGAGAACGGGTTGGCCATTCGAATCTCGTCCGTCTGAGGATTCAGGACGAGGGCGTGGGCGCGATGAAGCTCCCGCCAGGCCATCACGACCTCATCACCCGAGAGCTCCGCCGCCGTCCCGACCTCCTGAGCGGACGGAGCGCGACCGAGTTCCGCAAACGCCGCATACGTCCGGTTGCGCACTGCAAGCGCTCGTCGGTCCACGTCAGTCACCGACGGGGCAACTACCTGTTGCCGGAGAGAAGGTCCCAGGCGCGTTTGAGCTTCTCGTGTCTGAAGTCAGCTCTGGATTCGGCGGGATCGTCACGCATCACCGCCGGATTCGCCGAGGGCTTCGGCAGCCGCTCGCATTGCTCAAGGCTGAGTTTGAGGAGCACCCCCTGCTCATGGATCTCCTGCACATCGTCAGCGTCGGCGAAGCGATGGTCCCTGCCAAACGCGTGCTCGCCGATCACGATGCCGTCGAACACGTCCTCTTCCTCGACAGCGAGCACATGCGTGACCTTCCCGATCGGCTCGCCCTCGGCGCTGTACACGGGCGTGCCTTTCTCTAGCACCTTGTAGGAGATCGGCGCACCGAGGTCCATGGCCGCAGCATAGTCCGGCGGTCGAATCGTCGTCAGAAATCAGGCGGGCCATGGCACGTTCTCACAGCCCGCCTGAAGATGGGCGAGCTGGCGTCGATCGAGATGGGGATGCCGAGGTACACGCCGCCGGCGAAGAGCAGGTTGGATACGCCGAACGGACGCTTGGTCGTCGGGTCGGGAAAGCCGCTGACGCCGTGCGCGCGCATGCACTTCGAGAACGCCAATAGGTGCGCCTCGACAGCTGGGGACGGCTGGCTCGCTCCCGGTCCGCCACCGAGGAGATGCTGGCAGGCCGACTGAGCGGCCTTGAAGGCGGGAGAGGCGGGATCAATCCCACTACCGCTGAACGTGAACCCGCTGCCCGAGCCGCTCGGATCGGGGAACTTCGGGACCCCGTGCGAGCGCATGCATTCGGCAAACTTGACTCCCTGTCTTGCACGACTGGACGCAACACCGGCCGGCTTGTGCGAGGCGCCGCACGCAGCCACCGACATGAAGCAGATGACGGCCCCCAGAGGAAGCCTGAGGATGCGGGACACGGGCATTCGTGGGTCGGTGTATCAAGCGGCGGATAACTGGCCGGTAACGCGGTGGGGCCGCGGCTTTCGCGGGTAGCTCCCGATCGGGTGTCCAACGAATAAGGGAGGAGCACGTGGCGCAGACAAAGGCTGACCGATCGGCCGCTGCGAAGAAGGGAGCGGCAACGCGGGAGCGCAATCGGCAGAAGGCCAAGTCGAAGGAGTCCGGCAAGAAGGCCGCGGCCAAGCGACAGGGAAACGCCGCAGTCCAAGCTGCAGGCCAGGCGAAGCGGGCCGCGGGCGGCGTGTTTAGTAGCGCGAAGGGTGCGGCAAGCGCAGCCGGGACGGCCGCAAAGCAGGCCGGAAAGGCGGCGTCGACGAGATCGAGAACCGGCGCCTCGCGTAGCACCAAGAACAAGTAAGGACCGCAGCTCTCCCCGTCTCCGGCCGGCTCGCGTGGCCGGCAACAAACCCCGGGGCGCTGGCGGCGCCCCGGGCAGAGCGTTGCGATCCACTAACACCATGTTGGGGCGCGCAAATCGGACGAGGAGGCGGCGATTTGCGCGCTCAGCCAGGTTTTTCATGGTGGGGCGAGCAGATCGCGATGCGCCGCGACGATTTGCTCGCTCGAACAGGTCCAATTTCCAGCTCATCGCGGATGGGCCTTGACTGTCGTGTCGATCGCGCCGATAGGTACCAAGGCGTTTTGAAGACCGCGTGCCGGACCCACGACACCTGATGCAAGCGGAACATCTAGCCCCGTCCGGGACTTCGCTTGAGTTCGTTGAGCTACCAGGCTCGCCGCCCACTGTTACGGCGACGCGAGGTGGCCATTGGACACCGCTCGACGGGCTTCGCGGGATCGCGGTGCTGCTCGTGTTGGCCTTCCACGAAAGCGTCCTCCCGAACGGATACCTCGGCGTCGACATTTTCTTCCCGCTGTCCGGCTTTCTGATCACCAGCCTGCTGTGGAACGAGTGGGGCCGACACGGGGACATTGACATCGCTGCGTTTTACCGCCGCCGCGCCCTGCGCCTGCTGCCCGCGCTCGTGATCGTCGTGGCCTTGTTCGCCGCCGTGCTGATCGCGTTCGAGCCGTTCGCGGGCCTCCGGCCGGTGTCCCGACTGGTGGCGAGCACGCTGCTGTTCGCCAACAACTGGATCTCCCTCGCGGGACACGATGCCTGGCTCGGAAGCCTGACTGCCACCTGGACGCTGGCCCAGGAGGCTCAGTTCTATCTCATCTGGCCCCTTGTGCTGCTGTGGTTGCTCAGGCGGCGCAAACCCGGGCGGTCGATCGCCCTACTGCTCGGCTTCGCGATCCCGTTGCTGTTGTTCGCAGACGCAGGCCTCGCCCACGCGCTTGGTTACAACGATTACTTCAGTCCGTTGAACCGGGCAGCCGAGCTGCTACTCGGCTGCCTGGCGGCGGTCGCGTGGCGCGCCGGGCTGATTCCAAGGATCTTCGACTCGCGGTGGATCTCGCCGCTCGCGCTCGCTGGACTCATCACGCTTGTGGGTCTCGGCTACCTCGCGAACGACTCGCAGGCGTACCCGGAGCCGGTCTACCTCGGGGCCGCCGCCTGTGCCAGCGTCCTGATCGTCGGTCTTCTGCGACGGCCCGACACTGCCCTCGCCCGCGCTCTCTCGTGGCGGCCGCTCGTCTACGTAGGAACGATCAGCTACTGCCTTTACCTCTGCCACGGGCCGATCATCGTGCTGACTTACGAGTATGTCCCCGGCCGTTCTGCAGTGCTCGATGCGGCGATCGCGGTCCCAATGAGCTTTGCCGTCGCCGCCGCGTCCTGGCACTTCGTCGAGTCACGGGTCCTGGGGCGATCGGCTGCTCCCGTTCACAAGACGCAGGCCATCATGCCCGTCTCATGACGTGAGGATTGTTCGCGCGCCAGTGCAGCTAATGGGCGTCTCCCTGAGCCAGCTCAGCCACCGGCTGCCACTCGCGCCATGTCGCGAGGCGCCCCTCGTAATCGTTCTCGGCGATACCCAGCGGTGCGGTGCCGAAGAACACCCGTAGCGGCGGGGGATCGGCGTCGACGACGCGCATGATCGCCTCGGCTGAGGCGATCGGGTCACCCGGCACGTTGCTGGCGCGCCACTGCTGTTGGCGCTCCCGGAGCGCGTCGTAGGCGGGGTTGGGCTCCGAGCGCTTGGACGACGGCCCGCTCCAATCCGTGGAAAACCCGCCGGGCTCGACCAGCGTGACGTTGATCCCGAACTCCTTGACCTCCTGGGCGAGCGCCTGACTGATCCCCTCCAGAGCCCACTTCGAAGCGTGGTAGATACCGACGCTCGGAAACGCCGAGATGCCCCCAATCGACGACACCTGGACGATGTGGCCGCTGCCCTGCTCACGAAGGAACGGCAGCGCAGCTTGCGTTACCCACAGCGCGCCGAACAGGTTGGTCTCGATCTGGGCCCGAGCCTCCTGCTCGGAGATCTCCTCCACCATCCCGAAGTGGCCGTAGCCCGCGTTGTTCACGACGATGTCCAGCCGACCGAAATGCTCGTGGGCCCGTTTGACCGCGTCAAACGCCGCGTCGCGGCTGGTGACATCCAGAGTCAGCGCCAGCAGCGCGTCGCCGTGCTCGGTCTTGAGGTCATCAAGCGAGCTTGGGTCACGCGCGGTAGCGACGACACGGTCGCCGCGCTCCAGCGCCGCCTTCGTCCACTCGCGACCGAAACCTCGCGAAGTACCGGTTATGAACCATGTCCTATTAGCCATAGAGCCATCCTAGTCACGCGACTGCGGGACCGACCTCCAACGTCGGCGGTGCGCGAAAGGCCACAGCCCGAGCACGCCGACGCGGGCAACGTCCCCTGCAGGAGCCGGGGGCTGGCGGATCGTTATCCGACGGAAGCCGCGTACCGACCCTCTGTGTTGGATCGCGGCTGGGGTAAGCTCGGTTTGTGGACGAGATCACCGTAGGCGAGCTCGTGACCGTGGCCGGGGTCGGACCGGTTCTCGACGGGATTGTGTTCGACACGCCCAGCAGCTCAAAGGTCGTCGTGGCGATCGTCGATCCCAAGCGTGGGCCGGTGTTGCGCACGTTCAGCCCAAAGACGCTGACCGCGCGGGAGCAGGAAGGTCCGCATGACCGAGCGCTGCATCAGCTGATCCGGCGGACGCCACCGCCCGCTCACGGTGCGGCCCGCGCCGCGGCGGTTAGCGGGCGAGGACGCTCCGGTTTCGAGCGCGGAGCGATGCACCGGACCACCGGGAAGTAGCACTGGGCTGGGTGCCGCGCGCGGACCCTCTCTCGCCGATGCGATAACCGGATCCAGGTCAACGGGGTCACAGCTTCGACCCCGAAGGCGAACCACTGGCGGGCGGTTCAGCGGCGATCGGCCAGGGCGCGACCGGACCGAATCGTGGTCATGAGAGTGTGACGGCTGGGCAATCGCGTCCGTGGCGTTGTCGATGCTGCAGGATCAATCCGATTGGAGGTTGTTACATGGATGCACCCGTTAAGACCCGGGAGGAGCTGCCGCGCGCGGTGCGCTTCGATCCCAAGGAGATCAGGGCGGCTGTCCGCGGGGTAGAGGGGTTCAACGCCAAGGTCGCGCTGGTGATCACCCGCAGCGTCGGAACGATGGCGTGTGCGTACGTGTTTGCGGCGATCGCACTCATTAGTTTGCCCGCCGCGATCAACTCCGGACAGGTGATCGTGATCGTCGCCTGGATCGCGCAGACGTTCCTTCAGTTGGTGCTGTTGAGCATCATCATGGTCGGGCAGTCTGTGCAATCCGCCGCATCGGACGCGCGGGCCGCGAAGGAGTTCACTGACACCGAAACGATCCTCGATCGCCTTGATACCCACACTGCCGGCGGTATCAAAGATGTGCTCGATGCGATCCACGCGATCGGTCGCCCCGATCAAGCCTGAACACGGGCCGGACGGCTTAGGGCAACCGACTCGACCCCGGACGCAGGTCACTCGGTGGCGATGGACCGGACTGGTTCGCGCTCACGGACAGCGGTGGTGCTCAGAAGGGTGAGTGCTTGGGCGCTTCGACTGCCGGGTTCGGCGTGGTAGATGACCAGCGTCTGGCAATTGGTGTCGGGGATCGGCAGCTTCTCGTAGCTGAGCTCGAGCGGTCCGACCTCAGGGTGGTCGAGCAGGCTCGTGCCGCTGCGCTTGGGCCTGGCGTCGTGTCTGGCCCAAAGCTGACGGAAGCGTTCGCTGCGAACCGACAGCTCGCCGACCAGCTCGTTCAGGCGAGGATCATCGACGTCGGGGCCGACGAGGGCGCGTAAGCCGGCGACCGTGCTTTCGGTGACGTATTCCCAGTCGCCGTACATGTCACGGACGCGTGGGTCGAGGAAGGCGGCGCGGACCAGGTTGTGGCCCGGCGCGTGGTAGGGCACAACGGCCGTCGCAAGCGGGTTGGCGGCGAGGACGTCCATGTAGCGCCCGTAGACGTAGGCGGGCGTGTGGCTCCACGACGCGATCAGCCGCAGGATGCTTGTGGGTACCTTCTCGGGCCGCGGGCTCCGGCGACGCCGGCGCACGGGTGGCGCCGCGAGACGGTGCAGGTGCGCGGTCGCGTAATCGTCGAGCTGGAGTGCCCTGGCGAGCGCGTCGAGCACCTGTGCAGAGGGGTGCTGGTCACGGCCCTGCTCAAGACGGACGTAGTAGTCGGCGCTGACGCCGGCGAGCATCGCGACCTCCTCGCGGCGAAGGCCGGGTACCCGCCGGTGGCTGCCGGCGTCGGGCAGCTCGACGTCCTCGGGACGCACGAGCTCGCGCCGGGCGCGGAGGTACTCGCCGATCGGGTTCTCGCGTGCCATGGCATAACGATACGACCGTTCGGCGCAGCGATCCTGGCCCTGCCACTACCAGGATCAGTAGAGCCCTTGTCCAACGAGGCTCCCGGTCGGACACTCGTTGCATGACTCAGACCACAGACCTCATTCACACCCAGTTCGGATTCGACTCGACAGCCGCCGAGGTGATCGAGGGCATCAACCTTCACAACAAGCGTGCGATTGTCACCGGCGGCTCATCGGGAATCGGTGTCGAGACGGCACGCGCCCTGGCGAGCGCCGGCGCGGAAGTCACACTCGCCGTCCGTGACACCGAGGCCGGGGACCGGACTGCGACCGATATATCTGCCACCACAGGCCGGGCCGTGCACGTCGGGCGGCTCGATCTCGCCGACCAAGCGTCGGTCGCCGAGTTCGCCGCCAGCTGGACAGGGCCGCTGCACCTCCTGATCAACAACGCCGGGGTCATGGCGCTGCAACAGCTCACCCTGACCCCGGACGGCTGGGAGGTCCAGTTCGCGACCAACCACCTTGGCCATTTCGCGCTAGCGCTCGGGCTTCACGACGCGCTCACAGCGGCAGGCGATGCGCGGATCGTGTCGCTCAGCTCGCGCGGTCACCTGCGCTCACCAGTCGTCTTCGCAGACATCAACTTCAGCTCCCGCCCGTACGACCCATGGCTCGCCTACGGCCAGTCGAAGACCGCCAACACCCTGTTCGCCGTCGAGGTGACACGGCGCTGGGCCGGCGACGGGATCACGGCCAACGCCGTCCATCCGGGCGCGATCGCGGAGACGAACCTGTCCCGGCATATGAACGCCGAGGAGCTCGCCGCGCTGCGCGAGTCGGGCACGTTCAGATACAAGACGACCGCGCAGGGCGCAGCCACGAGCGTCCTGGTAGCGACGACACCACAGCTCGAGGGTATCGGTGGCCGCTACTTCGAGGACTGCAACGAAGCCCCCGTATTCGGCGCGACCTCGCCGGAGAGCAGTCATGATCCCGGCAGCCACCGGCCGGTGCAGGAAGGCGCCGTGGCGGCCTATGCACTCGATCCTGAGAACGCGACCCGGCTCTGGGACGTGTCGCTCGCGGCGCTCGGCAGGTAGGGCACAAGCCATGAGCAGTCGCCTTGACTCCAAGACCGCGCTCGTGACCGGCGCCACGGGCAGCATCGGGCGGGCGATCGCCGTCGCGTTCGCGCGCGAGGGCGCCCGCGTGGTCGTGAGCGGGCGCGATCCACAGCGTGGCGCCGACGTCGTTGAGGAGATCCAGCGCGCCCGCGGCCGGGCGGACTTCGTCGCGGCTGACCTCGACGGCTCGCCTCAGGCGTCACGCGAACTCGCCACCGAGGCCACCCGGATCCTGGGCGGTCGCGTCGACGTGCTCGTCAACAACGCCGGGATTTTTCCTTCGAGCCCCAGCAGCGCGGCAACCGACGAGGACACGTTCGACCGGATCTACGCCGTCAACGTCAAAGCGCCGTTCTTCCTAACAGCCGCGATCGCGCCCGCGATGGCGCAGCGCGGGAACGGCGTGATCATCAACCTCGGCTCCTGGATCGCCCGCCTCGGGATCCCTATCTCCTCGGTCTACAGCTCGAGCAAGGGCGCGCTCGAAACCCTGACCAGGGCCTGGGCCGCCGAGTACGGTCCCGCCGGCGTCCGCGTCAACGCGGTCTCCCCGGGGGTCATCCTCGCCTCGACATCCCAGTCCCCCGCGGCCGAGGCAATGATGCGTGGAACCCCCGCCAACACCGCGGGCACGCCAGACGCGATCGCCAACGCTGCCATATACCTCGCCAGCGACGAATCGCTGTTCGTGCACGGCACCGTCATCGACGTCGACGGCGGCCGCACCGGTGTCGCCGTCATCGCGCCGAGCTGACCCGGCTTCAAACCCGGTCCGTGATCGAGATTTGTCGGACGGCGGTCCGCGGGGGGCGGGCTGGACTCCGAGCTGGCGTGGGCGTATGGTCGGTGGCGCGCTTTTGCCCAAGCGCATCCTCTGAGCCGATGCTTGTCCTACGCGCGAGCCGGCGATGATGGAGCAAGGGACCACTGTCTCGGGCGTGTCTTCTCCTGGCTTGGCCGGAGGCGTGGGGTCTGGCCAGAGAAGGGGTTGACATGACACAGAACCGACGGTCAAAGGGCGCGACCCGGTCGCGGATGGCCCAAACCGGCGAGAAGTACACCGAAGCACGACGTGCGCTGCTGGCGTCCGGGGGTGACATCGGCGGTGCGGGCGAGGATCCCGGTGCCGCGGTTCTTTGGCCGGATGACTTGTTGGGGTGGTTCACCGATCAGGCCTACAACTTGATCCTGCTGGCCGAAGACGAGGCGCGCATGTTGAGCCACAGCAGCGTCGAGCCCGAGCATCTGCTGCTCGCTACCACCCGCCGCGGAAACGTTCAACGTCTGCTCGCCGGCCTGGATCACGCGATCCACGATCGGATCTTGCAGATCCACGGTTTCGGGGAGAAGCTCGAGCTCCGACCCCGGCGCTCACCGGCCAGCGAGACGGTGCTTCGCCGAGCGGTTACCGCCGCGGCCGACCGGGGGGTTCTCGGCCCGAGCACCGAGCATCTCCTCCTTGCGCTCGGCGAGCAGGAGCGCGCGGTCCGCATCCTCGCGGAGCTGGGGATCACAGACGTCCAGTCGCTCGTCGATGCGAAATATCCGGTGACGCGTCCTCCGATTGCTCGGGCGATCGTGCAGGTGCGCGCAGCCCAACTCGCTGCCCGCGCCCAGACGACACCGAGCCCGGGGCCGATCCCGCCGATCTTCGAACGGTTCACCGCCCAGGCTCGCGACGCGATCGATGCCGGGATCGAGCATGCGAGCAAACTCGACGCTCCCTACGTCGAACCAGCTCACCTGCTCTACGGAGTCCTCCACGCAAAGACGGGCGTGGTCGCGACCGTCCGGTCTCGCTATCGCTGGGAGATCCCGCCCGCCCCGTCCGTCGGACCGCACTACCAGGGGGGAACCGACATATTCAGCGACAACGCGAGACGCATCGTCGCCGAGGACGTGCTCATCATCGCTGCACGTCTCAACCATCGGCCGCTCACCACCGGTCACCTGCTTATCGCCATCCTCGACAGCCCCGACGAACACACCGGCGAGATCACACCCTGGCTGCCCGACGTCCGGGAGATCACGACTGCGGTGATCGATGCATTACCCGGCCAAGACGAGCCCTGAGGCCAGACGCACCACGACCCACATGCATGCTCGCCAGGCTGGCTGGAATGCCGCTAAAGCAGAAGGGTCATGAGCGCGGGGTGGCAATACGGAGTCTGTTGCCGTCGGGGTCTTCGAGATCGCACTCACGTCCTGCGAGTCCCTCCTCATCGACAACCGTCCCGAATTCCCTCGCCACTGCGTCGATATCCGCGACGTTCAGATGAATGAGCGTATTCGGGCGGGCGTCACCCTTGTGCTCGGACAGATACAGCCGCACGCGCCCTCGAGCCACGGACACGAACCACGGGAAACCAGGCTCGAACTGATGCTCCCATTGCTTGTGGAATCTCAGTCGCCCGTACCAGGCCACCGCGCGGGCAGCATCTTCGACGTATAGAACGGGAATCACCTCCTCGTCCACGCGGTTCAGTCTATGGCGACCGGCGACCGCCTCGCCCCGGACTTCCGGCCGAGGGCCCTCCGCTTAGATCGACCAGGGACAGCGGCGAATGTTGCCCGCGCGGTCCCGCTCGCCAGAGAACGTGGTCGTCGCTGTCCTCCGTTCGTCCGGTTCCGGGTTCGACAAGATGCAGGTCTTGTCGGGCCTATGCGCAGGGGTGTCGTCGGGTGCAGGGGGTAATGATCGTGATCACCGCGTTGCTGTTCGTAGGGGTCCCTGCGGCTGGCCGCTGCCCGACCACGGGAATGTCGTCCATGCTGGTCCCCACGCCTGCCGGTAGAAGATGGGAAACGACATGCGTGTCTGGTGCAACACGCCACCGGAGATGGACGCGGAAGAGGTGCTCCTCGGCGACCTTCAGTTTTAGGCCCACGATGCTCGGAACGGTCCTCGCTACGGACCGGTGGGGCTGTCCTCCACATCCGGAGGTCAGAAGCGACCCAGCGGCACATATGGCCAACAGTGCAATCCGCACCCTCATCGCCCAAGGCTACGCGGACTAGTGACTGTCGTCACGGATCAGGCGAACTTCTGTTCCGCGTCAGAGGAACCTGGTCCCGACAAGATCCAGGTCTACTGGATCGTCGGTCGGAGCACCGCACCCGCAGGCGACCCGTTCGTCACCTGAGCGGGTGGTCGGTGGATAGTGTCCGTAGGCCAATACGAGATCGGAGGTCCGGATGCACGCAGTAGTCGTCAAGGCAACGCTCCACGACCGAGAGGCCGCTCAGGCAATGCTGGATGAGCAGGTCGTTCCGCGCGTTTCGCAGGCCCCAGGGTTTGTGGCTGGGTACTGGACGTGGAAGGACAACACCGGAGTGTCGATGGTCATCTTCACGTCAGAAGAAGCTGCAAGCGGCATGAGCGGGCAGGTCAGATCGATGGTCGACGCATCGGTCACGATCGAGGACGTGGAGGTGCGCGAGGTGGTGGCGCACGCCTGACCGGGCCGAGACGTTCGCATCCGACAAGATGCGGGCATCCCGGCGTTCTAGGAGGTGGGCAGCGAGGATTCTGCCATCGAAGACCGGACAATCGGCTGACTGGGTTTGACAGGCGGGTGAGAGAATCCGACAGAGGGCAAAGGTGTACAAAAGGGGCATCGATGAGAATCAAGATCACCGCTGTACTTCTGGGTGTGGGCCTGCTCGCGCTGATCCCGGCCGGCGCAGAGGCGAGCTTCAGGACGAAGGCTTCGATCTATCACGCCTTCACGTCCTCGGGGAGAGTGAGGTTCAAGACATGGACGCATAAGGGCTACTGCGTCAGCGGCTCTCTCGCCATAAATCGCAAAGACGCGTGGAGTTGCGTGTTGACAACTCCGCAGGCTCGATTTCCCTCTCGATCCGTGCTTCAGCTCGCCCCTAAAGGCCGGATATGTCGCTTGCCCTTACCAGACCCTCCGGCATGGCGTAACCATCCGCCTGACGAGAAAGCTCCCTTATAAGCGCGCCAACCACCGGGCGCCGTCGCTGCTAGATCAGCCGTGGGACATCGAGACTGCCAGCGGTTGGCGCTACCTCCTCGAAATCGGCCCGAACAGCGTCGTTGATGGGACCGCGGCCAACTACTTCGCCTTCACCGGCCGCAACATGGATGCTCTGTGGGGCTATCCAGTTAGAACGCAGGAGCCATGGACGATCCTGTGGGCGCCGGTGGACGCCGCGAGGCTTAAGCAGCATGTCCTGATCCGACACGCCTGGATGTAGGTTCCAACGGGCGGCGGAGGGTTCAGGCTAGCCCCCGTTTCGACAACAAGGAGGTCTCGCGGGGGCTGCTCTTAGCCCGATGCATTCGTCCGCTCCGTGCACGTCGCGGCTGCTGCTTTCGCGCAAGGCGGCAGCCGCCCAAAGCGGCCTCAAGGAGGCGGGCAACGGCTCACGGTCGGGAAGCCGGGCTGCGGGCGCTGGTGAGCCCTCCTTAGGCTTGGCCCGAGGCGAGCAGCACCACGTTCGAGAGGCTCAGTGGCTTCCAGCCGCAACCCGCATCCGCTGCGGCCTGCGTGATCGCGTCCCAGGCGTCTTCCTGGGCGTCTCCTGCGTGTTGCTCGATCATCGCCCGGATCGGGGCGGAGATCGCCCTAACGTAGGCGGTGAAGTGCTCCGGGGAGTCGAACTCGAAGGTGACCTCGTTCTGCTCCACCACGACGTTCGAGAACCCACCTCCTTCGAGCAGCCCACCGATCGCAGCGGGGGTGGGCCGGGAGAGGGGCCCGGGCGTTCCGGGCGGTGGCGGGGGCACGCCTAGCCGCTCCCTCGTGGTCCGCATTGGGATCGACAGGAAGGGAACCTGATCGGGCTCCCCCCACGAGGCGATCGCCATCCGCGCGCCTGGCTTGAGGAAGCCTCGGATGCGCCCCGCGGCGGCCTCCGCGTCGGGCTCGAAGATGATTCCCCAGCGTGAGACGGCCGCGTCGAAGCTCGCTTGCGGATAATCGAGGCTGACGGCGTCCGACTCCATGAACTCGACGTTGCCCAAACCGGCCGCCGCCGCGCGATCACGCCCAAACGCCAGCATCTCGGCGGAGATATCCGTGGCAACAACACGGCCCTCTGGGCCAGCCTTTCGCGCTGCGGTGAGCGCCGGCTCGCCGTAGCCGGCGGCGACGTCCAAAACGTGGCTTCCCGACAGCACACCTGAGAGCTCCACCAGCCGCTCACTGATGTGCGCGTCTGCCCTGTCGTTGAACTCGCTCCACTCCTTCCACCCAACTGCAGCGGCGTCCCAGTTCTTGTGCTGCGCCTCGCGGAAGCCGGCCGAGTCGATCGCCTTGGATTCCAAACTCGCTCCTTACCACCCCACTGCAGTGCACGGCAACGCTATCCGAATTTGGCACGCCCGGACGGACTCGCGGTGGGGGCTGAGTCGCTGGTTAGCCGGTGTCTGCGGAAACCCGAGAGGTCCCTGGCGGCGATAGCGGCCACGCACTGAGACGATGACTCGATGCTTGGCCTGCCGTGCCTCGCCCACTAGGGCTGGGGCAAGCGGGGCGAAGACCTGTTTGCGGACAAAGAGGAGGTCTTCCTTTGACCGGACCCGCGGCCGCTGGTCCGGGTAGGTGGAGTGACCGCGGCGCGTTACTTAGTTGTCACCGAGCGGGCGATACAAGGGCTGGATGCGTGGACCTGGTACCACATCGAGAGGTATGCAGTGCCGAGCGGTCTTTCGCTGCTTGGCCGCCGGGATCCTCGCTGCAGTGTTGGTCAGTGGGTGCGGTAGCGGCAGCCACACACCGGCAGCGACCGGCGCATCGCACGCATTGTTTGCCCAGTTCCTCGCGTACTCCCGCTGCATGCGCAGCCACGGCGTCTCGAATTTCCCTGACCCGACCACGAGCGGCGGGATCGGGATCGTCTTGCCCCACAGCATGAACCTGAACACCCCGTCGTATAAGGCGGCCGACCAGGCCTGTAAGCCACTAGCTCCTGCCGCCCATCCCGCGAGAGGGACCGTCTCGGCCCAGAAGCTCGCGGCCGAGGTCCGGGCGGCGCGTTGCATGCGCTCACACGGCGACCCTGGATTCCCCGACCCGAATAGTCAGGGCGCATTTGATCGCAGTACATTCACCAAGCACTCGCCCGCATTCCGCGCTGCCAGCACGGACTGTAAGTCGCAGATTGAAGCCGTCGGAACGCTACCCGGCCGCTGACATCAACTCCACGGAGTTTCGATCAGACCATCCCGGTTCCGACAAGGAGCAGGTCTCCAGCTAAGGCTGGACGAATAACGGTGGGCGTCCCTGTGCTGTGGGTGGGGTAGCTGAACTCTCACTAAGGGATCGGCGTCACTCCCGTGCCGCTGATAGTGAATCCCTTGCCTTTGGCCGCACCTGTATTCACGGTGCAGGTGATCGCGGTGGTGGTTGCTCGGCAGCGGTACTGGTAGATCAGGTCGACCTTTCCGCTCTTGAGGACGGGCGCTTTGGAGTCCCAGTTCTGATCGCAAGCCTGCACTCCGGGTTGACTTGGCTGCCAGGCGCACCTGACGAGCTGCCCGTTTGGCTGCAGCGTGGCGGAGTACTCCTGGCCTCCGGTAGCCCGGTCGGCAGCGAAGAAGCAGTTGGCTGCCCGGTCGCCGGGCTCGTTCTTGAGGAGGCACCAGATCTTGCGGTTAGGCGAGAGGAAACTCTGGGAGCCTTTCTTGCCGTATAGACCAGAAACTCTCCCAGAGTTCACTGACCCGCCACGGATCCTGCCGCGACGGCGCGCGTCGAAGCGTTTGAAGGGCGCGGGCATGAATCTCCGGGGCGAAGGGTTTGTCACAACGTGCTAACCGCCCGAGTTTGCGCGACAGCCACAGACGAACCCGGAACCGTCTGGATCCGGAAACACTGGCCGTGCCGAACGCAGATCTGCTTCCGCGCATAGGAGGGCTACTCGGCGATCCCGGCGTGCGCCGCCGCGACGATCTTTGGTTTCAGCGCAGCAGCGCCTCGAGCAGGAGCTCGGTGAGACGGTTCTGTGTTGCCGGGTCCTGCGCCGCGAACGCCTCTGGAGAGCTCATGTCCAAAGCTCTGAACAGATGCAAGAAGGGCTCGAACCCAGCACTCATCGCGGCGGCGATGGGTTCCCGCGCGTCACTCCAGTGGCCAAGCTGCACCGTGACCGTCTCGGCATCGAAGACCTGCGCCTCGAACGTGTAGTCGGCGGGCGGGCGCGGACGCGGTGCCTCAGAGATTCCACGCAGGCAGTCAGCCGCGAAGCCCCGGATAGCCTCCGTGCACTCAGCGGCCTCGTTGTACACGGGCGTCGCGCGAAGGCGATCGAGCCCTTTCTGCACCGTCAGAAAAGGAGCTTCTGACAGGACGCCCAGCGTGGGGCGCAGGGCCTCATGCCCGATGATCCCAAGCAACGGAACATCGGCTGCCCAGACCCGGCCGTGTGCCTCGCCGATCTCGACGCCGTCCACCGATAGGCGAACGCCAGGCACGTAGGTGTGGGGCACGAACCCATCGATCCCAGCCGGCGGGTGATAGCCGACCAGCAGAAGCGCGTCCACACCATGGCGCGGCAGGTCGAAGACGTTCACGCTCTCGCCGCGCGCCCCGTCGGGCAACTGCTCGCGCAGGATGTTCCACGGCGCACCTGCGCCGTGGTTGTCCAGCACGATGACCTCCTCCGCGCCGGCGTCGAGCAGCCCCTGGGCCGCGGCCACGACGTCGCGGGTGTAGGCCTGGCGACCGGAATCCCAATACTCCCGGCACCATCCGAATGTCTCGCGGACGTGGCTGATCCCCGCGATTGCCTCCATGTCCCCACTGAGGACAACTCGCATCGCCGGATCATAGTCACGAGGTTCCCCCACGGCCCGAGGCAAGGCCTTGCATCTGGAAAGCAGGGGTGCGCGCGTCCCGGGTGACTGCTCAGTAGGGCAGCTCGATGCCGCGAGCCGGCCTGAACGTCCGCTTTTCGGGGTAAACCCAGATGTCTCCGGGAATCAGGTCGCCCATCGTCACAAGCTGCATTCCGTCGGCGCCGACCTCGATGCGGTGACCCACGCCCCCGTTCTCCGGGCAAAGCCAGAATGACCCTTCGCGTAGCGGGTGCGCTTCCTCGCCGAGCCTGGCGATCCCGCTGCCGCTTCGCACGAACCACGCCTCTTCTCGCGCTGAGTGGAAGTGCAGATCAGTGTTGTGCGTATTGGGTGGCATCTCATCCTGTGCGAGCACGAGCTTGTCCGAACCCATCTGACGCGCGTCGCGCGTGGCGTAGGCAAGCAGGCCGTCACGTCCTTCCTGCAACGGGAGCTCAGACAGATTGCGGATGGTCGGTGGTCGTTCCCGAGTCGGCTCGGGCAGCTCCAACGGACCGAGCTCAGCATCGGCGCGAAACGGATTCACGCCCTCCGCGGGTGACCAGGCGGGACCGAGCCAGAACTGCCTGGTGCGCGGCAGATAGGTGATGTTCGTCCGGGATCCCTCGGCAACCACGAGCACCGTGAGGCCATCATCACCGGCAACCAGCGTGTGCGAATCCCCATTGGCCGGATGCCATAGCAGGTCATCGACCCCGATCCTGTAGGTGCGGGCATCGTTCCGGCGCGAGGTCTGATAGCCTCCGCCCGCCAGGACGAGGAACAGCTCATCCTCGTCCGCGTGGCTGTGCGGGGGTGTTGAGCGCTTGCCCGCGTCGATCTCGATCACGGCGATGCCCAGTCGCTTGGCGCCCGACGCAGCCCCCAGCCGACGCCGCGTCGCACCAATCTCACCGTAATCCCAGCGGCCGGCCGGGACGTCGTCGACGTGGATGGGAAGACCGTCGGGCACACCGACAGCTTGCCAGACGAAGTTACGCCGTTTGCGGGGGGTGGCCAGCGCAGCCGCCCAGCTCGATGCGGAAACCCAAGCCCGCCTAGGGACTCGAACCCTAAACCTCTTCATTACAAGTCTGCCATTTGCAGGACAAACGCCAAAAATACCGGCAGTTGAGTACAGGTAAGTGCAGTTGGCGCAGGTCAGAATTGCGCAGTTCGGGACATCTTTCGGGACATGGTCAGCGACTGCCTGCCTCGTAGAGTAGGTTTGCGCCTGTGACCGAACCCGGTCGCATCCGCGACATCGAGAATCCCAAAGCCCGCCGTAGAGCCGCGCGAGAAGCGGTTGGCCGGTACCACGAACAGCAGCTACGGCTTCTTCTCGAGCATGTCCGGGAGGGATTTGAGAGGTTAGAAGCGGGCGAGCCCGACCCATTCGAGCTCGACGATCTCATCCACCACTACAAACGCTCAGCACACAAGCTCTGGAGCTTCTGCGGATCGGGAGGATCCGACTGGGAGCGCGCTGCCATAGCACTTGAGTGGAACCGCGAGCAGGGCGAGGAAGAGACGGACTGGTGGGAGGTCGGCCAGCGCCAGAGGCAAAGCGGATAGCTGTACGGTTCTTCTGGAAGGCCGACGGGCCTGGCGGACAGCGGCTACGCCGGAAGTTTGGTGCTCGATCTCATGAGGAGCCAGACCAGGAGCAATGCTCCGGCGCTCAAGAGCGCTAACCCCTCCCAATCATGAGGACGAACGATCTGCGTCCGGCCATCCTCGTGTACGAGCACGACGGGACGCCGTTCGGTCTGGTAGCGGCGGACTAGCTCGTGACGGTCGGGAGCATCGGCGGAGACAATCGCGGCCCCGGGCGGAACATGCATCGCCGCCTCGCTCTCCGCATCGAGCGCATCGAGGAACAAGCCCCAGGCTCGATCGTCCGCTGTAGCTAGATGTCTTTCTGCCGTCGCCATGACTCGATGATCTCAGCTGCGCTTGCTCGTAGCTGCTGGACTGCAGCATCGAAGCCTTCCTGCACAGTCGCGTACGGAAGTACTTCGGGAGGTTGCCGCTTGGTCCCTCCCCGAGTGTATCGGTGCATATGGTGCTCCTCGTGAGTCGCAACGCAGTCATAGAGCCGCACGGTTACGAAGCGCCGGCTTTCGTACACGCGTAGCGCCACCGCATAGCCACGAAGCTGACCGCGCTCCACCTCCAACCGCACCAACATGTCGGCACCTGGCACTCCCGGGAGCGGTCGGACATGTTCCCGTGATCTTCCCGGCACCGGGCCAGACTAGAACGGCGATCGGACCATGGGTTCCTCTTGACGCGCGACATCGCGCTACTGGCCTGCCAATTTCGCGGCATTCGGCCGACGACGTGAGGACCTCGTTTCGTCTGAGGCTGTCGGAGTAAGTTGTCCGCGCTGGTGAGTGGTTCCGCGGAACCGTTTCTAAAGACGACGGGTTGGCCGTCGCCGCGGGTTCACGCGGTGGTCCAGTGCTGGTGGAGCTTGAGGAGATTGTTGGTGGCGGTGATCAGTCGCCATTCGGACTGCACAGCGGCCCGGCCTCTTCGTAGGAACCGGTCGGCGCGGCGGTTGAACTTGATGTCTCCGAAGACCGGCTCGATCAGCGTCTTGCGCTTTCGGTAGAGCCGTGAGCCGAGCTCGCTGGTCAAGGCGCCGCGCATGAACGTGTAGAGCCCGCCTGACCAGCCGGGTCTCTGTCCGTTGCGGGTGGCGCGGTCGGGTGGGATCAGCACCGGGATGCCGCGGCCGATGATCCGCTGCATCTGATGCTGATGCCAATAGCCAGAATCGGCCAGCACCACCTCCGGCGGCTCGCTCACCCCAGCAGCTTGTAGTTCGCGCTCGGCGGCACCGAACATCGGCTCCAGCTGCCCGAAGTCCGGTGAGCTGACGCTGACCTCCGCGGCGATAACGATCTGGTTCTCATTCACCACGGTCTGCGCGTTGTAGCCCTGCATCCACCCACCCAGAATCTGCATCACCCGCGAGTCCGGATCGCTGAGATTGATCCGGCCTTCGGGCTCGGCGGGTGGCTCCCACGCTGCCGGGTAACCACCACCGCGTTTGGGTGGCGGCCAGGGCGTGCTGCCGGCCCGCCACTGCTCATAGATGCGGTTGACATCGATCTCGGCGGTCCGCTGCTGCTGCATCCGCCGCTCGGCCTCCCACAGCCGCGCCGTCCGATCCCGCGAGACCGGGCGGCCCTCAACACGACGATGCTCGTCCACCTGCTGCCGAGCCGAGACCATCCACGCTCTGCGTCCCCGAGCGCGCATCTCCTCAACCCTCTGATCATCAAAGCGCAGCTCGATCCGCTCAGACTCCACCTCACCGGCAACCTGTTTCTCCGCCAGCCGCCGCTTGGCCTCTGCCAGCGCCTTCCGGCGGCCCTCTGCCGTTTGCAGCTGCTCGGGCAGCTCATCCCCACGCGCCTGACCGAACTGCTCGTCTTCCTCACGATCGATCCGATCGGCCTCCGCCAGGATCTCCCGGGCCAGGCCGGAGTAGTCGACGTTGCGCTGCGCCGAGGCATTGGCAGCGATTCGGGTCCCGTCGATCGCGACGACCCCGACCGACACCAGCCCGGCCTCCGCGCACAACCCGAGCACCTGGGTGAACAACTCGCCGATCGCGATCTCGTGGCGGCGGCGGAACTCAGCGATCGTCGAATGATCAGGCACCCGCAACGCCGTGATCACCTTGTAGGCAACATCGTTCCGGCAGGCCCTCTCGATCCCGCGCGAGGACCGATTCCCCAACGAGTAGGCGTAGAGCAAAAGCGTGACCATCATCTGGGGGTCATAGGCCGCCTTGCCCTGACCATTGGTCCGATAGGCCCCGTAGAAGCCGCTCAGATCCATCTGCTCAACCGCCCCGATCACCGTCCACACGAAGTGGTCCTCGGGCAGCCAGTCCGTCAGTGACGGCGGCATCAACAACACCTGACCCCGGTCACACGCAATGAAGTTCTGACCCATCACCGAATCGTCTTAAACGACCCGGACGACACCCCGTAAACCCGACAGCCTCGTCTGGAGGCAGGGCTGGGTGGTACGGGTCAGATCATTGAATGCGGACCTGGGCGGCCGTCTTGTGCGACGGCCGCCCGTGGTGTGTGAGCGGGTTATGGGGAGTGGGTGTCGGTTCCGGTGAGGGTGATGCTGGCACCGCCGAGGATGGCTTCTGCGCCGCTGCCGCAGGTGTTGGTGTTCGCCGTCCCGCTGCCGGTCAGGTTGTCGCACCCCGCGCCGATCCATGACAGCGGATCACCGGCGATGTTGAACTCTCCCCCAGCGGCCGAGCTGCTGCCGCCGCTGGCGGCGTTGTGCTGGCCGCCGGTGACCGAGCTGTAGACGCCGCTTGCCGTGTTGGTCTCGCCGCCGGTGACGGCGCTTAAGCCGCCGCTGGCGATGTTCGAGAGGCCGCCGGTGACTGAGCTGCTGCCGCCGCTGGCGGTGTTGTTGACGCCGCCGGTGACCGAGGTGTTGAGGTTGCTGGCGGTGTTCAGGTTGCCGCCGATGGCCGAGCTGTATTGGCCGCTGGCGGTGTTGCTGTGGCCGCCCGCGGCCGAGCTTCCGTCGCCGCTGGCGATGTTTGAGTTGCCCCCCAGGGTGGTCATGTTGGCGTTTCCGCTGGTGCCGTTGCCCCCGGATGGGTAGGTCGCCTGGTTGTGATAGCCGCCCAAAGCTGTGGAGAGGTATCCGCTGGCGGTGTTTCCGTTGCCGCCCGCGGCGAAGCTGAGCAAACCGCTGGCGTTCTCGCTAAAGCCCCCGCCGATCGACTCGACCCCACTGCTATTGCAGGACGTGGTCGGGACCGTGCCGGAGCCGGTCAGGTTGTCACAGCCGCCCGCCACCAACGAGTACGGGTCGCCGGCCAGGTTGTTCTGCCCGCCGGTGACCGACGCGTACGGCGCGCTGATCGTGTTGCTCTGCCCGGCCACGATCCCGCCATAGCTCGTAAACGATTGCTCGTTGCCCACGACCAGGTTGTTAGAGCCCGTCTGGGTGCCCGGGTTCTCGTTATAGCCAACGATCAGATTCCCCAGCCCATTCACCGCCCCACCGGTGCTCCCCGACCCGCTCCTGACCTGCACATTCATCCCCGAGAACACCAGCGTGCTACCAGCCCGGCTCACTCCGGCCAGCAGCGCCTGCAGCGTGGACAGCTTGCCCTGCAACGACGCGTTCTGACTCTTCAGAGAACTGACCTGACTCCGCAGCGAACTCAGCTGAGCTGCGCCCACCAACGCCAGCGCCTTCTGCCTGGAGGCACACCTCCCGCTTCTCTTCGGGGCCACGAGCGGCTTCCCCGGCCCCTTCGAACACAACATGACCGAACCCGCCGCCCCGGCTGAACCAGTCCACACAAGGCAAACCCCCACCACCAACACCACCACAACGCCACCGCGAGCGCGCATCCCAACACCTCTTCCGGTCCCTCGCCCCACCTCATGCAGAGCGATGAGGCGCCACCCTAACCACACCGCCGGGCGAACAGGACCAAAGACCGTCCTAGCCGCCCACCACCACACATGCGATTAGCCTTCAAACCGTTTGGTAGGGGAACAGACCAGGAACCTGACTCTCGGTGCCCCCGAAGGGGGATCCTCGTGTTCGCTCGTCGCGTGATGGCTGGCCGGTACATCTATGACACCGCGAGCGGGTTACAAGCAACTGGCGAGCATTAGAGGAGCGGACGCGACCCGAGCCCAACAAGCTGATCGGCTCGGCTCGCGTTCACCCGGTCCTGCTGCTCTTGAGGCCGACGTGGCGGAAGCCGCTAGGGCCAGTCGGTCGCTGTCGTAGTAGTGCGTCAAACCTCGCCAGGCGGCCCCTCGGAAGGAGGTTGAGGCCCCGCCGGAGCGGGGTCTCCGTGTGACAAGGTCAGGCGTCAGGAACGACGGAGCACTGGTAGGGAAGGGATGCCTGCGGGAGTGCTTGGGCGTCGGGGATAGCTTGGATCGCTTTGACGAGGTGTGCGCAGGTCAACCCGTTGCCGGGGATGTCGGCGGATGCGCATGGTGCGAGCACGAGCGCGCTCGTCAGGAGGCGGCGGCGCTCAGCGATGCCACGAGCTTCCTCCTCGTGGAACGACGAGTTGGTACGGCGGTCCCCTTCACTTCAACCTCCTTGGTGGTGGTGCTCCCCGCCGCGCGGGCACCCTATCCGATTCCCCAGGTCTCGCGGGACTGCCGCCTCCAGCCCGAAGCGGGCCTGGCCTCCACGCGTGGTCTGATCAGGTGCGATTGCGGGCATACAGCCAGCGGGCGCCGAACGCGATCAAGAGAACGATGGCGAGGCCTACCATCCCCGCGGCGATCCCCCCGCTGCGACCTGTAACGGCGAAGACGATCACAACCGCTACCACGACTGTGACCAGACTCCAGCGCCTCTGCAACGGTTCATTTGGGCCCATGGGCCAGGCATACCCGGAACGCCGATCCCGACACACGGCGGAAGGGCCCGTCGCTGCTCCTCTGATCGAAAAGCAGCAGTCCTAAAGGGGACGACACGACCGCGCTCGGCACTTCCGGTATCGGACGGTTCCGGTTTCGAGACGAAACCAGGCATCCCGCGCGCGGCAATGAGCAGCCGCGTGAGCTTCTAATCAACGCCTTCATTCGCGCGCTGAACTGAACGCCTCGCCTCCAGCTCGGCCGACCCCCACGCGACGAACCTGTCCCCCCAGCTGTCTGGAAACTGCAGGTCACACGCGCGCGGACAACGTCGCCTTGATCTCGCATCCGTGCGAGATGACAAGTCCCCGCGCGCGGACGTTAGTTGCCAGCAACCCAACGGTCACCTTGATACCCGTTGACGAACCGCCCTGGAGATTCGCTCGCTGGCTGGCACCGGAAGCAGCTCTCCGGACATCTTCGCCACACTCCACGCACTCAAGTGCTGAAAGACGTCCCCAACGGGGGAAACCCCGCGAACACTGGCGATCTGACCCAGGAGCAAGCGATCCCGAATCGGTGCCGGCGGACATCTAGGACGTCTTGGGACGTCTTCGGACAAGTACCTGCAAAACCGCACCATTCCGGGCCGCTCATCGAACAGTCCTCGCCGGCTCGTCGACCCGCGCCTCGAGAGCAAACGCCTCCGCCACCAGGCGGGCATCCTCCTCGCGAGGCGCGTAGTGCAGATAGCGCATCGTTGTCTGGATGTCCGCGTGGCCCATCCACTCCTGCACACGACGGATGTCCGCCTTGGCGATCATCCGCGTCCCGAACGTGTGACGCAGATCATGAAACCGAAGCTGCCGCAGCCCAGCAACAGACAGCGCCAGCTTGTAGCGCCGCCGCAGAGCCGACCCATCCAGATAGCTGCCCGTCTCACCGCAGAACACCAAATCGTCCTCCCCCACCCAATCCACCCGCCCACCCAGACGAGCCAGAGCCCCAGCCACATCCGGCGCCAACGGCACAGCACGCACCTTCCCCGACTTCGGCGTCGTCAACGCCCCCGCCGCAAAGCTCGCCCGCACCCGGATCACCGAGCCCGCGAAATCGACATCACGCCAACGCAACGCCAGCAACTCCCCCAAGCGCAAACCGGTGAACGCAGCCGTCAGATAGATCGCGGCGTCCTGGTCAGACCCAGCCGCGCGGACCAGCGACCACACCTCCTCGGGGGAGAAGACCTGGATATCGCCGCTCCGCCTCAACGCCGGCTTTTCCACCTCCGCCGCCGCATTCACCTGCAACCCCCACACCTTCCGCGCCCGATTCAAGATCCCATGCAATAACACCAGCGCCTTGGACCGGCTGCTCGCCGCCCCGTTCAACCCCGACAACCATTGCTCGATCAGCGCCGGAGTGATCTGCTCAAGCGCCATCGGCCCGAACGCCGGCATCAACTGCGAGCGCACCAGAACCCTGTAACCCGCCACCGTCGACGGCTTCCGCTCCCGATCCACCTCGACATACCGCAGCCACTCAGCCGCAGCATCAGCAAACGAGGCCCCCGTCCTCACCTGCCCGGCCAACGTCCCATGACGCGCCTCATGCAACACATCCCGAAGCCAATCCTCCGCCAGACGCTTCGTGAAATACCCCGCCGGCGGCCGACCCCGCTCCGACCAGGCCGGACCGAGCTTCTTCTGCACCTGACGGCCGTCCGACAGCCGGTACTTCGCATACCAAACCGGCCCCCGCGCACGCTCCACCCGAAAAACGTGCCCCGACGGAATCCCGACTCCCATGTCGAGAACCTACCACCTTCTCGGGACATATTGGGGACACGCTTCGCTAAAATCCCAAGCCCGCCTAGGGACTCGAACCCTAAACCTCTTCATTACAAGTGAAGTGCTCTACCAGTTGAGCTAGGCGGGCACTGCCCGGCAGCTGGACCAGATCGGCTGCAGGGTGGCGACCCGGAGTTTCGCAGGGCCCGGCGACGGGGGCCAGCTTAAGCTTGGCGGCGTGCCCCAGCCGCCTCTCCGCCAGCCGCTGCCAAACGAGGAGTTCGACGCGATCTTCAGCCGGGTGCCCAGGCTGACCGTGGAGGTCGTGATCGCCACGCCGGAGCTCGGCGTGCTGCTCTCATTGAGGGACATCCCGCCGTGCCAGGGGCTGTGGCATCTGCCTGGCGGCACGGTTCGGTTCGGCGAGCCCGCCGTCGATGCGGTTCGCCGGGTCGCCGAGGACGAGCTCGGGCTGGGCGTCGCACCCGGGGAGCTGCTCGGCTACATCGAGTACCCGAGCCACTACGAACACGGCCTCGATTCCCCGGTCGGCCTGGCGTTTCGCGCGGGCCTGACCGGCGGCACGCCAGACCCCGATGCGCTACCCGACAAGCTCAGGTGGTTCCGCACGCTGCCCGCGGAGATGCACGACGAGCAGCAGGAGTTCCTGACCAGCCGGCTGGCGTTCGTCAGGCGCCGTGCGCCTGGGGCCTGACCGGCCGGCCTTCGCGCACCCGGCCGACGGATGTGGAGGCACTGGAGGTCCCAGCACTCGGAGGCTGCTCGGCCACGCGCGCCACCTGCAGGCCACGGCGGCGCGGACGCCAGACCCGCAGATACTGGGCGGCCACGTAGGAGCCGATGACGATCAGCACAGCCCCGACGCCTCTGCGAGACGAGGATCCAACAGAGGTGAGGGGTGCCTGGCTGGTCAAGTCCGATCTCAGCGGTCGGGATTACCCGAGCCCGGAAGCTAGCACACATTAGGCTGCCCTAATTAGGTGTTCCTAACCCCGGTGATAATCGCCCGCACAACCGAGCGGACCGCCTCATCTAGGCTCCCCGCCTTGACCCCTCCGGAACCCCCACCCGAACCCACCTTCGACCTTCAGAGCCACTCCACCCACTCCGACGGCGAGCTGCCGCCTGCCGAGGTGATCCGGCGTGCCGCGGCGGCCGGCGTGGAGCTGGTCTCCCTGACCGACCACGACAGCGTGGCCGGCGTCGCCGAGGCCCAGGCGGCCGCCGCCGAGTCCGGCATCGCCTGTGTGAGCGGGGTGGAGATCTCGTCCCTGTACGAGGAGGCGGCTGACCTGCACATCCTCGGGTATCTGGTGGATCCCGCCGACCAGGCGCTGCTCGAGTGGCTGGAAAACAGCCGCCGCTCCCGAGAGACCCGCGCGAGCCGAATGGTCGAGGCGCTGAGAGCCCTGGGCTATGCGGTCGACGAAGCGCTCCTGGAGGCTCGAGCCGCCAGCGGCAAGACGGTCGGGCGCCCCCACATCGCCCAGGCGGCGGTCGGCCATCCCGCCAACGCCGATCGCCTGGCCGCCGAGGGGCTGCAGGACCCGACGGCCTTCCTCGTCGCCTACCTGATCGAGGGGCGCCCGGCGTTCGTCGGGCGGGAGGCGCCGTCGGTCGAGCAGGTGATCGAGATGATCCACGCCGCCGGTGGACTGGCCGTCTGGGCCCATCCGTTCTGGGACTTCAGTGATGAGGCCCGCACACTGGCGGCGCTGGACGACTTCGTTGCCTGGGGTCTCGACGGCGTGGAGGCCTTCTACGCCACCCACACCGAAGCCCAGACCCGCCTGCTGGCCGAGCGCTGTCAGCAGCTCGGTCTCCTCACCACCGGCTCATCGGACTTCCACGGACCTGGCCATCGCCAGTTCAACCGATTCCGGGCATTCCAGACCTACGATCTCGCCCCCAACCTCGGACCCCTCAACGCGCCCGGCTAGGCGGGCACGCTGCGGGAGGCCAGGTGCTGGCCCACCTTGCGCTTCACGCGCTGAAGGGCGTTGTCCACCGTCTTGCAGTCGCAGCCCAGGCGCTGGCCGACCTCCTCGTAGGAGTGCCCGTCCAGGTACAGCGACAGGACCCGGGACTCCAGCTCCGACAGGACCGTGGAGATGCAGGCCACCAGCGCCCGCAGCTCCTCGGAGCTGATCACCTGGTTGACCGGATCGTGCACGGGCGAGCCCGGGATCATCTCGTCCAGCGTGGGCTCGTTCTCACCTGTCGTCCCGGCCGGCGAGCTGGAGAACGACACGTACTGGTTCAGCGGCGTGTGCTTGTTGCGGGTGGCCGTCTTCACCGCCGTGATGATCTGGCGCGTGATGCAGAGCTCGGCGAAGTTCCGGAAGCTCGACTCGCGGTCGGTCCGGTAATCCCGAACGGCTTTATAGAGGCCGACGAGGCCCTCCTGGATCAGATCGTCCGCGTCGCCCCCGGCCAGGAAGTACGACGAGGCCTTCAGACGGACGAATCCGTAATACCGGCGAACGATGCGGTCGTACGCATCGGGGCTTCCCTGCTTGGCCAACGCAATCAGGTAGCCATCTTCAACCTTAAGTTGAGAGTGAGGGTTGCTGGAAAGTCGAGCCACGACATACTTCCCTTCTGGCCCAGCAAGCATCTCTGCCGCCAGGTCGGTTAGGACTTGCGTGGCGCGTCACCTCCCCTGGCGCCGCACCTTATTCGGTTGATCCTCCAGAGCCGCGAGGCCTCCTCCAGGCCTTCCTCCGGTCCTCAAGACTAAGGCTTGAGTTGATCCTTATCTCCCGGCGCGGCAGCTTGACATAGCACTGCGCTTGTGTCAAGTGGATCTTGTTATGTAGACCGGACGGCCGCGGCGGCGTACGCGAGCACTGCCGCGGCGGCGCTGACGCTCAGCGAGGAGACCCTCCCCCGCAGCGGCAGCGAGACCAGTCCGTCGCAGGCGGCAGCGACCCGGGGACGCAACCCGCGGCCCTCCGATCCGAGTACCAGCACCACCCCGCCGCGGAAGTCGACCGAACGGTAATCCAGCTCGCCCGCCGCATCCGCGCCGTAGCACCACAGCCCGGCAGCCTTGGCCTCAGCCAGCCAGTCGGCCAGGTTGCGCACGCGCGCCACCGGCAGATGCTCCACCGCGCCGGCCGAGGCCTTGCAGACGGCCGGTGTGACCTCGGCCGCACGGCGCTCGGGCAGGATCACGCCGGCCGCGCCCGCGCACTCGGCCGTGCGGCAGATCGCCCCCAGATTCTGGGGATCCTGAATCTGGTCGAGGGCCACCAGCAGCGGCTCTGGCCGGCGGGCCAGAGCCGCTGGATCCGCGTACTCGAACTCACTGACCTCGGCGCAGATGCCCTGGTGCGCCTCGGAGCCGCAATGCGCAGTGATCTCCTCCGCGCTGCTCAACTCAACCCGCAGGCCACTCAGCCACGGCTCGCGCAGCGTGTTCTTGGTCGCCCACACGCGCCAGACCTGCCGAGGACCGCGCAAGGCCTCGTGGACCGCGTTGCGGCCGTAGATGATCACGGCAGTGGGATCAATTCGCCGCCCTCCGGGCCGTCCCGGACGTCCCAGCCGGCTTCGCGCAGCTGATCGCGGAGGGCATCGGCCAGATGCCAGTCGCGGGCCGCGCGGGCCTCGCGGCGCTGCTCGAGCAGCTCGACGACCTCGGGCGGCGCCTCCACCTCATCAAGATCGAGCAGGTTCGCCAGCGCCAGGACATCCAGCATCTCCCGCAGGTCAGCCTCCCCCACCGGAGCAGGCGAGCTGTTGGCCAGGCGCACCCACTCGAACACGGCGGCCAGCGCGCGAGGCGTGTTGAAGTCCTCACGCAGCGCGGCGAAGAACTCCTCGCGCAACTCGGCCGACCAATCCGGAGACGCACCCGGGGTCAGCCGGCGAGCGGCCTCGCGCACGCGCGTGACACTTGCCGAGGCGGCGGCCAGGCGCTCGTCATCGAACTCCACCGGCTGGCGGTAGTGACCGGTGCAGAAGTACATGATCAGGGCGTCGCGGCCGTAGGCAGCAAGCGCTGAATGCAGGAGGAAGATGTTCCCGACGGACTTGGCCATCTTCTCCTGGTTGGTGCGGATCATCCCGTTGTGAACCCACAGGCGGGCCAGCGGGCGCCCGCGGGCGGCCGCTGTCTGGGCCGCCTCGTTCTCGTGGTGGGGGAAGATCAGGTCGGTTCCGCCGCCGTGGATCTCAAAATCCACTCCCAGCAGAGCCTCTGCCATGGCGGAGCACTCGATGTGCCAACCCGGCCGCCCTTCGCCCCAGGGCGCCGGCCAAGCAGTGTCCTCGTCAGCCTTGCGCGCCTTCCAGAGCGCGAAATCCAGGGGATCTCGCTTGCGCTCGGCGCCTTCCACGCCCTCTCCCTGGCCCATTTCATCGACCCGCCGGTGAGAGATCTCCCCGTAAGACGGGTAACTCCTCACCGAGAAGTAAATGTCCCCTTCAGCTTCATAGGCATGCCCCGCCTCCTGCAGCCGCTCGATCAGCGAAATGATCTCCGGAATCGTCTGGCTCGCCAGCGGCTCGTGGTCGGGCCGGCCCAGGCCGAGCGCATCCGTGTCGGCGAGGTAGTGGGCCGTCATCTCGTGCGCCAGCTGCTCGCTGCCGACCTGGAGGCGATGAGCCGCGGCGTAGATCTTGTCGTTGATGTCCGTGACGTTCGCCACCAGGGTCACCTGGTAGCCCTCGTGGACGAGGAACCTCTTGAGCAGGGAAAACACCACGAACGGCCGGGCGTTGCCGACGTGGATGCGCCCGTAGACGGTCGGACCGCAGGCATAGATCCCGACTCTTCCGGGCACACGAGGCTCCAGCGGCAGGAGCCGGCCGGTGCGCGTGTCGTGCAGGTGGATTTCCGTCACCGTCGGCGAACCCTAGCCGCCCCCGGTGCGGCGAGCCCTGGCGCAAGTGGCCGTGAGGCCTTGTAGATTGCCCGCCGTGCCCCGGAAGCTTCCCCACGCGGAGGGCTTGGAGAAGGTGGAGCGAGCCTTCCAGACCCTGTCCGGGCGATACCTGGGCGCTGAGCCCGGTTTCGACGCCACCTACCGGATTCGCCTGGGCGACGTGGGTCACACGTGGGAGATCCGCTGCACCGAGCGAAACGCCCGCGTCTGCAAGGGCACCACGCGCCGCAGGGCCGACGTCACGATCTCCACCGACTCCCAGACGTGGCTGCGCCTGCGCGAGGGGGAGCTGTCCGGTGTGGAGGCGTTCCGCAACCGCCTGCTCGGCGTGCGCGGCAACCTTGATCAGGCGGTGGCCTTCGAAGGGCTGTTCCGCCTTCCCAACGGGCGGCCGCCGCTGCTCCAAATCACTGACGTTCCCGTCGGCCGGCACCACATCTCCACCCTGGCGATGGGTCAGGGCGATCCCGTCCTGCTGATCCATGGACTCGGGGGCACGCGCGCCTCCATGTTCGACACCGCGTCGGCGCTGAGCCAGAGCTATCGGGTCTACGCGGTTGACCTGCCGGGGTTCGGATCCTCCAGCAAGCCGGCGATCGGCGGCTACAACGCGGCCTGGTTCGCCGAGATCCTGGTCGGCCTGATGGACGAGCTAGAGCTGCCCGCCGCCCACGTGGTGGGGAACTCGATGGGCGGTCGCGTCGCCATCGAGATGGGCCTGCTGGCGCCGGAGCGCATCTCCGCCCTCGGGCTCCTGTGTCCGGCGGTGGCCTGGATGAGGCGCGGCTTTCACCCGATCGTCAGGCTGCTGCGGCCCGAGTTCGGCCGGCTCCCGCACGCGTTCACGCGCGGCATGGTCTCCTCGCAGTTCTGGGGGGTGTTCCACGACCCGGACTGCCTGGATCCCGCGGTGGGCGAGGTGATGATCGACGAGTTCCGCCGCATCTACGCCAGCGCCGGCGCGCGGTACGCGTTCCTGGCCTCGGCCCGCAACATCTATCTGGAGAAGCCGCTCGGGCAGGGTGGCTTCTATCCGCGGCTGGCCGAGCTGAAGCCTCCGGCCCTGTTCGTGTGGGGCCACGATGACCCGCTGATTCCGCCGGCATTCGGCCGCCACGTCACGAAATGGCTGCCCACGGCTCGGCAGGTGACGCTTCCCGATTGCGGCCACCTGCCGCAGGTGGAGCACCCGGACGAGACCAACGAGCTGCTTGTGTCGTTCTTCGCCGAGACGGAGCGCAGCCGCGAGCGGCCAATCCGGTCCGGGCTGCGCGCCGCCTGATCGAGTGCCCTCCGCGATGGCGCAGCCGGAGATCGCCGAAGCCAGCCGTAGCAATGGCCACGTCCGCGAGGAGGCGGCCGCTCCGTCGCAGCCCAGCGGATCACTGCTGCGGTCCTTGATCCGGAATGTCAGCGAGCAGGTGCAAGCGCGAATCCCGCGGGCCGATCTCGACGTGCGGGACCCCGACTTCATCCGGGAGCGCCTGCCGCTGCTGTGGCTCGCCGCCACCGTCTGGTACCGGGGAGAGGTGCGCGGCCTGGGCAACATCCCCGACGAGGGGCCGGTCCTGATGGTCGGCAACCACTCGGGCGGGAACATGATGCCCGACACGCTGGTCCTGACCCTGGCCTTCAACGCGTACTTCGGAGCCGAGCGGCCCTTCTACCAGCTGGCCCACAACCTGGTCGTCTCGATGCCCTGGCTATCTGACCTGCGGAAGTTCGGCACCGTGGCCGCGTCGCCCGACAACGCGCGCAAGGCACTCGAGGCCGGCGCCGCGCTGCTCGTGTATCCGGGCGGGGACTACGAGGTGCACCGGCCCACCCGGCAGGCCAACCAGATCGACTTCGACGAGCGCAAGGGCTTCATCAAGCTGGCGCTGGACCAGGGCGTTCCGTTGGTGCCGGTGGTGGCGATCGGGGGTCAGGAGACCGCCCTGTTCCTGTCTCGGGGCGAATGGCTGGCCAGGCTCCTGCGCCTGGACCGGATGCTGCGGCTCAAGGTGATGCCGATCTCGCTCTCGCTGCCCTGGATCCTCAACGTGGGGGACTTCCTGGGCCACATCCCGCTACCCGCCAAGATCACGGTGGAGGTGCTGCCGCCGATCCACCTGCGCGAGCAGTTCGGCGAGGACCCCGACGTGGAGGAGATCTATCGCCACGTGACGGGCCTGATGCAGGACACGCTGGACGCACTGGCCGAAGAGCGCCGGCTACCGATCCTCGGTTGACCGCCACGCTGCGAGACGAACGAACGGCATGAGGGTCTCATCCGCCAATAAGATCTACGCGCCGGTCCAGACGGTCTGGGAGATCGCGTCGGACCCGGCCCGGGCACTCAGCTTCATGTCCGGGGTCACCCGGTGGGAGGTGGCCAGCGATCCGCCGGACGGGATGGGCGCCCGGTACCGGATGCTCATGCGAATCGGTTCCGCCGAGGTGGGCGGGTTGATCGAGATCGTGGAATGGCGCCCGCCGTTCGACCTGGCCTGGCACTCGGTGACCGGGCTCGATCAGCGGGGCCGCTTCCGCCTGCGTGAGCTCTCCGCGGATCGGACGAACGCCGAGTTCCGGCTGGCCTACGGGGTGGCCGGGTCAGGCCTGGCCGGGTGGCTGGCCGAGCGGGTGGCCGCGCCGAGCGTGCAGGGACATCTCGGCCGCAGCATGAGCCGCCTGCGGCAGCTGGCCGAGCAGGAGTATCGCCGCTCGCAAGCCGAGGCGCGGCGGGTCACGGTGGCCGACGGCTGACGCCTGGGCCTCGGACTCGGCGCCCCGCAGGACCACGCAGACCGTCACCAGGAAGGTGACAAGCGCCAGCTCGGCCTGCCAGCCGGTTGGGCTGGTCACGGGGCACGCCCACATCGGCAGGAGACAGAGCCAGGCCGGGCTGAGCCTCGGGCGCACAGCCGCCAGGGGGATGATGAGCAGCGCGAAGTAGTGCGTCCACACGACCGGTGAGGCGCACAGCGCCAGGACCACGGCCAGGACAAACGCGGTCGCATCGGAACGCCGCCGGAGCTGGAGGAGCATGGCCAGCGCCAACCCCACGGACACGCCAGCGGCCAGAACGGTGGCCAGTTCTGGCCCGGCTCCAAGGTGCATGACCGAGGAGGCGATGCTGTATCCCCACCCGCGCAACGCGTGGGTGACCGAGAACGTGACGCGGAGAAACCGGTGGATCTGGCCGAAGCCGAGCACGCTCCAGCTGGCGATCTGGATGGCCGCCTCGGTCAGCACCGCGTAGAGCCCTGACCGCCACCGCCTGGTCACGAGCAGCCACAGGATCACGGGCCACAGAAACGGCTTCAGAGCCACCAGGGTGGCCGCGGCAACCCCCGCGGCGACCGGACGGACCCGGAATCGCCAGAGAATCGCCAGCCCAAGCCCGAGAAGCAGGGTCAGATTCGCCGTCTGCCAGCCGGCCACGACCGGGGCGAGCAGCATGACGAGGCCGTACAGCCGCCAGTCGCGGACCCCCAACACCCCCAGAGACAGCAACGGCGCGGTCAGGCAGACGGCGGTGAACACATCTCCGCTGATCCCCCGGGGCAGAAGCGCGAATGGCGCGAAGAAGATGGCCGTCGGTGCCGGATAGGGAAACACGGCCACACCGTTCGCCGAGGCGTGGAGGATGGGGTACGGGCTGAGTCCGTGGAGGGTCCGCCACCCGGCGAGCCAGTACTGGAACCGGAAGTCCTCACCGCGCCCGTCATGGGCCCAGACGACGACGAGCGTCCAAGCGGTCAGGAACAGCGCGCCGAGGCCGAAGACCCCGTGCTCAGTCGCGCGCCGAGCTGCTCGGAACTCCCTCACAAGTCATCAACTCACTCTCTGCCGGGCCACCGTGAACGATGAAAGGGGGACCGCGACCATATCCGCCCCCCAGATGCCTCGACACCTAGCCAAAGGGCTAGGTTGCCCAATCAGGGTTTTTCCGTAAGCTGAGGTGCTGTTCTGACCTGGATGGCCAGAGGGAGCAGACCGGGCACTTGACGATTCAGGAACTGACGGCAGCGGTCGATAGACCTCCGATGGGTTTAGTGGACAGGGTCCTGCCCTACCTCGATCCTCGGTTCGACCCGAGCGAAAACGTTCAACAAGCTGACTCGTGGCCCACGCCTCAAGCGCGGTGGAGCCTGTCCGTCGTGTGGCAGATGGCGATGCTGACGGTGGCAGGCGTCGTCATGGTGCTGTCGATCCACGGGCTGAAGTTCCAGGACGACTTCAACGGGGACCTGTATCTCGCTGGGATGCGCATCCTGCACGGCGTCTCGCCGTACGACCTCTCCCTACTGCACCAAGAGAGCGTCGCGTTCGCCACCGGCGCCCACTTCCACCCGGTGATCTCGCCACGATGGCCGGCGCCGGTGCTGCTCCTGGCCGTCCCGTTCGCGCTTCTGCCGATCAAGGTGGCGGGCATCGTCTTCATGCTGGTCTGCCTGGCTTCGGTGATCGGGGGCCTGCGGCTGCTGGGCGTGCGGGACAGTCGCTGCCTTCTGGTGGCCCTGGTCGCGACGCCGACCGTCAACGGGGTGCTGCTGGGGAACATCAGCCCACTCATCTTCCTCGGCATAGCCGTGGTGTGGCGGGTGCGCCGCCGTTACCTCTCCACGATTGGCCTGACAGCCGCGGTCGTCGTCGCCAAGCTGTTCCTGTGGCCGCTGGGAATCTGGCTGATGGTCGCCCGAGGCCGGCGCAGCCTGGTGTTCTGTGCCGTCGCCACGGCGCTCGCCGCGCTCGTCGGCTGGATGGTCATCGGGTTCGCGGGGCTGACCGCCTATCCGACGATGCTCATCGACATCGCCCGGATCGGCGAACCGCGGGGATGCTCGCTGGTCGCCTTCCTGATGTACCTCGGCTTCGGGGTCGGACCCGCGCGTTTCATCGCCTTCGCCGGCGCGTTCGCGCTGCTGTTCCTGTCCTGGAAGCTGGCGCGGCGCAACTATGAGCGCCAGGCGTTCGGCCTCGTCCTGATCGCCGCTCTGACCGCCACCCCGGTGGTGTGGGACCACTACATGATCCTGCTGTTCGTCCCGATCGCGCTGCTGTCACCCACGATCAGCTGGCTGTGGTTCCTGCCGACGCTGGCCGCCTTCGCTCCCGCCGCGGCGAGCCACACCTACGGCATCTGGATCCTCCCGATGCTGGCGGGTGAGCTGGTCCTGGCCGTCACCCTCTCCGAGCCGCTGATCCCGGAGCCGGTGCTGCGCTACTGGCGCTCGATCGTGGCCAGCGCCAGGGCCGCGGCCCCCTCCTGACGCCCCACGAAGCCCATCCCCTCCCCGCGCGTCGCCTTCACGTTCACGTGGCCCTGATCAAGCCCGAGAGCGTCGGCCAAGCGGGCCCGGATCGCGTCGCGGTGCTCGGCCAGCTTGGGTCGCTCGAGGATCACCGTCGCGTCCACATGCACGGGCCGGAGACCGGCAGACGCCAGCAGCTCACAAGCTGAGCGCAGCAGCACCAGCGAGTCCGCATCCTTGTAGCGCTCGTCGGTGTCCGGGAAGTGCTGCCCGATGTCCCCCAATCCGGCCGCTCCCAGCAGGGCGTCGATGATCGCGTGCGTGAGCACGTCCGCGTCGGAGTGCCCCAGAAGTCCCATCTCGTGGGGGATCTCCACTCCACCCAGCACGAGCCGGCGCCCGGGCGCGAAGCGGTGGCAGTCATAGCCGAGGCCGGTGGTCGTCATCTCAGGCTTTCCCGCCGCTCCAGCAGCAGCTCCACCACGTGGAGGTCGCGCGCCGTGGTGATCTTCAGGTTGTCCGGCGGCGCGGGCAGCACCATCACCCTGCCTCCGGCCTGCTCAATCAGCGACGCGTCGTCCGTGGCTCCGGCGAGGCGGTCCGCCGGAGCGCCGAGCACCTGATCCTCCAGGATCCGGCGGCGAAACACCTGGGGGGTCTGGACGGACCACAGCCGGCTGCGCTCCAGCGTCCGCTCGACCCGCAGGGTCCCGTGCTCCACCTGCTTGATCGTGTCGGTCACGGGTGCCGCGGCAACCACTGCATCCGCTCCCGACCTCTCCAGTTCCAGCAGCGCAGCCTCGAACAACTCCGGACCGGCCAGAGGCCGGGCCGCGTCGTGCACGATCACCGGGTCTCCGGCGCCCGCCGCGCCCAGGGCAGCCGCCACGGACTGTGATCGCGCCTCACCACCGGCCACCGCCACCGTTCCGGGCGGCGCGGCGTCAAGCGCGTCCGCCGGCAGCGCCACCACGATCTGATGGACCGCCTCCACGCGCTGGAGCGCCGCCACGCTCCAGTGCAGCATCGGGTGTCCGGCGACCGTGACGAGCGCCTTGGGCCGGTCAGACCCAAGGCGTTCGCCACGCCCCGCGGCCACGATCAGCGCGACCGCCATCGATGCAGGTACCTATTCGGCCGCGACCGCGAGCTCGTCCTCGTCCTCGGCCTCAGCATCGTGAGCGTCCGCGGACCGAGACGAGGCGCCATTTCCCGATGAGCTCGTGAGCAGGCCGGTCAGGTGCTCGTCCACCTGCTCCTCGTCCATCTCGAGCGCGTACATCAGCTCGGAGGCGAGGATCTTCTTGGCTCGCGTGAACATCTGCTTCTCGCCGGTGGACAGCCCCTTCGCCTGCTCGCGGATGGCGAGATTGCGAACCACCTCGGCCAGCTCGTAGATGTCGCCGGTCTTGATCTTGTCCCGGTTGTGCTTGAACCGGCGATTCCAGTTCTTGGGCATCTCCGAGCATTCGTCCTGAAGCACGGCGAGCACCTTCTTGACCGTCTCCTCATCGATCACTCGGCGCAGACCGGCCAGCGCGGCGTTCTCGGTGGGAACCATCACGGTCATGTCGTTGTGGAGGATCTTGATCGTGAGGTACTCCCGGCTCTCGCCAAGAACGCTCTTGACCTCCTTGCGCAGAACCTTGCCCGCGCCGTGGTGCGGATAGACGACGCTGTCTCCGATCTCGAACTCGATGTTCGGGAGCGGCTCGATGTCATCCAGGTCCCCCAGGTGCTCTTCGATTACCTCTGTGATGGTGTCCTCCTCTGTCGCAGGGCTGATGCCCTGGAACGGCTAGGTCTGCAGGTAGCGATCAACGAGATTGATCTCCTGCTGGCGGCGAAGGCCCTCGCGAATGTCCTTCGCCCGGATCTCGCCGACTCCGTCGACGGTCTCCAGCTCGCCGTCAGTGGCGGCGAGCAACTCCTCCAGTCCTCCGAACTCATCGATGATGCGCTGGACCACCATCTTGGGCAGCCGCGGGATGCGTCCGAGAATCCGGAAGCCGCGAGGTGAAACGGGGTAGTCAAGGCTGTTCAGCTTGCGGTCGTAGCCAAGCAGCTCGGCCAGCCGGCCGAAGTCCAGAAGATCCTGATGGGGCAGGCGAACCAGGCCATCGAAGGCGGTGGCGAAGCTCTCGTCGGTGTCCTCCACCAGGTAGTCGTGCACCAGCGCCGCCTTGTCGGCGGAGACGCCGACCATCGTCTCGTCCAGCTGCATCTCTATCAGCCGTCCCTCGGTACCGAGCTCGACGATATGCCGCTCTATCTCCACCGCCATGCGCGTGACCAGCTCGGCCCGCTGGAGCACGGTGAGCACGTCGTGCAGGGTGGCCCCGCCCTCGAACTCCAGCGCGGTGAGACGGGTGGAGACCTGATCCAGCCGGCTGCGGTACTTGTCCAGCGTGGCCAGCGCCTGGTTGGCCTTGGCCAGCACCACGGGAATGTCCTCCAGCATGTACTTGATGCCGTCCACGTAGAGCGAGACCACCTCGCGCCGCTCGGAGATGGCCACGACGAGCGCGTCGGTCTGCTTGGACACGCGCTCAGCCGTCCGGTGCCGGGTGCCGGTCTCCATCGTGTGGATGGTGGGATCGGGCGTCAGCTGGACGTTGGCGTGGGCAATCCTGGTCGCGTTGGTGCTGAGTACGATCGCGCCGTCCATCTTGGCCAGCTCGTAGAGCAGGGCGGGCGAGTAGTCGAGATCCAACTTGATCCCGCCCGAGAACAGGAACGCCAGCTCGTCGACGTCCCCGATCACGATCAGCCCACCGGTGTGGGCGTGCAAAATGTTGTCGACGCCTTCGCGGAGCGCGGTGCCAGGGGCAACCATCTCCAGAGCTCTCACCATCCGGGATTCCTGCCGCGACTCGAGCTCCTCTTTGAGCTCTTCCCCGGAACGCGAGGCCATAAGCCGATTTTACTGGTTCTTGGGCGGAGAAACCCCGCGGGGCAGGTTCAGGCCGCGCGGGCCGGGCACGGTCCGCATTTCCCAGGGTGGCGACGGCGGCTTGGCGGATCGTGAGGTGCGATCCAGACTGGATAGATGGGGTCAGTCCGAACCTGGCGGCCTCCGCCAGTCTGCGCTCAGCGTCGGCCACGGGCCTCAGCTCGCCGGTCAACCCCAGCTCGCCAAAACAGCTCAGCGGACGCCCCGGGCCTGACCGAACTGGTACCCCCTTGGCCGCGCTGGCGACGGCCAGGGCGACCGCCAGATCGCCGCCAGGCTCCTCGATGCGGACTCCGCCAACAACGTTGACAAATACGTCGGCTGCACCGAGACCAATCCCAGCGTGCCGCCCGAGTACGGCCAGCACCAGAGCCAAGCGATTGCGATCTATGCCCGCCACAACCCGCCGTGGCGGGACCAGCTCCGATGGCGAGACCAGTGCCTGAACCTCGACCAGCAGCGGACGCGAGCCCTCCATGGCGGCCAGTACGACGCTCCCGGCGGCCTGCGTGGCCTGGGATACGAACCGAGCGGAGGCGTCAAGGACCTCAACCAACCCCCCATCGCACATCTCAACACACCCGCCTCGTTAGTTGATCCAAAGCGATTCTTCAAAGCGCGGATCGTCCGATACGTGCGCTCTCGCTCACCTTCGAACTGGAGCACGCAGTCCACGAGGTGCTCGAGGACCCGGGGGCCGGCCAGGCTGCCGTCCTTCGTCACGTGACCGACAAGCAGCACGGCGGTGCAATGCTTCTTGGCGACGCGCAGAATCTCACCCGCGACCTCTCGCACCTGCCCCACCGAACCTGGCGCTCCCGATAGCTCGGCGCAGTGCAGCGTCTGCACCGAGTCGATCACGCACACGTCCGGATGGAGCTGCTCCAGTGTGGCCAGGACAGCGTGCAGGTCCGTTTCCGCAACGACTGGGATCTCAAGCGGGGTGCCGCCCGATAGTCGCTCGGCCCGGAGGCGAATCTGAGCCGCGGACTCCTCGGCAGACACGTAGAGGGTCCGGTGTCCACTCGCCGTGAGCTGAGCCAGAGCCATCGTCGTCAGTGTTGACTTGCCGATCCCGGGAGCTCCCCCGAGCAACACCAGGGATCCGGGACGAGGCCCCCGCCGAGCACTCCGTCGAGTTCCCCGATCCCGGTGCTCAGGCGACGGTGCTCCTGGGCGGACACCTCCCGGAGAGGAACGGGGGTGATGGCGCTGGTGCTGGCCACCTGGGCCGCACCAGCGCGGGGTCCTCCGGACGCCCTCTGTCTCACTCCTCAACCAACGTGTTCCATTCCCCGCACCCAGGGCAGCGGCCGACCCAGCGGGGAGACTCGTGGCCGCAGGCAGAACAGACGTGAACCGGGGTCGTGCGTGGCATGGACCGCCGAGGCTACGCCGAGGGGCAGACGTGACCTCAAGGGTCGGGCCGCACCGCCGATCGTTTTGGGGCGGGGCCCAAACCGAGAATCATGTCTGCCGTGAGCACCCACCTCACGCCAGCTCGCGGCTGGCGGATCCGTCGCGACACTCGGCTCGCTCAGCACCGCAACGCTGGTCGGCCTCATGCTTCTGTCCCGGTTTGTCGGCATGGGCGGCGGCATGCTCGGAGCGCTGATCGGAGCACGGCGCGCAGGCTGGGAAATGTTTGACCCGACGCGGCTCAGCTCCAGCTTCGGTCAGGTGGGGAACGTCCTCGCCGCGCCCTTCGTCCGATGGGACTCCATCCACTATCTCGAGATCGCCCGTCACGGCTATACGAACACCGCTGACACCTCGTTCTTCCCCCTCTATCCGCTGCTCACGAGGGGGCTGTCGGCCATCATCGGCTCAGACGCGGTGGCAGGGGTGCTGATCAGCCTCGTTGCCTTCGCAATCGCGCTCAGCCTCGTATACCGCCTGACGCAGCGGGAGCTAGACCGTCCGGCAGCTCAGGCGGTCGTCCTTCTCCTGGCCTTTGCACCTTTGTCGTTCTTCTTTTCGGCCGTGTACACGGAATCGCTGTTCCTAGCGCTCAGCGTGGGTGCCGTCTATTCGGCACGATGTGAGCGCTGGGGATGCGCCGCCGCGCTGGTGGCTGCGGCGGCCCTCACCCGCAACACGGGCATCCTGCTCATCGCCCCGGTCGGCCTCATGTATCTGGGGAGGCATGGCTTGAAGGCCAGAGGGCTCCTGTTGGTGATGCCATCGGTTGTGGCGCTGGCCGGCTTCCTCTTCTACTTGCACGGGCTTGGCTACGGATGGCTCGCGCCGCTCAAGAGTGAGGCGGCTTACGGTCGCCAAATGATCGGACCGCTGGCGGGACTTGATCACGCAGTCTCCGGTGCGCTCTCGGGGATATCTGCCGTCGCCACGGCTATCGGATCGTGGCACCCGGGCGAGCGGTTTGTTCCTTCCGGGCATCGAGGATTTGATTTTGCTGGCCGTCCTCGGTCTCTCGGTGTTGCTGCTGCTCGGAGCCTGGCGCGAACTGCCCACCCGTACTTCGTTTACGCCCTGCTCGTCCTCCTGACCTGTCTCTTCAGTCCGGACCGGGGCGATCCGCTCAAGTCTCTGGATCGATACGTGCTTACGATCTTTCCCCTGTGGATGGTCGCTGGCGCGTGGTTGACTCGACGTCGCGCCGTGACGCCCGTGTTGATTGTCGGTGGCGCGTTGATGGCGCTTTACGCCTATGAGTTCGCGACCTGGGTCTTCATCGCGTAGGGCCGCGCGCCTCGCGCCGGAGCGCACCGCATTGCGGGGGTTTCGGCTGCCAGCAACCAAACGGAAGCGCATTCCTCTGATAGTTGCTGCGATTGCGCTCTCTCGGCTGGTCATTTGGGTCGCGGGCGCGGCCGGCGAGCACTGGAGCGACCGGGTGACGGGGTGGGGTCAGGTCGACCCAACCGGGATCACACGGAGCTTCGGTGCGGTGGGCAATCTGCTGGTGGCACCCGTGCTGCGCTGGGATGCACTGGGATATCTGAGCATCGCGCACACGGCTACAAGACGTCGACGTCGATCTTCTTCCCCGCCTATCCGATCGCCACGGCCGCGGTCGGGTGGGCGCTCAGATCCGATGTGGCAGCCGGGATTGTGATCAGCGCCGTCAGTTTCGCCGTGGCCATGTGGGTCCTGCACCGCCTGACGGAACTCGAGTTGGGGCGTACGGCAGCCGACGCAACCGTGCTGCTGCTCGCCTTTGCGCCCGTTTCGTTCTTCTTTACGGCGATGTACACGGAGTCGCTGTTCTTGGCGCTGTACGTGGCGCCCTCTACGCGGCCCGTCGGGAGCGCTGGGCGCTGGCCGCGGTGCTCGCTGCGCTGGCCTCAGCCCACGTGTGACCGGGGTGCTCTTGGTGATCCCGATCGGGCTTTGGATGTATGAACGGCGGCGTGAGCTGACCCCTCGAGATGCTCTGGCTGCTGCTCGCTCCCCTGGCCTTGGGCGCATTCCTGCTTCTATGCAGCTCGCCGGATTTGGTTGGCTGGCGCCGTTCCACAACCAGCACGCGCACCGCTTTGGCGGTCCGGTAGCAACGCTCGCCGCGGCCGTCAGGCGGCGGGCCACGGGCTATCCGCCACCTTTGCCGGCCAACGCCCGATCGCCTCCACCCTGGGCGGAGCGCTCTCGCCTGGGTTCGACAGTCTCGTTCTCCTGCTGGTGTTCCTCCTCGCCGTGGTCGCGCTCGTGCTGACGTTTCGGCGGTTGCCCCTTGCCTATGGCGCCTTTGCGATGCTGGCGCTGCTCGGTGTCGGTCGCCAGCCAGACGAAGGTCCAACCTCTGGAGGGGATCGATCGGTATGTGCTGACTATCTTTCCCCTGTGGATGGCAGCCGGAGCTTGGGTCAGTGAACGGCCCGTCCTGCGTCCGCTGCTCGTGCTGGGCGCGGCCCTACTGGCGTTTTACTCGTTTGAGTTCGCGACCTGGGCGTTCGTCGCCTGACGATTGACCCCGCCTCGGTTGGCTACTGCTGGCCTTCGGTCGACCTCGTCCGGAGCGTCCGCTCCCGTGGCATCAGAGCCCTCCGCTTCATCGGCGCCTCCCTCGGCTCCGACGCCCACAGGCGTGGGCTTCGGCGCCGGCTCCAGGACCGAGAGCTTGACGTCCGGCTCGGCGTCGCTGTCGGGATCGACCTCGGCCGGCTCTACGAGCACCGTGGAGCCTTCCGGAACCTGCGAACGCAGGACGAAGTCGGCCAGCGGATCCTCGATGTAGCGCTGGATCGCCCGGCGCAGCGGGCGGGCGCCCATCGCGGGATCCCAGCCCTTCTCCACCAGCAGATCCTTGGCCGACTCGGACAGCTCGAGCTGCAGCTCGCGCTCGGCCATCGAATGGCGGATGCGCCGCAGGAGCAGGTCGACGATCTCCTTGATCTCGTCCCGGGTCAGCTTGTGGAAGACGATCACGTCGTCGATCCGGTTGATGAACTCGGGGCGGAACACCCGCTTGAGCTCACCCATGATCCGGTTCTTCATGTCGTCATAGCTGATTCCGGTCTCGTCGTCGGACACCGCGAAGCCGAGCGGCGTGTTGCGAGCGATCTCGGCGGCCCCGATGTTCGAGGTCATGATCACGATCGTGTGCCGGAAGTCGACCGTCCGGCCCTGGGCGTCGGTCAACCGGCCGTCCTCCAGGATCTGGAGGAGGATGTTGAACACGTCCGGGTGGGCCTTCTCGATCTCGTCGAGCAGGAGCACGCTGTAGGGCTTGCGGCGCACCGCCTCGGTGAGCTGACCGCCCTCGTCGTAGCCGATGTAGCCCGGAGGCGAACCGACCAGCCGCGACACGGCGTGCTTCTCCATGTACTCCGACATGTCGATCCGGATCATCGTGTCCTCGTCGCCGAACAGGAACTCGGCCAGGGTCCGGGCGAGCTCGGTCTTGCCGACGCCGCTCGGGCCCAGGAAGATGAACGAACCGGTCGGGCGCTTGGGGTCTTTCAGTCCCGCGCGCGAGCGGCGGATCGCCTTGGAGATGACCTCGATGGCCGGGTGCTGGCCGATCACGCGTTTGTGGAGCTCCTCCTCCATGCGCATCAGCTTGGCCGTCTCGGCCTCGGTGAGCTTGAAGACGGGGATGCCGGTCCACATCGAGACGATGTCGGCGATCTCCTCCTCGCCGATCGAGGGGCGCTCGGTGGACTCCCCGGCCTCCCACTGGTCGGCCAGCTCGCGCTTGCGCTGGGTCTGCCGGCGCTCCTGATCGCGCAGATTGGCCGCCTTCTCAAACTCCTGAGCCTCGATCGCGGCCTCCTTGGCCCGCCGGGTCTCCTCGATCTCGTCCTCCAGCTCGCGATAGACGGGCGGAGAGGTCATCGACTTGATCCGCATCCGGGAGGCGGCCTCGTCGATCAGGTCGATCGCCTTGTCGGGCAGGAACCGGTCGGAGATGTAGCGGTCGGCCAAGTCGGCGGCTGCCTCGAGCGCCTCGTCGGTGATGTTCACCTTGTGGTGCTGCTCGTACCGGTCACGCAGGCCCTTGAGGATCTGCACCGTCTCCTCCTTGGAGGGCTGGTCCACGGTGATCTTCTGGAAGCGGCGCTCCAGGGCGGAGTCGCGCTCCAGGTACTTGCGGTACTCCTCGAGCGTGGTGGCGCCGATCGTCTGCAGCTCGCCCCGGGCCAGCGCCGGCTTGAGGATCGAGGCCGCGTCGATCGCGCCCTCGGCTGCGCCGGCTCCCACCAGGTTGTGGAGCTCGTCGATGAACAGGATGATGTCGCCGCGCTGGGTGATCTCCTTCATCACCTTCTTCAGGCGCTCCTCGAATTCCCCTCGATACTTGGAGCCCGCCACCAGAGCCGCCAGATCCAGCGTGTAGATCTGCTTGCCCTTGAGCAGTTCGGGCACATCCGAGTTGGTGATGCGCTGGGCCAGGCCCTCGACGACGGCCGTCTTGCCGACGCCGGGCTCACCGACCAGCACGGGGTTGTTCTTGGTCCGGCGGCTGAGGATCTGCATGATCCGCTCGATCTCGGTCTCCCGGCCGACCACCGGGTCGAGCTTGCCGTCAGCGGCCAGCTTGGTCAGGTTGCGGCCGAACTGATCCAGCAGCTTGGAGGACTTCTTGCCCTCGCCCGTGGCCCCGGCGGGACCCGCGGCGGCGCCGGCGCCACCGCGCTGGCGGCTGCCGGGCCCGGACAGCATCCGGATCACCTCGTTGCGGATCTTCTCGGAGTCGGCGTCGAAGTCGAGCAGGATGCGGGCGGCGACGCCCTCGTTCTCGCGGACCAGGCCGAGCAGGATGTGCTCGGTGCCGATGTAGTTGTGGCCGAGGCTCAGTGCCTCACGCAGCGCCAGCTCCAGGACCTTCTTGGCGCGCGGTGTGAACGGGATCTGCCCGGAGGTGACCTCCTCACCGGAGCCGACGATCCGTACGACCTGGGCACGGACCCGCTCGACGGTGATCTCCAGAGATTCGAGCACACGTGCGGCCAGGCCCTCCTCCTCGCGGAGCAGGCCAAGCAGGATGTGCTCGGTGCCGATGTAGTTGTGCTTGAGCTGTCTCGCCTCTTCCTGCGCCAGGACGACCACCTGGCGGGCGCGCTCTGTGAATCGCTCGAACATGGTGCAAGTCTTTCGTCGGCGGAACTTAGACGGGTCGTCGGTTGACTGTCTGGGGTGTCCGGTCTCCCACTGAGTCTAGTAGGGGGCCCGATGACCCTTTAGTCGGCCGTTGTGCCGCGGTGTATGAGCGAAACGAGGTCGAACTGAGGCCATGGGCCAGTCTACCAGCAGCCCTTTCTGGCCCCACCGGGTACGGGCCCTCAGGGCTGAGCGGAGGCGACGAGGCTGCGCCGGGTGGCCAGCAGCGGGCGGCACAGCGCCGCCACCACGATCAGCTCCATGACCAGATACACGGCGATCCTCCAGGTGTCCCCGGCGGTCAGCTCGACCGGGGCCAGATAGCCGAGCAGCGGCACCAGCCAAAGCGGCCCGAAGCTCGGCGAGAGCAACGCGATCGGGACGAACAGCAGGGCCATGTAATGAGGCCAGACCAGGCTCGAGGAAGTCAGCCCGGCGATCACGAGCAGCCCGAAGGCATTCCGCTCGCCGCCCGGCACCCGCAGGAAGCTCCACGCCAGCGCGATGAGGGCCACGGTGATCAGCAGGCTCCCGGCCACGGCCACGCCGTGACCGATGCCGGTGGCGGCGGCCAGGCTGACCAGCGAAACACCGGCCGTCCCTTCGATCGCCGAGAGGTCACTGAGCATCTGCGGGTAGCTGCCCAGCCCGGCGAAGCCGATGACCGCCCAGGCGATGAGAAGGACGGCGATGCCGAACGCCACGCCGGCACCCAAAGCGCGCCAGCGATTGGTCATCAGCAGGAACAGACCGAGCGGCCAGAGGAACACCTTGGCGATCACGGCGCTCGCCACGGCAGCGCCGGTCACCAGAGCTCTGGGCTTCCACCGCCAGGCGATCGCGGCGGCCAGGATCAGGAACTCGTTGACCTGGCCGAGACGCAGGGTGTGCAGCACCGGCCAGCTGAGGAAGGCCGCGCCGTAGCAGCGCCAGTCCCTGACTCCCAGCAGCCTCAGCCCCAGGCAGAGCGCGCCGATGCCGAGCAGCGTGAAGACGATGGCGGCCAGCTTGTACGGGAGCAGCGCCAGCGGCACCATCGCCACGAGCGCCGGCGCCGGGTAAACGGGAACGGCGAAGATCGTGTTCGGGTGCCCACCTGATCCGGCGATCGCGGCCTCGTGAGACAGGAAGGCCAGCCGGTATGGGTCATGGCCAGCCAGGATGTCTCGGCCGGCGCTGTAGAGATCTCCGTGGAAATCCGATAGGAACGTGTGACCGCTGTAGGTCCAATCGAGAACGAGAAAACTCAGAACGATCGGAAGCAGACCGAACAGCAGCACGGGTGGGAGCTGACGTAGCACCCATTTGAGATCTGTGCAATCCGGTTTCGACATCCCGTACTTCGTTATCGACACCTGAGCATCGGCCGTTGAGCAGCTCTACAACAATCGTCGAGGCGCGATCGCGCCGACCTGCAGCGCTCTCGCAGCGCGCTGCCATGAGCCGCGCCGCGCAGAACATTCTGCTGATTGTCCTCCCTGTGTTCGTGACTGTGGCGGAACTATCGATCTCGCTGGGTCTTCACCACCTCGCCATCGATTTCCGGGGCTGGTACTGGCCGGCCGGTCACCGCGTCCTGGAGGGACTCAGCCCGTACGCCGTGTCGCCCAATGCGGCCCTCAATTACCCCGCGTTCGGCGCCCTGGTGTTCGTTCCGTTTGCGCTGATCCCGCACGGAGCCGCCGACGTCCTCTTCCTGCTGCTCATCGCGGCGTCGATTCCGGCCACGCTCCTGCTGCTGGGGATCCGAGACTGGCGGGCGTTCGCGGTGGTGGCGCTCTGGGAGCCGGTGGTGGTGGGCTGGGAGACGGCGAACATCTCGCTGCTGGTCGTCTGCGGTCTAGCCACCGTCTGGCGCTTCCGGGACCGCCCCGCGGTGAGTGGCATAGCGCTCGCCGGGCTCATCTCGGTCAAGATCTTTCTGTTCCCGATCGCCATCTGGATGCTGGCGACCCGGCGCTGGCGGGCGCTGGCCTGGACCTGCGCGGGCACGATCGTGCTCAACCTCGTGAGCTGGGCGATCCTCGGGTTCGACCAGATCTCCGTCTACGCGCACGTGCTGAACGCGTTCGCCAAGCTCGCCGAGCTGCGGGGCTATAGCTTGATCGGGCTCATGCTCCATTTGGGCGCCAGCCAGCCGATCGCCGACGCGGTGGGACTTGGCGCCGCGGCAGCGGTGATCGCAGCCAGCCTGCGGAGCTCGGCTCCGCGGCGGGACGTGGCCGTGTTCACCGCAACCATCGCGGCCTGCCTGTGGGCCTCACCGGTGGTGGAGTCCCACTACATCTCGCTGCTGCTGATTCCGGTCGCGCTGGTGGCGCCGGTTCTCTCCTGGCGCTGGTTCCTCCCCATCGCACTGTTCCTCGTGCCGGCCGATCACCCCGCCATGTGGCAGCACGTGCTCAGTCTCGCCGTGACGGTGATCCTGGCGCTGACGTGCATGTGGTTCCAGCCCCAGCGCCGCCGCCGGGCAGCGGCCAAGCTCCGCCTCACCAGCGCCTAACGGCGGACGTAGATGGCGGCGGTCGAGTCGCCCGTCAGGTAGCGGTAGCCGGGCTGGGTGGCCGTCAGGCGCGCTTCGGGAGTGCCCGGGGAGACGAGCACGACGCGCACACCCGGAACCTCCAGCGCCCTGCGACCCGCCGCCGATCCAGTCAGCCAGTCCACGTACTCGGTCTGCACGGTCTGGGAGAACGCATCCAGCGGGTTCCCGGCCCACACCCGGCCGCCGGCCAGCGCCACCTGCTCGGCCGGAAGGCCGTCGGCCAGGATCGGCCCGCCGTGGGACAGAGTCACCGCACGCGCCAGCATCCGCTGGCTCGCCCCTGAGCGGGGCGGCTGGTGGACCACCGCGAAGATCACCAGCACCACGCCGAGCACCAGCGCCAGCGGGATCAGTCCGTTCCAGTCCCGCTTGGACCCGGGCGTGTGTGAAGCGGGAGCGACCATGAACAGCAGCAGCCAGACGCCGTCCCGCGCGGCCTTCACGGTCAGCACGGCCAGGCCGAGCATCACGGCCAGCTCCCACAGGGCCGGGCGCCGGTGGCGCAGGCGGACGGCCAGCAGCAGCACGCAGGCGATCAGCACGAGGTCGAACAGGCCGGTGCCGAGCGGCGCCCACTGGCCTGCACCGCGCGCCGCCGCCACGTTGGTGAGCAGGCCGTGGTAGTAGTCGACCGTCCGGATCCCGGCCGGCGTCACGCAGAGCGCCACGAGCGCGCCCACGGCGATGGCGATGGCAGTGAGACGGCCGTGGCGGAAGCGGTAGAGAGCCAGATAGGCGTAAAGGACCGCGAGCCCGGACAGAGCGGCTCCGTGCAGGTTCGACCACAGGGCCAGCAGCGGCAGCGCCCACCAGATCCGGTGTGACGGGCGGCGCGCGTCGGAGCGCAGCAGGGCGACCAGAACCGGGAACAGCACGAGCGAGAACAGCTGGACGCGCGCGACCGCCAGCGACGGGAGCGCCCCGAGGGCGGCCAGGGCCATCGCGCTGGCGATGCTCCCGGGCCGGGCACCCCCCGCGCGGGCGTCGGTGGCGATCATCCAGAAGCACGCCCCGACAGCCACGAGGTTGGCCAGGGTCAGTCCGCGCCCGCCGAGCGCGGCTACCAGACCGTGGAAGATCAACTCCGCCAGTACGAGGGTGTTGGCCCAATGGGCGGTGGAGGCCGAGGCAAACGGGACCCCGGTGGGGATCGAGCCGCGGGACCAGATCGTGGAGCCGAGCGCCGCCAGCCACCTCGCGTCGGCCCCGACCCGCACGACCAGTCCGACGATGCCCGTGATCAGGAGCGCTGCGGCCCACAGCCTGGCCCTGTCCCACTGCGCCGGCGAGATGCTGGTCAGGCGGCGCTGCGCCCGGGAAGGGTTGGAGTCAACCGCTGGGCCGCTGGGCGCTTCGCTGACTCCGGTGGTCATGGACGATCAGGCCGCGGTTGGAATCGGCGTCGTCTTCTCGGCCTCGTCCCCGGACTGGCTGCGAACCAGGCTCTTCCAGGGCCGGCCGTCGGCTTTCAGGGCGGCGACCACGAGGGCACTCATCACCAGCAGGACGAGCACGATCTGCCAGGCCTGCGTGCTACGAGAACCGCAAACGATCAGCACGATCGGGAGCGCCCACACCGGCTCCAGGCGCGGCCGCGCGATGGCCAGCGGCACGAGGATGAGGGCGAAGTAGTGCATCCACAGAACGGGCGAGGCCAGCCACATGACCACGATGGCCAGCGTCAGCGCGGCCAGCTCGCGCCCCCGCAGGCCGAGCCACACGCAAACGATCAGCGCCGCCACCGCCAGGACGACCCCGATGCCGTCCGCCACCGACGTCGTCGCGCCCAGGTGGAGGAGCAGCGCAATCGGCGTGTACGCGTGGCGGAAGAACTCGCCGGATACCTGGCTCGCGTCGTGCAGGTAGCGCCCGATCTGGTTGAAGCCGAGCACCGCCCAGGCGATCCCGTTGATGACCGCGCCATAGAGGATCGCGTGACCCGTGGCGCGCCAGCGCCGGGTGGCCAGGAGCCAGACCCCAGCGGGCCATACGAACGGCTTCAGCGAGATCACGACCGCCACGCACAGTCCGGCGACCGCCGGGCGGTCGCGGTAGCGCCACATGAGCGCGAGGCCGAGCGCGAGCAGCAGGGTGAGATTGGCGCTCTGCCAGGCGTTCATCACCGGCGCCCAGAGCAGCACGAGCCCGTACAGACGCCAGTCGCGGACGCCCAGCACGCGGAGGATGGCGAACAGCGCGGCGAAGCAGATCAATGTGAACAGCACCTCGCTGACGCTGCGTGACAGGAGCGCAAACGGCGCCATCACCAAGCCGGTGAGGGCGGGATACGGGAAGGCAATCCCGTTGGCCACCTGAGCGTGGCTCAGGAGGTAGGGCGTCTGGCCGTTCAGGATGTGCAGCCCGGCCGGCCAGAACTCCTTGTGGAAGTCCCCCGCGAACTGATGGATCGAGTGGAAGATCGCGATGGCCACGATCGTGAAGATGGCGGGCACGCAGGCGAACAGCCCGAACTCGACGGGGGTGGGCCGGCGCTGTGCCATCACAAGCTGCTTCCAACGGCCGGCGTTTGTGAGGTGCTGGAGAGGGAGCGGATGACGACCACGACCGTCACCGCGGCCACCACAATCCACACGCCCACCTGCCAGGCGGCGCCGCCGGTCGCCGGGCACACCCACAGGGCGAGGGGCAGCAGCCAGGGCCAGCGCAGGCGCGGGAACGCCAGGGCGAGCGGCACGATCAGCAGGGCGAAGTAGTGCTGGTCGATCAGGGGCGACGCGACTAGACACAGCGCGATCGCCACCGTGAACGCGGCGGCCTCTCCCCGCTTGCGCCCAAAATACACACAGCCGGCAAGCACCACGAGAGCCACCGCTGCCTGGATCACGGTTCCCACAGTACGGTTCGCCCCGAGGTGGGCGGCCAGCGCGATGATGCTGTAGCCCGTGTGGTACATCGCCTGGCTCTGGATTGACACCAGGTGCAGTAGGCGTCCTAGCTCAGACCAGCCGATCAGCGTCCATGACACCAGGTTGAGCGCCAGGCCGATGGCAACGCTGATCCCGGTAGCTCGGTAACGCCGGGTGGCGATCAGCCAGATGCCGATTGGGAACATTGTCGGCTTGATCGAGATCAGCAGCGCCGCGATCAGGCCGACGACCCAGGGACGATCGCGGTAGTGCCAGGCGGCAGCGCACCCGAACACGAGCGGGAGGGTGAAGTTTCCCGTCTGCCACCCGATCAGTACGGGAGACCAGAGCACGACAGCCCCGTACACCCGCCAATCGCGGACACCGAGCAAGCGCAGGGCTCCAACGATCGCCGCGAGACACAGGAGGAGATAGACGTCCCCGGCCGCTCCACCTGGCAGCAGTGCGAGCGGCTCCAGCAGGACGACTGCTAGAGCTGGATACGGAAACGAAAGCTGGGCGGCGAACTGCGCCCGAGTCCAGTGGTACGGGTCTCCTCCGTTCAGCTCCCGCCAGCCGGCGACGAGGAACGAGTGTCTGAAGTCCCCGGCGGCGTATCCCCCGGAGAAGGCGTAGTAGAAGGCCAGACCGACAACCAGCGCCGGCAGCAGACCGAGCAGTGCATGCTCGATGGCCCGTCGCGTGTCGGTCGAGCCGGACTCGCGTCGGGGGACTGTTGCAGGCGAACTCAGCATGCGATGTCCCTCGGCTGCGCGCGGGGACGAACGACCTCGAAGCAGACGATCGCCACCACCGCCCAGGTCAGCAGGATCTGCCACTCTGCCGCGCCACGCACGGCACAGCCCCATAGCACCAGCGGCAGAAGCCAGACCCGGCTCAACCTGGGGGACGCTATCGCGATCGGGATGAGGAGGAGGGCGAAGTAATGGCTCCAGACGAGCGGCCAGGCCACCAGCATCAGCATGATGGCCGCGGTCAGGGCGATCCGATCGGCTTGCCGCCGCCCGGCCATCACGACCAGGGCGACGAGCCCGACCGCCGCGAGCAGTTCGATGACGACTCCGGCCGACTGCCCTAGCCCGATGTGCTGAGCGGCACTGATCGCTCCGTAGCCGGTGTGCTCCAGGGCACTGGTGACGCTTGAGCTCAAGTCCACGTAGCGCCGGATCTGGTCGAACCCGACCACCCCCCAGCCAACAAGGTTCAGGGCGGCTCCCCCGGCGACGGCCCAGCCAAGGGCCGCGTAGCGGCGCGTGGCCAGCAGCCACAGGGCGATCGGGGCCGTGAACGGCTTGAGTGACACGAGCACCCCGACGAGCAGCCCGGTCACCACCGGGCGATCGCGGTAGCGCCAGGCCAGGGCGATGCCCAGCCCGAGAAGCAGCGTCAGGTTGCCGGTCTGCCATCCGGCCACCACCCACGGCCAGACCAGCGTCAGCCCGTACAGCCGCCAGTCACGGACCTCGAGCACCCGCAAAGTCGCCGCGGCCGCCGCGGCACAGAGGCCTGAGAAGAGGAAGGCGGCGGCGGAGCTCGGGAGGATCGCGAAGGGCACCATGAGGAGCGCGGCCAGGGACGGGTACACGAACACCTCGCCCCCGGTGATCTGGGCGTGCGTCCACGCGTACGGGCTGGTGCCGTGGAGCAATCGGTGCCCGGCCACCCAATAGGCGTCACGGAAGTCGATGGCCACGATGTGACCCCGGACCATCTCGTAGACGATGAAGCCACATACCAGGGCGGGCAGGAGCGCAAATAGCGAATGCTCGAGCGCCACGCGGCGCCCACCGCTCCCGGCAGCCGTGGGAGAAGCCGCGACAACCTCGCCGCGAACGGCGCTCATGTCGCGGTTTTCGTCGCGATCAGTATGCGCTTCGTGCGCAGGACCACGTGTGCGTGGGTACGCCACAGCAGGATCCGGTTGGTCGACTTGTTCTTCGGATACAGAACGAGGACCGAATACTGAGCCAGGGGATCACGCTGGCCTGGCACCGGAGCGGCCCCGAGGCTGTTCAGTATCTGGAGCTGCTTCAGGCTCAGGTTCTCGAAGCTGGTGTCGTAGGCGATATGACCGGCCAGCGACGGGTCATGCCAGACGAGCCAGTCGGCGAAGCGGACGTCGGCGAAGATCTTGGCTCCGGGCTGCCGGGCCATGATCTGGCGAACGGTCGCCACCGCCCGGGTCGGGTAGGTCCGCTCGAACCAGGACGAGGGATGGGCGAGCGTGCCTGCCACCATGATCACCGTGAGCGCGATCGCTCCCAGGGACAGGGTCAGGTTGACCCGCTCCCGGCGCGGCGCGGCGGGCTTGGGCGCGCGCACCAGGGTGATCGTGGCCGGCAGCAGGACGACGATCGCCAGACCGAACCACGTGATGTTGCGCACTGCGTCGATGGCACCGAGGGCAAGAACTGCCAGGACGATCTGATCAAAGGCCGGGGTGCGCCGCCCGCTGCGGCCGAGCGTCCAGATCGTCCCGAGGATCACGATCAGCAGCGGGACGGCGAGGATCATGTACGCCGTGACCGGCTGCCACTCGCTGACGAGTTTCGAGAACTCGGAGTTGAACAGCGTCGCCTTGTAGTAGGCGATGACCGACAGGCCGTAGGGCGTGACCAGCAGGCACAGCGGCGAGACGATCACGAAAGCCCAGCCGCGGAGGTCGGCGAGGCCGCGCCAGCGGGTCTCGCCAAAGCGCTGGGCCAGAACACACAGGCCGTAGATCGCCGCGATGCCGGCCCCCAGCGTGGCCGATCCGTGGATGTTGGCCCACAGGATCAGCATCGGGAAGACCAGGTAGGCACGGCGAGTCGGCCGGCGCGCCTCCAGCGCCAGCAGCCAGAGGGTCCCAACGAACAGTGGATAGGCGAAACCCTGCGTGCGGATCGACACGGCGGTGGCGAGGTAGAAGAACGCTCCGACTGGGAGCATGGCGGTGACGTGCCGGTCCTGAGCTCCCAGGGCGCGGGCTGCGGCGATCGCCATTGCGAAGGCGGCGCCGGTGATCAGCACGTACAGGACGGTGAGCAGCTGGAGCCCGCCGATCGCCCACAGGCCGTACATCACGAGCTGGGCCAGCCACTGCTGATCGTTCCAGCGCACACCGTGGGCCATCACCGTCAAATAGTCGTGGTGGGGGATCCCGTGGTGGGCGATGATCCGGCCGGCCACCAGCGCCAGCCAGCCATCCTGGGACAGGTGGGCAGGGATCGCCGCCATGCTGATGACGATGACCGCCACAGCGGCGGCGATGAACAGCGCGTGCGCCTCCAGCCAGCTGAAGATCGGCCTGTTGGAGCCCGGGGCTGGTGTGGGGATGCCCGTCCCGGTCTCCGGTTTCGCCGGCAGCGTCTGTTCCTCAGCGCGCGGCATGCCATCCATCTTCACGGGCATGTGGTTAAGGTCGCCAATGCGTTGGTCGGGCATGACTAGACATTCGTCTAGGGGCGGCTTAGACAATCGCCCGGCGAGACCTCTTCTGCCGATGCCTATCGTGCTGAATCAGGCAAGGTGCCGGCCGAGGGGCTTAGCCCGCACCAAAGTACTGATTTGTCGAGTGTGTCTAAAGCTAGGTCGCTTCGGCACCGATACCGCAACTTGAGATGGACCAGCTAACGCGCAAAGGGGAGTCCAGGACTGCCTGGGCAAGTTCAACTTATGCGCCTTCCACATCGGGACGCATGAGAGGGGGTGAAAAAATGCTCAAGATCTTCACTAGCCTGCAGGTCGCTCTCGCTCGTGCGTTCGACGAGGAGGAGGGCCAGGGCCTCACCGAGTACGCCCTCATCCTGGCGCTGATCGCCGTCATCGCCATCGCGGCGCTGACGCTGCTCGGCGGCAAGGTTTCCGACGTGCTCAGCACGGCGGCCAACAGCATCTAATCGCTGTAAAAGGCGTCCGGGTCGCTCAGCGTCCCGGACGCCTTCACCTACCTGAGTGAGCCACCCGACACGGTTGCCACTGGGGACGAAGTGGAAGCACCAGCAGTCGGTAGGGCAGACAACTTACGTCGCACAGGAATTATTAATCAAGGAGACAAATGCTTTCGATTTACACCAAGCTGCAGGTCGCTCTGGCTCGTGCGTTCGACGAGGAAGAGGGCCAGGGCCTCACCGAGTACGCGCTCATCCTGGCGCTGATCGCCGTCATCGCCATCGCGGCCCTGACGCTGCTCGGCGGCAAGGTTTCCGACGTGCTCAGCACGGCGGCCAACAGCATCTAATTGCTGTAAGAGGCGTCCGGGTCGCTCAGCGCCCCGGACGCCTCACCTCTTTCAAGTCAGCCACCTGAACCAGGTGTCACTCGAGATAGACCGAAGTACAGGGCAAGCAGTAGGGCGAGAACTAAATCTCGGACCGGAACCAAACCAAGGAGAACAGTGCTTTCCATCTACACCAAATTGCAGGTCGCTCTCGCTCGTGCGTTCGACGAGGAAGAGGGTCAGGGACTCACCGAGTACGCGCTGATCCTGGCGCTGATCGCCGTCATCGCCATCGCGGCCCTGACGCTGCTGGGCGGCAAGGTTTCCGACGTGCTCAGCACGGCGGCCAACAGCGTCTGATCGTCGTAGCTGTTACTTCAAGAGGCGCCCGGATCGCTCACCGATCCGGGCGTTTTTTGTTGGGCTAGGGGCGAGCCCGGAAACACGTCTTCAAGCCTTCGCGGAGTAAGAAGCTGTCTCCGCGCAGGGCGGCGCTGTGGACGGGACCCGCAAGACGGAGCTTGGCGCGGGCAAGGAGCGGCAGTACCACCACGGAGGCGCCGATCAGGGCGAGGCCGACGGGGAAACGTCGGGCGCGGCGTGGCCGGCGAGGTCGACGATCGCGCTCGTGCTGACGTAGAGCCCGATCAAAATCAGGATCGCGCCGACGGCCTGCGCGGCTCGGTGCTCGATGCGCTCAAGGTCGTGCGCTGATCCCCGCGATCGCGGGCCAGGCGACTGAGAGGCCACACCACCGAATCGCCTGGGTGACCTGGGTGGTGCGTTGCGCCATCTAGGCCAGGAGTTCTTCGGCGAGCAGCACGATCGCCAGTGTGGCGAGAGCGAGGCCTGCGAGTCGTTCGGCGGTTTCCCGCAGTCGTTCGCTCAGCCGGTAGCCGAGGCGCAAGCCGAGCTGGGCGACGATGAATGCCTGCAGGGCGATGAGCGCTATCACGAGCACGGCAGGGAGGCGTAGAAGGCCGAGGGTGAAGCCGATGGCGAGCTCGTCCAGACTGATGCTGAGGCCCAGGAGCAGCGCGCCGGGACCACGAGCGTTGGCGAGCCTGGCGAGCTGATGCTCTTCACGCTGGTCCGTGCCAAGCAGCGTGTAGAGGCCGAAGGCGAGCAGCACGCCGATCGCAACGTAGTTGGCCGCCGGGCCGATCACGTGCCCAAGCGGCGCTCCGAGTGCCAGCCCGATCAGGGGCGTGGCTGCCTCGAACGCGGTGAAGAGCACGGACACGCGCAGCCGGGTGGCCGCGGAGGTGCCGAGCATGCCCAGCGCCGCGGCGACGGCGAACGTGTCAAGGCCCAGCGGGACCACCAGCGCGACCAGCTTGGCTACCACCGCCGCAGCGTACGCTGTGGGGTGAGTGCGCTTAGCTGAGGAGGGAGAGTCCGGCACCGCATGCCGGCGCGGAGATTGCGGTACATCGGACTCGCCTGCGTTTAGGCCAGTCGACCGCCGGATCACAGTGGCCCAGCAGGTCGTCCGCCAGTCGAAAGCCCCAGCGCGATCTCGAGCCGGACCCTCGCTCTCGGTGGTAACCGCAAGTTCGACTCCGAGCGGTGCGGGACAGATTCCGCAGTCCGTCGGTTCGGGATCGAACGCGGTACGTTGGGCTCGGGTGGCGGCGTCCGGCTCGGCTTCACCACCGCCTCGTCCTCGTGGGATCTCGGCGCTGTGCTCGGCGTGTCGTTCAACACCGGCTACTACCTCTACGTCGAGGCGGTCGGCGCCACCGTCAAGATCCAGAAGGCACTGTCGGGGGGCGCCTCGACTCTGAGGCGTCCGGGACCGCCTCGATCGCCGGCTCCACAACTACACGATGGACTGTGTGGTCGAGAACCCGCCCGGCGGCCCGTACACCGTCACCGTCTACATCCCCGGCACAGAGATCGTCTCCTACACGCTCACCAGCACCGACATCTCCAACCTGGCCGACACGGCGAACGAGATCCGCACCGCCGATGGGTTGTTCTTCTACGACGACGAGAACAGCTCGAGCGGCCACTTCCAGGTGCTCCCCGCCGATGGCGTCCCATCGAGCTCCCTGATGGCGCTGGAAGTCACGGACGGGACCCACAACGAGAGCGGCATCACGGAGATCAACTTCACCTCCGGCGCCACAGTGTCATCCGGGGGAACCGGGGTCGCAGACGTGGCAATCTCCGGCGGCGGAGGCTCGCTAGAAGTCAGGGACGGCACGAACAATGAGACGGGCGTCTCCGAGATCAACTTCCTGTCGGGCGCAGCCGTCTCCTCCGGCGGTTCCGGCATCGCGGAGTCACCGTCTCGGGCAGCAGCGCGCTCGGGACCCCCGCCCCGCGCCTACCGCAACTCGGCGCTCACCCTGACGGCAGCATCGCCGACGAAGATCCCGGTGAACACCGTGGATTTCGACACGGGCGGCTACTTCGATGTCGCCACAAACCACCGCTACAACGTCCCGGCGACCGGCATCTACCTGGTGGTCGCCGAGGTGCACGAACGCCTCGGACACCTCGCAGGAACCCGCCCCGCTCATCTACAAGAACGGCAGCAGCGTCCGCCAGGGAACGGACGTGGTGTCGAAGGTCTGCGGCGGCGTCGTGATGGACTTCATCAAGTGCAATTTCGGCGACTACCTGGAGCTATGGGTCCACTCGGCGGAGGCGCCGGGGCTGTCGGTCGCCTCGACCTAGAACTACCTGAGCGTAGTCAAGATCGGCTGAGCGGGCCGCTGGGCGGCGCGTGGGCGCGCTCGTAGCAGCCGCGCCTCCACCAGCCACCACGACAGGGCGGCCACGACGATCGACAGGCTGAACTCAAGCAGCGCCTGCGGAACCATCGCGCCAGGCAGGTAGTGCTGGACCGCCTCGATCACGAGCGAGTGGTACAGGTAGAGCCCGTAGCTGATGACACCGACGAAGCAGAGCGCCGGGTTCGTGAGCAGCCGGGCCGCCAGCGCATCCTCGTGGTTGACGAGGCTCAGGATGAGCGGCGCCGCAAAGAGCGCCGTGCCAAGGTACAGCCACGCGCGCCCGGACCAGCTGGTCGCCCCGATCGCGAGCGCCGTCACCAGCCAGGCGGCGCCAATCCACGCCAGCCAGTGACGAGACGGAAGCAACTGGTGGCGCCACACGATCGCCGTCAGACAGCCGGCCCCCAACTCAGTCCCCCGCCAGAGCGGGTTGTAGTACGGATCGAAGCCCACGAGCAACCCGAGCACCAGAAGCACGCAGATGGCGAGCGCGAGATACAGCGCCTGACGGACCACCGGCACCCTGCGCGCGAGCATCACAGCCAGCGCGACGGGCCAGAGTAGGTAGAACTGGGCTTCCTGCGCCAGCGACCAGGTGACCTCCATCGGACCGGCTCCATGCCAGCCGCCGAACGCGACCACCCAGTTCGTAGTGAACGTCAGGCTCGACAGGCCACTCTCGGTCACCGTCCAGGCCTGCACGAACGCATGAACGGCTTCTAGCGCCACGAACGCGCAGACTGCGATCAGCAGCGCCGGCAGGAGCCGCAAAGCTCGCCGCTGCCAGAACCGCGCGAACGAGATCCGCCCGTGGCGATCCCATTCTTCGCACAGCAGGCAGGTGATGAGGAACCCGGACAAAACAAAGAACAGATCAACGCCGACAAAGCCGTTGGTGAGCAGTCCGGTGTGACTCGCGATCACCAGCAGCACCGCGACACCTCGCAGGCCGTTGAGCGCCGGCCGCGGCCCGAGCTTCAGGGGAGCCTCCACCCGCTCAGTATCGGCCCCGGCTCGGCGTCCTGCTACTGCCTGAACGTCCAGTCGCGATCTTCCGCTTTGCGTCGGTCAAGTTGGTGAACCCTCCCTCTTGACATCCGGTGCGGGGTACGCCAAGTTCGCGTTCCTCGTGGATGGCACCAGCAGCGCGCTTGGGGTGCAAGGGTCGCGTTCTCGGGCTCGACCGACTACGCCGCTCCCGATCTCGAATGGGAGATCACTCCGACCGCAGGTTCGCATCTGTTCCAGAACGAATGGAACACGAGCAGGGTCACCGTGACGCTTTGCGGCACTGTCCCGAGCACCGGGCTCGCCCTTCTCGTTCCCTGTGGAGGAAAACGTCCGACAGAACGCCAGCAACGGCAGCGCCTGGCGGCTAAGCTTCTGTCGGTGGGGCGGGGTTGGTTGCGCAGGGGGCTGCTGGTTGCGCTTGCCTTCGCCTGCGCTGCGCTCGCGGCTGTCTATCTCAGCCGGCGCGGGGCGCCGACCCCGGTCGGGCTGCGGATTCTCGCCCAGTCGTTCGAAGGGCCATACACAGCAGCTGGTCCATACGTCGGCCCTTCTGAGACCAACATCAAGCCGCCCGAAGTGATCCTGCGAGACGGGGTGCCGCTCGCCTACTACCCCGGCTCGGGGTATCAGCAGAACCCGGTCACCGTCGCACAGTACGGGCTCGCGGCCTACAGCCGATTCTTGCGAACTGACGCCAGATCCGACCGCGCGAGCGCATTACGCGCCTCCACATGGCTCGTCGCCAACCAGGGGCGCGACGGTCAGTGGACCTATCACTTCTCGTTCACCTTCGACGGTGCGACCGTGCAGTCCCCTTGGACGTCAGCGATGGCCCAGGGACAGGCCATGTCGCTGCTCGAACGTGCCTACAGGCTCACCGGGCGACGCTCCTATCTCACCACAGCCCTGAGAGCGCTACAACCGCTCCAGCGTCGACCACTGAGGCAATGCTTCCGCGGTGACTGTCGTCTGCCGTTCTTTGAGGAGTATCCATCACGGCCCGAGACCGACGTGCTGAACGGGTTCATGTTCACGCTGCTCGGTCTGTATGACCTCAACAGCGTCGCGCCACACTCGGCCGCCGTCCGCCTGTACCGAGCGGGGCGTCGCACCCTGGACGCGGTGTTGCCGCGGTACGACGATCACGGGCTGGCCCGATACGACTTGGCCTCGCCCGCCCCGGCTAGCAGCAGCTATCAGGCGGTGCACGTCTATCTCCTGCGAGCGCTCAACTCGCTGACGCCAGACCGTGAGGTGCGCGACTACGCCGTTCGGTGGCGCCGCCATCTCGCCGCCACCTGACCCGCTTTGTGGGACACTCCTGCCCCTGACCGACGGTGGAGGCACGTGGGGCCTGGACTTGAATCCACCCTCTGGTGCGGAGGTTGACCTGGGTGCTCGGCCATGCGTCGATGGCGGTTCAAATCCGCCCCGGCGTCGGTCATTCTCGATCTTCCGCTTTGCGTGAGAATGGGGTCTTGAGGTGACGTGGGGGCTTCTCGGCGGAACCGGGCATGAAGGTGACCGGAGCGGAGCACTGGCACGCAACCCTTGGCTGAGACGCGCTTTCCGCGAGTAGCCGACGCAGGTACTGTCACTGGGGGAAGTGAGTGGCAACGCCATAGCCGGCGCCGGCCGCCCCTCTCCGCCCGGCGCAAAACTCAGGGCTCTTGGGCTGCGCAGCGCCGTCGGTCACAAACGACCGAACCGGGGGCCAGGCTTGCTCAATTTTCATGGTGCCCTGGCCGGATAGCGGGTGTCGAGGAAGCTTATGCCGCCGGCGTCCTCTCGACCAGCGCACTCGCATCCACCGACCTGATCGCGGGTCTGAGCTAGACGCCCTTGAAAGAGTGGATCAGATTGATGATCGCCGGCGTCATCAGCACGATGAACATCGCCGGGAAGACCAGGAACACGAGCGGGAAGAGCATCAGGATCGGTGCCTTCTGGGCCTTCTCCTCGGCCAGCGCCTTGCGGCGGGCCCGCATCTCGATCGACAGAGAGCGCATGATCTGGCCGGTTGAGATGCCCATGCGCTCGCCCTGTGCCATCGCACGCACGAATGACCGCATCGCCGGGGTGTCGGCTCTCTGTGCCATGTTGCTGAGCGCCTCATCGATGCCCAGCCCCATCGTCTGTTCCTGAAGGGTGAGGCGCAGCTCGTCGCTCAACGGCGGGTCAAACTCGGGAGCCCCCAGTCGAAGTGCGGAGGAGAAGCTAAGTCCGGCCTCGACCATCACCGTGAGCAGATCGATCAGGTCCGGCAGGCGGCGGTCGATCTCCGCCAGCCGTTTGCGTGCTTTGCGCTGCACGTACGTGAGCGGGAAGGTCCATCCGGCAAACAGCATGAGGACCATGGCGAAGATGTCCAGGATCTGACTCCCACCGGTGACCACAAACACGAGGATCGGAAGGATGACCGCGGCGAACACCCGGTAGCCCAGCATCGTCCGGGGCGACGAGGTGTACATGCCGGCAGCCATGAGCTGCTCGCGCATCTCGTCCTCGTTGACGCTCCCGAGCCGCCGGCTCAACACGTCTCCCAGCCACGTTGCGCCGCCGGTGAAGATCGAACGCTTCGGCTCGCTGCTCAGGATGGTCGGCATTACGGCCTCAGATGTGAAGCCGTACTCGTGAATTGTGGAGAGTCGTTGCGCCGTTCGCATGCGCCGGGCGCCGAAAGCGAACAGCAACGCCGCCACGGCTACGCCGAGGCAGACGATTCCCATGGCAAGCAACAGGTACATGATCTCTCAGACGGTGATGTTCACAATTTTGCGGATGATCACGCTGCCGGCGATCATCAGGACGAGGGCCACGACCAGCGCGATGATGCCGGTCGTGGTGTGGAACAGGGGATGGGCGTATCCAGGGTTGACGACGGAGATGATCAGGAGCAGCCCAGCAGGCAGTGCAGACAGGACGAAGCCGGCCAGCCGTCCCTGAGCAGTGAGCCCTCGTATGAGCCGGCGGATCTCGATCCGGCCTCGGATCGTGTCCGCCACCAGATCGATCACCTCGGCCGTGTTGCCGCCGGTGTCTCGCTGGAGCCCGGCCACGATTGCTACGTGCTGAAAGTCCTCGCTCTTCATCCGCTCGGTGACCTGGCCCAGCGCATCGGTAAGGGGCACGCCGAGCGCTTCATCGGTCACGGCCCGTTTGAGCTCCCGAGCCGACGGCTCCGGAGCGTCGTCCACCACCGCTTGGAGCGCGCCAACGAACGTCTGCCCGGCACGCATGGCCGAGGCGATCACCTGCAAGTTGTCAGGGAGCTGCTCGCCAAAGGTTCTCCGCTGCCTGTCGGCCTTCATCTTCAATCCGAAGTAGGCGACTGCCGGCACGAGCAGGGCAAGCGGAGCAGCGAGCGGACTCTTCACCTCGGTCACGACCAACCAGCCGACCAGCAGAGTCACGATCACGAGTGCGGCGAGCAGCTGATCAAGACCGACGGGAACCTCTGCCACCTCGAGCTCGAGCCTCAGCTCGGCCATGAACGGCGACCGCGCAATGGTCCTTGACTGCTTGTCTCCGAGGGCACGCTCGACAAGCGAGCGGGTATCAAGCTCACCGCCCGTGGAGACGAACTCGCCCACGCGGCGACTGACGTTGGTCCGTCGGGTGACTGTGAGCAGCACGGCGCCGCCCAGCAGGAGGCCGCATACAGCGCTGACGGCAACCGCCCCAACCGAGCTGGAGAGGAATCCAGAGGCGATCTGGAGGCTCATCGGCCGAAGCGCCGGTTATGCGCCTCGGCACGGGGCGTGGCCATCCGTCCGCCAGCCGCCGCAACCAAGGGACCCGAGCCGAACTGGTGCTGCTCCATCCACTTGGGCAGCGGCACGCCGTGCCGCTCGAACTTGTGGCAGGTGGGGCGAAGCCCGGTGTAGAGCATTGAGCCGCCACCCTCGGTGTGGGTCTTGTCGTACTTGTACTCGAAGATGTCCTGGAGGGTCACGGTGTCGCCCTCCATGCGCTGTACCTCGGTGATCGACGTCAGCTTGCGCGAGCCATCGCTGAACCTCTCGATCTGCACGACAAGATCGAGAGCGCGGGAGACCTGCTGGCGAATGGCGCGGATCGGGAAATCGGTGCCGGCCATCAGGACCATGGACTCAACGCGCGCCACCGCATCGCGAGGCGTGTTGGCATGGCACGTGCTGAGCGAGCCGTCGTGCCCCGTATTCATCGCCTGGAGCATGTCCAGCGCCTCGGCACCGCGGCACTCGCCGACGATGATGCGGTCGGGTCGCATACGCAGCGAGTTGCGAACCAGCTCGCGGATCGAGATCTCGCCCTGCCCTTCGACATTCTTCGGCCGCGCCTCGAGCCGAACCACGTGCGGCTGATGGAGACGCAGCTCGGCGGCGTCCTCGATCGTGATGATGCGGTCGTTCTGCGGAATGGCCGTCGATAGGGCATTGAGCAGCGTCGTCTTTCCGGAGCCGGTGCCGCCCGAGATGAGGATGTTCAACTCAGCCTTGATGCACTGCTCCAGGAACTCCTTCGCCTCGCTGGGCAGCGACCCCATGCCGACAAGTCCTGCCAGGTCCCACCGGCTCTTGGCAAATTTGCGGATCGTCAGGATCGGCCCGGTCAGCGAGAGCGGCGGCAGAACCGCGTTGACGCGGCTGCCGTCAGGGAGGCGAGCATCAACAAGCGGAGAGGACTCGTCGACGCGACGTCCGACCTGAGCCACGATCTTGTTGATGATCCGGCGCAGATGATGCTCGTCGCTGAACCGGACGGGAGTTTTGTGCAGCACGCCGCTCTGCTCAACCCAGACGTCGCTCGGACCATTGACCATGACCTCGCTGACTTTGTCGTCCTGGAGGAGCGGCTCAATCGGGCCGTGCCCCAGGGTGTCATCAGCGATCTCCTGAACCAGGCGATCACGGTCGGCGATGGCGATCCCTCGCTCCTGCGCAAGCCGGTTGCGGATATCGGTGAGCACGACATCACGGAGAGACTCCGGGGACAGGGTCTCGTTATATAGGCGAGGGCCCAGGTCGGAGATGACCGCCAAGTGCACGCGATCCTTGAGCTCCGCGAAGCCGTCCAGCGGCGCGGCGGCCTCCGTCGAACCGGTTGTCCTCTGACCCTGTAGGCGCTCACGCAGTTCCATCTGTCGTTCCTCTACTGACTCGTGCCTTGACTAGGCTGGGTTGGTTAGCGGCCGCGGCGCATAAGCGCGCGGCCCTTCCGAGGGTTTTCGGCTGCCTCCACTGGTTCCGGCGCAGTGCTGAACAGACTGGCCAGTGACTCGAAGGCACGGGCGGCCTCCGATCGGCGCTGGGAGATCACCACCGGAGCGCCTTCGTTGACTGAGCGCGCGATGTCGCGGTGGCTTGGCACCAGAATGTCCGGATTGCGACCCAGGATGCTCAACACGTCCGCCCGGGTGATGCCCACGCTGGTGTTCGCGCGGTTCAGGACCACCCGCACTCGATTCGGGTCGTAGCCCATCAGGTCCAGGGTCTCCATCCCCAGCCGGGTGTTCTTGAGTGATAGGGCGTCGAGCATCCCGACCATGCAGATCGCCGTGGACGCATCGATGGTGGTGATGACCTCTGGGGTGAACGAGGGCGGCGTGTCGACGATGACGTAGTCGAACTCCTCTCGCAACACACCGAACACGTCGGCGATGAACTCGGGGGAAACCGAGGCGGCCTGGTCCGGGCGAGCCGGCGCAGCCAGCACCCGCAGTGACGAGGAGTGCGTGAGCAGGAACGCATCCAGCTTCTCCGCGTCCAAGCTCCCGCCAGAGACCGCCAGGTCGAACGACGTCGTGTCTGGCGTCAACCCGAGGGACAGGGCGTCGTCCCCAAACTGCAGGTCCAGGTCAACCAGAACGGTGCTGATCCCCCGCTGCGCGAGCGCCACGGAGAGGTTGCAGCTCGTAACCGTCTTTCCGATCCCACCCTTGGGACCGAGGACACAGATGATCTTCCCGAAGTCCGTCGTCTGCTCCGGCGCCAGCGTTGAGGTCCGCGCCATCGCCTTGCGAAGGGCGAACTCGATGTGGGTCCTCGTGGAGTCAGGTACGACCGGTCCCGGGTCCATCGGGACAAGGTCATCGGCTCCGGCGCCAAAGGCCTCCTCCACGTAGCCGTTGTTGGTGCCCAGGCAGAGCATGACCACGGGCCGGCCCGGACGGGCGCCTCGCCACCAGTGCACGAGACCCAGCGCGTCCTCCGAGCCCTCGCGGCACGCGACGACCAGGACATCAGCGTCGGAGCGCTTCACGGCGTCGGTGGCGGGGAACAGCGTGTCCACCACCTCAGCCACCCGGATCTCGGAATCCGTAGGCAGATGCTCTGCCACGAGGCTCGCCTGGACCGACTGGTCGTGGACCAGGAGGGCGTTGATCATTCTCGGCATCAGTAGGTTCCCTTCGAGCCGACGCGGATGGACTCCTGAGCCCCGGTCGGGGGACGGAGGACGAGCCAGATCTTGGTGGAATCAGAGGCGGAGGAGATCTCCAGGGCCTGCTTGTCAGTGACCCGCAGCACCACGTCACCGCCGGTGTTCTCCAGTATCGAGAGGTTCTGGGCCAGCACCGTGGTGGTCCCTCCGGTGTCAACCATCATGTCCACCGTATTTCCCGCTGTCAGGTAGGAGGTGAGGCCATGGGGTGCATCCAGAGGAATGGCGATGGCGCGCTGTGTCCCGGTCAGGTAGGCGCCGATCGTCACGTTGGCATGAGTGAAGTCCGCTGCCGTGATCTGCTGGCCTCTGGCGATGCTGGTGGCGGAAACCTCTCCGGTGATGACCGAAGGATCCGAGATCGCTCCGGCCTGTGCCTGCTTGGACGAGACCTGGATCTTCTGCAGCAGGCCCTCGGACGCGAGGGTCTCCGCAGGCGTGCCGGCGGGGATGTACTTCGTCGTTTCGAATACGAAGACGCTGGCCGGTGCGGCCGGCGAAGCAGTGCCGTTGCTCTTGTAGTGCTGGACGAACAGATACAGCAGAACTCCGGCCAGGATCGCGGCCAACGCGGCGACCGTCATAGCGCCCCGCCGAGTGGCCAGCAGCTGGGCGGTCCAGCTGCCGCCGATCCTGCTACGTGGGTTTTGAGCTTCCATTTGGTGTGTCTCCTTGCGGGGCGTTTTCTTCTTTTTGCCTATCGGCGCGAAACGGAATGGCCTGAAAGATTTTCTTTTCGGTGCGTCGGCCGTCGATCTGGGCTCAGCAGCCTGAGGTGGTGACGGTGGGACCACCAACCGCCGTACTCGTGTTTGGCGCGTTCTGGCTAGAGCTCGTGAGCCAGCTGTAGCTCGTGGGGCTCGTCAGCGTGCCCTCCATGCGCATTGAGGCCGTGGACGTGATCGACGTCGGGAGCGACGTCAACCCACCGATCTTGCCGATCCCCCCGGTGAGGATGGAGAGCCAGTTGAAGCTGTCGGAAACCTTCACCTGGAGCGTGTCCCCGGTGGTGAAGTTGGTGGTGCTCGTCGTGTCGCACACGGTCACCCCGACCTGGCTGAGCGAACCCTCGGTGGCGCCCTCGCAGTCGAGATAGCCGACGATGTTCGTGTAGGTCGTGCCCTTGTACGTGCAGGTCGGCGGCGTGCTGGCGTTGGACAGCACCGCGGTGGCGCGAGCCCCGAGGTTCGCCAGATTCGTCGTGTTGTTGTACTGGTTGATCGCCAGTCCGAAGTCGATGATCGCGAAGATGATGAACAGGAGCAGCGGAACGACCAGCGCTAGCTCAACCAGCGCCTGGCCCTCCTCCCCGCTGGGGTCCTTCGTTCTCTTGCGCACTCGTATCAAGGTATTGTCGTGGCTTCGCCTCGGCTCTGGGCCTTTTTCTCACGAGCACCTAGACATTCATCGAGGCCCGCGCCCTCAAGCCGTTCGAGCCTCTTATCGGCAGGTCGAGCCCCGATCCGTAGGTCTCGCTCAAAAGTCAATCGCGCATCGCCGGGAACAGCACGACCTCTCGGATCGTTCGCTGCCCGGTGAGGATCATGACCACCCGGTCGATCCCTATTCCAATTCCACCCGTGGGGGGCATTCCCTGCTCCAGGGCCTGGATGAAGGCCTCGTCGTAAGGCTGAGCCTCCTCATCGCCGGCCGCGGCCAAGGCGCGCTGCGCCTCAAAGCGCTCGCGCTGGTCGTCCGGATCGTTCAATTCAGTGAACGCGTTGGCGATCTCCATGCCGGACGCGAAGGCTTCGAACCGCTCAACCAGGCCTTCCTCGGTGCGATGCCGTTTGGCGAGCGGGGACAGCTCAACGGGGTAGTCCATCAGCAGAGTGGGCTGGACCAGGGTTGGCTCCACGTGCTTGGAGACGAGCTCATCGACGAGTTGCGCCCAGCTGTCCTCGGCAGGCGCGTTCAGCCCGCGAGCCGTGATCGCAGCCGCTAGCGATTCCCGCTCACGCTCAACTCGAATATCGATTCCGGTACGAGCGTGGATGGCGTCCCGGAGGGTTTCGCGCCGCCACGGCTGGCGGAAGTCGATGGCTCCCTGGTAGCTGATGGCATCGACGACCGCCCGCATGAGCTCCTCGAGCCGGTTGGCGACATCCAGATAATCCGCGTACGCCTCGTAGGACTCGAGCATCGTGAACTCCGGATTGTGCTTGGGCGAGAGGCCCTCGTTCCGGAAGTCCTTGCCGATCTCATAGACGCGCTCCAGTCCGCCGACGATCAGGCGCTTGAGATAGAGCTCGGTGGCGATCCTGAGGTAGAACGTCCGATCCAGTGCGTTGTAGTGGGTGCTGAACGGTCGGGCGGTCGCTCCGCCGTAGAGCGGCTGGAGGACGGGGGTCTCCACTTCTATGAACCCCTGTTCGTCCAGGTGCCGCCGCATCGCCGCGATGACCTTGGACCGGGTCATGAAGACCTGCCGGGTCTCCTCATTCGCCATCAGATCGAGCTCGCGGCGCCGAAAGCGGGTCTCCACGTCCGATAGGCCGTGATGCTTCTCCGGGGGCGGCCGCAACGACTTGGCCAGCAGCGTGAAGGACTTGACCCGTAGCGTCAGCTCCCCTCGGCGCGAGCTGAACGCCGTTCCGTCTACTCCGATCAGGTCTCCGAGGTCCAGGTCCAGCAGCGTTCGCATTCCATCGGCCCCCAGCTCATCCACCCTCGCCTGGAGCTGGACTCGGCCGGAGCGATCCACCAGATCCAGGAATGCCATCTTGCCCTGACCACGACGAGCGGCGAGCCGTCCGGCAACGCGATGGCCCACCTCCGTCTCCTGGCCGGCTTCCAGCTCCTCGTGGGCCTCGCGGACTCGGGCGATCGGTTCCGCGCCCGGGAAACCGTGGGGGAAGGGGTCAATCCCGTCGCGCCGCAGGCCCTCCAGCTTCTGCCGGCGGGCGGCGAATACGTCGCTGGGTTCCTCTACTGAGCTCAATCCATGCCGCCTGGCGGCAGTCCCGAGGGCCTGCGCCTCAGGCCGTGACTTCGATCTTGGTGATCTTGAGCCGGCGCTCGCCCTTGGGGGTGGAGAAGCTGACCTCCTCCCCCTTCTTGTGCCCGATCAGGGCCTTTCCGGCTGGGGACTCGTTGGAGAGCTTCATCTCGGAGGGCTTGGCCTCGGCCGAGCCGACGATCGTGTACTTGCGTCTCTTCCCGTCGCTGTCCGTCACCGAGACGGTGGTGCCGACCCGGACGACGTCGTTATCCAGGTCCGAGGCATCGATCACCGTAGCCGAACGCAGCTTCTCCTCGAGCGCGGCAATGCGCGCCTCGAGCATCGCCTGCTCGTTCTTGGCGTCGTCGTATTCGGCATTTTCGGAGATGTCCCCGAACTCACGGGCCTCTTTGATCCGGGCAGCCACCTCGCGGCGGCGGGTGGTGGACATGTGATCCAACTCGGCCTTGAGATTGGCGAGTCCTTCAGGGGTGAGAATGACGTCCTTAGGCATAAGCTCAAGCGGGAAGGCGTGGGCAGAAAAAAAGCCGCTCCTGGACGGGCTTCGACGGCCCGAAGGAACGTGGCCGCGGAAGTATAGAGACCCTCGCCGAGGTGCTTGGAGGGCCGGTTTAATCAGCCGGCGCCGGTAGGGCGCGCGCTCCCTGGCAGACGCCGCGGCTTCGGACCCGCCTGAGGAGCCACATAGAGGCGAACGCACATCCAGACCAGCAGCGGCACAACCGCGACCGTGTAGGAAATCCCTCGCTGAGTGGCCGAGAGGTGGTACCAGGGCGGGATTATCGCCAGCAGAGCCACCGTCGCCAGAATCGTCAGCCGCGGCGCTCGTCCCTGCTCGTAGGCCATAAGGGCGAACAGGAAGGGCACGTGGTAGTAGATGTTGTCCTCAGGATCAAGCGCAGCCCGTAACAGCAGAACGAAAGCCAGGAGCAGAAGCGCCTGCCGGTCAGCATCAAGCGGGGACGCCAGCCGTCTCCTTTGCCACCAGACGACCACGGCGACCACCGCCACGGCCACGATCAGATAGTGGGCATGCTGAACGATGAACGACCTCTGCCCGAACCAGTACAGGAGCTGAGAGGGGAAGTTGTCCCCCACTTGGCTTCCAAGGCTGGACGCCACCCCACTCGCAGAGCTGGTCTGCCGTGCCAGGAGCACCGGCACCATCACGGCTGCCGTCGGAACGATCATCGCCAGCCCAGCCCTGAGCCGACCGGCCGGAAGCACGGCCAGAACCACCGGTACGGCGACCAGCCCCCAGGACTTGTTGATCACCGCGAGCGCGGTCAGCAGCCCTGCCCATCCGGCCTTGCCGCGACTCGCCATGAGCACGGCCGCCACGCAGAGCGCGCCCCCCAGCACGTCTTCCGGATGCCCAAAGGACAGGCACAGGATGACCACCGGGTTGATCGCGCAAAGCACCAGGAGGCTGAAGATCGTTCCGCCACGGGCCATGCGCCATCTCTCCCGCGCCCACCACACCCCGAGCCATGACGCGGCGAAAAGGCAGGGCAGCGCCGTGGCGACATATACCGCCCGCTCCCCACCCCCGAAGGCGCCCGCCAGAAGGGCGAAGGGGGCGCGTAGGACCAGCGACCCGACGTAGGCAGGAGACAGCTGGATTGCCGAGAGGACGTGGCCATGGAGCAGTGCCCTGTAGGCCGGCCACGCCTCGTTGAAGAAATTATTGGAGTACGGGTTCGGCCATTTGAAGATGGCCGCCACAAGCACGAGCGTCGAAACCCCGCATCCCAGGAGGAAGATGCAGAAGTCGTCTCTTCGCTGCCGGGTCGGGGTCTTCGTGTGCGCGTGACCCGATCGGACGGGCCGTATTTGGTGCCGGTTCCTGAACATCGCCCTGACAATCATCGGCCCTCAGGCCGACGTCGCATAGCCCTTGAAGCCAAAGAGGGAGGGGCTGATCCCTTCTCCGGAGCGGATACCTGCACCTTGGTCTAGGCGTCGACTAGCGCTTTGCGCCTTCACTTAGCCGCCGTATCAGCCGATGATTAGCTCGATGGGATCGGCCCTATCTCTGTCGGCTGCCGGATCGTTGATCCTGCCGCGACCTGCCGAAGAAGACAAAGCCGGGACGTCCGGTAGCGAAATTCGCGCCTCGGCGGGGGGGCATCGCCCGGAGAACGCTCCGCGGCTGTCCGTCGTCATCCCGTGCCTGAACGAGGCAGCGACGGTCGCTGAATGCGTCCGCCGGGCCGATCGCGTTCTGGCCAAGAACGGCATCGTCGGCGAGGTCATAGTCGCCGACAACAACTCGACGGACGGCAGCGCCGAGCTAGCGGCGGCTGCGGGAGCGACCGTCGTACTCGAGCCGGAGCGCGGATACGGAAGCGCCTACCTCGCAGGGCTTGGCGCTGCTCAGGGCGACTACGTCCTCATGGTCGACGCGGATCTGACGTACGACTTTGAGGAGATCCCGCATTTCCTGGCCGAGCTAGAGGACGGCGCTGACATGGTGGTTGGCGACCGGATGAAGAACATCCATCCCGGGGCAATGCCTTGGCATCACCGCTATATCGGCAACCCCTTGCTATCCGGCTTCCTCAACTTCCTGTTCAAGACGGGCGTCTCCGATGCCCACTGTGGGATGCGGGCCGTCCGTCGCGACGTTCTCCCCCAGCTTGACCTGCGGACAACCGGCATGGAGTTCGCTTCGGAGATGGTCATTCGAGCGGCCAAGGAGAAGCTGGACATCCGCCAATTCCCGATCGAGTACCGCCCGCGGGAAGGCGAGTCGAAGCTCTCGAGCTTCCGGGACGGCTGGCGCCACCTGCGTTTCCTGCTCGTCCACTCCCCCACCCACTTGTTCATCCTTCCTGGCGCTTTGATGGCTGTGCTGGGCGCGCTGATCGAGTTCACGGTGCTCGTCCACCTCACGTTCTTCGGGCGCGCATGGCAAATCCACGCGCTGATCGGGGGCGCGCTCCTCACGATCGTGGGGGTTCAGGTGCTGACGCTTGGTGTGTTCGCGCACGCTTACGGCACCTATTTCATGGGCGAGAAGGACCGGTGGTTCGACCGCGCTCGCGTGCGCTACCGCCTGGAGCACGGACTCGCTCTCGGCGGGGTCATTCTCTGCACGGGTGGCGGCCTCGGTATCTGGATCCTCATCGACTGGATCTCGCAGGGCTTCGGCCGCCTGGGTCTTGAGAACGTGGCTGTCGTCGCAGCCACCCTCGTGATCGTCGGCATCCAGATCTTCTTCTCCTCGTTCCTGCTTTCGATTCTGGGACTACGCCGGCGCGACAACAGCACGAAGCGGCTGCTGGCTTTCCAGAGCGACCCCGACAGCATCTCCCGTCTGTCCTGACGCCTTCTTGGCTGTGACACTCTCCGGCGGACGATGAGGGTCTGTCTGGTCTACGACTGCCTGTACCCCCACACGGTCGGCGGAGCCGAACGCTGGTATCGGAATCTGGGGGAGCGCCTGGCGTCAGACGGTCACGACGTCACCTACTTGACGCTGCGGCAGTGGCCCAAAGGAGCTGATCCCGGGGTGCGGGGCGTCGACGTGCGTGTCGTCGGACCGCGCATGGCGCTCTACGCCGCTCCCGGCCGCAGGCGCATCCTGCCACCGCTGGTCTTCGGACTTGGGGTTCTCTGGCACCTACTACGGCACCGGCGTCGTTACGACGTCGTCCATACGGCCTCGTTCCCGTACTTCTCCCTTCTGGCCGCGGGTCTGCTTCGGCGCTGGGGGCGCTACCGGCTCGTTGTTGACTGGCATGAGGTGTGGACGCGGCAGTACTGGCGCGAGTATCTCGGCCACATTCTCGGTGATGTCGGCTGGCTAGTGCAGCTGTCGTGCATCAGAGTTCCGCACCGAGCCTTCTGCTTCTCCCGCCTTCATGCGGCTCGACTGGAAGCCGAGGGCCTCCGCGGCAAGGTGACGATCTTGCCAGGCGAGTACGAAGGACCACAGAAGGCGACACCCAACGGCGCGCCGACGCCGCTGGTCGTTTTCGCCGGACGCCACATCCCAGAAAAACAGGTACTCGCGATCCCACCTGCACTCCTCGAGGCTCGCCGCACGGTCTCAGACCTTCGTGGGCTAATTTTCGGCGACGGTCCAGACCGAGGCCAGGTTGTGTCCTGCATTCGCGACCTTGGCCTGGCCGGAGCCGTGGACGCCCCTGGCTTCGTCCATGCCGCCGAGGTGGACGATTCTCTGGCCCGGGCCGCATGCCTCCTCCTCCCGTCCCGCCGCGAGGGCTACGGGATGGTGGTGATCGAGGCGGCCCGCCACGGGACGCCGAGCATCGTCGTGTGTGGCCCAGACAATGCGGCCGTCGAACTGATTGAACCCGGCGATAATGGGATTATCGCCAGGTCATCATCGGCCGAGGACCTCGCAGCCGCCATCCTGGAGGTGCTGGAGCAAGGCTTGGCGCTACGGGAGCGGACCGCGACATGGTTCGACCGCAACGCCCAGAAGTTGTCCCTTGCGTCATCGTTAGACGTAGTCCTCAATGCCTATGACTGATCTTGGAAGCTGCGCAATTTGTGGCGGCAACCTCCACGAGGCGGTAGCTGCACCCGACCGACTACATGGCACATCCGGGTGCCATACGGTGGCGGCGTGCGACAACTGCGGCGCAGGATTCACGCAGCCGCACGTACGCGACTCTGACCTCGTGGCGTTCTACCCAGACGAGTATGGGCCATACGGGGACAAGATGGGACCCCTCGCCCGTCGAGTCTCTCGACTGATCCGCGCGTTCCAAGGGCGGCATGCACTGCGCTCCGAGCCGCTGCACGCGCTTAGCGCCTCGCCACCCGGCCTTGGCTTGGACGTTGGATGTGGCCGCGGTGATCTCGCTGCGATGCTGGTGGCACGTGGGTGGAGCATGATTGGAATCGACCCCTCGGCAGCAGCTTGCGCCAGCGCCTCGGCTCGGGGTGTGCAGACGTTGCAAGGCACGCTCGCTACCGTCGACCTTCCCACCGACCAGTTCGACGCGGTGCTCTTCCACCACTCACTGGAACACGTGTCGGACCCTGGATCGGCGGTCCGGCAGGCGATCTCGACGACTCGCCCCGGGGGAATCGTCATGATTAGCGTCCCCAACTTCGGAGGTTGGCAAGCGAGGTCCTTCGGTGGGCGCTGGTACCACCTTGATCTTCCGCGGCATCGAGTGCACTTCACGCATGAAGCACTTGAGCGGGTTTTGCATGATGCCGGCTATGAGATCTGCTCAATCACCACGTCATCCACCGCGGTGGGCCTACCTGCCTCGGTCGGGTACACCGTCGCAGGGAAGTGCTTATGGCCTGGTGGGTTGGGGCTCCGGATCGCGTCGGGGCTGGCAACAGCCACACTGCCAATCACATGGACCATTGACCGCATCGCGGGCCGCGAAGGCGATGTCCTTCATGCGGTTGGACGTCGCCCGACGTGATTCGCCCGCGACGGATTGGAGAAGTAACCCCGCCCGGCGGTGATTGCTTCATCGATCACCTGGGACATCCGCTCGGCGGGAGCCGGGTACAGGTAGCGCTCCAGGTTGTGGGGGCGGTAATCGGCCGCTAGATCGCCGTTCACCAGACGGCGGAGCTGGTTCTCGATCGCTGCGACATCATCGGGCGGCACGGTGACGCCAGTTCCGGTACCGCCCACGATTTGGTCTACGGCCGGTCCTCCCAGAGCAATGATCGGCCGACCCGCTGACAGGTACTCAAAGAGCTTGCCAGTCACCTCCGAGCCGTTGGCCGAAGTAATCAACAACAGCGCGTCGGCCTGGCGCTGTAATGCGAGTGACGCGGCGTGTGAGCGCTCACCGGCAAGGAGGATCTGGCCTTCGAGTCCCGCTTCAGCGACGAACCTCAGGTCATCGGTCTGGAGACGACCGGCCAGCACCAACCTCAGGCGACCTCCCACATGCGGTTCGCGATTCCGTAACGACCGCATCGCGGCAAAGATCCCACTCGGATCCCGTCCATTCACCCCCGACAGCGTGCCAGCGTGGACCAGCACGACAGATCCGGGCGGCTGGTCCGGGAGCTCAGGGTCCGGCAGCACCTGGTAGCGAGACGGGTCGAAGCCGTTGGCAATGTGTATTGCCTCAACCCCGAGCCGGCGCCGGAAATCCGCTGCGATCGGCTCGGTAGCTGCGACGATGCGGTCGGCCCCGTGGGCGACCGCCAGTTCCATCCGGCTGTCCAATCTCCGCTGCGAAGCAAGCGGGAAGTCCGGCCGATGGGGTTCAAAGCACCAGCCGTCGCGGAAGTCGGCCACCCATGCCGGTCGGCGGCGTCGCAGCCCCAGTCCGACCAGGTGGACAGACTCGTACGGTGATGTCGTGACAATGCAGTCACAGCGCTCCGTGGAGGTGATCCGGCGTGCAGCCAGAAGCGCTTGGGGGACCCATGTCGAGACATAAAGATCGGGCACGAGGATGCGCTGGAGGGCTGGCGGCAACGGCGACTCCGGAGTCGCCGGCTCGGCATTCTGGTCGGACTCGGTGCTCGGACGAGGCAGCGCCTTACGACGCAGCGCGCGACGCAACCAGGCAGCCGACGTAAGGTCAAACACCCGATGAACGTCTCGCTCCGTCTCGGGGTCCGGCAACGTCCCAAACGCTGCTGTCGTGAGCACCGATACGTCGTCGCCAAGGCGTCTCAGGTGGCGCACCATCGCGTCCCAGCGATTCGCACCTACGGTCGGCATAGGCGGATACGTGTAAGCAATCACCAGGATCCGGCGCCTTGGCATTGGCGTCATGCGCCTCCCGCCAACTCGATGTACAGCTGCTCAATCTTGTCGAACTCGTGCTCAAGATCGCCGATTGCCGCAACGACTCTTGCTGCATGCTCGGTGATCTCTCGCGCCAGTTCGGGAGTCGAGTGCAGGCGTAGGATTGCGTTCGCCAGCCCGTCGGCGTCTCGGGGCGAAACCAGCACCGTGGTCCGACCGTCCTCAAGCACTTGCGGATCGATCCCGTCGGTCTTGGACGCGACCACTGGAACTCCGCACGACATCGCTTCGAGCACCGAGACGGCAGTCGCATCTGAGGTGGGAACGCTGAGGTATATGTCGGCTGCGCGGTACAGCGAAAGAAGATCGGACCGTTCGAGTTCGCCGACAAAGTGCACCGAGTGCCGCAGCCCAAGTTCGTCGACTAGTCGTTCGCATTCAGTGCGATAAAGCGGATCGCCCAGTCTTGGCAATTCCTTGAGCACGAGGATCGCATCCGGGACGGCTTCGAGGACCCGTGGCATCGCTCGAATGATCGTCAGGATGTTGTAGTTGGAGGTGAACAGCCGGGTGCTGAGCAACAGCAGGGTGCTGTGGGCGACTCCGAGCTCCTGCCTCCAATCGCGTCTGGAGCCGGTAGCGCCATGCTCCACGCCGATCCTGACCATCTCGACCCGTGCCTGTGGAAGATGGTCGGTGATCACGTCGCGAATGCGACTGGAATCGCACAGGACGGCGTCCGCCGCCCGGACTGCACGCACGGTGCGCCAGCGTCGATACGCGCTCCCCAGCAGTCGTCGAGGATTCGGGGATACGTTCAGAGTCAATGACTTGACATCAGAGCCGAGGGCGAACTGAACCAGCGGACGGCCGACGCGGGCGGCAGTCCAGCCGGATTCCACCAAGTACATGCCCTGCACCAAGTCGGGCTGCAACCGCGTATTCAGCTTGCCTTTCGGCACAAGCTCCAGATTCCCAGCGCCCCGACGTCGCCGCACCGCAGTCCGGAGGCAGACCACGTGATGTACCTCGTTCGCGTAGTGGCCGATCGCGGCGGTGTCGACGTGGTGCGGCTGCCACACGACCGTCACGTCATGTCCTCTGCGTGCAAGCTCACCTGCCCAACGCTGGGTGTGCGGTGACCGGCCGTCAGCACAGAGGGCAATTCTCATCGGCGAGCTCGCCAAGCTGGCGCCAGTTCGTCGACGCTCACGTATCCGAGGGCGAGCATGAGCCCGATCCATGTCACCGCTCCAACTGCTCCAGCTAAGAGCGGATACACAAAGATGGCAACCAGCGTCGTAGGCAGCGCGACTGCGACGGCGGCGAGCATGGGCGTCCGGACGAGCGACGCGACGGGTAGCCGAAATATCAGACGATGCACGACCACTATCTGGGCTCCCGCGGTGAACGCCTCAGCGAGCAGCCAGCTTGCTGCCGCTCCAACAGCTCCCCAAAGGGGGACCAGGGCGAGGTTGGCGGCGAGGTTGAGGACGATCCCGATCACCCGGATCCAGAACACCCGAGCTTCCCGATGTGTGGCGATTATGGGGTACCAGAACGCATATATCTGGAAGGTGATGACAGGTGCTGCGGCGAGCACGGCGAGCACGGCGGATGATCGCGCGTAGCGCGACCCGAAGATCGGCGAGAGCAACTCGCCACCGCCGAGACCGAGCACCAGCGCGATCGGAACGCTCGCCACGAGGAGCCAGCGCACAAGCACGAGGAAGTCCTGGGGTGGGGATGTCGAATTCAGGGCGAGCGACCGGCTCAGCACGGGGTAGTACGCGATTGAGATCACGGATGGCAGGAACATGCTCAGCGCCACCAGGTTGTAGGGCACTGCATACTGGGCTACGGCGCTCGGCCCTCGGAGTGCCGTTAGCACGAGCACATCGAGGCGGTCGTACACGATGGTCGCGATCCCGATGCCCGCGATTGGGAGGGCGAGGCGCAGATATGGAGCTAATGCCAGCCCGCCCTGTGGTAGCCGGGGAGCAAGTCCGGTTCGTCTGCCCAGCAGCGACAGCCCGAGCAGAAGCCCAAACAGCGACGAACCGACGCTGGCGAGAATTAGCCCCTTTGCACCGACGCCGGCGAGCACGAGCGCAACAGCAACAATGCAATATGCGACTGCCTGGGCAACCTGGAACTGCGCCGCCAGCCGCAGCGAGCGACGGACGTTAAACGCATTTTGGACAAGCCCTAGCCACGGTTGGAGAAAACAGAGCGGGGTCGCAATCGCCACAAGTTCTAGGCTCGCCGTCCCGTACCCCAAGGCGAGTGCGACAGGGACGACGAGGATTGCAACGCCAAGGCCTACTACCGCTACAGCGGCGAAGCTCCGGCCCAGGATCGTGTCCTGGCGCGAGGCTCGTAGTGACATTTCCCGGAGCGCCAGTGTTCCGATGCCCGCATTTGAGAACACGGATGCAATCGCGATCAAGGCCATCACCGCCGAATACCGGCCCCAGGCCGCCAAGCTGAGGCGCCGGATTGCCAGCAGAGCTACTCCGCTGGAGGCTACGATCCCCGATCCCTGTGCCGCCAGTAGCCAGAGCGAGTTGGATCGGGTCGCAGTGCGCTCGGTCCCATCTGCCTGATCGCCATCCGGTCCGGTGGTCGATGTGGGTCGGGCACGTGTGGTATGAGGCTCGCTCTCAGACATACGTGGTGCGCCCAGCATGACGGCGCCGGCGGATCACCTCCCGTCAGTCAGCGTCGTGATCCCCTCGTACATCGGCGGCGAGGACAGCGACCTTCGGCTCAGGTTTCTCACCGAGTGCCTTGACAGCGTAAAGGCCCAATCCCTCAGGGATTGGGAGACAATCGTCGTCGACGACGGCTCAGTCGATGGGGTGTCGGTAAGTGCACGCGTCGAGGAGCAGCGCGACGATCGGATGCGCTGCATCCGCCATGAAGCCAACCGTGGCCTCGGGGCGGCACGCAACACCGGATTTACGGAGGCCCGTGGCCGGCTGCTGCTGCCCTTGGACGCCGACGACCGACTAGCTCCCGAGTTTCTTGAGCGAACCGCGGGACTCCTATCCAGGCTGCCGGAGGTCGATTGCGTCTTCACGCCGCTGCGCGTTTTCGGGAACCTAGAGGAGGTCCGCCAGTTAAGCGTGCGTCCATGGACCGAGATCCTGAGAGAGCAGTGGCTCCCTGGGCCAGGCACTCTGATGCGACGCCGCGTATGGGAAACGGTTGGGGGATACGCCGAGGTTGACGAGATGCTCGGGAATGAGGACTGGGACTTCTGGATTGCTGCCCTGTCAAGAGGATTCACGGCGGTAGCCCTCCCGGAACCGCTCTACTGGTACCGGCAGTGGGGTGGGTCGCTGAGCTTCCGCTATCCACCCCAGGATGGGCACCACGCGCGGTGGATCATCTACCGCCGACATCGCGACATCTTTCGAAAACATCGAAGCGGCCGGAGGTTCCTAGCCGACGGCTACCTAAACGGAGCGACCGCCGCGCGGCGGGCCGGGCGACCACAGACCGCAATCACCGCTGCGGCGCGGGGAATCATTCTGGACCCGCTCAACCCACGCCTTTGGGCGGCACTTGTGCGCCGAATGCAAAGGGATGCGCGGCAATGAATTCGAGGGCCCGTTCGTACTCTGAAAACGTCCCGATATCGAACCAGTGCGCGTCAGAGCGAAACGCGCCGACAGGTTGGCCTGCGTCCACCAGCGCCTGAACTAGTTCAGGAAACTGGCAAGCACCCACCGGCAGATGGTCGAGTGCCACCGGCTCGTACACATAGACGCCCATGCTGACGTCGTAACGGAGCGTCGGCTTCTCCCGGTAACCGATGATGCGGTTGCCATCGGTCTCGATCACACCGAGGTCGATGTCCACGGTCTTCTCGCGCATGGCCACGGTCAGAACAGCGCCTGAGCGGCGATGCGCGTCGAGCAGGTCGCCGAAGTCGAGTGTGGTGAGGATGTCTCCGTTCATAACGAGGAACGTTTCATCAAGGTCGGGGATCAAACGAAGAGCGCCGGCGGTGCCTAACGGCTCTTCCTCCCAGTGCCAATGCAGATCGATGATCCCCGGGAGATCGGTCGCTTCGGCCAGGTAGACGCGGATCAGCTCACCGAGGTGCGCAACAGCCAAATCGACCCGCTCCACGCCCGCGGCGGCCCAACGGCGCAGGATGTGCTCGATCACAGGACGGTCGCCTACGGGCAGCAGAGGCTTCGGCAGGATCGTCGTGTACGGGCGCAGGCGCATCCCTAGTCCGCCCGCGAGAATTACGCCTCTCATACGGCGTACCGGCCAATTTGGTAGCGACCGATGTTGGCCTCGATCCAGCGCATCGTGCGCTCTAGACCTTCGCGCAGGGGGACCTCGGGGCGCCAGCCCAGCAGGCGCTCCGCCAGCGCAGGGCTAGAGATCAGCCGTTGAACTTCGCTCCCGGGAGGGCGGATCCGCCGGTCATCCACCTGGACCTCAATGCGCCTGCCCAAGATGTCGGCTACCAGCGACACCAACTCCCCGATCGAAACATCATGCCCAGTACCGAGCTGGATCGTCCGTCCCACGGCGCCCGGGCTGACCGCTGCCGCGAGTCCGGCCACCGTATCGGTGACGAACGTCAGGTCTCGGCGCGGCTCGAGTGAGCCGAGCGTGATCGACGAAGATGCGAGGGCCTGCGTGATGATGGTGGGGACGATTGCGCGGGCGGACTGATGCGGTCCGAACGTGTTGAATGGACGCACAATCGTCATCGGAAGCTCAAAGGTGCGGTGGAAACTGTCCATCAACTTGTCGGCGGCCAACTTGCTGGCGGCGTAGGGCGACTGCACCTCGAGCGGATGGTCCTCGGCGATCGGAACCTGCTGGGCTGTTCCGTAGACCTCGCTCGTTGAGACGTGGATGAGGTGGCTCACTCCGTGCTCTAGCGCCGCCTGGGCCACGTTCAGCGACCCCAGTACGTTGGTCTCGAAGAAGTCCCGTGGGTTGATGTATGAGTAAGGGATCGCGATCTGCGCGCCCAAATGGAAGACGAACTCACGGCCCTCGCAAGCCTGGCGCACGGACTCAACATCCCGCAGATCACCAAAAACCGCCTCGACATCGTCTAGCAGCGGCGGGTCGAACCAGCCGAGCGTGCCGGCCGATCCACGGGAGTTGTACCGGAGGAAGGCTCGCACGTGGGCCCCTGCCCTGACCAAGCTCTCGGTGAGGTGACCCCCGATGAACCCGGCGGCTCCGGTTACCACGACGGTTCGTCCAGCCAGGTCCTCCACGCCGCCGCAGACTACCGGCAGGTCGGGTCGACATCGGCAGCGCGCAATACGCTTGGGTCATGTCCGCATGGAGGGTTCCGCTTGCCGATGTCCGGGTTCCAGAGGAGGACATCGCCCGGATTGCTGAGACTTACCGCTCTGGTTGGCTCAGTATGGGACCCGAGACGGAGCTGCTCGAAGTCGAGTTCGCCGAGTACACGGGCGCTCGTGCCGCTCTGGCGGTGGCCAACGGCACCGCAGCGCTGCATCTCCTCTGCTCCGCATCCGGACTCGGCCGGGGCGACGAGGTGATCGTCCCATCGCTCACGTTCGTGGCAACGGCGAATGCGGTCGCGTATACGGGGGCCCGCCCGGTCTTCGCCGACATCGCCGGCCTCGATGCGCCGTGGCTCTCGGCCGAGGCATGCGCTGCGGCGATCACGCCGCAAACGAAAGCGATCATGGCCATGAGCTACGGCGGCCACCCAGGGCAAATCGAGGAACTCGCGGAGCTTGCCCAGCGGCACGACCTCCTCCTGCTAGAGGACGCGGCGCACGGCGCCGGAGGCCGGCTGCGCGGACGCCATCTCGGCCGGTTCGGGTTGGGAGGTGCGTTCAGCATGTTCTCGAACAAGAACCTGGCTGTCGGCGAGGGTGGGCTGCTGATCACCGACGACCATTCCCTCGCGGAACGGATGAGACTGCTGCGCTCGCACGGCATGACGACGCTCACCTGGGACCGTCATCGCGGCCACGCCACCGGCTACGACGTCGTCGAGCTCGGTTTCAACTATCGGATCGATGAGCCCCGGGCGACGCTGGCGCGGGCTGCATTGTCCCGCCTCGATGAGCAAAACGCCGAGCGGCGCCGGCTTGATGCGCGCTACCGACAGCGGCTCGCCGACGTGGAGGGAATCCAGCTTCCGATGCGATCACAGCCTGGCGCCCACAGTGCGCATCACCTCTTTACGATCGTCCTCAACCCAGACATCGCCCGCGACGACTTCAGAGCCCGCCTCGCCCAAGACGGTATCCAGACGAGCCAGCACTACCCGCCGGTTCATCGCTTCGCGATCTATGACGAGGGCCAACATCTACCCCTCACCGAGGACTATGCGTCGCGGACGGTGAGTCTGCCGATGTTTTCGCACATGACTGAGCCTCAGCAGGACCTAGTCATCGAAACCGTCGAGGAGGCCACGAGAGCGCGTGTGCGCTGAACCCCGGGTCAGCGCGGTTATCGGGTCCTTCAACAACGCCGCCACACTCGAGCGAGCAGTCCGCTCGATGCTCGGACAGACGGTCGAGGACCTCGAGCTCCTGATTGTGGACGACGGTTCGCGCGACCAAACGGCGGATGTCGCTGCGGACTCGGCGCGGCGGGACGCTCGCGTGCGTGTTCTCACGATGCCGGAGAACGTCGGCATCGCCCGTAGCCTCAACGAAGCGTTGGAGGCGGCCGGTGCTCCCGTCGTGGCGATCCTCGACGCCGATGATTGGTCGGATCCGCAGCGGTTGGAGCGTCAGCTCGACTTGCTCGAGCAGCGCCCGGATGTCGCGGTCGTTGGATGCCGGATGCGGGAGGTCGATGAGGGCGGGCGGGAACTCGCGCCACGAACGCGGTTCCAGGCGGGTGAGGTCAACGACGTCCTCATGCGATTCAACCCGATCCCCAACAGCTGTGCGGCGATTCGTCGCAGCGCTGCGCTCGCCGTGGGTGGTTATGACCCGCGCTACCGCTGGGCCACCGAGTACGACCTCTGGCTGCGCCTGTCTGAACGCCACCGATTGATCGCCCTCGACGAGACGCTGGCCACGCGCCAGATGTCCAGCATCAACGTGGCCGCCACCCACGAGCGCCAGCAGACCGCCGAGGCCATCGTTATGCGCGTCCGGGCCCTCCGCCGACGGCGGACGCTTCATGGCGCCACCGGGCTTCTGCCCTACGCCCTGTCGTACGTCACCCCCACGCCGTTGAAGCGCGCGGTTCGCCGGCAGCGCGGTCAGGCTCCGTAGCGACTGAGGGCTTCCCGGTAGGCATCTGCTGTCGCTTCCAGGAAGCGCTCCACTCCGAAGTGCTCCTGCATGCGCGCTCGAGCGGCCTGTCCAAGCGACGTTCTCAGGCCCGCATCCTGGCATAGGCGGATCAGCTGAGCGACGAGGTCCTCAGCATCCCCGGCGCGGAAGATCAGCCCGGTCGAACCCACGGCCTCAGGATTGCCGGGACCATCGGCCGCAACGACCGCCAGGGCCGCGCCCATCGCCTCGAGGAGCGCGAGCGACAGCCCCTCACGGTGGGAGGGCAGCACGAATATATCCGCCGCGCCGAGCAGTCTCGGCAGGTCCGTGCGATACCCGAGAAGCAGGACCGCGTCATCGCCCAGCGCCGCAATCGGCCCATGCTCGGGCCCCTCGCCTGCCACCGCCAGACGGAAGGGCAGCCCCGTGGCGCGAACCTGAATCGCAGCGCGGGCGGCGAGCAGCGGCGCCTTCCGAGGCGAGAGCTCGCCGGCGAAGATGCCCAGAACCTCGTCCGGGGACACTCCCAACTCCTGTCGCACAGCTAGTCGCTCTTCCTCGGACACAGGTGCCGTGGCCTGGATCCCATTGTGAATCGTGCGTAGCTTTCCGGCGGTCCCAGCGGGGAGCACCCTGGCGAGCTCAAGCCGCTCGCTCTCGGAGGTACAGATGATCGTCTCGAGGCGACGCGAGGCCGCGACAGTCGCTCTCCGTACGCCCAACCCGCGCCATCCGTCGGTCCGGCGCAGCATGTGCAGGCCGTGCGTCGTCATCACCGACGGACGCCCACCGAGCCACGGGATGCTCAGGCACGTGGCCACGTCACCATGGCAGTGCACCAGATCCGCCTCCCTAGCCCGGCGGCCAAGCGCCCGCAGACTCAGCGGTATCGACATGGCCCCGGCGGATATGGCCGGACCGGAGCTCAGGTACATCCGCCGATGCTCGGTCTCGGGAATGCGTTCGAGGAGATCCACGTAGGTCTCGCCGCCCCCGCCCCGATGCGGGAGCACGTGGAGTACTCGCGCGCGAAGACCGGTGCTCACGCTATCGCCGGCGCGAACAGGTCTCGAACATCGGCCAGCGAAGCGGACGTCTGCAGCCTGGCCAGCAGCGACTTCTGCTCAGCCCGCGTCAGTCCGAGCCTCTCCACGTACCACGGATAGAACTTCCGCAGGTACCGGATCGCCCGCTCCTCGCCCAGATGCTCGATGGCCCGCTCGATCACCCAGTCGAGCTCGACCAGGATCTCGTCTCGCGTCGGCGGCTCGCCCTCATCGCGTAGGCCGAGAAGCTCGGCGAACAGCCACGGGTTCCCGAGCGAGCCGCGCGCCAGCAGCACTGCCGCCGCGCCCGACTCCTGAAAAGCAAGACGAGCTGACGCCGCGTCCCTGAGGCCGCCCGAGATCAGGACCGGTACGGGAAGTGACTCAACGAGCGAACGCGCCAAGGCGTAGTCGGGACTGCCGGAGTGACGCTGCGACGCGTGGCGCGGGTGGATCGCCAGCCCGGCCACCGCACCGGACTCGGCGAGAGCGCGCGCGGTCCGCACACCCGAATCGTCGCCTGGACGTAGCCCAGTGCGAAGCTTGACCGTCACCGGCAAGCCACTCCCCTTCACTGCTGCCGCTGCTACAGCCACGGCGCGATGGGGATCCGCGAGCAGCGCCGCTCCGGCCCCGGTCTTGCAGACCTTGGGGACCGGGCAACCCATGTTGATGTCGATCAGATCGGCGCCGGCCGCCGCTACCCGCTCAGCCGCCGAGGCCATGACGTCCGGATCGGAGCCGAACAGCTGCACCGAAACCGGATGTTCCTCCGGATGGATCCGCAGCAGCTCCCGACAGGTGCGCTCGTTGCCGTAGTGCACGGCAAACGAAGACACCATCTCCGAGACAGCCAGTCCGGCGCCGTAGCGCTTGGCCTGAAGGCGCACGAACCAGTTCCCGATTCCGGCCAAGGGCGCAAGAACGACGCGGTTGGGCAGTTGGATGCCGCCGAGGATCCAGGGGTCGGTAAGCGAGACGGTCATGGAGACTTCATGGTACGAATGGGGCAATGGACATCGGTGCCCTGCTCAAACCCTGGGTGGACATCCTTCATGAGCAGGTGCCGGATCTGGAGTTGTTCGACGCCCATACCCACCTGGGCGAGAACGATCCAGACGGAATGCGCCAGAGCCCGGAGGAGCTCATGGATCTCCTCCAAATCTCCAGCGCTCGCGGAGCCTTCGTGTTCCCGATGCACGAGCCCGACGGATATCCGCCGGCCAACGACATGGTCCTCGAAGCGGCCAGAAACTCCGAAGGCCTGCTGGTGCCGTTCTGCCGGGTCAACCCGCATGACAGCGCCATCCACGAGGCCGAGCGTTCGCTGGAGGCAGGAGCCCGGGGAATCAAGCTGCATCCCCGCGCGGAGGATTTCCCGCTGGACCACCCCAACGTTCCCGCGCTCTTCGCCCTGGCCGACGAGCGCTCGCTGCCGATCCTGATCCACGCAGGCCGGGGAATCCCGGCCCTGGGAGAGCACGTGGTGGGGTACGCCGGGCGGTACCCGAACGCCCGGATCATCCTGGCTCATGCGGGGATCTCGGACCTCAGCTGGATCTGGCGGGTGGCGGCCGACCATCCGAACCTCCTGTTCGACACCGCATGGTGGATGCCGGCGGATCTGATCACGCTGTTCTCGCTCGTTCCCCCAGGCCAGATCGTGTTCGCCAGCGACGCTCCTTACGGCCACACCCTCGGCTCCGCCGCGTTCCAGCTCCGACTCGCGCTGCAGGTCGGTCTCTCTCCAGATCAGATCCGGCTGATCGCGTCGGGACAGTCGCTGCGGCTGGCTGACCTCGAGCCCCCGGCCTCGGCCGGTCCGGCGGTCGGGGAGCGAGAGCAACCGCCACATGTCCTGCTTGATCGCGTCGCCGCCTTCTTGCAGACCGGCACGATCATGTCCTTCCGGGGTGGCGACGGGAGCGAGATGCTGTCGTTGGCCCGCCTGGCGTGCCAGGTGCCCCAGGAGATCGATGACGCGCCGGTGTTTCGCTCGATCATCGGGCTGCTCGACGCGTACGACCAGGCCGCCATTGAGGAGCCTGAGAATCGCCGGCGTCTGATTTACCTCCTGATGGCCATCACGGCCGCCCGTACGCCCGACGTCCCTGTTCCCGGGCAGTGAGCGGGAACAACCCTCGCGGCCACGACGTCAACCTGCGCTCCGGGCCTCAGTTGGAGGAGTACCGGGCGATCGTGGACCGGATCACCAGAGACGGTCCCGCTCACATTCTTGACTGGGGCTGCGGTTGGGGTCAGGTGTCTGTTCTCTTGCACCATGCGGGCCTGGACGTCACGCCGTTCGACTACCGGCCTGACGAGCCTGAAGGTGTCCGGCCACTCGAACGCTTTCCAGAATTGACCGCACAGATCAGCCACGATCCACGGCACCTGCCGTTTGCCGACGGCCAATTCGAAGCGGTTCTCAGTTGTGGGGTCCTGGAGCACGTCGCGGACCCGGATGCCAGTCTCGAGGAGATCAGGCGTGTGCTGGCGCCCCGAGGCACTTTCTACGTCTACAAGCTCCCCAACCGCGCCTCTTATCTCGAGGCGATCGCCAAACGGCTCGGCCTTTACTACCACGGCGCCTTTCAATTCGACCGCGTGTACACCCTCCGTTCGGCACTGGCACTGCTGCGCAGCCACGGCTTCGAGATCGAAGAGGCCCGGCGCATGAACGTGATTCCGCTGACGATCACCCACGGCCTGGCCCATCGATTCGCGAGACAGATCTGGAATGCCAACCGTCGGCTGAGCGCCGTTCCTGGCCTGAACCTGCTGGCCACGAACGTCGAGTGCATCGCCCGCCGCCCCTAAACGGCCTCAGCCCTGGTTGCGCTCCCAGATCAGCCGCAGCCCGATCAGCGTCAGGAGCTCGTCCACCTCGTCGATCGTCTCCCGGATGAACGGGACGAGCGTCGACGCCAGCCCCCCGGTGGCGATCACCGTCGTGTCCTGCCCAAGCTCGTCGCGCAGCCGGCGCACGATCCCCTCCACCTGACCGGCGAAGCCGAAGGCGATCCCGCTGCGGACCGCATCGACGGTCGACTTGCCGATCAGGGCGCGGGGCTCGGCCATCTCCACCTTGGGGAGCTTGGCCGCCTTCTCGTAAAGCGCGTCCAGGGAGATCTCGGCGCCGGGGGTGATGATGCCGCCCAGGTACTCGCCGGCGGCGGAAACCGCGTCGTAGGTGATGGCCGTGCCGAAGTCGACGACCACGCAGGTCGACTGCACGCGCTCGTAGGCGGCCACCGCGTTAACCAAGCGATCCGCGCCGACCTCACGCGGGTTGTCGATCCGGATCGGCATGCCGGTACGGAGGTTCGGGCCCACCACCAGCATGTGGTGCTTCAGGTACCGCTCGGCCATGGCCGTCCACTCGTCGATCAGCTGCGGGACGGTGGAGGAGATGATGGAGCGGGAGATGTCGGCAAAGCCGAGGCCCCGCAGCGCCAGCAGGTTGGACAGGGCGGCGCCGACCTCGTCCTGCGTGGACTCGCGGACGGTGGCGAACCGCCAGTGCTCCTCCACGGTCTGCCCATCCGCGCCGAACACGCCGAAGTGGGTCTGGGTGTTCCCCACGTCGACAACCAGCAGCTTGCGATTCTCAACCACCTCAACCATCCGCGGGAATATAAGGTGCCCGAGGATGAAACTCCGGCTCTACGTCCTGCCCGCCTCCCACCCGTGCGCCGCCGTGGAGAAGGCGCTGGAGCTGAAGGGCCTGGCCTACAGCGTCTGGGAGTGGCTCCCTCCCCTGCACGCGCCGATGCAGCTCCTGCTGACGGGCAAGCGCACGGTTCCGTCGCTGAAGATCGACGGCGAGACCGTCTCCGGATCGCGAGCGATCATGCACCGGCTGGACGAGCTCGCCCCCGAGCCGCCGCTCTACCCACAGGACACGGACGCCAGAGCCAGCGTGGAGGGCGCTGACCGGTGGGGGGAGGAGACATTCCAGCCGATCGCCCGCGAGTTGATCTGGGCCGGAGCGATCCGCCGTCCCGACGCCCTGGTCAGCTACGGCGCCAACTCCCGGCTGCCGGTCCCCGGTGCCGTCCTGCGCCTCAGCGCACCACTGATCGCCCGGGCCGAGAGGCGGCTCAACCGAACCGACGAGGAATTGGCCACCCGGCGGCTGGCCGAACTACCGGCGCATCTGGACCGGATCGACGCCTGGCTGGCCGACGGCACTCTGCACGGCGCCGAGCAGCCCACGGCAGCCGATCTGCAGATCTTCTCCACGGTGCGGCTGCTGGCCACGATGGGCGACGTTCGCCCGCTGCTGGAGGGCCGCCCGAGCGAGCGAGCGGCACGGCAGTTGTGGCCCCAGCTCGCCGGCGAGCTGCCTGCCGGGGCGATCGCGAGTCGGTAGCCCTCTGCTAGACAAGCGGCGGTCCGGCCAGGCGCACGTCCTGGCCACCGCCCAGGGCGGCGAGCGAGCCGGCTAGCCGGTCGCCGCCCGGCAGACAGAGATCCGGATCGAGCTCCAGCAGGGGCACGAGGACGAAGCGGCGGCTTGACACCTCGGGATGGGGCAGGGTCAGGCGCTCGGACACGTATTCCAGGTCACCCAGCAGCAGCACGTCGACGTCGACCACGCGCGGGCCATGCCGCACACCGCCGGGCTCGCGTCCCACCTCACGCTCCACCGTCTTGCAGGCAGCGAGCAATTCGGGGGGCTCGAGTTCGGTGGAGATCTCCAGGCAGGCGTTGAGGAACTCCGCCTGGTCGGGCACCAGACCCACCGGCTCGGTGTCATACGTGGAGGAAGACCGCAGCACCGACACCCCGTGAGCGGGCAACCGGTCCACTGCGTCCGACAGGTTCGCGCGCCGGTCCCCCACGTTGGAGCCGAGCCCCAGGAACCCCCGGCGAACCGTCACCTCTCGCGCCACACCTCGACCGACACCTCGCTCACGGGCAGCGGGATCGGCGGCTCTGGCTTGGCAGCCTTCACCCACACCGCGTTGATGTCGTAGTTCTCCAGGATCCGCTCCACCACCGCGGCGCAGAACCGTTCGAGCGTCCGGTAGGTGCGCTGCTGGGCCACCAGGGCGACCAGCTCGCAGACCTCCGCGTAGTCGACCGTGTCCTCAACTCGGTCGGTGATCGTGGCGTCGGCCTCGCCGGCGTCGATCCGGATGTCGATCAGCAGCCGCTGGCCGACTTCGCGCTCGGCCTCGGTGACCCCCATGTGGGTGTAGAGGGACAGGCCGCTGATCTCGATCGTGACCTCGGGCTCGGAACGCTCGTCATCCAGGCCCCCTTCGGTCTCCTCGTCAGGGTCGAAGTCCTCGGTCACGCGGCGACCGTAGCAGCCGTGACTTTGAGGGCGTCAAGAACCGGCGCCACCTCGTGCACCCGGAAGATCCGCGCCCCCCGCTCGAGCGCCATCACGTTGGTGGCGATCGTGCCGGCCAGGCGGTCGTCGACCTCACGGCCGGTCAGCCGACCCAGGAAGGACTTGCGTGAGGTGCCGACCAGCACCGGACGGCCCAGCGCGACTATCTCGTCCAGGCGTTGCAATAGCTCGAGGTTGTGCGCCACGGTCTTGCCGAATCCGATCCCCGGGTCGAGCAGGATCCGCTCCTCTTCCACGCCTTCAGACACGGCGAAGGCGACCCGTTCGCGCAGAAACGAGGCCACGTCGGAGACCACCTCGTCGTAACGGGGGTCGTTCTGCATCGTGCGCGGCTCCCCCAGCATGTGCATCAGGCAGACCTCCACACCCCGCTCGGCGACCAGCGAAGCCATCTCCGGATCGCCGCGCAGCGCGGTGACGTCGTTGACCAGATCGGCGCCGGCGTCCAGGGCGGCCGCTGCCACCGAGGCCTTGCAGGTGTCGACGGAGACGCGGACGTCCGGCAGGCTGGCGCGCAGCTGCTGGATCACCGGCACCACCCGACGCAACTCCTCGGCCTCCCCCACCGGCTCCGCGCCCGGCCGGGTCGACTCCCCACCCACATCCAGGATGGTCGCCCCCTCCTCGGCCAGCTGGGCGGCGTGGGCCACGGCGGCATCGGCATCGAGGTACCGGCCTCCATCGGAGAAGGAGTCCGGCGTGACGTTGACGATGCCCATCACCGCGAAGGTGAGGTTCACGAGTCCCCTTCGCCCGGCCAGTGCCCGTGCTGGGTGAAGTAGTCGCGAGCCTGCTCCTCCTTCTCGCGATCCTGGTTTGACTCGATGCTCAGGCGAAACAGCCAGTTGACCATCCACGTGGTCAGGGCCAGGCCGGCCAGGACCAGCCCCAGGGCCGCCGCCGGTGAGCGCGTACTGGCGTGACCGAGGCCGATCAGCACCCCGCCGGAGACCAGTAGCAGGATGGGCAGCCCGTAGCGCACGAACCACACGGCGCGTCCAGTGGGGTAGGTCGTGCGGGGAGTGCCCGCCACCGTGCTGTCCCGGCGTTATTCCGCCGTGCCGCCGGCCAGCCCCGGGCGGGGCAAGGCCCGCGGGGCGGGCTCGCGCCCGGGCACTCGTTCGACCGACGCCGGAGGCAGCGGAACCTGTGGCGGGGGCGGCGCCTCGGCGCCGAAGACGTCTTCCTCACTGCCGCCCTGGAGGAGCGCGACGAACTGCTCGCGCTCGATCGTTTCCCGCTTGATGAGGATCTCCGAGAGCTTCTCCAGCGAGTCCTTGTGGGAGGTGAGGATCTCCTTGGCCTGGACGTGGGCGCCCTCGACGATCCGCCGGATCTCGTCATCGATCTCCCGGGCGATCTCGTCGGAGTAGTCGGGCTCGGCGGAGAATTCGCGGCCCAGGAAGGGCATGCCGTGGTCGTGGCCGAACACCCGCGGGCCGAGCTTGTCGCTCATCCCGAAGCGCATCACCATCTGCTTGGCGGTCGCGGTGACCTTCTCGAGGTCGTTGGAGGCGCCGGTGGTGATCTCGCCGAAGATGATCTCCTCGGCGGCGCGCCCGCCCAGGGTCATGGCCAGCGTGTCGAGCAGTTCGGCGCGGGTGGTGAGGAACTTGTCCTCACCCGGCAGCGAGATCGTGTAGCCGAGCGCCTGGCCGCGGGAGATGACCGAGATCTTGTGAATCGGATCGGAGTTGGGCAGGTAGTGCCCGACGATCGCGTGACCCATCTCGTGGTAGGCGGTGATCTTGCGCTCCTTTGAGCTCATCACCCGGGTCTTCTTCTCCGGCCCGGCGATCACGCGCATGATCCCCTCTTCCAGCTCATCCTGGGTGATCTCGCGCTTGCCGCTGCGGGCGGCCAGCAGGGCGGCCTCGTTGACCAGGTTGCTCAGGTCCGCGCCGGTGAACCCGGGGGTCTGGCCAGCCAGGGCGTCGATGTCGATCTCACGGGCCAGCGGCTTGCCGCGGGTATGGACCTCCAGGATCTTCTTGCGGCCCATGCGGTCAGGCCGGTCGACGACGATCTGGCGGTCGAAGCGGCCGGGGCGCAGCAGCGCTGGGTCGAGGATGTCCGGGCGGTTGGTGGCGGCGATCAGGATGATGTTGTCCTTCATCTCGAAGCCATCCATCTCGACGAGCAACTGGTTGAGTGTCTGCTCGCGCTCGTCGTGACCGCCGCCCAGGCCGGCGCCGCGATGGCGGCCGACAGCGTCGATCTCGTCCATGAAGATGATGCAGGGAGAGTTCTGCTTGGCCTGCTCGAACAGGTCACGCACGCGGCTGGCGCCGACGCCAACGAACATCTCCACGAAGTCAGAGCCGCTGATGGAGAAGAACGGCACGCCAGCCTCGCCGGCGACGGCGCGGGCCAGCAGCGTCTTACCGGTACCGGGCGGGCCATAGAGCAGGACGCCCTTGGGAATCCGAGCCCCCAGGGCCTGGAACTTCTTGGGGTTCTCCAGGAACTCCTTGATCTCGTGAAGCTCCTCCACAGCTTCGTCGACCCCGGCGACGTCCCGGAAGGTGATCTTGGGCGAATCGACCGACATGCGCTTGGCGCGCGACTTGCCGAACGACATGACCTTGGACCCGCCGCCCTGGACCTGGTTCATCAGGAAGATCCAGAAGCCGATGAAGATCACGAACGGCAGCAGGTAGGTCAGCAGCGACAGCCAGCCGTTGGAGGACTTGCTCTGGATGTTGACGCTTTGACCGCCGCCGGGGTCGTGGGCGATCGCAGCGTTGGTGAGCGCTGCGCCGTCGCCGGGGTAACCGGCGCTTCCATGCTGGCCCTGCAGCGTCGTATAGGAGACGCTGTTGTCCTTCTGATCCAGCGTGATCGACTTGATCTGGCCCTGGTTGACCTGCTGGTAGAGCGCGCCGTAGCTCAGACTCGGCTGGGCGTGGGAGCTGCCGATCAGCTTCTGGGCGAAGAACGCCAGCACGACCACGATCAGGATCGGAAATGCTGCGCTCTTGAAGAAACGGCTCATGAAATTGCCTCTTCGACCGCCCCATCTGCCTTGCGGCAGGGATTATCGGGCCTCAAGTGGCCAAGCGTAGCACCCCGGTTTGGCCGGATGAACCGGCTGCAAGGCGCTGCATTCAGCCGTTCAAGGCCGCCACGTAGGGCAGATTGCGATACCTCTCATCGTGGTCAAGGCCGTAGCCGATGGCAAACCGATCGGGGATCTCGAATCCCACATACTTGGTCTCTAGATCGACTTTTCGGCGCGATGGCTTTACCAGGAGGGCGCAGACCTCCAGGGATCGAGGGTTGCGGCCGGCCAGATTACGCAGCAGGTACTGCAATGTGAGGCCGGAATCGACGATGTCCTCCACGATCAGGACGTCGCGTCCCTCGATCACGGCATCGAGGTCCTTGAGGATCCGCACGACCCCTGACGACCGGGTGGCCGAGCCATAGGAGGCGACGGCCATGAAGTCGACCACGCAGGGCACTTCCAGCGCCCGCATGAGGTCGGCCAAGAAGAAGATGGCGCCCTTCAGGACGCCGATCAGCACCAGGTCCCGGCCCTCATAGTCCCGCGAGATCTCGGCGGCCAGTTCGCGAACGCGCAGAGTGAGATCGTCAGCCGGGACGAGAACGTCCCCAATCGCGTTGTCGACCTGGCTCACGTGGCGTCAGTCTAAGCGTCGACTCACCAGATCGCCGTGTGCGGGCGGTCCGGTCGAAGTGCAGCGGCCGTCGAGCAGGGTTCGATTCCGGACCTTGAGCCAGCCGGTCGAGGCGGAGATACTCGAACGGTGGGGGTGGGGCGCTATCTCCCGCAGCTCGACGGGCTGCGGACCGTCGCTGTTCTACTGGTCGTCGGTACACACACCGGCGTCCTTCCGGGCGGCTACATAGGTGTGGACGTCTTCTTCGTCCTGTCGGGATACCTGATCACGCGCCTGATCCTGCGTCAGCGCGAAAGCGGGGAGTGGTCCCTGAGGGCCTTCTACACCAGGCGGATGCGACGTCTGTACCCGGCGCTTGGGCTGTTGCTGCTGCTCGTCATTCCGCTCGCAAACGTTCTCGTTCCCGGTAGCAATGCTCACCAGGCGCTCGCGCTCATGTCCGCAGCGACCTATACGTCCGATCTGGTTGCCGGCTGGAACGTCAGCTGGCTCGGGGCCGTGAAGCACACGTGGAGCCTGGCCCTGGAGGAGCAGTTCTATCTCCTGTGGCCGCTCGTTCTTCCCTCTGCGGTTAGCCGAAACGGCAAGCGCGGGCTCGTCCTGCTGACCAGTTTGATGCTCATCTACTTGGCAGCTGCGGGCCACGTGGGCGCAAACTACGTGCCGCCAGGACGAGGCGCCATCATCCTGCTCGGCTGCTTGCTCGCCCTACGTCCTCCGGCACTCCCAAGGCCGGGGCTGGTCGCGACCGTATCCACACTGCTTTTGGCGGCAACCGTCGTGTTGGCACCACCAGCGGGGAGCGCGCAGGAGGGCATGGCCTCGGTCGCTGCCGGGATCGCCTCTTTTGGCCTGATCGCTTCCGTGCTGCAATCGCGGTGCTGGCTGGCGACAAGCCTGCAAGCCCGTCCGCTTGTCTGGCTTGGGGAGCGCTCATACGGGATCTATCTCTTTCACTTCCCCATCGTGTTCGCGCTCTCAGGTCAGCCTCGGCTCGTGCAACTACTGGCGACCGTTGGCGGGGCCGTTGCTCTCGCAGCCTTCTCTCACCGATACGTGGAAGCACGGTTCAGGGCGCCCCGCGGCCTGGTCGTTGGCACCGCATACAACTGACTCTCAACCTTGCCGGCGCTTGGATACGCCCGACGGGGCTGACACCACCAATTAGCGCTAGGAACGGACCGAGAACGACAGCCGCCCCCGCTCGACGTTCGCCCGCACCCCATGCGGCAGGTCAAGCTGCGCCCGATTGCCCAAGCCCAGAATCTCGGCGGCGCGACGGGCCGTCCCTGGGGCGGGGCGGCCGGCGGCGGCGTCGGCCAGTCGTTGGAGGACGAGCCGGGCCAGGGGCAGCGGCAGCTCGCGAAGCTCGGGCAGCGGGATCTCGTCCCGCCCGCGCACCACGCCGGCCACCAGCTCGTCCAGCATCTCCCCCTCCTGACGGAGGACCTCGGCCAGCGCCAGCACGTTGGCCTCGGCCGCCGGATGGATCCGGCGCAGGGCCGGCACCAGCTCGTTTCGCACGCGCCCGCGCGCGAAGCGGTCGGTGTCGTTGCTGGGGTCCTCGCGCCAGGTCAGGCCACGGGCGCGGCAGTGGGCGGCCGTCTGCTCGCGCGTATATGAGAGCAGGGGCCGGATCAGCCGTCCGTCCTGCTCGACCATGCCGAGCAGTGCCCGCCGGCTCGGCGCGGCGGCCAGGCGGTAGAGGATCGTCTCGACCTGGTCGGTGGCGGTGTGTCCGGTGGCGATCTCGGCCGTTCCTCCGGCCAATTCACGCGCGGCCGCGTAGCGGAGCTCGCGCGCCCAGGCCTGGAGGTTGCCCGACCCGGGCGAAGGACCCGCGTTCACCACCTCAAGTCTCACACCCAGATCGGCGCACAGCTCCCGGCACAGGGCCTCGTCCTGACCCGTGTCCGCCCGGAGGCCGTAATTGACGTGAAGAGCGTGGACGTGGCTGGAGCCGGCGATCTGGGCGGCCAGATCGAGCAGACACACGGAATCCCGCCCGCCGGACAGCATTGCCACGACCGGGCGGCCGGCCGCCAGCAGGCCGCGGGCCCGGACGTCCTCTGTCAGATCGAGATCGCTGCCGCTCACGGGCTCGCTGGCCCCTCGCCTCGCGATCGGGCCAGGAAGAGCTCCGTGGCTCCGCGGAACCCTTTGAGCCGGACCTCGGCGATCCGCTGAAACTCGAGACGGGCCGGGCTCGCCTCGACGATCGGCCGCGTCACCAGCACCTCTCCGCCGGCCGCCCGAGCCACCACCCGGGCGGCGATGTTGACCTCCCGGCCGTAGTAGTCGCCGTCGCGGTACAGCACGTAGCCGTGGTGGACGGCCAGGCGAGGCAGCGGACGCTCGGTGTGGCGCCCCTGGAAGCCGACCGCCCAGGCCGCCAGCGCGCCGGGATCGGAGCCCACGATCATCACCCCGTCGCCGATCGACTTGACGACCCGGGCGTTGTCGGGCAGCGTCGCGGCCACGGCATCCGTGAAGCGCTCCACCACGTCGACGGCGTGCAGCTCGCCGGCCTCCTCGGTCAACCGGGTGTAGCCCGCCAGATCGGCGAACGCGATCGCCACTCGCATTCGTCCCGCGTCCTCTCCCCCGGCCTCGAGCTCCGCGTCCATGTGCCCGACGATGTCCTGCTCGATGAAGTGACCGAGCATCCGCCGGTGAAGCTGATCCAGCATCGGCGAGGCCAGCGGCAGCAGTTGATCGGCCAGCTCCAGAAGCTCGTCGGCCATTTCGGAGGCCGGGCTGCCGGAGCGCATCAGCGGCTCGTGGACATAGAGGTGCACGAGCCTGACCTCGGCGTCGGCGATCTGGGCGATCGCCTGCCCGTAGACCCGGGTCACCTGCAGCATCGCCTCGAGCGGGAGGCCGGCCTCGAGCACGGCGCCGATGTAGCGCAGGAACTCCAGGTCGTCCTCGCTGAGGAGATCCTGGCGGCCGCCCCTGAGGCCGAGCGTGGACAGCACCCGCTCCACGAGCCCGGGCTCCAACCCGCTCTCGCGGGCGGCCTCGTCCAGCGTGTAGCGGGGCTCCTCGTCGCCGAACAGGTTGGCCACCCGGGTGAAGGCCAGCCGGCCCTCCTCGATGGCGCGGCGGATGTCGGCCAGCGAGTGGCCGCGCTCGCGCATCCGGGCCACCAGTCGAGCCTGGCCGACGGCCGCCGGAGTCCACTCCCCCCGGTACTGGGGGACCAGCAACTCGCGCACCCAACGCCTAAGGGTGCCGGGAGTGACTCCGACAGCCGTCGCCGCCTGGTCGAGCGTCACGTCCGCTCGGTCGGTCTCCCGAACACCCGCACTAGACCTCCAGGTGGGGGTAGTCGGCGACGATCATCTGGCGGTAGCGGGCAAACAGCGGCTTGGTCAGCGGGATGATGGTCAGGGCGGCCGTCACGTCCCCGCTGGCCTTGATCTGCCGGCGGGCGATGGCCATCGCCATGTTCTCCTTGCCCTGGAAGTACCGGTTGGCGATCTCCGAGCTCATGGTCAGCCGGACCTTGGCCTCCCACGGGACCTCGTCGGACCACTCCCAGGCCAGGTTGGCCTCGCCGTCCGCTCCCGAGCGGATGTTGACCACCAACTCCAGGTCGGGAAACTCGAAGCGCTGGGGCATGTCGGCGGCCCGGAGCTGCGGGCCCACGGCGGGGTCCGAGCTCATCATCTCGAAGGTCCGGTTCATGACCTCCCGGAACTCCTGGGCAGAACTGAACGTGGCCGTCACCCGGCCCTCGGAACGTGGCGGCGTCATCGCCTTAGAGTTTATGCGGCCGGGGCCCCACCGACCGCCCGCACTCAGGTGCCAATTCACATCCACCCGAACGCTCTCCTGGCCGACCGAGTGCTTCTCCCGGGCGACCCGGGACGCGCGCTGCGGCTGGCCCAGTCGCTCCTCCAATCGCCGAAGATGTTCAACCACAACCGGGGGCTGTGGGGGTACACGGGGACCGCACCGGACGGGCAGCCGCTGACCGTCCAGAGCACCGGCATGGGCGGCCCCAGCACGGCGATCGTCGTATCCGAGCTGGTGGAGCTGGGAGCCACGCGGCTGCTCCGCGTCGGCACCTGCGGCGCGCTGGACGAGGAGCTGAGGCTGGGGCAGCTGGTGATCGCCACAGAGGCCCTGCCCGACGATGGCACCAGCCGGGCACTGGGCGCAAAGGACCGGGTCCCGGCGAGCGCGGAGTTGATCGCCGCCCTGGGGCGGGCGGACGACATCGGCGCGGCGGCCCGAGGAGCCGTTGTCTCCACCGACCTGTTCTACGACGCGGGCGACCGGGAGGCCGGCTGGCGGGGGGCCGGGGCCGTGGCCGTGGAGATGGAGGCGGCCACGCTGTTCGCGCTGGCCGGCCGTCGGGGCGTGCAGGCGGCCTGCGCGCTGATCGTCTCCGACCTACTGTTCGACGGCCGCGCGAGGATCGAGGCGGATGACCTCCAGGAGGCCGAGGTCCGATTGGGACAGCTCGCACTGCGCGCGCTGGCTGAACCCTGAACCTCACCCTGACGGAGACCCCCGGGCCGGACCCGAGCTCCGCCCGAGAACATGGCGTGAACCAGGAGTTAGAAACCGGTTAGCCGGCCTCAGCCGGCCGGCTGAGATCCAGGGTCACCGGCGCCTGCCGACGCCCCGGAGGACTTCTTGCTCGATCGGGAACCGGAGCGAGCCCGCGATCCCGACCGAGAGGAACCGGAGCCGGAACCGGAGCCCGCTGCGCCCAGCTGGCCCTCGATCCGCTCGAGCGCGGCCTCGATCGCGCCCAGCCGCGCCTCGAGCCCGCCTAGGGACCCCAGCGACTCGATGCGGTCCTGCACCCCGTCGAGGGCGTCCTCGATCCCCTCGAGTCGTTGCGAGACGCCACGCAGCCGGCGGGTCAGACGCTCCAAATCGCTGGCGGACGGGAGATTCAGGGCCCCCATGGCCACTTCCTGAGCCCGCATCGCGCGCTCTCGGGACTGGAATGCGGCGGACAGGGCGCCTGAGACCATCGGGTTCTCAAGCAGATCCTGGGCCAGTTTTCCGATCGCTTCCTCGCTCTGCCTGGTGACCCGTTCGCGCAGGCCCTTGTCCTCGGTGGTCATCCGTCAGCTCCTGGAGCTCGAAATTTTTTGGGATCCCGAGGTTAGTGCTGCCTCGCGTGCGGGGATTCATAACATCACCACCATCGTTAAACCCGTCCGGGTACCTGGGAAGGAGCGGCGGCGGGCTGCGGCAGGAGAAACGGCGCAAGCGTCGGTTCTCCGTTGCAAACCCCGGCGAGGCTCGTTACCGTCAAAACCTGGATCGGGGCTGGCGACACGGGCGTCAGGTAGTAGGCGAAGAGCAGTCGGGAGGAATCGAGAACAAGTGATGATGCGTCGGAAGCTATGGATTTGGCTGATAACGCTGGGGGCAGCGATCACGGCCCTGGCCGCGATGCCCCTGTCCGTAGCTCAGGCCCAGACGTGCACGGTCACCGTGACGCTGGCGACCGGCCAGAAGGAGACGTTCACCGTCAACGTGGCCCCGGGCACCCCGCTCTCCTCCATTCCTCTTCCCGTCGTCGGCACGGTCGTCTCGAAGACGGAGTCCTGCCAGACGACCACGACGACCACGCCCGTCGGCAGCACAACGACCAAGAGCGGGAGCGGCACGACGACCGGCGGCAGCTCGTCGCCGACCAAGAAGAAGGGCGGCGGCGGGAGCGGAAGCGGAAGCGGGAGCGGGAGCGGGAGTAACCCTAGACCTAAGCGTTCGGGTTCTGGTTCCGGCTCGCGCAAGAGCTCGGGTGGAGCGGCGGCGGGTCCCTCCAGGTCGAAGAGCTCCAAGGCCAAGAAGAAGGCTTCCTCCAAACCGTCCGCCACGCAGCCCAAGGCAACCGGTCCCGGCGGGGTCCCGACCGCGGTCAATCCGACCTTCAGCTTCGCCCTGCCCGGCTCGGCACCGCTCGGCGTGCCGAACTTCTTCATCGACAGCTTCCAGATCCCGCCCTTCCTGCTGCCGATCTATCAGGCGGCGGGCATCGAGTACAACGTCCCGTGGCAGGTGCTGGCCGCCATCAACTGGATCGAGACGGACTACGGGCGCAACCTCAGCGTGTCCAGCGCCGGCGCGGTGGGCTGGATGCAGTTCCTGCCCTCCACGTGGAAGGAATGGGGGGTCGACGCCACGGGATCCGGCTACGCGGATCCGTACAACCCGACCGACGCGATCTTCACGGCGGCGCGCTACCTGCAGGCCGCCGGCGCCTCCAAGAACCTGGCCCAGTCGATCTACGCCTACAACCACGCCACCTGGTACGTCCAGTCGGTGCTGCTGCGCGCCCAACTGATCGGCGGCATGCCCTCCGGCCTGGTCGGCGCGCTGACCAGCCTGGTCGAGGGCCACTTCCCGGTGGCCGCCAGGGCCAAGTACGCCGACGACAGCGTCCTGCGCCTGGCCCACCAGCGGGTCAGGTCCGGGAACGCCGCCGAGGTGGTCAACTCCGATCCGACGGCGACCGGCACCGCCATCTACGCCGCCCAAGGTTCTCCGGCGATCGCGGTCAACGACGGCAAGATCGTCCGGATCGGCCAGAACGCCAAGCTGGGCAAGTTCGTCGTCCTCCAGGACGAGACCGGCAACACCTTCACCTACGCGCACCTGGGCTCGATCCCCGCCTACTACCCGGTGCCCAAGCCGGAGAAGATCACCGCGGCCGACATCGCCCGCGAGCTGTCGATCGCCCCGGCGCACACGGCCAACGGCTCCCGGGTGGGCGGACTCCGGGCGCTGACCGCGCCGACCAGCCCGGCCACGGCCGGAAAGCAGACCTCGAGTCCGGCCAGCACCACGTCGCTGCATCACGCCGGGGTCAAGCACGCGAGCCAGGTCCGCTCGCACCCCTCGAGTGGTGCCAAGGGCGCCCCGATCAGCTTCGCGCTGGCCAAGCCGAGCAAGTCTCAGGCCCACAAGTCTCAGGCGAGCAAGACGAGTGGTGCGAAGAAGTCCTCGAGCAGCGTCCCCGCGCCGCTGGTCAAGCAGCGGCTGTTCGCCCACCCGTCCCGCCCGGCCAGCTTCGCGGCCGGCGGCAAGCAGCAGCTGGCCAACAGCTTCCAGATCTCCAGCTTCCGCAGCTACTTCGCCGACGTCCTGCACCTGGGCAAGAACCAGTACACCCTGGCCCGGCTGCACAAGGGCTCGATCGTCGTGGCCGGCACGATCCTCGGCCGGATCGGCGCGGGCACCCGCAGCTCGGCCTCCCACTTGTACTTCATGATCCAGCCGGCCGGGCGCAACGCCCCCTACATCGACCCCAAGCCCATCCTCGACGGCTGGAAGCTGCTGGAGGCCACGGCCGTGTACCGGGCGGCGGGCGTCGATCCGTTCTTCGGCTCTGGCGCCAAGACGGCGACGATCGGCGAGATCCTGCTGGAGTCCAAGACCCAGCTGGAGGCCCGCGTGCTGACCGACCCGCACGTGAAGATCTACACCTGCGGACGTCGTGACATCCAGGCCGGCCTCATCGACCGGCGGATCCTCGGGTCAATGGAGTTCCTCAGCGCATCCGGGCTCGACCCGACGATCTCCGGGCTGAAGTGCGACGCCGGTTCCAACGGCATCGATCCCGCCGGCAAGAGCGGCTCGAGCATGGACATCTCGGCGATCAACGGCATCCCCGTGCAGGGCAATCAGGGCAACGGCTCGATCACCGATCTGGCCGTGCGGCGCCTGCTCACCCTCCAGGGCGCGATGGCCCCCAACCAGATCATCAGCCTGCACAGCTACAAGGGCGACCCCACGACGTTGGGGCTGCCGGATCACGCCAACCGGATCCAGGTCTCCTACACCCCGGCGTTCGGGGCCAACAAGCGGCTGTCCGGCCAGGTAAGGAGCATCCTCAAGCCCAAGCAGTGGGTCCAGCTGATCCAGCACCTCAGCCAGATCCCTGAGCCGGCGGTGCCCACCGGCCGCAGCAAGTACGCCATCAAGGCCTCGTCCGGCGGCTGATCCGCCACCGGGACCGCCACCACTGCCGCTGTTCAGCTTCAGCCAGGTCGAGATTCCCTGGCCGCTCGGGCCGCCTGACGGCCGCTACCTCCTGCGGGCGCCGGGGGCCACGCCGGACGACCCCGCGGCCCACGTCCTGGTGCTGGCCACGCTGGACGCGCAACCTCGGCGCGGCCGGCTGTCCCGGGGCCGGCGGGACGCGCCGCCCGAGCCCGAGCCCACGCCCGTGAGCACCGGGCGCGCCACGGTCATCTCGGTCGCCTCGCCGCTGGCCGGCCAGCCCGCGGCGAGACGGTGGCTGGCGGACGCCGGCGAGGACGAGCTGGCCGCCGACCTCGGCGTCCTGAACCGGGCGCTGCACGCGTTCGGGCTGATCACCGCCGACCCGTACCTCCCGGAGGTGGGCCGCGGCCATCTGCTGGTGGCTCGGGTCGGCTATGGAGCCGGCGAGGAGGTCGCCTACGGGCGCTGGAGCGAGGCGCGCGAGCTGCGGCCGCCCCGCCCGTCCCAGCGGCGCGCCAAGGTCCTGGAGCCCCAGGCCAGACTGGCCGCCGTGATCGGCGGCCGCGACCGGCTGCTGGCCTGTGAGACACTGGCGCTCCGGGCCCGGGCCGACCTCGACGCCGGCCGAAGCCGCGAGGCGGCACTCCAGCTGTGGGTCGCGCTCGACGCCACGCTGGCCGAGCTGGGCGCCGACCCGGCGGCGGACATGCTGGCCGAGCGCCTGGCCGAGCTGGCCGCCCAGCACGACGCGGTGGCCGACGCGGCTCAGGCGGCGCTGGCCGGCGAGCTGAGGCCCGAGCAGCTAGCCGAGGTGGAGCTGACGCTGAGCCGCGTGCAGGCGGCCCTACGCGCGCGGGCCCTGCACAGCGCCTGACCGTGGCTGCTGAAGCCCCAGCGCAGCAGCCACGGCGGCCAACTCCGGGACGACATCCCCAGCGAGTTTGACGGCCGCCCGGGCGTCGTAGGGCGTCGGCCCTCTGGTGATCAGCGCGATCTGGCCGCCCCGCTCAACGGTCATCGCCGGCAGCTGGGCCACCGGATACACCTCCAGGGAGCTGCCGATGCACAGCAGCAGGTCCGCTCCCCAGGCCAGTGCCTCGGCCTCGGCCATCGCCTGGGCGGGCAGCAGCTCGCCGAACAGCACGACGTCGGGCTTCAGCGGCGCCTCGCAGTCACACCGGGGCACGCGGTCGCCGGCGCGCTCGTGGCGGGCGCGCACCTCGGCGAGCTCGTAGCGGGCGCCGCAGGCCAGGCAGCTGGAGTGGGCGATCGATCCGTGCACCTCGACCACCCGGCGGGAGCCGGCCCGGACATGGAGGCGGTCGATGTTCTGGGTGATCACCGCGTCCAGGTTCCCGGATCGCTCGAGCTCGGCCAGGATCCGGTGGGCCTGGTTGGGCTGCTTGTCCTCCAGGGTCTGGAAGCGCTGTCCGTAGAACTGCCAGAAGCGGCTGGGGTCGCGGTGGAACACGTCGATGTGGGCCACCGCCATCGGGTCGACGTTCGCCCACAGCCCGGTGCCGGGGGTGCGGAAGTCCGGGATGCCGGAGGGCACGGAGATCCCGGCGCCGGTCAGCGCCACCACGCTGTCCGCCTGGCGGATCAGTTCGGCCAGGCGCTGCGCCGGCGCGTCCGTCACCGGCCGCTGAACTTGGGGCGGCGCTTCTGGACGAACGCCGAGATGCCCTCGCCGGCGTCCTCAGAGGCGAACACGGCCCCGAAGGCCTGCTTCTCCGCCTCGATCCCCTCGTCCAGATCGCTGTGGCCGGACACGCGCTTGATCTGCTCGACCGCGTACGGCGCCTGCTCGGCCAGCTTGCGCGCCCAGGCCAGAGCCTCGTCGAGCAGCTGGTGATCGGGGACCAGGCGGTTGGCCAGGCCCAGCTCGTAGGCCTCCTCGGCGGAGACCGGCTCGCCGGTGAGGTTCATCTCCAGCGCCTTGGCGGTGCCGACCAGGCGGGGCAGGCGCTGGGTGCCGCCGAACCCGGGGATGATCCCCAGGCTGATCTCGGGCTGCCCGAAGCTGGCCGAGCTGGCGGCGATGCGGATGTCGCAGGCCATCGCCAGCTCGCAACCGCCGCCGAAGGCCAGCGCGTTGACCGCGGCGATCGTGACGATCCGGCTGCGCTCCATGTCGCGCAGCAGCCCGTGCATCGTGTCGGCCAGCGCGCTGCCGGCCTCGGCGTCCATCTTCGTGAACGCCTTGATGTCGGCCCCGGCGCAGAACAGCATCGGGTTGGCCGAGGCGAAGATCAGGGCTCGGGTTCGCCCGTCGGAGCTGACCTGCCCCCACAGGCGGCTGAGGCTCGCCACCATCTCCGGGGAGATCGAGTTGGCGGGCGGGCGGTCGAGCCAGGCGATCGCCGTGGCCCAGCGGGTCTCCAGCTTGACGGGCGAGTCCTCCCAGCCCTCGTCGGGCTTCGGGTAGGGGAAGAAGCCCTGGCCGGACTTCACGCCCAGCCGGCCCTGGGCGACCAGCCGGCGGAGGATCAGCGGCGGCGCGAACTCGGGGCCCCACCGCTGCTGAGCGTCCTGGAGGCGGCGAAGGACCTCATCCAGGCCGATCTGGTCGGCCCGGGCGAACGGCGGGGGCATGATCCCGGCGCCGGCCATCATCCCCAGATCGATGTCCTTGAGGGCGGCCACGCCCTCCTCCAGGACGAGACAGCTCTCCACCAGCGCCTTGAGCGTGAAGCGCTCGACCAGGTCAGTTTCCGTGCTCATAGAACCCCTTGCCGGTCTTGGCGCCCAGGTGGCCCTGGTTGACGAGCTCGCGCATCTGCTCGTGGACGAAGAAGCGCTCGCCGTAGCACGCTCGGAGGTGCTCGGCCACGTGCAGGACCGTGTCCAGCCCGAGCAGATCGGCCAGGAAGAACGGCCCCATCGGGGCGGCCTTGGACTCGGCCACGATCCGATCCAGCTCCTGGACGTCCTGGCCGGTCTCCTGCTGGTGGCGCCACAGCTCGGAGGCGGCCGAATTGAGGATCCGGTTGACCACGAACCCGGGGACCTCGGCGCAGCGGATCGGGGTCTTCCTGATCTGCTGGGCGAAGTTGACCGCCGCCTGGGTGGTCTCGGGGCTGGTGTCCGCGCCCTCTATCACCTCAATCAGCCGCATCACCGACGCCGGATAGAAGAAGTGGAAGCCCACCACCTGTTCGGGGCGGCTGGTCACCTCCCCCATCTCGGTGATCGACAGCGACGAGGTGTTGGAGGCCAGGATGGCGTGGCCGGGGGTCACCTCGTCCAGCTCATCGAACACGGACTGCTTGATGTCCATCCGCTCCGGCACCGCCTCGATCACGAAGTCGACGTCACCGAACTCCTCGTAGCCGGTGGCGCCGCTGATCAGGGCCAGGCGGCGCTGCAGCTCACCCGGCTCGAGCTTGCCGGCATCGACCTGGGCCTGCCAGAGCGACTGGGCCTTCTCCAGCCCCTGGTCGACGAAGCGCTGCTCCACGTCCTTGAGCACGACGGGGATCTCGGCGTTGGCGATCGCCTGCGCGATCTCCCCGCCCATGGTGCCGGCGCCGACGACGGCGGCTTTGAACACGAACACGGATCACATCGTCCCACGCCCGGGGTTGCGGACGCTTGCCGGAGGCGAGACATGTCTGAGACGGTGCGGGAGCATGCTCCAGCGCGCATGCTGACCCTTGAACGCGTTGATTGCGCGCCAGAGCATGAAAAGCGTGCTCCTGCGCGCAATCAACTGATCCGCCGCTCACCGTGCGCGCTGGAGCACGTTTCAGACACCCGAGCCCGCGCTCAACGCGGCAACCCCGCCCCATCCACCCTTCATCGCGGCCGTTTTACGCACCTAAGCCTTGACAAGCGATCGGTAACGATATATCTTTGACCTATCCCGATATGTATAAAGAAGGAGGTACGGGATATGTGCTCTCACCACAAGATGAGGCATTACAGGGTCGCACCGGAGGACTTCGCGTTCATGCGCGGTCGCCAGGGCGGCCCGGGACGAGGCGGCTGGGGGGCAGGACCCTTCGGCGGCCGAGACCCGTTTGGCGGCCCGTGGGGCCGCCCGCGCAAGCGTCGCGGTGACGTTCGCGCGGCCCTGTTGCTGCTGCTCTCCGAAGGTCCTCACAACGGCTATCAGCTGATGAAGACCCTGGAGGAGCGCAGCGAGGGACGCTGGAGCCCCAGCCCGGGCTCGGTGTACCCGGCCCTCTCCCAGTTGGAGGACGAAGGGCTGATCCAGTCCGTGCAGAGCGGGAGCGAGCCCGGTCGCACGTTCGAGATCACCGACGCCGGCCGGGAGCACCTGGCCGAGCGGGGCGAGCAGAAGCCGCCCTGGGAGCTCGAAGACGACGACGTCCTGGGCCACGATCGCAAGGCGTTCGGCCGGTCCCTGGCCTCGACGGCCAAGGCGGCCGCTCAGGTCATGCAGGAGGGCGATCAGGAGAAGATCGCTCAGGCGACCGAGCTGATGAACGAGCTGCGCCGGAGCCTGTATCGGCTGCTGGCCGAAGACGGCGAGTGACCTGGCGGCGCGCTGAGGCGACGCCGCAGACAACGGGGACCTGGGACCGATTCGTCGGTCCCAGGTCACTATCCGGAGACGTCGTAAGCTGATGAGGGGCGTATGACTTCGACGACGACCGCGACCGCGATCCAGGTCGAGGACCTGGTCAAGACCTTCGATCACGTGCGAGCCGTTCGGGGCGTGAGCTTCGAGGTGGGCACGGGCGAGGTGTTCGGCTTCCTGGGCCCCAACGGGGCCGGCAAGAGCACCACGATCAACATGCTGTGCACGCTGATGAAGCCGACCTCCGGTTCGGCCACCGTGGCCGGTCACCACATCGTGTACGAGCGCGATGACGTGCGGCGCAACATCGGCCTGGTCTTCCAGGACCCCACCCTGGACAACTACCTGACCGCGACCCAGAACCTCAAGCTCCACGCCGAGCTGTACGGGGTGGAGTCGAGCCTGGTGGAGCCGCGCATGCGCCAGGTGCTGAGGATGGTGGGGCTGTGGGATCGCCGCGACGGCGTGGTGGGACAGTTCTCGGGGGGCATGCGCCGGCGACTGGAGATCGCCCGCGGGCTGATGCACTCACCCCGGGTGCTATTCCTCGATGAGCCGACGATCGGCCTGGATCCCCAAACCCGGCGCTCGATCTGGGACTACATCGAACAGCTCCAGCAGCGTGAGGAGATCACGATCTTCATGACCACCCACTACATGGACGAGGCCGAGTGGTGCGATCGCATCGCGATCATGGACCACGGCCAGATCGTCGCCCTCGACGCCCCGGACAAGCTCAAGGCCGGGGTCGGCACCGACCGCCTGACGATCCAGACCGATGACAACGAGACCGCCATCGGAGCGCTTAGGGATCAGTTCGGGATCGAAGGCAAGCTCTCCGAGGGTTGCGTGGTGTTCAACGTGGACAAGGGCGAGGAGTTCGTGCCGAGGCTGTTCTCCGAATGGGATCCGGCCAGCCCGCCGATCCTTTCTGTGAGCGTCTCACGGCCCACGCTGGACGACGTGTTCATGTCGTTCACCGGGACTAGCATTCGCGACGCCGAGGAGGATCCGGGCAAGAACCGCAACCGGATGATGGCGATGATGCACGGCGGCGGAAACCGGCGATGAGCACGACCGTCTCCACGACCGCACCGCAGCTCGGCGGTCCCGACCACGACGAGACCGAGGTCGTCCGGGTCCATGTACCCAAGCGCAGCTTCGCCTCGGAGCTGCGCGCGATCAAGATCGTCTGGCGCCGCGAGCTGATCCGCTTCGCCTCAGACCGGCTGCGCATCGTCACTCAGCTCGTGCAGCCGTTCCTGTTCCTGTTCGTGCTGGGCGGCGGCCTTCAGACACTGGCCCGCTCCGGCACCCACGGGGTCAACCTGAAGACGTTCATCTACCCGGGGATCCTGTGCATGGCGGTGATGTTCACCGCCATGTTCTCGGCCGCCTCGATCGTGTGGGACCGGGAGTTCGGCTTCCTGCGCGAGATGATGGTGGCGCCGGTCCGCCGTAGCTCGATCGTGATCGGCAAGACCCTGGGCGGCGCCACCGTGGCCTGCGCCCAGGGGATCATCGTGCTGGCCATTGCCGGCCTGGTGGGGGTGCCCTACGCGCCCACCCTGATCCTCGGTGTGTTCGGGCTCCAGCTGCTGCTGGCCTTCACGATCACCGCGTTCGGACTGATGATCGCGATCCGCATCAAGCAGATGCAGTCGTTCTTCGGCGTGATGCAGATGATCATCATGCCCATGTACTTCATCTCGGGCGCGATGTTCCCCGCCGCGGGCCTGCCCACCTGGCTGTCGATCCTCAACCGGATCGATCCGCTGGCCTACGCGGTCGACCCGATGCGGCGCCTGGTGTTCAGTCACCTGAGCATCTCGCCGCTGGCGCACCGAGCGCTGGACAGCGGCATCACCTGGTGGGGCTGGCGGGTGCCGGGCCTGCTGGAGGCCGGGATGATCCTGATCCTCGGGCTGATCATGCTGGGCGTGGCGATCTGGGAGTTCTCCTCCACGGAGTGAACCGGCTCGGGAAAGCCCCGCGCCGCCGCTTGACGTGAGACACTGCGCCCGTCGTTGGGGGCCAGCGACCGTCTCCGAGTTGCCTCGGAGGCGAGTTCGGTACGAGGGGTGTCTGGTTGTTCCGATCCAGGGCGATCGCCCGCCTGATCCTCGTCAGCTGTGCGCTGGCGCCGATGGTCTGGGCTGGAAGCTCCGTGGCCCACGCACGCGGTCCGATCGTCGTCAGGGTGCGCGTTGGTCGCGCGGTGCGCCGGATCCCCGGCTCGTTCCTCGGTCTGTCGATGGAGATGGAGGAGTTCAACCGGTACGCCGATCTGGGACCGGTACTGCGACGCGTGTTCACGCTCGTCCGTTCGGGCCAGGAGCCGCTGAATCTGCGCCTGGGCGGCCGCTCGGCCGATGAAACGCTGTGGAACACGAGGGCGAGGCATCCGCCGCCGTGGACGTTTCACCCGGGGCGGAAATGGCTGGCCCGGTTGGCCAGGGTGGCCCGGCGAGACCAGCTCCACATCACCCTGGGGCTGAACCTGTGGGCGCGCTCGCCCTCGATGGCCTCCCGCTTCGCTGGTGCCGCGCTCAAGGCGCTCGGCCGCTCCCGGCTGGTGGGCGTGGCGATCGGCAACGAGCCTGACCTGTACCGGTCAGCCCACCTGCTGGCGCGAGAGCAGCTGGTGGCCTCGCTGGCGCACGGTGCCTCCACCCCACTCACCCATTTTTCGCCGGAGGGCTACCGGCACGATTACCAGGCCTACGCGCGCGCACTGGCGCGGACCGCTCCACACCTTCCGTTGCTGGGCCCGGAGATGACGCGGCCGGCGCTCAGCTGGTTCTCACCCCTGGCCCACCTGCACAGGTTCCGACCCCAGTCTCTGACGGTCCACCGGTATCCGCTCTCGAGCTGCTGGCCCAAGACCACCTTCGAGTACCCACGGCTGTCCTCGATGCTGTCGAATCGGGCATCCGACGGGCTGGCGGCCGGGCTGCATCGCGCCGTGGCGCTGGCCCGACGCACCGGGACTCGGCTGTTGGTGAGCGAGATCAACTCGGCCAGCTGCAACGGCCGGTCCGGGGTCACCAACACGTTCGCCTCGGGGCTGTGGGCGCCCGACGCGCTCCTGGCGCTGGCCAGGGCCGGCGTGGCCGGCGTCAACTGGCACATGCGGCCCGGCAAGCTGAACGCTCCCTTCCTGCTTCGCGGAACGAAAATCGCGCCGCTCCCCGAGCTCTACGGCCTCGCCCTGTTCGCCCGCACGGCTGTGCCCGGGGCGCGACTGGCGAGGGTCAGCAGCACGCCCCGCCTCACCCAGGCCCTCCGGGTGTGGGCCGTCCGATCCCCGCAGGAGCTCGGCGTGCTGCTGATCAACAAGGGCGTCCGCGGGAGGAAGGTGGAGCTTCTCGGCGCCACTGCCGGGACCGCTGCCTCGGTGCAGCGGTTGACCGCGCCATCGATCCGATCCAGGCACCGGATCCGGCTGGACGGGCAGTGGATCGGAGCCGACGCTCGCTGGCACGGTGCGGCCGCCACTCAATCCGTCCCCTCGCAGGACGGGAGGTACGACGTCATGGTCCCGCCCCACAGCGCGGCCCTGGTGCAGGTGATGGCGGCCACCCGGTAGGGTCGGCCCGTCATGGAGCTGACCGGCTACGCCCTCACCGCCGACGACGTGGTCCGGGTCGCCCGCGGCTCGGAGACGGTCACCCTGAGCGAGGGCGCTCGCGAGGCCATGCAGCGCAGCGCCGAGGTGGTGGACCGGCTGGCCGCCTCCGACGAGCCGGCCTACGGCGTGTCCACCGGGTTCGGGTCGCTGGCCAACGTACGGATCGGGCCCGAGCGCCGGATCGAGCTCCAGCGGGCGCTGATCCGCTCGCACGCCGCTGGGGTCGGCGATCGGATGCCCCGTGAGGTGGTGCGCGCGATGATGCTCCTGCGGGCGCGGTCGCTGTCGATGGGCTACTCAGGCGCCCGGCCGGTCGTGGCCGAGACGATCCTGGCGCTGCTAAACGCGGATATCACGCCCGTCGTGCCCGAGCACGGATCGCTGGGCGCCAGCGGCGACCTGGCCCCGCTGGCGCACTGCGCGCTGGCGCTGCTGGGCGAGGGCCAGGTGAGCGCGCCCGGGTTCGAGGGCTTCGCGGGGGAGGCGCTGGAGAGCGCCGGGATCCCGCCGCTCACCCTCACCGCCAAGGAGGGCCTGGCGCTGATCAACGGCACCGACGGGTCGCTGGGCATGCTGATCCTGGCCATGCACGACCTGCGCCGGCTGTTCAAGGTGGCGGACATCACCGCCGCCATGTCGGTGGAGGCGCTGCTCGGCACCGACCGGGCGTTCGCCCCCGACCTAGTCGGCCTGCGGCCCCAGCCGGGTCAGGGAGCCAGCGCGGCCAACATGACCCTGGTGCTCAAGGACTCGCCGATCGTGGCCAGCCACCGCCACGACGACCCCCGCGTTCAGGACGCGTACTCCCTGCGCTGCGCGCCGATGGTCAACGGGGCCGCCCGGGACACGCTCGAGCACTGCTTCGGCGTGGCCAGCCGGGAGCTGGTCTCGGCGATCGACAACCCGATGGTCATGCCGGACGGCCGCGTGCAGTCGTGCGGCAACTTCCACGGCGCGCCGGTCGGCTTCGCCTGCGACTTCCTGGCCATCGCGGCGGCCGAGGTCGGAGCGATCGCCGAGCGACGCACCGACCGGCTGCTGGACGCCGCCCGCTCGCACGGCCTGCCCCCCTTCCTGGCCCCCGACGCCGGGGTGAACTCGGGGCTGATGATCGCCCAGTACACGCAGGCGGCGATCGTGGCCGAGAACCGGCGCCTGGCCGCCCCCGCGTCGGTCGATTCGCTCCCCACCTCGGCGATGCAGGAGGATCACGTGTCGATGAGCTGGTCGGCAGCCAAGAAGCTGCGCACCGTGACCCAGAACCTGGAGAGCATTCTGGCCATCGAGTGGGTGGCGGCCGCGCGAGGCATCGACCTGCGGGCGCCGCTGACGCCCGCTCCGGCCACGGAGGTGGCGGTGCGCCGGTTGCGCGAGCACGTGCCCGGAGCCGGCCCGGACCGGTGGCTGTCCCCGGAGCTGGAGATCGCGCGCGGCCTGATCCGCAACGGCACCCTGCTGAACAACGTGGAGGCAATGGTGGGAGAACTGGCATGAGTTGGTCCGACGGAGCCCGCCCCGTTAAAGCACCCCGCGGCCTGGAGCTCAGCTGCCGCGGCTGGCCCCAGGAGGCGGCCATGCGGATGCTGATGAACAACCTCGACCCCGAGGTGGCCGAGCATCCCGACGAGCTCGTCGTGTACGGCGGGACCGGACGCGCGGCGCGCTCCTGGAAGGCGTTCGACGCGATCGTTGCCACGCTGAAGTCGCTGGCCGACGACGAGACGCTGCTGGTGCAGTCGGGCAAGCCGGTCGGCGTGTTTCGCACCCACGAATGGTCACCCCGGGTGCTGCTCGCCAACTCCAACCTGGTGCCCGACTGGGCCACCTGGGACGAGTTCCGCCGCCTCGAGGCCGAGGGACTGACCATGTACGGCCAGATGACGGCCGGGTCGTGGATCTACATCGGCAGCCAGGGGATCGTGCAGGGAACCTACGAGTGCTTTGCCGAGATAGCCCGGCGCCGGCACGGCGGGTCGCTGGCCGGGACAGTCTCGCTGACCGCCGGGCTGGGAGGGATGGGCGGCGCCCAGCCGCTGGCCGTGACCATGAACGGCGGCGTGGCGCTGTGCGTGGAGATCGACCGCGAGGCGATCGAGCGGCGGCTGCGCACCCGCTACCTGGACGAGGTGGCCGACGATCTCGACGACGCGGTGAAGCGCTGCCTGGCCGCGCGCGACGCCGGGCGCGCCCTGAGCGTCGGCCTGGAGGCCAACGCCGCCGACGTGCTCCCCCAGCTCCTGAGGAGCGGCTTCCCGGCCGACATCGTCACCGACCAGACGAGCGCGCACGATCCGCTGAACGGCTACGTCCCCAACACGATGAGCTTCGAGGAGGCGGTTCGGCTGCGGGCCGAGAATCCGCAGGAGTACTTGGAACGGTCGCGGCGGGCGATGGCCGCCCACTGCGCGGCGATGGTCGGGTTCAAGGACGCCGGCTCGGAGGTGTTCGACTACGGAAACTCGTTGCGGGCCGAGGCGCGCCTGGGCGGGTTCGAGCGCGCGTTCGACTACCCCGGCTTTGTGCCCGCCTACATCCGGCCGCTGTTCTGCGAGGGCAAGGGGCCGTTCCGCTGGGTGGCCCTGTCCGGCGACCCGGCCGACATCGCCGCCACCGACCGCGCGGTGCTGGACGAGTTCCCCGGCGACGAGCCGCTGCACCGGTGGATGAAGGCGGCCGGTGAGCGGATCGCCTTCCAGGGGCTCCCGGCCCGGATCTGCTGGCTCGGGTACGGCGAGCGGGCCCGGCTGGGCCTGCGGTTCAACCGCATGGTCGCCTCCGGGGAGATCAGCGCACCGATCGTGATCGGCCGTGACCACCTGGATTCCGGGTCGGTTGCCTCGCCCTACCGGGAGACCGAGGCGATGGCCGACGGCTCGGACGCGATCGCCGACTGGCCCCTGCTCAACGCGCTGGTCAACACCGCCTCAGGCGCCTCGTGGGTATCGATCCACCACGGTGGCGGCGTCGGGATCGGCCGCTCGATCCACGCCGGGATGGTGTGCCTGGCCGACGGGTCGCCGCTGGCCGAGCAGAAGCTGGAGCGGGTGCTGACCAGCGACCCGGGGATGGGCGTGATCCGCCACGTCGACGCCGGGTACGAGCGGTCCGCCGAGGTGGCCGCCGAGCGAGGCGTGCGGATCCCGATGCGGGAGAGCTGATGGGCTCGCTCGAGGTCGTCCAGGTGGGCGATCCGGTGCTGCGCGAACGGGCGCGCGAGATCACCCTGGAGGAGCTGCGCGCGCCGGCCACCCAGCGGCTGATCGACGACATGATCGAGACCAAGCGCGACCACGCGGGGGCCGGCCTGGCGGCAAACCAGGTGGGCCTGCCCGTGCGGATCGCCGTGATCGAGGTGGAGGACGGCAATCCGCGCTACCCGTACAAGCCGCCGTTCCCCCTGACCGTGATCGTCAACCCGGAGCTGGAGCCGGTCGGCGAGGAGACGGTCCTGATCAACGAGGGCTGTCTGTCGGTGCCGGACCTGCGGGGTGACGTGCCGCGTCATGTGGGAGTCCGCGTGCAGTCGCTCGACCGCCACGGCGAGCCCCAGGAGCACGTGGTGCGCGGTCTCACGGCCGGCACCTTCCAGCACGAGATCGACCACCTGGACGGGATTCTGTTCCTGGATCGCGCCGACCCGCACTCGTTCGCCACCTGGGAGCAGTGGGAGCGTCACGGGCGCGAGGCGTTCCTGCAGCGCATCGCCTCGCTAGCGACATGACCGAGTACTGGTGTGAGCTGGCCTGGCTGGGCGGTGAGGTCCCCGAGCCCGCGGTGAGGATCGACGTGGAGGGCGGGCGCATCTCGGCGGTGGCGGCGGGCGTTGCCGCCACCGCCGGGGCCACAGTTCTCCCCGGTCTGACCCTGCCGGGCCTGGCCAACGCCCATTCGCACGCCTTCCAGCGGGCCCTGCGCGGGCGCACCCAGGCGGCCACGCACGGCTCGTTCTGGACCTGGCGCGAGCAGATGTACGCGCTCGCCCAGGCGCTGGAGGACGAGGACCTGGTCGAGGCCCTGGCCCGGGCCACGTTCGCCGAGATGGCACTGGCCGGGATCTCCCTGGTCGGCGAGTTCGACTACCTGCACCACTCCGAGGCGATGCTCCGGGCGGCTCGTGACGCGGGACTGCGGATCACCCTGATCGACGCCTGTTACCTGGAGGGCGGGCTGCCGCAGTTCCGCGACCGCAGTGCGGAGGCGTGGGCCGAGCGGGTGACCGCCCTCTCGGCTTCCCCCGGCGCCCGGATCGGTGCGGCGATCCACAGCGTGCGCGCCGTGGAGCCCGACTCGGCTCGAGTCGTCGCCGAGGTGGCGGCTGCGCACGGCTGGCCGCTGCACGCGCACGTCTCCGAACAGCCGGCCGAGAACGAGGAGTGCCTGCGCCGGCACGGGATGACCCCGCTTCAGCTGCTTGACCGGATCGGCGCGCTCTCGCCGCGCTTCACCGCCGTGCACGCCACCCACTTCACCGAGGGCGACCGGGAGCTGCTGGAGGCCAACGAGGGCTTCGGCTGCCTGTGCCCGACCACGGAACGGGACCTGGCTGACGGCATCGGGCGGGTGCGGGGACGGCTCACGCTCGGCAGCGACTCCCAGGCCGTGATCGACCTGTTCGAGGAGGCGCGCGCGGTGGAGCTCGACGAGCGCCTGGGCACGCTGGTGCGCGGCAACCACAGGGCCGCCACGCTGGCCCAGGGCGCCACCGAGAACGGCTACGACAGCCTGGGCTGGCCCGAGGGCGGCCGGATCGCCCCGGGGGCCCTGGCCGATCTGGTCACCGTGCGGCTGGACGGCGTCCGTCTGGCCGGCACCCGGCCCGAGGATGCGCTGGCCGCCGTCGTGTTCGCCGGCACGGCCGGCGACGTGGACACGCTGATCGTCGACGGGCACGTGGTCGTCAGCGGCGGGCGCCACATGCGGATCGACGTGGCCGCCGAGCTGGCCGGCGCGATCGGCTCGGTCTAGCGCTGATGTCAAGTCTGGTGATCGACCGGATCGGGCTGCTGGTCACCGGTGAGGCCGCCCTGGGCGAGGGACCGCTGGGCCTGGTGCGCGGGGCCGCGCTGGTGATGGAGGACGGGCTCGTGGTGGCGATCGAGCCCCCCGGAGCCGCGGCGGACGAGCGCCTCGACGCTGAGGGCCGCTGCGTGATCCCCGGGTTCGTCGACAGCCACACGCACCTGGTGTTCGCGGGCGACCGCAGCGAGGAGTTCGTGCGGCGGATGGCGGGCCAGCCCTACGCGGCGGGCGGCATCCTCGCCACGGTCGCCGAGACCGCCGAGACTGATGACTCCGATCTGCGCGCCTCCGCCTGGTCACGGCGCCAGGAGGGCCTGCGGGCGGGCATCACCCACGTCGAGATCAAGTCGGGCTACGCGCTCGACGTGGCCGGGGAAGCGCGGCTGTGCCGGATCGCCGCCGAGCTGACCGACGACGTCACCTTCCTGGGGGCCCACGTGGTCCCGTCGGACATGGATGCGGACACATACGTTCAGCTGGTGTGCGGAGAGATGCTGGAGGCCTGCCGTCCGTACGCCCGCTGGATCGATGTGTTCTGCGAGGAGGGCGCGTTCGACGCGGAGCAGTCCCGGGCCGTGCTCGAGGCCGGCCGGCGGGCCGGCCTCGGCCTGCGAGTCCATGCCAATCAGCTCGGGCCGGGGCCCGGAGTGCGGCTGGCCGCGGAGATGGGCGCTGCCTCGGCTGACCACTGCACGTATCTCGAGCCTGAGGATCTGGAGGCGCTGGCCGCCTCGGACACCGTGGCCACGTTCCTGCCGGCCACCGATTTCGCCACCCGGCAGCCCTACCCCGACGCCCGCCGGGCGATCGACGCCGGGGTCAGCGTCGCTCTGGCGACCAATACCAACCCCGGCTCCAGCTACACCACCTCGATGGGGTTCTGCCTGGCCCTGGCGGTACGCGACCTGGGGATGACGATCGAGGAGGCGGTCCTGGCCGCCACCGCCGGGGGCGCCCAGGCGCTGCGCCGTCACGACATCGGCCGGCTCGCTCCCGGATGCCGCGCGGACGCCGCCGTGCTGGCCGCCCCCTCCCCGGCCCACTTCGCCTACCGACCCGGCGTGCCGATCGTGGCCGCCACGGTGGCCGAGGGCCGGGTTGCCTACCGCGACCCGGCCCTGTGGCCCTGACCGGTGCTCAGCCGACGACCGGGAGGTTGCGATCGTTCGACAGCCGGGTCAGCGTGCGCTGCATCGTCGAGGTGACCAGCTGATACGCGTCCTCGGTGCTCGGATCTGAGCCGAGGCGCTTGCGCAGGTCGATCGGCTTGAGCACTCGGATCGAGATCTTGGCCGGAAGGGGAAACCTCAGAGGCAGATCGAGGATCGTCATGCCGAGCGGAGGCCCGACCACGGCCGGCAGCACCTTGAGGCGGATCCGGTCGAGCCCGAGAGCTCGGGCGGCGCTGCGTCCGCGTCCGAGGAACAGCCCGGTCTCCTGGCCCCCGATGGAGACCACAGGCGTGATCGGCACGTTGTGCTTCAGTGCCAGCTCGATGAACCCGCGGCGACCCGCCAGATCAATCGTGCTGGACTCCCAGCTCGGCCGGAACGTCTCGTCGTCGCCACCCGGGTACACGAGCAGGGCGGCATCCCGCTCCAGCGCTCGCGCCATGTTCTGCGGAGACGCGGGCACCGTCCCGTAGGGCGCAAGGAGAGCCCGTGCCCCGGGCGTCTTGAAGACGAGGTCGTGAGCCAGCTGGTGAAACGGGCGCCGTGGTCCGAAGCGGCGGTAGAACGCATGGGCGAAGACAAACGTGTCGGCGATCAGAATTCCGCCCGAGTGGTTCCCCACGAGCAGAGCCGGACCCTCCGGAGGGATGTGCTCGAGCCCGCGGACGTCGGCTCTGAAGTACGCACGGGACATCAGCTCCCAGGCCGGCAGCGTGCGCTCGATGTAGACGGGATCACGAAGCTCAAACGGGTCGGCGCTCGGGCGCCCCGAGATCACTCCGGTGACATCTGACCCGATTGCAGCGCCGATTCGCGCGTACGCCTCCACCAGTCCTGCGGCGGCGTCGGCCGCTTCACTCATCAACCCCGCGCGGCGACCCATCAACACCGTTTACCCCGTGAGCACGGGACCGAAGCCCTTGGGATACTCCTCGGATGGTGCGGGCGGCCGAGCGAAGCGATCGCGGCAGGGTGATGGACGTTGTCGAGCCGCGCGAGGTCACCCTCCATGGCCGCAGGCTGAGCTACGTTCAGGCGGGCAGCGGCCCGGTGATCATGCTGATCCACGGGGTGGCCGGGACGCTCGAGAACTGGCGGGCGGTGATCGGGCCTCTGGCGCAGCACTTCACCGTGGTGGCCTCCGATCTGCCGGGACACGGGAGATCTGCGCCGGGGGCCGGGGACTATTCGCTCGGGGCGATGGCCGCCGGGCTCCGTGACCTGCTCCTGACCCTCGGGCACGAGCGGGCGACGGTCGTGGGCCACTCCCTGGGTGGCGGGATAGCCATGCAGTTCTCGTACCAGTTCCCCGAGATGACCGAGCGCTTGGTGCTCGTTTCCAGCGGCGGTCTCGGCACCGAGGTGAGTGCTCTCCTGCGCGCCGCGACGCTCCCCGGATCAGGACCATTCATCGCTGGAACCGCCGCCCTGGGCAGCGCGATCGGCCGCCCGGTCGGGCGCGTGCTGTCGATCATCGGCCGGCGTCCGGGCGCGGATCTCGCCGAGGTGGTTCGCGGGTACGGATCGCTGGTCGATCGCGATCGCCGGACGGCGTTCCTGGCCACTCTGCGCGGGGTGGTCGGCTCCGAAGGGCAGCGCGTCCACGCCACCGACCGTCTCTACCTGGCCGAGGGACTCCCTGTCCTGATCATCTGGGGCGCACGCGATCCAATCATTCCCGTCCTGCACGCCGAAAGCGCCCACGAGGCGATGCCGGGCAGCCGGCTGGAGATCTTCGAGGGTGCGGGGCACATGCCACAGATTGAGGCCCCTGAACGCTTCGTCGCGGCGCTCACTCGATTTATGGCCGAGACCGAAGCTGTGCCGTTCGATCCTGAGCAGTGGCGCAGTCGCTTTCGGACGTCCGATCCGGACCGCTGACTCTCAGGCCGGGGCGACCTCGGCCGGATGGGCGGCCAGCGTGTCCTTCAGACCCTGTTCGAGCCCGCGCGGAGCGAACCCGAGCTGGGTGCGTGCCTTCTCGTCGGTCATCCAGTAGCTGACGCCGTCCGAGACGCTGATCAGCTCGCGGAAGTTGGGTGGGAAGCCCAGCAGCGGTCCCACCACCGGCCCGATCGGTGCCGAGGCCCGCATGATCGCGGTGGGCATCTCGCGCGTGGGCTCGCGCCGGCCGGTCAGGCGCGCGGTCGTCTGGACGAGATCCCGCATGGTCGCTCGCTCGCCGGCCAGGTTGTAGGACTCGCCGATCTGGCCCTTCTCGAAGGCGAGGATGATGCCGTCGGCCACGTCGTCCACGTACACGAACGACATCCGCATGTCCGCGAACGGGATCATCGGCATGCGTCCCTTGCGGGTCATCTCGATCGCGTTGCCCAGCTCGGAGTGGTCGCCCGGCCCGTACACGCCGCCGGGCTGGACGATCACGATCGGTGCGCCCTGGGAGATGCGCTCAAGCGCCAGCTCATGCGCCCGGTACTTGGCCTCGTCGTAAGTGGACAGGAACCCTTCGCCGAGATCGCGGCGGTAGGTCTCGTCCACCTCCTTTCCGTGCGTGTCGCCGTACACGTTGCCCGTGGACACGTACAGGATGCGGGGCACCTGCGCCTGCACAGCGGCATCCAGGGCGTTGGCGGTGCCCTCCACGTTGGCGTCCAGCAACGCCTGGCGCTCGGACTTCGGCACGCCGACCTTGTAGACGGCGGCCACGTGGAAGACGCCGTCGCAGCCCCGCATGGCCTCGCGCATCCGCTCGGAATCGCTGAGGTCGCCCTGTACCAGCTCGCAGCCGAGCGCCCGCAGGGCTTCGGCTCGCTGGGGTGAGCGAACCAGTGCCACCACCTCATCGCCGCGCTCGCGCAGCTTGGCCACCAGCCGGCCGCCGATGAAACCGGTCCCTCCTGTGACGAACGCTCTCATGCGGGATGACTCTAACCTCTGAGACCATGATCTACACCCCACCGCAGGAGCTTCTACAACGCTACGCCCGGTTGCTGGTCGAATACGCCCTCGGTGAGGGTCAGGGGATCAGCCCCGGCGACGTCGTCTACGTCAGCGCCCCGGACTCGGCCAAGCCGCTCTACGTCGAGACCTGCCGGGCCGTGTGGCAGGCCGGAGGCCAGGTGCTGGACGGCTACTACGCCGACGACGATGACGACCTCAAGGTCTCCCGCGTCCGCTACGAGGCGGCCAGCGACTCGCAGCTGGACTTCTTCCCGGACAAGTACTTCCGTGGTCTCGTCGACCAGATGGACCACTCGCTGCACATCATGGCCGACAGCGACCCTGACGTCCTGCAGCAGGTCGACCCGGAGAAGCTGATGCGCTTCCGGCGCTCCCGCCGGCCCCTGGTCGAGTGGCGGAACGAGAAGGAGAGCGCCGGCAAGCTCTCCTGGACGATCGGGCTCTACCCCACCGAAGCGATGGCCGCCGAGGCCGGCATGTCGCTGGAGGAGTACTGGGACCAGGTGAAGCTGGCCTGCTTCCTGGACGAGGCGGACCCGGTGGCCAAGTGGCGCGAGGTCAACCAGGAGATCGACCGGCGAGCCGACTGGCTCAACTCACTGCCGATCGACCGCCTCCACGTGGAGGGCGAGGACGTCAACCTGTGGATCTCGCTGGGCGAGAGGCGCAGGTGGATGGGCGGAGGCGGCGCCAACATCCCCAGCTTCGAGGTGTTCACGAGCCCGGACTGGCGGGGTACCGAGGGATGGATTCGGTTCAGCGAGCCGCTGTACATCTACGGGTCCCTGATCAAGGGCATCGAGCTGGAGTTCCGGGAGGGACGGGTGGTCAGGGCCTCCGCGCAGGAGAACGAGCCCCTGCTAAAGGAGATGATCGCCACCGAGAACGCCGACCGAGTGGGCGAGTTCTCACTGACCGACGCCCGGCTGTCCCGGATCAACCGGTTCATGGCCAACACGCTGTACGACGAGAACGTCGGCGGCCCGTTCGGGAACACGCACGTGGCCGTGGGCATGGCCATCAAGCAGTGCTTGGACGGTGATCCCGGGCAGGTCAGCCAGGATGAATGGGAGCGGCTCGGTTTCAACGATTCCGTCGTGCACACCGACATCGTCTCCACCACCGACCGCACCGTGACTGCGGTGATGAGCGACGGCGCCGAGCAGGTGGTCTATCGCGACGGTCAGTTCACCGGAGTCTGACGTGGCCTTCGTGCCGTCGCAGGAGCACCTGGAGCGCTACGCCCGGCTGCTGGTCGACTACGCGCTCGGCGAAGGCGAGGGCGGGATCGCCAGGGGCGACGTGGTGCGGGTGGTCGGCGACGAGCGCTCCAAGCCGCTGTACGCCGAGGTGTGCCGGGCGGTGTGGCGCTCGGGCGGCCACGTGCTGCACAGCTACCAGCCACCCGAGGAGCCGGGACTCAACCTCAGCCGAGACTTCTTCGAGCTGGCCGGCGACGAGCAGCTGGACTTCTTCCCCGAGCCGTACTGGCGCGGCGTGATCGATCAGAGCGATCACATGGTGGCGCTGATCAGCGACGGCGACCCGCACGGACTGCGTGACGTCGATCCGGCCCGGATCATGCGCCGCCGCCAGGCTTTCCACGCGGTGATCGGCTGGCAACAGGCCAAGGAGTCCGAGGGGCGCTTCTCGTGGACGGGCGCGCTGTACGGCACCGAGGCGATGGCCGCTGAGGCGGAGCTGTCGATCGAGGAGTACTGGGAGCAGATCGTCGCCGCCTGCTACCTGGACGATCCCGACCTGATCGCTCGCTGGCGCGAGGTCAACCAGCAGATCGAGGCCCACTGCGCCGCGCTCAACGCCCTGGCGATCGACCGGCTGCACGTGGAGGGCCAGGACGCCGACCTTTGGCTGACCCTGGGCGAGAAGCGCAGGTGGATCGGCGGCGGCGGGCGCAATATCCCGAGCTTTGAGGTGTTCACCAGCCCCGACTGGCGGGGCACCGAGGGCTGGATCCGGTTCACCGAACCGCTGTACGTGTTCGGGTCGCTGATCAAGGGGATCGAGCTCGAGTTCCGGGACGGCCGCGTGACGGCGTCGCGGGCCACTCAAAACGAGAAGCTCCTCCAGGAGATGATCGCCGCCCCCGGTGCCGACCGGGTGGGCGAGTTCTCCCTGACCGACGCGCGCCTGTCCCGGATCACACGATTCATGGCCAACACGCTGTACGACGAGAACGTGGGCGGGCGCTACGGAAACACGCATGTGGCCGTGGGACTGGGACTGCGGCACGCCTACGACGGCGACCCGGCCGCCGTGAGCGAGGAGCAGTGGGAGGAGCTCGGCTTCAACGCCTCCTCGGTGCACACCGACATCGTCTCCACCAGCGACCGCACGGTTACCGCCGTGCTCGATGGCGGCGGCGAGCAGGTCATCTACGCCGACGGTCGCTTCCAGCACGACTGAGTGCCAGCGGTTAGGCTTCCCGGTTCGTGGGGGGCTACGAACCCGATCCCGAGCTGATCGAGCGCTACGCCAGGGTCCTGGTCGACTTCGCGTTGGGTGGCGGCAAGGGGATCAGCCGCGGCGACGTGGTGCTGGTGGTGGGACCGGAGAACGCCAAGCCGCTGTTCACCGCCGTGTGCCGCGCCGTGTGGCGCTCCGGCGGCCACGTGCTGCGGGAGTACGAACCGGCCGAGGACACCGTCGAGCAGCGCTCCCGCGACTTTTACGAGCTGGCCTCTGACGAGCAGCTGGACTTCTTCCCCGAGCTGTTCTATCGCGGCTCGATGGACCAGATGGATCACCTCGTGGCGATCACCAGCCCGCTGAACCCGCACGGCCTGGAGGGGGTGCCGCCCGAGAAGATCATGCGCCACAACCAGTCCCACATGCCGCTGATCGATTGGCAGCAGGCCAAGGAGGGCGCCGGGCATCTGACCTGGACGGTCGGCCTGTATGGCACTGAGGGGATGGCGGCGGAGGCGGAGCTGTCGCTCGAGGACTACTGGGGCCAGATCGTGGCGGCCTGCTTCCTGGACGACCCCGACCCGATCGCGCGCTGGCGCGAGGTGACCGCGCAGGTCGATGAGCACTGTGCGTTCCTCAATTCGCTGCCGATCGACCGGCTGCACGTCCAGGGCGAGGACGCCGACCTGTGGCTCACGCTGGGCGAGCACCGCCGCTGGCTGGGCGGGGAGGGACGCAACATCCCGAGCTTCGAGGTGTTCACCAGCCCCGATTGGCGGGGGACCGAGGGCTGGATCCGCTTCAGCGAGCCGCTCTACGTATACGGCTCACTGATCAAGGGCGCCGAGCTGGAGTTCCGCGATGGCCGCGTGGTGCGCGCCAACGCCACCCAGCGCGAGGACCTCCTGCGCGAGATGGTGGCGGTGGAGAACGCCGACCGGGTGGGCGAGTTCTCGCTCACCGACGCGAGCCTGTCCCGCATCTCGCACTTCATGGCCCACACCCTGTTCGACGAGAACATCGGCGGCCCGTTCGGCAACACGCACATCGCCGTGGGTCTGAGCTACCGCTCGTGCTACGACGGCGACGAGACGGCCGTCAGCGAGGAGGAGTGGGACCGGCTCGGCTACAACCGCTCCAGCGTTCACACCGACATCGTCTCCACCACCGACCGGACGGTCACCGCCGTGCTGAAGGACGGGAGCCAGCGGGTCATCTACGCGGGCGGGCACTTCCAGCACGACTGAGTACGCCCGTTCGGACCGGCGAAACCTGGTCCAGCGAGCAAATCGGCGCCGGAGAGCGCGATTTGCTCGCCCAACCATGAAAAACCTGGTGGAGCGAGCAAATCGGCGGGTCGTGGGACGATTTGCTCGCTCGACCAGGTTCCGGCCACGCTCAGGCCGCGATCATCTCCGGCGCGGGCGCGTCGGGGGCCGCGGTCTGGGTGTGCACGACGTAGAAGTCGCGCTGGCGGATCGTGGCGAATGTGGCGATCGTGGCCAGGCCGGCCACGACGGCGGCGATCAGTAGGACGGAGTTCAGCGCACTCACGTAACCGGCTCTGGCCGCGGCGAACACCAGGCCCTGGAGGTGGGGAGGCAGGCCGTGGACCGCGGTCTGGAGGCCGCCGGAGCTGATCGCGACGCCGAGCTGGTGGCCGTGGGCGGCCAGCGGCGTGCTCGCCAGGCTGCTGGTCACGTGACTCTTGATCAGCGAGGCGAGGATCGAGCCCAGCGCGGCGACGCCGGTGGCGATCCCGATCTGGCGGAACGTGGAGTTGATGCCCGAGGCCATCCCGGCCCGCTCGGGGGCCACGACGCCGACCGCCGTCGACGCGAGCGGCACGTTGACCAGCCCGACGCCGACGCCGGAGACCAGGAAGCCGGGCAGGAAATGCGTCCAGCCGTCGGTGGGGGTCAGCCCCCGCATCAGCAGCAGCCCGACGGTCACCAGCGCAAAGCCCGAGGCGATCAGCACGCGCGTGGGCACCCGGTTGATCAGGCGTCCGGCCAGCGCCGAGGCGAAGAAGATCACGCCGGTGAAGGGCAGGAACCGGATCCCGGCCTGGACGGCGGAGAAGCCGAGGATGTTCTGGATGAACAGCGTCAGGTAGGTGAGCAGGCTGAAGATCGAGGCCGACACCGCCCAGGCGGCGATCAGGCCGCCGTTGAACGTCGGGACGCGCAGCAGCTTCAGATCGAGCATCGGCTCGGACTGGCGCAGCTCGAGCACGACGAAAGCGGCCATCAGCACCACGGAGGCCGCCAGCGAGCCCAGGACCGTCGTCGAGCCCCAGCCGTCGGGCTGACTGCGAATCAAGCCATACACCAGGCCGGCCAGGGACAGGCTGAAGCTGACGAAGCCCGCCCAGTCGGGCCGGGGTGCGCTCGGCAGCTTTGACTCCTGGACCTTGGCCAGCGTCACCGCCAGCGCCAACGCACCCACCGGGAGGTTCACGAAGAAGATCCAACGCCACGACAGGCCACTGGTCAGCGCCCCACCCAGCACCGGGCCGACCGCCACGGCGACGCCGGTGGTGGCGCCGAACACCGCCAGCGCCGTCGCCCGCTCGCGGGGCGGGAAGGCCTGGGCCAGGAGGGCCAGCGCGGTGGCGAACATGATCGCTCCGCCGATTCCCTGGAACCCACGGGAGAGGGACAGCATGGTCGGGCTCTGGGCGACGCCGCACAGCGCGGAGCCCAACGTGAAGATCACGATCCCGGCGGCGAACACGCGCCGCCGGCCGGCCAGGTCGGCGATCGAGCCGGCGGTCAGCAGCAGCGCCGCCAACGTCAGCGCGTAGGCGTCGATCACCCACTGCAGGTCGGACAGGCTGGCCTTGAAGGCGCGCTCGATCTGGGGCAGCGCCACGTTCACGATCGTGATGTCCAGCAACAGCATGAACACGCCGGTGCACACAGCCATCAGGGTCCACCACTTGCGATCCATCACCGCCTCCAAGGTTCGGTCATTCCTGAGTTGGCACTCAGGCTACCACCATTCCTGAGCGGGCGCTCACAATTTAATCTTTGGGTCGGGCGCTCCGTTTACGCTTGACCCTCGATGGCCGCCACCGATCAACCAAGACGCCGTGGCCGGCCGCCGTCGGGCGGCCGCGAGGCGATCCTCACCGCGACGCTGGCGCTGCTGCGAGAGGAGGGCGTCGCCAAGCTGACCAGCCGCGAGGTGGCCGCCCGGGCGGGCGTCTCAGACGCCAGCGTCTACTACCACTTCGGCGACCGCGAGGGCCTGCTGCGAGCCGCCTTCGCCCACGGGATGAAGCCCCTGGAGTTCGTCACCCAGCCCCCCGCCGGGATGGAGCGCCCAGCCGTGCTGGCCGCGGCGCTCGCCTCCCTGGAGCGGTTCTTCGACGACGTGCTGCCCGTGCTCCACGCCGCCCAGGCCGACGCCGAGCTGGGTGCCACCCTGGCCCAGTACGTGGCCGAGAACGACCTGGGCCCGCACAAGGGCGTCACGGCACTCGGCGCCTACCTGCGCGCCGAGCAGGACGCCGGCCGGGCCAACCCCGAGGCCGACCCGGAGGTGGTGGCGCTGATGGTGATCGACGCCGCCTTCGGGCGGGCCAGCCGCCGGCTGATGCTGGGTGCGCCGGGCGGCAGCGACCAGAACGGCCGGCTGCCATCGGCCGAGCAGACGCTCGGGCTGATCAACTCGCTGCTGGATGTGCGCCGGGCCTAGGCGGCCGCCGCGGCCGGCTCCTGCACCCGGCGAGGCAGGAGCGTCTCCCGGGCGATGACCAGGCGCTGGATCTGCGCCGTGCCCTCGTATAGCTGGAGGATCTTGGCGTCACGCATCAGCTTCTCGACCTTGTACTCCTTGATGAAGCCGTAGCCGCCGAACACCTGGACGGCGTCGGTGCAGACCTCCATGGCCGAGTCCGCCGCGAAGCGCTTGGCGTGGGATGACTCGAGCGTGTTGCGCTTGCCCTGATCGAGCAGGACGGCCGAGTTCCAGGTGGCCAGGCGGGCCAGATGGACCTTGGTCGACATGTCGGCGATCATGAACTGGATCGCCTGATGCATGGCGATGGGGACGCCGAACTGCACGCGCTCCTTGGAGTATTCGATGGCCATCTCCATGGCCGCGCGGGCCACGCCGGTGCCCATCGCCGCCACGCCGGGGCGGGTGCGATCGAGGGTCATCATGGCGATCTTGAAGCCCTTGTTCTCCTCGCCGACGAGGTTCTCCAGCGGGATCTCCACCTCGGGGAAGGTGATCGTGGCCGTGTTGGAGGCGCGCTGGCCCATCTTGTCCTCGTGCTTGTCGACGACCACGCCGGCGTCGCGGGGGACGATGAAGCAGGAGATGCCGCGGTGGCCGGCCTCCTTGTCGGTCTTGGCGTAGACCGTGTACCAGTTGGCGTACTCGCCATTGGTGATGAAGCACTTGGAGCCGTTGATCACCCACTTGTCGCCCTTGCGGGTGGCGGTCGTCTTCATGCCGGAGACATCCGAGCCCGCGTCGGGCTCGGTCAGGCAGAACGAGGCCAGCAGCGGAGCCTCGGCCAGGCGGCCCAGGTACTCCTTCTTGAGCTCCTCGGAGGCGGCCAGCACGACGGGCGCGGTGGCCAGGCCGTTACAGGACAGCGAGGTGCCAATGCCCGAGCAGCCCCAGGAGATCTCCTCCTCGATGAGGGCTCCGTCCAGGAATCCGAGTCCCGGACCGCCGTACTCCTCAGGGAGGTGACTGTTCATCAGCCCCACCTCCCAGGCCTTCTCGATGATGTCCTGGGGCCAGGTGCCGTCCCGGTCGTAATCCCAGGCGACGGGCCGGATCTCCTTCTCGGCGAAATCGTGTGCCATCTCGCGCATGTTGCGCTGCTCATCGGTGAGCGTGAAATCAACCACTGTTGTCTCCTCTGAAAAACGGGTCGATTGACCAGTCAGTCAACACTGCTCAAAAGCGTACCCCATGCGGAGCGGACCGCGCGTCAGTTGCCGGCGGCGAGCTCATTTGCCGCTCGGATAAGGCCGCTTCGGGTGGCTTGGGCATGCTTGAGCGCGCACCCTGAGGCCATCGGCGGGTTGAAATCGCGCTCGGGCACGAATTTGGTGCTCTGGCGCGATATCGACCGAGCCGCGCCCCACCGTGCGCGCTGGAGCACCAAGAAGCCGCTGCACCCTCGCCATCCCGGGCTGGCACGCGCCAAACTTCGGGGATGCACGGTGCATTCACGTACGTGATCTGGATCGTCGTGGGCGTTGGAGTCGTGGTCGCCATCCTGGCCGCGGCGACCAGCGGGAAGGTGTGGGAGCAGATTGGCCGCGACGGTCTGGTCCGCGACGGGGACCGCTCTTCGGGCGCCCGCGCCAGCACAGGCGAAGGACTCAGCGCCGCCGGGCTGGCCGAGCGCGATATCGAGATCCGCCAGATGCTCCAGGCCCGCAATGAGCGCCGCGCCCGCCGGGGCGAGGCGCCGCTCGACGTGGAGAGCGAGCTGCGACGTCTGACCGCGCCAGCCGTGGACGCGCCGGCGGTGGACGATGAACTGCGAGACGAGATCCGCCAGATGGTCGTGGCCCGCAACCACCGGCGGGCTCGGCGCGGCGAACCGCCGCTGGACGTGGAGAGTGAGGTGGAGCGCCGGGTCGCCGAGCTCAGCCGCTCGGGCTACTCGCGGCCCACGTCCTCGTAGTCCTCTTCGTGGTCCTCGGGCTCCTCGTCGTCGTCCGTCCCCACCTCGGCGGGGCTGTAGCGAATCTGGAAGGACTCGAGCAGCTCGTCGCGGCGCAGCTCGTCGACCGGCGTCTCGTCGGAGATCAGGACCCAGTCGGCGCCCTCGTACTCCTCCATGTTGAAGATCTCCCCGTCCATCTCGGGAGAGTCGTCAACCACGATCAGGACCTCGGTCTGGGGGTTGAAATAGGTCCCCGGCCGGTTCACCAGGTCCTCAAGTTCCACTCGGCGTGCGTCGGCCATGACGGCGCAGACTAACGACCGGCGGGCCGGCTCGCCACCCGGAAGGTCACAGTGGAAACGGCGGGGGTCAGCCGCCGCTGTTGCTCAGCTTCGAGGCGCACGCCTGCATCTTCGTCACGTCCTGGCCGGCCTTCTGCATGCACTGGCTGTAGGCCTTGGTGACGCCGGCCGGAGTGCCGGAGCTGCTTCCTGTGGTCGTCGCCCCCGCGCTGGTGGTGCCGGTACCTGAGCTCGACGAGCCCAGCGAGCCGGAGGAGACGCTGCCGGCCAGGGCCTGGAGCACCGTGTTGAGCTTGGCCGAGAAGACGCTGTAGGGCTCCACCTTGGTGGGCGCCGTGATCGTCTGGGGCTGGTTGAGCTGGCTGTACTGAAGGCTCAGATCCAGGCCCGCCCCCTTGGAGCCGCCGAGCAGGGTCGATATCTGACCGCTCAGCGGGAACCGCAGCCCCACCTGGAGGCGCCGCACCGTCTTGTCGCTGTTCCCGGTCCACAGATCGAAGCTCGGCTTCTGAAGCGCGCTGGCCATCTTCTGTTGGGTCGCCGAGGACAGGCCACTCGACAGGCTGCTGGTTCCCGAGATCCCCAGCGACGCAGCCTTCTGCATGAAGGTGCTGAGGTCCCGGAGCAGGGACGGCACGTTCACCGAAGCGCGGATGTGCGTGGTCGGAGCGCCGCCGACGGTGCTTGATCCGATCACCTGAGGATGGTTCAGCCAGTCCAGCGGGTTGATCCCGAGCTTGGACAGCACGCCGCTCCGGCTCGAGGAGCTCGCCCCGCCCGAGGAGGCGATGGAAGAGAAGCTCGACTCCAGCTTCTGGAAGCTCGAGGCCGGCAGCTGGTAGCTGACGCCCGACATCGTCACGTAGCCCTTCGTGCCGGTGGACAGGATCGACAGCGAGCCCGTGTGGCCCTGGGCGGAGATCGCGACCGTGAAGTCGGATGCCGGTAGCTTGCCGGTACCGCGGCTCTGGAACGGCCCGGACAGTGACAGGCTGATCGGCTGGGTCAGTGTCGAGGATCCGGATGGCTGGAGGGACAGGGCGAACGTCAGCCGGCCGCTGTCGACCCGGTGCGGGCCGCTGAACGTCTGGCGCAGCAGGCTTCGGGCGTTGCCTGGCGAACTCGAGCCGCAGGCGCCGAGCAGGATGCAGGCGGCGGCGGTGGCGAGCAGCGCAAAGGTCAGGTGCGCAACCCGAGCCGGTTTCGGGTGATCAAACAAGGGACCCCTCGTGAAAAATGCGGAAAAGACCAGCCGAAGTTAGCAGCGGAGCGATGCGTGCGACGCAGGTTCACGGGCGTCTCGCCTTGGGGCTTATGGGCACCGTCGGCGGTGTTCTGATCGCGCTCTGTATGGCCTGGAGCGCCCAGGCCGCCCGGGTGAGGGTGCTCATGCACGACGGCCGCACGCGGGTGGTGAACGACCGCTACCTCCCCGCCGGGGCCAACTCGCCGGCCCCGAACGCGTCCCGTGCGCGGGCCGCCATCGCGACCGCCACCGCCGCGTCATCCAATACCTCCCGTTTGACCGTGCCGAAGCGTCTGTCCCAGCTTCGGCGCGCCGGCTCGATCACCCAGGCGCAGGAGCGCAGCTATCTGCGCGCGTGGCGAGCCGCGTGGCGCGCTCACGGCCGGCTTCACGGGACGCGCGGGAGCGAACTCGGCGCCGTGATCGCGACGATCCAGGCGATCACGGCGCGCCACGAGCTGACCGAGTCCCGCCTACCGGCACTGTTCCTCACCCTGAAGCGCAACGTGCAGTGGTGGAAGAGCGGGCCGCTGCTCGCCTCCGGCGCGCGCGTGGAGTTCTCGGGCTCGCAGCTGGTGTGGGAGTACTACCCGGGGCAGGGGATCGAGCTCCAGGTGCTGGGCAGCTTCGGCAAGGCGGACGGCCTGTACTCGGCCGGCTGGACCCACTACGGGCGGCTGCGGTCGCTGCTCGGCGAGCTGATACCGCTGGCCGTGCACCGGGCCGGCGGGCTGGCCTGGGAGTACTACTTCAGCTTCGACGGCGGGCAGCCGCCGTGGGTCAGCGCGATGGCCCAGGGAACGGCCCTGGAGGCCCTCACGCGGGCCTACCGGGCCACCCACGAGGCGAGCTATCTGACGCTCGCCCATCGGGCACTCGGGATCCTCCGCCGTCGGCCGGGGGCGGGAGTGGCCGTCCCCGAACGGAAGGGAACCCGGTTCCTGCAGTACTCGTTCGCCCCGCACCTGGACATCATCAACGCGTTCCTGCAGACGCTGATCGGGCTGTACGACTACGCCCACTACAGCGGTGACCGGGTGGCGGGGCGGCTGTTCGCGTCGGGCAACGCGGAGGCGGAGGCGGAGGTGCCGCACTTCGACACCGGGGCCTGGTCGCTGTACCAGCCCGGGCTGGAGGACGACCTGTCCTACCACGAGCTGGTCACCGGCTTCCTGGAGCAACTGTGCAGCCGAACCGGCGCCACCGCCTACTGCGAGACGGCGGAGCACTTTCACGCCTACCTGCACACCCCGCCCAAGATCACCCAGCTGACCAAGCGCGGAACCGCCCGGCGGCGTCTGGTCCTGCGCTTCCGCCTGTCCAAGGTGTCCCACGTGGGAATCGTCATCCTCCGCGGCAGCCAGACGATGGTGGCCACCAGCGCCCAGTTCCCCCACGGCGTGCACGGTTTCTCGGTGCCGGCGCTGCGCCGGGGCACCTACACCGTGCGCCTGGCCGCCACCGATCTGGCGGGGAACTTCCACCGCACCGTCGGCTCGCTCGTGCTGGCGCCGCGTCACAAGACCTAACCGCAACGGGGTCACCGGCCCCCACCCTACAATCGGACCGTGGCCCCTGATCCGGATCACAGCGCGGGGGCCAGACCCGCCGGTGGCGGGGATCTCATGGAACGGTCCGTGGACGGCGCGATCCGCCTCGGCCGCGCCTGGAAGGGCCTGAGCCGCGAGCGCCGCCTGGCCGCGGTGGCCGCCGCCGTCCTCTGGCTGACCCTGTTCCTGCCCTGGTATCAGGCGACCTTGGTCAGCCACAGCGCCCGCACGCACGGCGCCCTGTCACAGAGCGAGTCGATCAGCGGCTGGGGCTCGTTCGGCCTCGTGCAGGCGCTGATCCTGATCGTGTCGCTGGGGATCCTGGTGTTCCTGTTCCTGCGCGCCGAGGGGCGATCCGGCGAGTTGCTGGGCGGGGACGGCAACACGGTCACGGGCGCCGGCGCGCTCAGCCTGCTGCTGGTCATCATCGGGCTGTTCACCGCACCCTCGCCGGCCACGCACGGCCAGTACGTGCTGAGCACCGGCCTCGACTGGGGAATCTTCCTGGCCCTGCTGGCGGCGGCCGGTCTCACCTGGGCCGGCGGCCGGATCCGGCGCTCCCTGGAGCACGATGCCTTCCTGGCCGAGAATCGGCGGGCCACGGCTCGGACCAACTCGCCAGAGGAGCCGCGGGACGACGCGCCGGCCGAAGCCGAGCGGCCGCCTCCAGCGCCGGTCCGCGCGCCGGACCCGGCGCCGGCAGCGGACACGGCTCGCCCGCCGGATCCGGCGGAGCAACCCACGCGTACGTCGGGAGGCGCGGCAGAACCGCTGACCGCGGCGGCCACGCGCGCCGCGTCCGATGAATCCGAGGATCAATCGGAGGATCAGTCCGAGCCTGACCCGGAGGCGGCGCCGACGGAGCCCGTCTCGCGTTCGCAATGGAGACCAGCCGAGCGGCCGGATTGGACGGACCCCGAGCGCCCGGTCGGCTGGCTCACCGCACCGCCCAAGGACCAGCGCTCCGAGGACAAGCACGAGTAGCGGCCAGCGCGCCGGTCCGCTCGCCGAAGCTGCGGCGAGGCGGGCGGAGGATCACGCCCTCAGCGGAAGCTCTGGACCTCGCCCGAGGCGGCGAAGTAGATGCTCACGGCCGCGATGATGATGATCCCGGTGATCACGAGCGTCCGATTCTGCGTGGCATGCCCCACCGCTCCCACGAGGAAGCCGACGATGATCACGACCACGAATGTGGTGAGGTGGCCGTTGATGGAACCAGGCAAGAGCGGCAAAGCTGCCTAACCCTATAGTGGAGCCGTGGTCGAAGAACCCACCTCTGTGCAGGAAGTCATCTCCGGACTGAGCTCGGTCGGCTACCTGGCCGCAGAGTCGACCGCACTGGTGGCCTTCCTGGCCACCAAGCTGGGCAAGCCGGTGCTCGTCGAGGGGCCGGCCGGTGTGGGCAAGACCGAGCTCGCCAAGGCGCTGTCCCGGTTCCTGGACCGCCGGCTGGTGCGCCTGCAGTGCTACGAGGGGCTGGACGAGGCCAAGGCGCTGTACGAGTGGAACTACCGCAAGCAGCTGCTGCGCATCCAGGCCGGCACGCCGGACGGGACAGAGGGCCGACGCGACACCGGATGGGAGGCTGTCCAGGAGGACATCTTCGGCGAGGAGTTTCTGCTCGAGCGGCCCCTGATGACCGCGATCGCCTCAGCCGAACCGGTGGTGCTGCTGATCGACGAGATCGACAAGACCGATCAGGAGTTCGAGGCGATGCTGCTGGAGCTCCTCTCCGACTTCCAGATCAGCATCCCCGAGCTGGGCCGCATCGAGGCCCGCACCCACCCCGTCGTGCTGCTGACCTCCAACAACACGCGCGAGCTGACCGAGGCGCTCAAGCGCCGGTGCCTGTACCTGTGGCTGGATTACCCCGACCTGGAGCATGAGCTGGAGATCGTCCGGCTGCACTCCCCTGACCTGCACGAGACAGTGGCCCGCAAGCTCGTGGAGATCGTCCACCAGGTGCGCGAGCTCGACCTCAAGAAGCCGCCCAGCATCGCCGAGTCGATCGACTGGGCCCGGGCGCTGCTGCTGCTCGGCGCCGACGACATCGACGCGACCATGTTCCGGGACACGATGAGCGTGATCGTCAAGCACCGCACCGACCTGGACGTGGTGGCCGAGCGGGTGGGCGTGAAGCTGGAGCAGGCGCCCGCCGCCTGAGACTCCCGAGCGGCCCGTGCCCCCGCCCCCCCGGCCGATCTACGGAACCCTGCCGGACAAGACGCCCGGCTCGTTCGACGGTGAGCTGCTGGCCTTCACCGAGGACCTGCGCAGCGAGGGTGTCGCGGTGGGCACCTCCGAGATCCTCGACGCCTTCGAGGCGCTGCGCCACGTCGGCTGGGCCGATCCGCGCGACTTCCGGGAGACGCTGGCCGCCACGATCGCCAAGTCGCCGGATGACCGGCGGGTGTTCGACCTGGTGTTCGACCGGTTCTTCTTTCGCGCCGCCGAGGCGCAGGCGGTGCGCCTGGATGTCTCAGAGCCGCAGGCCAGAGCCGGCGACGGCGGCGACCTCGACCTGGACGAGCTGCGCCGCCAGATCGCCCAGGCGCTGCAGGACGGAGCCGAATCGGAGCTGCGCGACCTGGCGCGGCTGGCCATAGCGGCGTTCGGCAAGGGCGAAGGCTCGGGGGTGCTGGGCGTGGATGTGCAACGAATCCGCCGCGCCCTCGGGCTGCGCACCGAGCCCCAGCCCGAGTTGCCGCCGGACGATCCCCGGCGCCACGGGATGCCGCGTGAGCAGTTGCGCCGCTTCGAGCAGCAGCTGCGCCGGGAGCTGGAGCGGGGTCTGATCGAGCGCACTGCCGCCCTGCCCCCCAAGCGGCCGCTGTCCGAGCTCGATCGGGCCCTGCCCGGCGGCCCCGTGCAGGACCTGGCCGCGGTTCACCGCGTGGTGGCTCAGCTCAAGCGGCGCCTGGCCACCCAGGGGCACGAGGTGCGGGGGCGCAAGCGCCACGCACACGTCGACATGCGCGCGACGATGCGGGCCTCCCTGCAGACCGGTGGCGTGCCCGTGGAGCTCAAGTACCGCCCCCAGCGCCCCCGGCGGCCGGAGATCTTCGTGCTCTGCGACGTGTCGACCAGCGTGACCAGCGCCAGCACGTTCTTTCTCAGCGTGCTGCATGCACTGCACGACACGTTTCGCAAGCTCCGTTCGTTCGTGTTCATCGAGCGGATCTCCGAGGTCACGGAGGTGTTCGAGCGCGAACGGGACTTCCGCGCCGCCGCCGCCGCGGTGTCCCGGGACGCCGGCGTGGCCGACGTGTCCGGCTATACCGACTACGGCCGTGTGTGGACGGAGTTCCTGGCGATGATCGAGGACGAGCTGCACCCGCGGGCCACGGTGATCGTGCTGGGCGACGCGCGCACCAACGGACGGCCCCCGCGGGAGGAGGTGTTCGCGGCGATCGCCGCCAAGGCCGGGCGCACGTTCTGGCTCAACCCCGAGCCGCGCCTGTACTGGAACTACGGGGACAGCGTGATCTCCGCCTACGAGCAGTACTGCCAGGCGTTCGAGTGCTGGCGGACCGATCAGCTGGAGGACTTTGTGAAGGTCCTGTCACGAGGTGCGCAGGCAAGCTGAATTGCGTCCGCGTAGGGGCCGGGCACGCTACGGGAGCGGCCGGACCGGGTAAAATCCTGGCCAGTCATCGATCAAACATTCGGGGGAGCTGGCGAATGGGCCGGCTGAGATAGCGCCCCGTCATCGGCGCTGACCCTTGGAACCTGTGGGGTAATGCCCGCGAAGGGAGTGACAACGACGACGATCGAGGCTCCGAACCAGGAGCGCCAGGCCGTTGCAGGCGGCGGTCTGGTGGAGATCCGCCAGGTGGTGCGCAGCTTCCGCGGGAAGCGCGGTCAGGTGCTGGCTCTGGACGGCGTGTCGCTGCGCGTGGAGCCGGGACAGATCGCCGCGATCGTCGGCCCCAGCGGCTGCGGCAAGACGACTCTGCTCGAGCTGATCTGCGGTCTGCAGAAGCCGGATGCGGGAACGGTCAGCGCCGATCCCGCGGCGCTGATGCCGCAGCGTGACCTGCTGCTGCCGTGGCTTTCAGCGCTCGACAACGCCGGACTGGCGCTGCGAGCCCGCGGGGTCTCGAGGGCCGACGCGCGCGCTCAGGCGGCGCCCTGGTTCGCCCGTCTTGGACTTGACGGCTTTGAGAAGGCCCGGCCCTACGAGCTGTCCGGCGGCATGCGCCAGCGCGTGTCGTTCCTGCGCTCGCTCCTAGCCGGAAAGCCGGTGCTGGCGCTGGACGAGCCGTTCGCGGCGTTGGACGCGCTGACCCGCACGGAGATGCAGGCGTGGCTGGCAAAGACGCTGGCCGGAGAGCCGCGGACCGTGGTGCTGGTCACCCACGACGTCGAGGAGGCGGTGCTGCTGGCCGACCGGGTGGTGGTGATGTCGGCCCGGCCCGGACGGGTGACGGCCGACCTCCAGGTGTCGCTGCCGCGGCCGCGTCACCGCACCGATGCCGACCTGGTGGCACTGCGCGCCGAGGCGCTCCGCGAGCTTGGGGTGCCCGAGTGAGACCCCTGGCTCGGTATATGCGCGGGTTCCGGATTCTGCCGCCGCTGCTCGCCCTCGCCGCGTTCCTGGGCGCCTGGGAGCTGTACGTGGACCTGGGCGGCGTCGACTCGCTCGTGCTGCCCCCGCCCCACGCGGTGGCCAGCGCGCTGTTCCATGACCGCGGCCTGTTGTGGAGCAACCTGCAGACGACGGCCGGGGAGATCCTGGCCGGCATCGCCCTGGCCGTGTCGATCGCGTTCACGCTGTCCGTGGCCATCCATCTGTCGAGGACGGTGCGGCGAGCCGTGTTGCCGCTGCTGATCGCCTCCCAGACGTTGCCGATCGTGATCATTGCGCCGCTGCTCATCCTGTGGCTGGGGTTCACGTTCGTGCCGCGCCTGCTGGTGATCGCCCTGGTGTCGTTCTTCCCGCTGGTGGTCACGACCCTGGACGCGCTGGAGGCGGTCGATCCCGACCTGATCAAGCTGATGCGGACCTTCGACGCCTCACGGCTGCGCACGTTCCGCCAGATCGAACTGCCGGCGGTCCTACCCGGGCTGTTCACCGGCGCCAAGCTGGCCGCCGTGTTCTCGGTGATCGGGGCCGTGTTCGCCGAGCAAGCCGGAGCCACGCACGGCCTCGGCTACCTGCTGACCATCGCCGTGAACCAGTTCCTCGTCCCCGAGGCGTGGGCGGCCGTCACCGTCCTGTCGCTATTCGCCATCGCCCTGTTCGCGCTGATCACGCTGCTGGAGCGGCGTGTCGTGCCCTGGGCTCACCATACGAAGGGAGAACCCGCCTGATGAGACGCCGCCATGTGCTGCTCGCGCTGGCCGTGGGCCTCGGGCTCGCCGGCTGCGGGGAGGTCAAGAACACGATCACGCCGCCCACCGGCAGCGCCAACTCGCTGACGCTGATGCTCGACTACTTCCCCAACGCGGACCACGTCGGCATCTACGCCGCGCAGGCAGATGGCTACTTCCGCCAGGCCGACCTCAACGTGCACATCGAGGCGCCCAACAACGCCGCCACGCCGCTGCAGCTGCTGGCGGCGGGCAGGGTCGACGTGGCGATCGGCTACGAGCCCGAGGTGCTCCTGGCCCGCAACCGGGGGACGGCCCTGGTCTCGGTGGCCGCGATCGTGCAGCGCCCCCTCACCTCGATCGTGTCGCTCCGGGATCAGCACATCACCTCGCCGTCCGATCTGCGCGGGAAGACGGTGGGCGATTCCGGGATCCCCTACCAGCATGCGTTCCTGGAGACGATCCTCGCCCACGCCGGCGTGCCGTCGCACTCGGTCAAGGAGGTGAATGTGGGCGAGGGACTGGTGCCGGCGATGATCTCCGGACGGGTGGACGCCACGCTGGGCGCCTACTGGAACTACGAGGCGATCGAACTGCAACAGCTGCACAAGCACCCCAACGTGATCCACATGGATCAGGCCGGCGTCCCCAACTACGACGAGCTGGTGTTCGTCGTGCGCAAGGCGACGATCGTCGAGCACCCCGGCCTGATCCGGCGGTTCGTCCAGGCGGTGACGCGCGGATACCAGGCGGCGAGAGCTGACCCGACCAAGGCGGTGGACCAGCTGATCAGCGCCAACCCGGGCCTTGACCGCAAGCTCCAGCTGGCCAGCGTGCGGGCGACGCTGTCCTCGTTCTTCCCCTCGGGCAACCACCCGTGGGGCTGGCAGGACCCGACGCAGTGGAACTCGTTCGGGACCTGGATGATGCGCCGGCATCTGATCCAGAACCCGAACGCGATCATCGACGCATCCACCAACGAGCTGCTGGCCGGTCAGGGGATCTGAAGCGGGGAGCCGGTGGCGCCGTCAGACCCCCCGCCCTCGGACCCCGGGCCGCCGGACGGAGTGCCGGACGCGCCGCCGCCTGAGTGGGACCGGCCGGCACCGGGCGGGCCCGGACTGGACCGGCCGCGAACGGGTGGGCCCGGACTGGATGACGTCAGCTCCCTCGGATTCCGGCCCGGTGGCCGGGCCCGGGCGGCGCTGAGCGGCCCGGGCGGGCCGGCGAGGCCGGGCGGGATGCTGCCCGATCGCAATCGCTGGCGCCTGGTGGCCCTGATCGTGCTGATCGTGCTGATCGTCGGCGTGGCGCTGCGCAAGCACGCACCCACCTGCTCCAACCATCCTCCCATCGGGCCCAACACGGCCGATGCCAGCTTCTGGGTCGCCTCGGCCGTGGCGGGGGTCCCCTGCCTGAGCACCGGACGGGCGGTCTACGGACTGCAGGACAGCGCCCGGCAGTCGATGGCCGGACTCGATCCGATCGCCGACCCGAGCGGGGGTTATCTGGCGGTGTACTCGCCGGCAGCCGGCTCACGCGTGGCGCTCGGGCGCTCCACTGACCTGACCACGTGGCGCCGAGTCCGGGTGCTGGTCGCGGCGGACGCTCGGTCCCCGACCCTGCAGCCGGTCCCGGGCGGCGGCTACCTGCTCGCCTTCCAGAGCCGGCGGATCATCGAGCTGCGCTTCTATCGATCGCTGTCCGCGCTGCTGGCGGCTAGCCAAGCCGCCAGCATCGACCTGCCGCTCAAATTGTCGGACCAGAACGGCACCCCGTCGTTCCAGTCGGTGGCCTGGAACGGAGGCCTGCGCCGCTCGCGGCTCACGATCGCCTTCGACTACCTGTCCGGCGGTCTGGAGCGGGAGGGGATCGGGGTGATCCAGGGGTTCCGGAGCTGGTCGGCCCAGCCCGGATCGCAAGCCGATCGGCAACTGGACCAGCGCGGGCTGACCGGCGACCACGGGCAGCAGCGGCAGTTCATCGTGGCCGGGCGCAGCTGGCGGATCCTGGAGGGGCAGGACCTGGCCGCCTCCAAGGCCGGGACCCAGGCGGGATGGCACGTCGCCCTGGACGACCCGATCCGCAACGAGATCTTTCCGCTCAAGCTGGGCACCGAGAACGGAACCCTGTCCACCTCGTTCGGACGGCCGGTGGCCCGGGTCCTCCCGGCACCCACCGCGGGCGGGCAGGACCTGGTGGTCTCCATGTACGTGTTCGGCGCGGGGCCCGCCAGCTCGGAGCGGGGTGAACTGCTCTACTGGACTCCGATCGGGTCCAGCTGACCGTCTAGTTGCTCGCGCCGGCGCCGGCGGGCCGGCCGCTCAGGCGCAGCGCGTAGGCCCCGGCCAGCCCCGCCCACGGCGCGTAGGGAGCGAAGAAGCTCTCCACCTCCGCCTCGGCGACGCGCGCGTACGGGTCACCGGTTCTAAGCCGACCGACCAGCTTGCGGTAGGCGAGGTCGCCGGCGGGCAGCTGGTCCAGCCGGCCCTGTCCGGTCAGAGCCAGCATCTGCATGGTCCAGCTGCCGATTCCCCGGATCGCTCGCAGCCGGCGCCACGCCCGCTCGTGGTCGAGATCGCTCAGATCGACACGGCCGGCCGACACCTCTCGCGCCACCCGGATCAGGGCCAGGGCACGCTGCCCGGAGAGGTCGTAGGACTCCAGGCGGGCCGGGGCCTGCCCGGCCAGGCTGAGGGCGCTCGGCGCGTCGAGCAGGCCGCTGCGCGGGCAGCGACGGCCCAGGGCGGCCACCAGCCTCCGCTGGATGGCCGCCGCCCGCTCGTACTCGATCAGCTGCTCGCAGATCGCCCAGGCCAGGGCTTGAAAGGGATCGGGGTGCCCGCGGACCCGCAGGTGGGGCTGGGCGCGAACCAGCCGGCCGATCAGCGGGTCGGAGCGGAAGCGCAGGTGGAACGGCCGCAGGTCCTGATCGACCCCGAGCGCTCCGCGCATCCGGGAGATGGCCTGGGCGGCCACCGACCGGTGCCCGGCCTGGGCTCCGAACAGCACGCGCCCGGAGCTGAGCTGCGCCACACGGACCAGAACCGGCTGCTCGCCTTCGTGGACGAGCCGGTGCAGGACACCGCGGCGGACCCGGTTCAGGCCATCCATCCCGCCCCCGGCGGGCAACCGGTAGCACCACCGGGGCTCGACCTCGACGCGCACCTCGCACGCCCAGGCTGCCTCCATCAGCCGCGCGGATCGTGCGGGGGCCGGCTGAACACGCGAACGTGCACCAGGTAGGACTGCCCGGGCTCCATCGGGAGTTCCGGTGAACGGCGAGGCTCGATCCTCCCGCGCAGATCACGTAGCTCCCGGGTCAGCCGGCGGGAATCGCGGCGGCGCAGGAGGGCAAGCGTGGCGGCGCCCACCATGAATCCGGTAGCCGCGGCCGCGGCGGTCTGCACCGCCGGCAGCGCGGCCGCCGACCGGGCGACCTCGCGCCGCGAGCTGACCACGGGCAGGGCGTCGACCACCTCGATCTCGGCGTCCAGTTCCTCCAGCGGACTTGCGTCGGTGACCTCGGCCAGGCCGGTCGGGAAAGCGTCGCGTGGTTCGTCCATCGGCCCGTATGGTGACAGCGGGCACGGCCGGGTGGAAGCTGGTCGTTACGATGACGCCCGGTGTCTGCACCGATCGACGTGTTCGCCAAGGCTCGCGAGTTCGAGCGAATCGAGCAACTCAAGGCCGCCCGTGAGATCGGGGCATTGCCGTATTTCCACGTGCTGGAGGGACCCGCCGGGCCGGTCGTGGAGATGGAGGGAGCGCGGCGGATCATGCTCGGGTCGAACAACTACCTGGGCTTGACCGGTGACGAGCGGGTGCGCCAGGGAGCCCTGAATGCTCTGGAGCGCTACGGGACCGGGCTGACCGGCTCCCGGCTGCTGAACGGGACGATCGACCTGCACGTCAAGCTCGAGCGCGAGCTGTCCGAATGGTTCGGCACCGACGACGCGCTGGTCTTCACCACGGGGCACCAGGCCAACCTGGGGGCCTTGGGCACGATCCTCGGCCCGGGTGACACGGTGGTCGCCGACTCTGGGGATCACGCCTCGATCCTCGACGGCATCCTCCTGTCGCGAGCCAAGCTGCGCCCGTTCAAGCACAACCGCATGGACCTGCTGGAGAAGCGCCTGCAGGCCGCACAGTCCGACGGCGGCGGAGTGCTGGTTGTCGTCGATGGGGTCTACTCGATGGAGGGCGACGTGGCGCCACTCCCCGAGATCAGCCGGCTGGCCCGCCAGTACGGCGCCCGTCTGATGGTCGACGAGGCCCATGCGCTGGGTGTGCTGGGCGCTCGCGGGGCGGGCGCCTCCGAGCTCCTCGGCGTCGAGGACGGCGTGGACCTGAGGATGGCCACGTTCTCCAAGTCCCTCGCGTCCTGCGGCGGGGTGATCGCCGGCCCGGCCGACGTGATCGAGTATCTGCGGATCGGCTCCCGGCCGTTCCTGTTCACCGCCTCGGCCGTTCCCGCGGCGGTGGGCGCTGCCCTGGCCGCCGTGCACATTTGCCGATCTCCGGAGGGCCGGGAGCTGTTCGCCCGGGTACTCGACAACGCCCGCTACCTGCACGCCGGGCTGCGGGAGCTCGGGTTTCATGTCGTTCGCCCCACCCGCCTGGCCGACGGGACCGAGGTCGTCACCCCCGTGGTCCCCGTGGTGGTGGGCGACGACTGGAAAGCCGTGTTCCTGTGGAAGGCCCTGTACGAGGCCGGCGTGTTCGTCAACGTGGCCATCCACCCCGCCGTGCCCCCTGCCGGGGCGCTGCTGCGCACGAGCGTGATGGCCACTCATGACCGCCAGACGCTGGACGAGGCGCTCGACGTGTTCGCCAGCGTCAAGGGATCCTTCGAGCAAGAGCACGGCCCGCTTCCGGCGGGCGACTGAACCCTCTGAGCTCTCCTAACGCGGGCTCCGGGTTGGCTACGGAATCGGTTTCCGCAGGAGTTACGGATCAGGTGCGTAGGCTTTCCGAGTCGCCGCCGGCGCCCGTTCCCAAGCCGCCGGTCAGCGAAACAGGCCGGCTGAGAAATTTCCCGCGTTAAGCACACGCTTCTCCAGATGTGACCTTGCTGTGAAGCGGCGACCCGCGCTAGCTTCCCCCTCGGCCGAGTGGTCGGGTCGAGGTGGCGCACAAGCCCCGTCGGGGGCGGTGAGGCTTAGCCGGCTGCGAGATCACTGCTGCTCGGTCATCGCCGGGATGAATCGATAAGACACCGCAGTCGGGGCGGTCTGAATGCCCCTGCCCGCGGTGGGGTCAACGATGTCCGCAAAGCGGACACACAGAGGGAGAGGGACGCTTTCATGATGGACACCGCAGAGACGCCTCAGGAGCCCCAGCGGCTTAGGGCCCTGGTGCAGGCGAACGCGGTCAGACTGGCTCGAGCAGAGCTGAAGCGACGGATCGCAGAAGGCGAAGTCACGGCAGCGGAGATCATCCTCACCTGCCCGTGTGAAGCACACCGCTGGACGGTGTCTGAGCTCCTCGTGGCTCAGCGGCGTTGGGGTGTCACCCGATGCCGGAAGTTCCTGGAGCGCAACCACATCAGCGAGATCAAGCAGATCGGCGCGCTCACAGATCGCCAGCGGCGGATGCTGGCGGCCCAGCTGGAATCCCGGAGCCCCCTCGGCTTCGACGAGCCCAGCGTGGTGCCCGAGGCCGTTACTCCCGTACTCGAGCTCCGGCTCGCCTACGCCTGACGGACGGTTGCCGGTCCTGCGTCGGGGAGACGCGGCGCAGGACCGGTACACCTCGTCTGGGACGGCGGTTCAGAGGCTGTTGCCGAACGGCACCGGGCTGGCTCCGGCGAACAGGAAGAACCAGACGAAGAACACCACCAGGGTCAGGGCGGCGCTGACCACCAGCACCGCCTCCAGGATGAAGTGACCCGGATCCCGCTGGCCGCGAGCTCGGCAGTTGGCCCGGTACACATCGCTCAGCTTGGCCAGCAACACGGCCATCAGCACGATCGACAGGACGACCCCGATGAACATGGCCACCAGCGCCGCGCCCAGCGACGCGCCGAGGCCCTGGATCTGCGAGCCCACCCACAGCCAGAGCAGCGGCGTCCCGATCCACAGCCCCAGGCTCCCCACGAACATGATCAGGACGACCAGCAGCGCGCCCGTCCCGGCTCGCAGCACGTTCCGCACGGTCAGCCTCCTGCCGTCCGTCGCAGGGCCGCGCCAAACCGGCTGACTCGCGGTGGCTGAGGGCGGGTCACGGTCTGAGACCGTGACCCCCGGCTAACGGACAGCCCGAGGAGAGCTTGACCTGCCACCAGCCACGGAGCATTCCGATCAGGCCGAGCCGCGGCCGCACCTGGTAGACCCCGCAACCCGGCTCACCGAGATCGCGTAGCGGCATCACCTCGAAGCGATGCTCGGCCGGATCGATCAGCATCCGCTCCAGGGCGACCCGGTTGGCCTCCTGGACCTCGGCTCGCTCGGAGATGGCCGACCTGAGCCGCTGCACCCGGTCGGCGAGGGCATCGCGCACCTCCTCCAGCTCGCCCAGGCCCAGCAGGCGCGGGGCATGGCCGGCCACGGCCGCCTCGGGCATCAGGCGATCAGGAAACGCGGTCACGAAGGCCCCGGACAGCTCGCGCTCCAGCTTGGCGATCTGCGCTCGCAGCGTGCGCCGCGCAGCGGCTTCGTCCGCCTGACCCGCACGCCCGCCTACTTCCGGGAGGACGCTGTTCGGGCCGGCTGACACCGTCGTCAGGGTCGGCTCGAGAAGCTCCATTTACGGAGAGCTTACCAGCCTCCCCGAGGGCTAAACCGGATCTGTCAGCGCCTCCGACGCCAGCCAGAACGCCTCCTCGACGTGGATCAGCGGCACTCCCTCGACCGACACGGCGAACAGAACCAGCTCACGTGTGTCAGGGCTCACGGCCGAATCGGGTGATCGCGCTCCGAACAGGACCGTGTGGACACGGTGATCATCGGCCACCACCAGCGTGCCGGTCCCCACCGGATGCCCGCCGGAATCGGCACCCAGGCGATCCCACGAATGCGCAGTCCGGATGCACAGCGTGGCCGCGTCCACCCGCCGGGCGTCGAGTGCCCAGATCGGGACGCCCGTCTCCACCAGCGCCACCAGCAGTGCATCCGCCAGCCTGCCCTCGGGGCGCAGCGTGCCGTGAAACAGCCGCGCCAGAGCGGCCTGTTCGCCCGGCGGCCGGGTGACGTCCGGATCGAGCCCGATCTGGCGAAAGAAGTTGCGATAGGCCGCCGGCACCGGATTGGTCCGCATGGCGATCACCGCCGAGCCCCGAAATCCGTTGGCCAGCTGATGGAGACGCGCCACCAGCTCCGGCGCACTGCGGCCATCACGCCCGGCCAGCTGGGCCCAGTGCAGACCCAGGCCCGGGAACTCCTCCCCCACCTCGGGGGCGATCCTGCCGTGGCGGGGGCGGATCTCCGGCGGGACGCTCATGGTCCTACGGAATGGGCCAGTTCGGCCACGCGCGGGGCCAGCGCGGCCGCACTCCGCTCGCCGATCAACCGCTGCTGCACGATCCCGCCCGGCCGGATCAGTTCGATGATCGGGCACACCACAACCCCGTACAGCTGGCCGATTGTCCCGGTCAGGTCGTAGGCCACGGGGATCGTCCAGTGGTGGCGGCGGACCAGGGCCGCGGTCTGCGCCCGCCCGGCATTGACCGCCACGGCGGCGAACCGAACCCCTCGGAACCGGCCGGCCAGGGACTGGAGCGTGTCCACCTCGCCCACGCAGGGGCTGTAATTGGTGACGAAGAAGGCCAGCACCAGGGCGCCGCGCCCGCACACGTTGAGGCCGCGCTGGGCCGGGTGCGCCGGGTTGCAGCGCGGATCGGCGTTGGCGGGCAGGTTCAGATTGCTGGTGGCCAGCGGGGCCACGAATCGGTGGATCGGGCGCCCGGCGGGAATGCCGAGGCTGCTCTTCTGATGTCCCGTCAGCAGGTAGATCGAGAAGCTGATCAGCAGCACGAGGCCGAAGCCTCCGATCATCCACTGGTAGCGCCGGGTGTCGATCGGCTCCTGGGGCAGCCGGCGACGCGGGCCCTCCCCCGGAGCCGCTCCCCCCCGAGCTTTCTCGATCGCCCGGTTCGGATCCAGCCGCCTCGGCCCCTCGGGCGCGCTCACGTCCCGCTCAGGCCACGCCAGCTCGGCGCCGGCGGCGCAGGGACAGCGCCCCGGCCCGAGACAGCCATTCCTGGAGCGACTCCAGCAGCGCGGCGCTGCCCCGCTCGGCCAGTACGAGCACCGCGGGCAGCACCAGCAGCACTCCGGCCAGCGACACCGTCATGTCGATCAGCGTGACGAACCCGAAGTCACGCAGCATCGTGATGTTGGACAGGAGCAGCACGCCGAAGCCGGCGATGGCTGTGATCCCGGAGGCCAGGACGGCGGCGCCGGTGGAGCGATAGGCGCGCACCAGCGCGTCCGCATCGCTGCCTCCCGCGGCCCGCTCCTGCCCGAACCGCTCGGACAGCAGGACGCTGAACTCGGTCGAGATCGCAATCACCAGCGCGCCCAGCGTGGCTGACATCGGATTCAAGGGGATTCCGATGGCGAACAGAATCAGCGCCGACCAGCCGGTGGCCAGCAGGATCGGGACGAGCGGCACCAGCGCCCGCCGCGGCGAGCGGAACACCCCGAACAGCACGAGACCCACGGCCACCAGCGCGGCCAGCAGCGTGAGCAGCCGGCGGGCCGAGGAGGACAGGGCCGCGTTGGCGTCCGCCGCCAGCACGGGCAGCCCGGCCACCCGCGCGCTCACGCCCGGCGGCGGGCGCAGCTGCGTGCGCATGTAGTCGATCACCCGAGCCTGGCGAGCCAGCGGCATCAGGCGAATGCCGAAGGCGAGCGTCGCGTAGCGGTGATCTGGAGTCAGCACCGCCTGGGAGAAATACTGGGGCACGGCCGAGAGCAGGCTGTGGATGGACGAGGCGGTCAGCGGCGTGGCGCTGGATGAGCTCGAGCCGCTGGCCGTCGTGGTTCCGCCCGCGTTGGTGGAGAACAGGTCAGGCAGCGACAGCGCCGGACACACAGTGGCGGCCTGGCAACCCTTGGCCTCCGAGTAGCCGAAGTGCGTCAGCAGGCGGTCCTCGTAGCTGATCATCCACTCCACGGTGCGGGGGGTGGCCACGTCGGGGGCGTGGACCAGGACGTCCAGCTCGCCCGACACCCCGGTCACCCGCTCGAGCGTGTTGAGGTGGCGCAGGGCGGGCATGTTCGCCGGCACGAGCTTGGTGACGTCCGATTGGACGGAGGTCTGGGTGTCGGTCACCCAGCCGGCCAGAGCCAGCGCCAGGCCGACCATGAGCACCCGCGCGGGGTGGCGGGTGAGGCCGGCCAGCGAGCCATCCACCGTCGGACGCCCGAGGCGGCGCGGCCATGACAACCTGCCGCGCACCGCGCGGGAGCCCTCTGCCAGGATCGCTCCGGCGTCGTGGAGGATCTCCCGGGCGCCCTGTAGCGAGGCGGCGAGCCATCCGCCGACGTCCCGGCCAGGCCGGCCGGGCCATCGCGCGTCGGCCAGCACGATCGCCGCTGACCCGGCGGTCAGCGCCAGGGCGAACGCGACCCCCACCCCCACCATCAGCAGGACCCCGAAGCCCCGGACCATCGGGACCGGAGACAGGAGCAGCACCAAGAACCCGGTCGCCGTGGCCAGCGCCGCGGCGGCGATCGTCGGCGCTCCGGTGCGCGCCGCCCGGGTCACGGCCATCTCCGCTGACGCCGCCCCGGCCCGGCGCGCCTCGCGCGTGCGCCACTGGAACTGGATGGCGTAGTCGACGGACAACCCGATCAGGATCGGCAACACGGCAATCGAGGCCATCGTCAGGGTGGCCCCGGCCAGCGAGGTGGCGCCGAACGTCACCGCCGCGGCGACCAGCGCCAGGATCAGCGGCAGGAGCCGCAGCCGACCGCGGAACAGCAGCAGCAACACGATGGCCATGGTCGCGACGGCACCGAGCAGCAGGATCGCCACCGAGCCGGTGATCGTGGAGGCCAGGTCGTTGACGACGACCGGCTCGCCGGACACCGTGTAGGTCCCGCCGTAGCCCAGGCGGAACATCTTCATGCGCACCGCCTGGCGGATCCACGAGATCGCCTGCGAAGTCTGGGTGTCGCTGAGGCCGGGCCGCAGCCGCACCTGGATGAGGGCCGAGTCCTTGGTGGGGAACAGGTAGGAGAACCGCGCCTTGGGCTGGTTCACGCCGCGGCTCTGGTCGAACACGACCGACGGGATGAAGTTCGGATTGTCGATCGACGGGGCACTGCTGATGCCCGAGTCGAGCGCCAGCTGCTCCAGCTGTTGCAGCTGTTGCTGCTGCTCCAGCTGCCCGGCTGCCTTGGCCGCCGCCTCAGCCTGCTTGACGCCGAGGTGCCGTCCGATGGCCAGGCGGTAGGCGCTGGCCTCGGCGCCGCGGACGGCCGCGCCGGCCGAGCCCTCCAGCGTGGTGATCTCCGTGTTGACCGCCGTGACCGCGCGGTTGAGGAACGTGCCCGGCCCGTAGACCACCTTGGCCGGGTGATGCTTCATCAGCTTGCCGCACGGGCTGCTCCAGCCTCCGTACGGAGCCTTGCTCCCGGGGGCCGCCGGCTCGAACGCCCCCAGCTTCGTATTGGCCACCACCACCTGCCCGTCCAGGCACGACTCGAGCTCGGTGATCGTGCCCAGGTCCCTGGTCTCGACCAGGTCGGTCAGCGGCTCGCGGATCAGGATCACGACCGGGTCGGAACCGAAGCTCCGGTAGTCGGCCTGGGTGGCCTGGTAGTCGGCCGATGAGCTCGACACGAACGTATCGGTGCCCGCCGACGGGCGCAGGCCGAGGGCCAGCAGGCCGCAGGCCACGGTCAGAACGGCGACCAGCAGCACGGTCAGCCGCGGGCGGCGAGCGGCCAGCTCCACCAGCCGCTGCAAGCTCTCCCTGGCGCGCATCGTGGTCCCAGGCTACCGCCGGCCGGCCCGGCCAGCGGCGGTTAATCCATGGTGAGCGGGCCCTGCGACTCGCCCGCCAGGAACTGCCGGATGAATGGGTTATCCGAGTTGAGCATGTCCTCGGCCGGGCCGGCTTCGACGATCCGCCCGCGCCACAAGACGTTGATGTAGTCGGCCACGCGACGGGCGCTCATGATGTCGTGGGTGATCACCGCGAAGGTGGGCAGGTGCTGCTTCTGCGCCTTCTTGGCGTCCTCCATCATGTCCCGGTGGATCTCCAGGATGAGCTCGCCCAGCAGGGCGGTGCGGACCGGGTCCAGGCCCGAGTCGGGCTCGTCGAACAACACGATGTCCGGCTCGAGCACGAGCGCCCGAGCGAACCCGGCGCGCTTGCGCATCCCGCCGGAGAGCTCGTTGGGCATCTTCTCGCGCGCATCGCCCAGGCCGACCTCGTTGAGGCGGCGCATGACGATGTCCTCCACCTCGTCCTCGCCCTTCTCGGTGTGCTGGCGCAGCGGGAAGGCGACGTTGTCGTAGAGGTTCATGGAGCCGAACAGCGCCCCGTCCTGGAACAGCAGGCCGAACTTCTTGCGCATCTCGAACAGGTCGTCGTCGGCCATGTTGGGCACCGAGGTGCCGTGCACCAGGATGTCTCCCTGGTCGGGGTAGAGCAGGCCGACCATGTGCTTGATGCACACGGACTTGCCGGTGCCGGACGGTCCCAGGATCATCGAGACCATTCCCTCGGGCAGCCCCATGTTGAGCCCGCGGAGGATGCGGTTCTTGCCGAACGCCTTGTAGGTGTCGATGAACTCGACGGCGTCGGGCCGGCCCGACGGATAGACCTTGTAGGTGTGGAACTTGTACTCGTCCTCGGAGGCGCCCTCGGGTGGCTCTGGCCGTGGCGGCTGCTCGTTGACCACTGACACGCGCGAGCCCTCGCCTTCACGCTCGTGCTCATGAGCCGAGCCGGCCACCGACGCGATGTCGCTGGTGGGCGCCTCGTCCGAGCCGTACGACGTTCCCGACGGTGTCACCCGAGACTGGTCCGGCATCTCGCTGGTCTGCTCCTCGTCGTCGTCGCGGCCGTAAGGATTCATTCTCAGCCTCCGATTGGTGCTCGTGGATTGGCGCCCCAGAACAGCTGGGTGCCCAGCATGCTGATCAGGTGCACGCCGACGATGTTGGCGACCATCGATTTGGCCGTGGCGGTACCCACCCCGACGGGCCCACCACTGGCGTTGTAGCCGTAGTAGCAGCCAACTAGAACGATTACCACCGCCATTCCCATCGCCTTGATCAGGCTGAACAACATGTCGGGGGGATTCTGGAATTCCCAGAAGATCAAGAAGAAGCCTCCGGAGGACACATACCCGATCTGCTGGACCACGGCGATGTAGCTGGCCAGGAAGCCGGCGCCGATCGAGCACAGGTAGACGAACGGGAGGACCAGCAGCGTGGCCAGCAGCCGGGTGGCGCACAGAAAGGTGATGCCACTGATGCCCATCACCTCGAGGGCGTCGATCTCGTCGGAGATCCGCATCGAGCCGAGCTCAGCCACGATCCCGGTGCCCACCTTGGCCGCCATCATGTACCCGAATACGAGCGGCACGAGCTCGCGCAGGTCACACCAGGCCGCGAACACGCCGGAGTACGCGGGAGTGCCGGTCGATTCGTTGAAGTAGGCCCCCTCGATCCCGCACTGCAGGCCGATGATGAACACCAGGCCCCAGATGACCAGCGTCGAGGAGAGGATCAGGATGCCGGCCTGGCGCAGGGTCTCCCCGAAGTACTTGAACACCCGCAGCCGGACCACCTCGCCGATCACCGTGGCTCCGAACTTGACGATCTCGCCGAACGCCTCGAGCCAGCCGCGCGGGACGGCTGCCAGTTCACCCATGTCGGCGCGTCCTTCTCATCGCACGATCGTGGTCAGATCGGGGTGCGTGGCCAGCAGCACCTGGGTGAACACGTAATTGAACGCAAAGATCCCCAGGAACGCGATCACCACCGCCTGGTTGACCGCTTGACCGACCCCCTGAGCGCCACCGGAGGCGGTCATCCCCTTGTAACAGCAGACGACGGCGATGATCGCCCCGAACAGCGTGGTCTTGACCACCGAGCCCCAGAGGTCTGTGGTGGAGGCGTTGTTGAAGAACGTGGCCCAGAACGGACCGAGCGGCGCGTGATTGACCAGCGTGGCCAGCACGCCGCCGAAGATGCCGAACAGCAGCGCGTAGATGTCAAACAGACCGGTGACCAGCATCAGGGCCAGGAAGCGCGGCACGACCAGGTTCTTGATCGGGTCGACGCCGAGCACCTGAAGGGCGTCGAGCTCCTCGCGGATCTTCCGGGCGCCCAGGTCGGCGGTGATGGCGGTGCCGGCCACGCCGGCCAGCACGATCGCGTCCACGAACGGCGCGAACTCCCGGATCGAGGCGAGCACGAAGAACCCGCCCAGCCGGTCCAGGGCGCCGAACAGGACCAGGAAGTTGGCCGCCTGAAGGCCGGGGGCCTCGTAGCCGAAGGCGATCGTGGAGATCAGCAGCGGGAACCAGCACAGCCGCAGGGCGAACATGAATTGACCCACGAACTCCGGCCCGTACGGGTACGGCGGCCGGACGGCGGACACGATCGTCCGGCCGGTCAGGATCATCATGTTCCCGGCCTCTTCGAGGACGCCCTTGGTGGGCAGGAACGCTCGATCGACCGCTGTCCGAATCACTTGCTCTCAATTCCTCCCGGCCAGACGCCGGTTTTTCGGCGCCTCGAGCGAAAGCCTACGGGAAGCTACCCCTTACTACCAAAGGGGAACCGTCATCCCGACACCGGCCGGAGCGGCGGTGGGGCTGGCTGCACAGTGCCAGCCCCACCGATCTACCGATTCTTGGGATTTGCTCGCGGGAACCGGGGCTAGATCGCGCGGCAGAGTGGTATGTTCGAGCCGCTGTGAGCGGGTGGAGATTCAGCTGTGGCGCGTTGTTGACCGGGCTGGCCGTGGCGGCTTGCGGCGGTGGCGGTGGCTCCTCGCACAGCGCCGCCGACCCCTCGGGCAAGTTCCCGGTGGTGGCGCAGGCCAGCTTCCCCACGTCGCAGCGCCTGGCCCAGCACACCGATCTGGTGATCGACATCCGCAACGCCGGGAGCAAGCCGATCCCGAACATCGCGGTCACGATCCTCAATCCGGCCGCCGGCACTGCGGCCGAGGCGTTCGGCATGCTGCTGCCCCAGTCCCAGCCGGGGCAGCCCGTGGTGGCCGGCCGGTCCCGGGCCGTGTGGGTGGTCAATCGCCCGCCGGGGCCGTGCCTGTCCAGCTGCAAGCAGAGCGGGCCGGGCGGCGCGGTGACCGCGTACAACAACACCTGGGCGCTGGGCAAGCTGCCCCCTGGGCACACCGCCCACTTCGAGTGGGGTGTGACGGCCGTCCAGGCGGGGACTTACACCGTGAAGTACGAGGTGGCCGCGGGGCTGGATGGCAAGGCCAAGGCCGTCGCGGCCGACAACGGTGGCCCGGTCGTTGGGACCTTCAGGGTGAACATCACCACCACCCCGCGGCAGGCCTACGTCAACAACAACGGGCAGATCGTCTACACGCACAAGGGCAACAAGCCCTGATCTCTGTCTGAAAACCCGCGATGAGGGCGGGACGGCCGGTTTCTTGGTGCTCCAGCGCGCATCCTGTCCGTAGATTGGCTTGATTGCGCGCCTGAGCACCAAAAGCGTGCTCCTGGGCGATATCAACCCGCCGCGTGTCCACCGTGCGCGTTTAAGCACCTTATTGGCCTGCGATCCCGTCCGCCGCAGTCTCTTTCACTGCCAAACCGGCTCCCGCCCCGCCAACGCAGCCCCGCCTCGGGCGTCCTCACCAAGAGTTTCAGCGCAAATTGCGCCCTCAGGCGAGGCGCGGCGAGCCGCGGTTTATCCATCTGGATAGTGACGGCCCGGTGAGCGGGACATAATCTGGCCTTCGCACGTCCCGCGACGTGCGCACTGACGCGCGCCCGGGCCGCCAGCGGCGCGCAAACTGGAGAAAACTGGAGAACCCATGCCCCGAATCCGTCAGCAGAATGTCATCGCCGCCCAGTGGGCACCGAATGGCGGCGCGCTGGGAGCGCCGGATCTGACCAGCCCGGACAACCAGGTGTTCGGCGAGAACGTGTTCAGCCCGGCCGTCCAGCGCCAGCGACTGCCGCGCGATGTCTACCGCCGGCTCTCGCAGACGCTGGCCCGCGGCGAGGCGCTGGACACCTCCACCGCCGACGCCGTGGCGCTGGCCATGAAGGAGTGGGCGCTGGAGAAGGGCGCCACCCACTACACCCACTGGTTCCAGCCGCTCACCGGCATCACCGCCGAGAAGCACGACAGCTTCTACGGTCCCACCGGCGAGGGCACCGCGCTGGCCGAGTTCAGCGGCAAGGAGCTGATCCAGGGCGAGCCCGACGCCTCATCGTTCCCCACGGGCGGCATCCGCGCCACCTTCGAGGCCCGGGGCTACACAGCCTGGGACCCCACCTCCCCGGCGTTCATCCTGGAGAACCCCAACGGCGCCGTCCTGGTCATCCCCACCGCGTTCGCCTCGTGGACGGGCGAGGCGCTGGATCACAAGATCCCGCTGCTGCGCTCGATGGAGGCACTGTCCAAGTCGGCGGTCCGGGCGCTCAAGCTGTTCGGCAACCAGGGCGCCTCGCGCGTGTTCACGACGGTCGGTCCCGAGCAGGAGTACTTCCTGATCGACGAGCAGTACTACTTCGAGCGGCCGGACCTGATCACCACCGGGCGGACCCTGTTCGGCGCCAAGCCGGCCAAGGGCCACGAGCTGGACGACCATTACTTCGGGTCGATCCCCGAGCGGATCCTCGCCTACATGCTCGAGTGCGAGCGCGAGCTGTTCAAGCTCGGCGTGCCGGTCAAGACGCGCCACAACGAGGTCGCGCCCAATCAGTACGAGATCGCCCCGGTGTACGAGAACTCCAACGTCGGCGCCGATCACCAGCAGCTGACCATGCAGGTCCTGCAGAACGTGGCCCGGCGCTACGGGCTGGTCTGCCTCCTGCACGAGAAGCCGTTCGCCGGCGTCAACGGCTCGGGCAAGCACAACAACTGGTCGATGGGCACCGATCAGGGCGAGAACCTGCTGGAGCCGGGCGACACCCCGCACGAGAACTTGCAGTTCCTGTTCTTCTGCGCCGCCGTGATCCAGGCGGTCAACCGGTTCCAGGGTCTGCTGCGCGCCTCCATCGCCTCGCCCGGACAGGATCACCGGCTCGGCGCCAACGAGGCGCCGCCGGCGATCATCTCGATCTTCCTGGGCACTCAGCTCGAGGAGGTGTTCGGGGCAATCGAGCGGGGCGAGGCCGGTGAGTCCACGCCCGAGTCGTTCCTCGGCCTGGGCACGCCGGTGCTGCCGCCGCTGCCGATGCACGGCGGCGACCGCAACCGGACCTCGCCGTTTGCCTTCACGGGCAACAAGTTCGAGTTCCGGGCCCTGGGATCGTCGATGTCCCTGTCGCTGCCCAACACGGTGCTGAACACGATCGTGGCCGACGCGATCGACGATCTGGCCGAGGAGCTGGAGGACGCGCTGCAGGGCGGAGCCGAGCTGGAGGCCGCCCTCCCGCCGATCCTCCAGCGCTCCTACGCCGAGCACAAGCGGATCGTTTTCGGCGGGGACAACTACTCCGAGGACTGGCATACAGAGGCCGAGCAGCGCGGGCTGCTGAACCTGCAGGCCACCCCGGATGCGCTGCACTACCTGACCGACGACGAGACAGTGAGCCTGTTCTCCAACTACGGCGTCCTGTCTCAGCGGGAGCTCGAGTCACGCCACGAGGTGTTCGCCGAGCAGTACGTGACCAAGCTCAACATCGAGGCGGAGACGGCCGCGACACTGGCCCGGACGATGCTGGTCCCGGCCGCAGCGCGCTACCTGGCCGAGTTGATCGCCGCCCAGCTGCCCGATCTGGCCGCCGACACCGAGCAGCTGGTCACCACGTTCGTCGACGCCATCCGTGCCCTGGAGGACGCCAACCTGGAGGAAAACCAGCCGCACGACGACCTCCTGGAGCACGCCCGGTACATGCATGACGTGGTGCTGCCGGCGATGAGCGAGGTGCGAGCGGCGGCCGACCGGCTCGAGAAGGTCGTGGCCGATGACCTTTGGCCGCTGCCGAAGTACTCGGAGATTCTTTTCATCAAGTAGCTCGGTTGGGGTAACCGCCTCCGAGAATGCTGACTTCACAGCGCTCCTCGGGCCTGGTGCCTTTAGCGGTTAGCGCGGCAGGGGCTCCTCGGCCGCCGGCGTGAGGGTGACCGCGTGCGTTTCGGAGGTGCTGGGTGGCACGACGCTTGCATTGCTGGCGCCGGGGCGGGTCGCGAGGTAGGAGCCGGCCAGGATCAGGACTAGGCCGCCGATGGCGGTGGCGCCGGGCCGTTCGCCCAGGAGCAGGACGCCGAGGGTCACGGCCACGAGCGGGTTGACGTAGGTGATCACCACCGAGCGGGCGGGGCCGATCTCCCGGATCAGCAGTGTCATCAGGAAGAACGCCAGCGCCGTGCAGATCAGGCCGAGCACGACCAGGGACGCCCATGCTCCGCCGCTCGGAGCGTGGGAGGGCAGGTCGATGATCGCCAGCGGGGTGAGCACGAGGGCGGCGATGCTCAGGCTGCCGCCCATGGCGATGCGTGGGTCCAGATCCGGCAGGCCGCGTTTGAGGATCATCGGGCCGCAGGCGTAGCCGAAGGCCGCCACCAGGATCCCGGCGGCGCCGAGCAGCTCCGACCCGGAGCCCGCAGCGTTGAGACCGACCAGCAGGGCCACGCCCACCAGTCCCACTACCAGGCCGATCAGGCGTACCCCGGTGGTCCGCTCCTCGTGGTCGAAGCGCATGGCGAGGAGCGCCACGTTGAGGGGGACTGAGGCGATGATGATCGCCGCCAGCGACGATGAAACGTGCTGCTCACCCGAGGCGATCAGCGGGAAGGGGATGCAGACCTCGAACACGGCGTAGGCGACCAGTGCCTTCAGGTGGCCCCGCATCTGGCCGATCACATTCGCACGATGTGCCAACACCAGCAGCACCGCCGCGCCCAGGACGATCCGGCCCCAGGCCAGCACGACCGGCGGCATCCCCCCGTCCACCGCAATCTTGATGAACAGGTACGGGATTCCCCAGAGTGTGGAAACGGCGGCAAACAGCGCCCAGGCTCGCGCGCTCATCGAGATCCGACCTTAGCGTCCGCCGGGCGATTCGCCGGGGGCGAGCGCAACTTGCCGGCGGTCAACCGGTTCTAGGTGATGTTGGTCCTGCCTGTGAGGGACATCCTGGCGCGCGTCGGGCGCCGCCTCGCGGCTCGCCACATCCGCCTTCTGTGCTGCCTGGTCGCCTGTGCGCCGGCAGCGGGCGCGGTGAGCTTCGCGGTCCCCCGGGCCCTGGCCAGGCAGGCCAGGGCCACGACCACGGCTACCGTTGCCCCGCCGTTCACCGTGCCCGCCGGCAAGGCGCTCCGCCCGTTCCAGGGCCGGGGCATGTGGATCTGGATGCTGTCGAGCTCCGACGGCGGCCACCTCAGCTCGATCGTCAGCCAGGCCAAGGCCCACGGCGTCAGCACGCTTTACGTCAAGAGCGGCGACGGGACCAGCATGTGGTCGCAGTTCAACCGGACCACCGTGGCCGCCCTGCACCACGCGGGGCTGCGGGTCTGCGCCTGGCAGTACGTGTACGGCAATCACCCGGTGTTCGAGGCCGACGTCGGCGCCCAGGCGGTCAGGGACGGCGCCAACTGCCTGGTGATCGACGCCGAGGTGGAGTACCAGGGCAAGTACGTCCAGGCCCAGACCTACATCCGCACGCTGCGCAAGAAGATCGGATACCGGTTCCCGGTGGCGCTGGCCGGGTTCCCCTGGGTCGACTTCCACCCCTCGTTCCCCTACTCCGTGTTCCTCGGGCCCCACGCCGCCCAGGTGAACGTCCCGCAGATGTACTGGAAGGACATCGGGACCACGGTGGTCAACGTGTACACGCACACGTACGAGTGGAACGAGCTGTACCAGCGCCCGATCGCGCCCCTGGGCCAGCTCTACAACAACCCCCAGCTGAAGGAGGTCCGCCGGTTCCGCTCGATCTCCCGGTACTACCACGCGCCCAACGTGAGCTGGTGGGACTGGCAGTCCGCCGGAGGCCCCCAGTGGAACGCGATCTCACAGGCCACCGGTCCGATCCCGGGCTTCGTGGCCCGGCGCCAGGTGGTCACGGTGAGCCAGGGCTCGGAAGGCGACTGGGTGGTGTGGGCCCAGGAGCATCTGATCACCGCCGGCTACAGGGTCACGATCGACGGCAACTTCGGCAGCGCCACCACAACCGCGGTGGAGAAGTTCCAGACCGCCCACGGCCTGCCCGCCACCGGCGAGCTGGACCCCACCACCTGGGACGCGCTGCTCCGCTACCACGTGGCCGCCGTCACCTGGGTCACGCGCAGAGGGAAGCCAGTCGCCGAGGCGGCCTCGGCCGGCACCCGCGACGTGGTGGTGCCGAAGTCAGCCCACCTGCGCGAGCGCCGGGACGAGCTGGCCGGCGCCCCGGGCCGCGGGCGCCCGCGCCGCCGCTAGCCCGACCCTGAGCTCTGGGCGGACAGCTCCTCGATCCGCGCGTTGACGGTGGCCACACCGAGCCGGTGGCCCTTGCGCTCGTAGACCTCACGGGCCCGGCGAAGCTCGACCGCGGCGTCGGCGGGCCGGCCGAGTGCCACCAGCACGTCCGCCAGGTCCACCAGCGACTCAGCCCGGCTGCGGAAGAAGTCGGTGCGGAAGGCGATGTCCACAGCGCTGCGCGCCCAGCGCTCCGCCGCCTCCGCGTCGCCGTCGCGTACAGCCAGCCGGGCTCGTACGGCGTGCGTCATCACGAAATTCATCAGGTCCTCGGCGGCGCTCAACGCCTCGGCTCGCTCGAGTGCCTCCCCAGCCAGGTCGAGCCGGCCAAGCTGGGCCTGGAGCCGAGCGATCATCGCCTGCGTGGACGAACGGAAGGCAGCCTGCTCTCCGAGCTCTGCATCGCAGTCCTCGATGATCGCCAGTGCTGCCTCCAAATCACCCGCCTCCTGCTCGATATGAGCCGCAATCTGAAGGCTGGCACCTTCGAGCTCAGCCATCCCCAGCTCTCGGAAGTCACCTCCGGCGGAGCGGGCGCGCCGCCGGGCCGATTCCACATCGCCCTTCCACATATCCACGTCCGATCGCAGGGCCCCGATCCAGGCCATGACGAGTGGACCGGGCTGCCGGCGTTCGATCCGCTCCAGTTCGTCGCCGAATCGTCGTCCGTCGGTGTCGGCGTCGAAGGCCAGAGCGATCCCGTAGCGGATGGTTGCCGCGCTCCACAGGCCGTGATCATCAGCCTGAAGCGCAAAGTCGGCTGCCATCCGGCCATGCTCTGACGCGGCTCGTGCCTGGGAGGCCAGCCAGTGGCGGTCGAACATCAACAGGTGGTAGCGAGCCGTGCCGCGCACGTCGCCTGCTCGAGTCAATTGCTGGAGGAGCGGCGGCAGCTGCTCGTCGATCCGCCGGGCAGCTTCCTTCGGCTCCAGCTGAACGCTCACGGCGATTCGGCTCAGGGCCCCCGACAGGGCAGTCTCAGGATGCGACGTCGCGTCATCGAGCAGTTCCTGATCTACGACCATGCCGACACCGTCGACGAGCATCGCTGCCAGTTCGGCTGCTGCTCGCGCCCGGAGCAGATCGCCGGCGGGTGCCAGGGCGTGAGCCCGGCTCAGCAGGGAGCGAGCCGCCCCGACATCACTGCGCCGGTAGGCCCTGACTCCCGCCGCATAGAGATGTTCGGCCGCATGCCGGGCAAGCTCGGGATCATCGGGGTGCCCCAGCTCTGACCGGTAGTGAATCGCCTGCTCGAAGTGCCACCCGGCGATCTCGTCGAGCTCCACCAGCCCGGGCACCTGTGAGACCAGCCACTGCGCGAAGCGCTGGTGCAGCTCTGCCCGCGTCGCTTTGGGAAGCCCGTCGTAGGCGGCATCCCGGATCAGCAGGTGACGGAACCGGAACGCGTCGTCGCCTGGCAACGTCGCCGGATGCGGGCGGATCAGTTCCTTGCGCACCAGCCGACCCAGGCGCAATTCGATCTCGGCGGGTAGCCGCTCTTCGGCCAGCGCGCGCAGCGCCAGGCGGTGGAAGACCTCACCCTCAACGGCGCCGCGCTCGAGCAGTTCGCGTTCGTTGCTCTCTAGCCTCTCCAGGCGAGCGGCGAGCAGCGCCTGAATGCTCGCCGGAACGGTGACCACGCCCCGCTCACGGGCCAGGGCCACCATCTCCTCCAGGAACAGGGGGTTGCCCTCGCTGGACGCGATCACCCGCTCACGGGCCTGCGCGTCCAGCCCGTCGCCAAGCTGATCCAGCAGTCTCTCGCTGTCTACAGCACTCAGCGGCTCCAGCAATACGGTGGTGGCGTTCAGCTTCCCGCCTGCCCAGGTGGGCCGTGTCTCCAGGAGCTCGGGCCGGGCCGTGCACAGGACGAGGATCGGCGCCCCTCGCGACAGATCGACGACGTGGTCCAGCAGATCGAGCAGCATCGTCTCGCCCCATTGCAGGTCGTCGATGTGGAGCAGCAGAGGCGTCTCGGCGGCAAGCGACTCGAGCAGCCGGCGGATCTCCCAGAAGAGCTCCTCCGCCGCGCCCGCAGAACCTGTCTCCAGCCGGCGCAGGACCGCATCGGCCGGCTCCCCCTGGCCCGTCAGCGCTTCCACCAGTGGCCAGAAGGTGATCGCCTCGCCGTAGTGCAGGCAGCGTCCTCGGAGAACCGTGGCAGACGAGCCCACCCGAGCCAGCAGCTCGGCCACCAACCGTGACTTGCCGACCCCAGCCGTGCCCATCAGCGTGAACAGGTGGCAGCCCCGCTCGTGCACCGTGCGGTCCCATGCCTCGGTCAGCAAAGCCAGCTCCCGTTCGCGGGCGACCAGGGGTGCGTCGAGATGGCGCGCCACCCCTGCGGCCATCGGATCCAGGCTGAGCAGGCGGAACGCCGGGACCGGCTCGGACTTGCCCTTCAGGTCGAGCGGCGCCAGCGGCTCGACCTCCACGGCATCCCTGACCAGCTGCAGCGTCTCGGCTCCGATCACGATCTCCCCCGGGGCAGCCGCCTGCTCAAACCTGGCGGCCACGTTGACCGCATCCCCGATGGCGATGTTCTCGCCCTCGCCGGCCAGCACCGGTCCCGTGTTCACACCGGTGCGGAAACGCAGAGCCACCCCAACCTCGGCCGCCAGCGACGGCAGCCGATCCCGGATCTCCACCGCCGCGCGTACGGCGCGCAGCGCGTCGTCCTCCTCAACGTGCGGGATCCCGAACACCGCCATCACGGCGTCGCCGATGAACTTCTCGATCGTGCCACCGTGGCGCTCGATCACCGCGCGGATCTCGGCGAAGTAGCGGTTCATCACGCCGCGCAGAACCTCCGGGTCGAGCTGCTCGCCCAGTGCCGTCGACCCGGTGACGTCGCAGAACAGTGCCGTCACTATCTTGCGAGCCTGTCGCGGTGGGTGCGCCTCCGTCAGCTGAGCGCCGCAAGACGGACAGAAGCGGAACCCGTCCGGGCTCTCCTGCCCACAGCTTTGGCAGATGCTCATGATGTCTCGCCGCCCAGGCCCGAAGCCTAACTGGGGGCGCCGGGTCAGAGCAGTTCGTTCTCCTGCGCGTAGGAGACCAGGTCGGCGCGGGTCATGCGACCGGTCTTGCGCTGGATGTGGGCGCGGTGGGACTCGATCGTCCGCACGCTGAGGAACAGGCGGCTGGCGATCTCGCCGTTGGTGTGGCCCAGCGCGATCAGACGCAGGACCTCCACCTCGCGGGCGCTCAGCATGTCAGGGGCCGCTGTCCGCTCCGCGGGTTCGGCCGCCAGGCGTGCGCCCAGCATCGGGTTGAGGTAGGTCACGCCGTCGGCCGCCTGCCGGACCGCTTGGACCAGCTCGCCGTCGGCGGCCTCCTTGAGCACATACCCGAGCGCCCCGGCCCGCAGGGCATCGCGGGCAAAGGCGGGATCGCTCTGCATGGTCAGCACGACGATCTGTGTCTGGGGCTCACCCGACCTGATCCGGGGGATAGCCTGGAGGCTCGACTCGCCCGGCATGTTCAGGTCGAGGATCAGCACGTCCGGATGAAACGCGCTGACCTTGCGCATGCTCTCGGTCACGTCGCCCGCCTCGGCGACCACCTCGAAGTCGGGCTCGCTGTCGAGCAGCATGCGCAGGCCTGCTCTGACCACGCGGTGGTCGTCGGCCAACACGATGCTGATCTTCCGGCCCCGATCGTTCACGGCTTCACTCAAGAGTCCCTCAGCGTCCGCATTTTGCCTACCCGACTCGGTAGTTTCCCGCAAATTATGCGGTTCCGCGCGATCAAACGCTCCGGACCGTTCGTCATCCGTCTGCCGAAGGCCTTCCCCGGATGGCCAGGCTGCGGTTGCGGTACTCCTCCCGCTCGGTGACCTCGTCCGCGAACCAGGCCGGCGCACGGAACGCGTTGGCGCTCTTCTCGTCCGGGAATTCGACCTCTGCCACCCACAGTCCGGCCAGCGCTCCCGCGTATTCGTCGAGCTCGACGCTGGGGTTTCCCGGGTGGCCGGACAGCTCCACCACGCGGCGTGTCTTTTCCAGGCGCCGGCCGTCGGTCCCCGGCCACAGGGCGTCGAACTGCTCTGGGCTGATCTCGACCTCCAACTCGCGGCGAACCAACCCCCGTCCCGATTTGGCGGTGATGAAACAGCGTCCTGATCGGCGGCGCAGGCGCACCTCGGCACCACCCTCCTCGGCCGCCAGATAGCCCTGCTGGATCGGCTCGGCCCGGGCGGCCAGCACGTCGGCCGGCGCCTCGCCGACCAGCCACTTGCGCTCCACCTCCTGGTCGCCCATCGCCGTCAGCCGCTGAGAACGGTCCCGTCGGCCAGCCGCTCCGGCTGCTCGACGTTGAGCTCGACGCTCCCCCGCACGACCACGCCGCGCCCGAACGTGACGTCTCCGTGCACGATCAGCCGATCGGCCTCGCGCAGCGACGGCGGCCCCTCGGGCAGCCGTCGCTCAAACTCGTCCAGCAGCTTGAAGTACCGACTGTCCAGCTCCACGTACGGCAGCTGTTGCGCCCGCTCCGGTCGCGGCAGCACGCGGTAGTCGTCGTCCAGCGTGTAAACGTCGGAGCGGAGCACCAGCAGGTCATCGGTCGTCTTGACCGGGGCAAAGCGGGTGCGGGGAACGAGCAGCAGGCTGGCCTGGGCAAAGCCGGCGATCGCCGCCCCCATGGCGCTCTCCAGCTGGAGCACGGGCGGCGAGCTGGAGTTACGCGGATCCACCGTCTTGCGGTTGATGATCACCGGGAGCTCCAGACCGTCGCCGCCGGACAGCGTGTCCTCCAGCGCCTGCAGGTCCACCCACAGCGAGTTGGTGTTGTAGTAGCGCCAGCGGCGGAAGTCACGGAAGGACTCCTGATCGTCCTCGGGCGTCTGCGCGGTCTCCCGCAGGATCAGCTGACCGTCTTGACGGCGGCGGGCGATGTGGCCGCCCTTGCGGTCGGCCTCGGTGCCCTGAACCACCTCCATCAGGAACGGGATCCGCTCGCGGGCCAGGTGGGCGGCGATGCGGGCGTCCACCATCGAACCGAGGTTGTCGGCGTTGGAGATCATCGCGTAGCGGAAGCCCTGCTCCAGGAGCGTGCCCAGCATGCCCGAGCCGCGCAGGGAGGCGTACACGTCCCCGTGACCCGGCGGGTTCCACTCGAGGGAGGGGTCCGAGGGCCAGCTGACCGGCTCGAGGGTGTCGGGGTCGAGCTTCGGCACCATGCTCTGCAGGAAGTCAGCCGGCACCCCTTCGGCCGCGATCTCCGGGTGCTCGGCCAGGGCCTGGGCGGTGGCGTCGCGAGTGGCCTGGCTGTTCATCAGCACCAGCGGCAGGCGGAGGCCATGCCGGCGGCGCAGGGCCAGCGTCTGGCCGATGATGATCTCCAGAAACGAGCGTCCCTCGCGCGCCTGAATCAGCGACTTGGGCTCATGCAGTCCCATCGAGGTGGCCAGTCCGCCGTTGAGCTTGATCAGCGCAACCGGCTCGAGGGCCTGCGCGGGATCGGCGTCGGGCAACTCCTCCAGGGCCGGCACGTCGGGAGCCGGTTCGAGATCAGCCGTGGGGATCAGGGTCTGCGCGCCGCTGCGCACCTGCTCGACCGCCGAGGCGAAGGCGCGGATCGCCTCATCGGTCTGGCCCGCCGCGCGCATCTTCTCGGCCGCGGCGTCGAGGCGCTCGGTCTCAGAGCTCATCCGGCACCGCCTCCAGCTCGGCCAGCCAGGCGTTCGCGTTGCCGTCACTGGGTGCGCGCCAGTCCCCGCGAGGCGACAGGGATCCGCCGGAACCCACCTTGGGGGCATTGGGCACCGCCGAGCGCTTGAACTGGCTGGTGTGGAAGAAGCGCTCCAGGAACACGCCCAGCCAGTGCTTGATCTCGGCCATCGAGTACTGATTACGGCGCTCAGGTGGGATCAGGTCAGGCCAGCGGCCGGCGTCCCGGTCGCTCCAGGCGTGGTGGGCCAGCCAGGCCACCTTGCTCGGGCGGTAGCCGAACCGGAGGATCCAGTACAGGAAGAAGTCCTGGAGCTCATAGGGGCCCACGGTCTTCTCGCTGCTCTGGCCCGGCGCCTCGGAGTCTGGGTCGTCGCCCGGGACGAGCTCGGGAGATATCTCGGTGCCCAGCACCTTGTCCAGCACCCGGCCGGCCTCCTCGCCGAACTGATCGGTGTCGATCGCCCAGCGGACGATGAACTGGATCAGCGTCTTGGGCACCGACGCGTTGACGTTGTAGTGGGACATCTGGTCCCCGACCCCGTAGGTACTCCAGCCCAATGCCAGCTCGCTCAGGTCACCGGTGCCCACCACCAACCCCTGGTGGTAGTTGGCCAGGCGAAACAGATGCGAGGTGCGCTCGCCCGCCTGGACGTTCTCATAGGTGATGTCGTACACCGGCTCGTCGCGGGCCGCCGGGTGGCCGAGGTCGCTGAGCATCTGGCGTGCCGATGGCCGGATGTCGATCTCGGCGGCGGTCACGCCCAGTGCCTGCATCAGCTCGCGGGAGTTGGCCAGCGTGTGACGGCTGGTGGCAAAGCCGGGCATCGTGAAGCCGAGCACGTTGGAGCGCGGGAGCCCGAGGCGGTCCATGGCTCGAGCGGCCACGATCAGCGCGTGGGTGGAGTCAAGGCCGCCGGATACGCCGATCACCAGCTTCTGTATCCCTGTCGAGAGCAGACGGGTCTCCAGCCCGTTGACCTGGATGCGGTAGGTCTCCTCGCACCGGTCGTTGCGGGTGGCCGGACTGGCCGGCACGTAGGGGAAGCGCGGCACCTCCCGCTGCAGGCGCAGCCTGCCGGCGGGCAGCCCCAGCTCGAACTCCACCCGGCGCATCGCCACAACGCGCTCCCGATGGTCGTGGATCAGGTCGCCCCACGAGCTCGTGTCGGCGCGATCGGCGAGCAGACGGCCCAGATCGACATCGGCCGTGACGAGCTGGTCGTCGTCCGAGAAACGCTCGGACTCGGCGAGCGGGTCACCGTTCTCGTAGATCAGCGCCTGGCCGTCCCAGGCCAGGTCGGTGGTCGACTCTCCGAGACCAGCTGCCGTGTACAGGTAGGCGGACAGCGTGCGGGCGGAGTGCGAGCCGGCCAGGGTGCGACGGTAATCGGCCTTGCCGATCGTGATGTTGCTGGCCGACAGGTTGGCCAGGATCGTGGCGCCGGCCATGGCCCCGTACGTGCTGGGCGGAATCGCCGTCCACACGTCCTCGCAGATCTCGACGAACACGGCCAGCCCGGGCACGTCCCGGCAATGGAAGACGAGATCCGCGCCGAAGGGCACGTCGCCGCCGGCCAGGTTGACGCGGTCGCTCACCCGGTCGCGCTCGGCCCGGAAGTGGCGCTTCTCGTAGAACTCGCGGTACTCCGGGATGAAGCTCTTGGGGACCGCGCCGAGCACCCGCCCCCGGTGGATGAGCACGGCGCAGTTGTACAGCCCGTGGTCGGCGCGCAGCGCCGTCCCGACGACGATCACCGGCTGCATCCCCGAGCTGGCCTCGGCAATCCGCGCCACCGCCACCTCGGCCGCCTCGATCAGGGCATCCTGGCGGAACAGATCCTCGCTGGTGTAGGCGGTCAGCCCGAGCTCCGGAAAGACGACCAGCGCCGCCCCCGCGTCGGCGGCCCGGCCGGCCAGTGCAATCGTCCGCTCGGCGTTGTGGGCGGGGTCCCCGACCCGCACCCGAGGCACCCCCGCGGCCACGCGCACGTAGCCGTGGCGGTACAGGGAGTCGAAGGGCGGTTCGGGGCCGGTCACGCCGTCAGTATGTCGGGCGCCGTGTGCAATCAACCACCTACCGGTTGACCAGCAAGCTGTCCTGCAAAGCGGAGGCGAACGCCTCCACGTCCTCCTCGGTGGTGTCCCAGGAGCACATCCACCGGACCTCTCCCGTCGTCTCGTCCCACGTGTAGAAGTCGAACTGCTCCTGGAGCGCCCGGGTGGCGGCGGCGGGGAGAATCGCGAACACGGCATTGGCCTGCACGGGCCGGGTGAGCTCGACGCCCGGGAGCGGCGTGACGGCATCGGCCAGGCGGGCGGCCATGGCGTTGGCATGCCGGGCATTGCGCAGCCACAGCGAGTCGGTCAGCAGCGCGTCGAACTGAGCGGCCAGGAAACGCATCTTGGAGGCGAGCTGGAGTGACTGCTTGCGCAGGAACAGGAGCGGCTCGGCCAGCTCCGCGTTCATCGCCACGATCGCCTCGCCGCCCAGCAGGCCGTTCTTGGTACCGCCGAACGACAGGAGATCGACCCCGCACCCGCTGCTGCACTCGGCCAGGCCGACGCCCAGCGCCGCCGCCGCGTTGGCCAGGCGCGCACCGTCCATGTGCAGCAACATCCCGTGGCCGTGGGCGAGCTCGGCCAGCTCGCGCACCTCGGCCAGCGAATAGAGCGTGCCCAGCTCGGTCGACTGGGTGAGCGAAAGCACGCGCGGCTGCACCGCGTGCTCGTCGCCGATCCGCGTGATCAGCGGCTCCACCAGCTCCGGGGTCAGCCGGCCATCTGGAGTCGGCGAGCTGAGCAGCTTCAGTCCGCCGACGGCCTCGGGCGCACCGCCCTCGTCCACGTTGAGGTGCGCGGTGGCGGCGCAGATCACCCCCTCCCAGGGGCGACACAGGGCGCGCAGGCCGACCACGTTGGCGCCGCTGCCGTTGAACACGAGGAACACGCCCCCCGCAGCGCCGAACGTTTCGGCCAGGCGGGCCTCCACCTCCTGGGTGTAGGGGTCATGTCCGTAGCCGAACGAATGTCCCTGATTGGCGGCGGCGATCGCGTCCAGGACCTCCGGGTGGATTCCGGAGGCGTTGTCCGAGGCGAAACCGCGGCGGGAGGTCGGGCTCACGCAGCGAGCTTAGCCGGAGGCTCCGGCATCAGCTTGGCCTTCAGCGAGCTGTAGAAGATCGACAGCGGGAACTCGTCGGGCAACACCAGATCGCAGTACGGGCGCGGATCCTCCACCTCGTCCAGGTCGCGCACGGGGGCGGCCCATTTGGAGCCGGCGGCCGGCGCGACCCAGCGCGAGATCAGATCGTGCGCGGCCGTCCAGTGCTGGAGCTTCGTGCGGTCGATGCCGGCCCGGTAGAGCTCGGCGATCTCATGCTGCAGACCGGCCACGCCCTGGCCGACGTGGTCCCACTCGATCGTCAGCTGGTTGTCGGTCCAGTGCAGGTACCCGCCGCTGTGCAGGTAAGCGAACAGCAGCTGCCCGCCCAGCCCGTCGTAGTTGCGCACCCGCGCCCCGGTGATCGGGAAGCGGAGCAGGCGGTCGAGCAGGATCACGTACTGGACGTGGCGGGCGAAACCGACCGTCTGCTCCAGCTCCATGGCCTGCACGTAGGTGGTCAGGTCGCAGCGCAGCTCCTCCAGTGAGTACATCCAGTACGGCGCCCGCTGGCGGATCATGAACGGGTCGAACGGCAGGTCGCCGTGGCTGTGGTTGCGATCGTGGATCAGGTCCCACAGGGTGTAGGCCTGCTGGCTGATCTCAGGGTCGTGCAGCAGCCGGGCGGCATCCGGTGGCAGGTTGATCCGCAGCAGGTCAGCGGCCGCCCCGCCGATCCGGCGCAGCCGGGCCGACTCACGGTCGCAGAAGATCGCCCCGAAGTTGTTGACCGGCCGCTCGGCTGTGGAGACCATCTCGGGGAACAGGACGGCGCACTCGCTGTCGTAGCCGCGGGTGGCCGCCACCAGGGCCACGGGGACGTACTTGGGGTTGTCGTAGCGCGCGCGCTCGAGCTCGGCGATCCAGTCGGGCCACGGCACATCGAAGATCAAGGCCTCGAAGCATGTTTCCAATGAGCCGTTCTGCTTGTACATGGGGAAGAAGGCCAGGCTGCGCAGGCCATTCACGCGGTTCTGATCAGGCCGGAAGGCATCCAGAGCCCGGATGAAGTCCGGCTTCCCGTAGCCGGTTTCGCGCCACGCGCGCAGGTCGGCCGCTGCCACCTCCAGGTAGCGCTCCTGGTGGGGGAAGTGCGGGGCCAGACGCTCGAGCGCGGCGAGGATCGCGTCCACATGCGCCGAGGCGACATCCCGGTCGGCGTCGGACTTCAGCTCGCCCTTCGGCTCCTGGAGCAGCGCGAGGGCGTTGGTCTCATCCCGCAGCTCTTCCCAGCCGGCCGGCAGCTCGCCGGCGATCGCCGCCTCGCCGCCGCTCCGCCCGCCGGTCACCCAGTAGGCGAGGTTCAGCCACAGAGCGCCGTGGTCGAGTTCGTCGATGCAGTCATCGCCGAACAGGTCGGAGTCGGCCAGCAGGACGATCCGCCCGTCACCATGCTCGGCGGCGACCAGCAGAGGCGCGCCGGGCACCGACGCCGTGGAGTGCGTGCGAGCCAGGATCCGGGCGCCGTTCTCGGACACGATCGTGGTGGAGCGGTAGAAGCACACCTGCCCGACGCGGGCCAGGAGATCGCCGTCGTTGCCACGCCCACCCTGTCCAAGTTCACCCAGGATCCAGCTGGGCGCGCCCGCGTGGTGCTCGTAGTCCTGCACGGTGTCGTTGGCCAGCCGGAGCTCGAACCGGGCCAGCAGCTCGTTGAGGTTGTTGCCGTACTTGTCCTGCTCGGTCTCCCCCAGCACGATCAGCCCGCCTCCCGCGCGCACGTAGGAATCGATCGCATCGAGCTCCTGGGCGCTCAGCAACGGTTCACCGCTGCCCGTCGTGCGCTCCCATTTGGGGTCGGAGGGATGGGCGATGACCAGCACATCGACGCCCGCCAGCGCGTCCGCGGTCAGGGGGCCGTCGGTGTTGGCGGCTACGGAGAAATCACGCGAGCCGAGCAGCTCGGCCGCGCGGGCGTAGGAGGCGTCACCGGGGTGGGCGGGCTGCATCGTCCGGGCCAGCTCGGGCCGGATCGTCCACGCCTCGCTGTGCGCCTCGTCGAACAGGACTTGAACGGGAGACATTCGTACAGCCTAGAACTGCCGGCGGCGGCTGTCGATGCGTATCCGGATGCAATCTGTGCAATAAATCACCGTATGGATGAGACTGATCGACAGATTCTTGCGCTGCTGGTCGAAGACGGCCGCCGCACCTATGACGACATCGCCCGCCGCGTGTCGCTGTCGGCACCGGCGGTCAAGCGCCGGGTGGACCGGCTCCGCCGGCGCGGGGCGCTGCGCGGCTTCACCGCGGTGATCGACCACTCGGCGATGGGCGACGCCACCGAAGCCCTGGTGGAGCTGTTCTTCGCGGCCGGTACGACGCTCGACGCGGTCACCGAGACGCTGCGGCCGCACCCCGAGGTGGTGGAGGCGTGGAGCGTCACCGGCGAGGCAGACGCGATCGCCCGCGTGCGCACGCACGACAACGCCGACCTCGAGCGGCTGATCATGGAGCTGCAGCGCGACGGGCTGGTGGAGCGCACGCGCTCCCAGGTGGTCCTGTCGCGTCTGGTCGCGCGGTGATCAGCGGGTGGTGGGCCCGCCAGCCCACCACCCGCTCCACACGTGGATCCGCTCAGCCGGTGAACACCGGCCCTGTCGCGCTTGCCGCCTTGGTTGTGAACGTCATGTCCTTGCCGTGACTCGTGCCGGAGGCGTTCTTCGCCACCACGCGGAAGTGGTAGCGAGTGCCTGCCTTCAGACCTTCGAGCAGCGCCATGGCGCTCTTGGCGCTGGTCGACGCCTTCAACTTGTGCGAGCTCGTCGTGTGCCCGTACTGCTTGGAGGTGCCCCACTGGAACCAATACGTGGTCGCGAGACCATGCCCATTGACCGAGCCGTGCACTGTGGCCGACTTCGACTTGACGCCCGTGGCCTTGTGCGTCGTCGCCGTAGGCCGCGCAGCCGCCTTATAGGTGATGGTGACGCTCGCCGTGGAGGCCGTGGCTGAGGGGGCTGTCACGTTTGCCCCCTTCGGTGACACGAAGCTCGAGCCGCCGCCACCGCCTCCGCCCGGAGCGCCAGCGCCACCACCACCACCGCCGCCGCCGAAGTAGCCGCCACCACCACCACCGCCGCCGCTGCTTGGCGCCGTCGTGTCGCCGTTTCCGCCGGCACCACCCTGTCCGGCCGTTCCGCCGGCGCCCGCGGTCGCGTTGCCAGCGCCGGCAGCGCCGGCAGCGCCGCCAGCGGTCGTGGAACCTCCGCCACCCCCGCCACCATTGGCCTCACCACAGGTCGGAGTCCCACCGGCAACCCCGGCGCTGCCTCCATTTCCGTCACAGTCGCTGCCTCCGCCCCCACCACCGGCCACAATCAGAGGTGAGCTCCCCGCCGCCAGGCCCGCGTGACCGACGCCTGAGGCGCCGCCGCCGCCGCCTGCGTTCTCGACGGTGCCCAGGCCACCCGCGGCGCCGCCGCCGACCCCGCCAGCACCGGCAGCAGTGTTAGTGCAATCCCCTCCGGCGCCCCCCACCGTCACCTGGAGCGTGGACCCTGGGTGAACAGCGAACGTTGCGCTGCCGGAGGCTCCGTCGCCGCCGACGGCAAGACCACAGGCGCCACCGTGGGCCCCGACTGCGGTCACCGTGATGTGGGTGACGTTGTTGGGGACGGCGAACGTGGACACGCCCGGGGTGGAGTAGGTCTTGGTGTGCGTGGTCGCCGAGTCGGCGGCGACCGGACCGATCAGCGCGGCCAGCGCGAGTGCTGCTGTGGTCCCGAGAACGAGCTGGCTTCGGCGCGCCCATCTTCCTGAGCTGTCGGGCACTATTCCTCCCATCGAAATTGACGCTGCGGGCCCCCGGGCCGCGCGGATCATATGCCCCGGGCGGCCGATCGTCTACCCGCGTTCTAGAACAGCGCGGGCTGCGTTGTGGCCCGGGATTCCGCTTACCCCTCCGCCCCTCCGAGCGCCCGCGCCGCACAGCCACACGTTGGGGATCCCGGTCTCCACCCCCCAGCGGCCGACCTCGGCGTCGGACTCGGCGAATGGCCAGCTGAGGTCCCGGTGGAAGATGTGACCGCCGGGCATCCCGAGCTCGCGCTCGATCTCGACCGGCGTCAGCGCCTCCAGGCACCGCTCACCGTGAGCATCCGCCATCAAGCAGTCCTCCACCGGCTCGGCCAGGGCCGAGTTCAGTGACGCGAGCGCGGCGTCGACGGTCGCCCGCTTGGCCACGTCGTGCTCGCCACCGAACAGGCGAGCCGGCATGTGCAGCCCGAACACGGTGAGCGTGTGCGCCCCGCCGGCCCGCAGGTCCTCGCCGAGAATGCTCGGGTCGGTCAGCGAATGGCAGTAAACGTCCAGCGGTGGCAGCGTGGGGACGAAGCCGACGGCGGCCTCCTCGTAGGCCACCTGCAACTGCTCGTATCCCTCGTTGACGTGAAACGTCCCGGCGAAGGCGATCTCAGGCGAGACGCCGGGGTCGCGCAGCCGCGGCAGCCGGCGCACGAGCAGGTTGATCTTCAGCTGCGAGCCCTCGGGCGCCTCGCCGGAAGGCTCGTCGGTGCCGAGCAGACGCCTCAGCACCGCCGGCGCCGCCCCGCACAGAACGTGCCGGGCCCGGTGGGTGGAGCCGCCGGCACAGGTCACCTCGGCCTGCCGGCCGTCGGTGTCGATCCGCTCGGCCTCGCGTCCACACAGGATCTCGGCGCCGGCCCGCCGGGCCGTCTCGGCCAGCTGATCGGTGATCCGGCCCATGCCTCCCACCGGGACGTCCCAGCTGCCGCGACCGTCGCCGATCACGTGGTACAGGAAGCAGCGGTTCTGCCGCAGCTCGGGATCGCCGGCCGCGCTGAAGGTCCCGATCAGGGCGTCGGTCAGGACCACGCCGCGCTCGGCATCGGATTGCAGATCTCGCTCCAGCGCCGCCCCGATCGGCCGTTCGAACACGTCCTCCCAGATCCCCTCGTCATCCACCAGCCGCCGGAATTCGTCCCGGGACAGGAGTGGCTGGAGCACCGTGGGCGCCACCCGCGCGGCCAGCGCCGCCATCCGCCCCTGCCAGGCGGCGAGCTCCGGCGAACGGTCGTCCAGACCGTGGCGCACGCGCAGCTCGACGCCGAGGCCGAGCGAATCCCGCAGCGCCTTCGGGAACAGGCTGACCAGGTAGGAGTAGCGCGACAGCCGGGCGTCCACGCCGGGGAAGATGCGCTCGGAGACGGCTGCGCCGCCCGGCCGATCTGATCGCTCCAGCACCCGCACGGACCACCCCGCCCGGGCCAGCATGGTGGCGGCGACGAGGCCGTTGTGCCCTCCGCCGACGATGATGGCGTCCACCATCCGCACATCTTAACCTTGCCACGATCGTGTCAAGGTTCGGCAGAACGTTGGTAGCATCGAGGCAATGCGGGATTACCTGGCCGCCACGCGCGAACGCATCGTCGTCTTCGACGGCGGCATGGGCGCGACACTGGAGATGTTCGATCTCAGCCTGGAGGACGACTACCGGCTGCCCGGGCGCTGCCACGAGGCGCTGGTCCTCAACCGCCCAGATGTCATCGAGGACCTGCACACCTCGATGCTCGACGCGGGCGCGGAGGTCCTGGAGACCGACACGTTCCAGGGCTCGCGGCTGAAGCTGGCCGAGTGGGGCCTCGGCGATCAGGCGCTGGAGATCAACACCCGCGCGGCCGAGATCGCCCGGCGCGCGGCCGGCGAGCATCGCTTCGTGGCGGGGTCGATCGGGCCCACCGGGTTCCTGCCGGCCAGCGATGACCCGACGCTCGGGAAGATCACATTCCGCGAGCTGGTGGAGGTGTTCACCGAGCAGGCTCAGGGCCTGGTCCGCGGCGGCTCAGACCTGATCATCATCGAGACCGCTCAGGACATCCTGGAGGTCAAGGCCGCCGTGTTCGGCGCGCGCGAGGCGTTCAAGCTGGAGGACCGGGCGCTGCCCATCCAGTGCAGCGTCTCTCTGCTCCCCAACGGCGGCAAGATGCTGCTGGGCACCGACATCAGCGCGGCGCTGGCCACGCTCGAGGCTCTGGATATCGACGTGATCGGGCTGAACTGCTCGACCGGGCCGGAGGACATGCGTGACGCGATCCGCTTCCTGGGGGAATTTTCGCCGCTGCCCGTGCACTGCATTCCGAACGCCGGGATCCCGCATCAGGGGCCGAATGGCGAGACGATCTTCCCCGAGGAGCCTGAGCCGCTGGCCGCCGTGCTCGGGGAATTTGTCGAGCGCTACGGGGTGTCGATCGTGGGCGGCTGCTGCGGCACCACGCCTGACCACATCCGGGCGATTGTCGAGCGCGTGAAGGACCGGTCAGGCCCGCCCGCCGCCCGGCCGGCCAGCCGGGCACCTCATGTGAGCTCGATGATGACCGCGACGCCGCTCGTCCAGGACCCCCGCCCCACGCTGGTCGGCGAGCGCGTCAACTCGCAGGGCTCGCGCAAGGCCAAGGAGCTGCTGCTGGCCGACGATTACGACGGGCTGGCGGCGGTGGCCGAGGACCAGGTCAACGGAGGCGCGCACGTGCTCGATGTGTGCGTCGCCCTGACCGAACGCCAGGACGAGGCCGAGCAGATGCGCCAGACGGTCAAGCGGATCAGCCTCACCCAGCCGGCGCCGATTCAGGTCGACTCGACCGAGCCCGACGTGATCGAGACCGCGCTGGAGCAGATCCCCGGCCGCGCGATCGTCAACTCGGTCAACCTGGAGGCCGGGCGGGACAAGCTCGACCGCGTGGTACCGCTGGTCAGGGCCCACGGCGCCGCACTGATCGCGCTGACGATCGACGAGGTGGGGATGGCCAAGACGGCCGAGCGCAAGCTGGAGGTCGCCCGGCGGATCACGCAGCTGTGCTGCGAGGAGCACGGCCTCGACCCCGAGGTGCTGATCTTCGACTGCCTCACATTTACGCTCACAACGGGCGACGAGGAGTGGCGCCCCAGCGCGGTCGAGACGATCGAGGGGATCCGGCGGATCAAGACCGAGATCCCGGGGGTGAAGACCTCGCTGGGCGTTTCGAACGTGTCGTTCGGCGTCGGCCTCCCGGCGCGCAGCGTGATCAACAGCGTGTTCCTGCACCACTGCGTGGAGGCCGGGCTCGATCTGGCCATGGTCAACCCCAACCACATCACTCCCTACGGGGAGATCCCTGACGCCGAGCGCGAGCTGGCCGACGATCTCGTGTTCAACCGCCGCGAGGACGCGCTGGAGCGGTTGATCGCCCACTTCGAGGCCAAGGGGCCCGAGGCGGACGCCGACGCGGCCGCTGACCCCACCGAAGGGATGGAGCCCGAGGAGGCTCTGCACTTCCACATCCTGCGCCGGCGCAAGGATGGCGTGGAGGACTGGATCGACCGCAGCGTGGAGAAGATCGGGGCCGTCCCGACCCTCAACAACGTGCTGCTGCCGGCCATGAAGGAGGTGGGCGACAAGTTCGGCGCCGGTGAGCTGATCCTCCCCTTCGTGCTTCAGTCAGCCGAGGTGATGAAGCGCGCGGTGGCACAGCTCGAGCGCTACCTGGACAAGCTCGAGGGGTACACCAAGGGCACCGTGATCGTCGCCACGGTGTTCGGCGACGTGCACGACATCGGCAAGTCGCTGGTCAACACGATCCTCACCAACAACGGCTACACGGTGGTGGACCTGGGCAAGCAGGTGCCGATCTCGACGATCCTCGACGCGGCCGTCGAGCACCGGGCCACGGCGATCGGCCTCAGTGCGCTGCTCGTCTCCACCTCCAAGCAGATGCCCGCGGCGGTCCAGGAGCTGCACGAGCGCGGCCTCGAGTTCCCGGTGCTGATCGGCGGCGCCGCAATCAACCGTAAGTTCGGGCTGCGCATCCTGTACCCGCACGGAACCGAGTCAGACGACGTGTACGAGCCCGGCGTCTTCTACTGCAAGGACGCGTTCGAGGGGCTGGCCCGGATGGACCAGCTGATCGACCCGGAGGCCCGCCAAGAGCTGGTGGCCAAGAACCGCGACGCGGCCCAGCGCCTGCGCGAGGCGCCCGAGGTCCAGGAGGACCAGGGGCCGCCGACCGACGACGCCAGCGTTCGCAGCGCGGCGACGACCGACAACCCGGTGCCCGACCCGCCGTTCTGGGGTCCGCGGGATGTGGACATCGACATGGACGCGGTGTTCCGCCACATCGACACGCACGTGCTGTTCAAGCTCCACTGGGGCGGGCGCGGGGTCAAGGGCGAGGCGTGGACCAACCTGGTCCGCGAGGATTTTCAGCCCCGCCTGGAGCGCATGTGGTCCGAGGCGACCTACCTGCGCCCCGGGGCTCGGGTCGGGTACTTCCCGTGCAACAGCGAGGGCAACGAGCTGATCGTGTGGGATCCGCAGGACTTCGATCCCGCCCACCCGCGCGAGCTGGAGCGCCTCGTGTTCCCGCGCCAGCCCCGGAACGACCGGATCTGCCTGGCCGACTTCTTCCGCCCGGTGGGATCTGAACCGGATGTCGTCGCCCTACAGGCGGTCACCGCCGGCGAGAAGGTCACCGAGCTGATGGCTCGCCTGGAAGCCGACGGTGAATTCGCCGAGCAGCTGTTCGTGCACGGCCTGGGTGTGCAGACGGCCGAGGCGCTGGCCGAGTGGCTGCACGCGCGTGTGCGATCTGACCTCGGCATCGAGCCGGCCCAGGGCCGGCGGTACTCCTGGGGGTATCCGGCCTGCCCCGAGCAGTCAGAGCACGAGAAGGTCTTCCGGCTGCTGGACGCTCCCGCCATGGGCCTGAGCCTGAGTGACGGCTACGCCGTCGAGCCCGAGCAGTCGACGCTGGCGATCGTCGCCCACCACCCGCAGGCCGTTTACTTCGGGATGCGGAACGGGCGGCTGCCCGGCTCCGAGCGCCAGGCCGCGGACCACCTGATCGCGGGCACCGACCGGGATCCGACTCGAATGGCTCTGCTGAGCGACGAGGAGCCCTCGCCCCAGGCAAGCGCCGACGAGCCCGCGATGGCCGAGGCGTAGTCGGCCCAGCGCTGACGCTGGGCCGGCGCGCCCGAGCCCGCAAGCCGGGCGCGCCGGGAGGAGCCTAGGCCGCAGCGGCAGCCGCAGCCGTGCCGCTGGGCCGGCTCTCGCTTGGCGTGTCCTCGGCGGTCAGCGGCCTGGCGATGTTCTCCAGGCTCTCGCCCTCGGCCTTGACGCCGAACACCAGCTCGGCGACGCCGCCGATGATCATCATCACGGCGCCGATGATGAAGGCGATCTCAGTCTGGCTGTAGCTCCCTGAGGAGACCAGCTTCTGGAACACGAGCGGCCCGGTGATCCCACCGATGCCGGTGCCGATCGCATAGAACACGGCGATGCATAGGGCCCGGGTCTCCATCGGGAACACCTCGGAGACCGTCAGGTAGGCCCCGCTGACCCCGGCCGAGGCGAAGAAGAACAGCACCGACAGCAGGGCAACCAGGCCCGCTGCGCTGAGACTGTGGCTATCGAACAGCACCGCCGTGAAAATCAGCAGCACTCCCGAGAGGAGGTATGTGCCGGCGATCATCGGGATGCGGCCCACCGTGTCGAACAGCCGGCCCAGGACGAGCGGGCCGAACAGGTTGCCGATCGCGAAGATCGCGATGTAGTACGGCACGTCGGTGGCCGAGATCTTGAAGTACATCGACAGCAGCGCACCCAGCCCGAACAGGATCGAGTTGTAGAGGAAGGCCTGGCCCACGAACAGCGCCAGCCCCAGGCAGCTCCGCTTGGGGTACAGCGTGAACACCGAGCGGATGATCAGCGACAGCGGGATCGTCCGCCGCTGACGGACGGTCATCTCCTGGCCCTCCGGCTCTGGGAGCGGCCGGCCGGTGTCCTCGGACACCTGGCGTTCGATGTCGGCCACCACCTCCTCGGCCTCCTGCTCGCGGCCGTGGATGAACAGCCAGCGAGGGCTCTCGGGGATGCTCTTGCGCACGATCAGAATGGCGACGCCCAGCAGGGCACCCAGGCCGAAGCACAGGCGCCAGCCGACGTTGGGCGCAAAGTTGTTCAGGGCGAACACGGCCAGCAGCGCGCCGCCGCCGGCTCCGGCCCAGTAGCTGCCGTTGATGCCGATGTCCACCCGGCCGCGGTGCCTGGCGGGGATCAGCTCGTCGATCGCCGAGTTGATCGCGCTGTACTCACCGCCGATCCCGAATCCGGTCAGGAACCGGAAGACGTACAGCCAGGTGGCCGTGGTCGCTGCTGCGGTCAGCGCGGTGGCCAGCAGGTACACGCCCAGCGTGATCATGAACAGCTTCTTGCGCCCGAAGCGATCCGTCAGCTGCCCGAAGAACAGCGCCCCCGCACAGGCTCCCGCCACGTACAGGGATGCGGCCAGCCCCGAGACGTCGGCGGTGGAGATGGCGATGCCAGATCCCTTGGTCCCCAGCACGCTGGAGATCGAGCCGACGATGGTGACCTCGAGCCCGTCGAGGATCCAGACGGTGCCCAGTCCGATGATCACCCGCCAGTGCCAGCGTGACCACGGGAGTCGGTCGAGACGAGCCGGGATCTTGGTCTTGATGGTCCCGGTCTGAACCGTGCTGCTCATGGAAGCTCCTTTCCCCTGCGCGGAAAGCTCCGCGCTGGGGAGCTTCTTCCCAGCTCGAATGCGCTGCTAACGTCGCGCGCCACCAGGGGGAGGGCCGCGGGGGGTTCTGTCCGGGGCAGTCCCCTCAGTTCACGGTTCGGCGCCGAGCGTCTCTCCCGGCCGCGGCCGGCCCGACCTGTCCGAGCGCGGCGGGCGCGGGGACAGCTTGATCGGCGCCGCGTGCATGGCCCGCATCCGCACCTCCCGCCAGGACATGCCCTCCTTGAGCAGGGCCGGCGCGCCCATCAGGATGGCCGTGCTCACCTCCACCGCCTGGAGGATCACGCCGTAGGCCACGCCGGTCCCGAATCCGACGTGCCATCCGGTGTGAAGCACCGCCGCGCATGCCGCCTGGAACACGCCCAGGTTGGCCGGGGTGGCGGGCAGGACGGCCGTGATGTTCACCGCGAACAGCACCCCCGCGGCGGCGGCAAAGCCCGTCTTGTTCTGCAAGCCGAGCGCCACCAGGAGCAGGTAGCAGGACAGGCACTGCAGCCCCCAGGCCGCCAGTTGGGTCACCGTGGCGATGACCCCCAGCCGTGGGTTGCGGAATACGACCAGCCCGGCCCGCACACGCCGGAGTGCCTCGTAGACCTGGGTCATCGCCTTGCGCAGCCGGGTGAAGCGACTGGCGGCGCCGTAGCGCACGATCAGCGGAGCCGCCAGCACGAACACCAGCAACACCCCCGGCGCCACCGCGGCGAACACGAGCGCGTCCTCGTGGCCGTTGAAGAAGTTGACCGAGGAGAACATGATCACCCCGAGCACGATCAGCGCCACGATGTTGAGGATCGTCTGGGAGACGACGGTGCCCAGCACCACCGGGAAGTTCTCCACCGGCCGGCCGGTGCGCCGGGCCACCACCAGGGCGCGCGACGGCTCGCCGAGACGCGCCGGCAGCGTCGATGACATCAGCACCCCGATCATCGTGCCCTGCAGGGCGTCCCTCAGCCGTATGCGCGAACGGGGTAGGGCCGCCTTGAGGATCGCGTCCCAGGAGAACCCGCGCATCACCATGGCCGAGCACATCGCGACCAGCGCCAGGATCACGAACGTTGGGCTCGAGTCGATCAGGGCGTTGGCGATGTTGCCGATCCCGATCTTGGCCAGGGCCAGGTAGGCCAGGTAAACGCCGCCCAGAAGCAACACGAGCATGCCGATTCGGCGCACGTACGCCAGCGCTCCCTTGCGCTTGGCACCACCCACCGGCCGCTCCAGGCTGGGCAGGCGCCGGGCGCGCTGGCGAGGCTTCAGGTCGGCCGGCTTGACACCGAGCCGCACGGCTGCCCGGTCGCGCGAGCGCTCGGGGCGCGGGACGCCGATGGCGTCCGTGTAGGCCTGCATGACCTCCTCGGCCACGTGCTCCCAGGCGAACCGCTGAACCGTCTCGGCCGCGGCGTGGGAGAGGGCGCGGCGCCGGTCGGGCTCGTGGTAGAGGTCGCGCAGCACCTCGGCCAGCGCCTGGGCGTCGCCCGGCGGCACCAGCACTCCGTCGACGCCGTCGTGCACCACGTCGCGATAGCCGGCGATGTCGGAGGCCACCACGGTTGTCCCCGCGGCGAACGCCTCCGTGAGCACCATGCCGAAGCTCTCTCCGCCGAGGGACGGTGCACACAGGACGTCGGCGCGGGCCAGCTCCTCCTTCTTGCGCTGATCGTCGACCTTGCCCAGCGCGCGCACCCCCTCGGGGTCGAGGAGCAACGGGTCGAGCTCCTCCTCGTTGGGGCCGATCACCGTCAGCTCGGTGGGGATGTGCTCGCGCAGAGCCTCGAAGGCCCTCAGCAGCAGGGGCAGGCCCTTGCGCTCCACCGCCTGCCCGACGAACACCAGCCGCAGCAGGTCGTCGTGGCTCCGGTCCGTGCCCGCGCGGGAGGGGAGGGTTGGGTCTACGTGAACGCCATTGGGGATGATGCGGTAGTGGCCCCCGAACCACCGCTGCCCCGTCCACGCGGCGGCTTCGGAGACGGCGATCCGGACGTGCAGGTGGTTGAGCACCCGGCGGGCGCCGAGCACGTTGCCCAACGTGTTGGGGAACCACTTGTTTGAGTACGAGTGGAAGGTCCCGACCAGGGGCAGCGGCGTCAGGCCGGCCGCGAACCACGAGACGACCGGCGCCACCGGCTCGTGGATGTGAACCACGTCGTAGCCACCGGTGCGCAGCTCCTGCTGGAGCTTGAACACGGACCACGGAGTGATCGACAGGTTCGAGACCGCGCCGTTGGCCTTGAAGCCGACCGTGCGGCCCAGCGACAACACGTCCGCAGGAACCTCCATGCGCTGCGGGTGGGCGCCCCGGTGCATGACGGTCGCCAGCAGATCCGGCGGGTCGATCGGCGAGAGCACGCGCACGTCGTGGCCACCTCGCCGGAACTCCGCGGCCAGGGCCTCGATGTGCCTGGTCACGCCCCCAGGAAACGTCCACGAGTACGGCGAGATCAGTGCGATCCGCATCCCACTCATCCTACCTGCCCTCGCTTCCCTTACTGAAGTGTGTGAGGCGGGCTGTCATGATTCGCGGGCGATGCCGAGTCGCCATTTCGTCAAGTACACGTTCCTTCAGGTGGATCCCGCCTGGCGCCGGCTCGACGAGGAGACGCGCGAGCAGCACAAGCGCGAGTTCATGGCGGCCTGCGAGAACTTCGCCGAGGATCACCTGCTGCGGGCGTTCACGCTGGTCGGCACGCGAGGCGACGCCGACATGATGCTCCTCTCCCAGGCCGAGAACCTCGACCGCATCCACGAATTCCACGTCGTGCTGACCCAGAGCGGACTGATGAAGTGGTGCACCGTCCCGCACTCGTTCCTGGCCATGACCAAGCCGTCCGAGTACTCGGAGGAGTCGCGTCTCGAGGTGCGACCGGCGCACGGCCGCTACCTGTTCGTCTACCCGTTCGTCAAGACACGCGCGTGGTACGCGCTTCCGGGCGAGCAACGCTGGCGGATCATGCAGGAGCACATCAAGATGGGCCGGGAGTACCCCTCGGTCGACCTCAACACGAGCTACTCGTTCGGGCTGGACGACCAGGAGTTCGTGGTGGCCTTCGAGACCGATAACCCGGCCGACTTCCTCGACCTGGTCCAGCGGCTGCGCACGACGGAGTCGAGCTCCTACACGCTGCGCGACACCCCCACGTTCACCTGCATCTCCTGCTCGGTGGAGCGGGCGCTGAGCGCGCTGGACGGCACGCCCATGCGCGCTTTGCAGAGGTGAGCGACTGGCCGCCGCCGGCCGCCGTTGAGGCTCTGCGGGCGGCGGATCCCGTCCTCCGGGACGTGATCGACCGGGTCGGGCCCGAGCCGGTGGCCCGTCGCAATGCCGAACGCCCGGCCGAGCATTACGGCGCCCTGGTCCGTTCGATCGTCGGGCAGCAGCTGTCCACCAAGGCCGCCCGCGCCATCTACACCCGGCTGACCGACCGGTTCGGGGGCCGGACCCCCACACCGGCCGAGGTCCTGGCCGACGATCCGGACGAGCTGCGCCAGGCGGCCGGCCTGTCGCGGGCCAAGACCACCTTCCTGCGCTCGCTGGCCGAGCATGTGCTGGACGGGACGCTCGAGCTGGAGCGGCTGGACGATCTGCCCGACGAGCAGGTGATCGCCGAGCTGATCGCGGTCAAGGGCCTGGGCGTCTGGACGGCCCACATGTTCCTGATGTTCCATCTGGAGCGACCCGACGTCCTGCCCGTGGGCGACCTGGGGATCCGGCGGGCGTTCATGAACGAGTACGGATTCGCTGAGCTCCCCTCACCGGCCGAGATGGAGCAGGTGGCCGAGCGCTGGCGGCCCTACCGGACGGTGGCCTGCCTGTATCTGTGGCGGTCGCTGGACAACACGCCGGTGTGAACTCCGACTAGCCCTTCAGGTGGGCGAGCATGGAGGCGGCGTCCGTGACCTGGCCGGCCGGGGGCGCCTTCGGGACCGGCTGGGCGCCGTAGGACAGGAAGTCCAGGCGGATCTGGGTGCGCAGGCTCTGTCCCGACGCGTGCACCGTGTAGGCCATCGTCAGGCGCCGGACGAGGTGCTGGGAATCCACCCACACGTCGACCGGAATCGCGTGCAGGCCGGTCAGCTTCTGGAGCGTGGCCACCGCCTGGCGCATGCTCGCCCGCTCGGCCGCCGGGGCCGCCGCGGAGGCTTTAGTCAGGTCGATGGTGGCCCGGTAGTGGGTGGCCGAGTGGCCGTCCACGCTGCCGGTGCCCAGCTTCTTCACCCCGCCGGAGGAGGCGGTCCGCAGGTACTGAAGGAAGTCGCTGGGGTTGGTGGAGCCCGAGCCGCCGAACAGCGAGGTGAGGTTCTGGATGCCGGCCGCGCGACCCACCTGAGCCAGGTTGATGTCGATCCACGGGCGACCGCCTGGCAGCTGCGCGGACACCTGGGTGGGCAGCTTCACATACACGGTCTGGCCGGCCAGGATCTCCTGAGCAGTCAGGGTTCCCGCCGAGGACAGCGAGCCCGGCAGGGTCAGGTGGAGCGACATCCGGCCGGCGTGCTTGAGCAGATTGAACGATCCCGTCCCGGTTCCGGTGATGTCACCGCCCAGGGCGGTGGATCCCTCCTGGAAGCTGATCGCCACCCGGTAGCCCGCGGCGGAGCTCGAGACGTAGGCAGCCCGCTGAATCGCCTGGCCGGCCGACTTGGCGGATCCCGATGAGGAGGAGCCGCAGCCCGCGACCAGCAGGGCACCGCTCGCCACCGCCGCCAGGGTTCGCAGTTGCCGGTGTGTCCTGCTAGCTGTCATTACGCCACAAGTTAGCGCGTGGAGACGTTCGCCTCTACGGATTGGGCCGCGCCGTGTGGGCGGGCGCGGGGGCGACCGGCGCCGCCACCCCGAGATAGGACACGTAGTCCTGCTGCAGCGAGAGCTCGATCGGACGGCCTCCCTGGCCGGCCGCACTCATCGAAACGTGCAGGCGGCGGATCAGGTGGCTGGGGTCGATCCACACGTCGACGGCCAGCAATCCGGAGGAGTGAGCCGCAACCGCGGCCTGCAGCGCCGGTCCGAGGGTGCCCGACAGGGCCGGCGGGATGGCACCCACCGCCTGTGCCAGCGTGGCCAGCGCCTTGTAATGGGTCGTGCGGATCCCGTCGACGGTGGCCCGGCCCAGCAGGTTCATCGTCGGGGCGAACTGGCCCACGTAGCTGAGATAGCCCGCCGGGTCGTTGATCGCGGCGGCGGCCCGGACGAGCTGCCCGATCCTCGGGCTCGATTCATACGCCGAGAGCCGGTTCAGCGGGACTGCCCACCACCGCCGTCGCGGGGACACCAGACCGGCGAACGGCGCCGGCGGCTGGAGGTACATCACCCCGCCCCGGACGATCACGCGCACCGGGTAGCTGTGCTGGCCGCCCTTCGGCCTGCTCAGCGGCACGGTCAGTTGCGCCGCCACCGCGCCGGGACCGATCGCGTCGGACGCCGTCATCGACGAGCGCCCGGCCACGGGGACAGCTGGGCCTCGGGTGGTCAGCGCGGCGATCACTCGCAGACCCGGTTCGGCCTGGGACACGGCCACCGCATGCCTGACCTGCGCGGCCACCCCGGGGGGCGCCGGGCGCGGCCGGGGGTGATGAGCCGTGTGCCGGTGTCGCTTGACGTGCGGCAGCAGGCTCTGGTCGACCGTGTTGGTGAGCACCGCCTTGGGTGAGCTGCCACCGCCGACCAGACCGCAGCCGCCGGCGATCAGCGGCAGCGCCGCCAGCAGAACCGCCCCGGTGCTCCGGCGCAGGCGCATCTCGAGGCAGAAGGTAACGGCAGCGTCAGACGGCGGAGACCTGCTCCTCGTCCGCCACGCGGAACGAGGAACCACAGCCACAGGCGGCGACGACGTTGGGGTTCTCCACCTTGAAGCCCGCCCCCTGGAGCCCATCGACGAAGTCGATCACCGAGCCGTGCACGTACGGCAGGCTCGGCCCGTCGACCAGCAGCCGGATCCCCTTGTCCTCGAACACTCTGTCGCCCTCACGCTGCTCATCGAATGCCAGTGCATACTGGAAGCCGGAGCAGCCGCCCCCTCGCACGCCCACGCGCAGGCCGGCCGTGTCGGCCACCACCGCTTGGGCGCCCAAGAACTCCCGAACCTTCTCAGCCCCTCTGTCTGTAAGGGTGATCATGCTTCATTCAGTATAGCGCTGGGACCACGGTCGGCTACGCTTGTATCGTGTCCGCCACGCCACACGAGCTGAAGCAACGGATCGAGGCCGGCATTCCGGGAGCCAGCGCGGAGGTGTCCGGCGACGGGCATCACTTCCAGGCCAGCGTCAACGCGCCGGGCTTCGCCGGGCTCACCCGGATCGCCCAGCACAAGATGGTCTACGACGTGTTCGGCACCGAGGTGGGCGATCGCATCCACGCCCTCTCCATCAAGACCACGGCAACGGAGAATTCCCGATGAGCGAGCCAGTCACCAACCCCATGCGCGAGGCGATCCAGAATGCGATCGCCGAGAACCCCGTAATCCTGTTCATGAAGGGCACTCCCGATGCCCCGGCCTGCGGCTTCTCGGCCCGGACGGTCTCGGTGCTGGAGTCCCTGAATCGCCCGTTCGCCGCGGTCGACATCCTGCCCGACCCGCGGATCCGTCAGGAGCTGTCGGACCTGTCCGGCTGGCCCACGATCCCCCAGCTGTTCGTGGACGGCGAGCTGGTCGGTGGCTGCGACATCGTCATGGAGATGTACCAGTCGGGCGAGCTGCACACGGTGCTCGGTCTGGAGAACGTCCCCGGCGAGACGCCCGCCGAGCCAGAGGTCGACTCGGCGCCCCCGATCTCGATCGAGAACCGCCTCTGAACCAGCCGGCCCAGGCACTCCGGTATGAGTCCGGGGTGCTCCGGGCTCTGGATCAGACCCGCCTGCCCGAGGCGGAGATCGAGCTGGAGTTACGCGACGGACGCGCGGTCGCGCAGGCCATCCAGCGGCTGGCCATCCGCGGCGCGCCGCTGATCGGCGTGGGGGCCGCCTACGGGCTGGCCATGGAGGTGGCCCGGGAGCCCAGCGCTGACCACGCTCGCGCCGCGGCGGCGCTCCTGCGCTCGGCGCGCCCGACGGCGGTCAACCTGAGCCACGCCGTCGACCGGGTCCTGAGTGCAGCATTGGCGGCTTCCCCTGGCGAGCTCGCCGCGGCTTCGCTCGCCGAGGCCCGGCGGATCGATCAGGATGAGCTGGCGGCCAGCGCCGCCATGGCCCGCCACGGGGCCGATTTCCTGGGCAGCGGGGTGCGGCGGATCCTCACCCACTGCAACACCGGTGCCCTGGCCGCCCCCGGGCACGGAACCGCGCTGGCGGTGATCGCCGAGCTGCACCGGCGCGGGTCCCTGGTCGGTGTGCTGGCCACCGAGTCCCGGCCACTCCTCCAGGGGGCGCGACTGACGGTGTGGGAGCTGTCCCGGCTGGGGATCCCGCACGAGCTGTGCGTTGACTCAGCCGCCGCCGGCTTGCTGGCCGGCGGCGCCGCCGACGCGGTCATCCTGGGCTGTGACCGCGTGGCCGCCAACGGAGACGTGGCCAACAAGGTGGGCACCTACATGCTCGCGCTGGCCGCCCGGGCCGCCGGCCTCCCGTTCGTCGTGGCCGGGCCGTGCTCGACGATCGATCCGGACTGCCCGGACGGTGGCTCGATCGTCATCGAGGAGCGGGATCCCGAGGAGGTCCGAGCGGTGCGGGGACAGTCGATCACGCTGCCGGATACGAGTGTCCGCAACCCCGCCTTCGACGTGACGCCGGCATCACTGCTCAGTGCCCTGGTGACCGAGCGAGGCGTGCTCTCGCCCGTGGACGGCACCGGGATCAGGGAGCTGCTGGCTCGCGCCTGAACTCCAGCTGCTCGACGATCCGCCTGGAATCGCAGATCGCCTCGCCATCGATCACCAGGACGGGCACCCGGCGCTGGCCGGTCAGCGCCTCCACCTCGGGCCGCTTGGATCGGCGCTGCGGGACGCGGACCTCCTGCACGGGCACTCCCTCGCGCTTCAGGGCCCGGGCCACCCGGCCGCAGGGGCACAGCCAGTTGGTCGGGGTGGTGCAGCGGTAGAGCGTGGCCATCTCTAAAACGGTAGGCGACGGGCCAGGTCGCCGGCGATCCGGAGCGGCAGCGCCTGGCGGGTGGACCGCCGGGCCAGCGCCCCGGCGTCGCGCTCCCGGTACCAGGCGACGGTCTCCTCCAGGCAGTCCTCGTGGGGCGACGTCGTCCAGCCGAGCTCGCGCTTGGCCCGGCGGTTGCTGAAGGCCCAGTTGAGCGCGGCGGCCCGAACCTCGACGGGCGCGGGCAGCGGTGGCAGGCCGGGCAGGCGCTGACCGGCCGTGGCCAGGGCGAGCGCCAGCGGGAGCGGCAGCCGCACCGCCGGCGGCTCCACCCCGGAGATCCGGCCCAGGTCGGCGAACAGGCGGGTCAGCGTGTAGTTCCGGTTGCCCAGGATGTAACGCTGGCCGACGTCTCCACGCTCGTCGGCCAGGAGGTGTCCCCGGGCCACGTCGGCCACCGACACCACGTTGAGGGTGCCCTCGACGTAAGCGGGGATCTGGCGGCGCAGGAAACGGCGGACCAGCGTGGTGGAGGAGCGTCCGGGATCGCCCGCCCCGAGCACGTGGGCCGGGTTGACGATCACCACCGGCAGCCCGCGGGCGACCATCCGCATGGCGACCATCTCCGCCTCGTGCTTGGAGTCGACGTAGGGAATCGAGAAGCGCCCGGCATCCCAGAAGTTGGACTCGTCCACGGTCCGCCCGGGCGGCGCCGGCCCGACCGCCGCCACCGAGGACGTGAACACCACCCGCTCCACGTCGGCCCGGAGCGCCTCCTCGAGGACGATGCGGGTCCCCTCGACATTGATCGCAAAGGCCGACTGGCGGGGCTCGGTCAGCCGCGTGACACCGGCGATGTGGAACAGCCGGTCGACCCCCTGGAGCGCGCGCCTCACACCCTGGCGGTCCAGCACATCGGCCGTGACCGTCCGCACGCCCTGATCGCGCAGGGCCTGGACGGTCTCCTGAGATGAGCCAGATCGCGCGGCGATTACCACGTCGTCGCCGCGAGCGAGTAGCTGCGGGACCACGTGGGAGCCGATGAAGCCGGTCGCCCCGGTGACCAGGGTGCGCGACATGGGGCCTCACGGTACCGGCCGCCGGGACGGCGTGCCGTCCAGCCGGCGTGAGCAGGTCCCGCTGCTAGGGTGCGCCGCTCGCATGCCAGTCGCGATCGTCTCCGACACCTGCCATTACCTCCCGGCCGAACTGGCCGAACGCAACCACGTCCATCAGGTGAGCCTGTACGTGCACCGGTCTGGCCGGGACGAGCGTGAGAGCGAGCTGACCGACTACAACGCCTACTACCGCGAGCTCGGCTCGTCTTCCGAGCTGCCGACCACCTCGCAACCCTCGATCGGCGACTTCCTGGCCGTCTACGAGCCGCTGCTCCAGGACGGCCACGAGATCGTGTCGATCCATCTGGCCGGCGGCATGTCCGGCACCGTGCGGGCCGCCGAACAGGCCCGGGACCAGCTGGGGGATCTGGCGGAGCGGGTGCGGGTGGTCGATTCGGCCACCGCCTGTGGAGGCGAGGCCCTGATGCTGCTGGCGGCGGCCGCCGCGGCTCGAGCCGGGGGCACCGGGGCCGACGTGGAGGCCCGGGCCCGGGAGGCCCGGCGCCAGCTGAAGCTGTGGTTCGCCATCGACACACTGGAGTACCTGCGTCGCGGGGGCCGGATCGCCGGCGCCCAGGCCTGGCTGGGCACGGCGCTGAAGATCAAGCCGATCCTCTCGGTCGAGTCGGAGATCACTCCGGTCGAGCGGGTGCGGACCTCGCGCCGGGCCTTCGAGAAGCTGGTCGGCCTGCTGGAGACCTGCCGCCGGGAGGGCGCCGACGGCTGGGTCGTGCAGCACATCCAGGCGCCCGAGCAGGCGGCCGAGCTGGAGGCTCGGGGCCGTGCGATCTTCGGCACCGACCCGGTGATGGTGTCCGAGGTGGGGCCCGTGATCGGCACGCATGTGGGGCCGGGATTGCTCGGGGCCGGAGGGATTCCCCGGGCTCTGATGAGCTAGTCGGTGCCGCGCTAGCGCTAGCGCTTGCGGCGCCGGCGACCGAACAGCAGGCTGAACGTGGCGCCCACTCCCCCGCCGATGATGAATCCTGCCGCCGCCGCGCCGATCATCAGCGGCTGCTGGTTGCGCCGCACCTGAGCCCGCCAGTCGGTCAGCTCGGAGACCTCGTCGCGGAGCTTGACGATCGATACGCCGAGCTCCTGCCGGCTCTGCTCGATGGAGGCGCGAATCTCCTCGGGCGTGCGGCTGGGCATCAGGCGCCCAATCCGGGACGCGAGGAGCCGGAGCCCTGGGTGGTCACGGTGGCCTGGACCTTCCTGGCCTCATCGATCGCCATCGACGGGATCGGCGCCCCCACCTTGAGCTTGCGCCAGGCGAACAGGAAGGCGATCAGCGCCAGGACCATGAGCACGCCGAACACGATCAGGAAGCCCAGGAAGATGTTGCCCGTGCCGCTGACCAGAATCGCATCCAGACCCCAGGCCAGCGTGCTCAGGGCGAAGATGATCGCGAACACCCCGAACACCGCGCCGGCGGCCACGGCGGCGGCTCCGCGGGCGATGCTGGAGAACTTCTGGGCCACCTCGGCTTTGGCCAGAGCGATCTCATCCTGGACGATCCGGCTCAGGCTGTCGGAGATCTCAGCGATCGCGGCCGCGATGCTGTCCGTCTGTCCGGGATCAGCGGGCAAGGCGTTTGAGGATCATGGCCGCGACGAGGCCGCCCGCGAACGTGGCGGCGACCTTCACCTCGGGCCGTTCGGTCGGGCTCTCGCCTGAGCCGGCGCCCTGGAAGTCGGCACCGCTCGAGGCAGCCGCCGGCTGGGCACCCGGGGGCGGCCCGCTCGCGGGACTCAGCGGGGGTTCGGGCGACTGCTCGGTCACTCGGGGGGCTCTTCGCCGAACGCGCGCTTCCAGATCACCGCGGCCAGCCGCGTCGTGGCAACGCTCGCGAGGGCTCCCATTCCGGCGAGCAGGCCGGACCACATCAGTCGTTTGACGAGCGGGCTCTCAGACATCGGGGCCATTCAAGCAGATGCACTACCCCTTGCGGCTCTGCCGGCAAACTCCAGGCTCGGCTGCTCGACCCCGGCGCAGATCATCTCGACGATCTCGGTCTTGACCCGTTCTATCTCGTCGGGGGCGGTGGGCAGATCCTCGAAGATCCAGGTGGTCAGAACCTGCTCGATCAGGCCGTAGAACGCCTGCGCGGCGAACATCGCGTCCACATCGGGCCGGAACAGTCCATCCTGCTGGGCTCGCTGGACGATGCTGGCGATGCCCGCGTAGGCCTCGCGGATCTTGGCCAGATGGGTGCGACCGAAGGTGTTTGCCGCCCGCGTGACCTCGACGATGATCACCTTCATCAGCTCGGGATCGTGCCGGTAGGAGTCGAGGATGAACGAGGCCACCGCCCGGAGCTTCTCCCGCGGCGGAATGTCCGCCCCATCGGCCTCGGCGATCGCACTGAGCATCACGTCCCAGCGCTCCAGGAACAGCGTGTCCAGGATCTGCTCCTTGGAGGAGAAGTAGTGATAGACGAGCCCGTACGCCACGCCGGCCTCGTCGGCGATGTCCGCGACGCGGCAGGTGTGGAAGCCCTGACGCGCGAACACCCGCACGGCCGCGGCCAGGATCACCCGCCGCTTGTCCACGGCCGTGGTCACGCGCGCACCGCGTCGTCTGCGTAGAGGCCATGCGGCCGGCGGTGCTCCAGGGCCGGCAGACGCCGGCGGATGTCCTCCAGGCGGGAGAAGTCGAGGTCGGCCACGATCACGCCCTCGGCGTCCGGCGCGGTGGCCAGCACCACGCCCCACGGGTCGACGATCATCGAGCGCCCGCCGGACCGCCGGCCCGGTGCGTTCTCACCGATCTGGTTGGCCGCCACCACGAAGCACTGATTCTCGATGGCCCGCGCCCGAAGCAGCACCTCCCAGTGATCCCGGGTGGTGGCCAGCGTGAACGCGCTGGGGACGGTCAGCACCCGGGCCCCGCGCTGCGAGAGCTCCCGGTAGAGCTCCGGGAAGCGCACGTCGTAACAGATGGTCAGGCCCACCGGAGTGCCATCGGCCAGGCCGGACACGACGATGTCGCTGCCGGGCTCCTCGTGCTCGGACTCGGCATAGCGGACGCCGTCTACCTCCACGTCGAACATGTGGAGCTTTCGGTAGACGGCTCGCACGGCGCCGTCGGGGCCGAGGTGCACGCTGGTGTTGGCACTCCGGTCCCGATCGGGCCGGTCCTCCACCACCGAGCCCGCCACCAGGTCGAGCTCGAGCTCCCGCGCGATCCCCTGGGCCCACCGGATCGCCGGACCCGGCTCGGGCCCCAGGAGCTCCGCCGCCTCAGCCATGACCTCGCCGCGCCCCAGGACGTTCCACTTCTCGGGGAGCAGCACGAGCCGCGCGCCGCGGTCGGCGGCCTCCCGAACCAACCGGTCCGCCGTGGCGATATTGCGGTCGAGGTCCTCGGTTGAGTTGAGCTGGACTGCTGCAGCTCGCATGACTGGTCACCCACTCCCTCGGGGCAAGTCGATTGACTGGTCAGTCAGGATACTCAGGCGGACGGGATTCGGGGGACGGGGCCTGGGGCACTCGCTTCCGCCATCGAGGCCAGACCGCGGATCAGGACCTCCAGGCCGAACTCGAACCGATCGTCGCCCTCCCCCGCCGTCAACGCAGCGGCCATGGAGACGACGTTGGGGAACCGGTCGGCCGGCAGCGCCGCGAAGTAACGGCGCATCTCCTCGACGTACCCGGCGACCTGCTCGGGCGTGGCGCCCTCGGCTTGGAAGATGCTCTCCTCGTAGGCGACCGCGTTGGCGTACAGCGCCATCAGATCGACCCCGAAGGCGACCACGTCGTCCGGCAGACCCCCGGCGCGCATCACGCCGATGATCCACTCGCTGCCGCGCAGGGCATTCTCACCGAGCGGCACCCGGGCGAACGACGCCCGCGCCAGATCGCCGTGCCGCGCGTACACGGCCCGGATCTGCCGGCAGCCCTCCTTCAGCTGCTCCTGCCAGCGCTCCGGATCCGGCTCGCCGCCGAACGGGATCTCCCCGATCAGACGGTCGATGAGGAGCTCGATCAGCTCCTCCTTTGATTTCACATAGGCATACAGCGAGGCCTGGCCGGTACGCAGCGTGTGGGCGACGGTGCGCATCGTCAACGCGTCGAGTCCCTCGGCATCGACGATGCCCATCGCGGCGTCGAGGATCGCCTCGCGGCTCAGGTTCCGCTCCCGGGCCGGGCGCGCCGGCTTCGGCTCCCGCGTGGGGAGCCGTGGGGCGGGTGGCAGCTCGGCGTCGCTCACGGGCCAGAGCCTACTTGACAAGAACAGCGTTCGTCGTGTAGAACAGCGTTCGTGAACAACGTTCGTCGAACATATCCAAAGCGGTGGCAGATCCTGTTCGTGATCCTGGCCGCCGAATGCATGGACCTGCTCGACGGGACGGTCGTCAACGTCGCCGCTCCGTCGATCCACCGGGACCTCGACACGTCCTCCACGGCGTTGCAGTGGATCGTCGGTGGCTACCCGCTGGCGCTGGCCATGGGACTGCTGATCGGGGGGCGCCTCGGCGACCTGTTCGGCCGCCGGCGGATGTTCCTGCTCGGCGTCGTCGGCTTCACCGCCGCATCCACCCTGTGCGGCCTGGCCCCCACGACCGGCGTGCTGATCGCGGCGCGGTTGGTCCAGGGCCTGGCCGGGGCGATGATGATCCCCCAGGGGCTCGGCGTGATCCGCGAGGTGTTTCCGGCCGAGGAGCTTCCGAAGGCCTTCGGCCTGTTCGGACCGGTGATGGGCAGCGCCGCCCTGCTCGGGCCGATCATCGGCGGCGGGCTCGTCTCGCTGAACCTGCTGGGCAACGCCTGGCGACCCGTCTTCCTGATCAACGTCCCGCTGGGGCTGCTGGCCACGTTCGGCGCGGCGCGCCTGCTGCCGCGGATCGCGGTGCGCCACGCGGACCGGCTCGACCTGGTCGGAGCGGGCCTGGCCGCCGTGGCCTCCCTGGCCGTCGTCTATCCGCTGATCGAGGGCCGGGCGCTCGGCTGGCCGGCCTGGACGTACGCGTCGATCGCCGCGGGCGTGCTCCTGTTCGGCGCGTTCGCCGGACACCTGGTGCGGCGGCAGCGGCTCGGCCGCGACCCCCTGGTGGAGCCGAGCATCTTCGTCCACCGCGGCTACTCGGCGGGCGCGCTCGTACTGATGCTCTACTTCGGCGCGATGATCGGCGTCGTCCTGGCGCTGACGCTGTTTCTGCAGCTGGGCGAGGGCTTCAGCGCCGTCCACGCCGGGCTGACGCTGGCACCATTCGCGCTGGGCACCGCAATCAGCGCCCCGGCGGGCGCGGTGCTGGCCAACCGGGTGGGCGGCCGGAACCTGATTCAGGCGGGCGCGCTGGTGTCCCTGCTGTCCAACGTCGGGCTGGCGCTGCTCCTGACCGCCACCTCGCACGTGAGCACCTGGGGCCTGACCGGACCCCTGCTCGCCTACGGCATCGGCATGGGTCTGTTCATCGTGCCCGCCTTCGACACGATCATCGCCGCGGTCAGCGACGCCGAGACCGGTTCGGCGTCGGGCACCCTGAACGCGATCCAGCAACTGGGCGGCGCGATCGGCGTGGCTGTTCTGGGCAGTGTCTTCTTCAGCGCCCTGTCCCACCACGGGTTCGCGGTGGCGCTGCGGGACACGATCTGGTGGCAGGTGGCCGGGCTCGGCCTGGTGCTGGTCGTCTCGCCGCTGCTGCCGCGGCGGGCCCGGCCCGTGGAGGTGGCGGATGTCACAGCCGTCGAGCCGGAGCTGTCCGCCGCCGCGTGAGAGCGCTCGAGTCAGCCTCGGCGGCGCTGACGGCGCAATTCCGCGAGCAGCATCTTCGAGTGCAGGGCACCGATCAGCTCCCGGAGCGGTTCGGTGCCCGACTCGATGATCTCCACCGCCCGGTCGACCTCCACCGGCCCGGCCAGGCGGTCGATCAGCACGCTGACCTCCTCGGCCACCAGCGGGGCCAGCGCGTCTCGGTAGCGCAACGTGTCGTAGACGGTAAAGCCGAGCGCCTGCTCGAAGCCGCCGGCCCGGAAGCGCGAGATGGCCTCGATGATCGACACGTCATCGGGGTCGTAGCCCCGGGAGTTCGGGCTGAGCACCTGGATCTCCTCGAGCCGGGCCAGGACGTTGGCCGGGACGTCGTAGGTCTCGCGGACGCGGCGGCGGGACATGCGCCGGCCGTCGCCGGCCGCCACCGCCCGTTCCAGGATCCGGTCCTCCAGCTCGATCAGCCGCTCGGCCCGCCGGGGGTCCCGGCTGATCAGCTGCCGGATCACCCGCAGCGGAAGAAAGCGCTCCTCCTGGAGGCGCTTGACCAGCTGGATGCGGCCGACGAACTCCTTCGAGTAGTAGGCCATGTTGCGGCTGGTCCGCACCACCTCCACGTCATCGCCGAGCACGCCCTCGCGCAGGTAGTGCTTGATCGTGCCCGCGCTCACCCCGGAGCGCTCGGCCAGCTCGCTCATCCTGAGGAGGCCGTTGGTGGCGGTCACGGGCGAGGCGCGGCGATCCCGAGCATCCGCCGGGCCTCGGTCACCGTGGCCGGCCGGCGTCCGACATCTTCAGTCATCTGGCGCGCCTTGGCGATCAGCTCTCCGTTGGACTGGGCGACGCTGCCGTCGGGGAGGTAGAAGTTGTCCTCCAGGCCGACCCGCACCGAGCCTCCGAGCGTCAGCGCCGCAGCGACCATCAGCCACTGAATGCGGCCGATGCCGATGACCCCCCAGTGATGATCGCCGCCGGGCATGTTTCGCGCCATCGCCTCGAGGTTCAGTGCGGTGGCGGGCACGCCACCGAGCACACCCATCACGAAGTCGGCGTGCAGCGGCGCCTCCAGCAGCTCCATGTCGACCAGCGGCTCCAGCGAGGCCACGTGGCCGACGTCGAAGCACTCGTGCTCGGGCTTGATCCCGAGCCGCCTCATGGCCTGCAGCAGCTCGATGATCTCGTCGAACGGATTGGCGAACACGAACTGGAATACGAAGGCCTGCCGGCGCTTGGAGTACTTGGCGTAGTTCAGCGAGCCCATGTTGAGCGCCGCCACCTCGGGGCGGCAGGCCTCCAGATAGGCCACGCGCTTCTCCACGGACACGCCGATCGTGCCGGTGGAGAAGTTGATGATGGCGGCGTCTTTGATTTCGGCGACGATCGCCTCGCGGATCGCCCGGAAGTCCTCCACCTCATACGACGGCGTCCCGTCCGGTGTCCGGGCGTGGATGTGGATGTGGACGCCGCCCTCGTCCACGATCCGCCGAGCCTCGGCGGCGTACTCGTCCGGCGTGTACGGGATCGCCGGGCACTGGTCGCGGTTGGCCAGCGCGCCGGAGATCGCGCAGGTGATGACGACGGGGTCCTCGACGCTCATCGGACACCCGGCTCAAACAGCCCGCGGAGCGCAACTCTGGGAGCCTTTTCCACCCATATGGTGGATTTCTCTCCCAGAGTTCCCTGGGCTCCCAGGTCGATAGCGTCGCACCTGTTTTCTGACTTGCTGGAACGCGCAAACCGCCGAGCTCGACGGCGAATTGCGCGCTCGAGCATGTTTTCAGGCACCTGATGTCTGGCGGACGCCGTTTGTCGAACCGGGAGGCCATCCCCGCGCCTCATACCGGCACCACCCCGCTGCGCTTCCACGGCCGCTCGACTCGCTTCGAGGCCGCCATCTCCAGCGCCCGGCAGATCGTGGCCCGCGTCTCCCGGGGGTCGATCACGTCGTCGACCATGTCGTTGCCGGCGGCGATGTAGACGTCGATGATCTTGCGGAAGTTCTCGACCAGCTCGGCGCGCTTGGCGGCCGGGTCCTCGGCCTCCTGCACCTGCTTGCGGAAGATGATCTCGACGGCGCCCTCGGCGCCCATCACGCTGATCTCGGCCGAGGGCCAGGCCACGATCAGATCCGGTTCGTAGGCGCGGCCGCACATCACGTAGTAGCCCGCGCCGTAGGCCTTGCGCAGGATCACGGTGATCTTGGGCACCGTGGCGTTGGCGGTGGCGTAGAGCATCTTCGCCCCGTGGCGGATGATGCCCGCCTCCTCCACCTTGGTGCCGACCATGAAGCCGGGCACATCCATCAAATACACGAGGGGAATTCCGTAGGCATTGCACAGGTTCACGAACCGGGCGGCCTTGTCGGCCGAGTCGTTGTCCAGGATGCCGCCGAGCTGCCGGGGCTGGTTGGCCACGATCCCCGCCGGGCGCCCGCCGAACCGGGCCAGGCAGGTGATGATCGTCTTGGCCCACTGGGGTTTGAGGTCGAAGTACACGCCGTCGTCGACGATCCGCCGGATCACCTCGTACATGTCGTAGGGCTTGCGATTCGACTCCGGCAGCACGTCGAGCAGTTGCTCATCGCCACGATCGATCGGGTCGCTGCACTGGACCACCGGCGGGCGCTCCTCACAGTGCGAGGGGAAGTAACTCAAATAGTGCTTGATCGCCTCGATGCAGGCCGGGTCATCCGGCACCTCCAGGTCTCCAACCCCGGACTTGCGGCAGTGGACCCGGCTGCCGCCCAGCTCCTCCTGGGTGACGTCCTCACCAATCGCCGCGCGCACCAGGTGGGGTCCGGCCAGCGCCATCGAACCTCGCCCGCGAACCATGGGCACGAAATCGGCCAGGCCCGGGATGTAGGCGGTCCCCGCCGCGCACGGGCCCATCAAGGCGGCGACCTGTGGGATCACGCCGCTCATCACGACCTCCTCCCGGAACAGGTGCCCTGACCCGGCGAACAGCGACCCGACCGCCTCCTGGATCCGGGCGCCAGCCGAGTCGAGCAGCCAGATCATCGGGATCCGCTTGGTGACGGCAAGCTCCCGCAACCGGCCCACCTTCAGCTCCCCGGTCATCCCCATCGAGCCGGCCATCACGGTGAAGTCGTAGGCGGCCACCGCCACCAGCCGCCCGTCGCATTTCCCATAGCCGGTGATCACTCCGTCGGCCGGCGCCTCGCGGCCGGCCATCGCGGCCTGGGAGAAGTGGGGCCGCCCGTGGATACCCAGCTCGACCCAGGTTCCCTCGTCGATCAGCAGCGCCAGCCGCTCGCGCGCCGTGAGCTTGCCGGCCTCGTGCTGCTTGGTGATCTTCTCCTCGCCACCGCCCAGCCTGATCTGCTCGCGCCGGCGCGCCAGATCATCAGCCAGCGGCCGGAGCAGGTCGCTCATGCGCGCAGCTCCGCCAGCGACCGGCGCTGCCGTCCGTCCGCGTCAAAATTCGATGGGCTCAGCCACGCCTCGAAGGCTGCCCGCAGCTCCGGCCACCGCCGGTCGGTGATCGCGTACCAGGCCGTGTCCCGGTTTCTTCCCTTGATGACCATGTGCTGGGCGAAAACACCCTCGAAGGCAAAACCGAACCGCTCGGCCGCCCGCCGGGAGGGCAGGTTCAGCGCGTTGCACTTCCACTCCAGGCGCCGGTAGCCGAGCTCGTCGAAGGCGTGGCGGGCCAGCAGGTAGATGACCTCCGTAGCGGCGGCGGTCCGCTGGAGCGGCACGCCGAACCAGATGTTCCCGATCTCGATCACCCCGTGCTCGGGCGTGATCCGCAGATAGGAGACGATGCCCTGCGGATCACCATCTCGCAGGACCGTGTAGAAGAAGGGATCCTCTGAGGTGGCGCTGCGCTCGAGCGCACTCCGCAGCGAAGCTGCATCCTCGTAAGGCCCGTCGAACATGTACCTCCAGATCTCGGGCGGCCGCGAGACCACGTGCAGGCGCTCGGCGTCCCGCGCCGGGTCGATCGGCACCAGGCTGACCAGGCGCCCGGTGAGCGGAGTGCGATCAAGGGGCCGGGGCGCGCGGAAGTCGACCGGTTCTCCCAGCTCCCCTGGCTGGCCGGCCAGGGGAGCTGAACTCAGCGTCCCTTCCACTGCGGGTCCCGCTTCTCGAAGAACGCGCTCACACCCTCGACGATGTCCTCGGTGGTGAAGGCCAGGCCGAGCTGTGCGCGCAGGTAGTCCAGCGCGTCCACCATGCCCATGTCCAGCTGGCGCCACATGGCGTCCTTGCCCAGACGCATCATCAGCGGAGACTTGGCCGCCAGCTTGTCGGCCCAACCGGCCACCGCCGCATCGAAGTCATCCGCGCTCACCACCTTGTTGACGATGCCGATCCGCTCGGCCTCCGCCGCCGAGATCTGCTCGCCCAGCAGCAGCAGCTCGTTCGTTTTCTTGCGCGGGACGTTGCGGTAGATCAGCGCCATGATCATGAACGGAAAGACCCCGACGTTGATCTCGGGCGTCCCGAAGCGGGCGTCCTCCCGGGCGATGATCAGATCGCAGGCCAGCGCCAGTCCGAGCGCGCCGGCCAGCACGTGTCCGTTGGCGGCACACAGGGACGGCTTGCCCATCTCGCCCAGCAACCGGAAGATGCTCGGGAGTAGATCGATGCCCTGGTACTTCTGGACGGGGGTCTCGTCGCCGCCGAACCCGGCCAGGTTGGCGCCGGAAGAGAACACCCTGTCGTGGGTCGAGGTGATCACCACCACCCGCACGGCGTCATCGCCACGCGCTTGGAGCAGCGCATCGTGCAGGTCCGTCAAGAGCTCCGTCGACAGGGCGTTGCGGGTGTCCGGCTGGTCAAGCGCGACCGTGGCCACGCCGCCGGGAGTCACGTCGTAGCGCAGGGTGGCGAAGGGCATCGGGGCGCAAGCGTACCGATCTGAAGCGACAGTAAGAAGTAGGAAGCACTACTGTTCACTTCGATCACCGTCCGGAGGGAGCGAGATGGCCGCCGCAGATGTGCTGAAGCCCGACCACGCCACGCAGCGCAAACACTTCATCTTCACCGACGAGCACGAACAGCTGCGGGAGTCGATCCGCCGGTTCGTCATCAAGGAGCTCCAGCCGCACGCGGAGGAGTGGGAGGAGACGACGTTCCCGAACTGGGTGTTCGAGCGGATGGGCGAGCTGGGGTTCCTGGGGCTGGACAAGCCGGTGCAGTACGGCGGCCAGGGCGGCGACTACTACACATCACTGGTGCTGGCGGAGGAGATCGCCCATTCGCGCTCCGGCGGGCTGGCGATGGGGCTGGCGGTGCACACAGACATGGCGATGCCGCCGATCCTGGCCTTCGGGACCGAGGAGCAGAAGCAGGAGTGGGTGGTCCCGGCGATCGCCGGCAAGAAGATCCTGTGCCTGGGGATCACCGAGCCCGACGCCGGCTCGGACGTATCCGGGATCAAGACCCGCGCCGTGTACGACGAGGTCAACCGCGAATACGTGATCAACGGCTCCAAGACCTACATCACCAATGGTCACCGAGCCGACGCAATCGTGCTCGTCACCAAGACGGATCCCGACGCCGGATACGACGGCTTCACCTTGTTCCTCGTGCCCATGGACCTGCCGGGGGTGATCCGCGAGAAGCGCCTGGAGAAGCTCGGCATGCACGCCTCCGACACGGCGCTCCTGGCCTTCCAGGACGTGCGGGTGCCCGAGACGGCCGTGCTCGGCCAGATCGGCAAGGGCTTCTACCACATCATGTGGGAGCTGCAGGGCGAGCGGCTGATCGGGGCGGCCGGCGCGGTGGCCGGCGCTCAGCGGGTGTTCGACCAGACCCTCCAGTACGCCAAGGACCGGAAGGCGTTCGGGCGGCCGATCGGACACTTCCAGGTCACCCGGCACAAGTTCGCCGAGATGGCCACCAAGATCGAGACCGCCCGGCAACTGGTCTACATGACCGCTTGGCGCTTCCAGAACGGCGATTACCCCGTGCGGGAGATCTCCATGGCCAAGCTGTACGCCTCCCGGATTGCCGTGGAGGTGGCCGACGAGGCCATCCAGATCCACGGCGGCGCCGGCTACATGAAGGAGTACGGCGTCGAGCGGGCCTGGCGTGACCTGCGCCTGAACCGGATCGGAGCCGGCACCGACGAGATCATGCTCGACGTGATCGGCCGCTCCTACGGCCTGTGACCCGGTGGTTGGTCCGGACCCGGCGAATCAACGGATTCTCCCACAGCTCCGTGTTATCGGGAGGAACCCGACCCAGCGGATAGGCGTTTCGCGGAAGCCGGACGGGATCGCCGGACGGCACCTCGTCGAGGAACGCGCTGCGCGGGAAGCGGATCGGCGTCGGGGCCGTCTCGAGCCACACGATGTTCAGCCAGGTCAGGTGGAAGCGGATCTTGTAGTACTCGAGGGCATTCTCCCGTGGCCACACGACCGCGAGAGTCATCGGTGGCGGCGGCGTCCCGCGCTGGCGCTCGACCGCCATAACGCCGTCGATGGCCGCGCGGGCGGAGACGTCCGTCGGCCAGGTGAGCGCCTGCGTCAGGTTCGCCACCCGGATCACATTGGCAAACGCCAGCAACAGCACCACCGTGCCGGCGCCGGTGAGCACCCGGCGCGTGGTAGCGGAGCTCAGGCGACGGACGACGTCATCGACCACCAACGCCAGCAGGGCGGCGAACAACAGGATGTAGGAGAGCGCCGTGCGGTCGATCGGCCAGAGCGTGCCGAGGATGCTGTGCTCCAGGATCACGGCGAGCGCGGAGATCACGAGCACGACGGCGACGACCTGGATCGGGCCCCAGCGGCGGCGCAGCAAGCTCACCAGGGCGTACAGCAGCGCCAGCAGCCCGACGGCGGCCACGATCCAGGCGCCGGTGAGCGCCCAGTGGGGCGCCGAGGTGCCCTTGACATACCGGTACACGTAGCCCCAGGTCATCACCAGCGTTCCGACCGTGTCGGGGACGAAGCCGCGCACGCCCACGTAGTAGAGCTGGAGGTGGTCGTTGAGGTAGACGACCTGGAGCACGCCGGGCATCAACCCCCCCAAGATCGCGGCGCCGACCGCCACGAACCCCATCCAGTGGCGGCGGGTCATCGTCAGCCGCCCCTGGAACGACCGGATCACCGTGTCCAGGACAGCGCCCGCCAGCAGGGCGAGCACGTAGTTGAGCACGCTGAAGTTCGCGTAGAACCCGATCGCGGCCAGCGCCCCGACAAGGCCCAGCCGAGCCATGGCGCGGGTGCCGGAGCCATTCAGCGGGAATGTGAGTAGCACGACCAGAGCAGCGCACGAGAAGGCGACGCTCATCCCGTAACCGCGGGCCAGCCCGAAGAACTCCAGCATGAACGGGTCGCTGAGCAGGAGGGCGAAGCACAGCAGGCGGGCCGAGGTGGTTCTGAGCGCGCGAACGAGCCACAGCGAGGACCCGCCGAAAACCAGGAACGCCAGCAGGTTGGGCAACCGCAGCGCCCACTCGGCCTGCCCGAACAGGGTCTGCGAGAACTGCATGAGAACGGTGTTCAGCCACTGGTTGTTGGCCGAGTTCACCCCGGTGGGAAAGCCGTGGAACAGCAGGTAGCTGCCCGCCTCGTCGACCGTGAACGGCACATCGACGGCCCGCGCGATGATGTACACCCACAGGCAGAGCGTCACCAGGACAAGAACCCCCATCAGCGGCGGGAGCTGAGAACGCCTGGGGGCGACCTTCGCGGTGCCGCCCCGGGCGAGCGGGCGGTCAGGAACGGGCCGGGTCAGCACCGGCGCGTCCAGCTGGGCAGATGTCGTGGGCGGTGCCTGACCCCTGTCGAGCACCGGCGAACCATACAAAGCCCCGGGCTCGGAGACATGCAGGGGCCGGGACCGAGTGTGACCGGAGTCCGGAGGATGGGAAGATCATCTCGGTGGATTCGATCCGAGGGAAGCTGCTGATCGCCGGTCCCACGCTGGGGGACCCCAACTTCTGGCGCACCGTCGTGCTGGTGGTGGAGCACAACGAGGAAGGGGCGATGGGCCTGGTGCTCAACCGGCCCTCGGAGACCACCGTCGGCGAGGCGGTGCCTCAGCTGGCCGACCTCGTCGATCCTCAGGAGGAGGTGCTGGTCGGCGGTCCGGTGCAGCAGTCCGGGGTGATCGTGCTGGCCGAGTTCGAGGACCCGGCCGACGCGGCGATGATCGCCTTCGAGGACGTGGGGATCGTGGGCACGACCTCCGAGGTCATCGAGCATCCGACGGGCGTCCGCACCGCCCGAGCCTTCGCCGGCCACGCGGGATGGGGCCCGGGACAGCTGGACGACGAGGTCGAGCGGGGCGACTGGATCCTGGAGCCGGCTCGGCGGGGTGACGCGTTCACGGCCGAGCCCACCGAGCTCTGGCCCGAGGTTCTGACCCGCAAGGGCGGCAGCTACGCGCTGATCGCCCGAATGCCCGCGGACCCGTCGCTCAACTGATCCCCAGCACTTAGACTCGCAGCATGAAGGTCGTCAAGCCAGGGGAGGACCGGGACGTCCCGCGCGGAGTGGTCGGAGGCGCGGAGGTCAGCCAGGCGACCACCGGAGCGTCCAACCTCTACATGGGCATCTTCCGGGTCCCACCCGCCGCGCGGTCGCGGCCGCATTACCACGCGAACTGCGAGAGCGCGTGCTACATGCTGTCCGGACACATGATCGTCCGCTGGGGCGATCACCTGGAGCAGGAGATCGCCCTGGAGCCCGGGGACATGCTCTACGTGCCGCCGCGGGAGACGCATATCCTGGAGAACCCGTCCGACACCGTGCCCGCCGAGTACGTGGTGGCCCGCGACTCGCCAACCGAGGACGCCGTCGTGGTTCCCTGGGCTGACGAGGGATGACGTCCGAGACGTTCGCCGGGGCGCGCGGCCGGAACATCCACTGGACGAGCTGGGAGCCGGCAAGCCCGGGGTCCGCGGGCGGCGTCGTCGTGATCGTCCACGGCTTCGGCGAGCACAGCGGCCGCTACGGCCACGTGGCCGAGCGGCTCACCCGCGATGGCTGGGCCGTGTTCGCGCTCGACCATCACGGCCACGGACGCTCAGAGGGCCCGCGCGGACGGATCTCGTTCCCCGAAGCGGTGGCCGACATCGACCGGCTGGTCGATCTGGCGGTCGAGCGTCACCCCGGCCTGCCCGTGTTCATGCTGGGCCACAGCATGGGCGGGGCGCTGGCGCTCCGCTACTCGCTGGCCCACCCCGATCGTCTGTCCGGCCTGATCCTGTCCGGTCCGCTCGTGCAGGTGGAGGGACGGGCGGCCGCCCAGCTGCTGGGGCGGGTGCTGGGCCGGCTGGTTCCCAACCTCCCGCTGGCCCGCCTCGACCCCAAACTGGTGAGCCGGGATCCCGAGGTCGTTCGCGCCTACGTAGAGGATCCGCTGGTGTTCCATCAGCCGTTGCCGGCGGCGACCGTGTCCGAGTTCCTGCGCCATGCGGCGACGCTGGTAGCCGAGGTCGACCGTGTGCGCCTGCCCACGCTGCTCATGTACGGCACCGCAGACGGGCTCTGCGACCCGCAGGGAGCCGTCGCCGTGTCTCAGCGGATCGGCGCCACCGACCTGACCACGAAACCCTACGACGGCCTGTACCACGAGATCCTCAACGAACCGGAGCGGGAGCGGGTGCTGGACGATGTGTGCGGCTGGCTGGCCGCACACTCGGGCCGCGACCGTCAGCCGCTGAGCGAATCCAGCTCCAGCCGCGTGCCGCTGAAGTAGGCGCCCGCCGGCGAGAGCAGGTAGGCCGCGACCGTGGCCAGCTGATCCGGATCGGTGGCCGGGCTCGGGGCGAGCGTGACCGCCGTGATGGAGTGTCGCGCCCACTCCACCGACAGAGTGCGGGACAGGTTTTCGAGGGCCGCCGCCGGCGCGCCATCGGCCGGCGCGATGAAGACGATGCGCCCGCCGTGCCCGCCCGGGATGAACCCGTCGACCGCCACGGCCAGGACCGCCGACCACACCGCATCGAGCAGCTCCAGGAGCGGCTCGGCGCCGCCCAGACCCGGCTCATCGTGGGCGGGGGTCCAGGCCGAGCAGTCGAGCACGAGCGCATCGACGGCCCCCTCCGCCTGCCGGACCTCGGCTCCGAGTCGCGTGAGCGTCCGGACGAGAGCCCCGCCGGGAGCGCCACCGGGACGCTCGACCCGCACCGAGACACCGTCCAACAATCCCGATCGCAGTGTCTCGCTCATCCGCGCAGAGGCTACGGGCGCCGGTAGGATCGCGCTCCCATCACCGGAACAGGAGCCGATCGATGAGCACGTCCTACGCCTCGGGAATCAGCGGGCTGCCGCTGCTCGCCGACACCATCGGGGAGAACCTGGAGAACACCGTCGCCCGGCTGCCCGACCACGAGGCGCTGGTCTCCTGCCATCAGGAGGTCCGGTTCACGTACGCGCAGTTCAACCGGGCGGTGGACGCGGTGGCCACCGGCCTGCACGGCGCCGGGCTGAGCAAGGGCGACCGGCTGGGAGTGTGGAGCCCCAATCGGGCCGAGTGGGCCGTGGTCCAGTACGCCACGGCCAAGCTCGGGGTGATCCTGGTGAACATCAACCCGGCCTACCGGACCAGCGAGCTCCAGTACGCGCTTGGGCAGTCCGGCTGCCGCTGGCTGCTTGCCGCCTCGGAGTTCAAGGGAACGGACTTCGAGGCGATGGTGGCCGACGTGCGCACCGACGTGCCCGGTCTGGAGCGGGCGGTGTTCTTCGGCAGCCCTGAATGGGAGGAGCTGGCCGGCACCGAGCCCGACGCCGACCTGCTGCGCAGGACGAGGTCCCAGCTCGACTTCGACGACCCGATCAACATCCAGTACACCAGCGGCACCACCGGCTTTCCCAAGGGCGCCACCCTCACCCACCACAACATCCTCAACAACGGCTATTTCCTGGGCGCGATGCTGCAGTACAGCGAGCGCGACCGGATCTGCATACCGGTGCCGCTGTATCACTGCTTCGGGATGGTGATCGGCAACCTGTCGGCCACCTCGAGCGGCGCGTGCATCGTCTATCCGGCCGAGGCGTTCGATCCCGAGGCGACGCTGCGGGCCTGCGCGCAGGAGCGCTGCACGAGCCTGTACGGGGTGCCGACGATGTTCATCGCCCAGCTCGGCCATCCGAGGTTCGCCGAGTACGACCTGAGCTCCCTGCGCACCGGGATCATGGCCGGCTCGCCCTGTCCGATCGAGGTGATGCGCCAGGTGGCCTCGGAGATGGGAATCAAGGAGATCTCGATTGCCTTCGGGATGACCGAGACCTCGCCGGTGACCACCGTGGTGCGCTCCGATGACACCCTGGAGCACCGGAGCACCACCGTCGGGCAGGTGATGCCCCACACCGAGATCAAGATCGTCGATGCGGACACCGGACTGGTGCAGCCTCGGGGCGAGCCTGGGGAATTCCTGGCTCGCGGGTACCCCGTGATGCTCGGCTACTGGAACGACCGCGAGCGAACCGCCGAGGCGATCGACGCCGCGGGCTGGATGCACACCGGCGACCTGGCCACGATGGACGAGGAGGGATACGTCCGGGTGGTCGGGCGGATCAAGGACATGATCATCCGCGGCGGCGAGAACGTCTATCCCCGCGAGATCGAGGAGTTCCTCTACACCCACCCCGGCATCGCGGACGTGCAGGTGATCGGCGTTCCGGACGCCAGGTATGGCGAGCAGCTGATGGCCTGGATCGTGCCGCGGGCGGGCAGCTCGCTGACCGAGGAGGACGTGCGCGAGTTCTGCCGGGGGCAGATCGCCCACTTCAAGGTGCCCCACTACATCAAGTTCGTGGATGGCTTCCCGATGACCGTCACCGGGAAGGTGCAGAAGTTCAAGATGCGCGAGACGGCGATTTCAGAGCTGGGTCTGGAGCAGGCGGCCGCGATCGCTACCGCTTGACCGGGACCCGTCCGGGGCGTTCGTCGACTGAGGCGGGCGCGGGCGGGCGTCCCATCTCGAACCGCAGCTGACGCTCCCGAGCCCGCTCGGCCAGCTTCCGTCTGGCCGCCTTGGCGCCCAGTTCGGTCATCTCGGCGTGCATCGCCTGGATGCGGGCGAGGATCTCGTCCGCCACCCGCTGCTGCTGCTCACGCGTCGAGGACTCCACGCGCTCGAAGGCGATCGGCGCGCCGTACTGAACGACCACGCGGGGCAGGCGTCCGCGCTTCCAGTTGCGGACCTGATGGGAGCCGAGGATGGCCACCGGCACGACGGGGGCACCGGACTCCAGGGCCAGCCGTCCGATTCCCGGCTTGGCCTCGGTCCCCACGGTTCCGGTCCGCGACCGCCCACCCTCCACGTACATCCCGACCACGCCGCCGCGCTCCAGGATCTTGAACGCCGACACGAACGCGTCCTCATCGTGGTGTCCGCGCCGCACCGGGAACACGCCGCCGTGCGTGTACACCCAGGACAGCGGCCCCCGCCCGAACATCTGCGACTTGGCCATGAATTGGATGTGCCGGCGCACGAACGCGCCGCAGAAGAAGTGGTCCATGAACGAGGCGTGGTTGGGAGCCATGATCACGGGCCCGTCCGGCACGAGCTCGGAGCCGAAGCCCCGGGCCCGGAACAGGATCAGCGCGTTCAGCATGGTCAGCACCCGCACGACCTCATAGATCCACTCCGGCCCGTGGTCGCGGACCCGCTCGTGGTAGACCGTGAACTTCTCAGACGGCCGCGGATCCTTGTAGACCTGAGCCTTGATCTTGGCGTCGTCAGCCAAGGCGTCCCCCGCTCAGCCCGTGAGGGGCAGGACGAGCGCCGGCTTCTCGATCTCGTGGTCGGCCCGCGTGGGCACCACCGCGGTGGCCACCGCGAAGAACTCGATCACGTGCGACCCCCACCCGTGCGAGGCCTGCTTGAGCTGCACCCCGACCAGCCCTCCGGCCTGGACGGCATCGGCCTCGGCCTGCATGCGGCCCATGGCCAGCTCGCGCGCCTCGTACAGCGCCTGGGTGAAGTTGGTCATCTCGACGTTGCGCCCGACCTGGCGCAGCGAGGCCATCATGCCCTGGCGCCCCACGTGGTAGACGCAGTTGCCCATCACCAGGCCGACCGGGCGGTAACCGGCCCGCAGCAGTGTGGAGAAGTCCTGGCCGCTGAGGTCCGAGGTGAAGGGACGGCCGCCCGGGGCCCGGTGCAGCTCGCCGCCCCGGTGCTTGACCGCCGTGCCCACGGCGATGAACTCGGCCAGGTCGGCACCCCAGTCATAGCGGCCGATGGTCAGGCGCACGCCGACGATCCCGTCGCCCCCCAGCTGGTCGGCCTCCTCCTCCATGCGGGTCATGGCCAGCTCCCGAGCGTGGTACATGGCCTGCGTGAGCACGGTCATCTCAACGCTCTGATTCCACATCGCCTGCTGGAAGCCGATGTGGTAGATCGAGCTGCCGAGCACCAGTCCCAACGGCTCGAATCCCGCCTCCTTGACGAGCAGGAACTCGTTGACAGAGAGATCGGATGTGAAGAATCCGCGCTCGATGTCCTGCTTCATCCGCTCCAGGCGCTCCCGGCCCGACTCGGGCAGTCCCTCCAGGGACCCGGCGCGGTACTCGCCGCCCTGTGCGGCCTGCGGGGACGCCGCGGTCGCGTCCGGCGGAGCGACCTGGTCGCTCGAATCGGGCGAGTCGTCTCGTTTCAGGAATCCCATGTCTCTCCGATCATTGGTCTCGTCCCATCACCCCAGAAGAAGTCTTTCCAGCGCCTCGCGGGTCTGCCCGTTCTGCTCGGCTGCCCGGGTCAGGGCCTGGGAGAGCACATCGATCCAGGCGTCGATGCTGATGCTCTCGGTGCTCAGCGTGATCCCACCGGAGACCTTGGCGCGCTTGGCCTCGACGCGCCCGGCGCCCTGGACGTAGCCGAGCTCCAGCCGCTCACCCCCGAGGTCGACCACGATCTTGCCCACCGGTTTGGGCCCTCCGAATAACCGGCCTCGCCCGCGGTACACCGAGACCGACCCGGGCAGCGTCGATTCGAGCTTCGTGGCCAGGCCCTCCATGAACGTCGCCACATCACCGGCGTCCGCACGCAGCGAGGCCGCCACCAGCTCGAACCCAGGCCCACGCTCTATCTCGGATCCCACGGAAACGAAGGCTACTGGTCCCAACCACGCGCGCGGTCAAGGGCACGGGCCCATTGATGCAGAAGCGCGCGGCGCTCCTCTTCGTCCATCCGCGGCTCGAACCGGCGGCGCTCACGCCAGCCGCCGGCCACGTCGTCGATCGTCCACAGCCCGATGCCCACGCCGGCCAGGAAGGCGGCACCCAGCGAGGTGGTCTCGGGCACCTCGGGCAGCACGACCGGCACTCCGAGCAGATCGGCCTGGAACTGCATGAGCCACGAGTTGACACTGGCCCCTCCGTCGGCCCGCAGTTCACTCAGCGGGTGCTCTCCGGCCGCCTCCATGGCGCGCACCGCGTCGACCGTCTGGTAGGCCATGGCCTCGAGCGTGGCCCGGGCCAGATGCGCCCGGGTGGTCCCCCGGGTCAGCCCGACGATCGTTCCCCGGGCGTACGGGTCCCAGTGCGGGGAGCCCAGACCGGTCAGCGCGGGAACGAAGTAGACCCCGTCGTTGGAGTCCAGTGACGCCGCCAGTTGTTCGGTCTCATCGGCGCGCTCGATGATCCCGAGCCCGTCCCGCAGCCACTGGACGCCCGCTCCGGTCACGAAGATCGAGGCCTCGAGCGCGTAGGAGAGCCGTGGCCCGATCCCCCAGGCGATCGTGCTCAGCAGGCCGTCGACGGTCTCGGGCACCGTATAACCGTGGTTGATCAGCACGAACGAGCCGGTTCCGTACGTGTTCTTGCCCTGCCCCGGGTCGACGCAGGCCTGGCCGAACAGGGCCGACTGTTGGTCTCCGGCCACGCCGGCTATGGGCACGGCGTGGCCGGCGAGGGCGTCGCTCCTCGTCGTTCCGAGAACTCCGCAGCTCGGGCGGACCTCGGGGAGGCGCACTCCGGCCACGCCGACCAGATCCATCAGCTCCTCGTCCCAGGCACCTCGCCGGATGTCGTAGAGCATCGTGCGCGAGGCGTTGGTCGGGTCGGTGACCAGCTCCCCGGTGAGCCGGTAGATGACCCAGCTGTCGATCGTGCCGAACACGGCCCGCCCCGCCCGCACGCGGTCCGCCAGCCCGTCCCCGTTGTCCAGCAGCCAGGCGATCTTGGTGGCGGAGAAGTAGGGGTCGAGCACCAGACCGGTTCGCTCCCGGATCAGCGGCTCGTGACCCTGCTCACGCAGCTCGCGGCAGCGGTCGGCGGTGCGCCTGTCCTGCCAGACGATCGCGTGGTGGAGCGGCTCACCGGTGTCCGGATCCCAGACGCAGACGGTCTCCCGCTGGTTGGTGATGCCCACCGCCTGGAGCTCGCCCGGCCGCACCCCAGCGTCCTGGAGCGCTTCCGCGGCCACCGCTTGGGTGACCTGCCAGATCTCGTCCAGATCGTGCTCCACCCAACCCGGCCGGGGAAAGATCTGACGGAATTCCCGGGATGCCCGCCCGACCGGCTCGGCCTGCTCGTCGAACACCAGGCAGGTCGTGCCCGTTGTCCCCTGGTCGATGGCCAGGATCAAGCGGCTCTGGTGTCTAGAACCCGCCGCGGCCAGCCACGACCGCGACCACGCCGCCGGCCACGAGGAGGACGGTCACCGCCAGCTGCATCCCCGTCCACATCCATGACCGGCGCGACCGACTACTCCGCCGCCTGGCCCACTGGCGGCGCGTGCACGAGCTGACAAACGGGCTGGAGTGACCCATGGCTCTCTCTCGCTATCGGACTCCTCTGGGATCTGCAAGTCAAGCGGGCGGCCCGGACGGAAGCCGCAAACTGCGGGGCTGGCCTATTCTGCGTCCGGCATCCGTTCGCTCTTGGGGAGGTCGTTTGAGTTGTCCGAGGTCGAGGCCCACATCACGGGCACCGTGTGGAAGATCGAGGTGGAGATCGGCGACAGGATCGACGAGGGCGACACCGTGGTCGTCCTGGAGTCGATGAAGATGGAGATGCCCGTGGAGGCCGAGGACGGTGGCGTGGTCAAGGAGATCCTCGTCGCGGAGGGCCAGTCGGTCTCGGAGGGCGAAACACTCGTTGTCCTCGAGTAGCTCCGATGACCGTCCGGGGCGCCTGATCGTCGACGAGCCCGCCCCGGGCGTGGCTCGGCTGGTCATCTCCAACCCCGGGAAGCGCGGGGCGCTGGACCACGCCATCCTGGACTCGTTCGCCGGGACCCTGCCCGAGCTCGACGCCCGGTGCGTGATCATCACCGGGGAGGGGACGACCTTCTCCTCCGGATATGACATCGCTGACCTCGATGGGCCCGGCTCGAAGATGTTCGCCGACGAGGCCGAGCAACTGGTCGCCCACCCGTACACGGCGGCGCTGGCGGCAATCGAGTCCTATCCGTTCCCCACCCTGGCTGCCCTGAACGGCCCCGCCATCGGCGGTGGGCTGGAGATTGCGCTGTCCTGCGACCTGCGCGTCGCGGCGGGCACGATCACCCTCGGGATGCCGCCGGCTCGGCTCGGACTCGTGTACTCCCACACGGGGATCCGCAAGTTCATCGACGCGATCGGCGCGCCTCGGACCCGGGAGCTGTTCTTCACCGCCCGGCGGATCGACGCGCGCACGGCCCGGGACTGGGGTCTCGTCAACGCCCTCTCAGAGGCGGGACGGCTGGGCGACGATGCTCTGGAGCTGGCGGTGGAGATCGCCGGCCACGCGCCCCTGGCTCAGCGAGGCAACAAGCGGGTGATCAACGCCGTCCTCGAGGCGGAGGGGCAGATGGACCGCGAGGTGGAGCAGGAACTCGTGGAGCTGAGGCGCGCCTGCTTTGAGTCCGAGGATTTTCGGGAGGCCGTGCGCGCGTTCGCCGAGAAGCGTCCCGCCAACTGGCGCGGCCGCTGAAACCTCGGCCGGGGCAGGCCCGCAAGCCCGCCCCGGCCGCATCACGATCTCAGCTTCCGAACGACAGCTCGGTGGCGCTGTGGCCCGGAGCCACGACCGAGTAGGCGCCGCCCTTCGGGCTCACCGTGCTGGCACCCGACTTGCCGCCCAGATTGCCGTCGGAGCCGATCTTCTGGCCGCCCAGCGTGGCCGACCTGGCGTATAGCCCGTTCGCGCGCAGGCGGATGAGCGTCCCGGGCGCGTCCTTGGAGCCGTCGACGCCCAACTTGACCGTGTGCATGCCGCGGTTCTTGTTGACCACGATCACGTTGATCTTGCCGGTCGTCGTCCGGGCCGCCCAAACGTCGATGCCCGAGGCGGGTGTGCCGGCGATGTGCAGCAGGTGCGAGCCGGCCGGGGCGGCCTGGGCGAACATCATCAGCCCGTAGTACTCGGGCTCGACGGACACCTTCCACCCGGAGCTGGTGTGCTTGGCGTTGATCAGGCCCTGCCACTCGCCGGGCACGTCGTGGAAGTTGACTCCCTGGGCGCCCGTGCGGACCACGCGGGGCAGGAAGTCGACGGCCCACAGAGCCGGGGCGAACGCCGGGCTGAGGTTGCCCTGGCCGCCGCAGGAGATGGCGTTCATCTCATCCACCCGCAGCGCCTTGCCCCGGGACCTGGCCTGGCGCACATGACCGTGGATCGAGTTGGCCAGCCCCTGCAGCGAGGAGCTCTGGAAGAACTGCGTCGCCTTGACCAGGGTCTTGCCGCACTTCTTGGTCGGGTAGGCGTGGATCGTGACCAGCTTCACCCGGGGCTCGCTGCGTACGAAGCTGCCCAGCGCATTCAGCCACTCCGTGCCGCCGGAGCTGGGCCCGGCGATCGGGAAGTCGGGCATCCCCCTGGCGATGTTGGCGAAGTCCTTGTTGTAGGCGGCCGGCGTGTAGTTGGGGCCGCGGCCGAACACCCGCTGGCCCGACGCGGTCTTGTACCACGAGAACGAGTGGTAGAGCTCGGGCTCGTTGCCCAGCTCCAGCGCCCTGACGTTGGTGCGCCCGACGTGGCTGAGGATTGCGTTCGACTCGGCCGCGGCGATCCGGCGGCTGTCGGCCTCGAACTGGATGCCGAAGATGTAGCGGCCGTGAAGTGCCTCGATCAGCGACTTGGCCGAGCTCAGCATCCGCGCGGTCAGATTGATCCGGATCCCACCCGGCTTCTTGACCCCGGCGATCGGCCACCAGGCCCAGTCGGTGCTGTCGCCCCCGATCCGGAGCACGGGGCGGCCACCTGGGTTGAGGTTCTCGATCAGCTGGACGAACGGCTGATCGACCGTGGTGCTGTTGCCGTCGAGCTTCTCCAGGCCCGTGTACTCGGTGGACAGCCCGAGGAACCCGCTCGGCACCTTGCCCACGGAGGAGGTGGTCACGTGGAGGGTCGAGCCGGCCGAGGCGCTGGCCTGCGAGGCACTGCTGCCGCAGGCGGCGCTGATGGCGGCCACCGCAATGGCAAGGAGGACGGTGAGTCCGCCCTGTTGGAGGCGAGGGAGCTTGAAGATTGATTTCACGGGGCCAGTGTGTCGCATGAGTCGGCGAGAAGCTTTCGAGAAGAGGTCAGTGAGATGACCTGTGATAACCCGGCCAGCGGCCGAAAGTCTCACTCCTCGTACGGGCTGAAGTCGACCTTCCGGGCCCCGCACACCGGGCAGAACCAGGTCTCCGGGATGTCCTCGAACGCCGTGCCGGGCGGGATTCCGCCGTCCGGATCGCCCTCCTCGGGGTCGTAGAGGTATCCGCAGGATTCGCACATGTACTTCACGGTGGGCAAGGGTAGTGGTCCCGTCCGGGAGGTAGGGTCAGCCGATGAGCTTCTCCCGGGAGCCCGGCGCCGAACTGAACGCCGGCCAACCAACCGTGCCGCGCCGCGCTGCCACCGTCGTCCTGCTTCGCGGAGGCAGCGAACGCCTGGAGGTTCTGATGGTCCAGCGAAATCCGGCCGCTCGGTTCATGGGCGGTGCGTGGGTGTTCCCGGGAGGCGCCGTGAGCGCGCAGGACGGCGAGGGCCAGGCCGGGCTGCGCTGCGCGGCAGTGCGGGAGCTGGAGGAGGAGGCCGGCATCGCGCTGGCGCCCGGAACGGAGCTGGTCGCCTACGCGCGATGGATCACGCCCGCTCAGCTGCACATCCGGTTTGACACATGGTTCTACCTGGCGCGGGCGCCCGCGGAGGCCGAGCCCGCGGTGGACGGTTCCGAGGTCGTCGACTTCTGCTGGATTTCGCCCGCCGACGCCCTGGTCGCCGGGGAGGCGGGGCGACTGGACGTGGTGTTTCCCACCGTCAAGCAATTGGAGCAGCTGGCCGGCTTCGCCTCAGCCGAGGAGCTGATCGGCTACGCCCGCGGCCGCGAGGTGCTGCCGGTCGAGCCGCGGGTGACGGGCTCGGGCGAGATGGCCCGGATCGTGCTGCCGGGGGAGCCGGGGTACGACGGCTGATTGCTAGGCGGCCGCGGCCTCCTCGTCGGCGATCACGTGCATGACCGCGTTGATCAGCGCCAGGTGGGTGAACGCCTGGGGGTAGTTGCCCAGGTGCCGGCCGCTCGTGGCCTCGAGCTCCTCGGCATAGAGCCCGAGCGGCGACGCATGTCCGAGCAGGCGCTCGCACAGCTGGGCTGCGCGCTCGGTCTCGCCGATCTCCGACAGCGCGGAGACGAGCCAGAACGAGCAGATCAGGAAGGTGCCCTCGGCGCCGTGGAGCCCGTCATCGGTCTCGTCCACCTTGTAGCGCAGGACGAAGCCGTGGTCCGTGAGCTCGTCGGCGATCGCCAGGACCGTGGCCCTGACCCGGGCGTCGTCCGGGGGCAGGAAGCGGACGATCGGGACCAGGAGGGTCGAGGCGTCCAGCGCGTCGGTGTCGTAGTGCTGGCGGAACACGCCGCGGTCGGAAACCCCGCGCGACAGGATGTCCGCTTGGATCTCGTCGGCGGCCTTCTGCCACTGCTCGGCCCTGTCCTTATCCCCCTCCTTCTCGGCCAGCCGCGCGCCGCGGTCGGCGGCCACCCAGCACATCAGCTTGGATGACACGTAGTGCTTGGGCTCGCCGCGGGCCTCCCAGATGCCCTGATCCGGCTGCTGCCAGACCGCCAGCGCGCATTTGACCTGGTCCTCGATCACCGGCCACAGGCGCTGCGGGATGTGCCCGCGCATCCTGGTGTGCAGGTAGATGGAGTCGAGCACGGCGCCGAACACGTCGTTCTGCTTCTGGTTGAAGGCGCCGTTGCCGGTCCGGACCGGGCGGGCGCCGTCATAGCCCGTGAGGTGATCCAGCGTGTGCTCGGTCAGATCCCGCTCGCCGGCCAGCCCGTACATGATCTGCAACCCGCCGTCCTCGTCGCGCTTCAGGTCGGCCACGAACTGCATGAAGTCGTCGGCCTCCCAATCGAAGCCGAGCGCGTGCAGCCCCCACAGGGTGAACGTGGCGTCGCGCATCCAGCAGTAGCGGTAGTCCCAGTTGCGCTCGCCCCCGGGCGTCTCCGGAAGCGATGTGGTGGCGGCCGCCACCGTGGCTCCGGTGGGGATGTAGGTCAGGCCCTTGAGGGTGAGCGCCGAGCGCTGGAGGTGGCTGCGCCAGCGGTGATCGGGGAACCGGCCGCCGGCCAGCCAGTCGCGCCAGTAGTGAGCGGTGCGCTCGATGCGATCGACGGCATCCTCCAGACCGCTGGGACCCTCTATCCCGTGATCCCAACCCAGGCCGGCGAACCGGCTCTCTCCCTCCACCAGGGTGTGGCGGGCTCGCGCCCGGCTCCCCTCGAGCCCCAGGCGCATATCGGAATGCACGCGGATGTGGGTGCCGTCCGCCTGGCACTCCGCCGTCGACCAGTCCGACTCGGTCAACTGCCACTCGGCCGGTCTGGTTCCGTATTCGAAGATCGGCTCGCACACCACCTCCACCTGCACGTTGCCCTGAAGACAGGAGATCGTGCGCACCAGCATGTGGTCGGCGTCGGAGTCGGTGGGGGGCCGCGTGTGCGAGCTGTCCTGGGTCTGGGTGTCGTGCCACGGGCCGATCGTCAGGGCGTCGCGGACGACCAGCCAGCCGGACGGGCACAGCCAGGTCGTCTCCAGGATCATCGTCCCGGGCATGTACCGGACCGACAGGGGCACGCTCAGCCCGTAGGGCCCGACCCGGAAGGAACCGGCGCGGCGATCCAGCAGTGCCCCGAACATGCTCGGCGAGTCGAACCGCGGCACCCCCATCCACTCGACGCTCCCGTCCGGCGCGATCAGTGCCCCCGTGTGACAGTCGGAGATGAACGCGTAATCAGCGATCGGCGGAAACGGCGAGCCGCCGCGCAGCGGGCTGTCGTGAGGCGGTATCGGGATGGTCGGGGACATAGGCTCGGCGTGAGCCTATTCGCTGTCCGCGATCAACGGCCGCCGTGTGTGCGACGAATTTCTCCAGAATCTCTTGAGTTATTCGACACGCGCAGGGGAAGTGCCGCTGCGGAGGCCGAGGTACCGGCCGAGCACGGCGAAGCCGGCGAGGCAGGCCAGACCGTCGGCGATACCTCTGAGCGCGCCGTCATACGGGTCGCTCTGGACCACGCCCGCGGCGGTGAGCACCACCGCTATCCCGGCCGCGAGGAGCACCGCGAGCTGCCACGGCGAAGCTGGAAGGCGCAGCGGGACGATGGCGTCCAGATCGTCGATCAGGTCGCCCGCCCGGCCGTCGACGTTCGGCTTCAGCCGCAGAGCGGCGCTCACTGACGGAACGGCCCAGGCGATCGAGACCAGACCGGCGCCCGTGGCGACATACGCCAGCACCTCCCAGCTGCCGGAAACCCCTGGCAGGGTCGCCGCCACCAGCGGCAGGGCCAAGACTCCCACCGCTCCGGACCCGAGGGCCACGGCCGCGCGCCGGACCAGCATCACGGCCTCCTCGGTGGCCACAACCGGCTGGGCCCGCAGCCGGATCGCCCGGAGCAGTCCGGCCAGACCGGCGGCAACGGAGATCTGAACCGCCACCAAGCACACGCCCATGGCGATCCAGGTCAGCACTGACGGATGGCTCTGACCCACCGCCGAAGCCAGACCGCCGATGGCCGAGGTCGCGCCCCTGGCCGCGAACGAATGGCCGCGGCCTCCGGTGACGAAGGCGATGGCAAACAGGATCCCGGCGAACGCCAGCGCGCCGAACGCGCGCAGGGCGGCGCGGCGGGCCAGGTCGCTGCCGAGCTCATCGGCGAACTGGGTGGCAAGCTGCCGCGGCTCACCCAGATCGGCCTCGGGATTGCTGGCCAGGTGGTCCTCGAACTCCGACACGATGCGGGCGCGGCGCTCACCGCGGATGCCGGCGTCGGTCAGGGCCTGCGAGAGCCGGGTGACGTAGTCGGATGCGCTCATGCCAGCACCGCTTCGATTGTCGTGGTGAAGTCGCGCCAGCGGGCGCGACTCAGGCCCAGCTCCCGCTGACCCCGGCTGGTCAGCCGGTAGACGCGGCGCCTGCGGCCGTTGTTGGCCCAGTCGCTGGCCAGCAGACCGGAGCGCTCCAGCCGATGCAGAGCCGGGTACACGGTGCCCTCGGGGAGCGAGAGCTTGCCGCCGCTCCTGCTCTTGAGCGCCTCGATCACCGCGTAGCCGTGCAACGGCTCGCGCGAGAGGACGGCCAGGATCAGCGCGTCCAGATGGCCTTTGAGTTCATCCGCCGTCATGCCTAGGCAGACTATACCTAGCACGACTAGGTGTCAAGGGACGCCAGACCGCACAGCAAAAACGCAGCAGGTGTGCCGGACGTGAGTACGCTGATCGCAGTAGGTTCTTGAGGCTGGCGTGACTGTTCTGCGCCACCTTTGCCGCCATACGAGAGAGAGGTTTTGATGGCCGTTTACGCAGTGGTTGATCCGGCGACCGGTGAGACGGTCAAGGAGTACCCGACGATCAGCGATGACGAGCTGCGGGACGCGATCGGCCGGGCTGACGAGGCGCACCGCACGTGGTCGGCCTCCAGCACCGTGGCTGAGCGCGCGGCGCTCGTGCGCCGGGTGGGCGAACTGCACGAGGAGAAGCGCCAGGAGCTGGCCAACATCATCGTGCGCGAAATGGGCAAGCCGGTCGAGCAGGCGCTCGGCGAGGTGGACTTCTGCAAGGCGATCTACGACTTCTACGCCGACAACGCCGAGCAGCTGATGGCCGACGAGCCGATCAAGCTGCTGGAGGGCGACGGCTCGGCGCTGATCCGCCGCAGCTCGCTGGGCGTGCTGCTGGGGATCATGCCGTGGAACTACCCCTACTACCAGGTGGCCCGGTTCGCCGGCCCCAACCTGGTGATAGGGAACACGATTCTGCTCAAGCACGCGCCGCAGTGCCCGGAATCGGCGGCGGCGATCGAGGCGATCTACCGGGAGGCCGGGTTCCCCGACGGCGCCTACATCAACATCTACGCCACCAACGAGCAGATCGAATGGGTGATCGCCGATCCTCGCGTGCGGGGCGTGTCGCTGACCGGATCCGAGCGGGCCGGCGCAGCGGTGGCCGAGATCGCCGGGCGCAACCTCAAGAAGGTCGTGCTGGAGCTCGGCGGCTCTGACCCGTTCATCCTGCTACGCACCGACGACCTTGACACCGCGGTCGAGCAGGCCGTGGCGGCCCGGCTGGAGAACACCGGCCAGGCATGCAACGCGGGCAAGCGGTTCATCGTCATGGACGAGCTCTACGAGCCGTTCCTGACGAAGTTCACCGACGCGCTGACGGCGGTCAAGCCGGGCGACCCGAGCTCGTCCGAGACCACCATCGGTCCGCTGTCCTCGAGCACGGCGGCCGAGCGCCTGGCGGATCAGGTCAAGCGGGCCGTTGACGGCGGCGCCAAGCTGGTGGCCGGCGGCGAGCGCGAGGGCAACTTCTTCTCGCCCACCGTCCTGACCGACATCACGCCCGAGAACGACGCCTATCACGAGGAGTTCTTCGGCCCGGTGGCCCAGGTCTACCGGGTCGGGTCCGAGGACGAGGCGGTCAAGCTGGCCAACGACACGCCGTTCGGGCTCGGCTCCTACGTGTGGACATCTGATGAGGAGCAGGCTCGTCGCGTGGCGGACAAGCTGGACACCGGCATGGTGTTCATCAACGCCGTGGGCGCCGAGGGCGCCGAGCTTCCGTTCGGCGGCGTCAAGCGCTCCGGATTCGGCCGCGAGCTGGGCCGGTTCGGTGCCGACGAGTTCGTCAACAAGAAGCTGATCCGCATCGGCGGCTGAGCCTTTGGTTGGGGGCGCCCCTGTGACGGGGCGCCCCGTTGCGCACGCGGATCAGGTGTCCGAGTTGAAGTTCGGCAGACCCAACGAGTTCAGCCAGTGGTCGACGGTGATGTTCAGCTGCGTGAACTGGCCGGTCCAGATCAGCACGCCCATCGTGACGAGCACGACGCCGCCGACGCCGATCACCACCGGGTAGTGGCGCTTGACCACGTTGAGCACGGAGGTCACCTCGCCGAACGCCAGGCCCGTAATCAGGAACGGCACGCCCAGGCCGGCGCAGTAGACGGCCATCAGGAAGGCGCCGTGGAAGGCCGAGTTCGACGTGCCGGCAAGGCCGATGATGGCGCCGAGGGTGGGCCCCGTGCACGGCACCCACGCCAGGGCGAACGCGGCCCCGGTGATGATCGGGCCGCCCCGACCCGCCCGCTCCATCAGCCGCGGGACGCGCCACTCCCGCGCCAGCCGGGGCACGAACGGAGCCAGCAGGAACAGCAGACCCATCAGCACGATCACAGCCCCGCACACCTTGAGCGCGGTGGGGCCGGTGAGCGCCCCCCGCAGCGCCTGCTGCCCGAGCAGCTCCAGCGCGATGAAGATGACCGAGAAGCTGCCCACGAACGCCAGCGTGGGGACGATCACGCGGCGGGCCTTGATCTCCGACGGAGCCACCCCGGCCACCGTCGCGATGTAGCCGGGCACCAGCGGCAGCACGCACGGTGAAAGGAACGAGATGAGCCCGGCTCCGAACGCGACCGGAATCCCTACTCCAGACGCAGCATCCATGTCAGCGCTGAGGGTACCGCGCGGGGCTGAGCGGGGCCGCGGCCGGGGCGCGGCGGCGGGCCCGGGTAGGTCGGGCGGGGGCGGCGCGGTAGAGTGCAGGACCAGGGGAACTGGTGGAAGCCTCCGCTCTCGAACTTCGACACGGAACGGCCCAGACACAGGGCATCCTGAGTGGTTCGCTGTTGCGGCTGCGCTCCGACGAGCAACTGGTGGAGCTGTTCCGCGCCGGGAATGAGGACGCCTTCTGCGCGATCCACGACCGCTACCGCAAGCGGCTTCTGGCCTACGCGGCGCAGATGCTGAACGGTTCCGGGCAGGATGCCGAGGATGCGCTGCAGGATGTGTTCGAGCGGGCCTACTGTGGGCTGCGGGCTCACGACCGAGACATGGCGTTGCGAGCCTGGCTGTATCGCGTTGCCCACAACCGGTGCCTGGATCAGCTGAGGCGCCCGGCACTGACGGCCACGCTCGAGCCCGACGATACGGAGAGCCGCCAGCCTGACCCCGTGGCCGCGGCCGAGCAGCGCGAGACGCTCCGCCGCCTGATCATCGACATCGGACGTCTGCCCGAACAGCAGCGCTCGGCGCTCCTCCTGCGCGAACTGAGCGGCATGAGCTACGCGGAGCTCGCGGGCGCGCTGGCCGTCTCGGTCCCGGCCATCAAATCGCTGCTGGTGCGGGCCCGGATCGGCCTGGCCGCGGCGGGGGAGGCACGCGACACGGCCTGCTCGGTGATCCGCGAGGAGCTCGTCATCGCCCACGACCGGGGCACCCGGCCTGGGGCCAACGTTCGCCGTCACCTGCGCGACTGCTCTCAATGCCGGCACTTCCGGCGATCGATGCGAAGCGTGAGCCGGAATCTGGCCGCCGTCACGCCGGTTCTGGGGCCGATCGGGCTCCTGGTCAAGCTGCTCGGGGGCGGTGGAGCCGCGGGTGGTGGGTTGTCAGGATCCGGTGGCGGCGCCGCGCTCGGTGGCAGCGCGGTGGCCGGTGGAGGAGGTCTCGTGACAGCGGGCGGAGCCGTGGGGACCGCCGGCGTGGTCACCGGTGGCTTGACCGCCGGGACCGCAGGTCACGTGGCCGCGATCGTGGCCGCGGCCCTGGTGACGGCCGGCGGCGCGGTGGCGGTGCAGCCCAGCGGAGCAGCCGTTTCCGTTCATCACCTGATCAACCGCCCCGCGCCGGTCGCTGCCCGGCCGTGGTCGCGGGAGCCGGTGCGGTCCGACACCGTGCCGGCCACGGGTGGCGCCGCCGTCGCACCGCCGACTCCACCAGCCACGACGACCGTCGGGACAAAGCCGACGGCGACACCCGACGGCACGGGGTTGAAGGCGAAGCTGCCGGTTGGCGCGAGCGCCACCTCCACACCATCGGATCCCGCGGGCTCAGCCACCGGAACGGCCTCGCCGAGCGCCGGCGCCACCGCATCCGGCACAACCGCTTCGACCGGCTCCACCACCAGCGCCGCCGGCTCGACCTCGACGGCCGGCGGGTCATCCGTGACAGCCTCCGGCGACAGCACCGGCACCTCGGGCCAGTCCAGCAACGGCACGACGCCCGCCACCTCGAGTTCGGAGACCGGTTCTCCCAACGCCACCGCCGGTTCCACCAGCGACAGCTGACTCCGATAGACCGCTACCTGGAAAAGCTCGACCACGAGGAGGTCCTGGTCCGGCGTGGCCGCCGGTCGGGCTTCTACACGATCGTCTCTATCCACTCGACGATCCGCGGCCCGTCGCTGGGCGGATGCCGGATGTGGGTGTACGAGGACGTCCAGGCGGCCCTGCGGGACGGGCTGCGGTTGTCCCGGGCGATGACATACAAGGCGGCGGTGGCGGACCTGGCCCTGGGTGGGGGCAAGGGCGTGATCATGGTTCCCGCCGACCTCAAGCTGAGCCGGGAGCGCCGTCAGGCTGCGCTGCTGGATTTCGCCGACACGGTCGATGCCGTCGAAGGCCGCTACATCACGGCCGAGGACGTGGGCACCTCCAGCCGTGACATGAGCCTGATCGCCACTCGCACCAAGCACGTGGCCGGCCTCTCCCGGCAACGCGGCGGATCCGGTGACCCGAGCCCGATGACGGCGTTGGGCGTGTACATCGCGATTCAGACCTGCTGCGAGCGGGTGTTCGGCAACCCTTCGGTCAAGGGCCGGACGATCAGCGTCCTCGGACTGGGCCACGTTGGCGAGCGCGTGGCTCGCCACTGTGCCCGGGCGGGCGCCAAGCTGATCGTGGCCGACGTGAACCAGGACAGGCATGCGGCGGCCAAGCGACTGGGAGCTCGGTGGATGGCGCCCGAGCGGGCACTGGAGGCGAAGGCGGACGTTCTCTCCCCGTGCGCCCTGGGCGGCGTGCTCAATCACGACACCGTCCCGAAGCTGCGCTGCCGGATCGTCGCCGGCGCCGCCAACAACCAGCTGGCCACCGACGAGATCGCGGATCTGCTGGTCCGACGCGACGTCCTGTGGGCCCCGGACTTCGTGGCCAACGCCGGCGGTCTGATCAACATCGCCGAGGAGTTCGCCGGCTATGACCCGGCCGCGGCCCGCCGGCGGGTGCAGGGGATCGGCGACACCCTGCGCGAGATCTTCGAGAAGGCGGAGTCGATCGGCGCCACGCCGCTGACCGCCGCCCTGGAGCTGGCGCGCCAGCGGCTGCTCCCGGACTGAAGGGTTCGGATCAGGGGTGGCCCGGCCAGGCCAGGCCGGGCCAGGCGCGGGGCCGCTCCACTCCGTCGGGCAGCCGTCCCTCGTCCTCGAGCTTGTCCAGATGCGCGGCGAGGGTCACCGCCGCCACGGTGCGGAGCCCGGATGGCACATCGGACCAGGCGCTGTCCAGCAGCTCGTCGACGCTGCGCCGCCCTTCACCGAGTGCCTCCAGGAGTCGCCGCTCGCGGTCCAGGCGATGGTCGATGTACTCGTCGAGCTTGGCGCGTGGGTCCTTCACCAGAGGGCCGTGTCCGGGGCACAGCACGGCGGGCCGAAGGTCACGGAGCCGGCGCAATCCGGCCAGGTACCCGGCGAGCGCGCCCGGGTCGGGGGCGATGAAAACGCTGCCCTCGCCGAGCACGGCGTCCCCGGTGAACGCCAGTGGTCCGGCCAGGAAGACCAGATGATCGGGCGAGTGGCCGGGTAGCGACAGCGCCCGCAGCGGTCCGAAGCTCGCCCCGTCTCCTAGGTGGACGTCCACGTCGCCGCGGGCCGCCGCCACGGGTGCGTCGGGGTGGCGGACGTGCATCTCGGTCGCCGCCTCGCTGTGGTCGACGTGATCGTGGGTGAGCGCAATCCCGCCGAGCCCGCCGCGGCGATCCAGCGCGTCCTCCAGCGCGCCCAGATGGTCGTCCAGCAGCGGCCCGGGATCGATCAACCAGGCTGGATCTCGCCCCACCACCCAGCTGTTGGTACCGGACAGAGTCAGTGATCCGGGGTTGGCCGCGCGGATGCCCACCACATCGTGCTCGGCCAGGCTCAGGCAGGTCACCGGCGCAGGATAGATGCTTGAATGGTCAACCTTGTCCAGCCCCGGCTCAGCCACCGAGCAGCGGTCCCGCCGGGGGAACCAGGAGCAGCCGCTGGACGACGCCACCGCCACCCGGCGGCTCCGGAATGGCCTGATCTCACTGGCCATCCTGGTAGCACTCGTGGTGGGACTGCTGCTGGCCGTGCCGGGCCTCCACGACGTGGCCCACGAGGTGATCCACATGGCCGGGCCACTGGTGCTGGCCGCCGTGCTCCTCGAGGTGTTCTCGTGCCTCTGTTACATCATCGCCTTCCTGCAGGTGTTCGAACGGGCGCCGATCCGGCTGGGCGCTCGAGTGGCCCTCAGCGAGCTGGCGTTCGGCGCGGCGGTGTCCGTCGGAGGGGCGGGAAGCGTGGCCGTGGGTGCCTGGCTGCTGGTGGAGCGAGGCGCCAACCCGGGCCGGGTGGCCGAACGGTCGGCCGTGTTGTTCCTGCTGACCAGCGCCGTCAACGTGATCACGCTCGCCCTGGTCGGTCTGGCCACCTGGGTGGGCATCCTGCCCGGCAGCCACGACGTCTGGCTGACGCTGGTTCCCGGGCTGGTGGGAGTGATCGTTTTCTTCGCCTTCCTGGCGCTGCCCTACTTCGTCGACCGCCTGGTCGGAGATCGCACAGGGGGCCGTGTGGTCACGGTTCTCAACGGAACCGCGGAGTCGGTGCGAGACACCGCCACCATCCTGCGCCGGCCGGACTGGCGGCTGATCGGGGCGTTCGGCTACCTGTGGTTCGACATCGCCGTGCTCGAGTTGTGCTTCCAGGCGGCGGGCGGCAACCCGCCGCTCTCGACGCTCGTCCTGGCCTATCAGATCGGCTACCTGTCCAACTTCGTGCCGATCCCCGGCGGCATCGGCGTCCTGGACGGCAGCTTCGTGGGCATGTTCGCGCTGTACCACGTCAACGCCAGCATCGCCACAGCGGCAACCGTCGTGTACCACGGCATCTCGCTGTGGATCCCGGCCATGTGGGGCACCGCGGCCTTCCTGCTGCTGCGCAAGTCCCGGGGTCAGCCGATCAGGTTGCGCGAGCCGAGGCACTCCTGAGTCCGGTGATGACCTCGGTCCCCAGGCGCTCTAGCTGCTCGGCGTCATCGACGAGCGGGTTGAGCAGGATCAGCTCGGCGCCCGCCTCCGCCACGGACCGGATGCCCTCGGCACATGCCGCGGGCGAGCCGGCGGTCATGTGCTCGGACCAGTCGCCCCGACCGTAGTGCTGGACGAGCGCATCCTCCAGTCGCCGGCGCGCCCGCGCTTCGTCGTCCCCAACGTGGATGTAGACGCGCTTGCCGATCCGGAAGCCGGCCGGGTCGCGGCCCTGAGCGGCCAGCTCCTCTCTCACCACCTTGACCTGCTCGGTGAACTGGGCGAGCGTCTGAGATCCGGCGCCCATGAACCCATCTCCATGCCGGACCGCGCGCCGCATGCCCGCCGGCGCGCTTCCCCCGAACCAGATCGGAGGGTGCGGTTTCTGAACGGGCTTGGGCTCCATGGAGGCGCCCTGGAGCTTCCACAGCCGGCCGTCGAAGTTGATCTCGCTATCGGCCCAGCAGGCCTTCATCAGCGCCAGCGCCTCGTTGAAGCGGGCCACCGGCCTGTCCGCCTCGATGCCGAAAGCGGCAAACGGCCGCCCAGTGCCCCCGGTCGCCACCCCCACGTCCACGCGTCCGTGGCTCAGGCAGTCAAGCGAGCTGATCGCCTTGGCCAGATGCAGCGGGTTGTGAAGCGGCAGTACGAACACCGCGCACCCCAAACGCAGCCGTTCCGTGCACGCCGCCGCGTAGGTCAGCATCTGCAACGGTGCCACGATTCCGGCCGCTCGGATCACCTGCTCCTGCACCCAGCCGCCCTCGAACACACCCAGCTCCTCGGTCCGGCGCAGATGTGAGCGAAATCCCTCGGCGTCGAACTGGCTGTCGCGCGCGTACTGGGGGATGGAGATGGCGAACCTCACGGTCCATTCAGCCTAACGCGGGGCCGACTGTAGGCTGCGGCCGGGTGATCGATCCGCTCACACTGCCCAAGGCCGAGCTGCACCTGCACATCGAGGGGACGCTCGAGCCCGAGATGATGTTCGAATTCGGCCGCCGCAATGGCGTCAGCCTCCCTTACGCCGACGCGGAGGCGGTCAGGCGGGCCTACCGGTTCAGCAACCTGCAGTCGTTCCTGGATGTCTATTACCAGGCGTGCTCGGTGCTCGTCCAGGAACAGGACTTCTACGAGCTCACCGCCGCCTACCTGACCCGCGCTCGCGCCCAGGGCGTTCGTCACGTGGAGATCTTCTTCGACCCGCAGACCCACACCGCCCGTGGCGTCCAGTTCGCCACCGTGGTGGCCGGAATCGGCCGGGCGTTGAGGGAAGCGCGAGAGCTGGGGATCACCTCGCAGCTGATCATGTGCTTCCTGCGCGACCTGCCGGTCGATGACGCGATGGCCACGTTGGAGTCGGCACTGGCGCATAGGGACGTGATCTTCGGGGTCGGGCTGGACTCCGCCGAGGTGGGCAACCCACCGCAGAAGTTCCGCCGCGTCTTCGAGCAGGCGATCGGCGCCGGCTTCCGAGCGGTGGCGCATGCCGGCGAGGAGGGGCCGCCCGAGTACATCTGGCAAGCGCTCGATCTGCTCGGAGCTGAGAGGATCGATCATGGCGTCCGCTGCCTGGAGGATCGCCGCCTCGTTCAGCGGCTTGAGGTCGATCGCATTCCGCTGACCGTGTGCCCGTTTTCCAACGTCAAGCTCCGGGTGGTCGAGACTCTCGATCAGCACCCGCTGGCCAGGTTGCTGGAGCACGGATTGTGCGCCACGGTCGATTCCGATGACCCGGCGTACTTCGGTGGCTATGTCGGCGAGAACCTCGCCGGCGTCGCGAACGCCCTGCAGCTTGACCAGGCGGCGCTGGTTCAGCTGGCCCGCAACAGCTTCGAAGCGTCATTCCTGGACGACGCAAGCCGGGCGCGTCACCTGGCCGACCTCGACGCGGAGGCTCGTTGACCAAGCCGGACCTCCGTGGCCTGGCGGAGGCTGTGCACGCGCTGCGCGACTGGCAGCACGACGGGGCACCGGTGCAGCTTCATCCTGGGGACCTGGGCTGGCATTGGCGGTTCGGCGCCGAGGCGACGGCCGCGGCGGTCCGGACCTGGAGCCGCGACGGGCGGATTCTCGCCCTCGGGCTGTTGGATGGCCCCCGGCTGTTGCGGCTGGCGATCGCGCCGGGGGGTGAACACGACGAGGAGCTGGCCGGACAGATCGTCGCCGACGTGACCCATCCTCAGCGTGGCGTCCTGCCGCCGGGGAGCGTCTCCATCGAAGCCCGATCTGGCGCGGCGCTGCAGGCACGGTTGCTCGAAGCGGGGTGGAACGCCGGCGAGCCGTGGACCCCGCTCCGGCGCGACCTCTCAGAACCGGTGGGGGGCATCGGCTTGCGGATCGAGGTCACCGGTCCGGAGAAGGCCGGCGTGCGTGCCGCCGTTCAGCGCGCGGCGTTCGACACATCGACGTTCACGGCCGAGCGCTGGGACGCGATGGCCGCCGGATCGCCGTACGCCGACGCCCGGTGCCTGGTCGCGTACGACGACCAGGACAGCCCGGTGGCGGCCGCAACGGTGTGGTCGGCCGGTCGGGGGAGGCCCGGGTTGCTCGAACCGATGGGCGTGCACCGCGGGCATCGCGGTCACGGCTACGGCACGGCGATCACGCTCGCCGCGGCGGCCGCGCTTCGGGAACTGGGCGCATCGAGCGCGATCGTCTGCACCCGGAGCTCGAACGTCGGCGCCGTCGCCACCTACAGATCGGCCGGGTTTCACCAACTCCCTGAGGTGCCGGACCTGTGGCGTAGCATTTCTCTCGAATGACGGCAGGCGATCAAGGCCTTGGCCTGGGCGGCGGCTGGGCGCGCAAGCACTACAGACAGATGATCGTGGTGCGCACCCTGCTCGCGCCCTGGATCCTGTTCGTCACCGTGTTTCTGTGCGTGAAGGGCTACTGGTGGGGACTCGTGTTCCTTCCCTTCCTGGCCCTCGACCTCTGGCTTCTGCGCAACCTCGTGCGCTACGCCCGCACGCAGGGTCGCTGAGGTTCAGTCGCCGACGGCGCGCAGGTCGCAGGCGGCCAGCCGATCCATCACGGCGGTCGCGATGATCAGTGCGTCGACTTCCTCGTCGGAGACGCATGCGGCGATTGCCCTGCTGAGCCACGCCTCGCGGAGGGGGCGAATCCGCTCGACGAGCTCGCGGCCGGCATCGGTCGGCCCGAGGAGGATCCGGCGCCCGTCGCTTGGATCCGGGCGTCCGGCGATCAGACCGTCGGCGCGAAGCGCCGAGATCGTTTCGTGCATCGATTGAGGGCGGACATTCTCAACCTGGGCGAGCGATGCCGAGGTAGTCGTATCGCTGGCGATGATCCGATCCAGCGTGGTGAGTTGCGACTGTTCGCAGAGCGGAACCTGATCGTCAAGTGGACAGAGGTCCGGACCGTCGAAGCCGGCTAATTCGCTTCGAAGCCAGGTCGTACGACGGGGGGTCGCACTCCGCGCGGTCAGGCTGCCGGGACCTTCCGGTAGCTGCCGCTGCGGAACTCCTCGACGAGTCCAGGATGAGTCGCGGCCCAGCCGAGCTCGGCGTGAGCCCTGGCCGCGCCGGTGCCCTGATCGAGTAGCAGCACCTCCGCGAAGTAGTCGCCCAGACGGGCGCGGGCCTCGTCATCGGAACCGGGCACGGCTCCCGGAGCACCGGCCGCGACAGCGGCCGCCTCCGTCAGCTCGGCGACGGTTGAGCTGGCTCCGTTGCCGATGACGTAATAGCCGCGCGCCGAGTCGCGTTCCAGCACGCGCCGGAAGAAGTCGGCGAGGTCGGCGACGTGGACCGTCGACCAGTGCTGCTGTCCGGAGCCGAGCATGATCAGGTTCCCGTCGTCGTCTCGAGGCGAGCCGAGCAGCAGCCCGGGAAGGCCGCCGCCACCGTCGCCGTACGCGACGCTCGAGACGATCACGACGCCGCGCATGTCTGGGACATCGAGGAGTCGCGCCTGGATCGGGAGCTTCCACGACACGAGCGGAGGCGGGTTGAACGGCGACTCCTCACTGACCGAGGTATTCGTGCCGTAGATCCACAGACCGCTGATGTAGAGGAACGGCTTGCCGGTGCCGGCGAACGCATCGATCGCGGCATCGACGACGGCGGAGTCGAGGTTCGCGCTCGTCTCGTCGCCCGGACTGGCGGTGTGAGCCGCCCCGTCCACACTGCTCAGCACGCTGACGACCGTCGGGCGATCGTAAAGGTCGACCACGGCCGGCGTGGCGCCGGCGGCGGCGACGGTCTCGGCCTGGGCTTCGTCGCGGACCAGCGCCGTCACCTCGTGGCCGTGGCCGTGCAGATCCGCGAGGATGTGCGATCCGACGAATCCGGTTGCTCCGGTGAGTGCGATTTTCATGAGAGGGAGCCTTTCGTGTTTGCGGTTTCACACCTCAAACGGCTCCGGGCCGGGCGCCGTCTGCACCGTCCACGAACGTTCTTTCGAAGGCTCGCGGCGGTGGCGTAGGTGGGGGTTTCTCGACCGTGACATAACTCAAGCGACTGATTGAATATATCGCTGTCTTGAGGCTTGTCAAGCGTTCGCTTGAATTGTTTGCACGGCCCTGCTGCTCGGGCAGGCGTCGAGGGTCAGCCGGTGCTCGGGCCGCGGAAAGCCCCCGCGACGAGGGGGACGAGCCATCGCTCGATCTGTTTCTCGGATTTATCCATCAGCGCCTCTCCGAGGGGAGCGATCGCCAGCCAGTTCAACATCCCCGCCACGGCACGCGTCCGAAAGACCAGCTCATCGTTCCTGGTGGCGGGAAGGTTTGCCTTCAAGATCCGCACGACTCGGGCACGGGTTCGTTTGAAATTCGCGTCTAACCGGTGCCACGCTTCGGGAGGGTCGATTCCTGCCCGTGCCACCACCCGCATGACCTCGAGATCTCGACCGCCCCCGGCAAGCGCTCGCACCATCGGCCGGGCGAAGGCCGCCGCCAGCTCGTCGATCGTCGGCTCAGGCCCAAGCGCACCGACAGCATCCTCCTGGGCGTCGAGATACCGCCGGAGCGCCTGCTCAATCGCCGCGTCACACAGACTCTGCAGCGACCCAAAGTGATACTTCACAGCCGAAACGTTCGCGCTGGCGGCATCCGTGATTTCGCGCAGAGTGAGTCCATCCTCGCCGTGGGCAGCAAGCTGGTCCAGGGCGGCGTCCATCAGCCGCGTGCGCGTCCGCAGACCGAACTCCCGGCGCAGATCGGTGCCTTCATTCGCGCACATCCGGAGTTATTCAAGCAAATGCTTGATCATGATGGAAGCAGCCGGCCTGCACGTCCCACTCCCTGACCCTGAGCTGCCGGAGATAAATCGGGGCGCCCGGATTTGAACCGGGGACCTCACCGACCCGAATTACGCAACGGCGTCGGCCAAACCTGCCGAATTGCCGGGGGTTTGCAGGCACTTAGGGACTTGAGTCCCTAGCGGATTCGGCGCGTTAGGGTCCCGATTCCGGGTGATTTGGGCACTGGTGCCCGCTCGGGCTGGCTCAATCAAGCCAGCGCTGCCAGGCTTCGATCGCCATCTCATCGCGCCACCACTCGGCGGGTAGTCGACCGCTCGGGCCATAGAGCGACCACGGGAACGCGCCCAAGCCCGCCCAGAGCTCGCGGCCTTTGCGCGCATCGCGGTCAATGTCGCTCGAGGTTCGGAGGTCGCGTGGATCGCTGGTGCGGTGGATGTCCCGCATGACCGCGATCGACAGTCGCCGCATCTGGCTGAGCTCATGAGGTCTCCACTCGTGAAACACCGGCTCCTGCTGCGCTACTGCGGCAGCGACGTTTCGCCGGAGCGCCCCGCCGATCGGGATTCCAAACGGGAGCGTAGGAATGACCCTGCCGGGGGTGCCGCCGGCCGTGAATGGAAGGCGGGCGACGAACTGAGACCAGATCCGCCAGGCCGGTCTCCCGGCCCGCGCCTCTGCAGAGACCCTCACCGCTAAGGCCCGACCTGGCACGAGCAAAATTGCCGTCGTTTTTGCTTCGACGGGGCAGCTCTCGACGCTCATCCTCTGCCCAATGTCGCCCACTGACGTTGCCACAGCGGAATTGTCGCTCCCTCATCGGTCGGACCTGCTGCTCTTGACGCCCTCTGAGGTGGCGCGGCTTCTACGCGTCACTCCGCGGACGGTCCAACGGTGGTCGAATGATGGGAAGCTCGAGCGAGTACGCCTCGGTCGACGTGTCGTTCGGTACACCGCCGGCAGCGTCGAGCGGCTGATTAGCCCTTCAGAAACGGCGAGCCCGGAGGCAACAACCCCGGGCTCGCCCAAGATGAGCGATGACGGCGCTCAAGGCCAAGACTATCCGGGTAGCGGCATCCCCTATGGGGAGCTGGCGCTCGCGGACGCGCAGCTCGAGCGCCTGGCCGACCTAATCGCTGACCGCATCGCTGCTCGCAGAGTCGGCGAGCTGGTCGACGCAGCGAACTCGCTCGCCGACTCGGCAAGAGCCGTGACTTCGTGTACGAGCACCACCAGCGCCTCGTGCTATTCGACTGGAGATGGCCCACGGCCGCGCCTCGCCTTCCGGTGGCCGGACGCGCTTGACCTGCTACTGCGATCCAGGAGCCCGCGCAGAAGCTCCAGAAGCGTGCGAGGCGCCAGATCGCTCCGATCTGCTCCCAATCCGAGGCAGCTTCTGACCAGGCTCGTCTGCCGTCACTGCGGCGAGCGAAGCCCGATGCCAGGCTGGCTTTCCTGCCGTCCATGTTGGACAGGCACTCGTCGACCGGGCCCGACGAGCTTCCGACACGCAAGGGCATCGCGATCAGGTTCACCGCGCCCAGCGAACAACTTCCGCTGGAGGAGTCGGCGGCGTGGATCTCGCTGCGATCCCTGCCGAGCTGGCGAGGTTGACCGTTGGTGACATGGCGCAGCGAAGACCGCGGCGGCAAAGCCACGAAAGTGCCCTATGTCGCGGGCAACCCGACGCGGCACGCATCCTCAACGACGCCGAGACGTGGGGATCGTTCGATGTCGCTCGCGCTTCTTACGCCGTCGGCCACTTCGACTGCGTCGGATTCACGCTCACGATCACGCCATTCGCGGGCGTCGACTTCGACGATTGCGTCGTCGACGGCCGAATCGACCCGGCTTCGAAGCGTGGCTCAGTCGGCTCGACAGCTACAGCGAGATCTCGCCATCTGGAACCGGCGTGAAGGTGTTCCTACGCGCGAAGCTCGACGGTCCAGGCCGTCGTACGAAGAAGATGGCTCGGTGGCGAGGTCGAGGTCTACGACGAGCGCCGCTCTTTCGCGACAACGGTGATCACGTCACTTGCACGCCGCTAAGGTTCACGATCGCCAACAATTCCTCGGCGAGCTCCGTGGCAGACCTGTTTCCACCCGAGCCGAAGGTGGACGCGCCGCGCCAGACGGCAACCGTTCAGGTTGATCATCGAGAGCTGCTCGAGCACGCCCGCAGCGCGAAGAACGGAGCGAAATTCGAAGCGCTGTGGCGCGGCGATACAGCGGCTACGGCGGCGACGATTCCGCTGCGGATCTCGCGTTGTGCGGCCTACGGCCTTCTCGTTGGAATCGATCCGCGGCGGATCGATTCGCTTTTTCGCTCAAGCGGGCTGATGCGCGACAAGTGGGACTCCTCGCGTCGCGAGACCACCTACGGGCGCGAGACGATTCAGAAAGCGCTTCGCACCCGCACAGAGTTCTACGACCGGTCAAGACGGCTCAACGGCTCAGCCCATCACCACGCAGACCCGTCCGCTGCTGACGAGACCCAGCCGTCGTGGCTGCTCGTGATCCGCGCCTCGAGCGTGAAATCGACAAGCGTTCGGTGGGCGTGGACCTGGTGGCTGCTGATCGGCTATTTGACCGTCCTGACCAGAATCGAGGGACTCGGCAAGTCCGTGTTTGCGGCCTGCATGATCTCAGGGCTCACGCGGGGCGGCCTCGGCGGCGAATGGCGCGGCCAGCCGGTCGATTGCTTGATCGTCGCGAGCGAGGACGGCATCGCTGACACATGGAAACCGCGGCTCGATCTCGCCGGCGGTGACTCGACAAGATCGCATTCCTCAACCTCAGCGCGCTGCCATCCGATTGGAACCTGCGCGATGGGATTGCAGACCTGCTGGTTGCCGTTGCCGCCACTTCCGCGAAAGCCGTTTTCATCGACGTTTCGCTTGATCATATGCCGGCGCCGAGCGCGGGCGAGTCGATCAACAGCCCAACCTTCGTTCGTCAGGCGCTCGGCCCGTTGAGACAGGCCGCTCGCGAGCTGGAGTTCGCCGGCGCGTTCTCCATGCACCCGCCTAAGATGCGCAGCGCAGAGTTCCGCGACCTCGTGCAGGCCAGCCAGGCGTTCTCGGCAATCCCGCGCGTCCGGCTGCTCCTGGCGCATCATCCAGACGACACGCACGACGACCCTTACCGGCGGCGAGTTCTGATCCGCGGCAAGGGCAACCCGGGCCGCTATCCCGGCGTGCTCGAATTCCAAGCGGTCGGCCGTGCGTATAAGCACGACGACGGACGCCTCGAGGAGCGCGAAGTAGTAGCCGACGTCGTACCCAGCCCGATCAGCCTGGCCGACCTGCGCCGGACGAATGATCCGCAAGCGCGACCCGACGAAGGCTGAGCAGGCCGCCGATGTTGTTCGGGACGCGCTCAACGACGGCGAATGTCACCCGGCCGATACGGTCCGCAGCCAGCTCGCTGCGCTCGATCTCGACAGCGGCTCGGTGCGCTCACAGGCTCAGCGACTCGCCGGCTGGGAAGCGCGGAAACGGTCTGACGGTGCGTGGGAATGGCGGACTCGGCAGACACGGGGCACGGGTAGCTTCGGTTTCGGTGGAACCTTGGACCCTTTGCCGCCCGCGCGCGCGCGTCATGCACGGCACGGACCCTTCCCCAAAAAATGCATGTAACCCCGATGAATACGCGAAGGGTCCAAGAGTTTGCGCATGCGAGGAGTCGGCGACTGCGGAATCGAAGGGTCCGTTCATGGAGGGATATCGCGCGTGCGAGCGTGAGGACGCTGGCGACGTCGAAAACGACCCGTTCCTCGATCAGGTGCTACGGCGTCACGGAGACGACAGCTAATGCCGCCTCGGTCGGTGCTCATCGCGATTGGCAAAGCCGTTCAACGCGCCGGCGGCGACATAACGGACGCCGACGACCTCGTCGGAGTGTGGAAGCGCCTCGAAGCTGACCAACGCGGCCGCGTTTACAGGATGCGCTTCGACGCTGCCAATACCAGGTGCTCGTGCGCTATGGCGGCTGGGATGCCGTCGGCGGTCGGTGCGACCGTTGCTTCGGCAGGACGGCCGCGGACCTCGAGCGCATCCGCCAGAAGTTCGGAGGCGCGTCGTGACTGTTGCGGTTGCAGACTTGAACACTGGGGGAAGTGCGCAAGCTCCTCCGCGTTGCACAGTCAAGCGGTCGGTCCTCAGGCATTCTGGATGGCTCGCCAGCGAATAAGTACGGGATTCCTGACGGCCACACGCACCGCGACCTTGCGTGTGCCGTATACGAAACGCAAGCACCCACCCGCGCTCACCTCTCGGCGGTCAGGCGAGCTGTGGGGAGGCTCGTGGCCGAGGCGCTAGCTCAACGGGACTCGGCCGATCGGCAGATGAACGGGTGGGGCCACACGACTGCATATCACTGGCGCTGGCGCGATTGGTGGGAGGCACCGCGGCCCTATCGAAACCCGGCCGGGGTTCTCGTGCGATGCCCCCAAAGCGCCCACGAGGCTCAACAGTGGGAAGCGCACGCCTCAGCGTTCCGAGCCTTACGTGACCGAGAGGGCTCGTGAGCGCTCGCCGAGGCATCCAGCGCGAACGCCAGATGCTCGACGTGCCGTGCCCAACAGGACTGGTTCGCCTTCCGTTCGCCCGCATCGCTTGGTGCGGCCGACGTCATCGCCCTGCGCGCCGACTCGCGTCCGCGGCTGTTCGAGGTCAAGTCGACGGCCAGCGGTCCCTATGAGCGTTTCGGTCCAGCGGCACGGGCTCGGCTCTCGGCGGCAGCCCGACTCGCCGGCGGCAATGTGTTCCTCGCCTGGTGGCCGCCACGCGGCCAGCTCAGGTGCATCGCGGAGGCCCAGTGGCCATCGGCTCGGCCGAACGGGACGCGCGGTCGTGACTGCGGGCGAGCTGTTGGACATCGTGGCCGCCATCCGCGCGACTGAGGATGCGCTTCGTCCCTCACAGCAGACCCTCGAGCCTCTGGATCGAGAACTCGTCGCGCTGCAGCAGCGCCGGTGGCCACGATGAACCAAGCCCGAAACGCCCTGTTTCTGGGCATTGATGCACACCTCGCCAGCCATGTCGCGCTCGCCCTCATCCGACCTCGAAAGAAGCACCTACGAGAAGTCATCGTTGAGCCCGACGGCTTCGCTGAGCTGCTCGAAATCAGCCTCCAGATCGCCCGGGAGCGCCCGGAAGCGTCTCGGCGAGACACTGTCCTGTCGGTGTTCTTGAGGATGGCCTCCATGAACGCCAGCTCCTCTCTCGCTCCGATGTCAGCCGGATCACTGGCTGGTCGTTGCGGACCATCCATCGGCTCATCGCAACGGCGACTTCCCGTCGACAGGCAAAGCCTCCTCCGTCGGGTTAACCGCGGCGATCTCGAGGCTTTCACCCGTGCAGCGTCATATCGACTGGCTCGTCACTGCCACACCGGAGCAGCTTGATCGAGCGCTTGCCTGTGGCGAGCTTGACCTGCTGCTCGGCCCGACGGGAAACGTAGCACCACCGCCACATACCGCACAACGTCGCTCGCCCGCCGCGATATCGAGCGTTCGCTCTTCAGCGCGTGCAGGGAGCGATCGCAGTGACTCGAGACCAACGCCAACAGCACCTGCTGCGCAACCTCGGCTGGACCGCACAAGCCACGTCTACGAAACAGCCGCGACGGCCGAAACTGGTCAAGCACCTGCTGTCAAGCTTGCCAGCAGCGACACTCCGCTCACGATGGATGAGCTCATCCGCACCTCGGTCCGCAACGCCAACGGTGTCCAGCAGCCATCGATCCTTCATAAGCAGGAAAAGATTCCATGACCAGATCCACAATGCCGCTCGATCCTTCAATGCCAAACCCAGCACAGCGAGAACCAGACCCCTCACCGAGATCAGCGATCAGGCCATCCGCGAGCTGATCTACTGCCCGCCAACGAACGGAGACCGACCATGAAGCTCTTGTCCTTCCCGCCCACGATCAAGCCGGCGGCCGTCCGTAAGCTCGTTGAGGAGTACCAACGTCTCAATATCCAGCTCGCCGACCACACCGCCATTGCAGGCGTGATCAGCGACGCCGAGCGGGTATACCGCACCGCTGAACAAGGCGACAAGGAGAAGCTGGCGACGGCGTTTCGCCGCGGCCAGGAGGCCACTTGCGAGAAAAAGGAGCCGAGCCCGGCCGAACGACACCAGACCACGCTCGAGGCAATCGCGCCGGCGAAGGTCCAGTGCGAACGCGATCTCGTCGCGGCCGTCGCGGCCGCACGCGACCAATGGCTGACCGACCTCGCAGCCGAGGAGGACAAGGCCCGCAAGCACTTCGCCGAACTCGTTGAGTCGCTGGCCGACGCCCATCAGCGCCGGGCCGAAATCGAGGCCACCATCCGCTGGGTTCAGGACTTCCCGCGCGCACACAGCCCGTATGACCGCGTCGCCTACAACCTGAAGCTCGGCCAGCTCTCCTCGTGGCGCATGCCCGGCGGTAACAGTCCCGGCATGCCGGACGTGTTCATGCACCTTCGCGAGATCGCCAAGCCCGCCGTCGAGCGCCGCATCCTCGTCGGCCCGGTAAGCGGCTCGGAGAACCTCAACCCCGACCGTGCGCGCATGACGACGCGGCCACTGATGTCGGTCACCCGCTGATGGCATCGCACAACATCCTCGTTCTGAACGCCAGCTCGGCGGCCGTCGAGATCCCGTCCGATCTCGCCAGCCAAGCCGATCAGATCGGCACTGTGCCACTCCAGCCTCAAGCCAGCCTGGTGGTTCCGCATCGATTACACCAACATTCGTGACCAATGGATGCCTCCTCATTTCGCGGGACGCCACCGAACTACGCCCAGCGCCAGCAGGCCGGATTCACCCTGCAGACAGCACAACCGACCGGCGTCAATACCTTAAAGCAATGACCACGCCCACCAGACATCGTGATGGGTCAGACGTCCAGGTCGCCTATCGCACCCTGCGCGACAGTGGCCACGGCCACGAGGCCGCGCTCATCCAGCTCGCCGACGACATGGCCGTCGACCTCGACACGGTAAAGCGGGTGCTCCGCCGAGCAGACGACCTCGATCGCCTGGACCCGCACGGACTCGCCACGTCGAAGGGGTTCGGCGCCGTGGCCGCTCGAAGACGGCTAGAGGGTCGGGGTGGACCACTAACGGCACCCCGCCAGGGAACCGTCGGACTAAGCCGCTCGATCATGTACGGGTTTTGCAACTTGATCGCTGCCGCTTGAGAGGACGGTCATGAGTGCTCCGTCAGCCATCCTGAGCGCAGAGATCAACGTCATCGACAAGGACGCGATCGCGCGTCTCACCAAGTTCGATGCGCAGTTGAAGGCGGCCCAGGGCATGGCCGAGAAGGGGATTCACGCAACCCTCGGTGCCAACTTCAACCCCGAGGCGTTCACCGCCTACCAGGCGGCCAGCGATCGGGCGCGACGAGTGGCAGCCGACAAGCTGGCGTTCAAGGCGCAGCTCGGCGCCAACTTCGACTACCGGGCTTTCAGCGCCTACGAGCGCGCCGTCGACAAGGCCCAGCGAGACACGCTGCGCCTGGCTGAGACCCAGCGACCGCGGGGCAGAGGCTGCGGACCGCTGCCGGCTCGTTCTTTACGGGTTCTTAGGGCGCCGGCAGCGAGGAACGCAGTTTCGCTCGCGGCACGCTCCGAGGCACTGTGGGTCGCGGCACCGGGTTCATCGGTGGCAGCCTGGTCGGCGGTCTGTTGGGCGTGGTTTCGGCGCAGGGGATCAAGTCCGCCATCGAAGGGACGACCCAGCTGGAGCGTCAGGCCGAGACCCTGTCGAAGTTCACCGGGATCAGCCAGAAGAACGCGCTGGCACTCGAAGCGGTCGCCAAAGCGCTCGGAGTCTCATCGACCGGGCTGGGAACCGGGTTCAAAACGCTGGCAACCGCGACCAACAACGCTCTAACCAAGCCGACGCAAGCCTCTACGGAGGCGTTCCGGGCGCTCGGGCTGTCGCAGGCGGAGGTCAAGGCCCACTCCAAGGATCTCGGCGGCCTGCTGGGGCTCGTCGCTGATCGCCTGAACGCACTGCCGGCGGGCGCCGAGAAGACGGCCCTAGCGTCGAAGCTGCTCGGTCGTAGCTGGCAGCAGCTGGCTCCTGCTGGATCAAGGGTCGAAGGGCATGCGGGATCAGATCGCGCAGGCTAAGGCGCTCGGTGCCACGCTCGGCGGTTCGCCGACCAAGAACATCGCCAAGCTGCACGACGCCGAGATCAAGCTCTCCGAGGAACAGACCGCGCTTCGGTCCAGTTCACCGAGCACATGGCTCCGGCTCTGATAACGGCATCGGGTGGTTCCATGGAGCTCGGCGAGACGGTCGTGCACGACCTGACCCCGTGTTCCATGCGCTCAGTCCGGTCGTGAAGGATGTCGGCCACTGGCTCGAGCAGAACAAGGCGATCTTGCGCGACGTGGCGATCGCCTACGGCACCTTGAAGGTCGTTCGCACGGCCGGCGGCTCGTTCCTCGGCATGTACAACGACAGCAAGAAGGTCTACGGGTTCCTGAAGACCGTGGGCGGCCTGGTGATGGGCGAGGGCACCGCCTGGTCGAGGCTTGACAGGCAGCCGCCGCGGCGAACAGACCGAAACGGCGCAGCTCACAGCAGCGATGAACAGACTAGCGGCGAGCATGGAACGCGTCGCCGCCGCACAGAAAAGCGTCACATCATCCGCGGTTGGTACCGATGCCGCTCTCGGCACCGAATCAGCGGTAGCGGGCGCAGGGAGCGCAGACTGCTATCTCGGTTCGGGATTGGAGCCGCCAGCCGTGCCATTCCTGGCGTGGCCGCCGCATACATGCTGTATCGCGGCCTGACCGGAGGCACCCAGTTCTCCGGCCCGGGTGCCTCGCCTCGCTGCTCGGGCCGACTTCAGCATGGACGACGTCGAACAGCAATCCCGCCGGGATGCACATGAGCTGGAACGCCGGGACCTGCTCGGCGGCGCCAACCCGTTCGGTTCGCACTTCATGCAGGTCAAAGAGGTCGCAACAGCGGTACGCAGACCGCCAAGATGCTGGCACAGCTTCGCACCGGATTGAAGGGCGTCAGCAGCGCCACCCTGCTCGACAATCAGCAGCTTAACACCTACTACGGGATCGTGCAGAAGCTGGCACGTCAGCCAGACCTGACAGCCACGCAGCGCAAGGGCCTCGCTGCCTTGAGTAACCAGCTGAAGCCGACGACCGTCGCACTCGAACGCGCCACGGCTCAGTGGTCCTCCACGTTCGCCGGGTTCGACGCGACCTCCGGAAGTATGTCCCGGAATTCCGCAACCAGCTCAGCCAGGACAGCGCCGACATTTCCCGCAACTGGACTCGCGGCACCAAAGAGTGGACGCAGCAGGTGCAGTCGCTTATCAGCGCCTCCTGGACACAGATTCAAAGCATGTCCCAGCAGGGCGTGAAAGGGGTCGCGGGCAACATCCGCGCCCTGTTCGCCCTGATCGCGCAGGCTGACGCCGCCGACTGCACATGAGCCTGAAGTGCGTCCACATGTCCCAGATCACCAAGAACGCCCCAAGCTGGTTGCGGGGCGGTTCGGAAGCAGTTCCGGTGGTGGCTGGAAGGTGGGGTCATCGAGCAGCAAGGCTCCCGCCCGGAACATGGACTTGAACCCGTTCACGAACAGCTTCCAGATGATGACCACCAAGCAGCACGAGGCGCTGCGAAACAGGTACATCGCCCAGTTCGCGTGACGCCGCCCAGCGGCCCCCACTCGACCTCCAGCGCACCCGCAAAGCCGCACTCAAACGGATGGAATGGAACCCGTTCGCCAACCGCTACGATGATGACCAGCGCCCAGCACACGGCGTTGCGCGACCAGTACATCGCCACCTACGGCTATGCGCCACCGAGCGGCCCCGCGACCACCCAGAAGCAGATCGCCGCGCTCAACTCGAAAAGGCCGGCTTTCAGTCCGCTGGTGGCTCCTCCAACCTGGTGCAGGTCCCGTCAGAGACCGCAGGGTTTCAGATCCAGATGCAGCAGATCACCAACGCTTTGCAGGCCGCTCAGAACAGCCAGAACGTGGGTGCGCAGGACACGCTGTTGCACCGCGAGATCAAGCTGGACAACAAGGCGATCGGCTGGGATCAGGCGAAGATGCGTGCGATCACCCGGCAGCTCGCCGGCACGATCAGCGAGGCGCGTCGCAGCCAGTTGATGCAGGACAGGCTGAAGCTGCTGCAGGACATGGGCACCCTGCGCAACGACATCGGCTCGGCCATGTCACAGTTGCAGAACCTGGCGGGCGGAAGCTCGACCACCGGCGCGTTTGATCTCGCGCCGGGGGGCGCGAACATCACCGCTCCGACCGTCTACGACGTGCGCCACTCGCTGCAGGCTGGCCGGATGGCTGCCATCCACGCGCGCCACCCGGGACGCCAGCAGGTCCATCACCACGGGAACACGACCGTCACCAATCACTACGTGTTCCAGATCCACAAGGCTGCGGCCGTGGATGAAACGTTCGACAAGATCGACAGGTACACCGGAAGCGGTCTACACGCGCGCATGCGCGCGACCGGGATGCGAGGCACGTGATGCCCCGGATCGAGATAGACGTTCAGCCGTTCGTCAAGGAGATCGCCCACGACGCCCACGACGAGCTGGTCGACCGCCTGAGCCAGGAGCTCCGGGACCGTCTGCTCACCGACCTACGAGTCGATCATATGGCGATCGTCAGCGCGATCGAGAAGGCAACCACCCGCGCTCTGCGCCGCGGTGTCGCGCTGCACGCGAGCGCGCTCCAGGAGGCTGGGATGGCCGCTGAGACCGTAGTTCACCCAGAGGGCGAGCCCGACATGTGGGCCGAGCACGTGGCCGCGAACGCCGAGTGACCGCGAGGTCGCGCTGATGAGCCTCACGGCAGCTGCGTTAGGCTCATCCGGTGGCCGACGAGTTCCTGACGGTCGACGAGATAGCGCAGCAGCTCCAGGTGGTGCCTCAGACCGTCCGAAACTGGCTGAACGACGGCAAGCTGTCCTACGTGAAGGTCGGCAGGCGGGTCAGAGTGCGCCGCTCCGACTTCGACGCGTTCACCCACCGGGAATCGGCTCGGCCGGGTCCAAGGCCGACCCGGAGCATCTGGGACGGCCTCCCGATCCTGGCTCACCTGCCCGACGAGGAGAAATAGCGCCCAGGTGCCTCAATCGCCGAGGCGCATGAGCACCCGCGGCCGGCACTCCTGGCAGATCCTCGGCGCCCACACCAGCTCGATCGCCTGACCCGGCTCCAGGCGGCGACCCTCGGCGATCGGACAGTCGGGCCGGTGGATGGTTCGCCGGCTCTCGTTATAGGGTGACGGGCTCCTCAGGCGACCATCTGAGCGACGGTAGAGACGGCGGCCGACGCCTAGCGACTAGCAAGTCCCGAGGGAGGGCTGACCCGCAGGCTCTCCAGCCCGCGAAGAGCGACGAGCCAGGCAAGCCAGGCAATTGGCAGCGGGTAGGGGACGGTCGAAGTCCGGCACTCCAAGCCGCGAAGACCGCCGGGTGGGTCGACGCAGACAAATCGCGCGCGCGTTGACGATGGCGGGCGCGATGGTCGCTGAAAATGGGCGCGCCTCCTCGGACTGGCGGGTGGTGACGGGGGACGGTCCGGTCGCGTTCTGCGCTCAATGTGAGAGGCCGTTTCGACCGACCCGGAAAGGGCATCTTTACTGCTCGACAGCCTGTCGGCATCTGGGCCCGCGGCAGCCGTTCCAGGCGCCGGCTGACCTTGAGGCCGTGGCTCGCCTGTTCGACGAGTCCCGCGACCCAGGGGCGCACGTCAGGCCGGATGATTGGTTTCCGGCTGGCGATCCTGGCGCGGTCGAGCTGTACCTGTGTGACCGGGTGGCGGATCGACGCCGCTGGTATCTCGAGCTGGCGCGAAGCGGGCGCGTCTAACCGGTCGCTGCTGGCGCTCCACTCGCCGCTCGGAAGTCGTGCCCGCATGCCTTGCAGCTCACCTGCCCGCGCTTCACGAATTCGCCGCAGACCGGGCAGTCTCGTCCGCGTGGTCGAGTCATGAACCAGATGAGCCCAAAGAACAGGAACCCGAAGAACCCGATCAGCAGCACGATTGCCACCCCGATCCCGGTTCCCGCCTGGCAGGCCTGCGTATAGGTGCCGTGGCAGGTGTTCGCGGCGTTGCTCCCGCCGGCGATCGCCCAGATCAAGATGATCGCGCACCAGATGACGAGCACCCAGGTCATCTTCCGCCAACGTCTCATTCAGAATCCCCTCCCCAGAGGCGTGATCCAGTCCCCGCGGACGATCCTAAAACAAATGCACCGATCAGGGGAAAGCGTTTCCGTCTATCCCGCTCATGGACACCGGCCGCACGGGGAGGTAGGCTGCGCCGAACATCAAAAGTTGGCCGGGCGGTGCGTACACCCCCGGCCGTGGCACTCGGGAGTGGTCGCTCCAGAGCGCGGCATCAGCCTACAGGCTGTCCTCCTCGCCCAGGCATGGCCCTCCACAACCAGAGGAGGACGCCATGACCGAAATTCCTAACTCAGACGCTCTGGAGTTGCGGGACGCCGTCGACGCGCTCGCCGAGGCGTGGGAGAACCTCGCCGGCGGACTTTGCCGACGCCTGGAGGGCTGGGACGATGACCCGGCAGACGTTCAGGCGGCTTTGGCCGCGGTCGAGCTTCGCACCCGGCAGGCGAACGTGCTCGTTGATCACGCGATGCGCCGCTCGCCTGATCGCGTAGGGACCCCGGCCCTCGTTGGGGGAGCGCCATCACGCGAGGAGCGCTGGGCGATGATCGATGAGCGCCGCACAGAATGGCGGAAGATGAGCTGGGAGGCGCGCGAGGACCTGTTTCTCGAGGTGCTCGGGGATGACCGGTTGACCGCAGGCCAGATCGCCATGCGTTTGAACGCTCGGCTCGACTGGCTGATTGAGCAGATCAGCGACGAATTCCAGCCGATCGTGATGCGCCACACTCGTGCGGTCGCGCTGCGGCTGATCGCCAGTAATCAGCTTGATCGTGAGCTGGTCCCGCGTGTCGGGCAGCGGATGGCCTGGCTGTTTTCGCGTCGACCCGGCCTCGACGGTCCCATCGGGGAACTTGAGCAACTCTTCGAAGAGGAAGGGGACGAGTGATGGCACGTCCGGCTACAGGCCAAGTGGTTGTGAGGAAACGCAAGGACGACCGCGTTTACGCGCTCCGGTTCCGAGCCAACGGCGAGCGCCAGTACCTCACTCTGGGCACCGCGGATGAAGGCTGGGACCAGCGGCGCGCCGAGGAGGCCCTCAAGGACGAGCTGGCGAAGGTCAGAGCGGGCGTTTGGCGGCCGGCACGGCCCGAGCCCGCGTCGGTGACTACCGATCCGACATTCCACGAGTTCGCCTCAGAGTGGTTCGAAGCCAAGCAGTATGAGATCCGGCCGAATACGGCGAGCAGCTATCGCAACGACCTGACAAACCATCTGCTGCCCCACTTCGCGCGGCACCGGCTCTCACAGATCACGATCGAGGAGGTCGACCGCTACCGGAACGCGAAGGTGCGGGAAGGCGAGCTCAAGCCTCGATCGATCAACATGCACCTGGCGCTGCTCGCTCAGATCCTCGAGGTCGCCGTCGAGCGAGAGCATCTGAGCCGCAATCCTGCCAGCGGGCGCAGGCGCAGGCTCAAGGCGCCGCGACCGCGGCCGGTGCATCTGGACACGGCCGAACACATCGCGGTGATGCTCGAGGCGGCCAGTCTGCTCGACGGCGATCGTCGCCTGCACACGACCGGCCGGCGCGCGGCGCTGGCGGTGATGCTGTTCGCTGGCCTGCGGGCTGAGGAGGTGGCTGGCCTGCTCTGGCGCGACGTCGATCTCGCAAACGGCCGGCTGCACGTCGGTCGGGCCAAGACGTCCGCCGGGGTCCGCGAGGTCGACTTGCTGCCGGTCCTTCGGGACGAACTCGCGGCGCTCAAGGCGTCCAGCGGCGCCCTTCAGAGCGATCCCGTGTTCTTGACCTCGACTGGTTCGGTGAGGGATCGGCACAACCTACGGCAGCGTGTTGTGGCGCCCATCTCCAAGCGCGCCGACGAGCTTCTGGCGGGGCGTGACGTGCGCCCGCTCCCGGCTGGGCTGTCACCGCACAAGCTGCGGCACACGTTCGCCTCGCTGCTCGTGGCTCTCGGTAACGACCCGGCCTACGTCATGGGCCAGCTTGGGCACACTGATCCGGCGTTCACGCTGCGGGTGTACACGCACATGATGCGCCGTGATGTTGGTGAGCGGGACCACCTGCGGGCGCTGGTGGAAGGTCGAGTGTCCGGAGCCTTCGCGGAGATGGGACCGAGCGAGGAGGTCGGTAGGAGCAACCCGGTGCATGTCGAAAATACCGGTGACGCCGCACTGTTGCGCCGAGTAGAGTGAACATGCCGGTGCCCGAGCCCTTTACCCAGAGCCTGACGCTGTCGTGGCTCCCAGAGCTGAGGTTCTTCGAACGGCGCTACGAGATCCTCCGCGCTCTTCAGGATCGCGGCGACATGTGGGCGTTCCATGCCAGCGATACCGGCATTCAGGCCCGGCTGTTTGACTTGGACCACCAGCTCACGGTCCGGCAGCACAACGCTTCTCTCCACCTGCTCGCGCCGGCGCCGCAGGCCGACCGCGCTTGGGACGTATTCGCATTCGCAGTCACGGCCATCCAGCCACGCCAGGCGCAGACGATGGCCTTGACCTTCCAGTTCGTCGAGCCATTGCCGCTCGACTTCGACGCAGCCATTCGCATTGCGCACAGCAGCCTGGTGCACATCCCCGGAACTGACGCGATCCAAGCCGGTGATTGGGCCTTGCTCGTGGACCTCAGTGTCAGTGAGCCGGAAGGCGCCGACGGCCAGACGGAGTTCGGGATCATTAAGGCGACAGAGACCGCGCCCCGTCTCCGGCGTGATATCAGCCGCGTGACCATGGCCGAGGCGCCGACGATGGTGGCCGACCAGTGGGAGGACGCCCAGTTCGCACCGGTGTCGCTGTTCGTTGACGTGACGTTCCGCGCCCCCGCCTCGCCCGGTGCCGGGATGCTGGACGCGCTGCACGGCTTCTGGAATGATCTTCGCCGCGAGGCGGGTAACCTAGTAACAGAAGTAAAGCATCGGCTCGTACCCGCCGAGAAGAACGAGAGGGGTCACCTTGAGCAGCGCAGTTCTTGACAGGCCACCCGCCGGTCCAGTCGAGCCCGCATGGGTCATCCTCGACGATGCGCCCCTGTCCGAGCACATGCCCAGGCGTCACGGCGTTGAGATCCGCGGCCGAGGCCGTGACCAGTACGGCGCGATCGGGCGAGGCGGCGTCAACATGGCGTCCCCGAACCTAGTCGCGCTGCCTTCAGTAGACGAGCTGGACTAAGCCGCCCGTCGCGCCTCTGTGGCCTGGCCACCCACAGCGGAGGAGATGTACCTTCGCGAGGTCTCTGGCCGCTCGGTGTTTCAGGGGGACCTGTTCGATGACGTCCCGTTCACGAAGGTTGGCCAGGGCAACAACACGGAGGCTCCACCAGCTTGGAGTTTCAGCCGCCTGACCGTCGCAACCCTGCTGTACCCGTGCGACATGGTCGCGCAGGACAACGTGACGCTCATCCGCCAGCAGCCCGTTGCCCTGGTCTATGACGCGCGCGAGAAAGGCCTGACAATCCCGGCGGACTGGGAAGGGGTCATGGGCGTTTGCCCGCTTCCGGATCTACGCGGGGACGGCCGGATGTGGGTTGCTGACTTCCGCCGCGTGAGCGTGGTTGATCGTGCCTACCTGCGAGACGACCAGCGCGTCCGCTGCTTGAGCGAGTTCGGGTGGGCGGTCTACCGGCAGCGCTTCGCCGGCGCCTTCACCCGCGTTTTGCCCACGGTCGACGACATCCTCGACTTCGGCAAGGCTGCTTGGGCTGAGAGCACGATGGAGGCCCGGTGGGTCAACACCGGACGCGATCGGCGCGCTTTCCAGGAGTGGCTTGACGCGCCGAACGAGTCACTCCCATACGAAACTCCGCGCCGGGGGCTCGATGCACGAGGGATCGGGCTTGTCCGCACCGCCCTCGACTACGAGCTCTCGGGCGACGGTTGACCCGGCCAGATTGGGCACCAGTGGGCACTACGCTCGCTGGTGCCGTTAGCGGGCCGCCTAGGTGATCCCGGAGCTAACCGACGAAACCCCCGCTAACCGCGAGGGTTTCTGTCAATCGGGGCGCCCGGATTTGAACCGGGGACCTCACCGACCCGAACGGTGCGCGCTACCAGGCTGCGCCACGCCCCGAGACATCCCAGTATCCCACAGGGGAACGGGAACGGATCTCAGGGCACGGCGGGCGGATGCTGGACGACCGTGGGTCCAGCGCTTCGCAGGAGGCCGCTGGCGCTGGTCGCGCCCGCGGTCACGTTGAGCTGTGGCTTCACGACTGCTCGCGCCTTCCCAAGCGCAGCTGTGACCGAGTCAACCGGCCGCCGGGTGACCGATGTCACGCTGCGGATGGGCGCCTGGATCGGCGAGCCGGTCTTCTTCTCAACCCCAGGAAGTCCGTTCGTACGCGACGTGGCGCCTCCGGAGTTGGTCGGACTCACCGCCCTGGTGGGCGACGCCGGCCGCCGAGCCGGCCGGCGCGCAGCGGTCAAAGAGGCAGCTTTCCGACCGGGGTGAGCTCCGGTCAGTGCCTGACCGCTCACGCGATGCCCGCTGGGGGCGGAGTGGGCAATCGCCCGGAATGGCGCGGCCGCAGGCCGTGAGGGGGCCTGTGCCGGCGCCTGGCCAGGCTGGCTGAGCAGTCCACCGCCCACTCCTGCCGCCACGGCGGCCACGGCGGCCATGCGTGCAGGGCCCAGCGAACCCAGAGATTGCCCGAACCGGACCATGGACGAGGCCGAAGCCAGAGCGCGCTGGTGGGCCGCGGCGGCGGCGCGCCGCAGCAGGCTGAACAGCGGGACGGGGAAGAACGCCGCGGCCGCCTTCTGGAGCGGGCGCACCGGCCGCGGTCCCAGGCTGAATCCGGCTGCCAGCGCCTCGCGCCGACAGGGACGGCAATGCTCGATGTGGGTGACCACGGCGCGGCGCTCACGGACGCCCAGGCGGCGCGCCGAGGCGGTGGTGATGATCGCCTGCACCCGCTCACACCGGCGTCCCGTGCTGAGCTCCTGGAACTCCTCGGTCAGCCGCCGGCGCGCCCTGAACAGCGTGCTCTCAACGACCACCTGCGACATCTCCAGCTCGTCGCCGATCTGGCGGTAGGACTTTCCCTCCAGCTCACGGGCCACGATGATCCGGTGGTGGCGGTCGGACAAACCGCGAAAGGCGCCGCAGAGATCGTCCAGCTGCTGCTTGGATTCCATCGCGACCTCAGGTGACGAGCCGCCCGACAGGTGCTCCAGCCAGCTCTCGGTCGAGTCGCGGTCGATTGGCACCTCGGTGACCCGGCGGCGGCGCCGGTATTCATCGATGCATGCGTTCCGGGCGATCTCGTAGATCCAGGGTCGAAAGACGATCGGCGTGTCGGTTTCCCGGAGGCGCCGGAGGGCGGAAATGAAAACGTCCTGAACGAGATCGTCAGCCCGATCGGGATCTCGAGTCATTCGCAGCGCGAAGGCCCGGATCCGCGGGCGGTAGCGCTGGTAAAGCTGTTCAAACGCACGATCGTCACCCTCGCGGGCGGCGCTGACCAGCCGCTGGTCCTGCGCAGCCGTGACCAGTTGCTGGTCCACTGCGGTGTCCAGCGTCGCGACAGGCGCCTGATTCATCTCGACCTTCCCCTGTCCTCAGTGCCCCTACCCGGAGCGACTCCACGGAACTCTATCGTTCATCTGGGTGATTCCCAAGTGGTTCCCTAACCAAACGTAAATATCCGTTGAGCTCATCCGCTTGGCGCGCAATACTTTCGTGTATGTAGCGACCAGTCCAAAGGAGGAAGAGGACCCAATGGCCAATCACCTGACGCCTACTGAGCTCGCCCGCGAATCCGGCCTGGAGAGGCGCGATGTGATCGCGAAGTGTGTTGAGCTGGGCGTACCGATCTTCAACGGCAAGATCGACAAGACCCTCTTCCTGTCGAGTCTCAGCCAGACCTCGATGGACGGGACCTCAGCCCAGGTGGCAACCGCGTAAGCGTCCACCTGGTTTTTCGGTTTAAGGGCCCGGCGCGTGCCGGGCCTTTTGCGTTTCGGGGGCGTGTATGCCCCGGTTCAGTCGCCCGCCGATTGGCGCAGCAGCGCCGACGTCGTCTGCTCGAGGATCTTGCGCCAGGCCCCCGTCCGCTCACGCTCCGCCTCGAAGTGCTTGACCACCTTGCGCACGCGGGTGGCCGAGATCTCGATGCCGTGCCGGGCGCAGATGCGCTTGAACCTTGGGTAGTCGTTCGCGAGCTTGAGCGTCACGGACTGGAAGCCGTGACGGGCGATATCGACGTTGCCGGTGTAGCTCATGATTCCGGTCTGGAACATCAGCTCGTCATTGGGCTCGGGCTCGATCAGGATGATGTCCACCCCCGGGTAGCGCTCCTCCCAGCGGCGGGCCAGTTCATGCAGGCGCTGGTAGGCCAGCAGCTTGAAGCTCTGATAGCCGATCTGGGCAAAGCCCATGTCGCTGACCCGGCGAGCCCGGGCGCCGGCCATGGTCTTGATCTGCTTCTCGAAGTCGTTGACGTAGGGCACGAGGGGGTTGACCACGACGATGAACTTCGCGCCCGCCTCCACCGCGATGTCCAGGTTCGTCGTGGAGAGGATTCCGCCGTCGACCAGTTCCCGGTCCTTCACCTTCACCGGTTTGTAGATCATCGGCAGGGCGCTGGAGGCGCTGACGGCCGTGGAAATCGGCACGTCATCCCACCCCGCGGCGCCGAACACGATGCGCTCGCACGTGTCCAGATCGGTGGCGGCCAGGTAGAGCTCGTTGGCCAGGAGGCGAAAGTCATCGGTCCGGTCCGGATCCGACAGGACAGTGCGGACGTAACGCTCGATCCCGGCCGTGCTGTACAGCCCGGACGGCAACGATTCGGCCAGCCCCACCACCAGGTCGACCGCCGAAACCTGGCCGAAGTCGCTGACCAGGTGGTGCACCAGCCGGGCCACCCGCCAGGGCAGCATCAGACCCTTCTGCAGATACTCCGTGTAATTGGGCCTGAGCAGAGCGTTCACGCGCACATCGGGGAAGGGCGTGGGGACCTGCTGGACGATGACCCGCATCATCTCCTCGGGAGTCACCCCGTTGGCCACCGCCGAGGCCACAAACGAGCCAGCGCTCGTGCCCACGTACACGTCGAACTGGTTGACCGTCCGGTTGACCGAGAGCAGATCCAGGGCGCGCAGGGCCCCGATGTGGTAGACGCCACCGGTGAACCCTCCCCCGCCCAGCACCAGCGCTGACCGTGACCTCTGGGGCCGGCGACGAGCGCCACCGGCCCGGGAGGACGGGGTACGCGCCGCCCCGGCCTCCAGCTTGACCACCTTGCCCATGCACGGTCGATTGTATGCCGCCGGCGCATCTTTCCCGCCACGGTCGGGTTCCTAGGCACATGCGCCTACCGTCCTGGCGGGCATGGATGCCTGCGCTGCTGCTGGTGGCCGCCGTCTGGGCTGTTCCGGCCGCCGCTGCTTCACCCCTCAGCTCGCTGAGGACCACTCTGCGCCGAGACATGAGGCGGGCCGGGGGCGCCGACGGGGCCCTCGTCGTGGACCAGACGACCGCGCACACGCTGTTCTCGGCCAATCCGAACGTCCGGCGGCTTCCCGCCTCGGTGGAGAAGCTCTACACGACCACGACGGCCCTGCTCGATTACGGCGCTAATAGCCGGTTGGACACGTCGGTCTACGGCGTCGGCAGTCTCACAGACGGCGCCTGGGACGGGACTCTGTACCTGCGGGGAGGGGGCGATCCGACATTTGGCGGCCAGGGCTTCGACCGCTCCTGGTACGGCGCCGGAGCCACCGTGCAGGCACTGGCGAAGAACCTCGAGAAGGCGGGGGTCAAGTCACTGCAGGGCCGGATCACCGGCGACGAATCCTGGTTTGACGACCTCCGGGGTACGCCGGCCACCCGGTACAAGCCCAACCTGGAGGTGGAGGGAGAGCTGAGCGGCCTGTCGTTCGACAGTGGCTTCACCAGCGCCTCAGGGACCGCCCTCCAGCCGCATCCGACGCTGTTCGCCACCCAGCAGTTCGCCCGCGCTCTGCGCAGCCAGGGGATCAACGTGCCTTCCAAGACGAGGATCTCCGCCGGGACGACGCCCAGCACGGCGCGGCTGATCGCAACCGTGGCCTCACCCACGATGGCGAAGCTGACGGAGTTGACCAACTCACCCTCAGACAACTTCTTCGCCGAGACGTTGCTCAAGGATGTCGGGGCGCGATTCGGCGGCAACGGGACCACGGCGAGGGGGGCGGCCGTCGTACGCTCGTTCATCGCCAGCCGGTTCGGGCTGCACCCGGGCCTGAACGACGGATCGGGCCTGTCGCGCTACGACCGCACCTCACCGGCGCAGGTCGTCGGCCTCCTGGAGCGGATGCAGCGCAATACCTCGTTCTGGAACTCGCTGGCGGTCGCCGGCGTCCGGGGAACCATGAAGGATGAGATGACCCGGACTCGCGCTGTCAACAACTGCCGCGGCAAGACCGGCACCCTCCACGACGTGGCCAACCTGGTCGGCTACTGCCGGGCCCGCAACGGCGATCAGCTCATCTTCGCGTTCCTGTTCAACCGCCAGTCGGACTCCACCTACGGTCATGAGGTGGAGGACCGGATGGGCGAGGCGCTCGCCAACTACAACCCGTAGATCAGGCGTGCAGTAGTTCGCGCAGCCCCGCCTCGTCGATGACCGGCACCCCCAGCCGCTCGGCTGCTGCCAGCTTCGTGCCGGCGCTCTCGCCGGCCACCACATATGACGTCTTGCGCGACACCGAGCCGGTGACCTTGCCCCCGGCGGCCATGATCATCTCGGTGGCCTGCTCCCTGGTCAGATCGGGCAGCGTCCCGGTCAGCACCAGGGTCATGCCGGCGAGTGGCCCCTGGCCGGGTGGTGGGCCCTCGGCCTCGAAACGCAGGCCCTGCCCCCGTAGGTCCTCGATCAGCGCCCGCATCTTGGGGTCGGCCAGCTGTTCGTGAATGGTGCGGGCCATGATCGGGCCGATGCCCGGGGTCTCCTCGATCTGCTCCGGACCGGCCGCCAGGAGCGCGTCGATCGAGCGGAAGTGCTGCGCCAGGTTGCGCCCCGTCACCTCGCCCACCTCCTCGAGCCCGATCCCGTACAGCACACGCGCAAACGGCTGTCGCTTGGATGCTTCGATAGCCGCCACCAGCTTCTCGGCCGACGCCTGCGCGAATCCCTCCTCGGCGGCGATCTGCTCCGCCCTCAGCCGGTAGAAGTCCGCCGGCGTGTTCACCCACCCCCGGCGGTTGAACAGCATCACCCGCTTCTCTCCCAGCCCGTCGATGTCCATCGCGCCGACGAAGTGGTCCAGCAGTTGCAGGCGGCGGCCCGGACATTCCCGGTTGGGACACTTGGTGAACACCGACCCCTCGGGCTTGACGGTCGGCGTATCGCACACGGGGCAGCGCTCCGGCGGGCGCGCCGGAGGCGGGCGGTGAGGCCGCTCGGCCACGTGCGGTGCCGGTGAGAGCACCTGGGGGATCACGTCGCCGGCCCGGAGCACGATCACCTCCTCACCCTCGCGGATGTCCTTGCGGGCCAGATCCTCCTCGTTGTGCAGCGTGGCCAGCTTGATCGTCACCCCGGCCACCTGCACGGGCTCGAGCATCGCGTAGGGATGCAGGTCGCCGAACTTCCCAGGGTTCCAGCCAATCTGGCGCAGCTTCGTGACGGCTGTGGTGGGCGGGAACTTCCAGGCGATCGCCCAGCGCGGCTCACGGCCGACCACCCCGAGCCGGCGCTGAAGCTCCACATCCGAGACCTTCACCACCACGCCGTCGATCTCGAAGTCAAGCGAGCCGCGGCGCGCCTCCCAGGATCGGCACTGGGCCACCACCTCGTCCTCGGTGTGCAGCAGCTTGATGTCCGGATGCACGGGGAAGCGGTGGGCGCGGAGCCACTCCAGCGCGTCCCAGTGGGAGCTGAAGCTCAGACCCTCGGTCACCCCCACCTGGTAGGCCCAGAACGACAGGGGGCGCCCGGCGGCCAGCTTGGGATCCAGCTGGCGGATCGTGCCCGCCGCTGAGTTGCGCGGATTCATGAACGTCGACAGGCCCTCCTGTGCCCGGCGCTCGTTGAGCGCCGCGAAGTCCGGCAGCGACATGTAGACCTCGCCGCGGACCTCGATCAAGGGCGGGACGTCGTCGCCCTCCAACCTCAGGGGCACGACATTGATCGTGCGGATGTTGTGGGTGACATCCTCGCCGACCTCCCCGTTGCCGCGAGTGGCTCCGCGCTCGAAGCGCCCATCCCGGTAGAGCAGCGACATGGCCAGCCCGTCGATCTTCGGTTCGGCCACGAACTCGAAGTCCGGGTTCTCGATCCCCTCCCGGGCCAGGTGGTTGCGCATCCGCTGGATCCAGGCGCGCAGCTCCTCGGCCGAACGGGCGTTGGCCAGCGACAGCATGCGCTGCGGGTGGCGGACCTTCTCCAGGTCGCTGACCGGCTCGCCGCCGGTCCGCTGGGTGGGCGAGTCCGGGGTGACCAGTTCCGGGTGCTCGGCCTCGATCTCCCGCAGCTCATCGATCAGCCTGTCGTACTCGTCGTCCCCGATCTCCGGATCGTCGAGGACGTAGTAGCGGTAGCCGTGGTAGTCCAGCAGGCGCCGCAGCTCGGCGGCCCGTTCCTCGTAGCCGCTCACGACTGAGACGCCGGCTCCTGCAGCAGGCGTTCGAGGTCGTGCTGGCCCAGCGCCTGCAGGCTCTCATGGTGGGTGAGCGCGAAGTGCAGGGGCGTCACGGCAATCTTCCGGGCGCTGACCGCGGCCAGGTCGGTGTCCTGCTCATCCGGATCGTGGCTGGCGTCCCCGTAGATGCGGTAGAGACGGCGGACGTCCTCCTTCTCAACCAGGCTCAGCTCATCCCGGTACACGCGCTTGCCCAGGCGCGCGACCTTCACGCCGGTGGGCGTGCACCCGGGCACGTTGATGTTCAGCAGCGTGCCAGTGGGTAGCGGCAGGCTCTGGAGGTCCGAGACCAGCCGGGAGGTGAAGCGCGCGGCGACCGTGAAGTCGTAGGCCACGCCCTGCCGGAAGTCGAGCTCCAGCGCACTTGACTGCTGCGAGACCGCCAGCCCGGGCAGACCCAGCACGATCGCCTCCAGCGCCGCAGCCACGGTGCCGGAGTAGGTGATGTCGTCCCCGAGGTTGGAGCCGTGATTGATGCCCGAGACGACCAGATCGGGTTCGAAGCCCTCGATCAGGCCCAGCCGGGCCAGCCGCACACAGTCGACGGGCGTCCCGTCGGTGGCGTAGCCGACGGTGCCGTCGCCGAACCTGACCTCCTCCACCCACAGGGGCCGGCGGGTGGTGATGGAGCGGGCCATGGCTGAGCGATTGCCGTCCGGCGCCACCACGGCCAGTTCAAGGCCGGGGACCTCGAGCAGGGCGCGGCGCAGGCACTGCAGGCCGTCGGCCTCGATCCCGTCATCGTTGGTGAGGAGCACGCGCATCGGGCCATCAAGGCTAGCCGGGGAAGCGGCACCAAAGGTGACCGTGCGAGTATGTCTGGCATGGATACATCAACGATTGATCAGGCCTACGGCCAGCTGCAGGCGGAGTTCCAGGACGTGGCGAAATCGGTGCAGACGCTGGCCGAGAAGCTCCAGGCGGCCGCCGGCTCCGGTGATGCCAACGCCAAAGAGTGGCTGCTTGATCTCAGGCAGATCGCGCTGGACGTGAAAGACGAGCAGGTGCAGGTGAATTCGCTGCTCCAGTCGATCCACGCCTACATCGACGAGAACAATCAGCACCTCCAGCAGATGTCCCAGCAGATGCCGATGCCCCAGCAGATGGGCGGCGGCTTCTTCGGCGGCGGTGGCCCGCGGCGGGGCGGCATGTTCGGCGGTCTGCTGGGCGGCGGCTTCGGTCAGGCGATGGAGATGGGTGCGGGGATCGGCCTGGGCGAGGATCTGATCAACAGCATCTTCTAATCACCATCAGGTCCGAGCACGCGACGGCCCTCGTAGCCGACCCCGGCCAGGTACAGGCCGTGAGCGGGGGCGGTCGTGCCCGCCTCTCGCCGCGGCCGCCCCTCCAGCAGCCGGTCGAAGTCCTCAACGTCGCGCCGTCCCTGCGCCACCTCCAGCATCGTGCCCACCAGCACGCGGTTCATGTGGCGCATGAACGTGTCGGCCTCGATCCAGAACTCCAGCAGATCGCCTGACCGCCGCCAGGAGGCGAAGTGGACATCGCGGTCGAAGCGCACGTGGTAGGTGTCGGCGGGCGTGAACGCGGTGAAGTCGTGCGTGCCGGTGAGCCGCGCGCCGCACGCCTGCAGGGCGTCGACATCGAGCGGATCAGAAAGGTGGAGAGCGCGCGATTGCTCGAGCGCCGGTCGCCCGGGCCGGTTCAGCACGCGGTAGCAGTAGGCCCGGGAGGTGGCGTCCCGGCGCGCGTCGAAACCCGGCGGTGCGGCCTCGCAGGCCAGCACCGCCGCATCCGAAGGCAGCAGTGCATTCACCGCGCTCACCCGCGCCGGCGCTCCCTCGTAGCTGGCCACCTGGGCCAGCGCATGGACGCCACGATCCGTGCGTCCCGCGACGGTCAGCGACACCGGAGCCCGCAGCACCGTTGCGAGCGACCGCTCCAGCTCGGCCTGGACCGTGCGCAGGCCTGGCTGAGCCGCCCAGCCGGCGAACCCGGTCCCGTCGTACTCGATGGTTAGCTTGGTGGTGGTCAGACGAGCTCGAGCAGGACCATCTCGGTCGCGTCGGAGCGGCGCGGCCCCAATTTGAGGATCCGCGTGTAGCCACCCTCACGGGCGGCGTAACGGGGAGCGACCTCCTCGAACAGCTTGTAGACGGCGAACTTGTCCTGCCCCAGCGCCGAAAGCGCCTGACGCCGCGCGTGCAGATCGCCGCGCTTGGCCAGCGTGATCAGCTTCTCAAGCTCGGGCTTGACCGCCTTGGCCTTGGCCTCGGAGGTCTGGATGCGCTCGTGCTCGATGACCTCTTTACTCAAATTCATCAGCAGCGACTTGCGGTGCGAAGCGCTGCGGCTGAGCTGATATCGGTTGCGTTGGTGGCGCATCGGTCGTCGATGTTACCCGTCGCGCAGGCCCAGGCCGCGGGCGTGCAGGGTCTCGATCACCTCGTCGATCGACTTCTTGCCGAAGTTGGGGATCGCGTTGAGCTCACCCTCGGTCTTCGACACCAGATCGCCGACCGTCTGGATGCCCGCCCGCTTGAGGCAGTTGTAGGACCGCACTCCGAGCTCGAGCTCTTCGATCAGGATGTCGTCCATGGCGTTCGGGGCCCGAGCCGGGGCGCCACGCCCATCGACGGCGCCGCCCAGGGCGGCATCCAGCATCCCGGAGGTGCCGGTGTCACGGAGCTCCACGACGCGGTCGGCATCGGTGAAGATGGCCAGCTGAGAGATGAGGATCTCGGCCGCCTCGCGCAGCGCGGCGTGCGGGTCGACCGAACCGTCGGTCTCGATGTCCAGCGTCAGCTTGTCGAAGTCGGTGCGCTGCCCGACGCGAGCCTGCTCGACGTTGTAAGCCACGCGGCGAACCGGCGAGAAGATCGAGTCGATCGGGATCACGCCGATCGGCTGGTCAGCCGACTTGTTCTCATCGGCGGGCCGGTAGCCCCGGCCGCGGCCGATGGTCAGGTAGACCTCCAGCTTGGTGCCCTTCTCCAGGGTGGCGATGTGGGCGTCGGGGTTGAGGATCTCCACGCCGGATGGGAGATCGATGTCCTTGGCGGTGATCTCACCGGGGCCGCTGACGACCAGCGGCGCCTCCACCTCGGTGGCGTCCGAGTGCATGCGGCAGACGATGCCCTTCAGGTTGAGGACGATGTCGGTGACGTCCTCCTTGACGCCGCGGATCGTGGAGAACTCGTGGGCCACGCCCTCGATCCGCACGCTGGTGACCGCGGCGCCGGCCAGCGAGGAGAGGAGCACGCGGCGCAGCGAGTTGCCGAACGTGTAGCCGAAGCCTCTGTCGAGCGGCTCAATGGTGAACGAACCGCGGTTCTCTTCAACGGACTCGCTGGAGATTCGGGGAACTTGGAAGTCAAGCATCGGGGTGGGGTCCTAACGTCGTGGGTTCTGACGCCGCCCTCCGGCGGCGTTTCAGGGTCGCGGCAGGCCGGCGAGCCCGCGCGACTCGTAGCTTTGGTCTACTTCGAGTACAGCTCGACGATGAGCTGCTCCTGCACCGGCGCGGCGATCTCCCGCCGCTCCGGCTTGCGCAGCACCTTCGCCGTCAGAGCGTCGTGATCTGCCTGCAGCCAGGCCGGCACCTGCCCGGTGAGCTCGGTGGCGTCCCGGATCACCTGTCCGGCCGTGGACGAGACGTGGATGGCGATCACGTCGTTGTCCCGCAGCTGGTAGCTGGGGATGTTCACTCGCCGCCCGTTCACCGTCCAGTGACCGTGCAGGATCAGCTGGCGGGCCTGGCGCCGCGAGGCCGCGAAGCCCAGGCGAACCAGGACGTTGTCGAACCGGCACTCGAGCGTGCGCAGCAGGTTCTCACCGGTGATGCCCGGCTGGCGGGACGCCTTCTCGTAGTAGATGCGGAACTGCTTCTCGAGCACGCCGTAATAGCGCTTGGCCTTCTGCTTCTCGCGCAGCTGGACGCGATATTCAGACTGCTTCTGGCGGCCGCGGCCGTGCTCTCCAGGCGGGTAGGAGCGGCGCTCGACGCCGCACTTGTCAGTCAGGCAGCGCTCGCCCTTGAGGAACAGCTTCTGCCCCTCGCGGCGGCACTGCTTGCACTGAGGTCCTGTGTCTCTAGCCATGTGGTTCAGACCCTCCGCCGCTTGCGAGGGCGGCAGCCGTTGTGCGCCTGTGGCGTGACGTCCTTGACGCCGGTGACCTCGAGGCCGGCTGCCTGCAAGGAGCGGATCGCGGTCTCGCGGCCCGAGCCCGGGCCCTTGACGTAGACCTCCACCTTCTGCAGCCCGTGCTCGATGCCCTTGCGGGCCGCGGCGTCAGCGGTGACCTGAGCGGCGAACGGAGTCGACTTCCGGGAGCCCTTGAAGCCGGCGCCGCCGGCGGACTCCCAGGCGATCACGTTGCCCTCCCGGTCGGTGAGGGAGACGATCGTGTTGTTGAAAGACGTTTTGATGTGGGCCTGGCCGATCGGGATGTTCTTGCGAACCCGGCGGCGGCCGCGCTGGGGCCTACGCGGAGCGGGACTCATGAATTACTTCTTGCCTGCCTTCTTCTTGCCGGCCACCTGCATGCGCTTGGGGCCCTTGCGGGTGCGGGCGTTCGTCTTGGTGTTCTGGCCTCGCACCGGCAGGCCGCGGCGATGGCGAAGCCCGCGGTAGCAGCCGATCTCCTGGAGGCGCTTGATGTTCTGCGAGCGCTCACGACGCAGGTCGCCCTCGACGGTCAGCTCGGCGTCGATCAGGTCGCGCAGCTTGACCACCTCGTCCTCGGTGAGGTCGCGGACCTTGCGGTCAGGCTCGATCCCGACCTCGGCCAGCAGCCTGTTGGAGCTGGAACGGCCGATGCCGTAGACGTAGGTCAGCCCGATCTCGACGCGCTTGTTCAGGGGAATGTTGACCCCGGAAATCCGAGCCATCCCCGCCTACCCCTGCCGCTGCTTGTGACGAGGGTTGGAGCAGATGACCAGCACGCGCCCATTCCGGCGGATGATCTTGCACTTTTCACACATCGGCTTGACCGACGGCCGTACTTTCACGTCGCTTCGCTCTCGTGAGATGTTTTCGCTGAGTCTCCCGGGGGCTCTGGAGACCGGTGCGGTCTCCGCTACCTCCGGGAGCGCGGCGAGCAGCGCAAACGATGCGCTGCAGGCGCATCCGTTGATACTAGCATCGTCGAAGCATTCCGCCGGGGCTGGTGGTAAGGGCTGATTCGGGCGGCCCTGAAGGCCGGAAAAGCCGCGATAAAGGGCTGGCCGGAGCGGTTTGCGGCCGGACCTATCCGGCGACGCGGGATGCCGAGCGGTCCGAACCCTGAGCGGCCTCGTGCCACGGCGTCAGGATCCGCGGCCCCTCCGCGGTCACCGCGATCGTGAACTCGAAGTGGGCGGCCAGCGAACCGTCCTGTGAGTAGATCGACCACCCGTCGCTGGCCTGCCGCACGGTGTGAGCGCCGACGTTGACCATTGGCTCCACGGCCAGGACCATCCCCTCCTCCAGCGGCACGCCGGTGCCGGGACTGCCGTAGTTGGGGATCTGCGGGTCCTCATGCATGCTCCGGCCGATGCCGTGCCCGACCAGGGTGCGGACGATGGAGAAGCCGGCCGCCTCCACGTGCTCCTGGATGGCGTGGGAGACGTCGCCCAGCCGGTTGCCGGGCCGGCACTGGGGGACCGCCAGATGCAGCGACTCTTCCGTGACCGTCAGGAGTTTCTGGGCGACGGGCGTGATCGGGCCCACGGGGAAGGTGCGGGCGGCGTCGGCCACCCAGCCGTCGCGGACGACGCCGATGTCGATCGAGACGATGTCTCCGCGCTCGAGCTTGTAGGGCCCGGGGATGCCATGCACGATCATCGAATTGGGCGAGGTGCAGATCGATCCCGGGAAGCCGCGGTAGCCCTTGAAGGCCGGCTCGCAGCCCTGAGAGCGGATGAACTTCTCGGCCGCCTTGTCGAGCTCGCGGGTGGTGACCCCGGGCCGGATCTTTCCGGCCAGCAGGCTCATCGTCCGGACCAGCACGTCGCCGGCGGCGGCCATCTTGTCGATCTCCTCGGGGCTCTTCTTGATGATCACGGCAAACCCCTCCGGGTCACAGACCGCCGGCCACGTCCATCAGACGTCGTCCTCCATGCGCAGGGTGGCGATCACCGCGCGGATGTGGTCGTGGACCTCGGTGGGACTTCGGGTTCCGTCGATCCTCCGCATCAACCCCTGACCGTCGTAGTACTCGACCAGCGGCGAGGTCTTGGCGTGATAGACCTCCAGCCGCTTGCGCACCACCTCGGGCTTGTCGTCGTCGCGCTGCACGAGGCGCGAGCCGTCCGAGTCACACACCGCGTCGTTCTTGGGCGGATCGAACTCCACGTGATACGTATGCCCGTTCTTGACGCATACCCGTCGCCCGGAGATGCGTTTGACGATCTCCTCGTCCGGCACGTCGATCAGCAGCGCCGCGGTGATCCGCCGCCCGTCTGATCGCATCTTGGCGTCCAGCGCCTGAGCCTGAGCCTCGGTACGCGGGAAACCGTCCAGAATGAAGCCGTCCTCCGCATCGCCCTGGCTCAGACGGTCGGCCACCATCTCCACCATCAGGTCATCGGGCACCAACCCACCTGAGTCCATGTACTCCTTGGCCTTCCGGCCCAGTTCGGTCCCGTCCTTGACGTTCTGGCGCAGCATGTCGCCAGTCGAGATGAATGGCAGCCGGAAGTCGTCCTGCAGGCGGTCGGCTTGAGTGCCCTTCCCCGCCCCCGGCGGCCCAATCAGGATCAGGTTGAGCTCGGACATGCGCCGGATCCTATCCGGGTGCGCGGGATCTCAGGACCCACGCATCGTGGACCCTTATTTCAGGAAGCCCTCGTAGTTGCGCATCATCAGCTGCGCCTCGAGCTGCTTCATGGTGTCCAGTGCGACTCCGATCACGATCAGGATCGACGTACCGCCGAAGGCAAACGATGCTCCGGTCTGGCTGATCAGGATCGTCGGCAGCGCCGCGATCGCAGCCAGGAAGATGGCCCCGGGCAGGGTCAGCCGGGCCAGGATGCGATCGAGGAACTCGGCCGTTGGCCGGCCGGGTCTCACCCCGGGTATGAAGCCTCCGTACCGCCGGAGGCTGTCCGCCTGGTCGACCGGGTTGAAGGTCACCGCCGTGTAGAAGTAGGTGAACATGATGATCAGGACGCACTCGCCCAGCACGTAGTGCCAGCCACCCGGGGAGAAGAAGTTGTAGATGTCGGTGCCGAAGCCGGTGCGGTTCTGCCCGATCAGCTGTCCCACGGTGGGCGGGATCGCCATCACGCTGGCCGCGAAGATGACCGGGATGACGCCGGCCATGTTGACGCGCAGGGGCAGGTAGGTCTGGCCGCCCTGGGTCATTCTGCGCCCGATCACCCGTTTGGCGTACTGGATCGGGATGCGCCGCTGGCCTTCCTGCACGAACACGACCGCGGCCACCACCGCGACGGCGATGAACGGCATCATCACCTTGAACGTGGCGCTCGGGTTGTTCCACCAGGACTGCAGACCGCTGGGGATCCGGGCCACGATCGACGCGAAGATCAGCAGCGAGATGCCGTTGCCGATCCCGCGCTGGGTGATCAGCTCGCCCATCCACATCAGCAGCACCGTGCCGGCGGTGAGCGTGATCACGATCATGAACACCTTGCCGAGGTTGAAGTCCGGGATCAGCGTCACCCCGGCGGTCTTCTCGAAGCTCCGGAACAGGAACACGTAGCCGATCGACTGAGCGAACGCCAGGCCGACCGTCAGGTAGCGCGTGTACTGGGTGATCCGCGCCTGACCGACCTCGCCCTCCTTGGACAATTTCTCCAGCGAGGGGACCACCACCTGCAGCAGCTGCAGGATGATCGACGCGGTGATGTAGGGCATGATGCCCAGCGCGAACAGCGCGATCCGGCCAAGGCCGCCACCGGAGAACAGATTGAGCAGCCCGAGAATGCTGCTGCCGCCCAGGTGGTTCTGGATCTGGTTGAGGGCGGTGTGGTTGATGCCCGGCGCGGGAATGTAGGCGCCCAGCCGGTACAGCCCGAGGATCAGCGCCGTGAACAGAACCTTCTTGCGGATGTCCGCGACCCGGAATGCGCCCAGGATCGTCGAAATCATGCTGGCTAAGCGGTCTCGTTTTCGGCGGCCTTTGAGGCCGCCTCCAGTACCTGACAGCTGCCCCCGGCCGTTTCGATGGCCTCACGTGCCTTGGCGCTGAACGCGTGCGCGTGGACGGTGAGCGGCTTCGACAGCTCGCCCTTGGCGAGGATCTTGACCGGAATCTCCTTGCGGGTGGCCAGGCCCTTGGCCTTCAGAGCCTCCAGCGTCACAGCTTCACCCGTCTCGAACCGGGCCTCGAGGTCCTTGAGGTTGACCGCCTGCGTGTGCGTGCGGAACGGCTCGAACGGCATCGACTTCCGCATGTGCGGGCCGCGCAGCTTGCGCATCCGCATGTGGATCGGCATCTGACCGCCCTCGAACCGAGTCCGGCGCTTGGCGCCCGACCGAGAGCCCCAGCCCTTCTGGCCGCGGCCGGAGGTCTTGCCGGTGCCCGAGCCCTCACCGCGGCCGACGCGCTTGCGCGGCCGGCGCGATCCGGGGGCGGGCTTCAGGTTGTGCAGGCCCACGCGCTCCTGTGTCTCGGCCTGCTCCTCAGCGGGCTTGCGCTTGGCGGCCGGCATCAGTCCTGCACCTCGACCAGGTGGCGCACCTTGTGGAGCATGCCGCGGATCTGCGGGGTGTCATTGACCTCCACCGTCTGCCCGATCCGCCGCAGCCCGAGCGACCGCAGCGTGTCCCGCTGCCGCTTGTCGCTGCCGTTGCGAGACTTCCGCTGGGTGACCTTGATGGCCATCACGCGGTGTCCCCGGCGGGCGCCTCATCGGCGGGATCGCCGATCGCTGAGGAATCGTCCGCGCCGCCCTCGGCGGGCAAGAGCTCCGAGTCATCGCTCGCCACGGAGCCGTTTCCGTTGACGGCGGTCGTGTCCTGCTCCCCGCTGGGGGCGAGTCCGAGCACGGCGTTGACTGACAGCCCGCGCAACTCGGCCACCTCACGGGGGGTGCGCAGGGACTCCAGACCAGCCATCGTCGCCTTGACCAGGTTGATCGGGTTCTGGGAGCCGAGCGATTTGGAGAGGATGTCGTGGATTCCGGCCAGCTCGAGCACCGCGCGGACGCCGCCGCCGGCGATCACGCCGGTACCGGGAGCGGCTGGTTTGAGGAACACCCGGCCCGCGCCGAACACGCCGGTCGTCTGGTGGGTGATGGTGGAGCCGTGCTTGGGAACGCGGTACAGGTTCTTCTTGGCCCGCTCCACGCCCTTCTGGATGGCCACCGGAACCTCGTTGGCCTTGCCGTAGCCGACGCCGACCACCTCGCGCTCGTCGCCCACGACGACCAGCGCGGTGAACGAGAAGCGCCGGCCACCCTTGACCACCTTGGCCACGCGGTTGATCTCGACGACGCGCTCCTGAAGGTCCAGGCCTTGCGCTGAAACTGTGCGATCTCGTGCCATTCGACTGTCAACCCAGATTAGCGGGCCTAGAACTTCAGCCCGCCCTCACGGGCACCTTCGGCGAGCGCCTGCACGCGCCCGTGGTACTGATAGCCACCACGATCGAACACCCCGGCCTCGATTCCCGCCTGCTTGGCCCGCTCGGCCAGCAGCTGGCCGGCCTTCTTGGCCTGCTCCATCGGGTCCAGGCTGCGCAGATCGTTCTCGGTCCAGTTGACCGCGGCCAGCGTGCGGCCACTGTCATCGTCGATCAGCTGGACGAAGATCCCGCGATTGGAGCGGAACACCGAGATGCGGGGCCGCTCGGCCGTGCCGCGCACCTTCGCCCGCACCCGGCGGCGCCGGCGCAGGCGCGCCTGGGGCTTGGTCTTGACGGTCATGCGCGCTTACCAACCTTCCGGGCCACGTACTCGCCCTCGTAGCGGATCCCCTTGCCCTTGTAGGGCTCGGGCTTGCGCTGCTTGCGGATGTAGGCGGCCACCTCGCCGACCAGCTGCTTGGAGGCACCGCGAACGGTGATCCGGGTCGGCTGGGGCACCTCGAACTCGATCCCGTCCGGCGCCTTGACCTGCACGGGGTGGGAGTAGCCGAGCGCGAGCTCCAGGTCACGGCCACGCAGCATGGCGCGGTAGCCGACGCCTTGGATCTCCAGGCGCTTCTCGAAGCCGTCGGTCACGCCCGTGACCATGTTGGCCACGAGCGAGCGGGTCAGCCCGTGCAGCGCGCGGTGCTCGCCGCGGTCGGTCGGGCGCGTCACCACGAGCTGGGCGCCATCACCGTTCTCGCCGTCGGTCTGGGCGACGGTGATGTCCCGCGGAATCCGCTCTGAGAGCTCGCCCCTGGGGCCGCGCACGGTCACCAGATCGGGCTCGATCATCACGGTCACGCTCGTGGGCACCGGGATCGGTTGTTTTCCAATTCTCGACATACGTTCTCTTCGCTTGAACTGAGGGTTACCAGACCCTGGCCACGACTTCGCCGCCGATCCCCTGCTGGCTGGCCTCGTGACCGGTCATCACACCCTTGGAGGTGGAGATGATCGCCGTACCCATGCCGCCCTGAATGCGGGGGATGTGGGCGTGATCGACGTAGGTGCGCTGGCCCGGCCGGGACACCCGCTGGAGACCCGTGATCACCGGACGCCGCTCCTCGGTGTACTTGAGGGTGATTGTGAGCTGCTCGCCCGGCGTGTCAATGCTGGGCTGCACATCGAAAGCCTCGATGTAGCCCTGCTCCTTGAGGATGCGGGCCAGCTCCTTCTTCAGGTTGGAGGCCGGGATGATCACGTCGTGGTGCTGAGCCTTGGCGGCGTTGCGCAGCCGCGTGAGGAAGTCAGCGATGGGGTCGGTCATCGCCATGCGGTCACCAACTGGACTTCGTCATGCCGGGGATGTAGCCATTGTGCGCCAGCTCGCGCAGGCAGATGCGGCAGAGCCCGAACTTGCGGTAAACGGCGCGGGCGCGGCCGCACCGGCGGCAACGGGTGTACCCGCGAGTCTTGAACTTTGGTGTCCGCCGCTGGCGGACTCGCTGTGAAACCTTGGCCATATGTCCTCTAAGTCGTGGTCACGGTCGCCTGCTGGCGACCATCCTTGGAAAACGGCATCCCCAGCGCCTCGAGCAGAGCCAGGCTCTCCTCGTCCGTGCGAGCTGTGGTGGTGATGGTCACATCCATGCCGCGCGTCTGGTCGACGTCGTCGTAATCGATCTCGGGGAAAATCGTCTGCTCTCGAAGGCCCAGGGAGTAGTTACCCCGGCCGTCGAACGAGCGGGGGTTGAGCCCGCGGAAGTCTCTGATCCTGGGGATGGCCACCGAGAAGAGCCGGTCCAGGAACTCGTACAGGCGGTCGCCCCGGAGCGTCACGGACAGGCCGACCGGCATGCCCTCGCGCAGCTTGAACTGGGCGATCGACTTGCGGGCGCGGCGAATGTTCGGCCGCTGGCCGGTGATCGTGGCGAGCTGCTCGGTGGCGGCGTCCAGGACCTTGGAGTCCTGCTTGGCGTCACCCACGCCCATGTTGACGGTCACCTTGAGGATCCGGGGAGCCTGCATGGGCGTCGAGTAGCCGAACCGCTCGACCAGTGCCGGGCGGATCTCGTCCTTGTAGCGGGTTTTGAGTCTTGCTTCTGCCATCGGTTCCTCAGTCAAGCCTGGTTTTACTGCGCCGGGCGATCCGGAAGCGCTTCCCGTCCTGGATCTCAACGCCCACCCGGGTGGGCTTGCCGTCCTTCGGATCGGCCAGCATCACATTAGAGAGGTGGACCGGCCCCTCCTTCTCGATCACGCCCCCGACCTGCTCAGCCCGCTGGGCGCCGGCCACCTGGCGGGGCTTCTCGTGGCGCTTGATCATGTTGAGTCCCTCGACGTAGACCCGTTGCTTGACCGTGTCGACCCGCAGCACCTTGCCCTTCTTGCCGCGGTCCTTACCGCCCACGATGATGACCTCGTCGCCTGTCTTGATACGAGCCGGCATCAGAGAACCTCCGGGGCCAAAGAGACGATCCGCATGAAGTTCCGCTCGCGCAGCTCGCGGGCCACCGGGCCGAAGATGCGGGTTCCGCGCGGGTTGTTGTTGGCGTCGATCAGCACCGCGGCGTTCTCGTCAAAGGCGATGTAGGTTCCGTCGTCGCGGCCGTAGCCCTTCTTGGTGCGAACGACGACGGCGGTCACCACCTCGCCCTTCTTCACCGAGCCGTTGGGGATCGCCGTCTTGACGGTGGCGGTGATGATGTCGCCCACCCCCGCGTAGCGGCGGCGGTGGCCACCCTTCACGCGGATCACCAGGATCTCCCGGGCGCCGGTGTTGTCGGCCACGCGCAGGCGTGTCTCGTTCTGGACCACCTACTTCGCCCTCTCAACCACTTCGATCAGCCGCCAGCGCTTGCTGCGTGACAGCGGCCGGCTCTCGCGGACCACCACGGTGTCCCCGATGTGCGCGTCGTTTGACTCGTCGTGGGCGTGCACCGTGCCCGACGTGCGGACGATCTTCGCGTAGCGGCGGTGGCGGCGAGCCACGTCGATCCGCACGGTGATCGTCTTGTCGGCCTTGTCGGACACGACGATGCCCTGGCGGACCTTCGGGTTGCCGCCCTCGTGCTCGCGTGGCGGCGTGGCCGTGCGCTCATGCTCGGCCGCCTTGTACTTGGCCCGAGCACGCTCACGCTCCCGCCGGCGGGCCACAGCCTTGCGGCCACGCTCGGCCTCGCGCTCAGCGTGGCGTTCCTCGCCGGTCCGGGGCTTACCCGCGGGAACAGCAGCAGCCTTGGCCGCCCGAGCCTTCGCCCGCCGCTCCTTGGGCGGCAGCACAGGCTCGGCAGGCGCAGCGGCCTGCGGGGCAGCGACAGACGGCGCCTCCGCCGGCGCCTCCTCCTCAGCGGGGGGAGCAACGTCCGCCGGGGCGTCGGGGGCCGACGCCTCGTCAGAGGTGCTCGCGGGCGGCACCTCTGAGGAGGTGTCGGCTTCCGGAGCCTCGCTATTCACGTTTTCTTCTTCTTCAGCCATTGAAATCAATTCCTCGTTCCCGGGCAATCGTCAACGCCCGAGCAATCTCACGTTTTGCCTTCTTCAGACCCGCCGTGTTGTCCAGCTCCCCCGTCGCATGCTGGAAGCGCAGCCCGAACAGCTCACGGCGCGACGTATCGACGTGCTCGCGCAGCTCGCTCTCCGACAGGTCTCGCAGCTCGGCGCTTCGCATCAGCCGTCCTCCCGGAGGATGAACTTGGTCCGGACCGGCAGCTTGTGCCCCGCCAGGCGCATGGCCTCACGGGCCAGAGGCTCCGGCACGCCGGCCAGCTCGAACATCACGCGGCCGGGCTTGACCACGGCCACCCAGCCTTCGGGCGAGCCCTTGCCGGAGCCCATGCGGGTCTCGGCCGGCTTCTTGGTGAAGGACTTGTCCGGATACACGTTGATCCACACCTTGCCGCCACGCTTGATCTTGCGGGTCATGGCGATACGGGCAGCCTCGATCTGGCGATTGGTCAGCCAGCCGGCGTCCAGGGCCTTGAGGCCGTACTCGCCGAACTGCACCTTGACCTGCCCGCGTGACAGCCCGGCTCTGCGGCCGCGGTGCTGCTTGCGGTGCTTTACGCGCTTGGGGGCGAGCATCTAGGACTGGCCTCCCTGGGGAGCTCCGCCGCCAGCGTTCCCTCCGCCAGCATTGCCGCCGCCACCACCGTTGCCGCGGCCACCGGAGCCACGACCGCCGCCAGAGCCCCCCGAGCCGCCCGGACGCGGACCCCGACCGCCGCCAGGACGCGGGCCGCGACCTGGACCGGAGCCGCCGGGACCGCCGGAACCGCCGGGACCGCCGGGACCACCGGTCCCGCCACCGCGGTAGCCGCCGCTGCGGCCACGCCCGCCGCCGGGACCTCCGGAGCCACCGGGCCCACGGCCACCGCCGGGACCTCCGAAACCGCCGGGGCCGCCACCGCGGCCACGACCACCGCCGGGCCCACCCGGACCCGACCCGCCCGGTCCGCCACCACCGCGACCACGACCACCACCGCCGCCGCCGCCGCCCGGACCGGACCGGTCACCCCGGCCACGCCCGCGGCCGTCACGACCCTGGCGGCCGTCGCGGCCGCCGCGGTCGGGTGCCTGCGGCGAAGGCTCATCCATGATCGTGAGGTCGGCGCCGGTGTAGCCCTCGGGCATGATCTCGCCCTTGTTGATCCAGCACTTGACGCCGATGCGCCCGAACGTGGTGCGGGCCTCGTGGAAGCCGTAGTCGATGTCCGCGCGCAGCGTGTGCAGAGGCACCCGGCCATCCGAGTAGCCCTCGGTGCGCGCCATCTCGGCGCCGCCCAGGCGGCCGGAGACCTGCACCTTCACGCCCTTGGCGCCCGAGCGCATGGCGCTGGTCAGCGCGCGCTTCATGGCACGGCGGAAGGCCACGCGGTTCTGCAGCTGCTCGGCGATCGACTGAGCCACCAGCCGGGCGTCGAGCTCGGGACGCTTGATCTCCAGGATGTTGACCTTCACCTGCTTGCCGGTGATCCGGTGCAGGTCGCGCCGGAGCTGGTCCACCTCGGAGCCGGACTTGCCGATCACGATGCCCGGCCGCGCCGTGTGGATGTTGACCTCCACCTCGGTGGCGTTCTTGCGGATCGTGATATCCGACAGCCCGGCGTGTGACAGCCTGCCGACGATGTGCTGGCGGATCTGCGTGTCCTCGTGCAGGTAGTCCGCGAAGTGCTTCTCGTTGAACCAGTTCGACTTCCAGTCGTGGATGTAGCCCACGCGGATCGCCTCTGGGTGAACTTTCTGACCCATGTTTTTAGTCCTTTGGCGTGAGCAGAATCGTCAGGTGTGCGGTGCGCTTGCGGATCTTGGTCGCGCGGCCCATGGCGCGCGGCCGGAACCGCCGGATGGTCGGGCCCTCGTCGGCGTGTACCGCCTTGACGTAGAGGTCCTCCCCGACGAGCTCGTGGTTGTGCTCTGCGTTGGCGATCGCCGACTCCAGCAGCTTGCTCCAGTCGCGCGCCACCGCTCGGGGGGTGTGGGCGAGGATAGCGCGAGCCTCATCGACGCTCTTACCGCGGATGTGGTCACACACGAGCCGCGCCTTGCGGGCCGACGACCGCACGTACTTGGCCTGAGCCCGCACCACCGGGGCGGGCTGGCCCGGCTCACGCTGGGTGCGCCGGCGCCGCGGGGCGGGAGCCTTCGGCTTGGCAGTCGCCGCGACGGGCTCCGTCTCGGCCTTCGGCTTGCGCGTCCGGCGTCGAGCGGGCTTGGGCTTCTCCGCGGGAGCCTCCTCAGCCGCCGCGGGAGCCTCCTCAGCCGTCTCAGGCGCTTCCTCCTGAGCAGCCACCGGCTCATCACCCTCTGCCTCCACGGCTTCAGCGTCCAGCTCGGCCACCTCTTCAGGCGAAACCTCCTCGATGTCCTCGGAGGCCACGTCTGATTCCGGGGTGTTCGAGGCCGTTACCCCGGAATCAGATGTGACCTCCGGGGACTCCAGTTCCTCTTCCTTCTTACCGCGACGACGGGGTGCCGGGCTCATCGCCTCTTACCAGTCCCCGCATGACCGCGGTAGAGCCGGGTGGGCGCGAACTCCCCCAGCTTGTGACCGACCATCGACTCCGACACGAACACCGGGACGTGCTTGCGCCCGTCGTGCACGGCGATCGTGTGGCCGACCATCTCCGGGAAGATGGTCGAGGTCCGGGACCAGGTCCTGAGCATGCGCTTCTCGCCCGAGGCGTTCATCGCCTCGACGCGCGCCATCAGGCGGTCTTCTATGAACGGGCCCTTCTTGCTGGAACGACTCAACGCTTCTTACCCCTTCTGCGTCCGCGGACGATGTAGCGATTGGAGGCCTTGCCCTTCTTCCGCGTCCGGTAACCGAGCGTGGGCACGCCCCACGGGGTCACCGGATGCCGGCCGGGCGTGGTCGAGCCCTCGCCGCCGCCGTGCGGGTGATCCACCGGGTTCATGGCGGTGCCGCGCGTCTGGGGACGCACGCCCATGTGGCGCTTGCGGCCGGCCTTTCCGATCTTGACGTTCTGATGATCTGAGTTGCCGATGACGCCGACGGTGGCGCGGCACTCAGCCCGCACCATCCGCATCTCGCCCGAGGGCAGGCGCAGCGTCACGTAGTCACCCTCCTTGGCCAGCAGCTGGATGCTGGTGCCGGCCGAACGCGCCAGCTGACCGCCCCGGCCCGGCGTCAGCTCCACGTTGTGCACCACGGTGCCTGGCGGCATCGAACCGAGCGCCAGCGTGTTGCCGACGCGAATGTCGGCTCCCGGGCCCGACTGGACGGTCATCCCGACTCTCAGGCGGGCGGGCGCCAGGATGTAGCGCTTCTCGCCGTCGGCGTAATGGAGCAGCGCGATGTAGGCCGACCGGTTGGGGTCGTACTCGATGTGCGCCACCTTGGCGGGGATCCCGTCCTTCTGGCGCTTGAAGTCGACGCGGCGGTACAGCCGCTTGGCGCCGCCGCCCCGGTGGCGGGACGTCTTGCGCCCGTAGGAGTTGCGGCCGCCGGACTTCTTGAGCCCCTCGACCAGCGACTTCTCCGGACGGTCGCGAGTGATCTCGGCGAAGTCCGGATAGGTGACAAAGCGCCGTCCCGGAGAAGTGGGCTTGGGATTACGGATGGGCATTACTCAGCCCCCTCTCCCAGGCCCTGGAAGATCGGAATCGTGTCGCCGGGACGCACCTGCACGTAGGCCTTCTTCCACTGCCGCGAGCGGCCGGAGGTCTGGCCGCGGCGCTTGGGCTTGGACTTGACCGACGCGGTGCGGACGCCGATCACCTTGACGTCGAACAGCTTCTCGACCGCCTGGCGGATCTGGGTCTTGTGGGCCTTCTCATGCACCCGGAAGGTGTACTTGCCCACCTCGGCGAGCACGTAGGTCTTCTCCGAGACGATCGGGCGGATGATCACCTGACTGGGGTCCATCTACTCCTCACCTCCGGATGAGCCGGTGGCGCGCTGGACGAGCGCCGGAAGCGCGGTCTGCGAGACGAGCAGCGAGGCGGCCCCGACGATGTCGGCCACGCCTGTCTCCTGCACCGGCATGACACGCACCCGGGCCAGGTTCCGGAACGACTTACCCGCGAACTCCTCAGACTCGTCGAGTAGGACCAGCGTCGGGTAGTCCGCGCTCCAGTCGTCGAGCAGGTCCAGGGCCTGGCTGGTCTTCGGTGCATCGAAGCTCGCTGCGTCGAACACGGCCAGCGACTTCCGCTCGGCGTGGAGCGACAGGGCGGAGCGCAGTGCCGCCTTGCGGGCTTTCCGGTTGACCTTGAAGGTGAATCCGCGCGGGGTGGGACCGAACGCGGTGCCACCTCCGGTCCACACCGGGGAGCGGGAGGAGCCCGCGCGAGCCCGGCCGGTGCCCTTCTGGCGCCACGGTTTGGCACCGCCGCCGCGCACCTGTCCGCGGGTCTTGGTCGAGGCGGTGCCGCGCCGCCGCGCGGCCAGTTCGGCGCGCACGGCCTCGTGCACGAGGGGCATGTTGAACTCGGATTCAAACGCGGAGGCGTCCAGCTTCACGGTGCCTCCGCCAATCTTGGTCGCGCTCCTAGGCATCGGTGCGGACCTCCACGAACCCGCCCTTGCCGCCCGGGACCGCGCCGCGGACGAGCAGCAGGTTCTGGCGGGGCATCACCTCGACGACGGTCAATCCCTTCTGCGTGACCCGGTCGCCGCCCATCCGGCCCGGGCCCCGGATGCCTTTGAACACCCGAGACGGTGTGGCCGACGCCCCGATCGAACCGGGAGCACGGACGTTGTGCGAGCCGTGCGACTTGGGGCCGCTCGAGAAGTTGTGGCGCTTGATCGTGCCGGCGAAGCCCTTGCCCTTGGAGGTGCCGGAGATCTTCACCTTGTCCCCGGGGGCGAACGCCTCGACGGTCACTGTCCCACCGACCAGCAGCTCGCCCGCCTCGTCGCGAAACTCGCGCAGCACGCGGTGGGCCGAGGCATCGTTCTTCTTGAGATGGCCGAGCTCGGGCTTGGTCAGCGACTTTTCCTTGCAGGCGCCGAACGCCAGCTGGACGGCCTCGTAGCCGTCGCGGTCGACCGTGCGGATGCCGGTCACCGGGCACGGCCCGGCTTCCAGCACCGTGACGCGCTCTACGCGCCCGTCGTCGAGGAAGCGCTGGGTCATTCCGAGCTTGCGTGCCAGGATCGCGGCCATAACGAACGGCCCTACGAGGCCAGGCGGATCTCGATGTCGACGCCGGCCGGGAGATGATCCAGGCGCTGCAGCGAGTCCACCGTCTTGGGGGTGGGTTGATGAATGTCGATCAGGCGCTTGTGGGTGCGGATCTCGAAGTGCTCGCGGGAGTCCTTGTCCTTGAAGGGCGAGCGGATCACGCAGTACACGTTCTTCTCCGTGGGCAGCGGTACGGGACCGGAGACCCGCGCACCTGTGCGCGTAGCCGTCTCGACGATCTCCTTCGCCGCCATCTCGATCGCCGTGTGGTCGTAGGCCTTCAGGCGGATCCGGATCTTGTTCTGGGCGATGGTCGCCACGTCGATTTGAGCTTTCTTTCCTGTCTTTTTTCAATGTTCAGGGCGGGACCGGGGGTCCGGTACCCGCCCTTTTTGTCGTATCGGCTTGAAAACAAAGGGCGGGCGGCCTCAAGGCCAGCCCGCCCCGGCAACTACTGAATGACTTCGGTGACGACCCCGGAGCCGACCGTGCGGCCACCCTCGCGGATCGCGAACCGCAGGCCCTGGTCCATGGCGATCGGCTGGATCAGCTCGATCTCCATCTGGACGTTGTCACCAGGCATCACCATCTCCGTGCCCTCGGGCAGGTTGGCAACGCCGGTGACGTCGGTCGTGCGGAAGTAGAACTGCGGCCGGTAGCCCGTGAAGAACGGCGTGTGACGGCCGCCCTCCTCCTTCTTGAGCACGTAGACCTCGGCCTTGAACTTGGTGTGCGGCGTGATCGAGCCCGGCTTGCACAGCACCTGGCCACGCTCGATCTCCTCGCGCTTGGTCCCTCGCAGGAGGCAGCCGACGTTGTCGCCCGCCTGACCCTGATCGAGGATCTTCTTGAACATCTCGACCCCGGTCACCACAGTCGAGGTTGTGGCCTTGATGCCCACGATCTCGACCGTCTCGCCGGTCTTGATGATTCCCTGCTCGACGCGGCCGGTGGCCACCGTGCCGCGGCCGGTGATGGAGAAGACGTCCTCCACCGGCATCAGGAACGGCTTGTCCAGGTCGCGCTGAGGCTCGGGGATATAGGTATCCAGCTGCTCGGCGAGCTCCAGGATCTTGGCCTCGTACTCCTTGTCGCCCTCCAGGGCCTTCAACGCCGAACCGGTGACGAACGGGATGTCGTCGCCCGGGAAGTCGTACTCGGAGAGGAGATCCCGGATCTCGACCTCCACCAGCTCCAGCAGCTCGGGGTCGTCCACCATGTCGGCCTTGTTGAGGAACACGACGATGTAGGGGACGCCGACCTGACGGGCCAGGAGGATGTGCTCGCGGGTCTGCGGCATGGCGCCGTCGGCCGCCGACACGACCAAGATCGCGCCGTCCATCTGAGCGGCGCCGGTGATCATGTTCTTCACGTAGTCGGCGTGCCCGGGGCAGTCGACGTGCGCGTAGTGACGCTTGTCGGTCTCGTACTCCACGTGAGACGTCGCGATCGTGATGCCGCGCTGCTTCTCCTCCGGCGCGTTGTCGATCGAGTCGAAGGACCGCACCTCGCCGGAGCCAAAGTGTTCGTGGAGCACCTTGGTGATGGCCGCGGTGAGCGTCGTCTTGCCATGGTCGATGTGACCGATGGTCCCGACGTTCACATGGGGTTTATCGCGCTCGAATTTGGCCTTCGCCACTTTGAGATGCTCCTTCTGCTTTCAGGTTTCTCCGCCCTCATCGAGGGCGAACCTAGTCAAGATACAAACTTCCGTCCGGCGGTGCTGATAGGCGGCCGCACGAAGATCCTGCTCACGCCGCCTGTTGCTCGCCGACGATCTTCTCAGCGATGTTAGGCGGTACCTCGTCATACCGCTCGAACTGCATGGTGTACGTCGCCCGCCCCTGGGTGGTGGAGCGCACGTCGGTCGCATAGCCGAACATCTCGGCCAGCGGCACATGGGCGGAGATCACCTGCGCGTTTCCGCGCTGTTCCATTCCGCTGACCTGCCCGCGGCGGCGGTTGAGATCTCCGATCACGTCGCCCATGAACTCCTCGGGCGTAACCACCTCGACCGCGAACACCGGCTCCAGCAGGACCGGCTTGGCGCGCCGGACCGCCTCCTTGAGGGCCAGCGACCCGGCCACCTTGAAGGCGATCTCCGAGGAGTCGGTGTCGTGGTATTTGCCGTCGGTCAGCGTGACGCGGACGTCCACCATCGGGTAGCCGGCGCGAGGCCCGTTCTCCAGGGCCTCCTCCACTCCCTTCTCCACCGCGGGGATGAACTCCGTGGGGATCGTGCCGCCCTTGATCTTGTTAACGAAGTCGAAGCCCTCGCCGGGCGCCGGCTCGACGTCGATGTAGACGATGCCGTACTGGCCCGAGCCACCGGTCTGGCGCACGAACCGGCCCTCCACCTTCTGGGCGGTGCCGCGGATCGTCTCCCGGTAGGAGACCTGGGGGCGGCCGACGTTGGCGTCGACCTTGTACTCGCGCAGCATGCGGTCGACCAGCACCTCCAGGTGCAGCTCGCCCATCCCGGAGATCTCCGTCTGGCCGGTCTCCTCGTTGGTGCGGACCTGGAAGGTGGGGTCCTCCTCGGCCAGGCGGCCGAGCGCAACGGACATCTTCTCCTGATCGATCTTGGTCTTCGGCTCGATGGCCACCTTGATGACGGGCTCGGGGAACACGATCGTCTCCAGCCGGATCGGCTTGTCGGGAGCGGCCAGCGTGTCGCCGGTCACCACCTGCTTGATGCCGACGCCGGCCGCGATGTCGCCTGCGTAGACCTCGTCGAGCTCCTCGCGCTCGTTGGCGTGCATCATCAGGATGCGCCCAACCCGCTCGGTGCGGCCGGTGGTCACGTTGAGCACGCGTGAGCCGGCCGACAGCTTGCCGGAGTACACACGGAAGTAGGTCAGCTTGCCCACGTAGGGGTCGGCCATGATCTTGAACGCCAGTGCCGCGAACGGCTCCTCGTCGGAGGCGTGACGCTCGGCGGGTCGGCCGGCGTCATCTCCCTTGATGGGCTCTATCCCCTGGACCGCCGGGACCTCCAGCGGGCTGGGGAGGTAGTCGATCACGGCGTCGAGCAGCGGCTGCACGCCCTTGTTCTTGAAGCTGGAGCCGCACAGGACCGGGGTCAGCCTGATCTCCAGGGTGGCCTTGCGGAGCGCCTTCTTAATCCGCGCAGCCGGGACGTCCTGCTCCTCCAGGATCATCTCCAGCAGTTCGTCGTCGTACTTGGAGAGCTCCTCGAGCATGTGCTCACGGGCGACGGCGGCGTCGTCGGCCATCTCGGCCGGGATCTCAGCGGTCTCCTGCTCCTTGCCGAGCTCGTCCCTGTAGATGATCGCGTTGTTCTCGACCAGGTCGATGAGCCCGCGGAACTCGGCCTCCGCGCCGATCGGCAGCTGGATCGGCACAGGATGGGCACCCAGGCGATCGATCATCGTCTCCACGCCGCGCTCGAAGTCGGCGCCGATGCGGTCCATCTTGTTGATGTAGGCGATGCGCGGGACGTGGTACTTGTCGGCCTGGCGCCAGACGGTCTCGGACTGCGGCTCGACGCCGGCCACCGAGTCGAACAGCGCGATCGCGCCGTCCAGGACGCGCAGCGAACGTTCCACCTCGACGGTGAAGTCGACGTGGCCCGGGGTATCAATGATGTTGATCCGGTGGTCCTTCCACGTTGCCGTGGTGGCCGCCGAGGTGATCGTGATGCCCCGCTCCTGCTCCTGCTCCATCCAGTCCATCACGGCAGCGCCTTCGTGAACCTCACCCATCTTGTAGGTGCGTCCCGTGTAATAGAGGATGCGCTCGGTCGTCGTCGTCTTACCGGCGTCGATGTGCGCCATGATCCCGATGTTGCGTGTTTTCTCGAGGCTGAACTTGCGAGGCATATCTACTTGGCGGTCGGCGAAACCCTTCACCTGGCACTCCTCCGTGGTCGGCTGCGGGCGTGAAAAAGGGCCCATCGGGCCCCGATCACGACGCTGGTGTCGCCACGGGCAGGATGCTCAGTCGGTCTGGGTCTCCATTGTCAGGTGCGGAGGGCGCCCGCGCGCAAGCGCAGCGGCTCGCCCCATCCGACACCGAAATATAGCAAAGGAAACCCGGCGTCCCGGGGCGAGGAAAGGCGATTTTGATGGCTGAGAACCGGGATCGAGGAGGGACGGCGCCACGGGAATCCCAGCCTCTGCTGGGCCTGCTCATGAGCGCCGGATTGGCCGGTGCCGTGGTGCTGGCCGTATCGCAATTCCTGAACCTCTATGGGACCCACATCAGGTCACGTCACCTGCTCGTGGCCACCGCCACGGCGGGCTCGGAGCACGCCTATGCGCTGTTGCCGGTGGCGGTCGTGGCCGCGGTTCTGGCCTACGGCGTCTGGAGGGTGGGCAGCCGGCCCGCTCTGCTCGGGCTCGGGCTGCTCGGCCTGGCCGCGCTCCTGATCGCCCTGCTGCACGACCTCCCCTACGCCCACCGCCAGGGTCTGTGGAACCTGGGCGGCCGCTACGTGCTGGCCATCAACCGTCCCGAGGTCGGCCTCTACGCCGAAACAGCGGGCGCGCTGCTTCTGCTGCTGACGTTCGTGTCCGGCTTCGTCCTGCTCGGCTCACCCCAAACTCAGGCGCCCCGGTCGAGCGCTCCAGCGCGCGCGAAATGACGTGGCTGTCACGCCGAAGGTCATGATGCTTACCTCGCGCCGGATTTTTAGCCGCCGCTCGTATTGAACGCCCAACGGTGGGTAAATTAGGTCGAGCGAGGGTTGTTCCACTGCAGCCCCCGGTCCCGTGTGGTGGGCGGCCCTCGCGTTTTTCCTCCTCTTCAGCTGACCGCCTCCGAACAAACGTCAGCGCTCGACGAAGTAGCGCCCGCTCCCCTGGCCGCTGGAGAAGTAGCGGCTGGTCACGGTCTTCTTGCGAGTGAAGAACTCGACGGCGTCGGGACCGTGGGCGTGCAGGTCGCCCAGGAACGAGTCCTTCCAGCCGCTGAACGGGAAGAACGCCACCGGCGCGGCCACCCCGATGTTGACGCCGACCATTCCGGCCTCCACATCATGGCGGTAGCGCCGCACCGCCGCGCCTGATTCGGTGAAGATCGAGGTGCCGTTGCCGAACCGGCTCGAGTTGACGATCTCGATCGCCTGATCGAGCGACTCGGCCCGGACGACGGTCAGCACCGGCCCGAATACCTCCTCCTTGACGATGTCCATATCCGGCGTGACCTCGTCGAGAATCGTCGGGCCAAGGAAGGCACCTTCGGCCGGCAGTCCCGCCTCGGCACCGGCGCCGCGCCCGTCCACGACCAGGGACGCGCCGTCCGCGACACCCCGCGCGATCCACCCGGCGATCCGGTCCCGGGCGGCGCAGGAGATCACCGGACCCACGTCCGCATGCTCATCCAGGCCATCGCCGACGTGCAGGGCCCGGGTGGCCTCCGTGAGCGGTCCCATCAGCTGCTCGTGAGCGTCACCCACGGTGACCACCACCGATCCGGCCATGCAGCGCTGGCCCGCGGCGCCGAACGCCGACCCCAGGATCCCGTCCACCGTCTTGTCGATGACCGCGTCGGGCATGACCACCATGTGGTTCTTGGCCCCGCCCAGCGCCTGAACGCGCTTGCCCGCCTTGGCCGACCGCTCATAGACCAGGCGAGCCACCGGGGCTGAGCCGACGAACGAGACCGCATCGATCCCCGGGTGATCAAGGATCGCCTCCACCACCTCCCGACCGCCGTTGACCAGGTTGACCACTCCGGCCGGCAGACCGAGGGCGTCCAGCTCCTCGAAGGCGATCTGCTGGGTAAGCGGGACCTGCTCGGACGGCTTCAAGACGAACGTGTTGCCGCAGGCGATCGCGAACGGCAGGAACCAGAACGGCACCATGGCCGGGAAGTTGAATGGGACGATCGCCGCGCACACCCCCACCGGCTGGCGCACCGTCTCGGCATCCACGCCCCGAGCCACGTCCTCCAGGATCCGTCCCTGCATGGTGGTGGGGATCGCGCAGGCCGCCTCCACCATCTCGATCATCCGGGCCACCTCGGCCTGGGCGTCGACCAGCGTCTTGCCCATCTCTGTGGTCACCGACCGCGCCATCTCCTCGGCCCGCGCGGACAGGCGCTCGCGCAGCTCGAACAGCTTGCGCGCGCGGCCGATCGTGGAGACGGCCCGCCAGGCCGGCAGCGCGTCTCGAGCCGCCCGCACGGCGGCATCCAGATCCGCCGCACCGGACAGCGGCACCCGCGCGAGCGTCTGGCCCGTGGAGGGATTGATGACATCCAGCACCTCGGTGGCCGCGGTGGCCGGCGTCCAGCTCCCGGCGATGTAGTTGTCAAGCAGGCGAGTGGCGGTGGATGACATTGCAGAGCTCCTAGAGGGAAAGAGGCCGGGTCAGCCCCGAACAACCATCGCAGAAGTTTGCCGCGCGATCGGGACCGCGTGTTGTCAGAACCGCCCGTCCCGCGCTGGACGGTGCGTCCACCGCCCGCCGGTCCGTCCTGTAAGCACCCGCCGCTGACCGGCGGCGGATTTCAGGCCATCTACCAGCGGTAGTGCGCGAAGGCCTTGTTGGCCTGCGCCATGCGGTAGATGTCGTCCTTGCGCTTGAACGCGTTGCCCTGCTGCTGCTGGGCGTCAAGCAGCTCGTTGGCCAGGCGCTGGGACATCGTCTTCTCACGACGCTGGCGGGCGAAGGTGACCAGCCAGCGCACGGCCAGCGTACGGGCGCGCCGCGGCGGGACCTCGACAGGCACCTGGTAGGTGGCACCGCCGACCCGGCGGGAGCGGACCTCGAGGACCGGAGTGAGCGCCTTGATGCCCGCCTCCAGCACCTCCAGCGGGTTGCGCCCGCTGCGCTCGCCCAGGATGGCCAGCGCGTCGTAGACGATCTGCTCGGAGGTCGACTTCTTGCCGTCCAGCATGACCTTGTTGATCACCTGCTGGACCAGCCGATTGCGATGTACGGGATCCGGCTCAACCGGCCGGATCTGGGCAGCCGCGCGACGGGGCATTACTTGCTCTTCACTCCGTACTGCGAGCGGGCCTTCTTGCGCTCAGACACGCCAGCCGCGTCGAGGGTGCCGCGGATCACCTTGTACCGATAGCCCGGAAGGTCCTTGACGCGCCCACCGCGCACGAGCACCACCGAGTGCTCCTGCAGGTTGTGGCCCTCGCCCGGAATGTAGGCGTTGACCTCCATCCCGTTGGTCAGCCGGACACGAGCCACCTTGCGCAGCGCGGAGTTCGGCTTCTTGGGCGTGGTCGTGAACACGCGGGTGCAGACACCGCGGCGCTGAGGAGCAGCCACCTTCTTCTTGCGCCCCTTCCCGGACTTGAGGCCCGGAGTGGAGAGCTTCTTGGCCGGCTTCTTTCGGCCCTTGTTGATCAGCTGGCTTGTGGTCGGCATCGGCTGGCGACGATAGCAGGGACCCGGTCCCCGAGCCGGTCCGCACGGCACCATAGGTGGATGGACTGGCACCAGCTGCGCGACGCCTGCCTGGCCCTCCCGGGCGCGGCTGAGACCTTCCCGTTCGGGCCGGAAACGTCGGTCTTCAAGGTCGCGGGCAAGATGTTCGCGCTGTCACGTGGCCGCGCCGACCCGCTGAAGATCAGCCTCAAGTGCGAGCCTCAGCTCGCCGAGCAGCTGCGCGCCGCCCATCCCGCCGTCATGCCCGGCTATCACCTCAACAAGCGCCATTGGAACACGGTCGCGATCGACGGCTCCCTGACCGACCAGGTCATCCTCGATCTGATCGAGGACTCCTATGACCTCGTGGTCAGCCAGTTCTCCCGCGCGCGTCGCGCCGCGCTCGGCTGGGATGGCGACCACCCGTCGTCGCGTTAGGCCAGACCTCCAGCTGTCATGCTTGGCCCGTGGAGTTCCGGGACGTGATCCGGCACCGGAGGATGGTCCGCTCCTACGACGAGAGCCGGCCGGTTCCGCCCGACGTGATCGACCGGCTGGTCCAGACGGGCCTGCGGGCGCCGTCGGCGGGCTTCTCGCAGGGCTGGGGCTTCCTGGTGCTGGACACCCCGGAGGACGTGGCCCGGTTCCGCCAGGCGGCCACTCCCGAGACCGAGCCCGAGAACTGGTTCGCCGCCCAGGTGCGAGCCCCCCTGATCATCGTGCCCCACGCCAACAAGGACGCCTACCTGGACCGTTACGCCGAGCCCGACAAGGGGTTCAGCGATCGATCGGACGCTTGGTGGCCGTCGCCCTATTGGGACATCGACACCGGCTTCGCCGCGATGCTGATCCTGCTGGCCGCGGTCGACGAGGGGCTGGGGGCCTGTTTCTTCGGGATGCCCAAGGAACGAATCGACGTCTACCGGCAGGCCTTCGGGGTGCCGTCCGAGCTCTGGCCGATCGGCGCGATCTCGGCCGGCTACTCCGACGAGCCGCCGCGGGACTTCAGCGCTCGCCGCCGGCCCACCGAGGACGTCGTGCGCCGCGGACGCTGGACAGGCGCAGACTGACCCGCAGGTGGCGTGCCAGCAAGCCGCCACCTGCGCAGACAGCGTGCGATCAGGCCGCGACGGCCGACAGAGCCTCGTCCACGGTGACGTACGGCACTCCGGCCACGTCGGCCACCGGCTCGTAGGTGACCTGCCCGCCGGCCACGTTGACGCCCAGCTTGAAGCCGGGGTTGGCCTCCACGGCACCGCGGGCGCCCCGGGTGGCCAGGTCGATCACGTAGGGCATCGTCGCATTCGTCAGCGCGTAGGTGGAGGTGATCGGCACGGCGCCGGGCATGTTGGCCACGCAGTAGTGCGTGATCCCGTCCACCTCGTAGGTGGGGTCCGTGTGGGTGGTCGGCCGCGAGGTCTCGAAACAGCCACCCTGGTCGATCGACACGTCAACGAGCACGGCGTGGCGCTTCATCAGCCCCAGCTGCGCGCGCGTGACGACATGGGGCGCCTTGGCGCCGTGCACCAGCACTGCCCCGATCACCAGGTCCATCTCGGGCAGCCGCTCCTCGATCGCCAGGGTCGAGGCGAACACCGTATCCGCCCGACCACTGAACGCCACGTCGAGCTCGCGCAGGCGGTCGATGTTGCGGTCGAACACGAACACCGTGGCCTCCATGCCCAGCGCGATGAAGGCGGCGTTCATCCCGACCACGCCGCCGCCGATGATCATCACGTTGGCCGCGGCCACACCGGGGACTCCGCCCAGCAGGATTCCCCGGCCGCCAAGCGGCTTCTCCAGCACGAAGGCACCGGCCTGCGTGGCGATCTTGCCGGCCACCTCGGACATCGGGGCGAGCAGCGGCAGGCGTCCGCGCGAATCCTCGATCGTCTCGTAGGCGATGCAGGTGGCGCCCGTGCGCATCAGCCCGTGCGTGAGCTCCACGTCGGCGGCCAGATGCAGGTAGGTGAACAGCGTGTGGCGGGGCTCCAGCATCTCGACCTCGACCGGCTGGGGCTCCTTGACCTTGACGATCATCTCGCTCTCGCCGAACACGGCGGCGGCGTCGGCGAGGATGCTCGCGCCCTGGGCCTCGTACATCTCGTCGCTGATGGCGGACCCGACCCCGGCCTCGCGCTGGACGTACACCTCGTGGCCCGCGTCAACCAGCTCGCGCACGCCGGCCGGCGTGAGCGCGACGCGGTACTCGTCGGTCTTGATCTCCGTCGGGACTCCAACCTTCATGCCACCAGTTCCCTTCCTCGTAGTGCAAGCCAGAATTCGATCCTGTCGCGGGCCGAAGCCAGATCGCGACCCGTCAGCTCCTCCACCCGCCTGATGCGGTAGCGGAGCGTGTGCCGGTGGCAGTACAGGCGGCGTGCCGCCCGCTCCCACTGGCCGTTCTCCTCGATGAAAGCCTCCAGCGAGCGCATCAGCTCGCCGCCGTAATGCCCCTCGCTCTGCTCGATCGGACCCAGGATCGAGTCGCAGAACAGCTTCAGCGCCTCATCGTCCTGCAGGGAGAGCAGGAGCTGGAACGACCCCAGATCCTTGTAGGTGGCCACGCGGACGGCGCTCCTGCCATTCGCGGCCCTGCCGGCTTTGGGCACGGCAGAACCGGGGTGACCGTTGCCGCTTGCACCGTTCACCCGCCCGTTCTGAACTCCGCCCCGGTCAAACCCGAGCGCCATCGCCTCCAGCGTGCAGCGGGCCTCGTGATAGCTGCGCCGGGTCTCCGCCCCGGATACCGGCCGGCCCAGACCGAGCTGTACCGGCGCACCCAGCTCGGTCTCCACCCGCTCGGCGACGCGCTCGGACAGCGCCAGCAGGTCCTCCTCCGGACCGCCGGGGATGAGCGCGCAGATCAGCCGTCCGTTGGCGGCGACCAGGGCCGGACAGGCCTCGGCTCGCAGCGATCCGGCCAGCGTCGCCTCGGCCGCCGCGGCGGCGCGCGGTCCCGGACTCGGTGCCGACATGACGACGGCCGCCACCTCGTCGGCCAGCCCGAACGGCTCCAGACGGCGGCCGAGCTCCGGTCCGGTCAGCTCGCCGCTGACCATGGCAGCCAGAACGTCGCCCGCCAGCCGCCGCTCGGTGTCGCCCGCCACCCGCTCGCGCAGGAGCTCCAGAGCGACGATCGTCACGGCCTGGCGCAGCGTCAGGCGGTCGAAGTCAGACAGGGCCTCGGCGTCCTTGATCGCCACCAGCCACGCCTCGGCCACGTTCCCCGGCTTGGCTGAGGCGCCGTGGCCGGCGGGGCTGCCGTCGGCGGCGACCGGCAGAGCCAGCGCCCGGCTCGGATCCTCCACCCCGGGCATGAACGGCCGGGCATCACGCCGCCGCCCCCGCTCGCGCAGGTCACTCTGCAGGATTTCCAGCAGCGCCTGGTCGATGGGGCGGCGGAAGGCATGCTTGGCCAGCAGCTCGCCCCGGCCGTCGAACACCAGCACGGCCGCCCCGACCAGGGTGGCCAGCGCGCCGGCCAGGGCCTCGAGACCCCGCTGGGAGAGGACGATCCGCTCCAGCCGCTCCTGGGCCGCGATGGCGCGCCGCAGGACGGCGTACTGCTCGTTGACCAGCTGCGTGAAGGCGGCCTCGGTGATGGCGATGAACGGGACCTCGTAGGGGACCTCGAACACGGGGAACTCCAGCTCCTCGGCCGCCTGCAGGAGCGCCGGCGGCACGGCGTCGTGGGCCAGTCCCGTCCCGAAGCCCAGCCCCGCCAGCTGATGCTCGGCGAGCCGGCGGATGTAGTCCCGCTGCGCCGCCGGGCTGTCCAGCTGCATCCCGGCCGTGAGCAGCACCTCGCCGCCCGACAGCCATGGGGTGGGGTCCGCCCATTCCGACAGGTGGACCCAGCGCACCGGCATGTCCAGATTGGACTCGCCCGTGAGCACGCGCAGGTTCAGGTCCTCGATCAGCCCTCTGACGGTCAGCACACGGTTCCTCCCGGTTTCGAGATCGGCGCCTGAGCCCTACGAGTGGACGTGCATGCGGTCGCCCGCCTCGGTGAGCACGGGGCGGAGGACCGACTCCATCTCGGCAAACTGCTCGGGGCCGCAGATCAGCGGCGGCGAGAGCTGGATCACCGGGTCGCCGCGATCGTCGGCCCGGCAGATGAGACCGCGCCGGTAGAGCTCACCGGACAGGAAGCCGCGCAGCAGCGTCTCGGACTCCTCGTCGTTGAACGTCTCCTTGGTCTCCTTGTCCTTGACCAGCTCGATGGCGTGGAAGAAGCCGACGCCACGCACGTCGCCGACGATCGGCAGGTCGCGCATCGACTCGAGCATCTCCCGGAACGGACCCTCGTTCTGGCGGACGCGCTCGAGGATGTTCTCGTTCTCGAACGCGTCCAGGTTGGCCATCGCGATCGCGGCGGACATCGGGTGGCCGCCGAACGTGAACCCATGGATGAAGCTGTTGTTGCCCTCGTGGAAGGGCTCGAACAGCCGGTCGGAGACGATCGCGGCGCCCATCGGGGCGTAGGAGCTGGTCAGGCCCTTGGCGGTGGTGATGATGTCCGGCTGGTAGCCGATCCGCTGGGAGCCGAAGTACTCGCCCAGCCGGCCCCAGGAGCAGATCACCTCATCGGAGATGAAGATCACGTCGTACTCGTCGCAGATCTCCCGGATCCGCTTGAAGTAGCCCTCCGGAGGCGGGAAGCAGCCGCCGGCGTTCTGCACGGGCTCCATGATCAGGGCGGCGACAGTGTCGGGCCCCTCGCGCTCGATCGTCTCGGCGACGGCGTTGGCGAGATCCTCGCCCGTCGTCCCCTCAGGATGGCGGTACATGTTCGTGTTGGGCACGGTGACGCCGCCCGGGACGAGCGGCGCGAACGGCTCCTTGAGCTCCGGGATCTGGGTGGCGGTCAGGGCGCCGAGGCTGGTCCCGTGGTAGGCGATGTCCCGGGCCAGGATCTTGTACTTGTTCGGCTTGCCCGTCAGGCGGTGGTACTGGCGCGAGAGCTTGAGCGCGGACTCCACGGCCTCGCTGCCCCCGCTGGTGAAGAACACGCGGTTCAGATCGCCGGGCGCCAGCTCGGCCACGCGGGCAGCCAGCTCGATGGCGCGCGGGTGCGCGTAGGACCAGTTGGTGAAGAAGCCGAGCTCCTTGGCCTGATCGGCGCCGGCCTGGGCGATGTCCGCTCGGCCGTGGCCGATGTTCACGCAGAACAGAGCCGACAACGCATCCAGGTAGCGCCTGCCATGCTCGTCATATACATAGGGCCCGTCGCCGCGCACGATGATCGGGATCTCGTGCTGGTCGTAGCCTCCCATCCGGCTGAAGTGCATCCACAGGTGACGACGACCCATCTCCTGCAGGGTCGTGCTGGAGGCGTGCACGGCTTCGGTGGTGGACATCTGACTCCCTCGGGAAAAAATTACTTGCCGTTTTGTACAAAATAGCGATGCCAGGAAGCTGGACCCTATGTGCTCGGCGGCAGCAGCGAGCCGGTCCCGATATACAGCTTGGAGCAAATCAGTGGTCGACCTGAACTACGAGAGGCGCGGACGGGCCGGCGCGAGCGAGGCGCGAGCTCTGGTGCTGATCCACGGGATCGGCAGCCGGTGGCAGATGTGGGAGCCGGTCATGAACCTTCTGTCAGCGGCGAACGACGTGATCGCCCTCGATCTGCCGGGGTTCGGTGCCTCGCCGCCCCTCCCGCCGGGGGTCGATCCAGGCCCTCGCGGGCTGGCCGAGCAGGTGGCCGGCTTCCTCGGACGGCTGGGCGTCGAGCGCCCGCACGTGGTGGGCAACTCACTGGGTGGCTGGGTCGCGCTGGAGCTGGCCAGGCTCGACCAGGCGAGCTCCGTCACGCTGCTGTCTCCAGCCGGGTTCGCGAGCCGGGCCGAGGGGGTCTGGGCCCGGGCGAACCTGATCGCCACGCACCGCGCGGCCAAGCTGCTGAGCCCGTACGTCGACGGATTGTCCAAGCGCGGGCGGTTTCGGTGGCTCGCCTACAGAGGGCTCGTGGTGCACCCCCGGAGCGTGCCCGCCGACGACCGTGGCCGGGTCGACCCGGGCGCTGGCCGATGCCGCGGGGTTCGACCGCACGCTCCGGGCCACCACGGACCGGAACTTCCGCCACGGGCAGCCGCTGGGGGTGCCCGTGACGATCGCCTGGGGCGAGAAGGATCGCCTGCTGCTGCCTCGCCAGGCCAGGCGCGCCGCAGCCGAGCTGCCGGGCGCGCGGCTCGTGGGACTGCCGGACTGCGGGCACATCCCCACCTACGACGACCCGGAGCTGGTGGCCCGGGTGATCCTCGAGGGCATGACGGAGCGCTGAGGGCGCCCTCGGCCGGCAGGCCGAGGGCGCCCCCGCTCCCGGTCCTCAGCTGACCTTGATGGTGACGGTGGAGGTCGTCTTCTGGCTGGCGTTGAACGACGTCGTCTTGACGGTCGCCTTGCTCTTGCCCTTGCCCTTCTTGTGGGCGGTGACCGTGATCCTCACCTTCACGGAATGCCCGGGCTTGAGCGTGCCCAGCTTGCATTTGACCGGGCGCTTGGCCGAGCACTTGCCCTTCGTGGTCCTGACCGAGTCGATCCTGACCACCGAGGGGAGCTTGTCTACCAAGGTGACCTTCTTCGCCGAGGTGCCCCCGGAGTTCTTGACCCGGACGGTGTATTTGAACTTCGTCCCGACGGAGGGGTGATGCTTGCCGGCCGAGTTCTTGACCGACACGGCCGGTCCGGCCACCGTGTTGTAGCGGTTGAACCCGAATCCGGTGTCGTTCTCGCCGGTCGTGGAGTAGATGCCCTGTAGCCCCGGCGTGGACACATAGGCCAGCCCACCGTCGCCGACATTGCTATAGGGATAGGTCATGGTCGTCCACGTATGCGTGGCGATTTTGTAGACATCCCACGTGTCGCCGTTGTAATTGCCGTAGGTGTAGAAGGTGCCGGTTACCGGGTCGATGGCGCCCCCCAGCACGGCTCCGCTGGGTACGGTCGGCAGCTCGGTCCATGTGTTGGACGCAACGTCGTACACGGCGAAGGCGTTGCAGGAGTTGCCCTCGGTGCCGTAGATCTTGCCGCCGTACGGAGCGAGCGATCCCCAGGGCTGGAAGCCCTGGTGGCAGTCACCGTATTTGCCGGTGGAATCGGTGAAATCAGGCGGGTCGGCCAGTGTCCTCGTCGTGCCGGTCGACGGCTTGTAGGAGACGAACCTGGTGCCGTTCACCATGTAGAGGAGGCCTCGGTAGGCCGTGATGTCGCCGCTCGCCTCTCCGAGGGGATTCGCAATCGTGGTCCACGTGTTGGCGGCGATGTCGTATACCGCCAGACTCGTATCGGCTTCGTGATTGGTGTCGTCTGAGTAGCCCACGTAGATCTTGCCGTTCAGATACGCCGCGCCGGCGTTGTTGAACATGGACTCCGGCGAGCTTGCCAGCTGCTTCCACAGGTTCGTCTTGGGGTTGTAGCTGTAGAACTGGGTCCCGGGGGTCACCCCATTGTCGCTGTTCTGCTGTGCGTAGATGACGTTCGTCTGAGTATCGGTGACCACAGCGTTGATGTAGCTGGGGCTCGGCGCCACCGTGGCGAAGGTGCCCGGCGCCGCGGCCGTGGCCGCCGAACTGGTCAGCAAGACAGAGAGGACAGAAAGCGCGAGCGCCCCGGCGGCGCACGCCCTCACTGCGCGTCGTCGCGCGAGACAGCAGGACAGCATGATGACCCTCCTCGGGAAGCCTCGGGTCGGATTGGCCGACCCCCGGATAATGCACCCTAATACAGGTGGACTCGGCGGCGCAGAAAATGTGGAGCGGTGTCAAGGAGGCCGGGGCTCAGGCGATCGCCGAAGCGGGCCGGCCGATGCGGGACGCGCGGGCTGGGGCGGGGATCACCCAGGCGGCGAATACGACCAGGAGGAAGGCCAGGCACTGGACGACGATCCCGAACACGTGGGCGGGGAAGGGATCGCCGAACACGACGATGCCGCCGAGGATTCCGGAGACCGTGGCCGCCGCGCTGGTCACGGCGATGACCGGGATCGGATCGCCGTCCTGCAGGGACTTGGCCGAGGAGAAGAACGCGACCACCGAGGCCAGCAGCGCCACGAACAGCCAGGGCGAGACGATGCCGAGCACGCCGTGGGCGCCGACCAGACCGGACATCGCCTTGATCGAGATGTCGGAGACTCCGAACAGGATTCCGGAGGCGGCGCCGAACATGACCCCGTGGCGATGACTGGGCGCGCCGATCCGGGGGCCCATGATCAGGAGGGTGCCCACCGCCACGAGGATCGCCTCGAAGGCGATCATCCCGGCAGGCGAGAAGCGGGAATGGCTGCCGTGCACCGCGGGGAGGGTGATTCCGAGGAGCACGAGACCCCCCGCGGTCATGGCCAGTCCGAACCACTGTCGGGGGCCGATTCGCAGGCCGAGCATGCGCTCGGCCATCACCGCCAGCAGGACGATGCCGCCCGCCAGGACCGCCTGGACCATCGACAGCGGGATCATCGCCATGGCGCCGACGTGGCACAGCCAGGAGCCGCAGGCGATCAGCATGCCGATCGAGAACAGCGGTGAGGCAAACAGGCTCCGGCCCGACCGGAGGGGGTGACGGAAGTCGACCGCGGGCACCGCGCAGGCGCCACGGTGCTTGTAAAGGAAGCCCAGATTGGTTGTCAGAGCGCAGAAGAGCGCTAGCAGGATGCCGAGGATTTCAGTCATGTGGGTGAGAGGCGCGGGTCTAGGAGCGGATCGGCCGGTTAGGTGAGTCGGCCGGATGCGGGTCCTCGACCATGCGAATCTATTCGGCATTCCCGGGGATCCACTTGACCAAACTGGACGCCCGCGGACAGGACCGAAGTCAGCCTCCCCGACCACAATGCCGAGTTCCCCTTAGCGCTGTCTAAGCGGCGCGTCGGAGCTTCGTCACACGCCGGCCGCGGTGACGGAGTACACCGGCGGCAGGAGTGCGGCCAGGGTGCGCCAGCTGGCCCCGGCGTCGGCCGATCCGAACACCTCGCCGGTGGTCGACCCGAAGTACAGCTCCATCGTCTCCCCCTCCCCGCGCCGGGCCAACGCCAGCCGGAGGACGGTGAGATACGCCTCGGCGCTCGGCAGCCCGTCGCCTCGCGGCGCCCAGGTCGAGCCGGCGTCCCGGGTCTCATACACGCGGACCCGCCCCGCCGGCGTCGTGCGGTCCATGTCGGCCACCAGCGGGATCACATACGCGCTGTCGGGATCGGCGGGATCGACGGCCAGCGGGAACCCGAAGTCGGAGGGCAGCGGGCGCCCGACCTCCTCCCAGGACCGGCCGGCGTCGTCGGACCGGTAGACGCCGCCGTGGAACTGGAGGAACAACCGGTCGGGGCGGCGGGGCGCCCGTTCGATGTGGTGGACACACAGAGCCAGCGGCTGCTCGTCGGCGTCGTCGGGCAGATACCGGGGCATCAGCCCCTGGTTACCCGTCTCCCAGGACTCCCCGCCGTCCTCCGTATGCCAGACCCCAGCCGCCGAGATGGCGACGGTCAGCCGCTCGGGCTCACCGGGCCAGGTGACGATCGAGTGCAGGCACAGCCCGCCCCCACCCGGCTGCCAGCGTGGCCGCGTCGGGTGGTTCCACAGCGCCTGGTTGAGCTCCCAGGTCTCGCCGCCGTCGTCGCTCTGGAAGAGCACGCCAGGATCTCCGCCGGCGTACAGGCGGCCGTCCGACTCGGCGGGGGCGATCACCCAGATCCGCTCCAGGGCCGCCTCGCCTCCGGCCGGCAGCTCGACCCCTTGAGCCTGGGTCCACTCCCCGGCCGGGTCGTCGGCGAACCAGATCTTGGGGCCGTAGAACGGGTTGGTGGCCGTCGCGAACGCCCGTCCGGTCCGGGGATCCCGGACCGCGTAGTCCACCGGCTCGCCGGGGAACGACCGGCTCGCGATGCGGAACTCGCCATCCGTCTCGCCCTCCAGGACGAACAGCCCCTTCTTGGTTCCGACCAGCAGTTCGGTCACCTCTCGCCTCCCGAGATCGCGGGAAGGATGTCGACCCGGTCGCCCTGCCCGACCGGCGTCCGACCCTCCCCTTGCTCACCGTTCACGTACACGTTGATGTGGCGCCGGATGCGGCCCCGTTCGTCGAGGATCCAGCCGCGCAGCGCCGGATGTTGGTCCTCCAGGCGCTGGATGAGCTCGCCGATCGTGCCGCCGTCCAGCTCGTGCCGGCCCTCCCCTCCGGCCAGCGTTTTCAAGGGGCCGCGCACGCACAGGAGTGCCATTCGCTGATCCTATCTTCGAGCGGTCAGGGTTGACGGCGCGATGACCGAGGGCTGGCTCGTTGGACCAGATTCCGGACCTGTTCCAGCGAGCAAATCGTTCTGGTCAGGGACGATTTGCGCGCCCGAACACATTTTTCATGTTCGGGCGCGCAATGCTCGCGATCAGCGTCCGATTTGCGCGCTGGAACAGGTTTTCCGCGCCGAACAGCGCGCGCCGGCTAATCCTCGAAGTTGCCGTGTCTGCCGGCGCCCGCCCGGAACCGTTCGAGGCCCGCCTGGACGTCCTCGAGCGAGCGCAGGCCGTGCTGGAACTCCTGCGCCAGCGCCTCGAGCTCGGTCAGGCCCTGCTGGTCGAGCACGGACAGGCGGTCCTCGCGCATGCAGGTCTGCGGGAAGCGGGCCAGCTCTCCGGCCAGCTCCTCGGCGGCAGCTCGGGAGGTGCCATCCGGGACCACGCGGTTCACCAGGCCGATGTGCAGTGCCTCGCTCGCCTCCACCGGGCGGCCGGTGAGGATCAGGTCCATGGCCCGGCTCAGCCCGATCAGGCGGGGCAACCTGACGGTGCCGCCGTCGATCAGGGGCACCCCCCAGCGCCGGCAGAACACGCCGAACACCGATGAGGCCTCGGCCACGCGGAGGTCGCACCACAGCGCCAGCTCGAGTCCTCCGGCCACCGCGTGGCCGGCCACCGCCGCGATCACGGGCTTGCCCAGGCGCAGGCGGGTCGGACCCATCGGCCCGTCGCCCCCATCCACGGGCGTCAGCTGATTGCCGGCCGGGGTCCCCACGGACTTCAGATCGGCGCCGGCGCAGAACATCCCGCCCTCCCCGTACAGGACGGCCACCGCGGCCTCCGGGTCGGCGTCGAAGCTCCGGAAGGCGTCGGTCAGAGCGGAGGCGGTCGGCCCATCCACGGCGTTGCGCCGCTCAGGGCGCGACAGGATCACGGTCCACACCGGACCGGCGCGCTGCACCCGGACGGCCTCGGCACTCATGCTCCGACCGCCCGCCGGATGAACTCCTTCAGCGTGGCCACGGTCTGCTCGGCATCGGCGCCGGTGGCGGCCAGCGGTCCGACCAGCACCTCGGCGCAGCCTCCGACCAGCGCCGCGGCGATCACATCCTCGGGTTGGGGCGGAAGCTCCCCCGCCGCCACGGCCTCGCGCAGGCACTCGGCCAGCAGCTGCGCGTAGGTGGCCCGGTAGGCGAGCCGCTCGGCGTCGACGGCCGGATCGACCGGCTCGGCGGTGAGCGCCCAGGTCAGCCGAGGACGTTGCAGCGCCCGGCGGGCAAACGTCTCGAGGACGCCGAGGAGCCGCTCGGTGGCCCGACCGGGTGCTCGAGCCGCGGCCCGCATCGCCTCCACCTCGCGGTCGCACACCGAGCGGAACAACTCGACGAACAGATCCTCCTTGGAGGGATAGTGCCGGTAGAGCGTCCCGGCGGCCAGACCGGCCCGGTCGGCCACGGCGAGTACGGACGCGGCGCCGTAGCCCCCCTCCTCCACCAGCTCTCGCGCGGCGTCGAGCAGCCGCCGGCGCGTGGGCGCGACAGCGGTCACGGTGCTAGGCCGGGAGGGCGCGGTCGATGATCGCCCCGGCATCGACGCTCCCGGGGAGCGTCCCGTAGGCCCGCCCGCCATCTCCGTTCAGGCGCGCGCAGAATGCGTCGGCCACCGCGGCGGGGGCGTGCCGGATGAGCAGCGACGCCTGCAGCGCCAGCGCCAGATCCTCGACGATGCGCCGCGCCTGGAACTGGGGATCGCCGTCCGAGCCCAGCCCCCCGAGGCGTTCGCGGAGCTTCGTCAGGTGGCGATCGAGCCGGACATCTGCGCCGGCGGCCAGCTCGCATTCGCCGATGAAGGCGGGCAGTCCGGCCGGTTCACGGATCATCGCCCGCAGCACATCGAGCGCGGCCACGTTGCCCGAGCCCTCCCAGATCGACCCCAGGGGCGCCCCGCGGTAGAGCAGGGGCATGCCGGAGTCCTCCACGTAGCCGTTGCCGCCCAGGCATTCGAGCGCCTCCGCCGCATGGGCGGGTGCCCGCTTGCACAGCCAGTACTTCATCACGGCCGTGGCGAACCGGCGGAAGTCACGCCCGTCGTCTCCCTCGTCGTAGGACCGGGCCACGCGCAGCGCCGCCGCCGTGGCCGCCTCCGAGTCGAGCGCCAGGTCGGCCAGGACGTTGCGCATCGACGGTTGATCGACCAGGCGCTCCCCGAACGCCCGCCGGTGGCGGGCGTGATGGATGGCCTCGACGGTACCCCGCCGGGCGCCGGCGGCCGCCCCGAGCATGCAGTCGAGGCGGGTGTGGTTGACCATCCGGATGATCGCGGCCACACCCCGGCCCTCCTCGCCGACCAGCTGCCCGCGGGCACCTCTGAACTCCACCTCACTGGAGGGCAGCGAACGTGTCCCGAGCTTGTCCTTCAGGCGCTGGAACTCCATGCCAGGGCCGCGCTCGACCAGCAGGCAGGAAAGCCCTCCGGACGTCTGTGCCAGCACCAGAAAGACGTCACAGGGCGGATAGGAGCAGAACCACTTGTGACCGTTGAGCTCGTAGACGCCGTCACCCACCTGATCGGCCCGCGTGATGTTGGCCCGCACGTCCGAGCCGCCCTGGCGCTCGGTCATCGCCATGCCGGCCAGCGCGCCGCGCTCGTAGTCGCCGGCGGTCAGCCGCGGCTCCCAGATGTCCGCCAGCGCCGGAGCCCCGTCGCGCAGGGCGGGAACGGCCGCGTAGGTCATCGACACCGGGCACATGACCCCGTCGTTGATCTGGCCCCACAGGGCAAACAGTGCGGCCCGCACGACGTGCGCCCCTGGACGGGTCTCCCGCCAGGGCAGCCCGGCCAGGCCGCGCTCGATGGCGCCCTGCAACAGCCAGTGCCAGGAGGGGTCGAGGTCGACCTGATCGATCCGGTTCCCGAAGCGGTCGTGCGTGCGGAGGATCGGCTCGTTGCGCTCCGCCCGGCGGCTGAGCTCACGGGCCTCCGGGCTCCCGGCCACGGACCCGGCCTCTCGCGCCCGGTCGACTCCCCACTCACCACCCTCCCGCACGAGCGCGTCCTGCAACGGGAGGTCGGTGTCAAACAGGTTGAGCGGCTCCAGCGGCGGCGGCTGATTGAGGACGTCCCGGGCTGGATCGGAAATGTGCGTGGTGGCCATCCGGCCACCATAGTGAATCCGGATTCACATGGCAACGCGGCCCGCCGGTCGGGCCACGTAGTGCAGCTCTGGGGACTCGGAGGTCGGAGCGTCCGAGGAGACCTCGTGTCCGTCGAGATCGATGCACTCACGCAGCTCGAATCCGGTCTCCCCCAGCTGCTGCTCCTGAGCCTCGCGCGTGATCCGGTAGGGGGCGGCCGTCGGGTCGCCGTCGATTCCGCCCAGCAGCTCGTAACCCAGCTCGCGCTCGTCCATCGGGGCGCGTGAGGAACGCATCCGCCGACCGCGAAGCAGTCCGGCACGCCGCCGTCCAGAGGGCGGTTCTTCGATCTCGCCGAGATGCGGGGAGGCGGCGTTGCGCGAGGAGAAGATCCACAGCCCCCCGGCCCGCAGCCCCCGGTGCACGCCGGCCAGCAGTCGGCGCCGGCGCTCGTCGCTCAAGCTGTCGATCGCACACCGGCCGGCGAATACCACATCGAAGCTGCCGGGCTCGAACTGGTCCAGGTCATCGAGCTGGGAGATCACGAAACGGCCGGTGATGTACATCTGCCGGCACACGTTTATCACTGCCGTTGAGGAGCCGAGCCCGACATAGGTGCCGGCCTGGTGGACGAGCTCCTCGGTCAGGCGGCTGCCCCCGGGGACCAGCTCCAGCACCGACCCTTGCAGCGCCGGGCGGTAGCGCTCCAGCAGCACGCTCTCCACGTCACGCAGCCGTCGCGCTGCGTGCTGGAGCGCGAGCGGGGGGTCCTGCGGTGAACCGGGGCTGGCCGTCTCGATCGTGGGAGGGAACGTGGGCGTTCTGCGGACCGCCCGTGGGCCCCATGGGCGCACGAGCCGGATTACTCTAGCCGCCGAACCTCAAGAAAGAACCAGCCCAGCTCAAGACCGAGGCGGTTCGGGTCCTGCTGACGTGAGTGGGGCCGGCTGGCTGGCCGGCCCCACGCGCCTACTCTTTTCCGTTCGAGGAGCCGTCAGACGGCGGCAGATCCAGGTCGGCGAACTCGTCGAATCCATAAGACGATCCGCCGTTGCCGATGTCCTCGAGGTCGGACAGGTCCGCCTCGATGCCGCCGAAGCCACCGAGCGCCTCGCCGTCGGACAGGCCCAACTCAGCCGCCAGATCGTCGTGATCGAGCAGGCCGACCTCATCGATCCCGCGGGGCAGCGGCTCCGAGGGCTCGATCTCGATCCGCCGGTAGCGCTTGAGGCCGGTGGCGGCTGGGATCAGCTTGCCGATGATCACGTTCTCCTTGAGGCCGTTGAGGCGGTCGATCTTGCCCTCCAGGGCGGCGTCGGTGAGCACCTTGGTGGTCTCCTGGAACGAGGCGGCACTCAGGAACGAGTCCGTGTTCAGCGAGGCCTTGGTGATGCCGAGGATGATCTCCTCCGCCTGGGCCGGCTCGCCGCCGCTGTCGATCACCGCCTTGTTGATCCGCGCGTATTCGTGCCGATCCACGAACACCCCGGGCAGCAGGTCGGTGTCGCCCTTCTGGTCGACCCGCACCTTCTTCATCATCTGGCGCACGATCAACTCGATGTGCTTGTCGTTGATGTCGACGCCCTGGGACTTGTAGACCTCCTGGACCTCGCGGACGAGGTACAGCTCGGTCAGCGTCCGGCGCTCCTCCGGCGTGTCGCCGCCGAAGGCCAGGACCTCATGCGGATATAGCGAGCCCTCGTTGAGCTGGGCACCGCGCTTGATCTGCTGCCGGTCGCGGACGTAGAGGATCGTGCGGCGCGGGAACGTATACCGATGCTCCTCACCGGCGTCATCCGTGACCACGACCGTGAGCGCCTTGTCGGACTCCTCGATCGAGACCTTGCCGCTCTCCTCGGCGATCCGAGCCAGACCCTTCGGCTTGCGGGCTTCGAACAGCTCCACCACGCGCGGCAGGCCGTGCGTGATGTCGGCGCCGGCGATGCCGCCGGTGTGGAAGGTCCGCATGGTCAGCTGGGTTCCGGGCTCCCCGATCGACTGGGCGGCGATGATGCCCACCGCGTCGCCGATCTGAGCAGTCTTGCCCGTGGCCATCGAGCGGCCGTAGCAGGCCTGACACACGCCGGTTGGCGCCTCGCACTTGAGCACGGAGCGGACCGCAACCGTGACGACCTCGCCCTTCTCGGTCTTCTTGGCGAATGCCGCGACCAGAGCGGCCAGCTCGGCCCGGTCGATCTCGTTGCCCTTCTCCACGATCACCTTGCTGCCGGACTTGATGTCCCGAGCGGCGATGCGGCCGATCAGGTTGACGTTCGGCTCGGTGGTCGGCCGGAGCGCCCGCGTCGCGGGATCCGGCTCGGTGCCGAGAATCGGCATCTCGATGTACTCCTCGGTCTCGCAATCCTCCTGACGGATGATCACGTCCTGGGAGACGTCGACCAGGCGCCGGGTCAGGTACCCGGAGTCGGCCGTGCGTAGGGCCGTGTCGGCCAGTCCCTTACGGGCGCCGTGCGTGGAGATGAAGTACTCCAGCACGTCCAAGCCCTCCATGAAGTTGGACTTGATCGGGCGCTCGATGATTTCACCCTTCGGGTTGGCCATCAGTCCGCGCATGCCGGCCAGCTGACGGATCTGCTGGAACGAGCCGCGAGCACCCGAGTTGGCCATCATGAAGATCGGGTTGAGCTCGTCGAGGTGGTTGCGCATCGCGTCAGCCACCTCGTTGGTGGCCCGATCCCACAGCCCCGTGACCGCCTCGTGGCGCTCCTCCTGGTCCATCTCGCCGTTGAGGTACTGCTCGTCGATCTCGGCCAGCTCCTTGTCGTAACGCGCCAGGATCTCCGCCTTGTCGGGCGGGGTCTGAACGTCGTTCTTGGAGATCGTCACGCCGGCTCGGGTGGCGAAGTGGAAGCCGATGTCCTTGAAAGCGTCCAGCACCTGGGAGATCGACGCCGCGCCGTAGGCCTGCACGAGGTCGTCGACCAGCTTGGTGGTGTCCTTCTTGCGCATCGACCGGTTGACGAACTCGTAGGTGCTGGGGTCGAACTGCTCGCCCAGCGCCTCCTCCAGCGCCCGCTCGATGCGGTCGTTGTAGATGATCCGCCCGACGGTGGTCAGCACGTGACCGCCGTCCAGTCCGACCGGCCGGTACTCGGCCAGGGCGTGCAGGCCGCACACCCGCGCCTCATAACTCAATTCCGCCTCCTGGGCGGTGCGGAACACGTGCGGACGCGGCTCGTGCTTGGCCGGGTCGATCTTGTCCAGCTCCTCGGAGTCCGGCCCGTAGGTCAAGTAGTAGGCGCCCAGCACCATGTCCTGGGTGGGGGTCGCCAGCGGCGCCCCGTGAGCCGGGGACAGGATGTTGTTGGCCGACAGCATGAGGATCCGGGCCTCGGCCTGGGCCTCGGCCGACAGCGGCAGATGCACCGCCATCTGGTCGCCGTCGAAGTCGGCATTGAACGCGTGACAGACCAGCGGATGGACCTGGATGGCCTTGCCCTCGACCAGGATCGGCTCGAAGGCCTGGATGCCGAGGCGGTGCAGGGTCGGTGCGCGGTTGAGCAACACCGGATGCTCGTGGATGACCTCCTCCAGCACGTCCCAGACCTCGGGGATCATCGAGTCGACCATCTTCTTGGCCGCCTTGATGTTCTGCGCCGACTTGCGCTCGACCAGGCGAGCCATGATGAACGGCTTGAACAGCTCCAGCGCCATCAGCTTGGGCAGGCCGCACTGGTGCAGGCGCAGCGACGGACCGGACACGATCACCGATCGGCCCGAGTAGTCGACCCGCTTGCCCAGCAGGTTCTGGCGGAAGCGGCCCTGCTTGCCCTTGAGCATGTCGGACAGCGACTTCAGTGGCCGGTTGCCCGGGCCGGTGACGGGACGCCCGCGGCGGCCGTTGTCGAACAGCGCGTCGACGGCCTCCTGCAGCATCCGCTTCTCGTTGTTGACGATGATCTCCGGCGCGCCCAGATCGAGTAGCCGCTTCAGGCGGTTGTTGCGGTTGATGACGCGGCGGTACAGGTCGTTGAGGTCGGAGGTGGCGAAGCGGCCGCCGTCCAGCTGCACCATCGGCCGCAGCTCCGGCGGGATCACCGGCACGGCCTCCAGGATCATCATCTCCGGCTTGTTCCCGGAGCTGATGAACGCGGTGACGACCTTCAGGCGCTTGACCGCCCGAGCCTGCTTCTGGCCCTTGGCGGTCTTGACCTGATCCTGCAGGTCCGCCGACTCGGTCTCCAGGTCGACCTGCTGGAGCAGGTCGCGCACGGCCTCGGCGCCCATGCCGCCGCGGAAGTACTCGCCGAACCCGTACGGCGAGCCGAACCGGTCCTTCAGCTCGCGGAACAGGGTCTCGTCGTTGACGACGTCCTTGGCCTTCATCGACTTGAACAGATCCCACACCTGGCGCATGCGCTCGGCGGCGTCCTCGATGTAGGCCTCGGTGTCGTCGATGTCGGCCTGGAAGCTCTTGCGCAGGTCCTTGAGGAGCTTCTCGCGCTCCTCCTCGGAGAGCTTGGCCACGTTGACCTCGAGCGTCTCGGCCCACAGGTGGTCGTCGTCGGAGAAGTCGCGGCCCGTCTTGCCCGTCTCCAGGTACTGGACCCGGCGCTCGAGCGACTCGCGGAGCTCCAGGACGCGCTCCTCCTTTTCCGCCGCGTAGGCGTCTAGGACCTTGTTGACCTCGCCCTCCAGGGACTCCACGTCGCGCTCGCGGGCCTCGTCGTCCACCCACGTGACCATCGAGGCGGCGAAGTACAGGACCTTCTCCAGCTCCTTGGGAGCCATGTCCAGGAGGTAGCCGATGCGGCTGGGGACGCCCTTGAAGAACCAGATGTGGCTGACCGGGGCGGCCAGGTCGATGTGGCCCATCCGCTCGCGGCGGACCTTGGAACGGGTCACTTCGACGCCGCAGCGCTCGCAGACGATGCCCTTGTAGCGAACGCGCTTGTACTTACCGCAGTAGCACTCCCAGTCCTTGGTCGGGCCGAAGATGCGCTCACAGAACAGCCCGTCCTTCTCGGGCTTGAGCGTGCGGTAGTTGATGGTCTCCGGTTTGGTGACCTCACCCGAGCTCCAGGAACGGATCTGCTTGGAGGAGGCCAGGCCGATTTCGATGGCGTCGAAATTATTGATGTCGATCAAGGTGAGTCCTTGCTGCTAGGTGCCTGTGGGAAATCTTGCGGTGGTGTGGTGCTGGGAGTGGTGGGTGGCTGCTGAGGTTCAGGGTGCTGGCGCTTCAGTGGAGGCTGGCGACCGAGGGGGCGTTGAGGGAGGGCCGCCGATCTGAGCTGGGCCGCCGTGCCGGCCACGGGCCAATCGCGTAAGCGTTCTTGGCCCGGGGCTGGCATGCGGCACAGCTCTCAACGACTACGCCTCGTCCTCTTCGAGGACACCCTCGGCCTCGCCGGCCGGAACGTCCTCATTGATCATTTCGTCGGTATCCGTGGCGAAGTCCTCGGTCTCGAGCTCCTCGCCGGGCTCGAGATCGGGATCCTCCACCTCGGCCTCCTCGGTGGAGGCCTCGACCGTCTCGCCCTCGTGCTCCACGGTCTCGTCGGCGGCCGCTCCGTCGGTGGCCCGGACGCCGCTCAGGTCGATGCCGAGTTCCTCGGCCGCCCGGAGCAGGTCATCGTCCTCCTCGCGCATCTCGGCCCGCTCGCCCTCCTCGGAGACGACGTTGACGTCGAGCGCCAGCGACTGCATCTCCTTGAGCAGAACCTTGAACGACTCGGGGATCGACGGCTCGGCGATGTTCTCGCCCTTGACGATGGCCTCGTAGGCCTTGACGCGCCCGACCGTGTCGTCGGACTTGATCGTGAGCATCTCCTGGAGGGTGTACGCCGCGCCGTAGGCCTCGAGCGCCCACACCTCCATCTCGCCGAACCGCTGGCCGCCGAACTGGGCCTTGCCGCCCAGCGGCTGCTGGGTGACCAGGGAGTAGGGGCCGGTGGAGCGGGCGTGGATCTTGTCGTCCACCAAGTGGAGGAGCTTCAGGATGTACATGTAGCCGACCGTCACCTGCTCGGTGAACGGCTCGCCGGTGCGTCCGTTGAACAGGGTCACCTTGCCGGAGGCCTGCTCGCCCTCCCGGCGCTTGGTGTCGACGTCCATGCGGATCTTGCCCTCGTGCTCTTGCTGCCAGCGGACCAGCGCCTCATCGACGTCGGACACGGTGGCACCGTCGAACACCGGCGTGGCCACGTAGACCTTGCCGCCGGCGCCGGCGGTGGCGTTGACGGCCGTCACGGTGGCCTTCTTGCGGGCCTCCGAACCGTCGTCGAACCAGCCGTTGGCGGCCACCCATCCGAGGTGGGTCTCCAGAATCTGACCCAGGTTCATCCGGCTCGGGACGCCGAGCGGGTTGAGGATCACATCGACCGGCGTGCCGTCCTCCAGGAACGGCATGTCCTGGACGTCGACGATCTTGGAGATCACGCCCTTGTTGCCGTGGCGCCCGGCGAGCTTGTCGCCCTCGGCGATCTTGCGCTTCTTTGCGACAAATACGCGAACCAAATCGTTGACTCCGGGCGGCAGGTCGTCGCCCTCGTCGCGGCTGAACGTCTTGACGTCGATGACGACGCCCCCCTCGCCGTGCGGCACCTTCAAGGAAGTGTCGCGGACCTCGCGCGCCTTCTCTTTGAAGATCGCGCGGATCAGCTTCTCCTCGGCGGTCAGCTCGGTCTCGCCCTTGGGCGTGACCTTGCCGACCAGCAGGTCACCGGAGGCCACCTCGGCGCCGATCCGGACGATGCCGCGGTCGTCGAGGTTGCGCAGCGACTCCTCCGAGCGGTTCGGGATGTCACGGGTGATCTCCTCGTCGCCCAGCTTGGTCGTGCGGGCGTCGATCTCGTACTCCTCGATGTGGATCGAAGTGAGCTCGTCGTCCTGGACCAGGCGCTTGGACAGGATGATCGCGTCCTCGAAGTTGTAACCCTCCCAGGACATGAAGGCGACGAGCAGGTTCTTGCCCAGCGCCATCTCACCCATGTCGGTCGCCGAGCCGTCGGCCAGCACCGTGCCCTCCTGGACGGTGGTGCCCACCGTGACGATCGGCTTCTGATGGATCAGGGTGCCCTGGTTGGAGCGCATGAACTTCTGGAGGTCGTACTCGTCCTGGCCTCCGCCCTTCTTGTCCACAGCGATCCGCTCGGCGTCGACGTAGGAGACGGTGCCCTGGCCGCCGGCCAGGACCACATCACCGGTGTCGATCGCGGCGCGGCGCTCCATGCCCGTGCCGATCAGCGGGGCGTCGGTGACGAGCAGCGGCACAGCCTGGCGCTGCATGTTCGAACCCATCAGCGCCCGGTTGGCGTCGTCGTGCTCCAGGAACGGGATCATCGCCGTGGCCACCGACCAGATCTGCTCGGGGGAGACGTCGATCAGGTCGACCTCTTTGGGAGTGGCCGTGACGTACTGACCCGCCTGGGTGCGGCACATGATCTCGTCGCCGACCAGCCTGCCGTTCTTGTCGATCGGGGTGTTGGCCTGGGCGATCTTCTGCTCCTCCTCCTGGGTGGCGTCGATCCGCACGATCTCGTCGGTCACCTTGCCGTTCTTGACCACCCTGTAGGGGGTCGTGACGAAGCCGTGCTCGGAGATCTCCGCGTAGGAGGAAAGTGAGCCGATCAGGCCGATGTTCGGACCCTCCGGGGTCTCGATCGGGCACATGCGGCCGTAGTGGGTGGGGTGCACGTCACGCACCTCGATCGGCGCGCGCTCGCGGGTCAGACCACCTGCGCCGAGCGCCGACAGACGGCGCCGGTGGGTCAGCCCGGCCAGCGAGTTGGTCTGGTCCATGAACTGAGACAGCTGGCTGGACCCGAAGAACTCCTTCAGCGCGGCGACGACCGGCCGGATGTTGACGATCGTCTGCGGCGTGATCGTGTCGGCATCCTCGGTGGTGAGGCGCTCGCGCACCACGCGCTCCATCCGGTACAGGCCGATCCGGAAGGCCTCCTGGATCAGCTCGCCGACCGTGCGCAGCCGCCGGTTCCCGAAGTGCTCGTACTCGTCCAGGTGATCCTGGACCGGCTCCCGGGGCAGGGAGACGGCCTCGGCCGCGAAGTCCTTGATCTCGACGTCGGGCTCCTCGGACATCCCTAGCAGCCGTGGCAGCGACACCAGCTCCTTGACCAGCGCGATGATGTCGTCGTGGGTCAGGGTGCGCGTGTCCAGGTCGATGTCCAGGCCCAGGCGCGAGTTCAGCTTGTAGCGGCCGACTCGCGTCAGGTCGTAACGCTTGGGATCGAAGAACAGCTGGTTGAGCAGTGAGCGGGCGGCGTCGATCGACGGAGGCTCACCGGGGCGCTGCTTCTTGAACAGCTCGATCAGCGCGCCTTCCTCGGTCCGCGTCATCTCGGCATCCGCATCCAGCGTCAGGCGGATGTACAGCGAGTCGCCGAACAGCTTGAGGATCTCTTCGTCGGTGGCGTAGCCCATCGCACGCAGCAGCACGGTCACCGGCAGCTTGCGCTTGCGGTCGATGCGGACGTACACCCGGCCCTTCTTGTCGATCTCGAGCTCCAGCCAGGAGCCGCGAGCCGGCATCAGGTTGGCGATGAAGACCTGCTTCTCCCGGTCCTTGGGCTCCATCACGTAGGCCCCCGGGGAACGGACCAGCTGCGTGACCACCACGCGCTCGGTGCCGTTGATGATGAACGTGCCCCGCTCGGTCATCCAGGGGAAGTCGCCCATGAACACCGACTGCTCGCGGATCTCACCGGTCTCCCGGTTGATGAACGCGACCGTGACGGTCAGCGGGCGAGCGTAGGTCAGATCCTTCTCCCGGCACTGATCCAGGCTGGCGATCGGCTCGTCGAACTGGAACTCACCGAACTGGACGGCGAGATTGCCGGTGTAATCCTCGATGGGCGAGACGTCATCGATCGTCTCGCGCAGACCGCCCCCCTCGGGGTCGGTCAGCCACTCGAACGAGCGGCGCTGAATATCGATGAGGTTGGGTACTTCAAGGACCTTGTTCAGACGCGCGAAGCTGCGGCGCGTCCGGGGGGCTTCAGCGGTTGCCAAGACGGCGACTCCTCGGGCCAGTGGAGAGCGAGATCACACCGCGCGGAGGGCGTTCCCACCCTGCACGGGCGCGACCAGCAAAGATAGCACACGGCAGTGATGCCCCGTGCAGGACTGACCAGCTCTCACGGACCCCGCTCTCGGCTGCCTCGTATGTGGCGTGGCGCCGTTGAATCAAGCGGCTTCGACTATCGGCTGACGCGCGCAGTCTAGGGGGAAGTGCTGCGGTTTACAAGCTGATGCTGTGGCGGTCCCCGCCGGCCAGGATCGCCGCGCTCTCTCACACGAGCAGCCCCGCAGCCACGCTCGCGCCGTCAGCCGAGGAGTTCGCGCGCGGGTCGGCCTGCCGGAGCACCCGCAGGAACTCGGACCGGCTGAGCTGGAACACGCGCGCATCATCGCCCGCGACGACGGTGGCGGTCCGGGGGACGTCATGGATCAGGGCGATCTCCCCGAACCAGTCTCCCTCGGAAAGCGTGCGCACCGGACGTCCGCCGATCGTCACCTCGGCGTGGCCGCCGAGCACCACGAAGAAGGCATCCCCGGGCTCGCCCTCGCGGGTCAGAGCGGTTCCCGCGGAAACCTCGATGACCCGTCCGGCGGAGGCGAGGTGACGGCGGTCGAAAGCACCGAACAGGGGAATGGCGCGCAGCGTCTCCTCCAGCGAGTGCATCTCGCCGCGACCCGGTCGCCGTGTCGCCACCTGGCCTGGCACCGGTCCCTCCTCTTCGGTCACCGCGGCCACGAAGTCCGCCGCATCCAGGTACCACAGGTCGGTCGGCTCGAGCGCCGTCACCGTCGCGGTGCGCGAGATGGCGCGCAGCAGGGCCTTCTCGCCGAAGCTCTCGCCCGGGCCCAACACCGCCACCCGGTAGCCGTCGATCGTCACGGATACCTTTCCTTGGTCGATCAGGTAGAAGCGATCGCCGACGTCGTTCTGGCGGATGAGAATCTCGCCGGCGGGCGCCTGGGCTCGCTCCAGACGCGAGGCCAGCGTCTCCAGCGCCAGCATGGTCAGCCCGGTGAAGCTGGGGGTCCGGCGCAAGATGGCCAGCGGCCGGGTGCGGCGCTCGGCCCGGCGGTCGACGGCGAGCAGGCCGCGCCGGACGAGGAGCACCAGCACCGGCAGGGCCAGGCCGACGACCAGGAGCGTGTCGCGGATCCCCAGGACGGCGAGAAGCCCCGGAGCCGCCAGGGCCCCGACGCCCTCCAGGAGCAGCTTCGAGGATTCCAGCGCCCCCACGCTCGGTGCCAGCAGCCGGGCCTCCACCACTCGGTGGATGAGCGAGTTGGACAGCGAGTCGGCCATCGCGAACGCGGCGCCCCAGACAACCACGAACGCGCTGGCCGAGACCGGCTCGGCGGCGACCCCCACCAGCGTTATCGGTAGACCCGCCAGGGCGAACATCAGCGCCGCCGGGCCGGCCAGCCGTGGCCGTCCGGCGAACCTCAGCGACAGCGGCACCGCCAGGGCAACGCCCAGCCCGGCCGCGGCCATCAACAGGCCGACGCCAGAGCTGCCCAGGTGGAGCAGGCGGAGGGACACCACGACGGTGAGGGCCGTCCACACTCCGCGGGTGAGCGAGCGGGCTCCACCCAGAACCAGCAGTGCGCGCACCCGCTGGGCGATCAGCTCGAATCCGGCGAGACTGGCCATCCGCCCACGGGCCCGAGCCGGAGAAGACGACGAGGACGGCCTCCCCGGCGCGGTCAGCCCGAGGGTTCCGACCAGCGCCCCCGCGATCAGGAAGCCGGCCGCGCCCAGCAGCATCAGCAGCTGTGCCGAGGCCACGACGAGCCCGACGCTTCCGGCCAGCGCCCCGGCCGCCCAGGCCAGCGCCTTTGCCACGGGGATCGTCCCGGCGGCCGCCGACAGCTCGTGGGGGGTGTCCGACAGTGCAGGCAGCACGGTCGCCTGGATCGCGCGGTAGGGGGCCGACAGGGCCGCTTCCAGCCAGACGATCGCGACGCTCAGCGGCAGAGGCTCCTGGCGCGCCACCGCGAACGCCGCGGCGGCGACGCTCAGACCGCACAGGCCGGCGATCGTCCTCAGAACGCTGTTGGGACTGCGCCGGGTCAGCGGCTGGAGCACGGCCAGCCCACAGACGGCGCCGGGGACGAATCGGGCCCCGATCAGACCCAGCGCCACCGCACCGTGGAGGCGGTACTCGTGAATCGACAGCGCGGTGACGAACGTCCACTCACCGAGATTCACCAGAAACCACGCCGCCACCACCCGCCGGAGCTCCGGGGTGGGTCCGACCACATCCCGAAGGCCCACGGGCACCGCTGCATTCATATCCTCAAACGAACGGCACAGCCAGCGCCACGCCCCCGCCGGTCACACGGTATTAACAAGCTCAGCTGGTGGATCCCTTGCGTTTCCCCGCTCGGGCCGCCGGAACGGGTAGGTTTACTCGCCACGAGGACCGTCCGCGGCCCGGAGGGCTGCGGAACGGAATCAGTGCTGGCACCCAAGGGGGACCGGAATGACTTCACCCATCAGGCGGAGGCTGCACAAATGTGCTGCCTTTGCGTTCATCACGGCAGCGGTCGTCGCCATCCCGCTGATCGCGACGGCGGGCGCGACTCAGAGCCAGAGGACCATCCAGATGCGGACCTCCGTCACGGCGGTGGGTCCCAATGGCCGGGCGACCGTGACGGCCACGATTCGATTTGTCCTGCTGGCTCCGATCGGAGGCAAGGTCCACTTCTTCGACACCACCAATAAGCACTCGCTCGGATCGGCGGAGCTCAGGTCCAAGTCGGGCGGCGCCTGCAAGGCTCCGGCACGCGTGTGTCGCGCCAGACTCTCCGTCTCCGGACGCCAGCTGGTGGTGGGCGCCAACCACATCACGGCCTCTTTCAACCCGAACGCAACCTACTATCCCCTGTTCCGGGGGCACACCCTTCTGTACCGCGGCGTCAGCCCCAAGTGCCACGCGGTCTCACCGGCGTCCATCCCGGTGTTCACGGGCGGCCCGATCGTCTTCGCGACGCGGCACCGCACACTGTGCCGCGGGCGGGTCCATGACCCCGCGGGAGGTACCGCGGTGACGGTCTCCTCCGAGGACCGGGTCACGGTCACCCACAACACGGTGGTCGCTTTCGGAGCCCAGACGCTGCCGTGTACCACCCGGGATACCGGAGATCTGATGGCCTATTCGATCAGCTCCCGGGCCCCCGGCGATCTGGCGTTGCAGGTGTACGGCCACCGGGCGACAGTCGCCCACAAGGCCCATCCGAACGGCTACCTGTGCTACCAGTCGACGATCCCGTTCCGGACCGCCTCGGGCGCCCGGGCCCGGCGTACCGCGGGAGGCGTCTACACCGGACCGCTCGCGCACTGCCGCGACAATGACGGGGACGACATCTACCCGGTCCATCCGAACGGTGATGACGCGCGCCTTCACGCGGCTCCGTGCATCGAATGGGAGCAGTACTCCGTCAAGCACGGCCAGGCGAGTTGGACGACCTGGTTCGAGGCCACGACGGGCGACCCACGGGTCAGCTGGTAGAGCGCTTGCGTCTACCCCGGGCGGCCTGACCAGCCAGTCAGGCCGCCCGGCCCGGCGCGGACGCCGTGCCGTCCAGCTCCAGGCCGAGACCGCTGGAAAGCATGGCCAGCTCCTCGCGCCAGTCCTGCTCCTCGGCCTGGTCACGCGCCACGTCCGCGTCGACGAGCGACTTGAGGGCAAACGCGATCTCGTGCCCGGCTCCCCGTGACCGCGCCACCTCCAGGGCCTCGCGAAGCGCTTCCTCTCCCTCTCGCAGTCGAGCCAGCGCCAGCATCGAGATCCCCCGGACGCGGTTGAGCAGCGGCGTGACCGCCGCCATGCCGCCGAGCGAGCGAACGCGGCCGAGCGTCTCCTCGGCCAGGGCCACGGCGCGCTCGTAATCACCGGCCAGGCACAGGCTCTCAGCCATGAATGCGTCCACCACGACCAGCTCGTTGAGCTCGCCGGTGGCCTCGAAATGCTCGCGGGCCGCCCTCAGGCGTGACATGGCCTCGAGACCGCGGCCCTGGCGCGCCGCGATGCGGCCGAGCTGATAGTTACCAAAGGCCACATCCGAGGCCGCATTGACGCTGCGCCAGACGAGCATCGCCCGCTCGAGTCCGGCCTGGGCATCCTCCAACCGTCCCTGGTCGGCCAGGATCTCGGCGCTGTTGGCCGCCGGCATGGCGGCACTCCAGCGCGCGCCCGACCGCGTGTAGGCACCCTCGGCGGCCTGGTAGCGCTCCAGCGCCTCCGACCAGGATCCGCGGTGGTAGGCCATGACCCCGAGCGTGTTGTGAGCCCTGGCCTCGGCACCGAGCGCGCCCAGCTCCTGATAGATCGCCAGGGCCTCGCGCACGCGCTCGCCGGCGGAATTCCCCAGCTCCATGGCGCTGAGGTCGGCGAACTCGAGCGCCTCGGCCGCGGCCAGCAACTCGCCCGCCTCCCGTGCCGCGGCGAGTGTGATCTCGGCGTGGGCCAGCGCGTTCGCGTGACGGCCGAGGCGGTAGTTGATCCGCGTGTGGCGGATACCCAGCTGGGTCCGGAGCACCCGGATATCCGGTCCATCCAGGTCACTCAGCGTTCGCTCGGCTCGAGCCAGCCACTGAAGGGCCCCGCGGTACTGCCCGCACATCTCCCGCACTCGAGCGACGCCGAGCTGCATCCGGGCGGCAATCCGCGGCTGGTCCCGAACCCGGCCGAGCGCCCGGCGCAGCGCCGTCTCGGCCTCAGCCGGCTCACCCAGTTCCAGGCAGACATCGGCCAGCTCAGACTCCACGTTCGCCACGGCCGCCGCCTCCAGCTCGCGCAGATGCCCGCCGGCAGCCAGCGCCCGCCGGAAGGACTCGGCGGCCTCCACGTTGCCGTACCGGGCCCGCGCCCGTTCGGCGGCGAGCTGCGAGTAGCGCCAGGCCAGGTCGTACTGCTGACCGTGGAAGCAGTGCAGCGAGAGGAGCTCGGCGCGGGAGTCGGCGTCTGAGCCGGCGCGCCTTCGGATCGCGGTGGCCGTGCGGGCATGGAGCTCTGACCGCCGGCCGTAGGGCAGAGCCTCGTAGGCCACCTCACGGATGAGCTGGTGGGAGAAGCGGTGGACCTCCGGTCCCGTCGGCTCCAGAAACTCCCCCAGCGCGCCCAGGCGGACGCCGTGTCGCAACCGGGATAGCTCAGGCTCCAGGACCTCCTGGAGCAGCGACTCCTCCACGTCCATGCCGAGCACGGCGGCGGCTCTCAGAACGCGCCGGTCGGACGCCTCGAGGCGGTCGATCCGGGCGGCGATCGCCTCCTCCACCGAGCTCGGGAGGGTCTCGAGGTCGCCTCCCTGGCTCAGCTGCGCCGAGAGCTCCCGCAGGAACAGCGGGTTGCCCTGCGCCCGCTCGGCGAGCTGGATGAGACGATGCGGGGGAAGTGGCGCATCCACGGTGGCCAGCGCCAGCAGCTGGGCGGCCGCCTCGTCGCTCAGCGGGCCCAGATGAAGGTCGCTGTGCGGGACCTCCCCGAGCAGGGTCTCGAAGTCCGGCCGGCGGCTGGTGAGCACCAGCCAGGGCCGGTCAACGGCGTCCGCGGCCAACCGCCGAATCAGCTCGCGTGAGGCATCGTCCATCAGGTGGACGTCGTTGAGGATCACGACGGTCGGGGTGGTCAGGATCCGGGCGAGCAGCACGCTCGTCAGCTCCTCCAGCCGCTCCTTGCGGAGGCTGGCATCCGTCTGCTCCACCTCCCGGGTGGCCGGAAGCTCCAGTCCCGCCACGATGCCGATCAGCGGCAGCCAGGGAAGCAGCTCGGGTGCCTGGATGAGCGCGTTTTCGGTCAGCCGCTCCGCCAGGGTGTCCCGGGATGCATCCTCGGGCACCCGGAGGATCTGGCGGATGAGTGGCTCGAACGCGGCGTACGGCCGGCTGGCGGCATAGACCTCACCCTGCGTCCAGACCACCCTGGCCGAGGTGCGTGCCTCGAGCTCGGAGAGCAGACGGGACTTTCCCATGCCCGGCTCGCCCACCAGATCAAGCACTGCACCGGCGCCGTCGCGCACCGACTCGGCTGCGTCCAGGAGCGTCGCGAGCTCCGCTTGGCGACCGATCAGCGGCGACTGCTCGCGCGCCACGGGCGCCGCAGCGGTGGGAGCGCCCAGGCTGGACGGCCGGACCGGCAGCCGCTTTCCCTTCGCGGCAAAGGGAGGCCGGGGCTCGACCTGGAAGGCGCCGTCCAGTGCCTCCACCAGATCCGCGCTGAGCAGCACCTCTCCGTCGGGAGCGTGCGCCATGAGGCGCGCCGCCAGGTTCACGCAGTCGCCCATCAGCGAGTACGTGCGCCGGTGTGGCGGACCGTAGTCACCGCAGAACGACCGTCCCACGGTGGCCCCGGCGCTGATCGGCAGCACGTCGGCCGCCTGCACGATGCTGCGCAGCGTGGCCGCCATCCGCCGCTCCTCTCCGCCGTGACGCTTCGGCGCCCCGGCGGCCAGCATCAGCTTCCCGCAATCGGGGCCGATGTCGGTGGCCAGGAAGGTCACCTCGTTCTCCAGGGCGGCTGCCTGAGCCACCTGGATGACGTGCTCCACCGCGTCGGCGGTGTCCTGGGGACCCGACTGAGCGATCAGCCGATCGGTCCCGGTGAACTTGACGAACCCGGCGGTGACGTAGCGATGCTCGTTCTCCAGGGCGTCGGCGAGGATGCTGTCGCGCAGGACCGGGCTCAGGGCCTTGAACAGGAGCCGCGGATCTCGCTCGCCGTACTCGAATCCGCCGGGGGTGGCGCTGGGGAGATTGCGGAGCAGCCAGCCGTCCCCGGCCCGCACCGTGGGTGTGCGCTCGCCCGCGCGCGTCAACTCCTCGACGGTCGCCGGGCTGATGACGATCTGTCCGGCCTCGGCCACCTTCTCCATCTGCGTGAGCACGGTGGCCACCTCTCCCAGCACCAGCAGCTCACGGTGATCGGGCCCCCCGACCAGGAAGAAGTCGCACCTGCCGCTGCTCGCCCCGATCGACATCCGCAGCCGCAGGGGACCGCGGCTGGTCTGGCGCGTGCCGAGCCGCCGCATTGCCCGCTGCATCTCGCCGGCGGCGCGACACGCCCGCGCCGCGTGATCGGCCCCGTGGAACAGCAGCAGCGTGGCGTCGCCGCCCCACTTGATCAGTCCGGCGCCGTACGCATAGGCGGCCTCCAGCAGCGGCCGGAAGGTAGAGTTGATCAGCCCAGCCATCTCCTCCGCCCCCGCCTTGCCCTGCCCGGCCAGCATCTCGGTCATCCGGGTGAAGCCCGAGATGTCGGCGAACACCAGCGTGCAGTCGATCGCTCGGTAGCGCTCCTCGGGACGCTCCTGCAGCCAATCGGCCACGAACGTCGGCACGTACGGTCGCAGGAGGCGACTCTCGGTCTCCCCCAGGCAGGCTTCCAATGCCACCCCCCGGTCCATTAGGTCCTGGATAAGTCTAGACCGCTCCCCGGATCCGGCAAAACCCCGGTTTACGGCAAGTCACGTCCCTGACCCCCGCCTGCGCTTTCCACCCGCATCGACAGGGGGAAGCGAAATGGGGGAGGAGGTCACCCGTTCGTCTCGGGCCCTCGCGTAAGCGCCCGGGCCCGCCGGCGGACGGGGGACCTCCTCCCCCACGCCAGCTACTTCAGGTCGACAGACCCGCCGGCCTCTTCGAGTTCGGCTTTGAGCCGCTCAGCTTCGGCCTTGTCGACCCCTTCCTTGACGGGCTTGGGAGCTTCGTCGACGAGGGCCTTGGCCTCCTTGAGGCCCAGGCCGGTCGCCGCGCGGACGACCTTGATGACCTGGATCTTCTTGTCGCCGGCCGCGGTCAGGACGACGTCGAAGGAGCTCTGCTCCTCGGCCGCCTCGCCGCCGCCGTCACCGCCGGCTCCGGCCGCCGCCGGGGCTGCCGCCGCCACCGCGGTGGCGGAGACCCCGAAGGCCTCCTCCAGCGCCTTGATCCGCTCTGAGAGCTCGAGCACCGAGATGCCCTTCAGCTCATCGATCCATTGTTCAGTCGTGGGCATGTCTTCCTCCTATGATCGTCGGACTCCGCCGTCGTCCGACGCGGCCTCGCCTTCCGGTTGTTCAGTTTCAGAGTTCGCTTCAGCCTCAGCCGAGGCGGCCTCGGTAGCGTCGGCCTCCGGTGCGGTTTCGGATTCCGAAGCTCGCGGGCGGCTTCGGATGCCGAATCCGTGGCGGGGGCCGAAGCCTCGGTAGATCCTCCGACAAGGCCCTTCTCCGCAATCTGACCCAGCTGGATCGCCAGCCCGCTGACGAGCGCATTAAGCGTCCGGACCAGACCCGACAGCGGCGAGGCGATGGTGCCCACCAGCTGGGCCTGCAGCACCTCACGCGAGGGCAACCGGGCGATCGACTGGACCTCCTCGGCGGACAGGACGCTGCCGTCCATCATCCCGCCCTTGAACGCGAGAATGCGCAACGCGCGGCTGACATCGCTCAGCGCCTTGGCGGCCAGCGCGGCGTCGCCGCGTACGAACGCCAGCGCCGTCGGCCCGATCAGCATCGACTTCAGCTCCGGTGCACCGGCCTGGTCGGCCGCCCGCTCGGTCAGTGAGTTCTTGACCACCCTCAGCTGGGTGTCGGCATCCTGCAGGCGCACGCGCAGGTCTTTGACCTGGGCGACCGTGATGCCGCGGTAGTCGACCGCGAACACCGCCTGGGCCGAACTGATCTCGCCGGCCACCTCTTCGATTACTGCTGCCTTCTCGTCTCGGTTCATGAGCTCATTTCTCCAAGAAAAAGCCCGCACGATTTGGCGGGCATCGAAGGCAGTGGCAGGTCCGCCACCGGCGTCGAGGTTCCGCCTGCTCCGGGCTTCTGCGCCGAGGCGCGGCCGGAGGTCTGGGGCTTCGTCTCTTGTAGGTCTGACTACAGCTTACGCGGGTACGGGCTCCTCGATGATGTCCCGGGTGCGGGACGGGTCGACCTTCACGCCGGGGCCCATCGTCGAGGCAAACGTCACCGAGCGGATGTAGCGGCCCTTGGCCGACGAAGGCTTGGCCCGGACCAGCTCCTCGATAACCGCGGCGTAGTTCTCCAGCAGCCGGCGCTCGTCGAAGTCACGCTTCCCGATCACCAGATGGACGATCGCGTTACGGTCGGTCCGGTACTCGACCTTGCCCGCCTTGGACTCCTCCACGGCCCGCGCCACATCAGCGGTGACGGTGCCGACCTTGGGGTTCGGCATCTTGCCGGCCGGGCCGAGGATGCGGCCGAGGCGGCCGACCACGGGCATCAGGTCCGGCGTGGCGATCGCCACGTCGAAATCGTCAAAGCCGTTCTGGATCTTCTCGGCCAAGTCCTCGGCGCCGACCACGTCGGCTCCGGCCTCCTCGGCCTCCCGGGCCTTGTCGCCCTGGGCGAAGACGGCCACTTTCACGTCCTTGCCGAGGCCGTTGGGCAGGGCGATCGTGCCGCGCAGCTGCTCGTCGGCGTGCCGGACGTTCAGCCCGGTGCGCACGTGAACCTCCACCGACTCGTTGAACTTCACGCTGCTCAGTTCCTTGATCAGCGCGATCGCCTCGGCGGGCGCGTACTCGCGCTCGCGGTCGAAGCGCTGGCGCGCTTCCAGATACGCCTTGCCGTGACTCATACGACCTCCACTCCCATCGACCGTGCCGTGCCGGCGATGATCTTGGCCGCCGCGTCGATGTCGTTCGCGTTGAGGTCCTTCATCTTCTTCTCGGCGATCTGGCGCAGCTGGTTCTGGGTGATCTGGGCCACCTTGTCGCGGTGCGGCTCGGCCGAGCCCTTCTCCAGGTTCAGCGCCTGCTTGATCAGCACGGCGGCGGGCGGGCTCTTGGTGACGAACGTGAACGAGCGGTCCTCGTAGACGGTGATGACCACGGGGATGACCGTGCCGGCGTCACCCTGGGTCTGGGCGTTGAACGCCTTGACGAACTCCATGATGTTGACGCCGTGCTGGCCCAGCGCGGGGCCGACCGGCGGCGCCGGGCTCGCCTGGCCGCCGACGGCCTGGAGCTTGATTTGAGTTAGGACCTTCTTGGCCATTTCGTATTCCTGATTCCGCGTGCACAACGGGCCGCGCAGCTGCGCGGCCCTATAAAAATAGTCAGATCTTCTTCACCTGATCGAAGCCCACCTCGACCGGAGTTTCCCGGCCGAAGATCGAGACCAGAACCTTCAGCCGCTGGGCGTCCTCGTTGACCTCGCTGATCTCCCCGGAGAAGTCGGACAGCGGGCCGGAGATGACCTTGATCGACTCGCCGATCGAGAACTGGGCGCGGCTGCGCGGGCGCTCGGCGGTCTCCTGATGCAGGAGGCGATCGACCTCGGCCTGGGTCAGCGGCACGGGCTCATTGGACGCGCCCACGAATCCGGTCACACCCGGCGTGCCCTTGACCAGTGACCACGAGTCCTCGTTGAGGTCCATGTTGACCAGCACGTAGCCGGGCATGGTCCTCTTCTCGACGGTGATCTTCTGGTTGTCCTTCATCTCGGACACCGACTCGGTCGGAACCACGATCTGCCGCACGGCGCGCTGCTGATTCAGCGACACCACGCGGTGCTCGAGGTTGTGCTTGACCTTGTTCTCGTGTCCGGAATAAGTGTTTACGACGTACCAACGAAACATTGTTTAGTCCTCCGCGGGCCCTCCAGGCCCGCGTTTTGATCTCTCTTGAGCGTCCCCCACTACGTATGTCCGTAGAGGATCAGATTGACGACCTTCTGCGCGACCACGTCGGCCACGCCGAGGAACACGCCGGCCACAATGACGAACCCGAGCACGACTCCCGTGGCCTGGAACACCTGGCGGCGGTCAGGCCACTGTACTCGCTGAAGCTCGCGCCAGCTTCCTTGAAGGAAGGTGATCAGCCGGGCAAACAGGGACTGGCCGTGGGCTGAGGCGGCCGGAGCACCTCCGGGTGCGGCGGGCAATTCCCCCGGGGCGGACTCGCCTCCCCGTCGGCCCCCGCCCCCACCGGCCCCCTCGGCCAGCTCGTCCAGTTCCTCCTCGTCCGGGACCTCCGTCAGCTCGGGGCGGCCCAGGGCGAGCTGGGCCTCCGCCAGCTCCCCATCCGGAGTGGCGTGACTCAGCGGCTCAGGAGCGTCCAGCCGCTCGCCGCGAGCGGTGGCCAGCGCGGCGCTGTCGCCCGGACGGGCGGGCCGCCGGTCGCGAGGACGCTTACGGTTTCGGTTGCGGGCCACGGGACTGCGGGACGACGCGCTAGCGAGTCTCTCGATGCGAGGTGTGGCGCTTGCACCACCGGCAGTACTTGCGCAGCTGCAGACGCTCCGGATTGTTGCGCTTGCTCTTGTTGGTCTGGTAGTTGCGGCGCTTGCACTCCTCGCACGCGAGAGTGGCAGCGATCCGAACGTCTCCGCGGGCCATGGTTTGTCCCCGTCGATGGTGATCAGAAGGTTTGGGCCGAGGGTCGCGGGCGCGCTGGCGCACGCCACCCGGCGCTCGGGTCAGTGTAGCGGTAGCTTGGCGCCATGATCCGCCTGGCCGGCATCGTCATCTCGATCGGGCTGGCCGATTCACTCAACCCCACAACGATCGGCCCGGCCCTGTATCTGGCCTCCGGCGAGCAGCCGCGGGAGCACGTGGCCCGGTTCGTGGTGGGGGTGTTCCTCGTGTACCTGGTCGGGGGCACGATCATCGCCCTCGGGCCAGGTCAGCTGCTGCTCTCGCTGATCCCCCATCCCGACGCCGCCGGGCGCCAGGGTCTGGAGGTTGGTGTGGGCGTGGTGCTGCTGATCGTCGGTGGGCTGGTGTGGCGAAACCGGCACTCGCTCTCGGACCGGGAGGTGCCCAGGTTCGTTCGAGAGCCGCAGGGCCGCTCCAGCACGCTGCTCGGGGCGATGATCATGGCGGTCGAGCTGCCCACGGCGTTCCCCTACTTCGCTGCGATTGCGGCGATCGTCGGCTCCGACTTCGGCGTGGTCCGCCAGCTCATCCTCCTCCTGCTGTTCAACGTGTGCTTCGTGCTCCCCCTCCTCTGCATCCTGGGGACGCTGGCGGTGGCGCCCGACCGCGCCCAGGAGCATTTGTCCCGGGCGCGGTTGTTCTTGCACAGCCACTGGCCGCGGCTGCTGGGCGGCCTGATGCTCCTGGTGGGGGCCTTCATCGTGCTCGGGGGTGCGACCGGGCTGGCCGGTCATGCCCACGGACGCGTGGCCCGGTTCTTCCGCCGCATGCACAGGCTGCTCAAGCCGTAGTTGGTGGGACTGCGCGGCCTCGAGCTGGCGAGGCATATTGTTTGCCCGCGGTGACGGCGATCCAGAAGTCGGCGCAGAGCTTTGATCCGGCGGTTCTCCAGCGGCAGCTGGACGGCCGCTACGCCGAGCTGCGCAACCGGATCCGCGAGGTGCAGTCGCGTCCCGAGTTCGCCCCGGTGGAGGCGCTGCCTCGAGACGAGTACCGCAAACGGGTGATGGAGTGGGCCCGGGCCGTGACCGCCGAGGGGCTGAGCGTTCCTGGCTTCCCGGTGAAGTACGGAGGAGCCAACGACCCCGGCGCCAACGTGGCCGGGTTCGAGACGCTGGGGCACGGTGACCTGTCGCTGCTGGTCAAGTTCGGGGTGCAGTTCGGGCTGTTCGGTGGCTCGGTCCACCACCTCGGCACCGAGCGCCACCACGAGCGCTACCTGCGCGCGATCGGGACCCTGGAGCTGCCCGGCTGCTTCGCCATGACCGAGGCCGGCCACGGCTCCAACGTGCAGCAGCTTTGCACCACCGCCACCTACGAGCCGGCCACGCAGGAGTTCGTGATCAACACGCCGGACGACGACGCGCGCAAGGAGTACATCGGCAACGCCGCCCGGGATGGGCGGATGGCCACCGTGTTCGCGCAGCTGATCGTGAACGGCGAGTCCCAGGGCGTCCACGCGCTGATCGTGCCGCTGCGGGACTCGGATGGCTCGCTGATGCCCGGGGTGCGCATCGAGGACGACGGCGAGAAGGTCGGCCTGAACGGCGTGGACAACGGGATGATCTGGTTCGACGGGGTGAGGGTGCCGCGAGAGGCGCTGCTGAACAAGTTCGCCGAGGTGTCGCCCGACGGGGTCTACAGCAGCCCGATCGAGAACGCCAGCAAGCGCTTCTTCACGATGGTGGGGACTTTGGTGCAGGGCCGGGTGTGTGTATCGGCCGCCTCGGTCAGCGCGGCCAAGAACGCGCTGACGATCGCGGTGCGGCATGGCCTGCGGCGCAAGCAGTTCGGCCCGCCGGACGCCGACTACGAGGTGCCGCTACTGGACTACCGGACCCACCAGCGCCGGCTGATGCCGCTGCTGGCCGTCACCTACGCCCTGCACTTCGCCCAGCAGGAGCTGGCCGAACGCTTCCACACGGTGTTCAGCAATCCTGAGACGCCCGAGCGCGAGCGGCGCGAGCTGGAGTCGCTGGCCGCCGGGATGAAGGCCCGGACGAGCTGGCACGCCATGCAGACGATCCAGACCTGCCGCGAATGTTGCGGTGGGGCCGGCTACATGGCCGCCAACCGCTTCGGCGCGCTGCGGGACGACATTGACATCTTCACCACCTTCGAGGGCGACAACACGGTGCTGACGATGCTGGCGGCGCGCGGGTTGCTGACCGACTACGCCCAGGAGTTCGGGCACCTGAACCCGACGGAGCTGGTCACGTTCGTGGCCTCGCAGGCGGTCGAGGTCGTCGTGGAGCGCACGTTTGCCCGCAAGATCGCCCAGGTGATCAGCGACTTCGTGCCGACCGGAGGAGACGACGCCGGCAACCTGCTCGACCGCGAGCAGCAGCTGGAACTGTTCCGGTGGCGGCAGGGGCACATCGTCGCCTCCGTGGCGCAGCGGTTCCGGCGCGGGCTGGGCGAGGGACACGACCCGTTCGAGGTGTTCCGGGCCGTGCAGGATCACGCAGTGGACGCGGCGAGGGCGTGGATCCACACGGTGACGCTGGAGGCGTTCTGTCGCGCGGTGGAGGGATGTTCGGATTCCCCGGTGCGGGGAGTGCTGGAGCTCGTGTGCGACCTGTTCGCGCTGCAGAACATCGAGGCCGACAAGGGCTTCTTCCAGGAGCACGGACGGCTCTCCTCGCTGCGGACCAAGCAGATCACGCGCGAGGTCAACCGGCTGTGCAACGAGGTGCGGCTGGTGGCCGGGGAGCTGGTCGACGCGTTCGGGATTCCGGATGCCGTGCTGGGGGCGCCGATCGGGCTCTCAGACGCCGGGGCGGCCAGCTCTCGAGCGCCAGGGCGGGTCTAGCAGGCTGATCTGTGGATCAGCCGGCCCCTATAGGGGCACTCTGATCCACCGATCGCCGGTTACGACTCGTCCACCTTCGCCCGCGCTCCCCGCAGCATCTTGCGCATCCCGCCCAGCCACCGCTCCGGCTGCGTCCCCTTCAAAGCCAGGTACTCCCCCACGACCGGATGGGGCAGGATCAGGAACCGCTCGTCCCGCATGCCGGCTACGACCGCCTCGGCGACCTCCTCAGGCTCCAAGACACCGCCCGCCAACAGAGGCACAGCCCCCACCGGATCCTCAGCCAGCGCCGCCTCCAGCATCGGCGTGCGCACGGCCTGCGGGCACAGGCAGGACACCCGCACGCCCGCGTCGCCGTAGTTCACCGAAATCCACTCGGCAAGCGCCACCGCCGCGTGCTTGGTGACTGAGTAGGCCGCGGCCGACACCTGCGTCAATAGGCCCGCCGCCGACGCCGTGCTCACCAGGTAGCCCTCCCCGCGCGCGGCCATCCCCGGGACGAGCACCCGCGCCGCCCGCACGTGGGCCATCACGTTCACCTCCCAGGTCCGTGCCCAGTCCTCATCCCCAGCGTCGACAAGGCCCGGCGGCCCGCCGATCCCGGCGTTGGAGAAGAACACATCGATCGGCCCATTTGCCGACTCGGCCTCCGAGATGAGGCGCTCGACTTCGCCGCGCCGACCCACATCCGCTGCCACCGCGGTCGCCCCAAGCGCCTCCGCCACCTCGGCCAATGACCTCGCGTCCAGGTCGGACAGCACCAGCGCCCGCGGCTCATCAGCAGCGAACCGAGCCGCCAGCGCGCGCCCGATGCCGCTGGCGGCGCCGGTCAGGACGATGTGGCGATCACGGAGCTCCATCGGGCCCGCAACCCTACCCCTAGGGCCCGTAGAAGAATTAGTTCGTGTTTTTGGCGGCGTCTGTCCGCGCCTGTCGGGAGGCCACGCCCAGCCACTCCCCAAAATCCACGGCTAATTCTCCTACGTACCCTTAGCTGAGCCTCGTGGGCCTCTCCGCCGCCACCGTCGTCTCGCTCGCCCCGACGCACCAGCACTATCTGCTGGAGGCGCGCCAGATGCAGGCGCTGTCGTTCATGGTGCACATCCCGCTGGTGTGCTTCGGGATCGCGTTCCCGGCGATGGTGGTCTACGTCGAATGGCTGCACCTGCGCACGGGCCGCGAGGTGTACCGGCGCCTGGCCCAGCGCTGGTCGAAGGTGATGGTCGCCCTGTTCGCCGTCGGCGTGATCACAGGCACGATCCTGTCCTTCGAGATGGGGCTCCTGTGGCCGAACTTCACGGCCACGTTCGGCTCCGTGTTCGGGCTGGGCTTCGCCATCGAGGGGTTCTCGTTCTTCACCGAGGCGATCTTCCTCGGGATCTACATCTACGGCTGGAACCGCCTCTCGCCCAGAGCCCACCTGCTCAGCGCCGTGCCCGTCGTGCTGGCCGGCTTCCTCGGCTCGATGATGGTCATCTCGGTCAACTCCTGGATGAACCACCCCTCGGGCTTCCGCCTCCAAAACGGGCACGCCGTCGCTGTCCACCCGCTGCAGGCGCTGTTCGGCAACCCGTACCTGTGGCCGGAGCTCCTGCACATGTACGTGGCCGGCTACATCGTCACCGGCTTCCTGGTCGCCGCCGCCTACGGCCTGGGCCGGCTCCGAACGGGCCGGTGGGGCCACTACGAGCGCGCCGCCTTCGCCATCCCGCTGACCATCGCCGCGATCGCCTCCCCCGTGCAGGTCGTCCTGGGCGACTGGATCGCCCGCGAGGTGGCCACCACCCAGCCGATCAAGCTGGCCGCCATGGAGGGGCTGTACCGCACCACCAAGGGCGCCGACGAGCACATCCTCGGCTGGTACACGGACCGGCAGGTCAAGTACGGCATCGCCATCCCCAAGCTCCTCTCGCTGCTGGCCTTCCACAATCCGAACGCCACCGTCAAGGGCCTCGACACGGTTCCACCGAAGGACCGGCCGCCGATCAACACAACGCGGCTCTCCTTCCAGGCGATGGTGGGGATCGGCACGCTGATGGCCATGCTCGGAGCGTTCTTCCTGTGGTTCCGCTGGCGGCGCGGTCAGCTGCCCGAATCGCGCTGGTTCCTGGCCGCCGTGGTCGCCTGCGGCCCGCTTTCGTACGTGGCCCTGGTGGCGGGGTGGGTGACCACCGAGGTGGGCCGCCAGCCCTGGGTGGTCTACAACGTGATGCGCACCTCGCAGGCCGTCACCAACGTGCCCGCGCTGCCAATCGGCTACGGGACCCTGATCGCGGTGTACGCGGGGGTCGCCGTCACCGTCTTTTGGGTGCTGCGCCGGCTGGCCCGTGCGCCGATGGCGACGCCGCCTGAGGCGGGAGCCCGAACGGCGGAGGCGAGCTGATGCATCTGTATGTCGTCCCGCTGCTGTTCGTGATGGCCGGTCTGGTCTTCTACACCGTGCTGGGCGGAGCCGACTTCGGGGCCGGCATCTGGCAGCTGATAGCGGGCCGGGGCGAGGCCGGCGAGCGGGTCCGCCAGCACGCCCACGAGTCGATGGCCCCGGTGTGGGAGGCCAATCACGTATGGCTGATCTTCGTCCTCACCGTGACCTGGACCGCGTACCCCACGGCGTTCGGGTCGATCGCCTCCACGCTGTCGATCCCACTGTTCATCGCCGCGGTGGGGATCATCCTGCGCGGCGCCAGCTACGCACTGCGCGCCGGGGCCGGCACCGCCACCGAGGCCAGGCGGATCGACACCGTCTTTGCGATCAGCTCGCTGGTGACCCCGTTCGCGCTCGGCACCTGCATCGGCGCGCTGGCCGGCCGCCGCGTGCCGGTGGGCAACGCCGCCGGCCACCTGTTCTCCAGCTGGCTCAACCCCACCTCGATCATGATCGGCGTGATCGCCGTGCTCAGCTCGGCATACCTGGCCTCGGTGTACCTGGCCGCCGACGCCGCCCGCCACGACGACGCCGAGCTGGCCCGGAGCTTCCGCGTCCGCGCGCTGATCGCCGGGGTCCTGGCCGGCGCCGCGGCGGCGGCCGGCCTGGTCGTCATCCACGCCGACGTCCGGACGCTGTTCGATGGGCTCACCTCGGGCGCCGGACTGGCCGCCCTGATCGTGTCGTTCCTCGCCGGCATCGCGGCGATCGGCCTGGTGTGGCTGGGGCGCTTCGAGCCCGCCCGCTACGTGGCCGCCCTGGCGGTCGCCGCCGTGGTGGCGGGATGGGGCCTGGCCCAGCAGCCGATCCTCCTCCCCCACCTGACGATCCGCCAGGCGGCGGCCCCCTACAACACGCTGGTACTGGTGGTGGTCGCCGTGGTGGCGGGCGGCGTGATCCTGTTCCCGTCGCTGGCCCTGCTGTTCCGGCTGTTCCTGGGCGGTCGTCTGGGCGGCGGCCCGACCGCCGCCGACGCGGTGGCCCCCGAAACCTCGGCGCCGGAGACCGTCCCGCGCACCGCCCGCCCCGGCCTGGCCCGCCTGGCCCTGGCGGCATTCGTGGCCGGGCTGATCCTGGTCGTGTTCATCGACGTCGAGTGGGGCCAGGTGCTCGGCGCGCTCCTCCTGGTCGCCTGCGTGGTCCTCGGCTTCGTGGCCGTCGACCCGCCCGCGCTGGCCGACTGAGCCGCGGCCGGCGGCACGCCGGCGCTCGGCGCCGGCGGCACGCCGGCGCTCGGCTGCTTGAATCACAGGCCATGGCCCAGGTCACCGCGCGAGCCACCACCACCGTCCAGGCGCCTCCGGAGGAGGTCCTCGAGCGGCTGCGCGATTACCGCGGCCGCCCGGAGCTCCTCACCGACAACTACACCGCCTGCCGTGTGGAGGCCGGCGGCAGCGGCGCCGGCACGATCTTCGCCTATCACTTCGCCGCCGGCGGCCGCGAGCGCGACTACCGCCTCCGGGCCGAGGAGGAGCCCGGCCTCCTGCGCGAGCGGGATGAGCTCTCCTCGTTCGTCAGCACCTGGACGGTCGAGCCGCTCGGCCCGGGCACCAGCAGCCGGGTCAGCCTGGAGGGATCCTGGCAGGGCGCCGGCGGGATCGCCGGGGTCTTCGAGGGGCTGTTCGCGCCGCTCGGCCTGCGTCGCATCTACGCCCAGGTGCTGACCAACCTGGCCGGCAGCTTCTAGTCTCTTCTCGCCACGCACAGCACGGTGGGCGCCGTCAGCTCGAGCACGCCTCCGTGGCGCTCGATGACGGCGCTGACCTGCCCGAGCAGCTCCTCCCGCACCTCAGGCGCCAGCAGGATGTGGTCGGAGTGCGTGCCCAGCAGCGCTACGTATTCGGCGGCCGTGTAGCGAAACACGCGCTCGTAGGAGCGCACCCCGGTATGGGTGAACCCGGCCGCCCGGGCCAGCTCCGGGTCCCACTCATCCGTCGTTCGCGGCAATGAGCTGACGCCCGGATGCATCGGCCCGAGCTGGACCTGACCGGCGCCGCTGTCCTCGTATGCCGCCTGGAGCTCCTCGCGAAGCGGGCAGCGACTCCAGTCGACGCGGTTCCAGAACGCGGCCAGCACGCCGCCGGGGCGCAGCAGGTCGCGCACGCGCGCGTACCCGTTCTGGGGCTCGATCCAGTGCCAGGCCTGGGCGCTGTAGGCCAGCCCGAACGCCCCGGCGGGCAGCGCCGCCGACTCGAAGTCGCTGTGAATGATCCGCACGGAATGCCCGGCGGTGGCGGCTTGCCGGCTCGCCACCGCCGCCATCTCGCTGTCCGGCTCGACGGCCACCACCGACAGGCCCCGAGCGCAGAACATGCGGGTGGCCTTGCCGGTGCCGGCACCGATCTCCAGCACCTCGCTGTTGGGCCCGCAGCCCGCGTACTCGATCACGTCATCCACCAGCTCGGGCGGGTAATCGGGTCGCGAGTGGTCGTACGCGGCCGCCACCGAGCCGAAGCTCAGCCGCCGGGCCTGGTCGGTCCGGGCCTGGTCGGTCATGCCGTCACTGACGTCTGCGAGCGGTGCGTGCCGGCCACGTCGGACAGGACGCGGACCATGGAGCGGGCGGCGGGTGCCGCCCCCGGACCGGCCGGCGTGGCGACGACGATCTGCCGGGTGGGACTGCTGGGATCAAGCGGGCGCACGACCACGCCCGAATGGTGCGCTCCGAGCGCCAGGCGAGGAATCAGCGCCACGCCCACGCCCGCGGCGACCAGCCCCTGCACGGTGGCGTAGTCATCGCTCTCGAAGCTCACCCGAGGCTCGAAGCCGGCCGCCAGGCAGGAGCGGACCACGTGCCGTGCACACGGACTGGCCGCCGAGGTCTGCACCCAATCCTCATCGCTCAGGTCAGCCAGGGTCAGTGGCTCCTTGTTCACCAACCGGTGTCCAGCCGGCAGCGCCACCTGGAGCGGATCGTCGAGCAGGTGCGTGACGGCCAGCGGCCCCTCCGTCACCTCGGTGGCCTCCGGGAACACGAACAGCAGGGCCAGGTCGAACTCCCCGGCCCGCAGCCGGGGCGCGATCTCCTCCGGCTCCCCCTCGGCCAGGCTGAGCTCGATGTGGGGGTGCCGGCGGCGGAACGTGGCCACGGCCTGTGGCATGAGGCTCGCTCCGGCGGACGGGAACGAGGCGACCCGCAGCCGGCCGCGGCGAAGCCCGAGCAGCGCGGCGAGCTCATCCTCGGCCGCCTGTACGTGGGCCAGGATGGCATCCGCGTGCTCCACGAGGGTGGCCCCTGCCGCCGTGGCCCGCACGCCCCGGCGATCCCTGATCACCAGTGGTGCACCGGTCTCCGCTTCCAGCCGAGCGATCGCCTGCGACACCGCCGACTGCGTGTAGGACAGCGCATCGGCAGCCTCCGAGAAGGAGCCGCGGTTGACCACCTCGACGAGGACCTTCAACCTGGCCAGGCTCAACATAAGCGCTGCTTATTCTACGGATGATCAACTTTATTGGAAGTTATTCAGGCCCCCTGCCACGCTGCCCGGCATGACTACTGCCATCGTTTCATACGACGGAACGCTGAATGACGAGGACGCCCTCGGCCTGGCGACGGTGCTGGGCGACGCCGGTCTTGACCTCGTCCTCGCGTACGTGCGTCACTCCAAGGTGTCCGAGCGATCCCGTGAGGAGCTGGAGGAGCACGAGGCCGAGGAGCTGCTCGAGCGCGGCGCCCGCTGGCTGGGCGACCTCGACGTGGATCGCCGCGTCGTGATGCACGCCTCAACCGGCGAGGGCCTGCGGACGCTGGCCGAGCACACCGACGCCGAGCTGATCGTGTTCGGCTCGGACTACCGCACGCCCGCCGGGCACGTGGTGCCGCAGGCATCGGCGCAGCGACTGCTGGAGGGTGGGCACACCTCACTGGCCATCGCTCCGGCCGGCTATGCGGCCACCCGCGAGCACGAGATCCGCAGCCTCGGGCTGCTGGCCGGACTGGATGACCACGCGGCGATCGACACCGCGCACGCGCTCGCCTCGCACTTCGACGCCACGGTGACCGGCGCCATCCACGGCGTCGACCTCCTGATCGTGGGCTCACGACCTGAGGCCGGCGACGGCCGGGTGCTGGTCTCCGCCCAGGCGCAGAACGCGATCGAGAGCGCCTCGTGCCCCGTCCTGGTCTTGGCGCGCGGCGTTCCGGTGCGCTTCCGCTCCTCGCTGTACGTCAGCTGACGTTCCCCCGGCCGTCCTGCGCCGGCAGCCTGCCTCTAACGTGGCCGGCCGGTGTCACGCACGCTGATCATCTCCGACCTGCATCTCGGCTCCGCCTCGCGCGGGACCGTGCTGGAGCGCGCCGAGCCGCTCGCGGCATTGCTGGCCGAGGTGGAGCGGACCGACCGGCTGGTCCTGCTGGGTGACATCGTCGAGCTGCTGGGGGGCCGGGCCACGGCGGCCATGGACACGGCAGCGCCCATCCTGGCTGCCATCGGCGCGGCGCTGGGCCGGGGCGGGCACGTCGTCTTCGTGCCGGGAAATCACGACCGCCCGATGATCCGGGGGTGGCTGCGCGCTCGAGGGAGCGGCCTCGGGTTGGAGGACCGGGTGCCGGTGGACGCCAGCCCGGCGCTGAGCGCCGTGGCCGACCGGCTGGGTCGCGGGCGTGTGGAGGTGAGGTATCCGGGCGTGCGTCTGAACGACGCCGTGTGGGCCACGCACGGCCATTATCTGGACCGTCACCTGATGCCGGCGTCGAACTGGGGCTGGTTTCGCCGCCGTCGCGATGAGGAACCTGGTCGAGCTGGACCGTGGCAGTACGAGCGACCGGGACGGGTGCACCTGGGTCCGCTGATGTCGCGGCTCCCGGGACCGGCCTCCACGGGGCTGCGGGAACTCGGTGCGGTCCTCAGGGCGACCACCATGCCCGCGCTTCAGGATGGAGTTCTGGACCCGCGAATCGCCCCCCTGACCTGGCGGCTGCTCAGCCATCAGATGCGCCGACACGCCCTGCCGGCGATGGCCGAGGTGCTCCAGCGCCTTCACGTGCGCGCCGATTGGGTCGTGTTCGGTCATGTGCACCGCCTCGGCCCGCTGGCCGCCGATGACTCCGGTCAGTGGCGAGACCCGCGCAGCGGGGCGAGCTTCCTGAACACCGGGGCCTGGCTCTATGAACCCAGGCTGGTCGCGCACAGCCGGCCGCCCCACCCGTACTGGCCGGGTGGCGCCATCGTGCTCGAGGACGGTGTCTCACCCCGCCCGGTGGGCCTTCTGGACGGCCTCGAACCAGCACAGCTCTGGGCGGTTTCGGAGGATCCGGCGGTGCCGCGGGTCGGCGAGTACGATCCTCAGCGAGCGCCGGCCGTCTAACGTCTGAGCCGCCGATGCCCAGGAGTTGGATCTACGTCCAGGTGCTGATTGTGATATTTGTGCTCGCCGGCATGGTCATCGCGATAACGAAACTGCTGTGACGTTCAAGTCGATCGTGATCGGAACCGACGGTTCGGAGACGGCACGGCGGGCCGTGGCCAACGCCGTTGCCCTGGCCGAGAGCCTGAGCGCGAAGCTGCTGGTGGTCAGCGTCTACGAAGCGGTCTCCGACGTCCGGCTGCGCGAGGAGCGACGTGATCTCCCCGAGGACAAGGATTGGGTGTTCAACCAGCGCGACGACGTGCTGGCGATGCTCGAGGAGACGGCCAACGAGGCCCGCTCGGCCGGCGTACCCGACGTGGAGACGTTCGCCCGTCAGGGAGATCCGGCCGACGCGATCCTCGACGTCGCCGAGGAGCAGCGGGCCGACCTGATCATGGTCGGCAACCGCGGCATGACCGGGAAGCGGCGGTTCCTGCTCGGCTCGGTGCCGAACAAGATCTCGCACAGCGCTCCCTGCTCCGTGCTGATCGTCAAGACCACCTGAGCGGGAACTCAGCTGGTTGAGGCGGGGGCGGTGGCCGCGCCGATGTTGACCAGCCCGTAGCCATAGTCGGTGTTCGGCGCGGTCCCGCCAAGCGGCGTGGCGGTCTGCTCGAGCCTGTTCAGGACTGCGGAGGGCTTGGGGTGCGAGCCGATCACGCGGCTGGCCAGGATCATTGCGGCAGCCGCCGAAACCTCGGGCGCGGCCATCGAGGTGCCGAACCAGTCGCCGGGATACCCGAACGATCGCGGCTGTCCCAGGTGGCGGAAGTCCAGTTGGTAGATGTTCCGCAGCCGTCGACCGGGGCGGCAGTTGTGCTCCTTCAAGCTCGCGTCGCGGCCGCCGCCGGGGGCCACAAGGTCCAGTCCCTGACCGCGGTCCGAGTAGCCGGCCAGGCACCGGTCCTCCGTCGTGGCGCCCACCGAGATCACGGTGCGGGCCCGGGCGGGATACGCCACCGTGCTGCCGCCGTCGTTGCCCGCGGCGGCCACCACAACGACGTTGTGGACATTGGCGAATTGCAGCGCGGACATCACGTTGGGGATGTCGGACGCAGTCAGGCCCTCGCCGAACTGGAGGCTCAGGTTGATCACCCGAGCTCCGTGGGCCACCGCAAACCGGATCCCGGCAGCCACACCGGCTGAGCCGCCGTCACCATTCGCATTCAGCACCCGGATGGGCATGATCGACGCGCCGTAGGCCAGACCCGTCAGGTCGCGCCGATTGTTGGTCGCCTCGGCCAGCTCAGCGGCCACAAAGGTGCCGTGCCCGTTCCGGTCTAGCGGATATCTGTCCGTGCACCGGCCGTGCCTGATCCGGCCGGCCACAAGGTCGCACGGGTCCACGAAGCGGGTATTGCCGAAGTCCGGCATCTTCACGAACTGCCGCCAGTCCCGGTAGGCGACGCCCGTGTCGAGCACCGCCATCCTGATCCCCTCGGCGCCTGGCCGGGCGTCGGCGATCAGATTGGCCCAGGCCTCCGGAGCGTTGACTCCGGCTCCGGCGAGGAAGTTCCACTGCATCGCTTCCCAGCCCGCCCGGCGGTGGGTGCGGCCCGGGTCATTCGGGTACCAGGCCCCCGCCGCGTGGGCGATGTAGTCCGGCACCGCGAACGTGATCCCGGGGACCCGCCGGACCGCCGACACGGACGCGGCCACCGTACGCCCGGCCGGAAGCCGCAGGACCTGCTCCTGGGGGGCACCCGACTGGGCCGTGACGGCGCTCACCCCGATCCCGCTCGAGCTGCGGATATCGGCCGCCGGCGAGGCCACCGGCGGGGCGTAGCCGACGATCAGCCGACCCGGGACGTAGGGTGCGCCCCTCGCCGACGCACCGCCTACCACGGAAAGACCAAGGGTCAGCGCCACGCACGCGGCCGCGGACCACCGAACCCGAGATCGCCCGAGCGGCCGGCCCTTATGAAGATCTGGATTCATCTGTTTCCCGCCCTGCCGGCCCCCACGGTGGCCAATCGCCACGCTGCCGCCAGGCCCGCCGAGGATTCGGCGGTGGTTAAGACATCATCGGAGCCCCAAAGTTTCCCAGGCCCGACAAACCGGCTTTCCCGGTGAGCTCCACCTTCTTCCCCCGCGACGAATACTTCATGCGACTCGCCCTGCGCGAGGCGGGCCGCGCGCTCGAGCACGACGATGTCCCGGTCGGAGCTGTGATCGTGCTCGACGGCGAGGTGATCGGAGCCGGACACAACGAGCGGGAGCTGCGCTCGGATCCAACCGCGCACGCGGAGATGATCGCCCTGCGCCAGGCCGCGGCCGCCGTCGGGTCATGGCGGGTGCTGGGCGCGGTCATGTACGTCACCCTCGAACCGTGCTCGATGTGCGCCGGAGCGCTCGTCCTGGCCCGGATCCCGCGCGTGGTCTACGGGGCCAGCGATCCGAAGGCCGGCGCCGCCGGTAGCGTGCTGGACCTGCTTGACGTCCCCGAGCTCAACCACCGCCCGGACCACCAGGGCGGCCTGCTCGCCGAGGAGTCTGCGAGCCTGCTCCGCGCGTTCTTCGCCGGCCGCCGGTGACTCGCTAAGTTTCCGGAGCGGCTCTCCGGAGAGGTGGCAGAGCGGTTGAATGCGCCGGTCTCGAAAACCGGTATGGGCTATCAGTCCATCGGGGGTTCGAATCCCCCCCTCTCCGCTGACTGAATCACAGTGGGAGCTCGGGTGCCCGTGGCCCTGGGTTCCGCGCAAGGGAGGTGCCCGGCGGTCGCGAGCTTGATGCGTGTGTTGACGGCGGAGCGGGTTCAGCTTGGCGAGCGTCATTGGGCGGTTGCCGGCCGGGCAAGAGTCGGGCTCGGTCCAGGTCGACGCGGTAACCGCGGACGGGAACGCCTTCCTGGCGCAGAAGTTCGAGCTGTCGCGCTCCGATCGGCGCGCTACCGTCGCTGCGCACGACAAGGCGTGGGGAGTCTGGTTCGATGTCTTTGTAGGTGCTTACGAACCCCGGCGGAATCGCGCGGACCCGGGAGATGATGCGTTCGCTTCGATTGGTGGCGTTCATGGTGCGATGACGAGTTGCTTGATGAGTCCGTTTGCGGTCGTGAAGTCCCACTTCAAATCGGCGGTGCCGCCGGGGAAGTTGCCCGTCAGCCGGCCCGTGACCACGAACCGGTCTGCGGTAAGCGCGTCGGTGCCGAGGACATCCGTCGTGTACGTGTACTGCGACGCTGGCCCGGTCTGCCAGGCCCGGATCGCGGTGGTCCCGTGACGCGTTTCGCCCTCGTCGACGACCGTTGCGTCATCGCTGAACAGGGCAACGATCGAATCGATCTCGCGATCGGCATCGAGCACGAAGTAGCGGCGGATCACGTCCGGGACCCCTTCGAGCCCTGAGACATTGCTGGTGTTGCTCATCGGGAGCCTCCTGGTTGTAGTCGTGTTGTCGTAGGGACGGCGAGACCGAGAACGTTGCGGCATCCACCCACTGGAGAGTCAAGGGCCAGATGTCGCCTTGACCCCTCCCGCAGGGGGAGGGTCGATACTGCGCCCATGAGGACGCGCGTCACGATCGGCGACTTCTCCCGCGCCTCGCAACTCAGCGTCAAGACGCTGCGCCACTACCACGAGGCCGGGCTGCTCGAGCCAAGCGAAGTGGACCCGGACAACGGCTATCGCTACTACTCCGAGGACCAGATCCCGCTCGCCCAGGCCCATGGGCCGGCTGCCCGGGAATAGCGGCTCGTCGCTGCGCATTGTGGGGGCGGTCTTCGCGCCGTAGGCTGTCCCGGAGATGGCGTCGGTGGCTCGTGAGAGGGTCCGTCTGGCGGAGCTCGTTGCCCTGCTCTCGCTAGGCACCGATCTTGGTCTTGGCCAGCCGATGGAGCACATGATCCGTGCGTGCTTGATCGCGCTACGGCTGGGTGAGCGGCTTGGGCTGGCGGAGTCGGAGCGCGGCGTTGTCTACTACTCGGGTCTGCTGGCGTGGGTGGGGTGCCACACCGACGCCTACGAGCAGGCGAAGTGGTTCGGGGATGACGCCTTGCTGAAGCGAGACGCGCACTACCACTACGACATGGGCAAGGTCGGCCCGGCGATCTCATTCATGCTCAGGCATGTCGGCGGGCCCGAACGACCGCTGGCTATGCGCGCCCGGGTGGGTTTGGCGTTCATGGGGGACGGGCTGCGAGCGATGAAGTCGCTCGCAGAGAACCACTACCGCGCGACCGACGAGCTCGTAGAGCGTCTGGGTCTGGGCGAGGATGTCCGCGAGAGCCTTCGACAGACGTACGAGCGCTGGGATGGCAAGGGCGCTTACGGGATGAAGGGCGAGGAGATCGCCGTCAGCTCGCGGCTGATCAACCTCGCAGACGTGGTCGAGGTGTTCGGGCGCGCCGGCGGCGTCGAGGCGGCGCTGGCGGTGGCCCGGGAGCGCAGCGGCACGCAGTTCGATCCGGATCTGGTCGACGCGTTCTGCGAGCAGGCGCCGATGGTGTTGTCCGAGCTCGATGACACGCCGACCTGGGAAGCGGTGATCGCGGCGGAGCCTGCGCTGGCGCGTGATGTCGTCGGCGAGGAGCTCGACGTTGCGCTCGAGGCGATTGGCGAGTTCGCCGAGCTGAAGTCGCCGAACATCATGGGTCACGTCCACGCTGTCAGAGAGCTCGTGACTGAGGCCGCGTCGAGCTTCGGTCTGCCGGACGCCGACGCGGCCCAGCTTCGTAGAGTGGCGTGCGTCTACGACCTCGGCCGGCTCGGGGTACCGAACACGGTCTGGGACAAGATGGGGCCGCTGACTCAGTCCGAGCTCGAGCGGGTGCGCACGCATCCCTACCTGAGCGAGCGGATGCTCGCGTTCGCGCCCTCACTTGAGGGCCTTGGCAGGGTCGCGGTCGAGCATCACGAGCGACTTGACGGCTCCGGTTATCCCCGCGGCCTTTCCGGCGAGCAGATCGGGACAGCCGCGCGGTTGCTGGCCGCGGCGGACGTGTACCAGGCGCTGTGCGAGCCGCGGCCACATCGGCCGGCTCGTGTCGCGCAGGATGCGGCCGGCGAGTTGCGCCGAGAGGTCGCCGCCGGGCGACTCGACGGTGAAGCCGTGGACAGCGTGCTGCGTGCCGCGGGGCACAGGGTCGGTCGACGCCGCGAGTGGCCTGCGGGCCTGACCGCGCGCGAGGTAGAGGTGCTCAGGCTCCTGGCACGTGGGCTGTCGAACAAGCAGATCGCTCAGCAGCTCGTGATCTCGCCGAAGACCGCGGGCAGCCACGTCGAGCACATCTACCGCAAGATCGACGCGTCGAACCGCGCGCAGGCCAGCCTGTTCGCGATCCGTCACGGGCTGATGCGCGACGCGCCGGCACCAGACGGCGCGTAGACGTTCTCCGAATCCGCCAGGTCCCGAAGATCAGGCGAATGCCCGATGACGGCTCGTCGCTCGGTTGCGAGCCTGCCCGCATCGATCGCAACCCGGCTTGGAGGACACGATGAGCATCCAGGAAAGCACCATGACGCCGTACGGCCAGCGCGTTCACGCCAACGGCATCGACATCCACTACCTCGACCAGGGCGAGGGCGAGCCGCTTGTGCTGCTGCACGGCGGCCTGGTCTCCACCAGCCCGATCTGGACGGGTGTGCCCGTCGCGTATGCCGGCTACATGGACACACTGGCCGAGCACTTCCGGGTGATCGCCCCGGACACGCGTGGCTGCGGGCGGACCGTGCACTCCAGCGGCCCGGTCAGCTTCGATCTGCTGGCCGACGATGTCGCCGCGATGATTGCCGCACTGGGACTCGAGCGGCCCCTGATCGCCGGCTTCAGCGAGGGCGCGATCACCGCGACCATCCTCGGCATTCGGCACCCGGACGCGGCCCGAGCGATCGTCAATCACGCGGGCTTCGACATGTTCGATCCCGAGGCCCCGACGTTCGCGATGATGCGCCAGATCCTCGGCGGCAGCCCCGATGCGACCGAGGCCGATCCGGACGCGGCAGCACGCGGCTTCGAGGCCTCCGAGCAGATGCGCCCGATGTTCGAGCTGATGAAGCGCGACCAGGACAGCGGTCAAGGCGACGGGCACTGGCGGACATACCTGCGCCTCGCCTGGGAGCGAACCACCCATCATCTCGGCTACACGTACGCCGACCTCGCGAGGATCACCGTTCCGACGCTGATCCTTGCCGGTGACCGCGACGACTTCTGCTCCGTCGAGCAGGCCGTCACCTCCTACCGGCAGCTCGTGGATGGTGAGCTGGCGATCCTGCCCGGCCACGGCCACTACATCCCGCCGGTCGCGGTCCAAACGACGATCGAGTTCTTCGCCCGCCGACTCGCTACCCAATCCTGACCGCAGAAGGGAACGACATGACCCGGCGCCGCAGCCGCGCCGTAGCATTGGAAACGTGGCGGCCGTAGAAGTCCACGACAACGCGACGGAGGAGCGCTATGAGGCCGCCGTCGACGGCGCGCTGGCAGGTTTTGCCGAATATCGCCAGAGGCCCGGCGTGATCGCCTTCGTTCACACCGAGGTCGACCAAGCGTTCGAGGGGCACGGCGTAGCGTCGATCCTGATACACGACGCACTCGAGGACGCGCGACGCCGAGGACTCGCCGTGCTGCCGTTCTGTCCGTTCGTGAACGCATACATCGAGCAGCACCGCGAGTACGTGGAGCTGGTCCCGGAGCCCCAGAGGGAGGTGTTTGGCCTTTGAGGAAGACCTACGTCGGAGTGGACGTGGATGTGAGCTTCGATCCCGAGGTTTGCGTGCACTCGGGCCACTGTGTCCGCGGACAACCCGCCGTCTTCGACACGAGCCGCAAGCCGTGGATCGTGCCCGACGCCGCGGCAGCTGACGACGTCGTCGCACAGGTGAAGCGTTGCCCGTCAGGCGCGCTGAAGTTCGAGCGCCACCGCGAGTAGGTGATCCCGCCGCCGCGGCAATGCTGCTCGGCCCTGAGCTCAGCAACCTGCCCTGGGATCAGGGATTGGCGTGGCACTCGTGTAATGCACGTATGAACGCGGCCCCGTGGGCGTCGACGTTGCTGGGGATCCCGATCCAGTAGTCGCCCTCCCCGAACAGTGCGCTGTAATGGCTGGCCTGTGCCGATCCGCCCTGGGGAGGCGGGTTGGGCCGCGGGTCGGGCATGTTCGGGTACCCGCGGGTGCGCAGGCAGTTGGAGAGCCGGAGCAGCGTGGCGCGCGTCGTCGCCGAGGGCGCAGCCGGGGGTGGGCTCTTCACCGGCAGCAGGTGCTGGCAGGCGGTTTGCGCGGACCTGAAGGCCGGCGATGCGGGGTTGATCCCGGGGACGTTCTGGAAGTTCAGGTCGTCCGGGAAGCTCGCGATCCCGTGGGACCGCATGCACCGCGCGTAATTGAGGGTGTCCCGCTGGGCCTGGGCCTGGTTCGGGTCGGTCTGCCCGCCAGCCGTGGGGGAACCCGAGCCACACGCCGCCACCGCAATCGCGACGGTGGCGGCGGCGATTGCGGCGGTGCTGTTGTTCCAGCTCACGCCGCCCACGATGGCCGAGGAGGCTGAGCTGAAGCTGAAGCTCCCGGCTTCTTCAGCAGATCTTCAGCCAGATTCGAGGACAATCGCTCGGCGATGGACGAGCCGATCGGCCGAGTGGTCGTGGTCGAGGACGAGCAGCCCGTGCGGGATGCGGTGCGCGCCGCGCTTGTCGCGGAACGGTTCACCACCACCACGTTCGAGGACATGCCCGATCCCGGAGACGTGCTGCGGCTAGCGCCCGATCTGGCCATCCTGGACGTCCTGCTTCCGAGCGGCGACGGATTCCAGCTGGCTCGGTTGCTCCGTCACCACCGCGAGTTGCCGATCATCTTCCTCACCGCGCGCGATGCGGTCGCCGATCGGGTCGCCGGGTTGGAGTTGGGAGCCGACGACTATCTGATCAAGCCGTTTGCCCTCGAGGAGTTGATGGCCCGCGTGCGGGCGGTGCTCCGCCGGCGAGGCAAGATCCCGCAGGTGCTCGAGGTGGAGCGTCTGCTCGTCGACGACGAGCACGGGTTCGCAACTCGTTCCGGCCGGGAGCTGGGGCTCACATCCACCGAGCTCCGGCTGCTCGCATTCCTCATTCGCCACCGCGGTCAGGCCCTGTCCAAGGACCAGCTGCTGACCCAGGTCTGGGGTTATGACGCGTACGACCACAATCTGGTGGAGGTCCACATCAGCGCGCTGCGGCGCAAGCTCGAGGCCCACGGCCCGCGCCTGATCCACACCGTGCGCGGGATCGGGTACCGGTTCTCGCCGTGAGTGATCAGCCCCACTCCCACTCGCGGTTGATCGCCGTCTCGATACTCGGGGTCGTCGTTGCTCTGGCCACGTTCAGCGTCCTCCTGACTGTGCGCTACCGGAACGGGCTCGAGCAGCGCCTGCGCCAGGAGCTCACAGCCGGCGCGAGCACGCTCCGCGCGGCGGGGACCAGCGCCGCGCTCAAGCCCGTGATCGGCTCGCTCGCTGCCCAGGGGATCTCGGTGGATCTGGCGGGGATAACCGCCCCCGGGGGAACCGTTCAGTTTGCGGCTCGAGAGCTGTTGACAGCCCGCGTAGCGATCACCGTCGATGGGAGAAGGGTGCTCGCGACCCTGGCCGGGAGCCGCATCGGCATCAACCGTCAGGTTCGCAGTCTCGAAGTCACGGAGGCGATCGGCGGTGTCATCGTGCTGGCTCTCCTGGCCGCGCTCGCGCGCGTCCTCGTGCTGCTCGATCGCGCCGCCCTGGAGGCCCGCGCCTCGGAGGCGGCGATGCGCACGTTCCTGGCCGACGCCTCACATGAGCTCCGCACGCCGGTGGCAGCGCTCCAGGCGACCGCCGAACGGCTGCTCCGCGAACAGCCGGGGCGCCCGGCCCGGGATGCCATCGAGGCTGACCTGGCGCGGGACAGCGGTCGCCTCGGCCGGCTGATCGACGATCTGCTGAACCTCGCGCGGCTCGACGCTCGGGAACAACCAGACCGTCAGCTCGTCGACCTCGCCGAGATCGCATCCGAGGCGGTGACGGCCGCCCGAGCCGCGCACCCGTCCGCTCACCTGCGGCTGATCGCAGGCGGCGGCGTACCAGCCAACGCCGACCGCGATGCCCTGGGTCGCGCCATCCGCAACCTCCTGGCCAACGCCCTGGCCGTGGCCGACACGGTCGTGATCGAGGTCACCGCCACCCCGCACGGATCAACCCTGGTGGTGACGGACAACGGCCCCGGGATCCCGGCCGATCAGCGTGAGCGGATCTTCGACCCGTTCGTCCGCCTCGCCGCCGGGCCCCGTGGGGGCACAGGCCTCGGTCTGGCGATCGTGCGCCGCACGATCGAAGCTCACGGCGGCACGACCACGTGCGACCCGGCGCCGGACGGAGGCTCGCGATTCACGCTGCGCCTGCCGACCGATGGCTCTCCCGCGCCCCAGAGCGCGGTCGGTGCTGCCGCGCCGCGGATATCGAGCCGCCGGATCGGGTAAGCCTCCTGACATGTCTGCGACCAACAACACCGCAACCTGCACGCGCTGCTCTGAGGCCCTGCCGGCCACGGCCAGGTTCTGCCCCAATTGCGGCCAGCCGGCAATTCATGACGAAACCATGGAGCTTCCCGTCGATCCGGCGCTCGAACTGGCTCGCACGGAGGAGCGTGAGGTGCCCAAAGAAGTCTTCGGCCGGCCCGCTCCCTCCCTGCACCGGATGGAGCGCCGGCCCCTCGGCGTCACCCCGCTGGCGTTTCTGGCCGGACTGACCGTGGCCGCGTTCGTGCTGGCCGTGGTCCTGTGGGCGGCCGTGGGCTGGATTCCCGGCGTTGGGCTGCTGGCGGTGGCCGTCGCGTTGTCCGTCCTGTTCTCCACGGGATTGCGGCGACAGCCAGACTCGCCCACATCGCAGGTGATGGCCGGCGTGCTCGTCCGCCTGCGAGACCTGACGGCGTTCCTCGCCTCCAGCGGTCGGACGTGGGGCCGGACCGGGGCTGAGGTGATGTCCCTGCGCTGGCGGCGCGTGCGGGTGGAGCGAGAGCTGCGCCAGCGCCTGAAGCCGCTGGGCGAGGCAGTTCACCAGGGGGATGCCGAGCGCACCGACGCGCTGAAAGTCGAAGCGGCCGCGCTGCAGCGCCGGCTGGACGAGCTGGGCAGCCGGGAGGCGGCGGCCGTCTCCGCGGCCCAGTCCGAGATCGAGCGCGAGCGCGCGCCGGTCCAGTCGACCGAGGTCTTCAGTCCCGTTGGCTCCGCCGCCGGCTCGCCCCCTGAGCAGTCCTGACAGCAGCGATTAGGCGCCCGCCTGTGACGGCGGGCGCCGTCGCTCACACGGGGTCAGGTGCTCTGGACGACCATCAGGGTGTGGCCGTCGGGATCCCGGAACCAGAACATCGGCGGCACGGGGCCGCCCATGCGGGCCACCTCGGCGTCGACGTCGACCCCCCGAGACTTCATCTCGGCGTGCGTCGTGTCGATGTCGTCGCTGACCAGGGTGATCCCGGTCTCCCTGGCCTCGACGTCGTCGGTGCCCGGCCGGGGCGGCGCCAGGGCGATCCCCGCGGTGCCCTCGGGCGGATACACCTCGACCCAGCGGTACTTGTCCCCGAATGGGATGTCGGTTCGCTTCTCCAGGCCGATCGACTCGTAGAACTCGATCGAACGATCCTGGTCCTTGGACCCGATCACGACGAGGCTGAGCTCGCGGATGCGGGTGGCGGTGATGCTGCTCATCTGCTGCGCCCTCCTGGAACTTTGGGGTTTTGCTGCTTTAGACGGCCCCAGTGCGGAAACTAATCGCTCAGAGATGAGAGGTGGTCATGAACTCGAGCGGTTCGTCGAAGCGCAGGACACCGGCGGCACGTATGGGCGCGCGCTGGAGGAGCTCCGCGGCGGTCAGAAGCGGAGCCACTGGATGTGGTTCGTGTTTCCCCAGGTTGCCGGTCTGGGGCGCAGCCCCATGGCGCAGCGGTACGCGATCGCGTCGATCGACGAGGCGCGAGCCTACCTGGGGCACCCGGTCCTGGGTCCGAGGCTGCTCGAATCGTCTCAGGCGCTTCTCTCGGTCACGGATCGCTCGGCGGAGGAGATCCTGGGCGGGATCGATGCGCTGAAGCTGCGGTCGTCGATGACCCTGTTCGGTCGCGCCGATCCGCGGGAGGCCGTGTTCGGAGACGTGCTCCGGAGGTTCTTCGGCGGTGAAGAGGACGCGGCCACGCTGCGTCTGCTCGAGGGACGACCCGCTACGGCACCCAGTTCTCCCCCGCCGGGGTGACGGTCAGGTCGTGCGTGTACGCCCGCGCGCCCTGCTCGACCAGGAACTGCACCGCGCCGGCGATCTGGTCCATGTCGGCCAGCGACTCGGGCGGCCGGCCGGACGTGAAACCGGCCGTCTTGGGCGATTCGATGGTGGCGTCAACGGCCAGGAGCGCCGCGTGGATGTGCTCCTCCCGGAGCTCGAGCGCGGCTGCCTGGACGAGCGCCCGGGTGGCGAAGGCTCCCGCCGCCCACAGCCCCCGGCCCGGCATGGCTCGCCGCGAGGACCCGCCGGTGATCTGGATCAGGCTGCCGCCGCCAACGCTGAGCCGCAGTGCCCGGGCGCCCTCCGACAGGAACACGAAGGCCTGCTCAGCCACGCCCACGGTCCAGCCCCGGAATGCCGCCAGGTCGGCGTCGGCCAGCGGGCCGCCGCCGAACGGTCCACCGCTTGCCCTGGATGCGCTGACCGCGTTGACGACGGCGTCCAGCCCACCCAGCTCCCCGGCCGCGTTCTCCAGCGCCGCGCGCAGCTCGTGAGGCTCCGCCGCATTGGCCTGCAGTCCCAGTGCACCCAGCTCGCGCACCCGCTCGAGGCTCTCTGGAGACCGCGCCACCGCGGCCGCCTTCCAGCCCAGGTTGAGGAAATGCTCGGCGATCGCGCCGCCGAGGTTCCGGGCTCCGAGAACGACGATCGAACCAGCCACCAAGTTCAAACTAACAGGCCGTGCGCCACGGCTCAGCCCGCTGCGGCGGCTGAGGCCCAACCTGTCCAGCGCTCCACGCTGATCAGGATCACCGGCCCGTCGGGCGCGTGCTCGGTGTACTGGGGGTAGCGAGCAACGAGCGCGGCCATCGCGTCCGCCTCGCCGGCCGCCTCCCGCACCCGAGCGGTTCCATCCGCCCGCACCCACCACAGCCGCGTCCAGTCGTCCTCGTAGTGGTCGGCCAGCACGCTGACCGCGGGATTGGCGGCGATGTTCCGCAACCGGCGGAGATCACGCGTGCGCTTCGGCTTGTGGTCCACGGCCGTGACCAGCGTGTCGCGCTCCACCAGGGCAAACGTGATCGGCACGAGGTGTGGGCGCCCGTCCTCGCCCACCGTGGCCAGCCGCGCCACCCGGGCGCACGCGAGCAGCTCACGGGCTTCGTCAGCAGTCACGGCGACGAAGTCGCTCCACCACGTACTCGGCGATGGCCAGAGACGAGGTCGCGGCCGGCGACGGAGCGTTTCGAACGAACACGAGATTGCCGCGGTCGCTGATGTGAAAATCGTCGAGCAGCGAGCCATCCGGAGCGACGGCTTGGGCTCGCACGCCGGCCCGAGCTCGTACCACGTCTCGCGCCTCAAGCGAACTGATGAAACGCTGGGCTTCGGCAACGAAGCAGCGCCGCGACAGAGAGCTGCGCAGCTGTCTGAGACCCATCCGCCAGTGCGCTCGTGCCAGGCGCCGGAACCCCTCGCAGATGAGCGTCTCCCAGACGTCCCGGATCGCGAGGTCACTTCGTCGGTAGCCCTCCCGCGCCAGCGCCAGAACCGCGTTGGGGCCGATTTCGACCTCACCGTCGGTTCGGCGGGTGAAGTGGATCCCCAGGAACGGATAGGCAGGATCCGGGACCGGATAGATCAGCCCCCGAACGAGGTCACGCCGCTCCGGGACCAGCCGGTAGTACTCGCCGCGGAACGGGACGATGCACGGCTCGGGGCTGTCGCCGGCCAGTCTGGCGACCCGGTCCGACTGCAGGCCGGCGCACACGATCAGACGATCCACCGCCAACTCCGCCCCGGTCGAGCTGCGCAGCCGCACCTCACGGCCGAACTGCTGGATCGCCGTCACCTCGAAACGGAGGCGAAGCCCGCCACCTGTTTCGGTCAGCTCGCCGGCCAGCGCCCGCGCCACGGCTCGGAAGTCGACGATCGCCGTGTGCGGCGAGTGGAGCGAGGACACGCCGGTGACATGCGGTTCCACGGCCACCATCTCCGCCGGCGCCAGACGCCGCAGCCCCGGGACACCGTTGGCTCTCGCGCGGTTCTCGATTTCACCCAGGCGACCCAGCTCGGACTCGTCCCGGGCGACGATCAGCTTGCCGCACTCCCGGTATTCGATGTCCCTCTGCGCGCAGTAATCCTTGAGGAGCGACATGCCCCGCCGGCACAGCGTGGCCTTCAGCGAGCCAGGCGCGTAGTAGACGCCCGCGTGGACGACGCCACTGTTGTGGCCGGTCTGATGCTGAGCCACGTCCCCCTCCTTCTCCAGCACGGTCAGCTCAGCGTCGGGCTCGAGCTCGCGCAGCCGCCGGGCGATCGCCAGCCCCACGATCCCCGCCCCGACGATGGCGATCCGTTGGGTGGCCACGACCGAGGATTCTCACATGCCCTCGAGGGACCGCCGCGGGTTGGGAAGGGGTACGTTGAGAGGTATGCGACTCCCAATATCTCTAGACCTCCACATCCCCAACTTCAATTACCCCGGCGTGGGCCCGGACGAGGCGTTCGACAAGCTTGTCGAGATCGCCACCACAGCCGAGCGGTCAGGCTTCAGCTCGATCTCGCTGATGGATCACCTCCACCAGATCCCCGGAGTGGGTCCCCAGGAGAACTGGATGTTCGAAGGCTCCACGATGCTGGCCGGGTTGGCCGCGCGCACGAACACGGTCACCCTCGGCCTGCTGGTCGGTGGCGTGACCTACCACAACCCAGCCAAGCACGCGAAGATCACCACCACGATCGACGTCATCTCCGGCGGCCGGGCATGGCACGGAATCGGCGCCGCCTGGTTCGAAGGCGAACACAACGCGTACGGGTTCGAGTTCCCGGAGCTGAAGTACCGCTTCGAGATGCTCGAGGAGCATCTGCAGATCGTCCGTTCGATGTTCACCCAGGAGCGCACCACGTTCCAGGGCAAGTACTTCAAAGCCGACGGCGCCTACAACAACCCGAAGCCGATCCGTGGGGACATTCCGATCCTCATCGGTGGGTCCGGTGAGCGCAAGACGTTGCGGATGGTCGCCCAGTACGCCGATGGGTGCAACATGTTCGGGGGCCCGGAACAGTTCAAGCACCTGGTCGGGGTCCTGGAGGGACACTGCGAGAGACTCGAGCGCGACCCCTCGGAGATCACCAAGACGGGCATGGGGATTGTCGCGATCGCCCCCACCCACGAGGAGGCTGAGGCCCAGCTGCAGCGCCTGCGTGAGCTCGGCGTGCCGGAGGAGCGGGTCAAGGGGGCCATCGCCGGCGATCCGGACACCGTGGGCGAACGGGCCCAGGCACTGGCCGACGCGGGCGCGGAGGGGATGACGCTCTCCATGCCGTTCGTGCACGACCTCGAAATGCTGGAGCTGGCCGGGCAGACGCTGAGCGCCGTGTTCGGGGCGCCGGTCGCCTGATCCCGGTGCTGCTGCTGAGCCACAAGCCAGCAGCAGCACCAGCCCCGTAATCTCCGCGCGGCCAATGCCAAGGATTCCGCGCCTGCCGTTCGTGCCCGACCCGCTCGGGCGGATCCACGTACCCAGCAATCTCAAGCCGATCACCACCGCGGGCGAGGAGGCGGCGCCGGAGGAGGCCGGCCTCACGGGACGGCAGGTCGGGCGGATGTGGGCGGCGGCGCGTGCGCTCTATCAGACCGGCGTGCACCCGGCGCTCCAGCTGTGCGTGCGGCGCAACGGTCACGTGGTGATCGACCGGGCGATCGGCCACGCCCGGGGCAACGGACCCAAGGACGGCCCGGACACCCCGAAGGAGCTCGTGAGTCCGGACACACCGTTCTGCGTGTTCTCCACCTCGAAAGGGATCACCGCGCTGGTCGTCCACACGCTCCAGGACAGAGGACTCCTGGACATCGCCGACCGCGTCACCGACTACATCCCGGAATACGGGCGGCACGGCAAGGGAGAGACGACGATCGGCCATGTCCTGTCCCACCGGGCGGCGGTCCCGAGCCTGCCGCCGCAACTGCTCGATCTGGAGAGCTTCAACGACCGGGAGCTGGTGATAGAGGCGATCGCGGACGCCAAGCCGTTCGTCAAGCCCGGAACGCTGCTGGCCTATCACGCGGTCTCGGGAGGCGTGATCCTCGGTGAGATCGTCGAGCGGGTAACAGGGAAGTCGATCCGCCGGGTCCTGGCCGACGAGATCCTGGAGCCGCTGAACTTCCGCTGGGGCAACTACGGGGTGGAGCCCGAGGACGTCGACAAGGTGGGCCTGAGCTATGTGACCGGTCCCAGGCTCCTGCCGCCCGTCTCCAACCTGGTCAAGCGGGCGCTGTCGCAGTCGATCGAGGAGGTGGTAGAGCTGTCGAACGAGCCGCGCTTCCTGACCTCCGTGATTCCCTCGGCCAGCATCGTCACGACGGCCAACGAGCTGAGCCGGTTCTTTGAGATCTTCCGGTGCGGCGGCGAACTGGACGGGGTGAGGGTCATGCAGCCCGAGACCCTGCGTCGCGCTCTGAGCGAGCAGTCCCACCTGGAGATCGACCTGACCCTGGGCTTTCCCACCCGCTTCGGCTACGGCCTGATGCTGGGCGCCAAGGTGATCAGCCCGTTCGGGCTGGATACCGACTCCGCGTTCGGGCACCTGGGGCTGATCAACATCATGGGCTGGACCGACCCGGAGCGGGGCGTGTCCGTCGGCCTGGTCAACAGCGGCAAGGCGCTGATCTACCCAGACGTGTTCCGCTTCCTCGGGGTGATGCAGACGGTCGCCTCGGAGGCGCCGAAGCTGGACCCGTCCGAGCGGCCGTTCTAGCTGATCCGGTACGGCCCTTGACGGGTAGCGTGGCGAAGATGATGCTCCGGTGACCACGCGCGCCTCGAAACGGGGGGCAGGCTCGGGCGGCTCGCGCACGCAGGCCGAGCGCCGGCGAGCCACCCGCCAGGCACTGCTGGAGGCGGCGCTGCTCCGAATGGAGTCCGGCGACAGCTTCGACACGCTCAGCCTGCGCGGGCTCACCCGGGCGGCGGGGGTCGTGCCGACCGCCTTCTACCGGCACTTCGCCAGCATGAACGAGCTCGGGCTCGCGCTGGTGGATGAGTCCTTCCGGAGCCTGCGGACGATGCTCCGCCAGGCTCGCGCCGGCGAGGCCCCACCTGAGCAGGTGATCCAGGCGTCGGTGGGACCGATCACGAATTACGTTCGCGATCATCGCCAGCACTTCGCGTTCATCGCCCGGGCCCGCTCCACCGGCAACCCGATCCTGCGCCAGGCGATCCGGGCGGAGATCCGGCTGCTGACCAGCGAGCTGGCCACCGACCTGACCCGGTTCCCGGTCCTGGCCGTGTGGAGCGCCGAGGACCTGCAGATGGTGGCGGCGCTGCTGGTGAGCGCGATGATCTCCACCGTCGAGTCGATCCTCGATTGCCCGGCCGACGATCTGGAGGCCCAGGAGGAGATCCGCCGCGTCGCCGAGAAGCAGCTGCGCCTGATCGTGCTCGGAATGCCGCACTGGCGCAGTTCCAAGCCAGGCGGCGCTCGCTAGGCTTGGCGGCGCGTCCCGGAGAGGTGCCGGAGTGGTTGAACGGGCGCGACTGGAAATCGCGTAACGGGGGTCAACCTCGTTCGGGGGTTCGAATCCCCCCCTCTCCGCTGATCTGCCCCTCCGTCGTCCGGAAGTCCGCTTCGAGAGCGTCGGCGTGTTCACCCGTGGTCAACTGGGTAGTTCTACGCCGTGGGCACATCGCCATCTGGAACCGTCGCACCAGCCCGCCGCCGTCTGCCGGCCAGCCTGAGCCAAACCCAGAGGCGAGCCCTGGAGCAGTTCATGGACGGTCAGATCAGCGCCGGGACGCTGTCTTCCAAGCTCGAACAGGCTGAGCCCGGCCGCCCGGCCGCCGAACCTGAGTGGAGGCCCAGCCACCGGGCGCAGCGCCAGAGCCGGGCCCCACACCGGCGCCTGACCTTCCCAATCGCCCTCGTCTCCGCGGTGCTACTGGCGGCCGTTTGCGCCTTCACCGTGGCCTCCGCCTCCACCAGTTCCGAACGCTCGGGGCGCCCCGCGGCCGCCAAGACCACCCGGACCAGGCGTCACCGAGCTGCTGGCCGAACCCGCCACAACACGCTGGTCTCCGCCTCGAGCACCGCCGGCACCTCGGCTCCCCGGCACGCGCACCACGTCAAGGGTCACGCGAAATCTCCCGCTCGTGCGCACGACGGCAAGGACGGGCCGGGTGGAAAGCTCGCAGCCAAGCCCGTCGGAAAGCCGGCCGGACCAGACTCGAAGGGCGCCAACCAGAGTTCGGCAGGTACCGGCGGAACCGCAACGCAGCCGGACGGTGGCGCACCGGTCGGAGCTAACCCGTCCCCGGGTCAATCGACCACTCCCTCCGGCACAAGCACCTCCTCCTCAGGCCCCGGCACGACGACCGGCCCGGCATCGTCGGCGCGCGGAACGACGACCAGCGCCAGCTGAGCCGTCCGCGCCGCGGTGTAGATAGTGACCTCCGACGGACAGCCTGGCCAGGAATCTGCCTGCATGTGGCGAAAGCCGCAGCGGCAGAAATCTGGCGCCGGATCGGGCGCCGCCCACCTCCGGGGGTTACACGATGACGCTACGGGTAAGCATCTACGCAGTCAGTTCGGTTCTCGCCCATCCGGCGAACCACCTCTCCCCGTCACCATGAAGCGCGAGGCATCCACGGACGACGTGCTCCGGTCGGCTTACCCGGCCACTCGTCCCACGCACACAAAGACCGAGTCGCTGGACATCGCGGTGCTCGGGGGTCTCCTGGTGGAGCTGCATGGGCACGACGGCGAGTTGGAACTGAAGCTGTTCGGCCGGCTCGACGGCGAGTCAGCTCGCCTCCTGGAGTCCGGCCTGTTGACCGGGTTGCCCGACACCGCGCTGCTTGACGCAACCAACCTCGACACGGTCGAGCCGGCCGCGCTGAGGAGCCTCACGGATCGCCAGCGCGAGCAACAACGGGCGGGCCGGCAGCTGCTGCTGCGGATCGCGCCCCATCAGGTCGCTGACCTGAGCCGGCCCGAGGCGTAGTCCGCCCCAACTAGGTGGCGCGGATCTCCTGCGGTGCGCCGTAGGAGGCCAGGACACTCGGGATCGCCACGCCTCCGTCCTCCTGCTGGCCATTCTCCAGCAACGCGATGATCGTCCGCGAACTGGTCACCGCCGTTCCGTTGAGCGTGTGCACCTGCGTGACACGTCCCTCCTTGGGCCTGTAGCGAATGTCCAGTCGCCGAGCCTGATAGTCCGTCGTGTTGGAGCAGGAGGTGAGCTCGCGGAAGCGTTCCTGGCCGGGGAGCCAGGCCTCGATGTCGTATTTCTTGACCGCTGACGCACCCAAGTCGCCGACCGCGATGTTGACCACCCGGTAGGGGATTCCCAACTCCTGGCAGATCGACTCCTCGATGGCCAGGATCCGCTCGTGTTCGGCCTCGGACTGCGACGGCTCAACGAACGCGAACATCTCCACCTTGTCGAACTGGTGGACCCGGAAGATGCCCCGGGTGTCCCGCCCGGCCGCTCCGGCCTCGCGCCGGAAGCAGCTGGAGAAGCCGGCGTACCGGCGCGGCAGGTCTTCCTCATCCAGGATCTCGTCCCGGTGCAGCGAGGCCAGCGCGACCTCGGAGGTCCCCACCAGGTACAGGTCGTCCTGCGGCAGGTGGTAGATCTGCTGCTCCGTGTCGGGCAGGAAGCCCGTCCCGTACAGAGCGTGTTCGCGCACGAGCACCGGGGGGCTGACGGGCTCGAACCCCTGGTCGCGCAATTTCTCTATCGCGTAGCGGACGAGCGCCAGCTCGAGCAGCACCAGATCGCCCCGCAGATAGGCGAACCGCGAGCCAGAGAGCTGGGCTGCGTGCTGCATGTCGATCATCGACCCGGCCAGCTCCAGGTGATCCCGTCCGGAAGCGCCGGCCTCCCCCACCTCGCGCACCACCGTGTCCTCATCGGGTGCGTCGTCGGCGGGCAGGTTGCCCAGCGAGGCGAGGAGGCGGTCGCGTTCACCGCCCACCTGCGTGGCCTCCTCGCTCAACTGCCTCCCGCGCGCCGACAGGGCGGCCAGCTGTTCGCGCTCCTCCGGGGTGGGCGCTCCCCGCCGGTTCTTGCTGGCGCGGTTCTGCTCGGCCCGTAGCTCCTCGAGCTCCGTCGTGAGCGATCGCCAGCGCTCATCCAGGGCCAGCAGCTGATCGACCCGTTGGGCCTCGCTCGCCCCGCGCCGGGCCAGCGCCTGCCGGACGGCATCGGTGTCAGACCTGATCCGTCTGATGTCGAGCAACGCCGCCCTCCGCTGCCCGGATTACTTCTTTTTCTTGGACTTCTTGGAGCTCTTGCCGCTCGTCTTGCTGCCGCCCGAGCTGGTCGTCGTGGAAGTCGTCGAAGTTTGGGTGCCGGTGGAACTGGCGCCGCCCGTGCTGGCGGTGAGCGCCGGGAGCGAGCCAATCGGCTCCTGGGTGCACCCGGTGGTGTTCGGCTCAACGGGAGCCTCACGCCCGGCGAACCGGGCCACGAACTCCGCCACCTCCCGAGCCTGCTGGCCCACGAACACGTTCTGAGGCATGTAGGCGCCGGAGAACCCGCCGTTCTCGATCGCGTACAGAACCCGGATCGCCGGCCGCTCGCAACGTACGTTGAAGTTCGGGCCGTTGATGGCCTGCGCCGTCCGCGGGTTGGCGGCCGACCCGTGTGTTCCCGCGTAGGACAGGGTGTGGCAGCCGGCGCAGCGCTGGGCGAACAGGTGCGCCCCCACGTTGTCCGAGGCGAAGTTCGGGTCGGACTTGGGGACGCTGATTCGCTGCGTCCCGCACGCCGCCGTGGCCAGCGCCAGCGTAACGGCGGTCACGGTCAGGAGGATCACCTTGAACGGCCGGTTCATGCGGGCCGGATCATACGGAAGTGAGTCCGGATCGGGCCCCCCATGGCCCTGGCGCTCCAGTCGGGGCAGGAGCCGGCCAGCCGGCGCAGAACATTCCCCCATCCCCGGCGCCGGCCAACGTGACGTTCGCCCACCTGGTCTCGCGAGCGTCCTCCAACGGCGGCAACCAAGGGGCCGGCGCCGGGGCCGGTCCCGTGATGACTCGGGGCTTGTCCCGGTATAACCCGGGACCGATGGCCAGTCCGAAGCCCGGATCGCGGGAAACGCCCCGGCCCGAGCTGTTCCGGGAGGTGTTCGGGCGGTTCGCCACGGGCGTGGCCGTGATCACCTCGACCGGGTCTGGCGGAGCGGGCGGGATGACCGCCAACGCCCTGTGCTCGCTCTCGCTCGAGCCGCTGCTGGTCCTGGTCTGCCTGGCCAACAGCGCTCGCACGCTGCCGGTCGTCAAGGAGACCGGGAGATTTGCTGTGAACGTCCTCGCCGCCGACCAGCGGACGGTCGCCGGCCTTTTCGCCTCCAAGGCGCCGGAGCACCAAAAGCTCCAGCAGGTGGAGCACCGTCTGGTGGCGGGGATGCCGGTCATCAACGGGACGATCGCCTGGGCCGTGTGCGACGTCCGGGAGCTGCTGCCCGGCGGAGACCACACGATCGCGATCGGCGAGGTGGTGGACATGGGTCTGGGCGAAGGCGAGCCGCTGCTGTGGTTCGAGGGCCGCTACCACCAGCTTCCGCCCGGTTAGCCCGAGCTCAGTGCACCACCATCGCCGCCCGGCCGAGCAGCACGAACATGACAAATGCGGCCAGCGCCATCACCCCGAGCTCGCGCCGGACGATCGAGCGGACCAGCTGCTGCTGCTCGGCCACCGGCAGCTGACCCACCTCGGCGGATGACTCGAACCCGCGAGCGTCCATGATCATCTGCGCCGAGGAGATCCTCAGCTGCTCGCCGATGAACGAGACGAGGATCGGCAGCACGCCGTAGATGTAGTGGAGGCTGACCGCCTTTTTGTGCAGGAGGAGCAGCACTCCGCCGAGCACTGCCTCTAGAACCACCGTGGCCTGAGCGGCGCGCAGCAGCCGCCAGAACCAACCGCCTGGCTGCCAGCGCCACCAGCACCAGCCGCCCCACAGCGCCGCGGCCCCGGTGAGGACCAGGGATGCCACGCCGACGACAAGGTGAACTTCCTTCACGCCCCGCCGGACGATATCCCTCCCCCGAAGGCCAGGCGCGCTGGCCGAAAACCCCGGTGGACATTGCCTCAAATGCCACAAGTAACACGTTGTTACAAGGCCGACCCCGGAGGGGCCACAGTGCTATAACGCGACTGTGCTCAGGGATTACCTGCCGGCGATCGTGTTCATGGTCTTGGGTGGCCTGGTCGGCACCCTCTTCTCCGTACTGAACCTGATCACCGGGGTGCGCACCCGCCCCAACCGCAACCGCAGCAGTCCGTACGAGTGTGGGCTGCCGTCGGAGATCCAGCGCGGCTTCCGCTTCGGGATCAGCTTCTACCTGATCGCGATGCTGTTCATCCTGTTCGACATCGAGGTCATCTTCTTGTACCCGATCGCCGTCCAGCTGCGGGCGTTCGGGGGCTTCGCGCTCGGGGAGACCATCACCTTCGTGGTCCTCCTGATGATCGCCTTCGTGTACGTGTGGCGCCGGGGGGCTCTGGAATGGAAATAAAGCGCGAGGTCCTGGCCACGTCCTCGGCCCTGACCGACATTCCCGCCTCCGAAGCCGACGTCGCGGCCGCACACGCCGGCCAGGACTTCCGGGCCCGGCAGCTGCTGGCCCGCGACATGCTGCGCGGTGATCTCGAGGGCGAGGCCCTGGAGCGCTACGTGGAGCAGGGCGTTCTCACCACCACGGTGGACAAGGCCGTCTCCTGGGCCCGGGGCAACTCGTTCTTCCCGCTGACGTTCGGCCTGGCCTGCTGCGCGATCGAGATGATGTCGATCGTGGGCATGCGGGTTGACATCGCCCGCTTCGGCTTCGAGGCGTTCCGCGCCTCACCGCGCCAGTCGGACCTGATCCTCCTGTCCGGTCGCGTCAGCATCAAGATGGCCCCCGTCATCCGGCGCATCTGGGACCAGATGCTGGAGCCCAAGTACGCGATCTCGATGGGCGCCTGCTGCTCCTCGACCGGCGTGTTCAACAACTACGCGCTGGTGCCCAGCGACAAGTTCATGCCAATCGACGTGCACGTCCCTGGCTGCCCGCCACGCCCCGAGGCTCTTGCCCACGGGATCCTCCGCCTGCGCGAGAAGGTCCAGAACAATGAGAAGGCCGGCTGGCGCGAGCGCTACGACGCCGTGGGCACCGAGGAGATCCTCAGCCCGACCGGCCGCCACCCGGACGACGTGCAGACCGATCTGGACACCGCCGACATCAGCGTGTTCAAGCACGGAGACACGGCAGGTGCCTGACGCGACCGGCCTCGAGCTGATCGCGCAAGAGCTCCGCGACGCTCACCCAGACTCGGTCATCGACACCTCCTTCCACCGCGGACGGGCCGAGCTGCGGATCGATCCGGCGCAGAACAAGCAGGTGCTGAGCTTCCTGAGGGCAAAGGGCTACAGCTTCCTGGCCAGCCTGCATGGGGTCGACTACTACCCGGAGGAACCGCGCCTGGGCGTTCTGTACGAGCTGCTGGACATGAAGGAGGTCGACCGGATCTCCGTCAAGGCGCGCGTCCTCGTCGACAACGCCCACGTCCCCTCGGTGGTGGAGCTGTGGCCCGGCGCGGATTTCCCCGAGCGGGAGACCTACGACATGTTCGGCGTGGTGTTCGACGGCCACCCCGACCTGCGCCGCATCCTGATGCCGGAGGACTACGAGGGCTTTCCCCAGCGCCGGGACTTCCCGGTCGGCGGCGAGCCGGTGCTGTTCACCTTCAACGAAGAGCAGTCCTACGGGAAGTGGCAATGACGACCTCCAGCGATTACCGCCGCCGCGAAGAGTCGATCACGATGTCGGCCGAGCCGGCCGGCGAGGCCGAGCACCATGAGCTGCTCACCCTGAACATCGGCCCCCACCATCCCGCCACCCACGGCGTGCTGCGGTTGATCGCCACGCTGGAGGGCGAGGTCGTGCGCGACATCCGTCCGGTGATCGGCTACGTGCACACCGGGATCGAGAAGACCTGCGAGGACAAGAGCTACTGGAAGGTCATCCCCGTGATCGAGCGGATGGACTACCTGGCCTACTACTTCAACGCGATGGCCTTTTGCGGTGCCGTGGAGACGCTGCTCGGCGTGGAGGTCCCGCCCCGCGCCCAGTATCTGCGGGTGATCCACCTGGAGCTCAACCGCATCATGTCCCACCTGGTGTGGCTCGGCACCTCCGCGCTCGACCTGGGCGCGATGTCGATGTTCTGGTACTGCTTCCGGGAGCGCGAGACGATCCTCGACCTGTTCGAGATGTCCTCCGGCGCCCGCATGCACACCCGGTACATCCAGGTGGGCGGCGTGATGGAGGACATCCCGGCTGGCTTCGGCGCTCGCCTGAGCAAGTTCCTGGACGAGATGCCCACGCGGGCCGACCAGTACGCCGATCTGCTGGAGAAGAACGAGATCCTCCTCTCCCGCCTGCGCGGCGTGTGCCCGCTGGACGAGCCGACCCTGCTCGGCCTCGGCGTGACCGGGCCGCTGCTCCGGGCCGCCGGCAACCCGTGGGACCTGCGCAAGGCCCAGCCGTACTCCAGCTACGACCACTTCGAGTTCAAGATCCCGGTCGGGAGCCACGGCGACAACTACGACCGCTTCCGCGTGCGCCACGCCGAGCTCTACGAGTCGGTGAAGATCATCCGGCAGGCCCTGGACGGGCTGCCCGAGGGACCGCATATCACCACCGACCGGAAGGTCGCGCTGCCCCCGCGCCACGAGCTGGCCACCAGCATGGAGGCGCTGATCCACCACTTCAAGCTGGTCACCGAGGGCTTCCGCGTGCCCCCGGGCGAGTGCTACTACCCGATCGAGGGGCCGCGCGGTGAGTACGGCTGCTTCGTGCGGGCCGACGGGTCGGCCAAACCGGCGCGCGTGCACATGCGCGACCCCAGCTTCGTCAACCTGCAGGCCACCGCCCCGATGGTCAAGGACTCCTACATCGCCGACCTGATCGCCACGCTGGCCATGGTCGACCCGGTGCTGGGCGGAGTGGACCGGTGACCGACGCGCACTGGGCGGTGTCCGAGGGCGCGAGCAGCCGGGTGGTCGGCATCGACCCGCACCCCAAGGTGCCGCGCTTCGGGCATGGCTCCCGCGTTCCCGGGTGGGACGAAGCCGTCGACCTGACCAAGCCGCCGGCCACGATCCCGGATCCGGCGCTGACCGAGGTCCCCGATCAGCTCCGGCGCGAGATAGAGGCGGCGATGGCCAAGTACCCGGACCGCCGCTCGGCCGCCATCCCGGCCCTGCACGCTGCCCAGCAGCACCACGGCTGGTGCTCGCCCGAAGCGATCACCCAGGTGGCCAGCGTGATGGACCTCACCCCGGCCTACCTGACCAGCGTGGCCAGCTTCTACGACATGTTCGCGCTCGCGCCCAAGCCCAAGCACGACGTGTTCGTTTGCACCAACATCAGCTGCTCCCTGCTGGGCGCTGACGAGCTGCACGAGACGTTCCTGGAGCTGGCCCGCCTGGACCCCGGCGCCGATCTCAACGTGTGCTCGTTCGAATGCCTGGGCGCGTGCGACATCGGCCCGATGGCGTCGGTCAACGGCGAGTACGTGGGACCGCTCACACGCGAAGACGCCAGGCAGATCGTGGCGGACCTCCGCGCCGAGCGCCCGGTGCTCCCGGACAAGCAGCTACGGTACCGCCGCTGCGCTGACCCCAACGCATGATGACCGAACTTCTCCTGTTCAAGAACATCGACGAGCCTGGCCTCCACACGCTGGAGGTGTACGAGCGCCGGGGCGGCTACGAGAACCTCAGGAAGGCCTTGCAGATGCCCCGCGAGGCCGTCCTTCAGGAGATCTCCGACTCCGGCCTGCGCGGGCGCGGTGGGGCCGGCTTCCGGATGGGCCAGAAGGCCGGCTTCCTGCCCAAGGGCGACATGCCCAAGTATCTGACTTGCAACGCGGACGAGTCCGAGCCCGGGACGTTCAAGGATCGCGAGCTCATGCAGAAGTCCCCGCACATGCTGATCGAGGGGATCGTCATCAGCTGCTACGGGGCGGACATCGACACCGCCTTCATCTACATCCGCGGCGAGTACCAGCTCCAGGGCGACATCCTGGAGGCGGCGATCGGCGAGGCCTACGAGGCCGGCTACCTGGGCGAGGACATCCTCGGCTCCGGGCACAACCTCAGCCTGGTGCTGCACCGCGGTGCCGCCGCGTATATCTGCGGCGAGGAGACGGCGCTGCTCGACTCGCTCGAGGGCAAGCGCGGCAACCCGCGGTTGAAGCCGCCGTTCCCGGCCATTCAGGGTCTGTACGACGGCCCGACGCTGATCAACAACGTGGAGACTTTGTCGACCGTCCCGACGATCATCGGTATGGGCGGCAAGCAGTACGCCGAGATCGGCACCGAGACCTCGACCGGGACCAAGCTCGTGTCGGTATCCGGTGACGTGCAAAAGCCCGGCAACTACGAGGTCGTGCTGGGCACGCCGAGCCGCGAGCTCATCTTTGGCCTGGCCGGCGGCCCCAAGGACGGCAGGAAGGTGAAGCTGTGGTTCCCCGGCGGCTCGTCCTCGCCCGTGCTGACCGGCTCAGACGCGGATCTCGACCTGCCCTACGACTTCGACACGATGGCCAAGGCCGGCACGATGCTCGGCTCCGGGGCGATCATCGTCGTGGACGACACGCACAGCGTGCTCGAGGTGATGCGCAAGGTGGCCAAGTTCTACGCCCACGAGTCGTGCGGCAAGTGCGTCCCGTGCCGCGAGGGCACGAACTGGACGGTCAAGATGATCGACCGGATCGAGGGAGGCGAGGCCACCCCGATGGACCTCGACATCATGGCCTCGGTGCAGACCCAGATCATCGGCAACTGCCTGTGCGTTTTGGGCGACGCGATGGCCATGCCGATCGGCTCGATGGTGGAGAAGTTCCGCGACGAGCTCCAGGCGGAGATCGAGGCGGCCCGTGAGCGCTCCGGCGCCGGCGACCTCGACGACGCGATCCCCGTCGGCGTCACCGACCCCGTCCTCTGAACCGGACCCACCAACCGGCCCCCAACGCCATGCCCCGCCCAGAGCAGAAGCTCATACAGCTGACGATCGACGGCAGAGAAATCGAGGCCGTGGAGGGCGAGATGCTCGTCGACGCCGCCAAGTTCGGTGACGTGGAGATCCCGTACTTCTGTTACGAGCCCAAGCTGGGCAACCCGGTGGGCGCCTGCCGCATGTGCCTGGTGGAGATCGAGGGGATTCCCAAGCTCCAGACCTCCTGCTCGACTCCGGTCCGGGACGGGATGGTCGTCCACACCCAGTCCGAGCGGGTCAGGGCCGCCCAGAACGCGGTGGTGGAGTTCCTGCTGGTCAACCACCCGCTGGACTGCCCCGTGTGTGACAAGGGCGGCGAGTGCCCGCTGCAGGACATCACCTTCGGGTGGGGACTGGGGCGCTCACGCGTGGTCGAGCCCAAGCGCCACTTCGTCAAGCCCCTGGCCCTGTCGCCGCTGATCGCCATCGACCGCGAGCGCTGCATCCTCTGCTATCGCTGCGTGCGCTTCTCCCAGGAGATCGCCGAGGACTGGCAGCTGATCTTCGCCGAGCGCGGCGCCCACACGTTCGTGGGCACGCACGACGGCCATCCGTATGTCGCCCCGTTCTCCGGAAACATCATCGAGCTCTGCCCGGTCGGGGCGCTGACCAGCCAGCCCTACCGCTTCCGCGCCCGGCCCTGGGACATCGAGGGCGCAGGCGGCATCTGCCTGCTCTGCCCGTCGCAGTGCAACGTCGAGTTCACCGTGCGCGATGAGAAGGTCATGCGCGTGCTCGCGCGCGACCCGGGCCACGAGGGGGTCGACGACGGCTGGCTGTGCGACAAGGGCCGCTTCGCCTACCAGGCGATCCACGTGGATGACCGGATCGTCCAGCCGCTGGTCCGCGACGGCGGGCGCCTGCGTCCGGTCTCCTGGGAGCGCGCTCTGGAGACGGCGTCCGGCCTGGCCCGCCACAAGGGCCACGTGGCGGCGCTGGTCGGCGGCCAGGCCACCAACGAGGAGGCCTTCCTGCTCCAGCGGCTGCTGCGCGAGGGCCTCGACTCGCACGACATCGACTCCCGCTCGACCGCCCCCGTCGACGCGGAGCTGGCCCGGGCGCTGGCCGCCCCGGACCTCCAGGCCACGGTGCCCGACCTCGAGTTCGCCCACACCGTGCTCGTGCTGGGGACCGAGCCGCTGGACGACGCCCCGATCCTGGACCTGCGGATCCGCAAGGGCGTGCGCCGCCACGGGGTCAAGCTGATCGTGGCGACCGAGCGACCGAGCACGCTGGACCCCAACGCAGCGATCTCCCACCGCATCGCGCCGGGCGGCGCGGCCGAGTTCCTGTCTGCGCTGGAGGCGGCTTTCGGGCACGCCTCCAGCGAGTCCTCCGCCGACGATCCGCTGGCCGCGATCGCCCGGCAGCTGGCCGACGGCGGCGAGGACGTGGTGATCCTGTGGGGCGAGGGCCTGGACGGCGAGGCGCTGGGAGCGCTGGCGCGGATCGCCGGGCGGCTGGGGCTGGCCGGACGGGAGGGCGCCGGCCTCCTCGAGATTCCCCGGGGCGCCAACGGGCGCGGCATCCGGGAGGCCGGCGCCCTCCCCAACGCCGGTCCCGGGTACGCCGACCCCGCCACGACCGGCCGGACCGCCGCCGAGATCGCCTCCGCCACGGCCGACGGCCAGATCCACGCCCTGTACCTGCTCCAGACCGACCCGGTGCGCGACCTGCCCGACCGGGCCGCCTGGGAGGCCGCCATGCACCACGCCGGCCTGGTCGTCGCGCATGCTTCGGTGCTCACCGAGGGCCTGGTCGAGCACGCAGACGTGATCTTCCCCGCCGAGTCCTACGCCGAGAAGGAGGGCACGGTCGTGCACCCGGACGGCCGGGTCCAGCGTCTGCGCGCGGCGATCGCCCATCCGGGTGAGGTTCGCGCCGGCTGGTCGGTGCTCGCCGAGGTGGCCCGCCGCTGCGGCCTCGATCTGGGCGTCCTGACCAGCGCGATGGCGTTCCGGCAGCTCACCCAGGCCGTCCCGTTCTACGAGGGATTGACTCTTGACGAGATCGGCGGCACCGGTGTGCGATGGGTGGAGCGGGACCAGGCCTCGGCGATGCCGGCCGGGGCGGTACCCCCCCCGGTCGAGCGTGCCCCAAGCCGCTCGACCGGCAGACGGAGCCAGAACGGTTCATTGCGTCTGGGCACGTACCGGTCGATCTGGGCTTCACCCGAGGTCGACATCTCCCCGGCGCTCCAGTACACCGTGGCCGAGCAGCAGGTGGAGCTGTCGCCCGAGGACGCAAAGCGGTTGGGGATTCGGCATGGTGAGCCGGTGCAGATCGCCCAGAACGGAACCCGCCTGAGCGGCCGCGCGGCGGTACGCACCGGGGTCCCGAAGGGCACGGCGTTCGTGGCCACCGGAATCGCTTCGGAGTCGGCCAACGCGCTCACCGAGCCCGAGGTGGAGGTTTCGGCCTCGTGACGCTGCTGGCCGACGTCAACTACTTCGAGCCCTGGTGGGGCCAGATCATCAAGGCGCTGGTGATCTTCGGGGTGCTGTTCGCGATCCTGCCGATGCTGACGATCTACGAACGCAAGCTGCTCGGCCGCTTCCAGGGCCGCTACGGGCCCAACCGCGTCGGTCCGTTCGGGCTGCTGCAGCCGATGGCCGAGATCGTCAAGTTCGCCACCAAGGAGGCGTTCCGGCCGACCACCTCGGTGGGGTTCCTGTTCCGGCTGGCCCCGATGATCGCGATCCTCACCGCGGTCTCGGCGCTGGCGCTGATCCCCTGGGGCAACGTCCAGCACATCTTCGGCACCCGTTTCGGTCTGTACGGGATCGACGTGTCGGTCGGCCCGCTGTACGTGTTCGCGATGGCCGGAATCTCGTTTTACGGGATCATGCTGGGCGGCTGGGCGTCGGGTTCCAAGTACTCGTTCCTGGGCGCGATGCGGGGCGCCGCGCAGTTGATCTCCTACGAGGTCTCCCAGGGCCTGGCGCTGGTCGGCGTGATCATCTCGGCCCAGACGCTGTCGCTGACCGGAATCATCAACGCCCAGACCGGCATGTGGTACATCGTGCCCCAGCTGGCGGGCTTCCTGATCTTCATGGTGGCCTCGTTTGCCGAGACCAACCGGGCGCCGTTCGACCTGGTGGAGGCCGACGCCGAGCTGGTGGCCGGCTACTTCACCGAGTACGGCGGCACCGGCTTCGTGGCCTACCTGTTCTCGGAGTACGTGAACATGATGGTCGTCTCCGGGATCGCCACCGCCATGTTCCTCGGCGGCTGGCACCTGCCGGGCAACCCCAGCTTCCCGGGCTGGATCGATCCGATCATCGTGTTCGCCAAGATGATGATCTTCATGACCCTGTTCATCTGGATCAGGGCCACCCTGCCGCGCCTGCGCTACGACCAGCTGATGTCGTTCGGCTGGAAGGTCCTCCTGCCGCTGGCCACGCTGAACCTGCTGATCACGGCGATTGTGGTGGTCGCGTGAGCCCATACGATCCCTCCGCGGATGTCATCGAGGTGATCCGCCACCCGGCGCCGAATCGCGCCGCGGGTGCCTACAGGGTGTTCGGCGAGACCCTGCGCGGGATGAAGACCACGTTCGCGCGGGTCGTGGAGGGCCCACACACGATCCAGTACCCGGAGGAGAAGACGCCGGTCTATCCGCGCTTCCGGGGCCGCCACCGGCTCAACCGCTTCGAGAGTTCGGACCCCACCCACCCCGGACTGGAGAAGTGCGTCGGCTGCTCGCTGTGCGCGGCCGCCTGCCCGGCCGACTGCATCCGGGTGGTGGCCGCCGAGAACACGCCGGAGAACCGCATCTCGGCCGGCGAGCGCTACGCCGCTGTGTACGAAATCAACCTCAGCCGATGCATCTTCTGCGGCTACTGCGAGGTGGCGTGCCCGTTCGACGCCATCACCATGGGCCACGACTACGAGCTGTCTGACTACACCCGCTCAGATCTGATCTTCACCAAGGAGATGCTGCTGGCCGAGCCGATCGAGCGCACGCCGCTGCGGGGCGAGGGCGAGTGACCATCTTCTCCTCGATCCTGTTCTTCATCGCGGCGATCGGGGCGATCTCGGGCGCGATCGGCGTGGTGATGCTGCGCAACCCGTTCTACAGCGTGCTGGCGCTGGTCTGCCACCTGATCGCGCTGGCCGCGCTGTTCATGCTGCTGCGCGCCGAGTTCGTGGCCGCCGCCCAGGTCGTGGTCTACGCCGGCGCGGTGATGGTCCTGTATGTGTTCGTGGTCGCCTACGTGGGCGGCGGGCAGGAGTATCAGGCCGGCTCGGCGCTGCGGATCCTCGGGCCGCTGTTTGCGCTGGCCGTGGCGATAGAGCTGTGCATCGCCATGCTGGGCACCGGGCTGAGCGGGATCTCCACCCACGGTGCCCGCTACGTGCGCGGGTTCGGAGCCCCCAAGCAGATCGGGCGCCTGTTCCTCACCGACTATCTGTTCCCGTTCGAGGTGGCCTCGCTGCTCCTGCTGGTGGCCGCCGTCGGCGCGGTGGTGCTGGCCCGCCGCCGCCGCGGACTGGAGGCCGAGGAGGCCGAGGATCAGGACTTCCAGCGCCGGTTGCGCCAGCCGCGCCCGGCCTTCACCGGAACGATGGCCGAGGGCGCCGGGCTGCGCGTGGCCGTGCGGGAGATAGAGGAGTCCGGCACGGCCGTCATGGAGCAGGAGCCCGCCCTTCCGACCACCAGCAACGACTGATGACGATCGGCTGGTATCTGGCCGTTTCGGCGATCATCTTCTGCGTCGGCGCCGGCGGCGTGCTGACCCGCCGCAACCCGCTGGTCATCCTGCTCTGCCTGGAGCTGATGCTCAACGCGGCCAACCTGGCCCTGGTGGCGTTCGCCCGCATGTGGGGCAACGAGGCGGGTCAGATCTTCGCGCTGATCGTCATGGTGATCGCGGCGTGCGAGGTGACCGTGGGCCTCGGGCTGATCGTGGCCATCTACCGGCGCAACCTGCCGATCGACGTCGACGAGCTTCACGAGCTTCACGGGTGACCCCATGAGTACGACGACCTGGGGTTGGCTCGTTCTGCTGTTCCCGCTGATCGGATCAGCCGTGATCAGCCTGGGCTTCCGCTTCTGGGGCCGGACGGCCGGCTGGATCGGCACGCTCGCCATCGCGCTGTCGTTCGTGTGCGCGGTGGCCATGCTGATCTCCCTGCAGGGCCACCCGGCCGCTCACCGCGAGCTGACCTCCAGCCTGTGGAATTACGACGTCTCCACCGGCGTGGATGGGCACATGGCGATCCTCGTCGATCCGATCTCGGTATTCATGGCCCTGGTCGTCTCGGGCGTCTCGACGCTGATCCACCTGTACTCCATCTCCTACATGAAGTCCGACCGGGGCTTCGCGCGGTACTTCGCGTACCTGAACTACTTCGTGCTCTCGATGCTGATCCTGGTCCTGGGCGGCAACTTCGTGATGCTGATCATCGGCTGGGCGTTCGTGGGCGCAGCGTCGTACCTGCTGATCTCGTTCTGGTACCGGCGCACCACCGCCACCGGCGCCGGCATCAAGGCGTTCGTGATCAACGTCGTGGGGGACGTCGGGCTCGTGCTGGGCACGTTCTTCCTGTTCCGCCACACCGGAACGGTGGGTTTCCTCAACAACTTCAACGCCATCCACCATGTCTTCCACACCGACAGCACCGACCTGGTGGTGGCTTGCCTGCTGTTCCTGGTCGGCGCGTTTGCCAAGTCCGCCCAGGTGCCGCTGCACACCTGGCTGCCCGACGCCATGGAGGGCCCCACCCCCGTCTCCTCCCTGATCCACGCGGCCACGATGGTGACCGCGGGCGTGTACCTGATCGTGCGCCTGCACCCGCTGTTCGAGATGGCGCCGACCGCCGCCGACGTGGGCGCCGCAATCGGCTGCGCCACGCTGCTGATCGCCGGCTCGATCGGCCTGGTCGTGACCGACCTCAAGCGGGTGATCGCCTACTCGACGATGTCCCAGATCGGCTACATGATCATGGGCGCCTCGGCCGGCGCGTATTCGGCGGCGCTGTTCCACCTGATGACCCACGCCTTCTTCAAGGCCCTTCTGTTCATGGCGGCCGGGTCGATCATCGGCGCGATGGCCGGCAATCAGTCGCTCGATCGGATGGGCGGCTTCCGCAAAGCACTGCCGTTCACGTTCATCTGCTTCATGGTCGGCGGCCTGGCCCTGTCCGGCATCCCGCCGTTCTCGGGCTGGCTGTCCAAGGACGAGATCATCGGGTACCTGAACAACCGCGGCAGCGGCTTCGCCGTGCTGGGGATCCTCGGCTACGTGGGCGCGCTGATCACCGGCCTGTACACGTTCCGGATGATCTTCCGGGCCTTCTGGGGCGAGCCGGTCCCCGAGGCCCAGGAGCTGGAGCACGGCCACCTGGCCCACGCCGACGTGCCCCGCAATCCGATGACGGGTGAGGAGGAGGACACCGATGTCGGCTTCCCCGGTCCCGAGCACGTTATAGCGGAGCGGGAGTGGCCGATGCGGATCGCCATGGGCATCCTGGCGCTGCTGGCCGTGGTCGGGGGCGCGCTGCAGATCCCCGGCGTCGACCATGCGATCACCAACTTCCTGGCTCCCTCGTTCCAGGGCTCCCACCTGGCCACGCTCGAGCCCGGGACCGGTACCTCATGGGTGGGACTGCTGATCGGCACGGTCGTCGGGCTGTTCGGCATCACCCTGGCCTACCGGCTGTACGTCGCCCAGCCCGGCGCCTCGCTGCGTCTCCAGCAGCGCCTCGGCCCGGTGCACAGCTTCCTGGTGAACAAGTGGTACTTCGATGAGCTGATCGACTACGTCGTCGTGCGCCCGGCGCTGCTGATCGGCCGGGTGGCGGACTCGGTGCTGGAGCGGATCGTCATCTCCGGCGGGGTGACCGGTGGGATCACCGGGATGGTGCGCGCGGGGTCGGCCACCGTGCGCCGGGCTCAGACCGGGTTCCTCCGTTACTACGCAGCCGCCATCGTGCTCGGCCTCGCCGCCCTCTCCCTGTACTTCCTGATCTCCGCCACCTGATCCATGTCGCTCTCCGTCCTGATCTGGCTGCCCCTCGCGATCTCGGTCGTGGCCGCGCTGCTGCCCGTGCGCCTGCTGCGGCCGGCCGCTGCACTGGGCAGCCTGGCGCCGCTGGGCGTGGCCATCTACTTCATGAGCCGGTTCAAGTCGGGTCAGGCCGGGCTGCAGTTCGTCACCGACAAGGTGTGGATCGGGGCGCTGGGCATCCACTACAAGCTGGGGATCAACGGGCTCAACGTGACGCTGATCCTTTTGACGACGGTGCTGTTCAGCGTGTCGCTGTTCTGGTCGGCGGGCCGCGACCTGGAGCGCCCTCGCCTCTACTACTTCTGGTTCGGGCTGGCCGAGAGCGCCGTGCTCGGCGCGTTCTGTGCCCAGGACCTGATCCTGTTCGTGGCCTTCTTCGACCTGATGCTGATCCCGTTCTACTTCCTGGCCGGGCAGTGGGGCGGCCCCGACCGGGTGCGGGCGACGATCAAGCTCGTCATCTACACGATGGTCGGCTCGTTCCTGATGCTGGCCGCGGCGATCGCCACCGGGGTGATCGGATCCGGGCCGCATCTGGACTTCACGTTCACGGCGCTGGGCCACATCCACCTGTCCCACAGCTCTCAGGACTGGCTGTTCCTGTGCTTCGCCGCCGCCTTCCTGGTCAAAATGCCGCTGGTCCCGTTCCACGGCTGGCTGCGCGACGCCTACAAGGTGATGCCGATCCCGGTGGTGGCCGTGTTCTCCGGGATCCTGTCCAAGGTCGCGGCCTACGGGTTCCTGCGCATCGTGCTGCCGCTGTTCCCCTACGCCTCGCGGCACTACCAGCTGGCCATGCTGCTGATCGCGCTGGTCTCGATCGTGTGGGCCACCTCGCTGGCCTTCACGGTGCGCGATGCCCGGCTGGTCGTCGCCTACTCCAGCGTCGCCCAGCTGGCGTTCATCACGCTGGGGATCTTCTCCCTGCGCCCCGACGGCGCCCAGGGGGCCCTGCTGCAGATGGTCAACCACGGTCTGGTCACGGCCGGCGCCTTCTTCATCGTGGCCGCGGTGGCCGCCCGCTGCGGGGGCAGCGAGAGCCTGGACGACATGGGCGGGACGGCGTTCCGCGCCCCGGTGCTGGCCAGCCTGTTCCTGATCATCACGCTGGCCACCCTGGCGATGCCTGGGTCGTCCAACTTCATCGGGGAGTTCATGATCCTGCTGGGCGTCTTCCAGGCCAAGACGGCGATCGCCGTCATCGCGTTCCTGGGCGTGGTCGGCGCCTCGTTCTACGGGCTGCGGCTGTTCATCCGGGCGATGCACAACCGGGTCGGACCGCGAGTCGGATCCCGGGAGATCGTAGGCGCCGAGTCGGTGGCCGTGGTGCCGCTCGTCCTGATCATCCTGGCCCTGGCGTTCTTCCCCCAGTTCGGGCTTTCGAAGTCGGAGCGGTCGGTCAAGGCGGCGGTGGCTGCGGCGGCTCCGCTGCGTCCCGTCACGGTGGCGCTGGCGCCGTCGAAGGGCGGTAACCCGTGAAGTCAGCTCACCTCGGCGTGCTGGTGGCCAAGCACGGCCAGATACACGGGCCCCACATCTCATGGACCCAGCTGTCGCCGTACATCGTGCTGGGCGGCGGCGCGCTGATCGTCCTACTGGTCGGCCTTCTGCGCTCCGAGGTGGTGCGCCGGCAGGTCGTCCCGCTGCTGTCCCTGATCACGCTGGCCGGCGCCGTGGGCACCGAGATCTGGCGCTTCTCCCACGAGGCGACGATCATCGCCGGCGCCATGCGGGTCGACCACCTGGCGCTTCTGATCGACCTGATCTGCGCGGTGGCCGGCATGGCCACCGTCCTGATGTCCTGGCGGGCCCTCGCACCTCGGCAGGCGGGCCAGGGCGAATATCACTCGCTGCTCCTGTTCAGCGTGTTCGGCATGGCCATCCTGGCCTCGGCCGAGGACGTGATCACCCTGTTCCTGGGACTCGAGATGTTGTCCATCCCCTTGTACATCCTGTGCGCCTCCGAGCACCGGCGGGAGGGCTCGCTGGAGTCGGGGCTCAAGTACCTGGTGATCGGCTCTGTCGGCTCGGCCACCCTGGCCTACGGACTGGCGATGGTCTACGGGGCGACCGGGCAGACCGGCTTCACGAAGATCGCCGCAGCGATCGTGCACCACGGGAGCCTGACCAGCGATCCGCTGCTGCTCACCGGCCTGGCGCTGGTGCTGGTCGGGTTCGCCTTCAAGGCCTCGGTGGCACCCTTCCACCAGTGGACGCCTGACGTGTACGAGGGCGCCCCCACGCCCATCACCGCGTTCATGGCCACCGCCACCAAGGCTGCGGCCCTGGCCATCTTCCTGCGCTTCTTCGACGTGGCCGCAATCGGGGCGAAGGGAACCTGGGCTCCGGCGATCGCGGTCATCGCCGCCGCAACGATCATCGTCGGCAACACTGGCGCCCTGCCCCAGACCTCGATGAAGCGGATGCTCGGCTATTCAGGCGTCGCGCAGGCCGGCTACATGCTGTCCGGCGTGGTGGTGGCGACCCGGCTCGGCGTGTCCTCGACGGTTCTGTACCTCGGCGTGTACCTGGCCATGAACATGGCCGCGTTCGCCGTGATCCACGCCCGCGAGCGCGAGACCGGCGATGACCAGCTGAGCGGGCTGGCCGGGCTGGGCGCGCAGAACCCGTGGCTGGCCTGGCCGCTAACGATCGCCATGCTCGGCCTGGCCGGCATCCCGGGGACCGTCGGGTTCGTCGGCAAGTTCCAGCTGATTCACGCGCTGGCCAACGGCAGCTACATCTGGCTGGCCATCGTGCTGGTGGTCGGCTCGATGATCTCGCTCGGCTACTACCTGCGGGTGGTGGCGGCGATCTGGATGTCCCCCGCCGTGGCCGTGCCTGAGCGCCGTGAGATGCGCCTGGCCCCGATCGCCGGCGGCTCCCCCGAGCTTGACGACGACTCTCCCCGCCCCGCGCGCCAGCAGGATCCCCCGCCCGTCACGACGCCCGAGCGCTCGAGCATCGGGCCGATCAGCCTCGCCCACCCCGAGCTCACCTTCGTGGCCGTGGTGTTCGCTGCCGCGACCGTGGTCTTCGGGATCATCCCGTCACCGATGTTCCACCTGGCATCCCACGCGGCGACGCTGTTCGGCCTGCGCTAGTCACCTGAGTCGTCGGTCCGGGAGCTCAGCTTCTCGACTGAGCTGTGCGGATTGGCGACGAGCCCGCCCAGCGCGCCGGAACGGTTGACCGGCCGTCCGCAAGCGAGACCGCGAACAGCAGGGCCAGGATTACCGCGGCGGATGCTTCCAACGCGATCGCGACGATGATCGCCGGCCGGTAGTTCGACTCCATGAAGCCGAACAGCTTGGTGTGCTCGCTCACGAGCAGGGCGATCAGCGAGGTGCCGGCGATCCCGGCCCCGCTGAGCGCCGCCAACCGCACGACGATCCGCTCGAATCGGGGAACGATGCGGCGAAGCGGCGCGAGCAATATCAGCCCGACAACCACCGCCGAGATGAAGTTCAACAGAAACAGGGTCCCGATCGTCGGCAGGGCCGAGTAGTGGTCTACCGAGTACTCGTAGTAGTGATCGGCACCTACGAACAGCAGCAGGACAGCGCCGAGACCGCGCACGCTGCGCTGCGCGACAGTCGACTGCAACGAATTGAATGCCTTCTTGTGCACTGAGATCAGCTCCAGGTGTGGGTGTCGTACTCGGATAGGTGGACGGGTGCGCCTCTAGATACCGCCGTCGCCGTCGTTGGAACCCCCGCTGTTGTCGGAATCCCCGTCGCCGCCGCCCTGCGGAATCCCGGCATCAGGGTTGGCGACAGCGGCCGGGGCCGGGGTTTGGGAGGGCTGTGCGGCCGGGGCCGGGGCCGGGGCCGGGGCGGGCGCGGGGGCCGGTGCCGCCGGAGCCGGCGCGGTGGCGGCTGGCTTGGTCGCGTGCCTGCGTGCGTGAGTCGCTGCGGCATGCCGCTTGTGGTGCCGTGAAGCAACGACGGCAGTCCGCCTGTTGGGCCGTGGAGCGACGGCAGCCGGCTTAGCTTGCCGGTTGGCCGTGCGCAAGCTGGTCGCGTGCCCCGACCCGCTGCTTGAACCGATCAGGATCACGGCCACAGCGACCACGACGGTGACTAGGGTGAGCAGCGCGGCTATTGATCGTGGGCGAGGGCGTTTCGTCTTATTGCGTTCGTCGATGGTCACTGGACCGTTCCTTTGCTTGGAGAACCGGGCGCCGTAGCAAGCCCGGAGAATCGAGAGCGGGTGCGCTCGTAGCTAAGGACGTCGGCGTCGAGCAGATCCTTCCGGCGATCCCCCAGGCCGTCGCGAGCGTCGGCTCCGGAATCAGCCCGACGCCGATACGCCATCGATGGGACCGGCTAGCCGCTCCCCTACGGCAGGCTGGCGTTCACCACGCTGCCGTAGATCTCAGACGTGCCCGGGGTCGCCGGCGTGGCACCGCCCCAGCTGAGCGCGATCCGAGTCGGCGACAGGGTGGAGATCCCGAACGTGTCCCCGGCCAGATCGACGGATCCCCGTACTGCGTGGAGATCTGAACCGGAGCGTCGAGCCAGCCCGTGCCGATCTTGATGACCGATCGGGCAGTGTCGCGTCAACGAAGCGAGGCGTTCGGATCGGACGCCTCCTCGTCCGCCGGGACCACAATCCCCGGTGACGTGCTGCTCAGGTCCAGTGCCGGCCGCAGGCCCGGCGCGGCCTGGAGGGCGTCCAGGAGGGCGTTGCCGTCGACGCGAAGCAGTTTGGTGTCGACCTCCGTGGTCACGGTGGCGTTGCGGGGAGCATTGTCCAGCAGTCCGCGCTCGCCGAAGCTGTCGCCAGGACCCAGATGAACGACCACCCGGCCGTCGCGGCGCACGACAACCCGCCCCTCAACGATCACATAGAACAGATCTGCCCGCTCCCCCTGGACGACTACGTCAACCCCGGCGGGAAGGTCGGCGAACTGCGCGGTGGACGCCAGCTGCTCCAGGACGATCTGGGACACACCCTCGGTGACCGGCAGCCCCTCCAGCACGTGGAGCCGCGAGCCCAGGGCGTCAAGCTGGCGCGCGCTCAGCGCGTCGAGTCCACGCAGGCTGACCCAACCGGCACCCGTCACCACAAGCGCGACGGCCCCCAGCACGAGCAGGCTGATTCTCAGGGATGTGGCGGCGATCAGACCGGGAGCCAGCACAGCACCGGCCACCATCGCCGCCACCGAGGCCGCGTCGAAGATCCCCACCACCCGCCCGAGCGCCGGACGTGGCGTGATGCGAGCGAGCGCGGTCTCGCCCACTACCTCGCACGACACCAGGCCGATGCTCCCGGCGGCGGTGATCGACAACGCGATCGCGACGACGCTCGAGCCGGCGTAGACGAGCTGCGTCACGCAGGCCAGGGCCGCGGTCAGGACAACGATCGTTGTGACTCGACGGCTGGAGGCCAGTCGCCCATTCCCGATGGCGCTGAGGACGCCGCCGATGCCGGCCGCGGTCAGGAGCAGGCCATAGCCACCACGTCCGAGCCCGAGTGCGTGCCGGGCGTAGAGCACCAGCTGCACGGTCTGGGCGCCGTAGGTGAACTCCACCATAGCCACGACGGCGATCAGCCAGACCGCGAACGGTGTGCTGCGCACCGCCTGCAACCCGGCACCGAGGTGACCGGCCGCTCGCTCCACGACGCGCTGCCGGGTCGCCTCCCGCCGCATGGTCGAGACCAGCAGGGCCGAGATCAGGAACGTGGCACCGTTGGCCAGGAAGGCGATCCAGGCCGGCGCCACCGCCAGCAGCACCGCCCCCAGGGCCGGTCCGATGACCACTCCCAGATCCTGCACCGTATGGAGCAGGGCGTTGGCCGCTCCCAGCCGCGTCTCTCCGACCAGGCGCGGTAGCAGCGCCAGCGCCGCCGGGCGCTCGGCGCTGCCGGCGGCGGAAGCAAGCGCCGTGAGCGCCAGCACGGCCTCGACGGGACCCGACGCCGCCACGACGCCGGCGAGAGCACCCATGAATCCCAGCCGGAGGAGATCGCCGGCCAGCAACACGGTCCGGCGCGGGTACCGGTCGGCGATCGCACCGCCCCAAGGCGCAAGCAGCACGTAGGGCATCAGCCGGCAGATCGTGGCCCCGCCGACCCAGCCCGCGGAGTGCGTGGCGTCATACACGTAGGCGAGGAGCGCGGCGTTGTACAGCCAGTTGCCGATCTGCGACGCCGCGCTGGCACCGATCAAGGCGCGGGCATCCCGGATGGACAGCACGTCGCGGTAGGCCGCTGTCACGGCGAGATCCTAAGCGACGCGCCTCGGTTACCCGCTAAGCGTCCAGAACTTGTGCGTCGGCGTCAGATGTCGCGCGGCGATCGACCAGGCCGGTGTGAAGCTGCGACCGTTCAGACCTTGCGCCACTCCGGCGTCCAGGAGCCATCCGCATCGCGGTGGAAGTCCTGGAACAGGAGCGGAGCCTCGGCCTTGACGATCTCGGCCACCCGGTCGAACACGAGGCGCAGCTCCTCCTCGGCGCCGGGGGCGGTGCGCATCTCGATGACGTGGCGCAGGGTGCGGACGTTGGCGGTCCACAGAATGTCCGTGGACAGGCCCTCGGGGGCCAGCCGGCGGAGCGCCGAGGTGATCTCCTTCTTGATCGCGAACGGGACGCCCTCCTCGTCGAGGCCGAGGGCGTCGGCGGCGGAGACCTGAAACTCCTCCAGCTGCTCCACCAGAGTGATCACCTGATCGCGGATCGGCTCCAGCGCCTCCGGCACCCGGAAGCCGATGTCGGTCAGGCGGACGTACCGCAGGCTCTCCTGGCTGAACGCCGAGCCGGCGCGGTGTCTTACCAGTTCATGGGTGAACACCCGAGACACGTGCCGGAAGGCGAAGCTGAAGCTGGCGTGCTCCAGAACGCTGCCGTGGAAGCTCTGCATCACGTTGGCGAAGTACGCCTGCCGGTCGGTGCGCACCCGTGTCACGTTGGCGTTCAGCCCGGGCTCCCAGCTGCGGTAGCAGATCCGTCCCGCGAACTCGGCCAGCAGCTCGGCGCCGGGGATGTCCTCCTCCTGCACACGGCCGTCCAGCCAGGAGCTCCCACCCACGTCGTCCAGATAGCCGCGCATACCGGATAGGTCCACCGACGGGCGGGCGATCAGGAAAACCTGCGGCGTGGTCTCGCGCATGGACGGGCTGCTGGGTTCGGCTTGGGTGGCGCTCATCCTGCCATGCTGGCGAATCCCCCGGACGTCCGCCGGTCTGTGCGACGAAAAAGTCCAGAATCTCTGGACTTTTTCGTCGTACAGACCCTCACCCGTCAGGCGGGGAGGGGCGAATCGGCCTCTGAAACGGCGTCCAAGTTCGCCACGTCCGCCAGAACCTGAGCCAATTCGGCTGTGATGGCGTCCCAGGAGAACCGTTCGCACACCTCGCCGCGCGCCAGGCGGCCCCGGCGCTCGCGCTCGGCGGGGTCGTCCGCCGCCTCCACCAGCGCCCCAGCCAGGGCGGCCACATCGCCGACGGGCACGAGCCACCCCGTCGAGCCGTCATCGATGATCGTGGACGGGCCGAGCGAGGCGGTGGCGATCGCTGGGCGACCGCAGGCCATCCCCTCGACCAGGACCTGACCGAACTGCTCCCGGTCGCAGGCCAGCACCACGGCGTCGCCGGCCGAGAAGAACTCCGGCAGCTCGGAGTGCGGGTACCAGCCGGCGAGGAACACGCCCTCGGCGCCGACCCGGTCGATCAGCTCGGCCGGGTGGTCACATTCCCACTCGCCGGGATGGCCGCCGACGATCACAAGCGAGATCGGGGCGGACGCCCGTTGCTGCGCCTGACCGAAGGCCTCCACGAGCAGATCCAGCCGCTTGACCTCGGTGAATCGCCCCACGTAGAGGAACACGGCGCCCTCGCTCAGGCGGCGGACGTCCGCCGCCTGGTAGCGGACGCTGCCGGCGCGCTGGCCCGGCAGCCACCCCCGCGGTTTCTCGACCAGCACCCGGCGCCAGAACGCGCGGCGGTCCACGGACCGGGGAGCGAACGCCCTGACGTCCACCCCTCCTGGCAGGGGGATCAGTCGATCCTCGGGCACCCCCAGAAGCTCGACGGCCCGATCGCATCCGGCCGGCACGACCACGAGTCGCGAGCAGCGCCCGGCCCACTCACGCAACCGCTCGGCCCAGCGCTCAGCATGGGGCCACCCCGGCGGAGGCCCGGCGTCGATTCGCTCCAGCATCAGCAGCTCCGTGCCGTGCAGGTGGCCCACGACGGGAACCTCGGGAGCCACGCGGGCGGCGGCCTCGTTGATCGGGGTCAGGTGGTGCAGGTACAGGACGTCTGCCTCGGCCGCCCCGGCCCGTTCCAGCTCGCGCGCCCAGGCGCTGACCTGCCGCTCGAAGGCGGCGTCATCGAGGCGGGCGAAGACGGCGTCGGGCGCACCCGGACGGTCCTCGAAGGACGGGTGCATCGGCGCCGTCCCCGGGGGTCCCTCGAACGCGAGCGGGTCAGGTCCGGCCAGCGCCGGCGCAAAGTCCACCGCCTCCACATCCCCGTAGAACTCCCGCGCGTCGGCGACCGGATCGCAGTCGCTGCGGGAGCCCGACACCAGCGTCACCGACAGGTCGTGCCTCCGCAGACCGGTGGCCAGCGCCCGGGCCACGTGGGACGAGCCACCCCGCGGCGAGAACATGATGGCGCTGACGACGTGCAGTGGCATGGGGTAAACATGCCACTACCCGATTGTGAACGCGTGGTGACCGGCCACCCCGGTCGGCACTGTTGGCTCAGCCGCGCGGCTCGAAGACGATCGCCGTGACCACGGCCCGGCCCTCGAGAAGATCGAGGCCATGCTGCTCACGGGGGCGGTTGCGCAGCCGCCCGTCGTGCACCAGCGAGGCCGAACCGCCTCCGTCGAGGTTGAGGCCTTCGGTGGCGCCGAGCGTGACCAGGAGGTCGGCCAGCTCCGCCAGGGTCATGCCGACGTCCCGCCGGTTGCGGCCGTCCACGGCCACGGCCAGCATCCGGTCGTCCGTCAGGCCGATCGCGGCCCGCGGATAGCGACCGTCGGTGATGTCGGAGTCGAACTGGACCGCGCCGGCCGAAAAGCCCTCCGGGTCGGTGCCGGCCACGACGGGCCGGCCAGCTCGCACCAGCACCGGCCCCGCTTGGAGAAGGTCTCCGGGCGGGTGAGGATCCAGCTCACTGCGGGGCGCGATCGCCACAGCGCCGTTCGCCATGTGCAGGCATCCCCGCTCAGCGCCCCACGGTTCCAGGAACGGGATGGACTCGCTGACCTGGCCGCGCATCCGCAGCTCGCCCAGGGGGAGATAGTCAGGACGCTGGAAGAAGCCGCCGACCACAGCGTGACCGATGGCCTGCTCCCGGCACCAGCGCACGAGCGGCGAGGGTTCCTCCAGGGCCATCACCCGAGCAGAGAACGCGTCTCTCGCATAGCCGGCGACGTGGACCGTCGTCGCCGTCCCGTCGGTCAGGCGGACGCGGAACCGCTCGAAGCGGGCCGCTCGGCGAGTCAACATCGAGCGCGATAGACGCCGATGCGCGGATTGCGGACGGGAGCCCATGGATCGGATGCCCCAGCCAACGGCCGAGGTCGCGGGGGATTACACCGTCAGTATCGGTCGGTTTCGTTATGAAGTTGTGAATGCAACGGTTCATGCCAGCCGGATCCGATGGGATACTCGCCGCGAAATGAACCGGCCAATGAAGTTCGTCTTGGTGGGGCTGGTGATGCTGAGCGTGAGCGCGTGCGGTGGCTCGAGCTCGAAGCAGACGAGCCAGAAGCCGGCCCCGACCACCGTCACCGCCCCTCACATCGTCTCGACGAGCACGGGTACCCCCACCACCGGCACCGGGACCCTCACGGGCGGTCCCGTCCCGGCCGGAACCGAGGCGACGAGCGTCACGTTCATCTCCCCCACCACCGCGTTCGTCCTGGGCACGGCGCCGTGCGACGTTCAGCCGTGTTCGGCGATCCTGGAGACGGCCGACCGGGGCGCCCACTGGGTGGGGCTTCCAGCGCCCCGGGAGAACGTCAGCTACTACCTGGGCAACGGCCTGTGGGGGTTGCGCTTCGCCGACGCCAGGAACGGCTACGCGTTCGGACAGGGGCTGTGGGAGACCCCGGACGGCAGCGAGAGCTGGCAGAAGGCGACGGCGCCGGCGCCGACGGTTCTGTCGCTGGAGGCCATCCAGGATCGGGAGCTGGTGGCCGTCGCGCAATCCTGCCATCCCGGGGTGGGATGTGGACATCAGATCGGCGTCTACCACGAGCCGATCGGCGGGAGCTGGTCTGCGGTCGCCTCGATCCATACGTATTTCAACGACGCCTCCATCTCGGTCCACGGACCGCACGTCTGGGTGCTCGCGGGTTTGAACCTCTACGTGTCAACTGATGGAGGCAGCAGCTTCCGGACCGAGTCACAGCCCTGCCCGTCCCGGCTCAGCCAGCCCGGCTCCGTCAGCGACGACGGCGCGCACGTCTACATGCTCTGCTCCGGTAACGGCGCGGCCGGCTCGACGCAGAAGTACGTGTACCGCTCCGCGGGACCGGACTCCCCGTGGTCGCTGGTGGGCCGGCCGCCGGCGGCCGGCGACGGCGGTGAGATCTCGGCCGGCAGTGACAGCTCGATCCTGATCGCCACCTACAGCGGCGCCAGCCTGCTCTACCGCTCCACGGATGGCGGCCACACGTGGAGGACGGCGCTGAGGGAGGACGACGGCGGCGCCGGCTGGAGCGACCTCGGCTTCACCACGCCCACCGATGCAGTGGTGGTGCATGGACCGGCGCTGGCCGGCAGCCAGCGGCCCGGGAAGGTCCTGCTGAGCAGCGACGGGGGGCTGAGCTGGCAGGCCGCCGGCTTCTGAGCGGCTCAGCCGATCCGGGCCAGACCACGGACGATTCGCTCGAGCATCTCGTGGCGCCCGGGCCACGGGAAGCCGGGGATGGCCGCGTGCAGCGAGGCGTAGCCGTGCAGCGCCGACCACACGGCGGCGGCGTCGCCACGGGGGTCCGTGCTGCTTGACCTGCCGGCATCGACGCACTCGGCGATTCCCCCTACGAGGGTCTCGAATGGGTTGCCCTCCGCGGTGGGCGGGCCGTGCGGGATATCCGCATCAGCGACCTGCTCGTACCCGAACGTGTAGGCGTAGCGTGGTGGCCAGCGGTCAGAGAAGCTGACGTACGCATCGCAGCCGGCGATCAGTCGCTCGACTGAGTCGGTGTGCTGACCGATGGCGGCCTGAATCTGATCCTCGAGCTGCCCGAGGAAGCGCAGCTTGACCGCCCACAGGATCTCCGAGCGGTCGGCGAAGTGGTCGTAGATCGACGGCGCGGAGATTCCGGCCTCCCGGGCCACGCCGCGGAGGGTGACCCGCTCGGGGCCGCCGGCGTCGATCAGGCGCACCGCGGCGTCGACGATCTCCTCGCTCAGGCGGGCCCCCTCGCCCCGTGGATTGCGCTGCCGGACGGTTCTCACAAATTTAACTTTACAGCTGTTAGGCGACGTGGTACAAATACAGGCGTAAGGCAACAGCTGTTAGGTGAAAGGACAAGTCATGGGACATCCCCGCCGCCGCCAGATCCTCGGAGTGCTCTGTTTGGCCCTGCTGATCGTCGTCATCGATAACACGATCCTCAACACGGCGCTGCCGACGCTCGCCCGCAAGCTGCACGCCGGCACGACGGACCTGCAGTGGATCATCGACGCCTACACACTGACGTTCGCCGCGCTGCTGGTGTTCGCGGGCGCCCTGGGCGACCGGTTCGGCCGGCGCGGGGCGCTGCTGACCGGGCTGGCGATCTTCGGTCTCGGATCGGTGGCCGCCGGACTGTCCAGCTCGGCCGCGGAACTGATCGCGTTCCGGGCCGTGATGGGGATCGGCGCCGCTTTCGTGATGCCGGCCACGCTGTCGATCATCAACACCGTGTTCCCGCCGAAGGAACGCGCCCAGGCGATCGCCGCCTGGTCGGCAGTGGCAGGGCTGGCGATCGTGCTCGGGCCGACGCTGGGCGGGCTGCTGCTTGACCACTTCTCCTGGAGCTCCGTGTTCTTCGTCAACGTCCCGCTGGTGGCGATCGCGCTGCTGGCCGTGCGTTCGGTGATCCCCAGCCTCCCCAGCGCCGAGCGCACAGGACGTCTCGACGTCCCGGGCGCCGTGCTTTCGGGTCTGGCGATGCTGGCCGGGATCGATGCCGTGATCGAGGCGCCCAACCAGGGCTGGACGTCGGCCCGCACCCTGGGCGAACTCGCCCTGGCCGCGATCCTGATGACGGGCTTCGTGATCCGCGAGCTGCACACCGAGCACCCGCTGATCGACGTGCGCGTGTTCACCCATCGCGCCTTCTCCGCCGCCACCGCAGCGGTCGGACTGATCTTCCTGGCGATGTTCGGGAGCCTGTTCGCGCTGACCCAGTACCTGCAACTGGTGCACGGCTACAGCCCGCTCCAGGCCGGCCTGCGGGCGCTGCCGTTCGGATTTGCCGTGATGGTCAGCGCTCCGTCGAGCAGCCTCCTGGTCAAGCGCCTGGGAATCCGCATCGTGATCCCCGCCGGCCTGCTGTCGATGGCCGGGGGGCTGTTCGTCCTGACCAGCCTGACGGCCACCAGCGGTCTGGCGCACATGTCGATCGGGACGGCGCTGATGGGCGCCGGCATGGGCCTCGTGCTGGCGCCGGCCGGCGAGTCGATGATGTCCGTGCTGCCGGTGGAGCAGAGCGGCGTCGGCTCGGCGGTCAACGACACGATCCAGGAATTCGGCGGAAGCCTGGGCGTCGCGGTGATCGGCAGCATCGTGTCCGCGGCCTACCGCACGCACATGCACACCGCGCCTCTCCCCGCGACCGTGCTGCACCACGCGTCCGGCTCGATCGGCGCCGCCTACGTGACCGCCGCCCACGCGCCACACCTGGCCGGTCCGATCCTGACCGCCGCCCACGGCGCCTTCACCAGCGCGATGGCCACGGGGTTCACGGTGGCCGGCGCCGTCGCCGCGGTCGCCGCGCTCGGCCTGAGCTTCGCGCTGCCCCGTGCGGTGCAGCCGGTCACCGAGACCGCCGCCACCCCAGCTCGGGTCTCCGCCACGGCCGCCTGATGGTCCTGGAGCGCGCAAATCCGAACGGCGCACGCGAGCATTGCGCGCTCGGGGACGTAAAACGTCCTCGGGCGCGCAAATCGCCATGTCGCCGGGCGGATTGCGCGCTCGGGGATGTTCTGCGACCGCGGCCCACGGGGTGAGTCGTCACGGGAGTCGCTCCCTGCCGGGCGCCTCAGTGTTCGGCCGAGCGGGGGCGCCGGGTCGGTGGTGCGGTGCCACAAGCCCGCACCACCGGGAAACCCGCTCTAGCGCTCCAGCTCCTGCTGGCGCAGCTCGATCCGGCGGATCTTGCCGGTCAGCGTCTTGGGCAGGTCGCCCACGAACTCGATCCGGCGCGGATAGGCGTAGGCGGAGAGATGGTCACGGACGAACCCCATGATCTCCTCGGCCAGCTCGTCCGAAGCCGAGAAGCCCGAGGCCAGGACGACGAACGCCTTGACCACATGGCCGCGCCGCTCGTCGGGCGAGGCCACGGCCGCCGCCTCGGCCACCGCGGGATGCTCCAGACACGCCGACTCCACCTCGAACGGCCCGATCCGGTAGCCGGCCGAGATGATCACGTCGTCGGCCCGGCCCTCGTACCAGACGTAGCCGTCCTCGTCGGCTCGCGCCGCGTCCTTGGTGTGGAACCACTGGCCGCCGAACACCTCCTCCGAGTCCTCCGGGCGGTTCCAGTAGCCCAACGGGTAATGGGGGTTGGAGCGGGCGCGCAGGCATATCTCTCCTCGCTCGCCCTGGGCCACGGGCCGCTCGTCCTCATCGAGGATCTGCACATCCCAGCCGGGCATCGGCCTGCCCATCGAGCCCTCGCGCACGTCCATGAACCGGAAGTTCCCGCACAGGGGGTATGACTCCGACAGCCCGTAGTAGTCGAGCACCGTGACGCCGTACTGGTCCCGCATCCACCTGATCGCCTCGGGGTTCAAGGGCTCGCCGGCGGAGCAGACGATCCGGAACCGGCACGGGTACCGGGTCCCCGCACCCTCGATCGACATCATCGAGCGGATCGCCGTGGGCGTCCCGAACACGTTCGTGACCTCGTGCTTCGACAAGAAAGCCAGCTGCTTGTGGGGGTCGAAGCCGCCCTCGCGCTGATACACGCACTGCACCGCGCCGTAGCGCCACGGCCCGATCAGCGGGCAGATCCCGGCCGCCCAGGCCCATTCGCCCATCCCGTGGAAGCGCTCGCCGTCGCGGACGTCATGGCAGAGCTCGAACTCGTTGTGGGCCAGGATGTACCGGTGGGCGTGCAGGATGCCCTTGGCCAGCCCCGTGGTGCCGCTCGTGTAGTAGAGCTGCGCGGGGTCCTCGGAGGAGGTGTCCAGACAGGTGAAGTCAGACGAGGCGCCGGACAGCAGCGAGTCGTCCAGGAGCAGCACGTGCTCCACCAGCGCCGGGTCGATTCGCTCCGCGTTGGCCGCGTTCGTGACCAGCACCTTGGCCTGCGAGTCGGTCAGCCGGTGGCGGATTCCCTCGTCCCCGTACAGCACCGACATGGACAGCAGGATCCCGCCCACCTTCCAGGTGCCCAGGAACGCCGCCGCGGTCTCGGGCACCGGCGGCAGCAGCATGGCCACCCGGTCGCCCTTGACCACGCCGTGCTCGCTCAGGACGTTGGCAAACCGGTTCGACAGCTCCTGAAGCTCGCCCCAGTTGACCTCGCGGACATTTCCCCGGAAGTCCTCGTGGATCATGGCCAGCCTGTCCGGCGGGTGCCGGTCGCAGACGTCGGCGGCGATGTTGTAGCGGTCGGGGACCTCCCAGCGATGCGCCTGGACGGCCTCCTCGTAGGACTGGAATTGAGTCATGACCGGACTCTATGGGAGGGCGGGCGCCGGTTCGAGGTCCTCGTCGGCCAGGCGCAGTCCGAGCCCCTCGGGGACGTGGAGGGCCAGCATGTCGGCCTCGGCGTCGATCTGGCGGGGATCACGCAGCGACACGCCGACCATGGTCAGGAAGGCGAGCGGCACCGACACCACGGCCGGCTGCTCGAGCAGCGCCGCGGCACCGCCGGTCGGCTCCCCCAGCGCCAGGCCGGTCAGGATCGCCGCCGTCGAGGCCACCATCCCCAGCACCATCCCGGCCGACGCACCCCGGGCGGTCAGGCCGGTCCACCAGATGCCGAGCAGGAACATCGGGCAGAAGGTGCTGGCGGCGATCGCGAATGCCCAGCCGACCAGCAGGGAGATGTCGACGCTGCGGGCGAACAGCGCGAGCGCGGCGGGGATGATCATCGCGCCCACCGCGGCGGCCCGGAAGTGGCGGCGGCGCAGCGCCACGCTGCCGCGAGCCCGGTGACGGACACGCGGCCACATGTCGTGGGAGATCGTCCCGGCCAGCGAGACCAGCAACCCGGACGAGGTTGACAGGAAGGCCGCGAAAGCTCCCGCGCAGGTGACCGCAGTCAGCAGGGTGCCGAACGTGCCCGGCCAGGCCAGCCGGGGCAGCGTGAGGACCACGTCGTCGGTCTGCCCGGTCATGTAGAGCTGCGGCGTCAGGGCGCGGCCGAGGGCTCCGTACACAGCCGGGAACATGTAGAAGATCGACAGCAGCCCGAGCACGCGGACGGTGGTGTGACGCGCGGCGTGCCCGTCGGGGTTGGTGTAGAACCGCACGAGGATGTGCGGGAGCCCCATGGTCCCCAGGAAGGTGGCCAGCAGCAGCGAATAGACGAGCAGAGGTGAGCTCTGCGCCGAGCCGCCGACCGGCCGGGACCAGCGATCGCCCCGCTGGGCGGTGATGCCGGTGGCGACTGGCACCGGCGCGTTCGGCGAGAGGCGGATCGCCGTGTGGGCGGGCAGGCGCAGCCGCTGGCCCGCGTGCACGATGACCGTCCGGTCGCCCAGCCTGAAGCTCTCGGCGACGGGGAACTCGGCGGTCTGAGCCGAGTTGAGCCGCACCGTGAGGCCATGGACACCGGCGTGGGGAAGCTGGCGGCCGAACAGGGCCGCGCGCTCCGGCAGCCCGCCGAAGTGGATCAACAGCACGATCGCCGGGACCGAGATCGCGAACAGCTTGATCCAGAACTGGAAGGCCTGCACGTAGGTGATCCCCCGCATGCCCCCGATCGCCACGTTGACGGCCACGATCGCGCCCACCACGACGACGCCCACCCAGTACGGCGAGCCGACCACCACGTTCAGCGCCAGCCCCGCCCCCTTGAGCTGGGGGACGAGGTAGAAGCCGCCGATCACCAGCACGATGGCCGACGCCACCAGGCGCAGGCGCCGATCGTGCAGGCGGGCCTCGGCGAAGTCGGGGATCGTGTAGGAGCCGTACCGGCGCAGCGGCGCAGCCACGAACAGGAGCAGGGCCAGGTAGCCGGCGGTGAACCCGAGCGACTGCCACAGCGCGCTGGCGCCCGCCTGCATCTCCAGTCCGGCGATGCCCAGGAAGCTGGCCGCCGACAGATACTCGCCCGAGATGGCGGCCGCGTTCCACCAGGCGGTGATCGCCCGCGAGGCGACCAGCAGATCCGAGGTCGTGCGCGCGAACCGCACCCCCCAGGCGCCGAGCCCCAGGGTTCCCAGCGTCACCGCCCCCACGGCCAGCACGACGATGCTCATCGCTCGACGACATCCCGGAAGGCATCGTCGAGAGCATCGGCCCGGCGCGCGTACAGCCAGCCGATGATCAGGAACAGCGGCAGCATCGGGACGATCAGCAGCCAAAGGCCGACCGGCACGTGAAGCAGCGTGGCGTGCCGCAGCTCGGGCAGCAGATACAGAGCCAGCGGCAGGACCCCGAAGATCGCCCCGAAGGCCACCAGGGCCATCAGCGACAGGCCGAGCTGGGCCCGGCGCAGGCGTCGCAGATAGACCTGCCCGTGCACCGTGGCCTCGGCCAGCTCCTCGCGAGGAGAGCGCAGAGCCAGCTGGCGCATGCGGCGGCGCCCGGTGCTCACATCCGCAGCCTTCGCCGTAGCTCGGCCACCTGACGGCGCGCCACCGGCACCTGGCTGCCGTCGGCCAGCACCACGGTGGCGCCGCCACCCAGCTCGGGCCGTATCTCCACCGCGCGGTGCAGGTTGGCCAGGTAGCTGCGGTGCACGCGCACGAAGCCATGCGGCCGCCAGCGCTGCTCTATGTCGGACAGCGAGGCGCGCACCAGGAACCGGCCGCTGTCGGAATGGATGCGCACGTAGTCGCCCTCGGCCTTGATGTAGAGGACGGTGGACCTGGCCAGCAGCCGGGTGGCGCCGCCCCGCTGGTGCTCGACGGGGATGATGTCGTCGGCCGGGTCCGAGGCAGTTGCGGGAGCCGGGTCGGAGCCGCTGTGCGCGGCGCCGGTCGCCCGCATGGCGCCGGCGCCGGCGGGTTGCCCGCCGGACAGGGCACGGCCGAGCGCCTGCTCGACCCGGGCGCGGGATACCGGCTTCATCAGGTAGTCCAGCGGGTGGAGGTCGTGCTCGAAGGCCCCCACGGCGCCGTCCTCGAAGGCGGAGACGAACACCAGATCCGGGGGCTCGGCGAATTGGTTGAGCAGGCCGGCCAGCTCGAGGCCGTCCAGACCCGGCATCCGCACGTCGAGGAACACGACGTCGAAGCGCTCCTCGCCGAGCAGGCGCACGGCCTCGCCGGATCCGGCGGCCAGCGTCACCTGGTCGACCAGGGGTGAGGCCTCGAGCAGGCGGGCCAGATCGCTGAGCGCCGGCCGCTCGTCGTCCACGGCCAGCACCCGCAGGCGAGCGGGCGCAGGCGGCTGAGCGCTCATGCCGCCCGGACCCCGGCCCGGAACTTGGGCAGCGTCATCGTCACGATCGTCCCGCGACCCAGAGCGGTGTCGATCTCCAGGCCGTACTCCGGCCCGAAGGTGGCCTGCAGACGGGCCTGGACGTTGGCGATGCCGACCCCCGTGCCGGCGCCGCCGAGGATCGCCTGGGCCAGCTCGGCGTCCATGCCCACGCCGTTGTCGGACACCTGCAGCTCCACGTCGGCGTCGATGTGGCGGCCGACGATCTCGATCCGGCCCTCGCCGCGGCGCTCCACCCCGTGGCGGACCGCGTTCTCCACCAGCGGCTGGATACTCAGCACCGGGACCACGGCCTGCAGGACCTCGGGCGCCACCTGCGTGCGCACCTGGAGGCGATCGCCGAATCGCGCCCTCTCCAGGCGCAGGTAGCGCTCGACGTAGTGCAGCTCGTCGGCCAGCGTGACGTACGGGCGCTGGGTCCGGAACGCGTAGCGGGTGAACTCGGCGAAGTCGGTCAGGAGCTCGCGCGCCTCATCCGGATTGGAGTGGATGTAGCCGGCGATCGCGGCCATCGCGTTGTAGATGAAGTGGGGCGAGATCTGGGCGCGCAACACCCGCAGCTCGGCGCGGGCGAGGCGCTCGCCCTGGGCCTCGAGCTCGCGGAGCTCCAGCTGGGCGCTGACCAGGCTCGCCGCCTCGGCCACCGTGCGGGTGTCATCGGGCGTCACGCGGCGTCCGCGGGCGTACAGCGCGACGAACGAGCCGACCAGCTCACCCTGGACCAGGAGTGGCGCCGCGATCGCGGAGCCCAGCGGACAGTCGGCGTGGTCGCAGCGCACCTGCGACTCGACATGCAGGCGATCTTCGCGGGCGGGCGCACTGATCGGAATCAGCGCATCGCCGGACGCGTGGTGATCATCGCCGAGCCCGTCAAACGCCAGCACCCGCTGGCGATCGCCCAGCATCACAGCGGATGCCTGGGTGAGCGTGCGCAGGTGGGCGATGGCACGGCCGGCAGTCTCCTCCGACAGGCCGCGGCGCAGGTGCGGAAGCATCACCGTGGCGGAATGCAGAGCCGTCTGCATGGCCCGGACCTCGCCCGAGATCACGCGCGGTGGCCGCAGCAGGCGAAACCCCGCCACGGCCGAGGCGGCCAGCGCCCAACCGAGCACCACACCGAGAAAGACCTCCACTCGCGGCCCAGGATATTCCTCGCGCGCTCCGGTTTGAGCCGTGGTTCGTGCGGATTCCCACAAGCGGGGTCCGTTCGCCGCCCGAAAGCCACCGCTTGGCGCGGGACATCTACCGAACTTCGATTCGCCTGCGGCGCTTCGCCGGGCCGGGCATAGCCTGCCCGGGACCCCAATACCCCTTCGGAGAGGAGAGGTGTAGATGGCCACGATCAGCGAACCGCCCGGTGGCGGAATCAGCAACCGCACCCCGGCGGCCGTTGCCAACACCGCCGGCAGCGGCTGGACTCCAGCCAATCCGGCCCCGCTCGGCCTGATGGGCTTCGGCATCACCACATTCGTGCTGAGCATGATGAACGCCAACCTGGTCAACTTCGACAAGAACGTGACGGTCGTGCTGGGCATGGCGATCGCGTTCGGCGGCCTGGCTCAGTTCACCGCGGGCATGTGGGAGTTCCGGACGGGGAACACGTTCGGGGCGGTGGCGTTCACCGCCTACGGTGCCTTCTGGATCTCGTTCTACTTCCTGGTCCAGGTGCAGTTGCCCGGACTGATCAAGGCAGGCGACGTCGGCAACGCGCTCGGCCTGTACCTCTGGGCGTGGGGCATCTTCACCGCCGTGATGTTCCTGTGCTCGTTCCATGCCGCTCGCGCGGTGTCTGTAGTGCTGCTGCTGCTGACGCTCACGTTCATATTCCTGGCCATCGGTAACGCCGGCGCCAGCAATGGGACGATCCACGCCGGCGGATACCTTGGCCTGGCCACGGCGGCCGCGGCCGTGTACACGGCAGCCGGCGAGATCCTCCACGCCTCCTGGGGACGCGACATCATCCCGGTGGGGCGCCCGGCGCCGCGGGTGTGACCGGAAGGGGTGCCGGCACCAGGTAACAGTGGTATGACACGTCGGGTGGCCCCTTCCACCGAGAATTGAGACGTAGCTCGCAGCGCCCGGCCCCGCGTCGGGCGCTGCGGGTATCGAGACCAAGGAGACGAGATGGCAACCGAAGCATCGAGCGAGCACGATCTCGACCATCAGCTGGCTGAGCTGCTGGACGTGGAGAAGTTCGACCCCCCTGAGGAGTTTCGCCGCCATGCGCTCCTGAACGATCCGGCGATCTACGAGGAGGCCGAGCGGGATTGGCAGGGCTGGTGGGAGCGCCAGGCGCGTGAACTGCACTGGTTCAAGGAGTGGGACCAGGTGCTGGATGACTCCAACCCGCCCTTCTACAAGTGGTTCACCGGCGGCAAGCTGAACATCTCCTACAACTGCCTGGATCGCCATGTGGAGGCGGGTCGCGGCGAGCGCGTCGCCTTCCACTGGCGCGGTGAGGAGGGCGAGGAGCGCGACCTCACCTACGCCGACCTGCTGGCCGACGTGCAGCGGTTCGCCAGCGGGCTCAGGGACCTGGGCGTCAGCAAGGGAGACGTGGTCGGCATCTACCTGCCGATGATTCCCGAGGTGGTGGTGGCGATGCTGGCCTGCGCCCGCATCGGCGCCGTGCACAACGTGGTGTTCGGCGGCTTCTCACCCGAGTCGGTCAAGGAGCGCATGGAGTTCTCCGAGGCGGTGGCGCTGATCACCGTGGATGGAGCGGCGCGCAAGGGCAAGACGGCCCCGATCAAGCAGATGGTCGACGAGGTGATGGGCGGGGGCGAGGTGCCTTCGCTCGAGCACATCGTCGTGGTGCGCTCGAAGGGCACCGAGTGCGAGATGAAGGATGGCCGCGACGTGTGGTTCCACGAGGTGATGGAGGGCGCGGACGCCGAATGCCCGGCTGAGGAGATGGACGCCGAGGACCCGCTGTACGTGCTCTACACCTCGGGCTCCACGGCCAAGCCGAAGGGCATCCTGCACACCACCGGTGGCTACCTGACCGGGGTCAGCGCGACCCACCGCTACGTGTTCGACCTGCACCCGGACGAGGACGTGTACTGGTGCTGCGCCGACGTCGGCTGGGTCACCGGGCACTCCTACATCGTCTACGGGCCGATGGCCAACGGTGCCACCTCGGTGATGTACGAGGGGGCGCCGGACTACCCCCACCGAGGGATCTGGTGGGAGCTGGTCGAGCGCTACAAGGTGACGAAGTTCTACACCGCTCCGACGGCGATCCGAGCCTGCATCAAATGGGGGGCCGAGCATCCGGGCAAGTTCGACCTCTCCAGTCTGCGGCTGCTCGGCTCGGTGGGCGAGCCGATCAACCCGAAGGCCTGGCTCTGGTACTACAAGGTGATCGGCGGCGAGCGCTGCCCGATCGTCGACACCTGGTGGCAGACCGAGACCGGGGCGATCATGATCACCCCGCTGCCGGGGATCGTCTCGACCAAGCCGGGCTCAGCCACGCGGCCATTCCCCGGGATCAAGGCCGAGGTGGTGGATGAGCGGGATGGGAAGCCGCTCGAGGAGGGCCAGGGCCTGCTCGTGCTCACCCGTCCCTGGCCATCGATGCTGCGCACCCTGTACAGGGACGACGAGCGCTTCATCGAGACCTACTTCAAGAAGTTCGGGAAGGAGACCTATCTGGTCGGAGACGCCGCCCGGAAGGACAAGGACGGCTACTACTGGGTGATCGGGCGAATCGATGACGTGGTCAACGTGTCCGGGCACCGTCTGTCGACCGCCGAGGTCGAGTCGGCGATCGTGGCCCACGAATCGGTGGCCGAGGCGGCCGTGATCGGGCAGCACGACGAGGACACCGGGCAGGCGATCACCGCGTTCGTGACCCTGCAGGGCGACCTGGACGGCTCCGACACGCTGGTGGAGGGAATACGCGGCACGGTGGCCACCCGGATCGGCAAGTTCGCCCGGCCCAAGCGGATCATCTGGGCTGACGACCTGCCCAAGACCCGGTCGGGCAAGATCATGCGCCGGCTGCTGCGCGATATCGCCGAGGGGCGCGCGCTCGGCGACGTCACAACGTTGCGCGACCCGGCGGTGACGGCGGCCCTGGAGGACAAGATCAAGGCCGAGCAGGCCGCGGGAGAGGAGTAGCGCCTGGTTTTGCGCCCGGTTTGCCGCCGGACACGGCGCGGCGTCAGGACCGCCGCCAGGACTCGTGTCCGGTGTTCGGGCGCTTAAAAAGATCCGCCCCCGGTCAGGGAACCGGGGGCGGATCATCATGCAGGGCTGTACTACGGTTAGGGGGAACCGAAACTACAGAGCCGGCCAGACCTGTCGGGGTCTGCCGACGACGGGGTTCATGGGGTGGTTATCGGACCGATGGGCGTGCTGATTATGGCCTGGACGCCGATCTGGACGTTTGTTCTATTTCAGTTCCGGCGCTTGCGTTTGCGCTTCGGAGTGGTCGCCCTGGTGCGCTCGTTGGCGCCGTTCCCAGTCTGTCCGGCGGTGGCGCCGGGTCGGCTGGATGCGGATTCCTTGGCCGTTGCCTGAGCTGCGGAGGCAGCCAGCTCGCGGCGGGAGGCCCGCTGGCGGCCCGGCTGCTTCTGCTGTCTCTGCGAGCGTTCCCGCGGCTGGGCCATGGGCGTCCACGGCATCGCCGTGCCCGTCTCCCAGGCCGGCGGGGTGCCGCTGGGCCACCGGCCGGAGATCATGAGCGCCATCGACAGGAGCCAGAAGCCCTGGACGACCGGTACGGGTGACCCGATCGGGAACAGCACGAGGAGGCCGGCGAACGCGCCCAGGTAGCCGACGAAACGGGTCAGCAACCCGATCCGGGTGGCGTTCAGCGTGGTCCATATGAAGCCTGCGGTGAGCAGCAGCGAGCCGAGCTGAGCGACGATCGGCAGCAGGGTGATCAAGCTGCCACCGGTCAGCGCGTTGGCCTCAACGTAGCTCTGGTTGCCATGGGAGACGAACTGGTTGGCCTTTACGGAGATGAACACCGCGTAGGCGATCGCCATCAGGCCTGACAGCACGGCGCCGATGAGCGTGAGGTAGCGGATGAAGTCCCGGATCCCCGGGTTGCGAGCACGGGAGATCTCGTGCACCCAGACCAGCATCAGCGCCAGCGCAATCAGGCCGGCGCAATCGATGACCGAGCCGATCAGGTCCAGCGGGAACCGCCGGTGGGCGGTGATCAGGTCGAGCGTCAGCTCCGAGACGGTGGTATGCGGCCCGGTGTACTGGATGATGGCCTGGATGACCAAGAGCACGCCGGCTACCAGAGCCAGCCCGGCGTAGCGCGTCCGGACGCTGGATTCGTAGCGCACCTGCTCGGCGGCGCTCACCGGTGACTCGACCGCGTTCATCGCAGTGGGCATGCTAGTGGTCGTGGGGGTGATCGAACGCGCGCGGCGCCGTTTGCCGGTGCTTACGGGCGGGCGGAGCGGCCGCCCAGGGGCGGCAGGCCCCGCGGGGCGTGCTCACCGTGGGAGGCCAGGCGCGGCGGCCGGGGGTCGCGCTCGCCGGACGACAGCAGCCGGGAGGTCCGGTCCCCGGCCGCGAGCAGCACGTCAAGCATCGGCGACATCAGCCTGATCGCGAACTCGATCCGAGCCCGAAGGATTGGGTTGGGCTGGGAACGGGCCATCCGAGCTCCCAGTCTAGGCGGAGTAGGATTAGCTCATGGAAGGAAGTGGCTTTGGAGGACTCTTCGGAGACCCCGACGACATTCAGCGACGGCTCGGGGAGTTCGCCGAGCAGATGCAGGGCGCCCAGCGCCTGGCTTGGGCCGACAACGCCATCAAGCTGGCCGTCGACTTGACGGTGGCGTCCCTCAACCGCGTGAACATCCAGGGCACCACCGAGCAGCAGGCCGAGCAGCTGCGCGCGGTCATGGCAGTGGTGTTCCCGGAAGCGGTGACACTCGTGCGCGAGGCGCGCGAGGGTCTCTCCTAGCGTCCGAACCGAGACATTCGCCAGCCTGCCTGGGTTCGCTCGGGTACCTCGACGGTTGCCGGACAGCCGCCGCCTTGAGTAGGGTGCCGCCCCTAAACTCAGACAGGAGGGCGCATTGCAAGATCTAGGGGTACGGCATGTTCGCCACGCCGTTATCGGAGCCGCCGGGGTGCTGGCAGCTGCCGGGGCGCTGGCGGTGCCGATCGGAGCGTTGGCGGCGATACCGGCGGCGAGCAGCCACACCAAGACGTACACAACCCCGGGCACCTCATCGTTCAAGGTGCCCAAGAACGTCGCCAAGATCACCGTGACGGCGATTGGGGCCGCGGGTGGAAGCTGCTCTCTCGCTGCGCCCGGCACGGGTGGCGAGGGCGCGACGGTGACGGGCACCGTTAAGGTCAAGCCCGGTTCCACGCTGTTCGTCGGGGTCGGTGGCGTCGGCGGAACCTGTGGGGAGCCTTCCGGCGGAGGGGGAGGCATCGGAGGCGGTGGCGCTTCTGGCACCGGCACCGCTGGCAATGGTGGTGGCGGCGGCGGCGAGTCCGGCGTGGGTATGACCTCGCTGGGCGCCGGAGGCGGCGCACTGGTCGTGGCGGGGGGCGGCGGTGGAGCGGGCTTCTGCGGCGCCAACGGCGGCAACGCCGATACTGCCGGCGGGACCAGCGCCTTCTGCAACAGCTCCTTCGCGCAGGGTGGTGGCCCGGGCACGTCGAGCGCTGGGGGCGCCGGTGGTGCGTCTGACGGCGTTGGCAGCTCCACCGCCGGCGCGGCCGGGACGGCGGGCGCCGGCGGCGCCGGGGGCAACGGCGGCAACGTGAACGAACCCACCTTCGGTGGCGGCGGTGGCGGCGGGGGTTATTACGGTGGCGGTGGTGGCGGCGGTGCCGCTGTGATAGTCGGAATCGCCCTCATCGGCGACGGCAACAGCGGTGGCGGTGGCGGTGGCGCGAGCTTCACGGCCAGTCACGCCACTGGCGTGACTGGGCCAGCGGCGAGCACCGCCGCGGCGATGGTGAAGATCACCTACACCGCCCAGCCCAAGCCCAAGGCGGTCACCCACAAGGCGACCGGGGTGAAGAGCACCTCGGCGACGATCCACGGGTCGGTCAACCCCGAGGGGCTCAAGACGACCTACTACTTCCAGTACGGCACGACCACGAAGTACGGGAAGAAGACCGGCAAGCACTCGCTCAAGGCAGCAGGCAAGTTCAGCAGCGTCAAGGCGCTGCTCACCGGGCTCAAGCCCTCAACGAAGTACCACTTCCGGGTGGTGGCCAGCAACGCATCAGGCAAGGCCGACGGCAAGGACATGACGTTCACCACGCCGTCGGTGGCGCCCGCGTTCACCGGCTGAGCCGAGACCGAGGAGGGGTGGGATCGCGTTCACGCGACCCCACCCCCCACGGCTCACCCCTCACGACCACATCGGCCTGCCGGGCCAGCTCCTCGGTGAGCAGCTGCGGTTTGCGGTCGGAGATGTCGATCCTGACTTCCCGCATCACCTGCACCACGGGTACCTCGACCGTTGCCGTACACCCGCCGCCTTGAGTAGGGTCCCGCCCCTAAACTCAAACAGGAGGGCGCATTGCAAGATCTAGGGGTACGACCGAGCGGCCGCGCCGTCATCGGAGCGGCTGCGGTGCTGGCGGCTGCCGGAGTGCTGGCGGTGCCGATCGGGGCCTCGGCGGCGGCATCGGCGGCGGCGAGCAGCCACACCAAGACGTACACCACGCCGGGAAGCTATTCGTTCAAGGTGCCGGCCAATGTGGCCAACATCACGGTCACCGCGGTCGGAGCCGCGGGCGGAGCTTGCTTCCCCGGCGGGGGCTTCGGCCTCGGCGGCGAGGGAGCGTTGGTAACCGCGACGGTGAAGGTCAAGCCGAGTTCGACGCTGGTCGTCGGAGTCGGTGGCGTCGGCGGCGCCTGTACGGAACTTCCGCTCGTCAAGTCGGGCGCGAACGCCAGGTGGGCCGCGCACGTCCGGTCACGTCCGAATGCCACGACACCCTCCGCCGGCGCGGGGGGTACTGAAGGCGGCGGCGCCGGCGGTACCGGCTTCTTTGGCGTCAGCCCGGGTGGCGGCGGCGCATCCGGAGTGGGTGGCACGTCGCTGGGCGCCGGCGGAGGTGCCCTGGTCGTGGCCGGCGGCGGTGGCGGAGCTGCTTTCTGCGGAGCCAACGGTGGCAACGCGGGCGCCCCCGGCCAGAGCGGCGAGGGAGACGGCTGCAACAACGTTCAGGACACGACGTTCGCCACCGGTGGTGGGGCGGGCACGAAGAGCGGCGGCGGTGCCGGAGGTGCCCCCAACACCTCGACGGCGCTGGCCGGCGCAGCCGGGACGGCAGCCACAGGCGGCGCGGGCGGCAACGGTGACCCGTCCTCTCCCTCCGGAGGCGGGGGCGGCGGTGGAGCCGGCTATTACGGTGGCGGTGGGGGCGGCGGCTCCGGCAGCGACAACGGTGACAGCGGTGCTGGTGGCGGCGGGTCGAGCTTCACGGCCAAGCACGCCGCGGACGTGAGTGCGGCAGCGCCGACCGCCGCGACCGCCAGCGTGACGATCACCTATAAGGCGCAGCCGAAGCCCAAGGCGGTCACTCACAAGGCGACCGGGGTGAAGAGCACGTCGGCGACGATCCACGGGTCGGTGAACCCCGAGGGGCTCAAGACGACCTACTACTTCCAGTACGGCACGACCACGAAGTACGGGAAGAAGACCGGCAAGCGCTCGCTCAAGGCAGCAGGCAAGTTCAGCAGCGTCAAGGCGCTGCTCACCGGGCTCAAGCCCTCAACGAAGTACCACTTCCGGGTGGTGGCCAGCAACGCATCAGGCAAGGCCGACGGCAAGGACATGACGTTCACCACGCCGTCGGTGGCGCCCGCGTTCACCGGCTGAGCCGAGACCGAGGAGGGGTGGGATCGCGTTCACGCGATCCCACCCCCCACGGCTCACCGGCGCCGTTTCGATCGACTGACCGCTGGCAGCCGAAGGATGTACGCCGAATCAAGTCGGCTGGGAAACGACACGGCGAGGCGCATCTGGGAACCGGCCCATAATGTGGCGTCGGGCCCACAGCGACACGTAGACCAAGCTAAGGAGGACGGGCACCTCTATCAGCGGCCCGACCACGCCGGCGAGCGCTTGGCCGGAGGTGACACCGAACACGCCGATCGCGACGGCGATCGCCAGCTCGAAGTTGGTCGAGGCAGCGGTGAAGGCGAGCGTGGCCGTGCGCTCGTAGCCGAGCTTCAGGGAAATGCCCCAGGCAAAGCTGATGGAGAACATGATCGCGAAGTAGGCCAGGAGCGGCAGCGCGATCCGGATCACGTCGAGCGGCCGGCGGGTGATCTGGTGGCCTTGGATCGCGAAGAGGACGACGATCGTGACCAGCAGCCCGTAGAGAGCGAGTGGGCCGACACGGGGCAGAAACCGCTCCTCGTACCCCGCCCGCCCGCGCGAGCGCAGGCCAACGCGGCGACTGGGGTAGCCGGCGGCCAGCGGATCCCCAGGAAGATGAGGACCGTGCGAGCGACCGGCCACAGCCCGATGTGAATCACCTGGGAGTGCAGGCCGAGCCACTTCGGCAGCAGGGTGATGTAGAAGTAGCCAAGGAAGCTGTAAGCGACGATCTGAAAGACCGAATTGATCGCCACCAGCACCGCCGTGGCCTCGTGGTCCGCGCACGCGAGGTCGGACCAGATCAGCACCATCGCGATGCATCGGGGCCTACCGGATGGGTCAGGCGGCGATCCGCGATGCCGGCGTCGGCGGGGCGGTACGGCGGCTCCTGACATCGGGCAGTAGCCTCGAGAGCACCCCGGCCGTCAGCACGAACCCGGTGGAGACCCACAGGCAGGCGCCAAGTCCCTTCCACTCGTAGAGGGCGCCGGACAGCAGGGTTCCGGCCAATCGGCCGCCAGCGTTGGCCATGTAGTAGAAGCCGACGTTCATCGCCACCTTGTCGCCCTGGGCGTAGGCGAGGATGAGGTAGGAGTGCACGGCCGAGTTCATGGCGAACACCACGCCGAAGAACAGGAGGCCGACCACGACCGAGGCGACGGGATCGAACCCGGAGGCGATGGCTATCGCGATCAGCGCCGGGAAGGCGGCTAGGGCGAAGGCGAGCCAGACAGCCGTCGTGCCATCGGGATCGGCGGCTCGGCGGCGGAGGATTCTCGGCGCGAAGGCCTGGACGATCCCGTAGCCGATCGTCCACAGGGCGAGGAATCCTCCGGCCGCCCAGAAGCTCCAGTGGTGCTGGGACTCGAAGAACACCGGCAGGCCGATGACGAACCACACGTCCCGGCTGGCAAACAGAAAGATCCGGGCGGCAGCCAGCACGTTGACGGCCCGGTTGTTGGAGAACATCTGGCGGAACTTCGCCCTCGCGTCAGGACGGCCCAGCTGGCCGTGGAGCATCAGGATCACCATGACCATCGCGCTGAGGACGAGGGCGGCCAGGATGGCCAGCGAAGCCCGGAATCCCACGAGCGTGAGCAGAAGTGCGCCCACGAAGAACCCGAGGCCCTTCAGCGCGTTCTTCGACCCGGTCAGGACGGCAACCCACCGGTAGAGGCTGCCCTCCCCGTCCGGCGCGACGAACTTCACCGCGCTCTTCGAGCTCATCTTGGTCAGGTCCTTGGCGATCCCACCGATCGACTGGGCCACCATGACGTAGGGCACGACTAGTAGGGAATGGGGTGCCAGCCCGAGCATCCCCAGCGCCACGAGCTGCGCGCCCAGGCCGCCGAGCAGAGTGCTGCGCAGCCCAAACCGAGCGGCCAGCCAGCCACCGAACAGGTTCGTGATCACGCCGAAGATCTCGTAGCCCAGGAACAGCATCGCTACCTTGAACGGACTGAACCCCTGGGCAACGAAGTAGAAGAGCACGAGCATCCGAATCGCCCCGTCGGCGATCGTGTCAGCCCAGTAGGCGACGGTCACAATCGCGTAGTCGCGCAGGTCGCCCGACCGCGAGGGCGACGCGGTGGTGGCGGCGGGACTCATCTCGAAGCCTCCGGTAGTGCGGCCGCGACCATGCGAGCGAGCTCGACGAGTCGGTTGGCGTAGCCCCACTCGTTGTCGTACCAGGCCAGGACCTTCACCTGAGTTCCGTCGGTCACCATCGTCGAGGGCGCATCGACGACACCCGAGCGCGAATCGTCCTTGTAGTCGACCGAAACCAGGGGCCGGATCTCGTAGCCGAGGACGCCGGCGAGGGGCCCTTCGGCGGCCATGCGAAAAAGCTCGTTGACCTCCTCCACCGTCGTGGCGCGCGCGAGCTCGAACACTGCGTCGGTCAGCGACGCGTTCAGTAGCGGCACCCGGACCGCCAGCCCGTCCAACCGTCCCTCCAGCTCAGGGAAGATCAGCCCGATCGCGGTGGCCGAGCCGGTCGTCGTGGGGATCAGCGACATCCCGGCTGCCCTAGCCCGGCGCAGATCCTTGTGCGGCGCATCGACCACCACCTGCGTGTTCGTGAGGTCGTGCAAGGTCGTGATCGAACCGCGCTCGATCCCGATGCCCTCGTGGAGAACCTTGACCACCAGGGCCAGGCAGTTCGTCGTGCACGAGGCCGCGGTCACAATGTCGTGCACGACCGGGTCGTACGAGTCGTCGTTGACGCCGATGACGATGTTCAGCGCCCGCTCGTCCTTGACCGGTGCGGCGACGACCACCTTCCGGACCCCGCGGTCGAAGTAAGGCTGCAGCGACTCGACCGTCCGGAACTTCCCCGAGCACTCGAGCACCACGTCAACCTCCCAGGCTACCTCCCCGGGCATTGCCCCCCGGGTGAACGGGATCTTCGTCCCATCGACCGTCAGCTCCGATCCGGTTCCCTCGGCGCTTCGGTCCCAGCGCCCGTGCACCGAGTCGAAGCTGAGAAGGTGCGCGGCGGTGGCTGCGTCCCCGGCGATCTCGTTGATCTGGGTGAACTCAAGTGCATCCGACTCCCACGCGGCGCGAAGCGCCAGGCGCCCCATCCGCCCAAACCCGTTGATCCCCACTCTCGGCCGTTGCATGATTGCAACGATACCTGTCTATCTATCCGTCGTTGCGACGAGAATGTGAACGTGCGCGCCTGCCGTCAGGACAGCCAGCTGGTGAGCTCGTCGAGCGCCTCAGAGAGCACGTAGTAATAGGCCCACAGCCCGATCCGCTCACAATCCACGATTCCGGCGTCGCGAAGCTTCTTCAGGTGATGCGAGAGCGTCGGCTGCGAGATGTCGAACAGCGGCACGAGCTCGCACACGCACACCTTCCCGGCATGCTGGCGCAGCACGTCAACCAGCTGAAGGCGGATCGGATCTCCGAGCGCCTTGGCCATCTCCGCCATCCGCACCGCCTTGGCGCGCTCAACATCCGGGTAGACCACCGGCTCGCAGCACGGGTCACCCTTTGCCCGCTTTGTCTTCGGAGTCAGCTCTAGATCGACAGCCATAAATCAAAGGATAGTCCGGCCTTCGACCGCTCGGACGCGGCTCGCCGATATGAAACATTGACATCTGTCGATTCATCGCTACTGTCCGCTATATCGATGAATGTCTATCAGTTAGGTGGTACGCGTGAATGAGATAGCTATCGACTGCTGTTCACCGCGGGCGCAGGAGACCTGCTGCGAGCCCGCGGACAAGGCCGAGTGTTGCGGTCCGCAGCACGGGGACGGTTGCGGATGCGGCGCCTCGATGCCGGAATCGCCGCACGACATACGCGAGATCGTGCGCGAGAGGTACGCCAGCTACGCGGTCACCGCGCCCGGCACCGTCCTCAGCCCCGCCGACCGCGAAGGGACGTTTGGCGCGGCGCTATACGACGAGGCGGAGCGCAATTCGCTGGACCGTGCTGTGGAGGCCTCGCTCGGCTGCGGAGTACCGACAGCGGTGGCGGATCTGCACGAGGGAGAGGTCGTCCTGGACCTCGGGTCGGGTGCCGGCGCCGACGTCCTCATCTCCGCCAGGCGTGTGGCGCCCACCGGAAGGGCCATCGGCCTGGACATGACCGACGAGATGCTCGATCTGGCCCGCCGCAACGCCGCCGCGGCGGGCGTGACCAATGTCGAGTTCGTCAAGGGATACCTGGAGGACCTGCCTTTGCCGGACGCCAGCGTCGACGTGGTCATCTCAAACTGCGTGATCAACCTGTCAGCCGACAAGCCCCGAGTCCTGCGCGAAGCGGCTCGGGTGCTGCGGCCCGGAGGACGATTCGCGGTCTCCGATGTGATCGCCGACGAGAACATGGACGAGGCCACCAAGGCCGACATGGAGGCCTGGACCGGCTGCATCGCCGGGGCGCTCACCGAGGCAGAGTTCCGCGCCGAACTGGAGGCATGCGGGCTGAGCCAGGTGGAGATTCAGCCGACGCACCGCGTGCACGCGCACGCGAGCGCGGCGATCGTCCGCGCGTCGAAGCCCTTCTAAGCGCTCAGGGCGGCGAGAACCTTCTCGTCGTGCTCAGCCGGCTTGACCTTCCGGAACACGTGGGTGATGCGGCCGTCCGGACCTACGAGGAAGGTGGTGCGCTCGTTACCCATGTACTTGCGGCCGTACATGTTCTTCTCCACCCATACGCCGTACTGCTCGGCCACCTTGTGGTCCTCGTCGGAGAGCAGCGTGAACGCGAGGCCGTACTTGTCGGCGAACTTCCTCAGCGCTGAGACCGGGTCCGGTGAGAGGCCGAGGACGACGGCGTTGGCCTGCTCGTACTCGCTCCGGCGATCGCGGATCCCGCAGGCCTGGGTCGTGCAGCCGGGTGTGTCGGCCTTGGGGTAGAAGTAGACGACGACGTTCCGGCCGCGGAGATCCGACAGCGTGACGCTTTCGCCGTCCTGGTTGTGGAGGGTGAAATCGGGGGCTTCGTCGCCAACCTCAGGGGCCATGGCCTCAGAGTATTCCCGATCAAACACGCGGGCTGAGCCCCGAGGCCAGCGGAGCCCTCTCGCGCCACTGGTCCCGGGTGATCTGCCAGTGGCATGAGATGCCGACCTCCCCGGGGGCCTCCACCCCGTCTCGCAGCTCCTGCAGCTTCACAAAGCCAAGCTTGCGGGGCACCCCGCCGCTGGCCACGTTGGCCTTGTCGTGGCGGATCTGCACCCGTTGGATGTCCGGAAGCTGAAAGGCGGCGTCGGTCAGCAGGGCGGAGACCAGCGTGGCCAGGCCACGGCGTGTGAAACCGACGTGAATCCAGTAGCCGATCTCCAGCCCGTCCGGACCGAGCCGCCGGTGGAGGCCGGCGCCCCCAGCCACCTGATCAGCCACGAACACGCCCATCACCACATCGCCTCCGGCGGCCCAGTCCAGATCCCAGTCCTCGATCAACCGGATGCGTTCCTCGACCGACATCGGCTCCTGGGCTATCCAGGGCATCCAGGGCCGCAGATGCTCAGCGCTCTCGGTCACCGCGGTGACAAGCGCCTGGGCATCGTCCGGGACCCAGCGGCGGACGTCCACACCGTTCGGCCCGGCCACTCGGCCGGGTAGCCGGCGAACCTCGCTCACTTCAGCAGGCGGCTGAGCCGCCGGTCCTTGAGCACCTTGCCGTCCGTCTGGCAGTGGGGGCAGTAGCACATCACGTAGTCCTCGTAGAAGACGGCCTCCAGTCGCTCCCCGCACCGGGGGCACGGCTCTCCGTTGCGCCGATGGACGTGCAGAGGCATGGGCAGCTTGTCCGGAATCGGCAGGGCCAGCGTCTGCTCGTAGTGGGCGATGGCGCGTCCGAGCTGCTCGGCGATGGCGTGGCGCAGGATCTCGGCCTCATCCTCCTCCAGATCGGCGCCGCGCCGGAAGGGCGACAGGCGGGCGGCGTGGAGGATCTCGTCCACCCACGAACGTCCGATGCCGGCGATCACGTGCTGGTCGCGCAGGATCGCGTACAGCGGACGGGGCTGATCAAGCAGCTCGCCGAGCTCGGGCGGGTCCGGCCAGGCCTCCGGGCCCAGCGCGGCCAACGTCTCCTCCTGCTCCACCTCGCCGCTGCGCAGCAGCTTGACCCAGGCTCGCTGGCGGGTGCCGAACTCGCGCAGCCTGAGCTCGCGTCCGTCATCGAGGCGGATCAACAGGCGAGAGGTGCGGTCGCGCAGCGAGGCCCGCGTATCGAACAGCTGCAGGCGCCCGGCGGACATCAGATGAATCAGGAGCGTCAGCTCGCCGGTCAGCTCGATCAGGAACAGCTTGCCCCGGCGCCGCACCGCCCGGATCGTCTGCCCGTCGAGCGCGGTCAGCGGCGGATCAAAGGTCTTCAGCGCGTTGATCCCGGGCGCCACGACCGACTCGACGCGCGCACCGGTGACCGCGGAGCCGATCAGGCGGGCAGTGATCTCGACTTCGGGTAGCTCGGGCATCTTCTTCTGATTATGAGAGGCAATTCTGCGTTTGCCTTCACCAATCTTTAAGTAGCCGAGCCGAGACTCCCCCTCATGAGTGACCTGCTAGCCATAGTCGACAGCACGAGCACCAACGATGCGCTCGTGGAGGAGATCGTTCGCCGGCACCCGGATCGGGTGACGCTCCTGCTCCAGGACGCCGACGACGAGGGCTGGGCCGCGGACGAATCGCAGCGCGGGAACGCTCTGCGGGACCGGATGGCCGCACTGCTCACCGTCATCGAGCAGCGCACCGGAGCGGTGGTCGTCGGCCTGGCCGGAAGCCGTGACCAGCTCAAGGGCTGGCGGTTCGACCGGACCATCGGAGGGCCGCCGGCGCTACCGGTCTGACGCCGCCGGAGGCCTCAAAGGCCCCCGGCGGCAGGGTTCCCGCCCGGCCGGGATCAGTAGCCTCCGGCCAGCCTGATGAGCCCTACGGCCGCCGCACCCGACGACATCGTCCAGACCCACGAGGAGGGCGCGCGCAATGAGCGCGAGCCACTCCTGGTGCTTGAGCCGTTGCGTGTGTTCCTGGCCGACAGCGGCCTGGAGGCGCCCGCGGACCTGGCGGCCGAGCCGATCGGCGAGGGCCACTCGAACGTGACCTTCGTCCTGACCACGGACGTGGTGCTGCGGCGTCCGCCTCGGGGTCCGCTCCCCCCGAGCGCCCACGACGTGCTGCGCGAAGCCCGGCTGCTGGCGGCACTCGAGCCGACGCCGGTGCGCACCCCGCGCGTCCTGGCGGTGTGCTCCGACGAGTCGGTGATCGGCGCGCCCTTCTACATCATGGAGCGCGTGGACGGAGAGGTGATCACCGACGATCTCCCGCGCGAGCTGGACAGCGAGACCGAGCGCAATCGGATCGCCGACCAGCTGATCGACGCGCTGGTTGAGCTTCACTCGGTGGACTGGCAGGGGGCCGGGCTGGAAGGCTTCGGGAAGCCCACCGGTTACCTGGAGCGTCAGGTGCGCCGGTTCACTGGGCTGTGGGAACACAACCGCACGCGCGAGCTGCCCGCCGTCGAGCAGCTCGCGAACTGGCTGGCGCAGAACATGCCGTCCTCACCACCCGCCACGGTCGTGCACGGCGACTACCGCCTGGGCAACACGATGTTCGCCACGCGCGCTCCGGCTGAGCTGACGGCGATCCTCGACTGGGAGATGGCCACGATCGGCGACCCGCTCGCCGACCTCGGGTACATGATGATCCACTGGCACCAGGCAGGTGACCAGCTCGGCGGCTTCAACCTCCAGGCGGTCACGACGCTCCCGGGCTTCCCATCCCGTCAGGAGATGATCGCTCGCTACGAACAGCGATCCGGACGCTCGATGCGGGCGCTCGACTGGTACGTGACGCTCGCCCTCTGGAAGGGCGTCGTGTTCATGGAGGGCAACTACAAGCGGGCGGTGGAAGGACGGACAGACGATCCGTACCTGAAGTCGTTCGGTACCGCGGTGGTGCAGCTGGCCGAGCGGGCGCTGGAGGTGACCCGCAGTGGCTTCTGAGTACCGGGGGCTGCTGGTCGACTATGGCGGGGTGCTGACCACGAACCTGTTCGAGTCGTTCGGGGCGTTCTGCCGCCGGGAAGGGCTCGAGCCGGATGTGGTCGTGCAGCAGTTCGCGGGCAATCGCGAGGCCCGGGAGCTGCTGATCGAGCTCGAATGCGGGCGCCTGCCCGAGGAGGAATTCGAGCGACGGCTGGCGGGGATGCTCGAGGTGGCCCCAGAGGGCCTGATCGACCGGATGTTCGCCGGCTCGGGACCCGACGAGCTCATGCGCGGGGCGGTGGCGTCAGCCCGGAGGGCGGGCGTGCGCACCGGGCTGATCTCCAACTCGTGGGTGGATCGTCACTACGCGCCGGAGCTGCTGGGCGCGCTGTTCGATGGGGTTGTGATCTCCGCGCACGAGGGGACCCGCAAGCCCGACCCGCGCATGTACGAGCTGGGTGCTGAACGGATCGGGCTGGCGGCTGATCGGTGCGTCTACGTGGACGACCTGCCGTTCAACCTGAAGCCGGCGGCCGAGCTGGGGATGGCCACGATTCACCACGTGGAGCCGCAGCGGACGGTCGCGGAGCTGGAGAAGCTGCTCGGAGTGTTCCTCGGCCACCCTGATTAAACGCGGACGCCCCGGACCCGGCTTGGAGCCAGATCCGGGGCGCCATACGGCGCTTCGCCCCAATGCCTGCGGCTACAGGCCGCCGATCAGGCCGTCATCCGCACTGCGGATCGCCGACGGCAGCGGCAGGAAGTCCAGGTTCCCGCCGTAGCGCTGGCCACCGGTCGAGCTCACGACCCACGTCAGGAACGCCTGAACCTGCGAGCGATGTGAGTCGTTCCTATTGACGATCGCGTACGAGTAGGTCGAGACCGGATAGGCGGTCTTGTACCGACGCGACGGGTAGACGATGCTCACGCCAGTGAAGCTCGCGCCCTGGCCCGTGATGTGATGGTTCGAACGGGCCGCGTCCGCGATATTCGGAGCGTTCGGGTACTCGTACCTGCCGGCGGCGTTACGGATCTGAGCCGTGTGGATGTGCTGCTGGATCAGGTAAGCAGCCGACAGGTAGCCGACCGTGCCGCGGTTCTGGCGGACCACCCCGGCGATGCCGGCGTTCCCGTTCTCGCCGATTCCGGTCGAGCCGCCCCAAGCCGTGGAGTAGCCGACGTGCCAGACGCTGCCGGCCGCGCGCGTCAGGAAGTGCTGGAACACATAGGAGTCGCCGGAGCCGTCGGAGCGGAAGACGGGAGTGATCTTGCCCGCGCGGCGAAGTGCCCGGGCGTAGTGCTTGTTGATCCTGACGATCGCGCTGCTACCCCACTTGGTGATCTTGCCCGTGTAGATCTTGGCCAGGATCGACCCGGTCAGGTGGAGGCCGTAGCCGACACCGTGGATGTTGTAGCCGACCCCGGTGCCCGTCAGGGCCCACGGAATCTGTACCGGCGTGCCGAAGGTGTCGCCGTGGTACTGCACGGAGGTCATTGGCGCGTCGGAAGCACCGATGTCAACTCCTCCCTGCTGGATCAGCTGGATCCCTTTGCCGGAGCCGCCAGCGGCGGCGCTCACGCCAGAGTAATGGGACGCCCATACCGACACGAGCGGATAGACCAGCGATGAGCCAGCCTCAGTGATGTTGGCGCTGGCGCTTGCCACCGCGGTCGTGCTTACTAGCCCGAACACGGCGGCGCCGATGCACGCCATCCTCTTGAAATGCAAGTTGGTTCCTTTCGGACAGGTGTGGTGCTGTCGCGTTTCTGGCTGCGACAAACCGAACGCCCGCGGACCCGACGTTCGTGTGTCAAGGATGGTCGAACGGGCCGGTTCACTTGTTACCAACTTGTTGTGGAGATTTGAAAAACTCTGAGTACGAAAGGACCGACAGTTAAGGTGCGTGGAGGCTCGTATAGCCTCAGCCACCGATGTCGTCCCTCGCATCCACCGGCACTGACGCCGTACAGTTAAAGCGCGTCCGGATCGCCCGGCTCAACAGGTTCGATGCCCGGGCAGACCGCGTGCTGCGGATCGTGCTGCTGGCAGCGGGCTTGCTCGTCTGCCTGGTGCTGATCGGGGTCGTCATCCAGCTGATCCATGGGGCCTCGCTGGCGATCTCGAAGTATGGGATCGGCTTCATCGGCCGCACGCAGTGGGTTCCGAACATAAAGGAGTTCGGGGCCTATACGGACCTCTACGGGACGCTGATCACCTCGGTGTTCAGCCTGATCGCGGCGACCGTCCTCGGCGTCGCCATTGGGCTCTTCCTCAGCATGCTGGCGCCGCGAAAGGTCGCCGCGGTGGTCGGGCCGCTGGTGGAGATGCTGGCGGCGATCCCGAGCGTCGTTGTCGGGCTGATCGGGCTCTTCCTGATAACGAGGCTCGTCAAGTCGACGCTGGAGCCACCGCTGCACAGCGTGCTCGGGTTCCTGCCCTTCTTCGGGCCGCCGGAAGGGGTCGGCAACTCGCTGTTCACCGGGACTCTCGTGCTGATCATCATGGTTCTCCCGATCATCGCCGCGCTCACCCGAGATGTCTTCAACACCGTCCCGCAGGAGCTTCGGGATGGCGCCGAGGCGCTCGGCGCGACCCGCTGGGAGGTGATCCGCGGCGTGGTGCTGCCCACCACGGTGAGCGGGATCACCGCCTCCTGCATGCTCGGCTTCGGTCGCGCGGCGGGAGAGGCGATCGCGCTGGCGCTGGTCATCGGCGATTTGCCGCACGCACCGATCGACCAGTTCAAGCCGGGCACCACCCTGGCCGTTCAGATCGTCAACCAGTTCAGTGAACCCGTGAACGCGCTTCATCTCTCGTCGATGTTCTATCTGGGCCTGATCCTCCTGGTGCTCGAACTGATCGTCAACCTGATCGCCCGGACGATCACCCGCGGCGCCAGGAGGGTGTGGTGAGTGCGCTCGCGGATCCCGCTCACGCGCTGACGCCGTCCGGCAATCTCGCCCGGCGGCAGTTCGTCAGCCGGCTGGCCATCGCGGGCGCGGTGGGTGCCGCGGCGCTGGCCGTGGCGGTTCTCGGGATCCTGGTCTTCTACACCGCCTCGAAAGGGATCAGCCAGCTCAGCCTCACCTTCTTCACGGGTCAGCTGCCTGGCTACACCGGGGTCGGCGGTGGCCTCGGCCCGGCGCTGGTCGGCACGCTCGAGCTGTCGCTGTTCGCCACGGCGATCGCGCTGCCGATCGGGGTGATGGGGGCATTGTTCGTGTCGGAGTTCGCCCGGCCGCGGGTGGCATCGGTGGTGCAGGCCGCTCTCGAACTGATGGCGGGACTGCCGACGATCATCATCGGAGTGTTCGTCGTTCTGCTGATCGTCGACCACTTCCAGCCGTCGGTGATCGCCGGCTCCGTGGCGCTCTCGATCGTCGAGGTCCCGTTGATCGCTCGGGCCACACTGGAGGCCCTATCTCGGGTGCCCAAGCCGATCCGGGAGGCGGCCGACGCGCTCGGGGTGGCGCGCTGGCGGATCACGCTCGGCGTCGTGCTACCGACGGCCGCCAACAGCATTCTCACCGCCACCGTGCTGGCGGTTGCCCGCGCCGCCGGTGAGACGGCACCGATCCTGTTCACCTGCTTTGCGATCACGCAGGGGTTCGCGATCAATCCGTTGCACCCTGTGCCGAGCATGCCGGTGGAGATCTTCAACCTAGTTGAATCGGGGTATCCGGCAGCGGTCGCCAAGGCCTGGGGGGGCGCCTTCCTCTTGATGTTCACCATCCTGATCGTCAACATTGCCGCGCGCGTGTGGCTGACCAGGAGCAGAAGAAAGCGTGGGCTATGAGCTTGGCTGAAACGATCCCTCCAGACGGCCCGCGGCCGCGCATCCGGCTCTCGACGTCCGACGCAGTCGCCTTGCGGGACGGACAGATGCACGCCCCGTCGGTTGCGAAGGAGAGCGTCTTCGAGGCGTCAGACATCGCGGTTGACTACGGCGTGGTGCGTGCACTCGAAGCGGTCACGATGAACATCTACCGCCACGAGGCGACGGCGCTGATCGGTCCCTCGGGCTGCGGCAAGAGCACCTTCCTGCGCTGCATGAACCGGATGAACGACTCGATCCCCTCGTTCAAGATCAGCGGCCGCCTCCTGTATCACGGCCATGACATGTACGCCCGGGGGGCGAACCGAGTGGAGGTCCGCCGGCGCATCGGGATGGTGTTCCAGAAACCCAACCCGTTTCCGAAGTCGATCTACGACAACGTCGCCTGGGCGCCCCGCAACCTCGGGCTGAGGGAGAACCTCGGCGAGCGTGTCGAGCGCGCGCTGCGTGAGGCCGTGCTGTGGGACGAGGTCAAGGACCGGCTCAAGTCGAGCGCGCTCGGCCTTTCAGGAGGCCAGCAGCAGCGTCTGTGCATAGCCCGGGCCATCGCGATCGAGCCGGACGTCATCCTGCTTGATGAACCCGCTTCGGCGCTTGACCCGATCTCGACAGCATCGATCGAGGAGCTCATCCACCGGCTCAAGCAGCAGTACACGATCGTGATCGTCACTCACAACATGCAGCAGGCGGTCCGGGTCGCCGATCGCACCGCGTTCTTCAGCCTGGACGAGTATCGGGTCGGGACGTTGATCGAGTACGACACGACTCAGAAGCTGTTCTCGGCACCGGCCGACTCGCGCACGCGCGACTACGTCACCGGCCGGTTCGGTTGATCCATCCGCGGTGCCCGTGGCGGGCGCGAGAATCTCAGAACGTGGACGTGAGGATCGACTCAGCGTCGACGTGGCGCATGATCTGCTGGCCGCATTGCCAGCAAAACGCCGCGCCGCTGGAATGCGGGGCCCCGCAGTTGCTGCAGACGCCGGCGGTTGAGTCTTGCTCGAGAGCCAGGATGCGCTCAACCTCAGCGAGCTCGGCGTCAGCATCCTGGAGCTTCGCAGCATGTTTGACGATCAGGTCAATGCGCACGCGGTCCCGGATCGCCATCTCGTAGACGAGTCCGCCGAGATCCCACTGGAGCTCGGCCACACGCGCGTTCAGCTGGTCGCGCCGGCGGCGCAGGTCGACCACCTGGCTTCCGGTGCGCATCGTCGGGGCGGCGGTCGGTTCGGAGCGCTTGGACTTGATGCCGGGAAAGGGGCGTGCCATTCCGCGATCAGCCTCCGAAGAAGACCCCGGTTTGTTTACCGTGGTGGCAGCCGGCACCGCCTGAGCACTTCGAGCCGATCGACGACTGGCCGGTGGTGGACGTCACGTGCTTGGACGCCGTTGCAGCGGCCTTCTTCAGGGTCTTGGGCGCGGTGACCTTCTTGGCCGCCGTAGGGAGCGCCTTGTTGGCCTTCGCGGCGGATTTACCAGAGTTGCTCGAATGATGGGTCCCGGAAGACGTACCACCCGTAGTCGCGGTGTTGGCCGTTCCGCTGCCACTGTTAGACGCGAGCCCTCCGCCGACCGTGACGTTCACGGGTTGATGGCCGCTGGTGTTGTTCCCGGAGTGCCCAATGAGCACCCCGACGCCAAGCGCCAGCAGCAGCATTCCCAGACCCGCCAGCAGCGCGAGGCTTGGCGAGAAGCGTCCGCCGGAACGCGTTGGCGGTGGAGCGACCGGCACGACTGGTTCCGGACCGGCAAGCGTGTACCGCGGCTTGCCACGCCGCTGACCGCACTCGACGCAGTAACGCTGATCGACCGCCAGGTCAGCGCCGCAATTGGGGCAGTGATCGGTCCCAACGTCGACCAGCGGCGTCGCGCGTGCGGTGGGCATCGGTGCAGTCGGTGCGTCAGGCCGGTTCGCATCTCCCCCCACGACCGGCTGCTTCGTGACCTCGGCCATGTTCGATGCAAGACTATCGGGGCCGCGCACCGACTTGTGTCCAAGACGTGACCACAAGCCGTTCACATGTTCAGACCCGGCATCGGCCAGAATCGAAATCACGCGGGTCCACGGACCGGCGTTCTCTCTCATGACCTGCCCCTGCTGCCAATCGCACCTCGTGCCGACCCAGCGCTACTGCCTGAGTTGCGGCGAGCGGGTTCTGCCGCTGCCTGTCCCCATCGCCGACACGTTGACCCGGATGGCAGAAAAGACTGCCCCCCTGTTCCGCGCACCCGTGCCGGAGCCGAGGCCCACCATCAGCGACCCACCGGCGGCTTCGCTGTTCGGCGTGCGGATGGAGATGCCGTCGCCCGGCGCGCTTGCAGCCTCGGTCCTCTGCCTTCTGGCGGCTGGAACCATTCTCGGCACGACCAACGTAACGCAGGCGATGTCACCCCTGAACATCCTGGTGAACCGCGCCACCCGGACGTACCGGATCCTGCCGTCGAATACTCCACCGTTCGCCGGTGGGAGCAGCGGCTCGAATGGCTCGATCGTGGCGAGCACCCCCACCGCGGCCGCCCCGGCGGGCGGTAACTCCGGCGGGTCCACCACACCTGCAAGGTCCCCCTCGGGAAATGGTGGAGGGGGAGGCGGAGGTGGAGGCGGAGGATCGAGCAACGGGCTACCGCCGATCAAGCATGTCTGGGTGATCGTCTTGGGTGATCAGGGCTACCAGAACACATTTGCCCCCGGCAGCGGCGATCACTACCTGAGTTCGACATTGGCCCATCAAGGCGAGGTCGTCCCCTACTTCTACGCGGTCACGCAGGGTGATCTGGCCAACGAGATCGGCATGATCTCCGGGCAGGGTCCAACTCAGCAGACCGCCATCAACTGTCCTCAATACACGCCGATACGTCCCGGGAAGACCGGCAGCCACCACCAGGTGCTCGGGTCTGGCTGCATCTATCCGGCGAAGACCACGACACTGGCGAGCGAGTTGGCCGCCGCCCACCTCACCTGGCGCGCATACGTGCAGGGGCTGGGGAAGCGGGCGAAGCTCGCCGCACCGAGGTCTGAGAACACTGCCGCGGCCGCCGCCGCTCACCCGGCGTCCGCGACCGCGGCCTCGTGCCGACACCCGGCGGTCGGCGCCAGCGATCACTTCTTTACGCCGGCTCCCAGCACCGACTACGCGGGCTGGCGCAACCCGTTCGTCTACTTCCGCGGGATCACCGGGCAGAAGGCCTGCGCCAGCGAGGACGTCGGACTCGGCGAGCTGCCCAAGGACCTCGCCAAACCGGCAAAGACCCCGAACGTCTCATTCATCCTGGCCGACCCGTGCGGTGACGGGAGCAGCGTGCCGTGTCGCCCGCACGCTCCCGCCGGGCTCCGCCCAGCCGACTCGTTCCTGCGCTCGGTCGTACCCAAGATCATGGCATCGAAGGCGTACCGCAAGGACGGGATGATCCTGATCACATTCGCCCAGGCGCCTCAGACCGGGCCCAGCGCGGACCAGAGTTCGTGCTGCGGCCAGCCGGCGCACTTCCCGAACCTCCCGGCCGCGACCACGGGAACGGGGACCGGCACGACCACCACCGGCACGAACCACGCCACCACCACCGGCACGACGACGACCGGCACCACGACGACCGGCACCGGCACCAGCACGACCGGCACGACGACGACCGGCACCACGACCACGGGCACCACGACCACCGGAACGACAACCACCGGCACCACTACGACGCCCACGTCGCCTCCGGGCCTGACCAGTCCTACCGGCGGCGGCGGACAGGTCGGTCTGCTGGCGCTGACGCGGTACGTGGTTAAGAACTACACCGACGGTGAGGATTACTTCAGCGACTTCTCGCTGGTCGGGTCCCTGGAGCAGCTGTTCAACCTCCACCGGACCGGATATGCGGCGGGCAGCGCCGTGCCGCTGTTCAGTGGGTTCTTCTACAGCAAGTACACCCCCGGCGCCTAGCAGTATGCGTGCGGTGAGCGGGACGCTCAGTTCGGCTCAGGCAGCGCGCCCGGAGTACAACGAAAGAGGCGAGGCCAGTTGGCCTCGCCTCTTCGTGTTCGTTTCCTACGGCGGCTCGTGGGCCGCGTGAAACGCCAAACCGCTCCGACCTACTTGAGCTTGACGTGCCGCGAGTGAGTCGGCTGGTCGGTCAGACTGGTGTAGACGAGCTTCGTCGTCAACGGCGAGTGCTTGGCTAGAGCGGCCTTTCCGGCTGGAGTCAGCGTCAGCGTGATCGTCCTCTTGCGATGGGCCTTGATCTTGAACGACCCGTGCGCGAAGGAGACCAGCTTGTGGTGCGCACGACCCTCCAGAACAAGCCTCCCGCGCGCCGCCTCGACGCTGTGGTCGGTCGCCTTCACCTTGGCCGCGCCACCGGACACCGTGGCCGATCGCTTGAACGCCACGTACCCAAGCTTCGGCGTCGTGAATGTCTTGTAATTGCTCGTGTAGTAGTTGGCGCCACCGCCGTATACGTACACGCACGGGCCCTGGATCTGCGGCTGGCCGGAGATGGTGCCGCTCGTCGTATACCCGGGATACTTGAGAGTCCCATAGGCGGTGGGCAGGCAGCTGTAGGTCGGGTTGACCGTGACCGTCGTGCCGTTGTAGGTGTTGTAGGACTGGGCGGCCGTGGTCGCCCCCGCCTGCTGGGTGATCCAGTAGATGTACTTGGTGCCCGGCTTCAGCGGCGTGAAGCCGCCGGTGAACCCCGTGGCCGCCGGGTAGGCGCCGACCTTCACCGACGCGGCTGACAGCCCCGCAGCTGTGGGGACATCCATTTCCGGCGCGAACATGGTGTTCGGCCCTGGGTTGTTGCCGTTGGCGGTGAAGTCCTTGAACGGGTCGTACTCGAACACCACCTGCGAGTAGCTGTTGGCGCCGCTGTTGGTGTACGAGGGCGATGAGTCCGGGATCGCCGCGTTCGACCCGCTGGCGGGCAGGCCGTCGACGTGCTCGGTGGCGTTGCTCGTCCCGCTGTTGGTGATGTTGAAGCTGTTAGCCCACAGAATCGTCTGCCCCGGGCCCAGGGTGAAGGTCGTCAGCGGATTCGCGCCGGTTTCGACCGCACCCGTCAGCACGGCGGATTCGGGAGTCACGTGTTTCACACCCGTCACACTGGGCTGATGGACGTAGAACGTCGGGATGCTTGCAAAGGCCGGGCTGGCACTCAGAGCGCCGGCACCGGCCGCCGTCAATGCAACCACCGCAAGACGGGTCGCCTTACTGGTCAACTTCAATCCTCCTGTGTCAGGTTGCGTGAGCCCCGGCTCGACTGCGTCCTCGCGGCCGTCTCGCACCCGGGCGGCGGCGCAAAGCTATCACCACGCCGCACCCAAAAACCCGCGTCGATCCATTCAGTGCGTGACAGTCACAACCAATTAACAAGTCGCTTCCACGCCGGCTACAAGTTGATAACAACCGGCTTGGCGAAAGAGGCCTGCGCGACTGTCAGCCCTCGGTCAGTTCCTCACCGGGCTAGTGCCTACCGGCCGTAAAGCAGCTTGAAGAAGCGGCGCAGCAGCCGGGTGCGGCCGGCCCGGTAGGGGAACATGAACGGCTCCCGCTTGAGCGCCCGGCGCGTGATCAGCAGCGATTGGGTCTTGCAGTACTTGCGGATTCCATTCGATCCGTGGCGGGTGCCCAGCCCGGAGGACTTCCAGCCGCCCATCGGCAGGTTCAGCGCCGAGTAGTTGATGAATGCGTCGTTGACGCACACGACTCCGGCCTGGAGGCGCCGCGCGGCCGACTCGCCGCGCTTGACGTCGCCGGTCCAGACGCTCGCCTGGAGTCCGAATTGGGAGTCGTTGGCCAGCCTGATCCCCTCCTCCAGGTCGGGGATGCGCATGATCGGCAGCGTCGGCCCGAAGGTCTCCTCTCGCATGCAGTCCATGGAGTGGTCGACGTCGACGAGCACGGTGGGCTCGAAGAACCGCCCCGGCCCGGTTGCCGGATGTCCACCGGTCACCACCTTGGCGCCCTTGGCCACGGCGTCCTTGACGTGGGCGTCGATGATGTCCAGCTGCGGCGGGAAGATGACGGCGCCGACGTCCACGCTGCCCTCGCCGGCCGGCGGCCCCTGGCGCAGCTGCCGCACGTTGTCGGTCACCCGGGCCACGAACTCGTCGTACACGGGCTCCTCCACGTAGACCCGTTCCACGGAGATGCACACCTGGCCGGCATTGCTCATCGAGTAGTACGTGGCGGCGTTGGCGGCCCGCTCGATGTCCGCGTCCGCGCAGACGATCATCGGGTCCTTTCCGCCCAGCTCGAGATAGCAGGGGATCACGGCGTCGGCGGCGGCCTTCATCACGGCCTTGCCCGTCCGGGTGGACCCGGTGAACATCACGCAATCGACCTCCGCGATCAGCGCCGCCCCGGTGCTGCCGTCGCCGGTGGCCACCTGGAAGACATCGGTGGGAATCCCGCATTCCCGCAGCATCTCCTCCATGAGCAGCGAGCTGAGGGGGGTGATCTCGCTGGGCTTGAGGATCACGCTGTTGCCGGCCATGAGCGCGGGGATGCAGTCGCCGAACGAGTTGACGATCGGGTAGTTCCAGGGGCCGATCACCCCGACCAGACCGACCGGCTCGTAGCGCACGAGCAGCTTCTTGCCGATCGCGATCGGGTTGTTCCAGGAGGGAACGTGCTCGTCGGCCAGGTACTTCTCGGCCTGCTTGGCCCAGAACGCCAGTGCCGTGACCGTGTACAGGAAGTCGGTCAGCTGCGCGTCCTCCCAGGTCTTGCCGGTCTCGGACACGACCGTCTCGATGACGCGCTCGGGGCTTGAGAGCAGCCATTTGCGCGCCCGGTCCATGACCGCCGCCCGGCCGTCGAACCCGAGCTCGAGCCAGCCGGGCTGAGCGGCGCGGGCGCGCCGCGCCATGTCCTGGAGCTCCGCGGGCTCGACCTTCCGAACCGTGCCGACAACTTCGCCAGTGGCCGGATTCTCCACCGGGATCGTGGAGCCCGAGCTCCCGTTGGTGGTGACCCCGGGATCCTGCTGCTCGACGCTTGCCATCTGGACTCCTTTGCACTGGAGGGCGCCCATCACGGGTCCCAGAGCGGCAAGGTTAGCCCAACTCGCGACCCGGTCGGGCGGGGCGCTCAGCCCTCCTGGAAGTCGATCGACTCGATCTTGGGGGGATCGACGGGCCGGTCTCCCGCGCCCGTCCGGAGCCCTTCAATGGCGTCGACGGCGTCCATTCCTCCGGTCACCTGACCGAACACGGTGTGCTTGCCGTCCAGCCACGGACAGGCATCGGCGGTGACGATGAAGAACTGCGAGCCGTTCGTGTCGGGCCCGGCGTTGGCCATGGCCAGCGCGCCGCGCACGATCTTGTGGGAGTTGAACTCGTCCTCGAACGTGTAGCCAGGACCGCCCATGCCGGTTCCGTCCGGGTCACCGCCCTGGATCATGAAATCCGGGATCACCCGGTGGAAGATCACGCCGTCGTAGAAGTTCTCTCCGGCCAGCTTCTTGAAGTTGGCCACCGTCTTGGGCGCGTCCTCGTCGAACAGCTCCAAGCTGATCGTTCCCAGCGTTGTGTTCATATTGGCTGTGCTCATCGCCCTGACGCTAACAGGAGGCGCTTGGTCAGGGGCGCCGACGGCGACCGCTGACTGAAACTGCCGCGATGAAGGGGGCTGAGGCCGGATTACCTGGTCCAGCGAGCAAATCGGACCTGACGACCGTGATTTGCTCGTACGACCAGGTTTTTCATGGTGGGGCGAGCAAATCGTCGCGCTCGTGGCCGATTTGCTCGCTGGACCATGTCGGAGGCCGCACGACGGGCCCGATCCCGACCGCGACCGGCGGCCGCTCAGGCGCGCGCGCTCAGGCGCGCGCGAGCTCCAGGCGCAGCGGATGCCCGCGCACCTCGGTGCCGTCCGCCTGTTCCAGGACTCGATCGGCCTCTGCCGCGGGCACCTCGGCAAACGAGAAGCGCTCCAGCACGCGCACGTTGTGCACCGCCTCGCCGTCGAGCCCGGTACGCGCGGTCAGCGCGTGGATGATGTCCGAGGGCTCCAGGCCCTCGGCGCGGCCGGCGCCGATGATCAGCTTGCGCAGCTCCACCCGGCCGTCGGTGTCCTGGTGAGGCTTGGAATGCCGTCTTGGCTTAGGGATGACCGCCGTCGGCGCCACATGCGCGTCCTTGACCCAGGGAGCCAGCTTGACGCCGGCGTTCTTCTCTATCGCCTCGATGTCCCGCCGCTGGCGCGGCTCGTAGAAGGTGATCGCCCGGCCGCTGCGGCCGACCCGGCCCGTGCGCCCGATGCGGTGGACGTAAACATCGGGCGAGGTGGGGACATCGAAGTTGATGACGTGGGACACCGTGGAGATGTCCAGGCCGCGGGCGGCGACATCGGTCGCCACCAGTAACGGGCTGCGGCCGCCCTTGAAGGCGAGCATCACGCCGTCGCGGGAGCCCTGGCTCATGTCGCCGTGGAGCGCACGCACGTTCATCCCCTGGTCGCGGAGCGTCCGGTAGAGCTGGTCGCAGCGGATCTTGGTCCGAACGAACACGATCGCCTGCTCGGGGTGCTCCGCCTGGAGCACGTCCACGAGCGCCGTGGCCTTGTCGCGCGACTGCACCTCCAGCGCGAACTGCTCGACGGTGTCGACGGTCAGCGTGGCCGTCTTCACCTTGACCAGGACCGGGTCGTAGAGGTACTGGTCGGCCAGCCGGCGGATCTCGGGCGGCATCGTGGCCGAGAACAGCGCGGTCTGCCGGCTGGAGGGCGTCAGGGCCAGGATCCGCTCCACGTCCTCCAGGAAGCCGAGGTCGAGCATCTCATCTGCCTCGTCCAGAACGACGAACCGGCAGGCGTGCAGGAGCAGCGAGTGGCGCGAGATGAGGTCCCGGACGCGGCCGACGGTGCCCACCACCACATGGCCCCCGGCCCGCAGCTGCGCCTGCTGGCTGCGGATCGGCGCTCCGCCGAACACCGCCACCACGTCGACACCCTTGCGCTGTCCGTAGGCGCGCAGGGCCTGGGTGACCTGGATGCAGAGCTCTCTGGTCGGCGTCAGGACGAGCCCCTGAACTTCTTGATCCTCGGGATCGACGTACTCCAGCATCGGGATCCCGAACGCGGCCGTCTTGCCCGAACCGGTCTGCGCCTGTCCGATTACGTCCAGGCCCTGAAGCAGCGGCGGGATCGCCTGGGCCTGGATCGGGCTTGGCTCCTCGTAGCCCACATCCTCCAGCGCCTGGAGGATCGGAGCCGATAGGCCAAGTTCGGAAAAAGTGGTCATTGACATTGAAGATAGACGGCGCCTGGCGGAGCCGCTGCGCGGCGGGCCCGCGCCTGGACATTGCTCCCCTTCCCATGTTACCGTTTGGTACCTAATGGTTTGGTACCTGATAGTTCGCTAGCTAAGGAGGCGCACTTGGCTACCCAGACGGCCGATCGCATCGACCCGATCATCTGGCGGATCAGCTTCGTCGTCGTGATCGGATCGATCATGTCGATCCTCGACACCACGATCGTCAACGTGGCCCTCGACACGCTGTCCCGGGAGCTCCGCTCCCCCATCAGCCAGATCCAGTGGGTGGTGACGGGCTACATGCTGGCTCTGGCGGCCGTGATTCCCGTTACCGGCTGGGCTGCCCGCCGGGTTGGGGCCAAGCGCGTGTATCTGACCTCGCTGGTCCTGTTCACCCTGGGCTCGGCGCTGTGCGGCCTGGCGAGCTCCGCGTCCGAACTGATCATCTTCCGCGTCCTGCAGGGCCTGGGCGGCGGCATGATCCTGCCCATCGGCCAGTTGATCATGGCCGAGGCGGCCGGGCCGAAGCGGATGGGCCGGGTGATGAGCATCGTGGCCGTGCCCGCCATGCTCGCTCCGATCCTCGGTCCGACGATCGGCGGATTGATCCTTCAGAACATGAGCTGGCGCTGGATCTTCTTCGTCAACGTGCCGATTGGCGTGATCGCCGTGCTGGCGGCGGTCCGGGTGCTCCCGAAGGTGAAGCCGGCGCCGACCGAGCGCCTGGACTACCTGGGCTTCATCCTCATGGCCATCGGCCTGCCCCTGCTCACCTACGGCCTGGCGGAGATCGGGTCGACCGGCTCCTTCACTTCCTCAAAGGTGGTCTATCCGATCATCGGTGGCCTGCTGCTGGTCGGCGGCTTCGTCGTCCACGCCCTGCGGACCCCGCACCCCCTCCTCCAGCTCCGGCTGTACCGGCGACCGACCTTCGCCTCGGCATCGATCGCCATGTTCTGCCTGGGCGCGGCCCTGTTCGGAGCCATGATCCTGCTGCCGCTCTACTGGCAGGGGGTCCGGCACGAGAGCGTCGTCGATACCGGCCTGCTCACCTCACCGCAGGGGCTCGGGATGGCGTTGATCATGCCGCTCAGCGGCAAGCTGACCGACCGGTTCGGCGGCGGACCCCTGGCCCTGATCGGTGTGGTGATCACGGCGCTGGCCACGATCCCGTTTGGCTTGATCGGTGCCCACACCTCGATCGCCTACCTGTTCGGCGCCATGTTCGTGCGCGGCATCGGCATCGGGTTCGCCTTCATGCCCGCGATGACCGCGGCGTTCGCCTCGCTGCAGCGAAACGAGCTTTCCGACGCCACGCCCCAGCTGAACGTTCTCCAGCGTCTCGGAGGCTCGATCGGAACCGCGATCCTGGCCGTGGTGCTTCAGCGCTCGCTGACCGGCGTGCACACCCTGTCCGGCGCGGCGTCGGCCTACGGGACCGCCTTCTGGTGGTCGGCCGGGCTGGCCGCCCTGGCGATCATCCCCTGCGTCGTCCTGCTGATCACCGAGCGCAGAGCCCGGCGCCAGGTGTCAGCAACCGCGGTGGGAGCCGATGAGCCGGCGGTGGCCGAGGCGGTGGCGGTATGACCAGCGCCACCCCCACGCCGGAACTCGCGGAGCAGAAGCTCGAGCCCTACGAGCAGCTCGGGTTGGCGTTCAAGGCGGCGATGGCCGCCGTGCGCCGGCTGCGGGGACGGGAGACGCACCGGCCCGGCGCGCTCAGCAATGCGCAGTACGGACTGCTGTTCAGTCTGTCCTTCGAGCCTGAGATGTCAGCCCGCGAGCTGGCCGAGGCCGCGACCCTGTCTCCCGCCACCGTCACCCAGATGCTGGAGGGTCTGGAGGCCCACGGCCTGGTCAAGCGATTGCGCTCGGCCGAGGACAAGCGCGTGGTCCTGACCGCTCTCAGTGATCGGGGACGCGAGGTGGTGGAGAAGCATCGGGCACAGGTCGAGCCGCGCTGGCGGGCCTCGCTGGCGGAGTTCACCCCGGACCAGCTGACCACGGCGGCCGCGGTACTCACCCGTCTGGCGCGGCACTTCGACGAGCTGTACGAGGCGACGGCGGAAGGAACTCCACCCGACCCGGCCTGATCAGGCGGGGCGCACGACTCCGTCCAGATGCGGCACGTCCTTGGGCGTGCCGCGCACTCCGAACCGGGTCTCGCCGTCCTCGCCCCGCTCCACGAAGTTCACCCGCGCCGGCAGCACGATCGGGCGCTTGAAGGCCACCTCGACCGTGAACGTGTCCGGCAATCGCGGATCGAGCGCGGCCAGACAGCGGGCCTTCGTCCACATCCCATGGGCGATCGCCGCCGGAAAGCCGAACAGCCGGGCGCTCAGCGGGTGGACGTGTATCGGGTTGTAGTCACCTGAGACGCCGGCGTAGCGGCGCCCGAGGTCGCCCGGGAGCTTCCAGGTGGCCACCGCGGGCAACGCTTCAGACGAGGGCACCTCAGGAGCCGAAGCGGCCTCGTCGCCGCCGCCGCGCCGCAGGTTGGTGGATACCTCGTCCCACACCAGCTCCTCGCCCACCCGGGCCTCCGTGCGCAGTGACACCTGGCGCCCCCGCGGGTGCGGCTGGATCGGCTCGGCCCACACGCGCAGGCTGAACCGCTCCCCGGCGCGCAGCGGCCGGTGCTGGGTGATCCGGTTGAAGATGTGCACCAGCCCGATCGCCGGAAACGGGAAGCTCGGATCGGTCATCAACGCCAGGTGCAGGGGAAAGGCCAGCATGTGCGGGTAGGTGGCGGGCAGCGTGTCCCGCAGGCCGAAGCCGCAGACGCGGTCGTAGGCGGCCAGCCGGGAGCGATCGACCTCGGCGTCGGCCAGGACCAGCACCTCATCGCTCACGTCGGCGGCCCGCCGGCCGCCGACTAGGGGGAGCGCCGAGACCCCGGGGACCATGCCGAGGCTCGCCCGGGCGAACAGCCCGCGCATGCCGGGGGCCCGGCTCAGCTCACGCTCAGCCATTGGCCTAGGCCCCCAGCAGGCTCTGGCCGCACACCCGCACGATGTTGCCGTTGACGCCGGCCGACCCGGGGCTGGCGAACCAGGCGATCGTCTCGGCCACATCGATCGGGAGCCCGCCCTGGGACATGCTGTTCATCCGCCGTCCGGCCTCCCGCAGCCCGATCGGCATGGCGGCGGTCATCTGGGTCTCGATGAACCCGGGAGCCACGGCGTTGATCGTCTGGCCGCTCTTGGACAGGGCGGGCGCATAGGCCTCCACCATCCCTATCACGCCGGCCTTCGAGGTGGCGTAGTTGGTCTGGCCGGCGTTGCCGGCGATCGCGCTGATCGAGGACACGCAGATGATCCGGCCGTTCTCATGGATCACACCGCGCTCGAACAACTCATGGTCGATGCGCTGCTCGGCGCCGAGATTGACCTCCAGGACCATGTCCCACTGCTCCTCGGTCATCCGCCCGAGGGTCTTGTCCCGGGTCACGCCGGCGTTGTGGACGACGATGTCCACCCCGCCGTTGTCAGTCTCCAGGCGATCGGCGATCTGACCGGGCGCCTCGACCGAGGTGATGTCCAGGGGCAGCGTCGACCCGCCCGTCTCAGCCGCCACCAGGGTCAGGTCATCGGCCTGCGACGGGATGTCCAGCCCGACCACATGCGCGCCGTCCCGGGCGAGCGTCTGGGCGATGGACCGGCCGATCCCGCGTGAGGCTCCGGTTACCAGTGCCACCTTTCCGGCCAGCGGGCTCTCCCAGTCGGGCACCGCCGCGTCGAGCCGGGTCTTCGGCGCGGCAATCTCCACCACCTGGCCGGAGACGTAGGCCGCCTTGGGCGAGAGCAGGAAGCGCAGTGTCGATTCGATCAGCGCCTCAGCCTTGGGCGCCACGTACACGAGCTGCGCCGTGGCGCCGCGCTTGACCTCCTTGCCGAGCGAGCGGCTGAGCCCTTCGAGCGCCCGTTGCGCCAGTGCCTGACGGGGGCTGGTGCAGGAGCTAGGGGGAGTGGCCAGGATCACGATCCGGCCCGAACTCAGCACCCGCCGAATAGTCGGATGGAAGAACTCGTACGCCGCGCGCAGCTCCTCGCTGGAAGCGATGCCGGTGGCGTCGAACACCAGTGCCTTGAAACGCTGGTCCGGCTGGACGGCCTCCGGGTTGAACACCTTCGCATCGCTACCGGCGCCGGCCAGCGCCGACCGGATGTCCTCCTGCAGTGGGGAGTGGACCTCGGCGTCGATCCCGGCCAGGACCTTGGCCACCGGCGCGGCCAGGCGACCGCCGGGGGCCGCGCCGAACAGCACCGGGCCGCTGATCACAGGCTGGCCTGGCTGCCACCGATCGAGCGGCGCGGGTTGCGGCAGGCCGATCTGCTTCGAGATGACCTTGCCGATCGGCGTGTTGATCAGCTGTGAGTAAACGTCAGCCATCAGACTGCGGCCTCCATGATCGCGGTGACTCCAAGCCCCCCGGCGGCGCAGATCGAGATGACGCCGCGGCCGGAACCCCGCTCGGTCAGCGTCTTGGCCAGGTTGGCCACGATGCGTCCGCCAGTGGCGCCGAACGGATGCCCGGCGCCGAGCGAGCCTCCGTTCACGTTCAGCTTGTCCCGGTCGATCGCGCCCAGCGGCGCATCCAATCCCAAGCGCTCCCGGCAGTAGACCGGGTCCTCCCAGGCCTTCAGGGTGCACAGAACCTGGGCCGCGAACGCCTCGTGAATCTCGTAGAAGTCAAAGTCCTGGAGGCTCAGCCCGGCCCGCTCGAGCATGCGCGGCATCGCGTAGGTGGGCGCCATCAGCAGACCCTCGCGCTTGTGCACGTGGTCGACCGCAGCGGTCTGAGCGCCGGTCAGGTACGCCTGCACCGGCAGGCCGCGCTCACGCGCCCACTCCTCGCTGGCCAGCAGTACGGTCGAGGCGCCGTCGCTCAGCGGCGTCGAGTTGCCCGCCGTCATCGTGCCCTCCGGGCCACCGAACACCGGGCGCAGCTTGGCCAGCTTCTCCAGGCTCGAGTCCGGTCGCAGGTTCTGGTCGCGCTCCAGACCCAGGTAGGGCAGCACGAGATCGTCCTCGAACCCGCGGTCGTACGCGGCAGCCAGCTTGTGGTGACTGGACACGGCCAGCTCGTCCTGCTCCTCGCGGGTGATGCCCCACTCCTGGGCCATGACGGCGGTGTGCTCGCCCATCGACATGCCGGTCCGGGGTTCGGCGTTGCGCGGGATCTCAGGCACGATCTGCTGTGGACGCAGCCGGGCCAGGGTCCGCAACCGGGCCGCGTTCGACTTGGCCCGGTTGAGGTCCAGCAGGACCTCCCGCAGATCCTCATTGATTGCGATCGGCGCATCCGAAGTGGTGTCGACCCCGCCCGCAATGCCGACGTCGATCTGGCCCAGGGCGATCTTGTTGGACACCAGGATCGTCGCCTCCAGCCCCGTTCCGCAGGCTTGCTGCACGTCGTAGGCCGGGGTCTCCGGGGCCAGCTTGGAGCCGAGCACCGATTCGCGCGTCAAGTTGAAGTCACGGCTGTGCTTGAGCACCGCTCCGGCCGCCACTTCCCCAACCGCCTCGCCCTCCAGGTTGAATTTCTCTGCCAGCGCGTCCAGCGTGGTGGTGAGCATGTCCTGGTTGGAAGCCCGGGCGTAGGGCCCATCCTGGCGGGCGAAGGGGATCCGGATCCCGCCGAGCACGGCGACCCGGCGGACGGTTTGACTCATTTCAGGCGGCTCCTCGAGATCGACTTGTTACGGATGCGTAGGTTGGTACTTCCCAGCTGAGCCGCCGGCGACACGCCGGCTCGGGGCGGGACGATTGCCGGTTACCCGTTCCCCGGGGTGCTGGTCGTGAAAGCGTCGCCCGAGGTGGCCCGGCGAATCAGAGCGGGCGCCAGGACGCGGGTGGCCGCGGCCAGCCAGTAGTAGCGCGGCGCGTAGCGCTCGGCCTTGCCGCCCGGTCCGGCCTCGAGAATCGCCTGGGCCACCACGTCCGGCGTGCTGACGATCCGTCGCGTCAGCGCTTTGGCCCGCAGCTCGGCCGCGGGGAAGCCCTCGGTGGCGATGAACCCCGGCAGGACCACCCCGACGTGGACGCCGTGAGCCTGTTCCTCCAGGTGGAGTGAGTCACTCCAGCCGATCAGGGCGAACTTGCTGGCCGAGTACGAGCCGGTGTTGCGGCGGGACACCCGGCCCGACGTACTGGCGACGTTGACGATCGACACGGGGGCCGTCCAGCCCCGGGTGCTCACTGAATCCGGTGTGGTTTGCTGCGCGGTTCGATGCAGCAGCGGCAGCAGGGCCTCGGTGAGGCGGACCTGCGCGTCGAAGTTGACCTGCATGTGCCGCTGGACGTTGGCCCAGCCCGCATCAGCGAACGCGCCGTTCCAGCGAGCGCCCGCGTTGTTGATCAGAAGATGCAGCGCGCCGTGATCCTGCTCCACACGCTCGGCAATCTGCGCCGGGGCATCTTCGGCCGTGAGATCGGCAGCGAGCACTGTCGCCCCGCCGAGTTCGCCCGCCAAGGCTCGCAGCCGTTCCTCCCGGCGGGCCACCAGCACCAGGCGAACATCCGGTTCCCGGGCCAGACGCCGAGCGGTGGCCTCGCCGATGCCGCTCGAGGCGCCGGTTATGAGCGCGACGAAGGTCATGAGGTGTACGAATGTAAACCGTTCGAGCGGCGGAGGGTGCCGTCACCCGTTCCGGGCACGGGCGATACCGTTGCGCGGTGAGCCACAGCATCCTGGCGCTGGTCACCGTCCCGTTCGTCACCGGCGTGATCGGCTATGTGACCAACTGGACGGGTGTGCTGATGCTCTTCTATCCCGTGCACTTCCGGGGACTGCGGGCGGAGTGGGTGACCCGGCTCTCGCCCTATCTTCCGTACAAGGTCCGTCAGATCCCGGGCATCATGGTCGGGGGGATCGGCTGGCAGGGGATCGTGCCGTCCCGCGCGGCCAAGATGGGCAGCCTGGCCGTGGACGTGGGGATCGCCAAGCTGGGCACGCCCGCGGAGTTCTTTCAGGAGCTCGATCCGGACAAGATCTCCGACCACATCCTCAAGACGATGCGGGGAGAGACGCGGGAGACGATCGACCGCGTGATGAACCGGGATCAGCCACGGCTATGGAGCGAGCTGCCGCTCCCGCTGCGCGAGCTCGTCTACCAGCGCGTCGAGGCCCAGCTTCCGGAGATCGTTCACGACTTGACCCACCAGATCGCCGAGCACATCGACCAGCTGGTCGATGTCAAGCTGATGGTCATCCGTCGCTTCGACGAGGAGCCCGAGCTGGCCAACCGGGTGTTCCTGGACATGGGCCGGCGGGAGCTCAAGTTCATCCAGAACTTCGGATTCGTGTTCGGGTTCGCGCTGGGCATCCCCGTCGCCGCACTGACCCACTTCGTCACCTTCTGGTGGCTGCTGCCGATCCTCGGAGTGATGGTCGGCTACGTGACCAACTGGACGGCACTGTGGATGATCTACGAGCCCCCTGAGCCTCGCCGGTACGGTCCGATCCGCTTCCAGGGGCTGTTCGTACGCCGCCAGCCGGAGGTCGCGGACGTGTACGCCCGCATCGTGGCCGACGAGATCGTGACGGTGGCCAACTTCGGAAACGAGCTCCTGAATGGCCCGCAGTCAGACCGGACCCGGGCGCTGATCGAGTCGTCCATGGAACCGGCGCTGGATCGGGCCACCGGGCGAGTCCGGCCCGCCGTCCGGGTGGCTCTGGGCTCCCGGGAGTACGACTCGATCCGCCGCTCGTTCGCCCACGAGCCGGTGGAGACGATGATGACTCCCCTGTCAGACCCGGAGTTCAACCGGACGCAGAGCGCGGCGATCCGTAAGCTGATCGCTGAGCGGATGCGAGAGATGCGCCCGAGCGAGTTCGCGGAGATGCTGCGGACGGCCACCCGAGAGGACGAGTGGCTGCTGCTGCTCCACGGCGCCGTGCTCGGCCTGGCCGGCGGTCTGATCCACCTGGGGATCTTCGGCTGAGCGATGGTCGATGACGAGCGCACAGCCGCCCGGCGACGGCGCCGCCATGACCGCCGGGCCCGGCGCGACGCCGGGGATCCGCGGGCAGAGCGGGTAACTGCTTTCTCAGTGGAGGAATTTGAGGCTCATCACGCCCAGGGGCGAGATGACGAGGCCGGGGCCACCGAGCCCATCGAGGTGGAGGCCGAGGTGGTGCTCGTCGAGCCGGAACCCGAGGCGGACGAGGGCGCCGACCGCGCGGGGGCCGAGCCTGACGGGGATCGCAGACCGCCCCGGGCACGTGGGCGAGCTGCAGACCCCGAGGAGGACGAGGCCAACCGTGACGTAGTGCACCTCGACGACCCGGCTGAGGTGCTGCCGGCCCTGGCCAAGGTCGCGGCCGAACTGTGGATGCGGGCCGCGGCCTGGGGGGTGGAGACGTCCCTGCGCGCCGGAGCCCGCGTGGTCCGGGCGACGATCGATCCCGAGGCCGCCGTCGAGCTCTACCAGGACCTGAGCGGAGGCCTGCGCGCCTATGCCCGCGAGTTCCTCGGGATCACGGAGCTGGACGACCAGCTCAGACAACTCAAGCCGCTGGCCGGCGCCACGCTGGCCCAGAACGGTGGCGACCCGGGGGTCGCCCTCCGGGAGCAGGGCGCCCAGCTTCTGCGCCAGGCCGCCGACGTGAGCTTCGAGGACGGCGTGCATCCAGCCTACGCGCGGATCCTCACCGAGCTGGCCCCCGACGAGGCACGGATCCTGCGGACCCTGGCCACCGACGGGGCGCAGCCAATGGTGGACATCAGAGAAACGAACCTGATCGGCATGGGCTCTCAGCTCATCCGGTCGGAGTTGAACATGATCGGCGCCCAGGCGGGGCTGCGCTACCGCGACCGGGTGGAGACCTATCTCGGGAACCTCCTGCGCCTCGGCCTGATCGAGCTATCGGACGAGGCGGTGGAGGACGCGATCGCCTATCAGGTGCTGGAGGCCCAGCCCGATGTCCTGAACACGATCAAGGAGACCCCGCGCGCCAAGACCCTCCACCGCAGCATTCGTCTCACCACGTTCGGGGACGGCTTTTGCCGGGTATGCCTGCCTCTGGAATCTTCGCCGCCGGCCTCGGGTGATTTGAGCGAGGGGCGCGCAGAAGATGTGACGTAGATTTTCCCAGCCGGACCGCCCAGGAGAACGAGACCGAAGCAGATGAGGGGATTATTGAGACGCAGCGGTTGCGGGAAGCACGATCCTGAGGTGGTCGGCGCTATGGGGCAGCTGACGGAGAGATATCCCGCCATCGCGGAGAGCGTTCCCCGCGCCCGGGCAGCCGTGGCGGAGTTCGCCCGGCAGGCCGGTATGGCCAAGGACCGGATCGAGGGCGTGCGGCTGGCGGTGTCCGAAGCGGTCACCAATGTGGTGCGGCACGCCTACCCCTCCAGCTCGGGATCCGTGGCGGTCACCGCCGGGCAGGCCTCCGATGAGCTGTGGGTGCTGATCGCCGACCAGGGTCGTGGCCACCAGGCTCCTTCGCCGAACCCCGGGCTCGGGTTCGGTCTGGGGATCATCGCCCACGAGTGCGACGAGCTCGTGATTCTGGAGCGTTCCGAGGGCGGGACGGAGGTGCGGATGCGCTTCACGCTCTCTCGCAAGTCCCGGAGCGAGCGGTCGCCGATCGCCCGGCGGCGCCGTCCCGGCGCCGCGCACGACTGACCGGCTGCGCTCAGTCCCTGGGATCGAGCTGCTCGGCGACCTCGCCGCCCGTCCCGGTCTTCTTCACGACCATCCAGCCGTCGTGGCGCTCCACCACTTCCTCCACGCCGGGCACCTCGTGACCCTCCAGCACTATGAACCACTGCCCGTTGCGCCGGATCCGCTCGTACTCCCGGTGACTGAGCTCCACCGGCTGACCACATTGGGTGGCGCACTCGCAGCGGAACCGGATGGTGGTGTCCTCCTGCTCGGGCCACAGACCGCGTCCGATGGCCTCGTTGGCCTCCCGGAACAACGACTCGTTCTTGGCGAGACGACGCTCGGTGTCCTTGTCCATGGGAGCGATGGTTACCACGTCCGGGCGGAAAACGACGCATCTGCCACCGCTAGGCGAGGTGCAGGCGGACCGTGTCGTCCCGAGGCGTTCCTCAAGATCAGCGTCCGAGCGGTTGCCGGCACGACGATCGAGTACACGTTGTTCACCACCGGGGCGACCAAGGTGCGGCCGTTTCGCCAGCAGCACCCTCACCACTCGGTTCCCGTCAGGCGCCAGGCCGATGATCGTGCGATGCCCGGAGACCGGCTGGCTCTCGACGAACAGCGATCCAGATAGCGCGGCAGCGATCCCTCCCTCCGCCTGGCCGACGATCGGGCTCAGGTAACGGAGCGCGATCCCCTGCGTCCCGGGTATCACGAAGAGCTTCGCCGGCGCCGGGGAATAGACCACGAACTGGGCGTTATAGATGTTGAGCCCGAGTGGATTGGGCTCGATCAGCGATGCCACGTCGGTGTGGCTCAGACCGGATGCGTCAGTCGTCGGAGATCCTCTGAGCAGTGCGAAGTGCCGCAGCAGCGCCGGGGCGACCCCGTGGTGGAGGCTGGTCTCCAGCGCCGTTTTGAATTTCTTGGCGTTCGCGGAGGGGCTCGAGACCCCGAACGTGGAGATCACGCGCCCGCCGGCGCCGTACCAGATGGCGGTTCTCATGTAGAACTGCAGGCGGGCCGGCACCCGGCCGAGCGCAACGTTGCCGCGCACCCGGGGCCAGACGGTGACGGTGGGCGGTCGATTTCCTCCGACCTCCTCGCCGAACACCCACTTCACGCGCACCACCCCGTCGGGCACGATGCTTGCCACGGCACCCCAGAGGTCGGTGAACTGCCCGGGATCGGCGGTCAATCCTCGGGTGGTCGCGGCCACCGTCTGACCGCCGGCCGCGACGGTCGGTCCGTTGATCGCCGCCTCCTCGCGGAACGGGCCGACGAAGGCGATCGTGGCCTGATCGCCCAGGCGAGGATTGAGGAAAGGCGGCTCAGGATGGTTGGTGTGCAGCGGGAAGCGGGGTGGCCTCTGCACCACCAGGTAGACACGGGCCCGGCCGTACTGGCCCAAGTGCACCGCGCCCACCAGACGGGTCAGGCCGCCGATGACCCGAGCGCTGTGGGTGAGCGACTCCGTCTCGCGCACCGCCCAGTGAGGCAGCACGTCAGCCGGCCTCTGCGGACGGCGCAGGACCGCGATCCGCGAGGCGAGCCCGCGGGCGGCCAACGGCACACTCGAGGAGGCGCCGCGCGGCGCCGCACTGTGAGTCAATGAGGTGACCGCCACGACGGCCACGATCGCGGCCACGCCGACCGCCAGCGCCGGCATCAGCCACCCCAGGCCGAGACGCGGGCGAGGGGGCGACTCGAGGATGTGCGCCAGCGCGCCGGGCGCAACCTCGATGTCCTCAACCTCGGCCCGCATCGCCGTGCGGAGCTCCTCGATCAGGACCTCATCGCTCATCAGAAGACACCTCCATGGGGTGCGGCTCGGCCAGCAGCTCGCGCATGCGCGAGAGCGCACGGCTGGTGTGGGACTTGACGGTGCCAGGCGAAGCGCCCGTGGCGGCGGCCGTGTCCTCGACGCTCAGGTCGGCGTAGAAGCGGAGCACCAGGACCTCGCGCTGCCGGTCCGGCAGCCGGGCCAGGGCGGCAATGAGCAGGGCGCGCCGGGCGATCTGCTCAACGAGCTCTTCGTCCCCGTTCGGCATCGCCTCGGCCTCAGCCCAGGGCGCCTCCACCACCCGGCGCCGCGCGCGTCGCGCGCGATCACGGCTCAGGTTGATCAGCACGCGGGTGGCGTAGGCGCCTGGCGCCGCCTCGGCGGTCCTCCAGTGCCGGGCCACCCGCATCAGCGTGATCTGAAGCAGGTCCTCCGCCTCGGTGCGCTCGCCGGTCAGAAGGTGTGCCGTACGCAACAGCCGCTTGGAGCCCGACTGCACGAAATCCTCAAAGTCCCGCGGCACCCTCACATCCCCTTAAACGCCGGGCGCTCGCGCCGGGTTGTCAAGCGCCCGCCGAGCCCGAACGGCGAGCTCCAGCTCAAACCGGCCCTCGGCCGACTCCAGCCCGTCGCCGAGCAAGTCTCGCAGCTTGCCGATCCGGTAGCGCACGGTCTGCGGGTGCACGTGCAGCGCCTCGGCGATGGCCGGGGTGTGGCGCTGGAAGGCCAGCCACGCCGCGAGCGTGTCCAGCAGCCGGTCGCGCTCACCTGAGGGCAGGTCCTCCAGGGGGGCGAGCCGGCGGCGGACCAGTTCCGCCGCCAGGGCCTCGTCCTGCAGCAGGATGACCTGGCCCAGGTGCCGCTCCACCCGAGCCGGCCGCTCGGCCGGCAGGGCACCTCGCTGGACCAGCCTCAGCACCAGCCTCGCCCAGCCCAGGGAGCGATGGGCATCGCGCGGGACGACCGCCGGTCCGAGCGCCGCCACGTGGTCCTCCACGGCCCGCCCGAGCTCCGCCGCCAGCCCGGGTGCGTCCGGATCCGGGAGCACCAGATACGCGCCCTGGGCGTCCCCTCCGATCAGGGTCGGCACGCTCAGTCCCCTGGCCACCTGGCCCGGAGACTGGTCGGCCATGGCCAGGACCGCCAGGATCCGGGGAATCGGCCAGCGGGCCAGCTCCGAGGCTCGAACCAGCACCTCGGGATCGCCGTCCAGCTCCGGGTCGAGGAGCAGCGTGGCCAGCCTCCGGCGCCGGCGCTCCAGCTCGCCCGCCTCGTCGGACTGCATGCGCAGGTATCCCTCCACCACCTCGGCGGCCAGCTCGTCCGTGTACACGAAGATCGCCTCGGCCAGCGCGATCACCAGCTCGGTGGGGATTCCCGCCGTGGCCGCCACATCGGCGGCGCCGCGCCAGGCCGCCCGGGTGCCGGTGCGGAACGCCGCGCGCAGCGCGTCGAGGCTGCGCCCAGCCTGGAACTCGGCCTCACCCAGACGCCGCCACAGCTCCCCGGTCTCCCCGCTCGGGTGCTCGCCGCGCTCCACCCCGTCCAGGAAGGCCCGGATCGCCTGCTCGATCCCGATCCGGATCCCCGTGCCCTCCGGACCGGACAGAACCCCTCCGTACACGCTGCTCTCGGCCTCGATCGCCCTCACCACGATCTCCACCAGCCGGCTCACCGAGGCCCGCACGACGGCGACCGCCTCCCCCGGCAGCGGAGCCACCGGCCAGCGTTCAGTCATTGTCAAATTGTGACAAAAGCGGCGGCTGAGGATGCTGAAACCTCGCGCAGAGACGGACCTGGATTGGGCGTAGGTTCACGTTATGAGCGCCACCACCCCCCGTCGGCGCAGCGTCACCGAGGCTCACGAGCGCATCGCCCAGCTCGGTTGGGAGCCGAGCTACTGGGAGCCGGCGTCCCGCTACCCGACGCGGTACCGGTTCCCAAACCGGGCCAAGGACCCGATGAAGCAGATCATGCGGGAGTACCTGCCGATGGAGCTCGAGAAGGACGAGCGCGTGTACGGCGGACTGGATGCGGCGGTGCGGGCGAACATGCCGAGCAAGGCCAACGAGCGCTGGCTGGAGATCCTCAAGCCGTTCATCACGATCACCAACTTCGCCGAGGTGGGCGCCGGCCGGTGCATGTCGATGCTGATGAACGCGGTGCCCAACAACGAGCTGCGCAACGGCTACCACGTGCAGTTCGTCGACGAGATCCGGCACACCGGGCTGCAGATGGCGCTGGCCCGCTGGTACGCCAAGCACTCCCCGGACCCGGCCGGCTGGAATCTCGGACCCAAGGCGTTCTGCAACTCGGTCCTGACCAACCCGGGCCTGAACATGCTCAGTCACTTCATGGTCGGTGACCCGATCCAGTGCGCGTTCACGCTCCAGGTGGTGGCCGAGACCGCGTTCACCAACATGGTGTTCGTGGCCCTGCCCGACGTGGCCGCCCGCAACGGCGACTTCACGCTGCCGACCACCTATCTCAGCGTGCAGTCAGACGAGGCGCGGCACATCTCCAACGGCTACGCCACGCTGCTCACCGTCCTGCAGGACGACCACAACGCGCCCCTGATAGAGCGTGACCTCCAGCAGGCGTTCTGGATCAACCACGCGTTCATCGACATCTTCGCGGCGATCGTCATGGAGTACTTCAGCCGGGACCGCTCCGACCCGGAGTCGTTCCTGGACAAGTGGGATCGCTGGGTCCGCGACGACTGGCACCGGGCCTACATCATGAAGCTGGGCAAGCTGGGGCTGAACCTGCCGACGGACATCTTCGACCGCGCCCGCGAGCGGCTGGCCGCGGGCATCCACCATCGCCACGCGATCCTGGCCTTCGCCGGATGGCCGCTGGCCCACTGGCGCTTCGACCCCCTGGACGAGCGGGACTTCGAGTGGTTCGAGTCCAAGTACCCGGGCTGGTATGCCGAGTACGGGACGTTCTGGGAGGGATTTCGCCATGGCGCGGACAAGCGCAACGGCTTCCTGCCCCTGCAGTTCGTGAATATGTCGCCGCCCTTCTGCTGGACCTGCCAGGGCGTGTGTGTGTCCGAGCCGGACCGTCGCCATCGCGTGATCGATCAGCGGACCCGGTTCTACTGCTCGCCCGAGTGCCTGTGGATGGACGAATCCAATCCCGGCCGCTACACGGGCGATCGCAACTACCTGGATCGCTACCACGGCTGGGAGGCCTCGGAGGTGGTCCGCGACCTCGGCTTCGTCCGTGCCGACGGGCAGACGCTGATCGGCCAGCCCCACCTGGAAACGGAGGGGCGCTGGACGCTGGAAGACATCCGCGCCCATGACATCCACTTCGTGAGCCCCAACATCCGGATGGCCCGGGAGCTCGGCCTGCCCAGCGGCGACTGGAGCTCATGAAGGTCCGTCTGGAGCCGGTCGGGCTGGACCTGGAGTGCCAACCCCGGGAGACCGTTCTGGACGCCGCATTTCGACACGGCCTCAACCTCGTCCACGGCTGCCGCGAAGGGCAATGCTCGGCCTGCAAATGCTTCCTCCTCGAGGGCGAGGTGCAGCTGAAGCCACATTCGAGCTTTGCCCTGTCGGAGAGCGAGGAGCGGGCCGGCTACTCGCTGATGTGCCGGGCCATGCCGCAGCAGGACCTGGTGGTGGAGCTTCTGCACTTCGACGCGGAGAACCTGCGCCTCGACCATCCGATCGTCGAGCGAGAGGCGATCGTGGAGACGGTGGAGCCGCTGACCCACGACATCACCCGGCTCGTGCTGTCGGTCGAGGGGTTCATGTTCACGCCGGGGCAGTACGTCGATCTGCACGTCTCCGGTGCCCGGCGCTCGTTCTCGATGGCCAACCTGCCCGGCGACGACCGCATCGAGTTGGTGATCAAACGCTACCCCGGGGGTCGCCTGTCCGGCATGCTGGACGGGCAGATCCAGCGCGGTGACCGGCTCACCCTGACCGGGCCGTACGGCTCGCTGCGCGTTCACGAGTCGGACCGGCCGATCCTGATGATCGCCGGGGGATCCGGGATGGCGCCGATCCTGTCCCTGCTGCGCCATCTGGCCCAGACGAGGTGCGAGCGCCCGATCCAGTTCTTCTACGGCGCCCGCACCGAGGACGACCTGTTCCACATCGAGGAGATCGCCGGCCTGCCGTTGAAGGGCCTCCGGTTCACGCCGGTGACCGGGCGGTTCGTGCACGAGGCGGTCGACGAGTGGCTGAGCGACGGCGATCTCGACGTGTACATGTGCGGACCGCCGCCGATGGTGGACGCGGCCGAGGTGATGCTCGAGCAGCACGGCGTGGACGGGCAGCGCATCTTCACCGACAGGTTCACGACGTCCAGCGACGCGGTGGTTTCAGACGGCATCTCGGAACGGGACTTCACCTGGTTCGAGCCGGCCGGATCCCGAGCCACGCTCTACGAGGACGTGACGGTGGACACCCAGCCGTCGGTGCACCGCCACCTGAGGCGGGGCTGGCCGGTGTCCTTCGAGGACGGCCGAGGCACATGGGATGACGATTCCACCGTCCTGCGCTGTCCCGACTGGTTTGCCTTCCGGGACCCGGGCGAGTACTGGGAGCGGAGCTTCTACCAGGCGGGAAGCGCCGCCGAGCAGCAGATCGAGGGCACGCTGCGGGCCGCGCCTCGGGAGGGTCTGCTGAGCGACTTCGACCCGGCCTGGGTGGCATTCCTGCGTGCCTATCTCCAGATCCCGGCGTTCGTCAACCACGGCGTCTGGCTGGCCACGGCGACGATCGCCCGGGCCTGCCTGTCCGACACGGTCGCCCACTGCGTCTGCCTGCAGGCGGCCCTCAAGCAGCGCGCCGCCCAGTCGCTCGTCCTCTACGCGATGGACCTGGAGCCGCACCTGGGCAGCTTCTCGATCGAGGAGGCGCGCCGAACGTTCATGGAGCGCCCGGAATGGCAGCCCACCCGCCGCTACCTGGAGAGGCTGGCGGCCACGAAGGACTGGGGCGAGGTGATCGTCGCCGCCAATCTGGTGTTCGAGCCGGTGGTGGGGACGCTGCTGCGCCGGGAGATCGGGACGCGGGCGGCGGCCGCGCACGGCGACACGGTCACGCCGGCCCTGGCCCGGGTGGAGTCCCAGGAGTGGGAGTGGGTCAGGTCATGGAGCACGGCGTTCAGCCGGTTCCTGCTGCCGGCCAACGGCGAACAGCTGCGGGCCTGGGCGGAGCAGTGGCGTCCGCTGGCCTTTGAGGCCGCGGACGCCATCGTCGCGTCGCTGCCGTTCGCGGTCGACCCCGGGCGGCTGCGCGACTACGGCGAGGAGGTCCTGGACGAGGCGCAGCTCGGTCTCCAGGCAGCGGCGCCCCGGCGGCGGGTGCGAGAGAAGGGCGGCCGGCGCACGCGCCGGGTGGCGGTGGCGAAAGCTGCGGCGCAGCCACCGCCGGACAACGGCCGGCCGACGTATGACTACGTGGGGATCGTGATGTCCAGGTCGGCCGAGGGCGACGCGGTGGCGGCGATCCTGGGGCAGCGGGAGGGGATCGAGGTGATCGAGCAGCCGGCGTTCTGGGATATCCGCTCGCCGGACCGGCTGACGGTTTCGTACGACGAGGTGTCCGCGCAGCTCGGGTACCGGATCGACGCGTACTCGATCCAGCACGAGATGTCCACGCACTACGGGCGGATGGTGGCCACCGACGAGGCGCTGATGCTGTTCTCCGACCCGGTCGAGGCGATGCAGTACCTGATGGCATGAATCTGATGGCGCTGGGGATGCGGCGGCGGTTCGATCCGGCGGCGGCCGGCGACCTGACCGCCACGTTCGAGCTCGTCGTGTCCGGCAGGCGTTACGCCGTGCGCGTGAGCGGCGGCCGCTGTCAGGTGGAGCGCCGCCCGGCTCCCGAGGCGAGCGCGCGCGTGCTGATCTCGGCCGGCGACCTGGTGCGGCTGCTCAGCGGGCTGGTGGAGTGGACGCGGCTGCTGGCTGCGGGGCGGTTGCGTCTGGACGGAGATCCGTTCCTGGCGCTGCGCTTTCCCCAACTGTTCGGGGTCGGGCCGCGTCGCCGAGCGGCGAGATCCCCAGCAGCGACACGAGGCCGCCCAGGATGGCCAGGGCGGCGGCGATCGTCATCCCGAGCTGGAAGGCGCTCACCGATGCCTGGGTCAGGGCCCGATGCAGCTGCGCCCGATCGGCGGCTGGTGCGGAGGGGTCGCTGATGACCAGCGGCCGCGCTCGGGCGCGGGCGATCACGCCCGGCGCCGGACGGGTCAGGGGATGCCGGTTCAGATCGGTCTGCAGGTGGGACTGGAACGACCCCGCGATCACCGCCCCGAGCGCGGCGATGGCGATCAGGCCGGCCACGCGAGAGACGGCGTTGTTGATGCCGCTGGCCACACCGGCATGCCCGGGATGCACGGAGCCGAGGATCGTCGCGGTCAGCGGCGCCACGGTCATCGACAGGCCGAGCGCGAACACCAGCACGCCGGGCAGGACCGCCGTCAGATAGGCATCCCCCGCCCCGGCGAGGCGCAGCAGGAGCAGGCCGACGCCGGCGATGATCGGGCCGCCGCCCATCAGCGGCCGGGGCCCGATCTTCACCGACAGCGCCCCGAACCGGCGGGACAGGGCGAACATCACGACCGTGATTGGCAGCAGGGCCAGCCCGGCCTCGAGCGGCGTGTAGCCGTCGACCTGCTGGATGTACAGGACCAGGAAGAAGGTGGCCACGGACAGGCCGCCATACAGGCTGAACGTGGTGATGTTGCCCGCGGCGAAGTTGCGGATCTTGAACAGATCGAGCGGGAGCATCGGCTCGGGCGCGCGGCGCTCCCAGAAGAGCAGTGCCGCGATCAGCGCGCAGCCGGCGACCAGGGGAATCAGCACGCGGGGGCTGCCCCAGCCATAAGTGGGTTGCTCGATCAGCGCAAACACGGGGCCGGCCAGGCCGAACACGGCCAGGGCACCGCCGATCGTGTCGATCCGGCAGCCGACGCGGGGACTCTCGGGCACTTCGCGCAGCAGCCACAGGGTGTAGGCCACCGGGACGAGATTTATGGCGAACACCCAGCGCCAGGACGCGGCCTGGATCAGCCAGCCACCGCCGAGCGGGCCGACCACCGTGGCGACCCCGGTCCAGGCGGTCCAGGTACCGATCGCGCCGCTGCGCTCGGTCTGATCGGTGTAGTTGTCCATGATCAGCGCCAGCGAGCTCGGGACGAGCAGCGCGCCGGCCATGCCCTGCACGGCGCGGGCGACGATCAGCGCTGCGCTGGAGGGAGCCAGCGCGCAGAGCAGCGAGCAGACACCGAACCCGCTGAGGCCGATCCTGAAGATGTGGCGCCGGCCGCGGAGATCGCCCAGCGAGCCGCCCACCAGTAGCAGGCTGGAGAGGGTGAGCAGGTAGGCCTCCACGACCCACTGCTGGTCGGCCAGGTTCCCGTGCAGGCTGGCCCGGATCGTCGGGAGGGCCACATTGACGACGGTGCCGTCGAGGAATACGACGCCACTGCCCAGAATGCTGGCGATGAGGACGGAGCGCTTCGTGTTCATGCTCAGTTCGTGCCTTCGGAGAGCACCGAGTTGGGTTCGTATCCGGCGAAGGTCACACTACGCCCGAACGGACGGTTGCGGCGGACCATCACGCAGTACGTGCGGGTCTGGTTCACGTTGGGCACGCACACGCGATAGATCATCGGGGGCAGCAGCTCGTAGGCGCTGGCGTGCTCGAGGTTGTTGCGAAACTCGGGTTTGGCGTGGACGCCGATAAATGCCTGGGCCCGGGCGATGGCGTCCTGGACGGCACGCTGATCGCCGCTGACCGTGCCCTGGTGGGCGAGGCCGGCGACGAGCAGGATCAGGGTGATGGCGGCGACGGCCCCCGTGCCGGCGTAGTCGCGGGCCACGACGGTGGGCATGTCCGGTCTCAGGCGACGCAGGCCGTAGCCCAGGGTGGGGGCGGCGATGACGATCGCGACCAGACCGGCGAACAGGCCGATCAACCAGCCCGACACCGGCGACTGGCTGTCACCGCTCAGTGGCATCCAGTGCACCAGCGCGCCGTCGAGCAGGGTGAGCCCGACGAACGTGGGCCACATCCAGGCGCCGTGGAGCCGCCATCTCAGACGGGTGATTCGGGCGCCGTCCATATGTCGAAGACTACGGTTTCACAGGGGGGTGGCGATCTTGCAGGATGGCGACTTTGAGGGGTGCCTGGAGTAAGCTCGGGCCTGCCCGTTCGCGGAGGCGCCGGAGACCCCGGCAGCCGCCGGAATTTCTGGCCATTGCGGAGATCCCGTTAGGTCACTGACGAAAGGGAATTCAGAGATGAGTATCGATGTGGCGCCGCGTGAGAAACCGGCCGCCGGAACGACCGAGCACCTTACGCTCGACGATCGCGTCTGGCTGCTGCGCGCCATGCTGCTGATGCGCGGCCTCGAGGAACGCGCGATGAACCTGTACCGGCAGGGGAAGGTTCCGGGATCGTTCTACGACGGCTTTGGACAGGAGGCGGTGTCGGCGGGAGCTGCGTTCGCCATGGCGCCCGAGGACCGGCTGTGCATCTTGCACCGCGACCTGGCCGCCCACCTGATCCGCGGGGTGACACCCGAGCGGATCCTGGCCCAGTACATGGGCAGGGATCTGGGGATCACGCGTGGCCGGGACGGCAACGTGCATTTCGGCGACTTCCGGCTGGGCTGCGTCGGCATGGTGTCGATGCTCCCCGACATGATGCTGGTGGCCACGGGCATGGCGATGGCCTTCAAGATGCGGGGCGAGCGGCGCTGCGCTCTTACGTGGTTCGGTGACGGTTCGACATCACGCGGTGACTTCCACGAGGCCCTGAACTGGGCCGGCGTCCAGAAGCTCCCGGTGATCTTCGTGCTGGAGAACAACCAGTACGCGTACTCGACGCCGCTGGACAAGCAGTTCGCGGTCGACCCGGTGCGTCGCGCCGAGGCCTACGGGATGGTCGGGGTGACCGTGGACGGAAACGACGCGGAGGCTGTTTTTGAGGTCTGCCGCGAGGCTCGAGAGCGGGCGCTGGGTGGCGGTGGGCCAACTTTGGTCGAGGCGGTGACGATGCGCATGCACGGCCACGCGGCGCACGACGACATGAAGTACGTCCCGCGTGAGCAGGTGGAGGAGTGGAAGGCGAAGGATCCGATCGACCGGCAGGTGGCGCGGCTCTCGGAGCTGGGGGTCGACGTGGATGCGGTGCGCGAGTCGGTTCGGGCCGAGATCGATGCAGCGACCGAGACGGCGCTGGCCTCGCCGATGCCCGACCCCGCTGAGGCCGCCTCCGGAGTGTTCTGCGAGGGCGAGCCGGAGCTGCTGGGCGACGGGGTGGCGCGGTGGTCCGGGTTTATTGACGCCGGGTCTGCTGGTGGTGCCTGATGCCGGCGCTTACGTATCTCCAGGCGATCTCCTCCGCGCTGCGCGATGAGATGCGCGCCGACGAGCGCGTGATGCTGATGGGCGAGGACATCGGGGTGTTCGGCGGCGCCTTCAAGGTGACCGACGGGTTCATCGACGAGTTCGGCCCCGACCGGGTGATGGACACCCCGCTGGCCGAGTCGGCGATCATCGGCTGCGCCGTGGGCGCGGCGGCCGTCGGTCTGCGGCCGGTGTGCGAGATGCAGTTCTCCGACTTCATCTCCTGCGGTTTTGATCAGCTGGTCAACGTGGCCGGGAAGATGTACTACCGCCAGGGGCTGGCTGTGCCGCTTGTCGTGCGCCTGCCTTCCGGAGGTGGATTCAGCGGCGGGCCGTTCCACTCGCAGAATCCCGAGGCGTGGTTCATGCACGCGCCGGGGCTGAAGGTGGTGGCGCCGTCGACGGCCGAGGACGCCAAGGGTCTGCTGCACGCCGCCATTCACGACCCCAACCCGGTGTGCTACATGGAGCACAAGCACCTGTACCGGCGGGTTAAGGGTGAGGTGCCGGAGGGGGTGTTCGAGACGCCCTTCTCTGCTCGGGTGGCGCAGGCGGGTTCTGACCTGGTCGTGATTGCGTATGGCGCGATGGTTCCGCTTGCGCTGGAGGCGGTCTCCGACGGGCTGGATGGAGCCTCGGTGGAGGTGCTCGATCTGAGGTCGCTGGTGCCTCTGGACGAGGACGCCATATTGGATTCGGTGGCCCGGTGCTCCAAGGTGGTTGTGGTGGACGAGGCCAACTCGACATGCGCGGCCGGTGCCCAGGTGGCGGCTCTGATCGCCGAGAAGGGTTTCGAGGACCTCGACGGCCCCGTGGTCCGGGTGGCCTCGCCTGATGTCCCGATCCCGTTCTCGCCGCCCCTGGAACAGGCGGTGCTGCCATCGGTCGAGCGCGTGAGGGAGGCATGCCGTGAGCTCCTCGCGTACTGAGAGTTCGGCGGGCACGGCTTTGGTGGACGTGACGATGCCCCAGATGGGCGTCTCGGTTTCCGAAGGGACGATTGTGGCCTGGCGCGTGTCGGTCGGCGACACGGTCGCGTATGAAGAGACCGTGTGCGACATCTCCACCGACAAGATCGACACCGAGCTGCCCTCGCCGGCGGCTGGTGTGGTGACGGAGATCCTGGTCGACGTCGAACAGACCGTGCCGGTGGGAACGGTGCTGGCCCGGCTGTCGTCGGGGTCCGGCGGCGATGCGGCTGGTGCGGGTTCCGATTCCGGTTCCGATTCCGGTGACTCCCCGGCGCCCGAGGCGGCTGCTCAGGACGTGACCGGCATGGAGGCCGCCCCAACGGATATGGACACGCCCGCCGCCCCGGTGAGGACGACAGGTCCCAACGGTCGCCGCTATTCGCCGGTGGTCCAGCGGGTCGCCGAAGCCCATGGGATCGACCTGTCGACCGTTGTCGGTACCGGCCGGGGTGGACGGGTCCGCAAGCAGGACGTGATGGCGCTGGTCAACGGCAACGGTGACGCTTCTGCGGCGAGCTCGGGGGCGGTTGAGGATCCGCCGCTGCACATCGAGAGTCCGTACCGACCCGATCCGGTGCCGACTCCCGCTCCTGCTGGGGCGGGTGGGGGCCAGCTGTCCCGCATGCGCCGGACGATCGGCCAGCACATGAAGCATTCCCTGGACGTGTCGGCCACGTGCACCACGTGGATCGAGGTGGACATGGGCCGCGTCGAGGCCGCCCGGGCCCGCGTCGGCGTCACCGCACTGTCGTTCGTGGCGCGCGCGTGCGTGCTCGCCCTTCGCGAGTACCCGGCGCTCAACGCCTGGATGGACGGCGATGACTACAGCCGCTTCGACAACGAGGTGCATCTGGGCATCGCTGTCTCGCTGGGCGAGGACGGCCTGATCGTTCCGGTTGTGCGGGATGCTCACGAGCTGTCGGTGGAGGGGCTGGCGGCACGGATCCGCGACCTGGCCAAGCGGTCGAGGTCGGGACAGCTTTCGCCGGATGACGTGCGAGGCGGCACGTTCACGATCACCAACCCGGGCCAGTACGGGTCGATCATGGCCACGCCGATCATCAACCAGCCGCAGGTGGCGATCCTCGACCTGGAGGCCGTGGTCAAGCGGCCGGTGGTGGTGACCGACGCGGACGGAAACGACTCGATCGCCATCCGGCCGATGACCATCCTCGGGCTGAGCTGGGATCACCGGGCGCTGGACGGCGCGCTGTCGGCCCAGTTCCTGGCCGCCGTCAAGCGGAACCTGGAGACCCAGCAGCTCTAAAGGTCGGCTCTACGATGAGTCGGGTGAGCCGCCGCACCGAGCCCGAGCTGTGGGTCTGCCACCTGGGGGTGGTGGAGTACCGCCGCGCACTCGAGCTGCAGCTGCGACTGCGTCAGGCCCGCCAGGCTGAGGTCTTGCCAGACGTGATGCTCCTGCTCGAGCATCCGCCCGTCTATACGCGCGGCCGCCGTTCGGGCGCGGATGAGCTGCCGATGGGCGAGGAGTGGTACCGCCTGCAGGGCATCGACATCGTCGACACCGACCGGGGCGGGAAGGTCACCTACCACGGCCCCGGGCAGCTCGTGGGCTACCCGATCGTGCGCGTCGACGACGTCGTCGAGTACGTGCGCACGCTGGAGCGGGGGCTTATTGACGCCCTGTCTGCGGAGGGCTTGTCGGCCCGGGCGCGTGCGGACGAGGGCCCCGACTACACGGGTGTGTGGGTTGACGAGCGCAAGCTCGCCTCGATCGGTGTGCACGTGGCGCGTGGCGTGACCACCCACGGGTTCGCGGTGAACGTGGAGAACGACCTGCAGCCGTTCGGGTGGGTGGTGGCGTGCGGGCTGCCCGGCGTGCAGATGACCTCGCTGATCCGGGAGACGGGTGGGAATGCCGGCCAGATGAAGTGCTTCCGCCGGCGGGTGGCCTTTGCGGTGACGCAGGCGCTGGGGCGGCGCCAGCGTCTGGTCAGCCTGGATCGGTTGGAGCAGGCCTTGGGCGTTTCGGCCGGTTCGGGCGGCCCGCCGGTTTCGCCGGTTTCGCCGCCTGTCCCAGCCGCGACCTGACCACCGTCCTGAGCGTCTCCTTGACCCGTTCGGGCTCCGCGCGGACCTGCTGGGTCGCGAACCGGAGCGTATGCCAGCCGGCTTTCGCCGCCCGCTGGTCGCGCCGGTAGTCGGCCATCGTGCGCCGCGGCTTGGCGTGAACCCGCTGCCCGTCCGTCTCGACGATCACCCTGGCGTCGGGCCAGGCGAAGTCGGCTTGGATCATCGGCTCGCCGTCTTCGAAGTCGATCCAGTGCTGCACCTTGGGCTCGGGGAGATCGGTCGAGCGGATCAGCGCCAGCATCTCCTCGCCGAGGACGCCGTCGGTGAGGGTGCTGCCGACACGGTGGTGGGTGAGGGCCCGGTGAAGGTTGGCGCAGGGTTTAGGCCGCCCTCGGTTGTGTTCGATCTGCGAATCCAGGGCCGCTGCGTCCAGGACCTCCTGGTAAGCCGCCTCGTCGAGCAGCTGCTCCAGCTGGCGCGGTGTCAGTTCCCCGGCCATGTCGAAGATCGTGCGGGCCAGAGTCGTGCAGGGGATCCCCTGCACGAGCTCGATGTCCTGCGGGCGCAGCGTGGTGGACCGGTGGATGGCGATGCCCTGACGGCGTCGGCCGCCTTTCGTCGGCACGGTGACGTCGATCCTCGAGCGGCTCGAGTCCCTGAGCCCGCGCAGCTTCAGTGACGCGTGATGGGAGAGGGCCGCACCCGGGCCGCAGGCGAGCACGGCGGCCATGCGGCGGCCGTTGGGGGTGAGGAGGGGTTCTGGGACGAGGGCATATACGCCGCTATGGATGCGGTGGAGGCGCGTCGCCTTGGCACGTTCGCCGAGCATCTGCGGTGAAACGCTCACCTGCCAGGTGGCGAACACGCCGTGTTGCCGGAGCATCAGCCCATCCAGCCCTTGGGCGCCTGGCCGTGCGACGAATTTGTCAAGGATCTCTGGACTTTTTCGTCGCACACGTCCTAGAGGGCCCGAGCCGCCAATAGTCACCCCGGCCGTGAGTACCCTTGGGACAGGATGAGCGCCACTCGTTCACGGTCCAATCCAGGCGGCATCGCGGACGTTCTGACCGTGCTCGGGCCCGAGGTGCAGCCGTACAAGGGCCGCAAGCCGCCGTGGTTCAAGGTGCCGGCGCCAGGCGGCCCTCGCTACCGCGAGCTCCACCAGCTGATCAAGTCAGAGAATCTGCATACGGTCTGCCAGGAAGCCGCCTGCCCCAACATCGGAGAGTGCTGGCAGCGGGGCACGGCCACGTTCATGATCCTGGGCGACACCTGCACACGACGGTGCGGCTTCTGCAATGTCAAGACGGGCAAGCCGACCTGGAACGATCCGCTGGAGCCGGCTCGGGTCGGGCGCTCCGTCGCCCGCATGAACCTGCGTCACGCGGTGATCACCAGCGTCGATCGCGATGACATGCCTGACTACGGCGCCCACGCGTTCGTCGGCGTGATCCGGCAGATTCGCCGCCAGTCACCGCAGACCAAGATCGAGGTCCTCACCCCCGACTTTCGCGGCCAGGAGATGCCGCTGGCCAAGGTCATCCACGAGCGGCCGGACGTGTTCAACCACAACGTCGAGGTGGTCCCCCGCCTGTACCCGGTCGCCAGAAGAGGCTCCACCTGGCAGCGCAGCAACCGGGTCCTCAGAACCGCCAAGGAGATGGGCGGTGACGAAGTCACCACCAAATCTGGACTCATGGTGGGCCTGGGCGAGACGTTCGAGGAGATGGTCGATGCGCTCGGGCAGCTGCGTGAGAACCACGTCCAGGTGCTGACCGTCGGTCAGTACCTCCGCCCGACTGAGAACCACCTCCCGATCGTCCGTTACTGGCACCCGGACGAGTTCACCGCTCTGGAACGGGCCGCCTACGAGCTCGGCTTCGAGCACGTGGCCGCCGGGCCGCTGGTGCGTTCGAGCTATCACGCCGACCAGCACGTCCCCCAGAGCGAGCCGGGCGTCGGGCCGCTGCGAGCCGCGTCAGCATGATGAAGCCCGGCCGTCGTCGCCTCCTGATCGCCCTGGCCCTGGTCGCGCTCGCCGCCCTGATCGGTGCGCCCGCGGCGCTGGCCTCGGCCGGCGGCGGCACCGGCTCGTTCAGCGGCGGCGGAGGCGGTGGCGGTGGCGGAGGAGGCGGCAAGGGCTTCGCCCTCTACATCGTCCTGCGCCTGATCATTCAGATCGCCCTGATCGGGCACGGCCTCGGTCTGCTCTTCCTGATCGCCGCCGGCCTGATCTACTGGTTCTTGCGAGGCGGCGCTCCGAAGATGGGAGCGGCGTGGCAGGCCCGCCGCGAGTCGGGGCGCGCTCAGCGCCGGCGGACCGAGAAACGGCAGCGCAAGGTCGAGCTGGCGTCCGCCGAGGCCGCCGACGAGGACGAGCGGTTCGATCCCGAACACGTGCGGACGGCGGCCGGGGCGTTGTTCACCCAGATTCAGTTCGCCTGGGACGCCGGCGACCGGATCCGTCTGCGCGGGCTGATCGCGCCGGGGCTGCTCACCGAGTGGGAACGCCGCCTGGATGAGCTTGACCGGCAGGGCTGGCGTAACCGCGTGCAACCGCTGGAGGAGCCCAAGGTGGAATACGTCGGGCTGGCTCGGCGGGGCGAAGGCGCCGATGACCAAGTGGTGGTTCGAATCGAGTCCCGCATGCGGGACTACGTGGTCGACGGCTCCGGGCGCCACATCAAGCGCCGAGGCCAGTTCACCGAGACCGTCCGCCTGCGCGAGTACTGGACCCTGCAGCGACGCGATGAACACTGGGTGCTGGCGTCGATCGAGCAGGGGGCGGAGGGAGCCCACGCGCTCACGGACAAGATCGTCCAGACCGAGTGGGCCGACGAGGGCGCGCTCCGCGATCAGGCGATGATGGAACAGGCGGCGGCTGACGCAGTCCCGGATCCGACGCAGATTCCCGAACTCGCCGACCTCCAGTTCAGCGGCGATGCCCGCAGCGCGGCCAACGATCTGAGCCTGGCCGACGGCCGATTCGCTCCCGACGTGCTGGAGATCGCTGCCCGCCAGGCCGTGGCCGCCTGGGCGGAGGCCGTGGACGGTTCGGATCAGAAGCTTCGGGCGATGGCGGAACCGCCTGCCCTGGCCGAGCTCCTGTACGGCGGCGACCACAGCGGACGCCTGCGCGTGGTCGTGCGCGGTCCTGAGATCAGGCAGATCAAGATTGTCGGCCTGGACGCCGCCCACCGGCCGCCGACCATGACCCTGGAGGTGGCCATTCACGGCCGGCGCTACATCCAGGACCGCGACACGACCCGAGTCGTGTCCGGCAGCTCCACCCGAATGGTCGAGTTCACGGAGCGGTGGATGCTGGAGCTCACGGACGATCCCCAGCGGCCGTGGCGGATCGCCGCGGTGCAGACTCCCGCCGCGGCCTGACCCCCCCGCCCCAGGCTGCCCCCGGCTCCACGGCGAGCCGGCCCCGGCCGCCCCGCCGACTACCCTCCCACACCGTGACCAGCCGCCGGCTCATCCTGGTCGTCACCCTGCTGTTCATCGCCGCGCTCACGGCACTGACCGTGCTCGACATGGTCCACTACGGGGTGAGCGCGCTGAGCGTCGTGTCGTTCGTGATTTTGCTGTTCTTCTGGGTGGCGATCGGGGGAGCGCTGCGGACTTCCGATCGCCGATGAGATGACCCAGGCAGGCAATACCACCGCACCCCCAACGGCCCCCAGCCCACCATGAGTGAGCTGAAGGTTCTCTACACCACGCGGGACGAGCGGCGCGGGCACGGGCGCGGCACCAGGCGCCGGCGCACCCGCCGGCGCCACCTCCTCCGCCGGGCTGTCGCCGTTCTGGTCCTGGCCGTGGTGGCGCTGATCATCATCAGCCTGATCGACACCGGGTCCTTCCAGCACCACCGCCAGACGGCTGCCGTGACCGCGCCCACCCGCACCGTCAGACCTAAACCCCACGATCCCGCTGGGACATACGGCCAACTCGCCGACTCAGTGCAGGTGGACCCCCGGTTGAAGCTGGGCCTCAGAGCGGGCCTGCTGTTCGACGTCAACTCGGGCCGGGTCCTGTGGGAGCGGGATCCCACGCGACGGCTGCCGATTGCCAGCCTGACGAAGATGATGACCGCACTCGTCGTGGCCTCCCACTCGAGCCCCCACGCGAAGGTTCTGATCACGCACCAGGCCACCGACTTCAGTGGCTCCGGGGTTGGGCTCCTTCCGAAAGGTAAGCGGGTGCCGGAGCTTCCCCTCCTGTACGGCTTGCTGCTTCCCTCCGGCAACGATGCGGCGATGGCCCTGGCCCAGCATGTGGGCGGCTCCGCAGACGGTTTCGTGCGGATGATGAACGCACAGGCCGCGGACATGGGCCTGACCTGCACCCACTACTCGAACGTCTCCGGAATCGTCGACCAGGACAACTACTCCTGCCCGCGCGATCTGGCCGTGCTGGCCCACGCCGTACTCCGGCGGCCGCTCCTCCGGCGGGTCGTCGGCACCCGCAATGCGATCCTCCGCTTTCCCATCAAGGGCGGAAAGCTCTACCTGTACAACAACAACCCGCTGCTGATGGCCGCCTATCCCGGCGCCGACGGCGTCAAGACCGGCTTCACCGACGAGGCGGGACTGTGTCTGGTGGCCACCGCGCGACGCAACGGGCGCTGGCTTGGCGTGGTGCTGCTGCACTCGGGCAACTGGCTGACCCAGGCCGAGACGCTGCTCAACGCCGGATTTGCCGCGCTTCGCCGGGCCGGGGCCTAGAGAGCGCGTCAACGGTCATCTCACCAGCTCCCCATCCCGCGGCTCCCCCTCAGCGGTCGGCAGCAGCATCGGCGTCAGGTCCTCCGCCGGGCGCGGCCGCGCGAACAGATAGCCCTGCCCGAAGTCACAGCCGTGGTCCCGGAGACGCGAAACCTGATTCCAAGTCTCCACGCCCTCGGCCGTCACGTGGGCATCCAGGGCGTGCGCCATGCTGAGCACGGCCCCGACCATGGCGCCGTCCTCGCCCGTCCCATCTTCGCCCTCCAGCGCCTGGACGAAGGAGCGATCGAGCTTCAGGCCATCGATCATCAGCTCGCGCAGGGCGGGCAGCGATGAGTAACCGGCCCCGAAGTCGTCGACGATCAGGCGCACGCCGAGCTCCTTGAGCTGCGCCAGCTCGCTGCGGGCCGAGCCCATGTTTGCCAGCAGCGCCGCCTCGGTCACCTCCAGCATCAGCAGGTCCGGAGTCAGCTGGCTTTCCACCAGGGCGCGCTCCACCGCGCCGATCAGTGATGCACTGGAGAGCTGGTGGGCAGACACGTTGACCGATACGGGGATCGGCTGCCCGGTGCCGGTCATCGTGCGCCACTGGGCGGCCTGCCGGCAGGCCTCGCCGATCACCCACTCCCCGATGCCCTCGATCAGCCCGGTGCTCTCGGCCACGGGCAGGAACTGGGCGGGGGCCAGCAACCCGCGCGCGGGATGCTGCCAGCGCAGCAGCGCCTCCACCGCCACCACCCGGGCGTTCTCCAGAGCCACCACCGGCTGGTAGTGCAGCGACAGCTCGCCGCGGGTCTGAGCTCCGCGCAGTGACGCCTCCACGGCCAGGCGCTCCATCAGACGGCGATGCATGGTCTCGTCGAACACGGCCACACGACCCTTGCCCCGCTCCTTGGCGGCGTACATGGCCGCGTCCGCGTCACGGAGGACTCCCAGAGCGGTGGCACGAGTGGCGTCGCGCACGATCACCACGCCGGCGCTCAGCGTGACCGGACGCTCGGTTCCCGCGGCCGCGATTGGCTCATCGGTGGTCCGCACCAGGCGCTCGGCGATCTCGACTGCCCGGCTCTCGTCGGGCAGGCTCTCGCACAGAACCACGAACTCATCGCCGCCCAGGCGGCAAACCGTGTCTCCGTCGCGGACAGCGGCACCCAGCCGCGGCGTGAGCTCCTTGAGCAGCGCATCGCCAGCCTCGTGGCCCCGGCTGTCGTTGACGAACTTGAAGTTGTCCAGGTCCAGGAAGACGACACTCACCAACCGTCCCGTCTTCCGGGCCCGGTCCAGGGCTGAGTCCAGCCGCTCCAGGAACATCATCCGGTTGGGCAGTCCGGTCAGCGAGTCGTGCCGGGCCTGGAAGGTGAGGGTCTCGGCCGCCGCCACGATCTTCGTAACGTCTCGGACCGCCGCCGAGACAAGAACGCCCTCGTCGGTGACCAGCGGCGTCAGGGAGATCTCCACCGGGAACAGCGCGCCGTCACGGCGCCGTCCCCGCAGCTCGATCTCCCCACCGCCGGTGGAGAACAGGTCGTTGGCGGGCTTGCGGTACCAGGGGCTGGCCGTCGGCCCCGGAGTCGGAACGAGCATCTCCACCGGGCGCCCGGCCAGCTCCGGCTGCTGGTAGCCGAACAGCGTGAGCGCACGCTGATTTGCCTGCTGGATGTGGCCGGCACCGTCGAATACGACGATCGGATACGGCGCATCTTCGAACAGGATCCGGAACCGCTCCTCGGTCTGCTTGCGGCCGGTGATGTCCTGGCAGCTGCCGACGATGCGGACCGGCCGCCCCTGCGCTCCGGCCTCGGAGCGGATGTGCGACTCGACCGTCCGAACCTCACCGTCGGCCAGAACGATCCGGTGCTCAATGGACGCAGAGGCCTGCTGGGTATGGACGTGAGCCATGAGCTGCTCGGCCCGGGCCTGGTCCTCCGGATGTACACAGGCCAGCCACGCCGCCACGCTGGGTTCGAGTCCGGCCGCTTCGCGGCCGAGAATCCGGCACAGCTCGCGAGACCAGCTGGTCGTCCCTTCGACCAGGTCAATGTAGAAGGAGCCGAGCCCGGCGAGTTGCTGGGCCTCGGCCAACACCGCCTCGCTGGCGGCCAGCCGGTCGGCCACCTGCTCGGCCCGCTGGCGTTCGCCCTGTGAGGCCGCAACCAGCAGAGCCGTGGCGCTGCCCACGCAGACGAACACCTCGGCCCGGATCAGCCCGACGTCGGCGCTGCCGGTGCTGAACGGGCCGTGTCCGTGCGCGGTCAGGAGCACCAGGATCCAGTAGACCGAGGCGATCCCGACGCCGGCGCCCCGCTGGCCGTAGAAGAAGGCCAGCATGAACATCAGCGGCAGAACCAGATACGGCAGCGACCCGGTCTGGCGCAGCAGGGCGTAGCTGATCAGCGGCACGACGGCCGACATGACGAGCACTTCGGCGGTATCCCGTGAGCGCAGCGTCGACCAGCGGATGCCACTGAGCGTGAGGACACCGGTGCCGACAACCACGATGCCGCTCAGGTCGGCCAGCCACCAGTCGCGCCAGGCATCGCCCAGAGCATCCCCACCCGTGACCCATCCCGAGGCGAGCAGACTGATTGCACCGACCAGGGCGGCCACGGCGGCACTGATCACGCCGGCCAGCCCCACGAATGCCACCACGTCCCCCGGGCGACGCAGGTTGCGCCGGAAGTCCACTCGCTCCAGCAGATGAACGGCCAGCCAGGGCTCGAGCGTCCAGGCCAGCGCCGCCAGCCCGGCGCCCCACACGGGCGCTCCATGGCTGAGCATGGCGGCGAAGCTGCCGGCCGCCACGCCGACGAGCATCCAGCGACCGCGCAGGAGCACCGCCGCCACGGCCAATCCAGCCGCCGGCCAGACGGTGATCGCGCCATGGGGATTGGAGAGGGTCAGGCCAACGCGGCCCGCCTCAAAGCAGGCAAGCGCGACGACCAGCAGCCAGGCTGAAGCCAGGACACCCGGGAGGTGCCCCGAAACGCTCACCGCAGCCCTGGCAGCCTTCTTGATCATCTGCCCTTTCGGACCCGCCGACACGGATCCCGCCGACTAAATTTCTCAACAGCTGCATCGACGGTTGCGGACTACTACTAAATGCCTCTGGACGGATGTTGTTCCCGCAAAGTGCGGAAATCCGGAAAGTAGAGCCTAGGCAGCGGTGGCCGCGACGCGAGAGTGGTCCCGCGCGACCCGCAGGCCGAGCCCACCGACGGCGGCCACGATAAAGCAGGTGACCGCTCCGAGGCCGAGCCCAGCTCGCGCTCCCGCCGCACCCATGACGGCTCCGACGATCGGGCCGCCGATCGGAGTGGAGCCCTGGAAGGCCACGAACCACAGGGACATCACGCGCCCTCGCATGTCCGGCGCGGCGCCCAACTGCAGGGTGGCGTTGCCGGAGGACATGAACGCCACGCTCCCCGCGCCGACCAGCGTCATCGCGATCAGCTCGACCGGGAGGCTAGGGGCCACCGTAGCCAGCGTCATCGCCACCCCGAATCCGGCGGCGGAGGCCACCAGGGCCGCCGTGCCCGTACGCCCGCGTGTGGCGACGACGAGCCCACCCAGCACCGCGCCGACGCCCATCGCGGCGGTCATGAACCCGAAGCCGCTGGAGCCGGCGTGCAGACCCGTCTTGGCCATGTAGGGCAGCGATACCTGAAACTCGTAGGTCAGGCAGCCGACCACCGCCATCATCAGCAGCGGCACGGCCAGCTCGGGCGTCCGGCGGATGTACGCCAGGCCCTCGCGCAGCTGGCCCCGCGCCCGAGGGGTCGGCGACGCCGGGCTCAGAGCACTCAGGTCCATCGTCACCAGGGACGCCACCACCGCCACGAAGCTGCCGGCGTTGAGCAGGAAGCACACCCCGGTGCCGACGGTCGCGATCATGATCCCAGCCACCGCGGGGCCGATCACGCGAGCCACATTGACCATCACCGAGTTGAGGCTGACCGCGTTGCGCAGGTGGCGAGCTCCGACCAGCTCCAGCATGAACGACTGGCGGGAGGGATTCTCGAACGCGTTGTTGAGCCCCAGCAGCATGGCCAGTACCCCGATCTGCCACACGCGCACCTCGCCGGTGACGGTCAGCACGCCTAGGATCAGCGCCTGAACGCCCATCGCGCTCTGCAGGCCGATCATCATCCGCCGCTTGTCCACCCGGTCGGCGATCACCCCCCCGTAGGGGGCCAGGAGCAGCACGGGCAGCGTCTGCAGGGCCACGATCACGCCGAGCGCTGTGGCCGAATGAGTGAGCGACAGAACGAGCCACGACTGGGCCGTCATCTGCATCCACGTCCCGGTCAGCGAGATCGATTGCCCGCTTAGATAGCGGCGATAGTTTGGAACCTCGAGGGCGGCGAAGGTGGTGTGCGAGATGCGCCGGATCCGCGTCACCGGCGGTCCTCGGACAGCCGCTCGGCCAGACGCTCGAGGGCGGGTAGCGCGCCCAGCACCGAGCGCCGCTCCGATGCGGAAAGGCCGTCCAGGGCACTCAGCACGGCCTGCGTGCGCTCGCTGCGCATCCGCCTGGCCAGATCCGCGCCCGCCTCGGTCACCTGCACCCAGGCCGCCCGCCGGTCGCCCGGATCGGAGCTGCGCTCGAGCAGGCCGGCCTCGACCAGATCGCTCACCATGCGAGACAGCATCGTCGGGTTCAGACCCTCCGCCTCGGCCAGTTCGGCCAGGCGAAGCGGACCCCGGCGGTCGGTGTGCAGAAGCGCGGAGGCTCGCGCCGGGGCGAGCCCGGCATCGGCCGAGGCGTCGGTCACCCGCAGCCGGCGGTACAGGCGTGAAATCGTCTGGCGCAGGCGCTGCGCGGTTTCGAGCTGGATGGTGGTATCGAGTTGGGCTGGCATGAAAATAATTGCTTGCTGGCAAGCATTCTATCACACCGTACCCGCCGCCGACACGAGCGGCAGCACCGGGCGGGGTGGCTTGGGGCTCACCCCGCCCGGGCCATCGGATTACCTCAGGACCCGGATCTACAGCTCATCCAGCGCCTGGTTGAACGTCGGGCTGGGGCGCATGACGGCGGCGACCTTGTCCGGGTCGGGCCGGTAGTAGCCGCCGATGTCCACCGACTCGCCCTGGACCCGGTTCAGCTCCTCCACGATCTGCTGCTCGGCGTCGTCCAGGCGCTGGGCCAGCGGCGCGAACCGTTCGGCCAGGTCGGCGTCGTCGTCCTGGGAGGCCAGCTCCTGGGCCCAGTACAGAGCGAGATAGAAATGGCTGCCGCGGTTGTCGAGCTCGCCGGCGCGGCGGGAGGGCGAGCGGTCCTCCTCCAGCACCCGTCCGGTGGCCCGGTCCAAGGCCTGCCCGAGGATCCTGGCCCGCGAGTTGTCATCCTTGTCGGCCAGCATCTCCAGTGACTCGGCGAGAGCGAGAAACTCGCCCAGGGAGTCCCAGCGCAGATGGTTCTCGCGCAGGAACTGCTGAACGTGCTTGGGCGCGGAGCCGCCCGCACCGGTCTCGAACAGGCCGCCGCCGTCCATCAGCGGCACGATCGAGAGCATCTTGGCGCTGGTCCCGAGCTCGAGGATCGGGAACAGGTCGGTGAGGTAATCCCGCAGGACGTTCCCGGTCACAGAGATCGTGTCCTCGCCGCGGCGCGCCCGCTCGAGCGTGAACCGGGCGGCCTCGGCCACGGGCATGACCTCGATCTGAATGTCGCCGGTGTCCAGCGTGTTCAGCGCCGGGCGGAGCTTGGCCAGAAGCTCGGCGTCGTGAGCCCGTGTCTCGTCGAGCCAGAACACGGCCGGCGCCCCGGTGGCCCGGGCACGCTCGACGGCCAGCCGGATCCAGTCCTGGATCGGAGCGTCCTTGGTCTGGCACATCCGCCAGATGTCCCCCGTCTCCACGTCGTGCTCGAGCAGGACCTGGTCATCGCCATCGATCACGCGCACGCGCCCGGACGATGCGATCTCGAAGGTCTTGTCGTGCGAGCCGTATTCCTCGGCCTTCTGAGCCATCAGACCGACGTTCGGCGTGGTGCCCATCGTGGCGGGATCGAACGCCCCGTGCTCGCGGCAGTGGTCCACCGCCTCCGCGTACAGCGGCGCGTAGGAGTGGTCGGGAATCACGAACTTGGCGTCCTCTTGATCGCCCTGGGCGTTCCACATCTGGCCGGAGGCGCGGATCGCCGCCGGCATCGAGGCGTCGATGATCACGTCGCTGGGCACGTGCAGGTTGGTGATGCCACGGTCGGAGTCGACCATCGCCAGACCCGGCCGGTCCTGCGGCCAGTCGATCTCGGTGCCCTCGGGCAGTGCACCCAGCCCGTCGTTGGGGTTCCAACCGGGCGCCCTGAGCTCGGGGAGGAAGGTGCTGACCGCGTGGCCGAAGATGATCGGGTCAGACACCTTCATCATCGTGGCCTTCAGGTGAATCGAGTACAGGACACCCTGGCGACGGGCGTCCTGTATCTGCTCGGTCAGGAAATCGCGCAGCGCCTGGACCCGCATCACCGAGGCGTCGATCACCTCGCCCTCGAGCAGCGGCAGCGAGTCGCGCAGGACCGTCGTCTCACCGGACTCGTCCACGTGCTCGATCCGCGCCCGGGCCTCCCGGTCCAGGGTGATCGAGCGCTCGGTGGAGCGGAAGTCCCCATCGCTCATCGTGGCCACGTGCGAGCGGGAATCGCTGGACCACTCACCCATCGAATGCGGGTGCCTGCGGACGAACTGCTTCACCGACGCCGGCGCCCGGCGGTCCGAGTTCCCCTCCCGGAGCACCGGATTCACGGCGCTGCCCTTGACCCGGTCGTAGCGCTCACGCACATCGCGCTCCTCGTCGGTAGAGGGCTCGTCCGGGTAGTCGGGCAGGTCGTAGCCCTGCTGCTGCAGCTCGCGGACGGCGGCCTTGAGCTGGGGCACCGAGGCGCTGATGTTGGGCAGCTTGATGATGTTGGCCTCGGGTGTCTTGGCCAGCTCGCCCAGCTCGGCCAGGGCGTCGGCAACGTGCTGCTCCCCGCTGAGACGGTCGGGGAACTGGGCCAGGATGCGGCCCGCCAGGGAGATGTCCCGCAGCTCCAGCTCCACTCCGGCGGTGCCGGCAAACGCTCGGACGATCGGCAGCAGCGACTGCGTGGCCAGCGCCGGCGCCTCGTCGGTGTGGGTGTAGATGATCTTCTTTGCCATATCGCCCGGGACCCTACCCGGACCTGACACTATTCCCGCCGTCGATGCTTGCTGCCCTGGTCTCCCTGATCCTCGCCGGTGTGGGCGCCGCCGCCGCACCCGCGACGGCGATCAGTGCGCACCCTCTGGCCGGCAAGGTGGTCGGCATCGACCCGGGTCACAACGGCCGCAATTGGAGCGATCCGTCGTACCTGGACCACCAGATCTGGAATGGCCGGGAGTGGGAGAACTGCGACACCACCGGAACCGAGACGGACGGCGGCTACACGGAGCCGCGGTTCACCTGGAACGTGGCGCGCTACCTCACCACCGACCTGCGCGCCGAGGGAGCCAAGGTGGTACTCACGCGTCACTCGAATTACGGCGTCGGCCCCTGCGTCAACACGCGGTCCAGGATCATCAACCGCGCCCACGCCAATGTGGCGATCGACATCCACGGAGACGGTGGGCCGCCGGGCGGCCGCGGGTTCGCGATCCTGGAGCCGGTGGCCGACGGTCCGAACAACCGGGTGATCGGCGCCTCCAGGCGCTTCGCCCGGGACCTGCGAGCTCACTTCCGATCGGGCACCCGCATGCCGCTGAGCACGTACGACGGCGTCGATGGCCTGCAGCCCCGAGACGATCTGGCCGGCCTCAACTTGACGCGGGTTCCCAAGGTCCTGATCGAGTGCGGGAACATGCGGAACGCCACCGACGCTCGGATGATGGTCACGGCCCGGTTCCAGCGCCGGGCGGCGGCCGGGATGGCCGCCGCGATCACGCAGTTCCTCCGCTAGATTCGCAGCCATGCCGCTGCAAGGTGAGTACGCGCCGCCGCCGCGCGCCGATTGGATCCGGGAGCAGATCGAGACCTGGGAGCGCACGGGCGGCCGGGAGGGCACCACCCACAAGGACACCGGGCTCCCGGTCGTGATCGTGGTCAACCGCGGCGCCAGGAGCGGCAAGCTGCACCGCACGCCGCTGATGCGCGTCGAACACCAGGGGGACTATCTGGCCGTCGGCTCCAAGGGCGGGGCGCCACAGAACCCGGCCTGGGTGAACAACATCCGCACCAATCCCGAGGTGGAGGTGTGGGACAGGACCGAGCGCGGGGACTACACGGTCCGCGAGGTCCACGGCGAGGAACGCGAGCAGTGGTGGGAGCGCGCCGTGGCCGCCTACCCGCCTTACGCGGAATACCAGACGCGGACCGACCGGCTGATCCCGCTGTTCTTGCTCGAGCCCGCCGGCGCGTAGGGACTCAGAGCCGCTTGGCCACCGCCCGGCCGGCGGTGCGCCCGGAGAACAGACAGCCACCCAGGAACGTCCCCTCCAGGGCGTTGTACCCGTGCATGCCACCGCCGCCGAAGCCGGCCACCTCGCCGGCGGCGTAGAGGCCGGGGAATGGCTGCCCCTCGGGCGTCAGGATGTTGGCATCCAGGTCGGTGTGCAGCCCGCCAAGCGTCTTGCGGGTCAGGATGTTCAGCTTGACCCCGATCAGCGGGCCGGCGTCGGGGTCGAGGATCCGGTGCGGCGGCGCGATCCGGCTGATCCGGTCGGGCAGGTAACGGCGCCCGGCCCGGATCGCCATCACCTGGAAGTCCTTGCCGTAGGGGTTGTCGACCTGGAGGTCCCGGGCCACGATCTGGCGCTCGATCTCCTCGTGGGACAGCAGCGGCTCATCGGTCAGCTTGTTCATGCCGGCCACCAGGTCACGGAGGTTTCGCTCCACCACGAAGTCCGGGCCGTGGTCCATGAACTTCTGGATCGGGTCAGGAACATTGGGGAGCACCCGCTGACGCAGCGTGTCCGGAATGCTCTGGCCGGTGATGTCCGGGTTCTGCTCGGACCCGGACAGAGCGAACTCCCGGGCGATGATCCGGCGGTTGAGGATGAACCACGTGTGGTCGTAGCCGCTCTTGCCGATGTACTCGAGTGTGGCCAGCGTGTCGAAGCCCGGGTACAGAGGAGCCGGCAGCCGGCGGCCCAGGGCGTCGAACCACATCGAGGAGGGGGCGGGCAGGATGCGGATCCCGTGGTGACTCCAGATGGGATCCCAGTTGCGGATCCCCTCCACGTAATGCCACATGCGGTCGCGGCCGATCAGGTTCGCCCCGGCCCGCTCGGCGATGCCAAGCATCCGTCCGTCCACATGCGCGGGGACCCCGGAGATCAGGTTCTTCGGCGCCGGACCGAGGCGCTCGGGCCAGGCCTGGCGCACCATCTCGAAGTTGTGTCCGATGCCGCCGCTGGCGATCACCACGGCGCCTGCGCGAGCGCTGAACTGGCCCGCCACCTCCCGTGAGCTGTCCTCACCGCGGCGGGCCGAGCTCGGCTCGAGCACGGCGCCGCTCACTCCCTGGAGCGCGCCCCCCTCCAGGACCAGCTCATCGACCCGGTGCCGGAAGCCGAACCGGACGACGCCGCGTTCCTCGGCGGCGCGGACCCGGCGCTCAAACGGCGCCACCACCCCGGGCCCGGTGCCCCACGTGAGGTGAAAGCGTGGCACCGAATTGCCGTGCCGCGTGGCGTCGCCGCTGCCGCGTTCGGCCCAACCCGGGCTCGGCATCACCCGCACTCCCATTCCGTGGAGCCACTCGCGCTTCTCCCCGGCGGCGAACTCCACGTAGGCCCGGGCAAACCGGCGCGGCCACTCGTCCTCAGGGCGGTCGAAGCCGGCGCTGCCCAGCCAATCGGACCAGGCCAGCTCGAACGAGTCCTTGATCCGGGCCCGCCGCTGCTCCGGGCTGTTCACCAAGAACAGCCCGCCCAGCGACCAGAACGCCTGGCCGCCCAGCGACTGCTCGGGCTCCTGATCCAGGAGCAGCACCTGTTTGCCGGCATCGGCGAGTTCGGCCGTGGCCACCAGGCCAGCCAGGCCGGCCCCGATGACGATCACATCGGCGCTCAGATCCCCACTCGCGGCAGACATGGCGCGGGAGTCTTACATGAACGTGGGTAGCCTGGGTGCAGCCATGTGCCGCCTGTTCGGGATGACCGGAGGACCGGAACGGATCACCGCCACCTTCTGGCTGCTGCAGGCGCCGGACTCGCTGTCCGATCAGAGCCACCGAGAGCCGGACGGCACCGGGCTGGGGACGTACTCCGAGGATGGACGGCCGGTGGTGTCCAAGCAGGCGGTCGCCGCGTACTCCGATAAGGAGTTCGCCACCGAGGCCAAGGAGGTGCGGTCCAGGACGTTCGTGGCCCACATTCGCTACGCGTCCAACGGGGCGGTGGAGCTCAAGAACACGCATCCGTTCGAGCAGGAGGGCCGGCTGTTTGCCCACAACGGGGTGATCGGCGACGTCGACCGCCTCGACGCCGAACTGGGCGACGCCCGCTCGCTGGTCCAGGGAGACACGGACTCGGAGCGGTTCTTCGCGCTGATCACCCGCGAGACGGAGCGGACGAGTGATCTGGGCGAGGGTATCCGCCGTGCGTCGCAGTGGGTGGCGGAGAACCTGCCGATCTTCGCGATCAACTTCGTGCTCATCACGCGGTCGGACCTGTGGGCGCTGCGGTACCCCGACACTCATGAGCTGCACGTTCTCAGGCGGGCGGCCGGCGGCCCGGACGGGAACGCCCACCTGGAGCACAGCGGGGACCCCCATGAGACCAGGGTGCATTCCGCCCACCTGGCCGAGCACCCGTCGGTGGTCGTGGCCAGCGAGCCGATGGACAGCGACCCGGCCTGGCAGGCGCTGGAGCCGGGGCAGCTGCTGCACGTGGACGGGCAGCTCGAGACGACGATCGAGACGGTCCTGCCGCAGCCTCCGGCCCATCTGCTGACCCTGGCCGACCTAGATCCCAAGGCGGCCGCGTCCCAGCGCAAGTCAGGGCAGTAGCACCGCTACTGCCGGCGGCAGGGCACTCCCAGGCCCTGCCGACGGAGCAGACGACTGCGGTCTAAAGACCGCGCGGGTGGAGGATCAGGTTGAAGCTGTCCAGGTAGGCGCGGGTGACGTTGTGCATGCGGTGCACGCGATCCGACTCCACGCCCCAGCCGCCGCTTTCCCACCACTGGCCACCGATGTCGATGATCACGTGATCCTGGTCCGCGCTCAGGTAGGTGCGATCGCGGATCGTCACGTAGCGGCCGCGCCCGGGCTCGATCAACGGCTGACCGGGCAGGGTCTGGGTGGTGTTCGGGCCGTCCAGATAGCCGCCGGCGTGGAGCACGGCCGAGACGAAGCCGGAGCAGTCGTAGCCTGACTTGACCATCGTGAAGTTGTCATGCCCCCCGCCCCACACGTACGGCAGGCCGTTGAGCAGCCTGGCCATCGTCAGCATCGCCGCGACCTTGCGGCTGGCGTGACGCTGGGGCCACATGTTGTGGTGGTTGATCTCCTCCGCGATCGACAGCACCTCCTGCACGTACCAGCCGGCGTGGTTGTAGGCGTACACCGCACCGGGCAGGTTCGGCCCGGCCCCGGCGGCCCTGAGGTACCTGGCCGCTGCGAAGATGGCGTCAGTGGGATCCCACGGGTTCGGCATGCCTCCGGCGGGCTTGCCCTTGAGGTTGACCGACTCCCCGTACTCGGCCCAGGTGGCCGGCATGAACTGCATCCAGCCGATCGCCCCGGCTGACGAGACCGCCAGATCCTTGCCATAGCGGGTCTCGACGTAGTTGATCGCGGCCAGCGCCTGCCACGGGATCCGGTACTTCTTACCGGCGGCCCGGTAGATCTTCTGCAGGAAGACCGGTGGCTCGACCATGCCTCCCACCAGCACGTCATAGGTGCGCAGCTCGGCGGGGGTCAGGAAATCCGACACGACCGGGATCGAGAAACTGGTCCCGGAGCTGACCACCGGGGTTCCGGCGGGCGACTCAGGCTGCGGCTTGGGCGCCGGATGCGCAGGGTGCCGCCGGGTGGGCGATGCCCCGCCGGTGCGGTGGGTTGTGCGATGGTGCGAGGTGCCGTGATGGCGACGGTTGGCCGGGCGCCCGGGGCGGTGATGGGTCGGGTGCTTCTTGGGATGGTGAGCACCGCCGCCGCTCTTGCCCGGTTTGGTGCTCGTCGGCGTGGTTGTCGTCGTTGTGGTCGTCTGGGTGGTCGTGGGAGGCGGCGCCTGGAAGGTGGTCGTCGGCGGGTGGGTCTTCGTGGTGGTCGTGGTGGTGACGGGCGGTGGCGTGGTGGTGGTGGTAGTTGTGGTTGTGGAGCCGGTCCCGTTACTCACCGGCTGCGTTGCCGCAGTGGACGTCGTCGTGGTGGTGGAGGTGGGGCTGGAACCGCCGTCAGCCAGGGCAAAGCCTGGGCCCAGACCGGCCAGCAGGGCCGCAGCGGAGGCCAGGAAGGCACCGAGCCGCGGCGTCCGCCGCTCGTAGATCGGCCGGGGCTCTTGGGTCTGCCAGCCCAGCCGCGGCAGCTCGATGATCGGGTGGGGCTCGGCGATCAGCTGGAAGGTCGCCCGCGGATCCTCACCGATGGCGGGCGCGAGCTCGAACGAGACGCGCCAGTGAAACACCTGGCTGCGACGGTCAAAGCGGGATCCGGCGATCCGCTCCAGGTCGCTGGCCGTCGGCCGGTAGGCGGTGACCTTCCCGCCCCGGCGGGCCAGGAGGCGAAGATCCTTGGGCGGCCGGCGGCCGTCCAGCAGGTCTGCTTCCAGGGAAACGGTGAGCTTGGCCGGACTGCCCTCCGCCGGCGCAAAGCTCGTCAGTCGGAGCCATCCGTGGCCCCGGCGCATCTGAGGGGAATCCATTCCTATCTAGTTCAGTATGTGTCGGGAGCTTCCTGCGATATCCGGTCCTCGGTAGTAACGGCTAATTCGTCCCCAACCTGAACCCCTCTGGCCTGAATTTCTCCTCCGGCCAGCTCCAGCACGCTCTTTGCCCCCTTGGCGCCGCGGGCCTTCCAGGCGGGCAGGCGCTCCACCAGCCGGAGCACGCGGAGGTTGCGGTCCAGGAAGATCGCGTCGAACTCGAAGCGCATGAACGCGCTGTGGATCGAAGGGGACGGGGTGAGCAGGATGCCCTCGCCGGCGGGCAGGGAATCCCGGCCCAGGAGCCCGCGCAGGCGCAGCCAGGGGTTGTCCGCGATCACCGCCGACTCGCACACGGTCGTGCCTCGGGTCTGGTTGATGATGGTCGCGATTCGCGGCACGATGGTCGGCGCGGGAACGGTTCAGCGGGCGGGCGGCACGGCGTCCACCGACGGAAGCCGCACGGAGATTATCGTCGGCCCCCCCGGACGGCTTTCGATGCTGGTCGTTCCGCCCAGCATCTGCACGCGTTCGTGCATTCCCACCAGGCCCAGGTGTCCTTCGGTGACCGCACGGGAGTACGTGCTGTCCAGGTCGAAGCCGCAACCGTCGTCGCGCACCTCGGCCTGAACCGCGCCGTCGGTGGCGATCACGCTGATGTCGACGCGGCCGGCGCCGCTGTGCTCGCGGATGTTGTGCAGCGCCTCCTGGATCAGGGCCAGCAGGGTGATCCGCTGCGAGTCGGTGAGCCCTTCGAAGTCCCCTTCGACGGTGGCGGCAGGCTCCACCTGGGTGCGCATGATGAAGTCATCGATCAGGCCGGTGAAGGCACTGGCGAAGGACTCGTCCGGCAGGAAGGGCGAGACCATCAGCGTGGAGATGCGGCGCAGGTCGGCATCGACGGCGGCCAGCCGGGCATGCAGGTCGTCCAGGTGCCCGAGGATGTGCTGACGCCCGGCGACCTCTCCCAGCACCTGCTGCAGCTGCTCCTGCAGGAGCCGGAGATCCTCCCCGAGCAGGATCAGATCCTGCTGGGGGCCGTCGTGCAGATCGAAGCGCAGACGGGCCAGCTGGCGCCGGGCTCGCGACTCGGCCTCCTGGGGCCGGGACGCAGCGGGGCCGTCCGACTGCTGGCGCCTGGCGGCGTCGAGATGGACTTTTGGTGATCCCGGCTCAGACTGCATATGCCCCTATCTGCTCAGCTTAAAGGCAGGCTTTGTGATCCCCGGACCGCGGATCACTCTAGTGAGGATTAGATTCTCTGGCAATGGCCACGGTCTATACGACGGTGCACCACGACGGCGGCGAGGATCTGGTGGCGATCGAGGAGCCGCTGGAGATCCGAGTCGACGGCGAGCCGCTGGCGGTGACGATGCGCACCCCCGGTCACGACGATGAGCTGGCGCTGGGCTTTCTGTACAGCGAGGGGCTGATCGATCAGATGCGCCCCGCCGAGCCCACTCGGGACTTCGCGGCCAACGTGATCGAGGTGGCGGGACCGCTGCGCCGGGATCCCGGGCGCCGGCGCTTCTACACCACCTCGTCGTGCGGGGTGTGCGGCAAGGGGGCTCTGGAGGAGGTGGCCGTCGACAGTCCGGATCTATCGCCCGGTCCGGTCGTGGCCAGGGAGTTGCTGGCCGCGCTGCCGAATGGCCTGGAGCAGCCTGGCCATCGCCGCACCGGAGGCCTGCACGCCACCGGCCTGTTCGACCCGGACGGCCGGGCCATCCTGGCCCGCGAGGACGTGGGCCGCCACAACGCCATGGACAAGGTGATCGGGCACGCGCTGATGGAGGGTTGGCTGCCGCTGAGCGACCGGCTGCTGTGCGTGAGCGGGCGGCTGTCGTTTGAGCTTGTCCAGAAGGCCGCGGTGGCCGGCGCGCCGATTCTGGTCGGCGTGGGGGCGCCGAGCTCCCTGGCCGTGTCGCTGGCCGAGGATCGGGGGATGACCCTGTGCGGGTTCGCCCGGGGAACGCGTGTGAACATCTACACGCACCCCGAGCGGGTCGCCGATTAGCGGGCGGCCGCGGCCGCCAGGCGCTCGAGCTCCCCCTCGGAGCTCCAGGCGCCGACCGCCGCCCTGATCAACCCGCTGAGCGGTATCGAGCGGACCACGAAGCCGGCGTCACCCAGGCGCTTGACCTCCTCCTCAGGGTCCCCAGCCGACCAGGACACCAGGGTCGAGCGGCCACGGGGGGCCACCTTGAGGCCGCGCTCGCCGAGCTGAGCGGCCAGCTGCGCGGCCAGCTCGGCGGCACGTTCGTGGACCCACGCCCAGCCGGCCTCCCCCAGCACTCCAAGCGAGGCCAGTGCCCAGGTGCTGCGGATCGACGAGGGAAAGCCGTTGTCCAGACGCGGCGCGCCCTCGGCCAGCCCGGAGTCCAGGATGTTGTCGTGATCACTGAGCGTGGAGTAGCCGGGCCACGGCGGCTCGATCCCGTCCAGCCGCTCCGGCCGGACATACAGGCAGCCGCTGCCCTCTGGCCCGCATAGCCACTTCTGCCCGGAGGCCGCGTAGTAGTCGCAGCCGAGCGCGTGGACGTCGACGGGAATCGCCCCGAGGGCCTGAGCGGCATCCAGCAGGACCGGTATCTCGGTGGCCACGAGCGCCGGAACGTCAGCAATTTGCCCATTGACCCAGGACACGTGCGAGCAGGCGATCAGCCGGGTGCGCGGGCCGACCTCCGCGGCCAGCTCGGCGAACGGCACCACCCTGATGCTCACGCCATGACGGATCCGCGCCAGGCGCAGCGGGGCGAGCACGCCCGGGTGCTCCTCGTCGGAGGTCAGGATCTCATCGTCTTCGGTGAACCGCAGACCCCCGAGGACCGTGTTGACTCCGTCGGTCGTGGATCCGGTCAGGGCGACCTCGTCGGGGCGGGCGCCCAGGACAGCGGCGTAGCCGTCCCGGCAGCGGCTGGCCAGATCAATCAGCTCGTCGAAGTACTGGCGTCCCGCCCGGCCATGCGCCGCATCGCGGTCGATACGCTTCCGCACCGCCTCGACGGCTGCCCGGGGAACCGGACCCTCGGTGCCGGCGTTGAGGTACGCCGTCGTCTCGAGGACGGGGAACTGCTCACGAAAGCGCGCGGGGTCAGTCACAGGTGTCCGACAATAACCGGCGCCCGTTCACTCATCCGCTGACTCGTCGTCGCCGTCCTTTGCGGACTCGTCGCCGTCCTGCTCCTCCAGCTCGCGCTTGAGCACCTTGCCCGTGGCGTTGCGCGGTAGCTCGTCGATGAACACGACCTCGCGCGGAACCTTGTACCGGGCCAGGTTGTCCTTGACGTAGGCCTTGACGTCGTCCTCGCTCAGCTCGGCACCGTCGCTCTTGACCACGAAGGCCTTCAGGCGCTGGCCGAAGTCGTCGTCGTCCACGCCGATCGCCGCGGCCTCGGCCACCCCCTCGTGCTTGACCAGCAGTTCCTCCACCTCGGCCGGGAAGACGTTCTCGCCGCCCGAGACGATCATCTCGTCGTCCCGGCCGTCGATGAACAGACGGCCCTGGTCGTCGAAGTGGCCGACATCTCCGGACGCCATCAGTCCGCCCACCTCGTCCTTGCTGCCACCGCCCGTGTAGCCCTCGAACTGGATCGAGTTGCCCACGAAGATGCGGCCGCTGTCGCCCCGCTTCACCTCGTTCCCGTCGTCATCCAGGATCTTGACGACCGCTCCGTGCACGACACGTCCGACAGTGGAGGGCGCAGCCTCCAGGTCCTCTGGATTGGCGATCGTCGCGAAGGCGATCTCGGTGGAGCCATACAGGTTGTAGATCACCGGGCCGAACCGGTCGGTGACCCGCTGAGCCAGCTCCTCACCCAGCTGCGACCCGCTCACGAAGATGATCCGCAGGTTGGGGAACTCCTTGCCCTCCCACTCGGAGTCATCGACACCGAGCATCCGCTGCAGCATGACCGGGACCACGATCATCGTGCTGGCGTTGTGCTCCTCCAGGCTCTGGAGCGTCTCAGCCGGATCGAACTTGCGGTGCAGAACGAGCGTGGAGCCGAGGGCGATTCCGAGCAGCATCTGGGAGAACCCGAGCGCGTGGAACATCGGGACGCTCAGCTCGGTCACCTCGCGGGCGCGGAACGGGACCTTGCTGAGCAGACCTCCGATCGGGGACAGCGACCAGGGAACGTCGCGACCGGCACCCTTGGGGGTCCCGGTGGTGCCGGAGGTCAGGATCACCACCTTGGGCGCGTGCTCGGGCTTGGGTGGCGCCTCATCCGGAGCGGACTCGATCAGCGCATCCAGGGTGTCCTCGGCGTCAGGGTTGCTGTCCGCCCAGGAGATCCAGCGGCCGTGCGGCGGGTCGACTCCCTCGACCATCCCGCCGAACTCCTCGTCGAACACGAACAGGTCAACGCCCTCGCGCTCGGCCACCTCCCGGACTTGCGGACCGGAGAACGACGTGTTGAACAGGATGATGCGCGCCCCGCACTTGGCCGCCGCGAAGAACGCCTCCAGGAAACCGCGGTGGTTGCGCGCCAGAATGGCCACGCCATCGCCGGCCTGCAGGCCGTCACGCCGCCACGCGGTGGCCAGCGAGTTGACCCGCTGGTCGAGCTCCTTGTAGGTGAGCTCGCCCCGCTCATCGATCACGCCCAGCTGCTTGCCGTGCCGGAGGCCGGCCAGCGACATCCCCCCGCCGAGCATGCCGTAGCGCTCGAACGAGATGAGCATCTGGGCCACCTTGTGGGGCATTTCCGGCCCGACCAGCCCGGCCCGGATGCACAGGGCGACGTAGTAGGCCTCGTCTCCGAAGCGCTCCAACAGTTTGGTTGCGCCAGAAACCAGCCCAAGGGGGTCAAGCAGTTCCACCATCCTCACCTCTCGCTCGAATGAACGACTGCGTCCGCTCAGCTACCCCGGATGGTGCCATTGATCAACCGCGGCTGCGGCGATCGCGTCCAGATCGACGAGATCAGCCGTGGACGATGCCGGTGGTCTCCACACCGGCACTGTCCACCACCACGCACAGCTTGAGGGTGCACGAGATGGCGTTCTGCTGGCTGGCCGACCCGGGCCGGATCGCGCCATCCCAGCTCCAGCCGCCCTTCACTGGGTTGCCGGACGTGTAGGCATCGTCTGCGGTGTCGAGCGCCACGCACAGCGTCCCCCCCGCGCACCCCACCGCGTCAAGCAGCTCGGCGCTCGCCGGGGGTGGTGACGCCAGGACATCGGAGGTCTTCCAGCGCTTCGAGCCGCCGCGCGGTGACGCTGTGGCGACGGCCAGACCCGGCGAGGCATCGCCGAAGCCCACGCCCACGCACAGGGTCGTGTCCGGGCAGTCAAGGTCGCTGATCACGCCGCCGCCCACCGGGCCTCCCGTGAAGTGCCAGGACGTGCGACCGCCGGCGGGATTGCTGGAGTACACGTGCTCCGAGCCCGCCACCACGCACAGACCGGCGCTCGGGCAGGACACGGTCTCCAGCGTGCCGCCCAGCCGAACCATCCGCCAGGCGCCCGCTCCTCCTCGGGGCACGCTGGTGCTGAGCACGTCACCGGCCGCGGCACCGTCCACCGCCACGCACAGCGTCACGGTCGGACAGGAGATGCCGAGGAGTCCAGCGTTGCCCCCGTCCGTACCCTGGACCGAATCGATGCGCCTCGGCCGGCTCCAGCTCTTGGCACCGCGAGTCGGGTGGGTGGTGCTGAGAACGTTTCCGCTCTCGTCGACGGCCACGCACAGCCGCCTGGTCGGGCAGGAGACGCCGGTCAGGCTGTTGCTGCCGTCGACGCGCTGCGGCCGCGACCAGGAGTGAGCTCCCCGGGTCGGCCGGGTGGTGAACAGGGCGTGACCGGACGCATCGACGGCCACACAGAGCCGGCTCGTGGGACACGAGACCGCCTGCACCCCGCCGTCGCGCGAAGGCTCCACGCGCACGGGCTTGTGCCAGCGGATGCCTGCGGCGGCCTGAGCCGGTGTGGCGCTCACCCCGACCCCCACCAGGCAGCCCAGCAGCCCGACAAGACGGAAGCTTGGCCTGCGCAAGGCTCGATTTCTACCAGCCGTCCTGGCGGAACAGGGATGTTTTCGTCAGGGAAGCGTGAGCTCGAGCGCCTCGGCCACCGTGTTGATGGCGTCAATCAGCTCGTCGATCGGTGCCAGCACGGGCTCGCTGGATGCCGCCGCACGCCCCGGGACAAGTTCGCTGTACAGCTGCCGGAGCGGCGGGAGAACTGCGTCTGCTCCCGTTGCCTGGCCCGCCGAGCGCCCGCTCGCCAGTCTCCGCCAGCCGCCGAGCGGCGTCTGGAGCTGAGCCTGGATCATCTCCAGGGACCGGTCCACAGCCCGGCTCAGCGGTTTGAGCTCCGGGTGAGCCGGGCGCTCGACGGCGCTCATCAGATCAGCCCGCATGGCGTGCACCGAATAGACCAGCCGGCGCAATCCCACCAGCACCGCCCGGCCCTGGTGGGGATCGATGCCCCGCACCGGCTCTGACTCGCTCTGCGTGACCGCAGCTTCGGCGTCGCTGTAGGCGATCCGGGCCTGCCGGGCCAGCCGGCGGAGAGAGTCCTCGTCGGGCTCCCCCCCGGCGATGACCGCCTGCAGCACGCCCTGGAGGTACCGGCGCTGGGCGGCCACCACATCGGCCAGCAGGGGTTCGGCCGACCGGCCTGACCAGGTCGGCCACAGCAGATAGACGGCGAGGCCGATTGCTCCACCCACCGTCGTGTTGATGCCCCGGTCCAGCCCGATCGTGGTGGAGTCGGGAGCCACGGGATGCAGCAGGAACACGATCAGCGCCGTGATCCCTGCCGTACCGGCCGCGAAGCTGGCCGGGAACACCGCGTAGGTCGCCCAGGCCAGGAGCCCGATCACGGCGACCATCCCCCATCCGGCGGGCTGTAGGGCCACAGCGATCAGAGTGGCCGCTATCACTCCGACAGTGGTGCCGAGCAGGCGCTCGGCCCCGCGCGTGAAGGTGGCGCCGAACTCCGGGCGCAGGGCCGTGGCCGCGGCGATCACGGCCCAGTAGCCACGGGGCAGATGCGCGCGCTGGGCGACCAACTCCGTCAGCGTCACCGCCACCGCCAGCCGCACGGCGTGCCGACCTGTGGCGGAGCTGAGCGTCGCGCTGGCCCGCAGGCGCCGCACGTCGGCGGCCAGCTGATGGCGGGGCGACCCTGCTCCGCGGGACGGGTGGAAGAGGTAGCGCAGGCCGGGTGGCCGCGCACTCTGTGTGGTGAGCCGGGCGGCCGCGCGCAACTGTCCCCCCAGAGCAGCGACTCGTGTCCGCACGGCAGGCGACACGTCCTCCGCAGGCAACCCGGATGCCGATTGCTTGCCCCACCCGCTCAACCCGGCCGCCCGCTCGTCCAGCTCCTGGTCGCTCCGCCCACGACTCTCGATGCTGGCCGCGATCAGCTCCAGGACCTGGTGGGCCAGCTGCAGCCGATCGGCCACCAGGGGGTGGTTGCGGTATTCCCTGAGCGCAGCCAGCTCGATGCGGATCCGGCGGCCCTCATCGACCAGGCTCGACAGGGTCACCGCCGCCTGATCTGCGAACAGCGCCGGGCCGCTCAGCTGCAGATCGGCTTCCTCGAGGCTGTTGGCGCTGGGAATGTTGGAGGTGGCCAGATCGGCGGCCAGCGCGGCCAGGGCCCGGTAGGCGCCGGCGACCGCCGCACGCTGACGGCGCCAGGCGGGTGGACGTGCCACCAGGGTGGCGGTGGCGATCTGGACGGCGCCGCCCCCCAGCACCAGGCCGGCCAGCGTGAACGCCCCGCCGACGTTCTCCGGAAAGCGCCCGAACACGACGAACGCGATCACCGTCTGGACCCCGACGACGCCGCCCCGGCGGCCGAGTGTGTTGAGCAGTCCCGCGCCCAGGCAGAAGACGGCCAGCAGGCTGAGATGCAGCCACGCGAATTGCCCGGTCAGGGTGCCGGCCAACGTGGCGATGGCCAGTCCGACGGCGGCGGCGATCATCGTCCCCACCGGCGGCACCAGCGAGCCGCCGGCGCCCCGCCAGGCCACGCCGGAGAGCAGCGCGCCCGCGGCCATCGTGACCGCGACGACCGGCTGATCCACCAGGGCGCCCACGGCTAGGACCGCGGCCACGGGAACGGCGGCGACGAGGCCCGCTCGCGCCGAGATGGCGGCTCGATCCACCCGCGTGACCTCCCGGACGGCGCGCGTTGCCGCCGTTGACGCTGTGAGGCGGTCTTCCACGGGCGTTCGGGGCATCATCCGGGGACCTCAGGCGCCGGCTGGCTTTGCCGGCTGCGCGAACCTACAGTAGGAGATATGCCCGCCTCTTCCCCACCTTCCGGTCCGCCGCAGCGCCGGCTCGGATTGCTTATGGTCCGCTATGGCCTCGGAGCGATCCTCGTCGGGGCGGGATTCATCGTTCTTGTGGTCAACCCGGGCGGGTTCGGGGTGGACGGATTCGCCATGGCGGCCGGTTCCGGCCTGTCGGTTCTGATGCTGAACTGGCTCTTCCGGCTCGGCGTCAAGAGCGATGACGAGCGGGTCGAGGAGGAGCAGGCCAGGATCTACCTGGCCGAGCACGGTCGCTGGCCTGATGATCCGCCGCGGTCGTCGTAGTGACCACCAAGCAACCGTGATGTAGCGCACAGACGCCGTCCCGAGTTTTGGTACGGTGAAACAACTTCCAATCGCCTAATCCCGGTGTGCCTCCCCACGGCGGCCGGGAGCGGGGGACCCAGCCGGGTGGACTTGAGTTCGCCCCGGGGCTCAACGCCGCATCGGCGGCGTGCGCAGCTTTCTCGCGTAGCCCGTCAGCTAACCCCGCCGGCACGAGAAAGAAGGAGAAGTGCATGCCCCTGAAGATCCCGCGGCATACGCCGCACGATGGACGACGACCGCTCACGGGCCGCGGCGTCGCCGGTCTGGCGGCTGCGGCCGCCAGCGCCGGGATGCTGGTGACCGCCGCCACGGCGAGCGCCACCCCGCAGATCATCGGCCTGATGGGTACGGGCGCGCAGGGCGTCCAGGTGCGCGAGTTGCAGCATGGGCTGCATCTCAGGCAGACCGGCCATTTCGGCACCGCCACCCGCCGGGCGGTGGTGCGGTTCCAGGAGCGCAAGCACCTGGTGGTCGACGGCGTGGTGGGTCTCCAGACGTGGGACAAGCTGTTCCACCTCGCCGCCCCGACGCCGGCTCCGGTGGCGACCACCGCCGCGCCGACGACGACGCCGACGAGCGCCGCATCGGGCGGGTATTCCATCCCGTCATCGATCGTGAGCTGTGAGTCGGGCGGCAACTGGTCGGCGGTGAACCCGTCGTCCGGTGCCGGTGGCGCCTACCAGATCCTGCCCTCGACCTGGGCCGCCTACGGCGGTACCGGCTCACCGCAGGACGCGTCGCCGGCCGAGCAGAGCGCCATCGCGGCTCGGATCTACGCCAGCCAGGGCCCCTCGGCCTGGACCTGCTGAGAACGCGGGTCAGATCGAGGAGCCACGGAGCCCGGCTGGGGATTTTCTCCCAGCCGGGCTCCGGCGCTCAACGGGTCGTGCTCAACCGATGTTCGATTGCCGCCCGCCGGGAGCGCTGCCACTCTGCCTGGTGCATGCAGCGGTCCGACGAGACGAGTCATCCCAATGCGGTGGGCGTGTTCATCATCAGCTGCCTGCCCCTGGCGGCCATCTGCTTGATCCTGTTCGCGTCCGGCGGCACCAGCCCGGGTTTCCTGATCCCCGCGATCACGTCTGGCGTCGTGATCGGGATGCTCGTGTTCATGGCCTTCTGGGACGGTCCCGCCCGCTAGATGGTCTAGGCGCCCCTCTGATCCACCTCAAAATGGGCGGCTCGTCCAGGCCAGCGCCACTTATCTAAAGACCAGGCTCCGCGCGGACCGATGAATTCATCCGAGGCGCGATCGCATGCCTCGATGCCCTGATGCCGACGTGTTCACCCCTAACGGAGCCCCGATGACACAACCGCTGCTTCACGAGGACCCGGGACCGGTCTTCAATCGCCTGGACCCAATGCCGTCCGCTCCTCGGGACAGCGCCATCCCGCCGCTCCACCTGGATCAAGGCCCGATGCTCGGCCAGGTCACCAGCGTCGACGCCTCACGAGTGCTGGTCAGGCTGACCGACGACGCGGCGGTTGAGCTTGCCACGGTGTCCGCCCTGGTGGCCCTGGAGGCTGCCGATGCGTTCCTGATCGGGATCGTGGATCGCCTGGTGTGCAACGAGAGCGGCGATCAGGTGACCGGTGAGATCATGCCGGTGGGCACTTTCTATCCCGATCCGCGGGGCGGCGGATCATTCCGGGCGGGTGCCGCCCACCAGCCCCGCATCCGCGCCCACTGCCACCTTGTGGAGGGCGAGCGGCTGAACGGCTTCATGTCCACGCTGGCCGAGGGTGTTGCCCACGATGAGCGCCTGCTGCTCGGCCACTACGGTGGTCCGGACGGGGCCGAGGCGGTGGCGGACGGCAACCGTCTGTTCCAGCGCCACATGGCCATCCTGGGCAACAGCGGCGCCGGCAAGAGCTGGGCCGTCTCGCTGCTGCTGGAGCGGGCCAGCCGGCTCGCGAACGCCAATGTCCTCGTGCTCGACCTGCACGGTGAGTACGGCCCCCTAGATGCCGGCGGCGTGGCCACCCGGCTACGGATCGGCGGTCCGGCCGACCTGCTGTACGGAGCCGACGACGTGCTGCACCTGCCGTACTGGCTGTTCGAGGCCGATGAGCTCCTGACCATGATCGGCAACCCCGACGATCCGTGGGCCTCAGATCAGCGCCTGTGGCTGATCGACCGGATCGAGACGCTGAAGCGCTCGGCTCTGGCCTCGGCCGGCAGCTTCGACGCCATGAACACCGTGACCGCCGACTCCCCGGTTCCCTACGCGATCGATCTGCTGATCGAGTGGATGGAGAAGGACGAGGTGGAGAGGATCGTCCAGCAGCCGAGCGGCAACGTGATCCCCGGCCGGTTCAATGGGAAGCTGCGCGGGCTGGTCTCGCGGCTGCAGGCGCGCCGGGCAGATCCGCGATACGGCTTCATCTTCCAGCCGCCTCAGACCACGGAATCCAAGGAGTGGTTGTCTCAGACGGCTATGAAGCTGCTGTCAGCCGGCCAGGGGACGGGCGGCATCAAGACGATCGACCTGTCCGAGGTGCCGACGCCGTTGATCCCCCTCGTGGCCGGCCTGGTGGCGCGGCTCGTGTACAGCATCCAGTTCTGGATGGAGCCCTCGGCACGGACGCCGGTGTGCCTGATCTGTGATGAGGCCCACGTCTACCTGCGCGACAACGAGTCGGACCCGATGTACGCCGGAGCGCTGCGGAAGTTCGAGATGATCGCCAAGGAGGGCCGTAAGTACGGCGTCTGCCTGGGCATCGTCAGCCAGCGCCCGAGCGAGCTCAGCCGGACCGTGCTCAGCCAGTGCAACAACTTCATCCTGCTGCGGCTCAACAACGACCAGGACCACGCGATGATCGTCCACCTGGTGCCCGGAGCCTTCGCCGGCGTGGCGGGGCTCCTGCCCACACTGGACGTCGGCGAGGCGGTGGCGATCGGCGATGCCGTGCCGCTGCCGGTGCGGATCAAGCTCGACAAGGCGAAAGTTGGTCCCGCCAGCGCCACGATGGCCTACTGGACCCTCTGGTCGTCGAAGGAATCCTCGCCCGAGGCGATCGTCGACGGCGTGTCGGCGCTGCGCTCGCAGTCGCGGTACATCGAGGAAGAGACAGCGTCCTGATAGTTCGCGCGGCTGGCCGGCCGCGCGATCACACCGTCGCCGCCAGTGCCTCTCGTTGGGCATGTCTGCCACGATCGCGGTTGTGAGAAAAGACGCGTACGCAGACGGGCTCGGGCTTGACGCCGGGCGCTTTCGCGAGCTCGGACACCTGCTTGTCGACCTGGTCGCCGATCACTGGTCCGCGCTGGATGTGGGGCCGGCACTTCGAGAGGCCCGCGCGCCGGCGCTGGCGTCCCTCGGTGGCGCCGTCCCGACTGAGCCGAGCGACGTGGAGGAGTTGCTCCAGCAGCTCGCCGGCGACGCGTTGGAGAACATGCAGCACGCCGCCCACCCCCGTTTCTTCGCCCGGGTGCCGAGCCCGGCGAGCTTTACGGGGATCCTCGGCGACTGGATGAGCACCGGCTTCAACACGATTGCCGCCTCATGGGCCGGCGGCTCGGGACCTTCGGCGCTGGAGTTGATCGTGGTCGAGTGGATCCGGGAGCTGATGGGCTTCCCCGCCGGCTCCGAGGGCATCCTCGTCTCCGGCGGATCGCTCGGGAACATGACGGCGCTGGCCGCGGCCCGTCACGCCGGATACGACGCTGCCGTCTACGTGTCCGACCAGACGCATTCTTCGATCCTGCGCGCGCTGCGGGTGCTCGGCTTCGCGCCGGATCAGGTGAGGGTCGTGCCCGCGACCGATTCGTTCCGCTGGAGCGCCGGCGCGGTGGCCGAGGCGCTCAGGCCGGCGGACAGCGGCCGGGCGATAGTCGTGGGGACCGCGGGAACGACCAACACCGGCGCCGTTGACCCGCTCGACACGCTGGCTGATCTGTGCGCCGAGCGAGACCTCTGGCTTCACGTCGACGGCGCGTACGGCGCACCGGCCGCGCTGGCGCCGGCGGGCCGGGCGGTGCTGCGGGGAATGGAGCGCGCCGACTCGCTGGCGGTCGACCCGCACAAATGGCTGTTCCAGCCCTACGACGTCGGTTGCGTGCTGGTCCGGCGACCTGGCGTGCTCGAGGCTTGCTTCACGATGAACCCGGAGTACCTGCGCGACGTGCTGGCCACGGCCGAAGGCGAGGCCGACCTACGCAACCGCGGGCTCGAGCTGACCCGCCGCGCCCGCGCAGCGAAGCTGTGGCTCACCTTCAAGGCCCACGGTGCGCCTGCACTTTCCGAGGCGATCGGGCACTGCATCGCCCTGGCCGAGAGCGTGCAGTCGGTTCTGGAGGGGGATCCGTACTGGGAGGTGGTCACGCCGGCCCAGCTCGGGGTCATCACATTCACGGGCCGCGACCTGTCCAGCGCCGACCACGTGGAGCGCGCACGGGCGCTCACCGCCAGCGGATTCGCCGCCGTCAGCTGCACCGAGCTGGCCGGGCGCTCGGTGTACCGCCTTTGCCTGATCAACCCCCGCACCACGCTCGAGGACGTGAACCAGACGTTGCACCGCCTCAGGGTTCCGCCGCCCTCACGCGGAACCTGACCTGGAGCGCGCGCTACGTCAGGTCGTGCTGCCGGCGCCGCGCAGACGTCGCGCCATCACGCTCATCACCAGATGGGCGAATCCCGGCGTCTCGTGCACCAGCACCCAGAATTGACGTGCGCCGATGTCAACCAGCTCAACGTCGGTGTCCGCCTCGGCCGTCAGCGCCCGAGGCTCAGACTCGATCAGGGCCAGCTCGCCGAACAGTCCCGGAGTCCCGACGGTGTCCACGACTCGGTCGCCATCCTTGAGCGCCACCGAGCCCTCACGGACGACGTACATCCGGTCTCCCCGCTCGCCCTTCTCGAAGATGACCTCCCCGGCGGAGTACCGGCGCGGCTCACCCACCCGCGTAAGCAGTCCGTACAGCTCATCGGGGTTGCGGATCGTCGACATTGCTCCCCTCTTGGTCGCTCCTGAGTGCGAGACCGATCATACGGTCCAACTTTTGAGCCAAATGTAAACGTGCGGTGTCGAAGCCACTGCTGCCGCTGCCGCGCGGCATGCTGAGCTACCGTAGCCGCCGCTCAGGAGCCAGATGAGGAGCGGGTAGCCGTTCGGGCGATCGTTGGCCGACCGGCCGGCGTAAAGCCGGTCAGCAGCCCGGCGAGGATGCCGGCGAGCCGCGGAGCGACGTCGAAGCGGGCCTGGGTGAGTTCGGGATCGGTGTGCCAGAGCTCGCTCAGGCGTGTGCCGGGTGCGGCCATCTGCCAAAGCGCGCCGGCCATGCAGGTGGCGGTCGCGACGACGTCGACGGCCTGATCGGCGGTCAGGTGCAGCAATCGGCGCAGCGGGGCAGCGACTGCGGATGCCTCGGCGAGCGCGATCAGCTTGAACGCGCGGACGGACTCCAGCGACACGTTGCGCTCGAGGCTGAGCGGGGCGTGCGCGAGCAGGTCGCAGAACAGCGGCCGGGCAACCAGCGAGCCGGCAAGAGCTTCGGCGATCATCGGAATCTGTTCTTCTGGATCCTCCACGGACGCGGGTAGGCGGTCGAGGCGTTGTCGTACCGCCTCCGACCACTCACGCCAGCCCTCGGCGGCGAGGATCAGAAAGATCTCCTCGCGCGTTTCGAAGTAGCGCAGCATCGCGGACTTGTGCATGCCGACCGCGGCGGCGATGTCGGTCAGCGTTACCGAGCGGACGCCATGTTCCGCGGCCATCGCGCTGGCCGCGTCCAGAATCGCTCGCTCGCGCGCCTGCTTTGCCTCGGGACTGCGCGCGCGCCGGAAGGCTTGGGTAGCGGTCATATCTGCAGCATAACGCAACGCAGTTGCCTAATTACCGCAACTGTGTTTCACTAATCGTATGTTGGTAGCCTGGCAGTCGGTGTTTGCTTCTTCCGGGGGTGACGCGGTGCAGGTCGAGGCCCGTGCGTTCTGGACGCGCACGCCGGGCTGCGGGGAGATCCGAGCAGTCGCCCTTCGAGAACCTGGGCCGGGCGACGTGCTGGTCCGCACCTTGCGATCGGGCATCAGCCGGGGGACCGAGACGCTGGTGTTCGGGGGCAGGGTGCCGCCGGGCGAGTACGGCGCCATGCGGGCGCCTTTCCAAGAAGGAGAGTTCCCGGGGCCGGTCAAGTACGGCTATCTGAACGTTGGCGCGGTGGAGCAGGGACCGCCTGAGCTTTGCGGTCGAACTGTCTTCTGCCTCTACCCGCACCAGACCGTCTACGTGGTTCCGGCGAGCGCCGTGGCGCTCGTGCCGGAGGGTGTCCCGCCCGCGCGCGCCGTTCTTGCCGGGACGGTCGAGACTGCCGTCAACGCCTTGTGGGACGCCGCGCCTCTGCTCGGCGACCGGGTCACGGTTGTCGGCGCCGGGATGGTCGGCTGCTGCGTGGCACGGCTGCTCAGTCGCTTCCCGGCGGCACACGTCACGCTGGTGGATGTCGATGCCGGCCGGGCCGAGGTGGCGGCCGCGCTCGGTGTCGACTTCGCGCTGCCGAGCACGGCAGCCGATGGTTGTGACCTCGTGGTGCACGCCAGCGCCACCTCCGCCGGGCTCCAATGTTCGCTTGACCTGCTCGCGCCGGAAGGCACCGTGATCGACCTCAGCTGGTACGGCGACAGCGACGTCTCCCTTTCGCTGGGCGGCTCATTCCACTCACGCCGTCTGCACATCCGGGCCAGCCAGGTGGGCACCGTCTCCCCCGCCCGCGCCGGCCGGCGCAGCCCGGGCGACCGGATGAAACTCGCGCTCGAGTTGCTGGGCGATTCGGCCTTCGATGCGCTCCTTACGGGACAGTCTCGCTTCGACGAACTGCCCGACGTGATGGCCAGGCTGACCGCGGGCAGCTTGCCGGCGCTCTGCCATACGATCACCTACGACGAGGTATAGGTCGTGTTCAGCGTCACCGTCCGGGACCACATGATGATCGCGCACAGCCTTCGCGGTGAGGTGTTCGGGCCCGCGCAGCGACTTCACGGCGCGACGTACGTCGTCGATGCAACATTCCGGCGCACCGCCCTTGACGCCGACAACCTCGTGGTCGACATCGGGCAGGCGGCCGCGGCGCTGCATGCCGTCCTGGCCGAGCTCAACTACAGCAATCTGGACGACGAGCCGGCGTTCGCGGGCATGAATACCTCCACCGAGGCACTTGCGCGGGCGGTTGCAGATCGACTCGCAGACCGCGTGCACGCCGGCACTCTCGGGGAGACGGCTCGAGGACTCGAAGGACTGGTCGTGACATTGCGTGAGTCGCACATCGCCTGGGCCAGCTACGAGCGACCTCTGTGAGGACAGTGCACGTCGTCGTGCCCGAGGGCATCGATGACCCCGCCCGGCCAAGCGGAGGGAACGTCTATGACCGACAGGCCGCCCGCGGGCTCATCTCGATCGGCTGGACCGTGCACGAGCACGCGGTACCGGGCGGCTGGCCCCGACCTGACGTGAGTGCGCTGGCAACCCTCGCCCGCGTCCTCGAGCAGATCCCGGACGGCGCCGTCGTGCTGCTCGACGGACTCATCGCCTCCACCGCTCCGACAGTGCTTGTCCCGCTCGCGAGCCGGCTGCGCATGGTCGTACTCGTGCACATGCCGCTGGGACACCGCCCGGCTCCCGACGCGGGCGCGGAAACACGGACACGGGAACGGGCCGTCCTCTCAGCTGCTGCGGCCGTCGTCACCACCAGCCGGTGGAGCCAGGGCCGGTTGCGGGAGCTCTACGCGCTGCCCGCCGGCAAAGTGCACGTGGCCCCGCCCGCCGTAGAGGCGGCCGAGCTGGCCGCCGGGACCATGACCGGCGAAACGATGCTCTGCGTGGCCGCGGTGACGTTCGACAAGGGCCACGACCTGCTGCTTGACGCGCTGACGGCGATGCCCGACCTGTCCTGGCGGTGCACCTGTGTCGGCAGCCTGGGACGCGACCCCGCGTTCGCCGAGCGTTTGCGGCGCCGCGTGCGCGAGGCCGGGTTGAGCGACCGGGTGAGTTTCCCGGGACCGCGGACCGGAGCCGATCTCGGCCGCAGCTACGCCGCTGCCGACCTGGTCGTGCTGGCGTCGCGCGCCGAGACCTACGGCATGGTCATCATCGAGGCACTGGCCCGGGGTTTGCCGGTCATCGCCGCCGAGGTCGGGGGGGTTCCCGAGGCCCTCTGTGAGAACGCCGACGGGATCCGGCCGGGGCTGCTGGTCCCGCCGGAGGACCCGCCGGCGCTTGCCGCCGCGCTCCGGACCTGGCTCACCGATGCCGGGCTGCGGCGCCGGTTGCGCCACGCCGCCCAGACACGTCGCGAATCGATTCCCGGGTGGTCGAACACAGCATCCATCCTGGCGGGAGTTCTGGCAGGGGCCTCGGGGTGACGGATCGGGGCAGCCGGGTGAGCCGGGAATGGCTTGCGCTTCGCGAGCCCGCAGACGCGACGGCTCGTGCGCGTGACCTCGTCGAGCTTCTGAGGGGAAAGCTCCCGGCAGCCGAACGCCAGGTGATCCACGACCTCGGTTGCGGCACCGGCGCGTTGGGCCGCTGGCTGGCGCCGCAGCTGCCCGGACCCCAGCATTGGATCCTGCATGACCGGGACGCAGACCTACTGGAGCTCGCCGCGTCCGCGTTACCCGGTCCCGCGATCGACGGGACCGCCGTCACCGTCGAGGTCAGGCAATCTGACATCACCCGGCTGACCCCAGACGACCTCGCCGGGGCGACCCTGATCACCGCCTCGGCGCTGCTGGACATCCTGACCGAGGAAGAGCTGTCCGGATTGATCAGCGCCTGCGGCGAGGCAGGCTGTCTGATCCTGCTGACGCTGTCGGTCGTCGGCCGGGTCGACATGACGCCGGCAGACCCCTTGGATCGCCGCCTGGCCGCCGCTTTCGACGCGCACCAACGCCGCACCACCGCGCGCGGACACCTGCTCGGCCCGGACGCGGTGGGGGTGGCGGTGCAGCAGTTCGATCGATTGGGGGCGGAAGTGCTGGTCCGCCGGAGTCCGTGGCGGCTAGGCCCGTCGGAGGCCGAACTGGCAGCTGAGTGGCTGACCGGATGGGTGGGTGGTGCCTGCGAGCAGGAGGTTGAGCTTGCCGCTGAGGCCGAGCCATATACCCGCCGGCGTCTGGCGCAGGCAGCCGCGGGAGCGCTTCGGGTCACCGTCGAGCACGCCGATCTGCTGGCCTCACCCGGCCGACAGCGGGAGGTCCAGCGTGTGGGCGCCCCTTCCCGCCTTAGTCGCTAGATACCCCGCGTTCGTGGGCGACAGGTGCACACCCGTGGGCACGACCGAGCTCACCGCGACCCCGAACCGGCGCAGCTGCCGCGCCTTGTCCGGGTTGTTGCTGAGCAGGCTTACCCGCGAGACCCCCAGCGCCCGCAACATCTGGACGGCGACAAGATATGAACGCTCGTCCTCGCGGTGGCCCAGCGCAAGGTTTGCCTCATACGTATCCAGCCCGGCATCCTGGAGCGCGTAGGCCTCGAGCTTGGCGTAGAGGCCGATGCCCCGTCCCTCCTGGCGCAGATACAGCAGGTAGCCCCCGCTCCCAGCGATGCGCTCCACCGCCTCGCGAAGTTGCGGGCCGCAGTCGCAGCGTTCGCTGCCGAACACGTCTCCGGTCAGACATTCGCTATGCGGCCGGACGAGGGGCACCGGGCGGCGGCTTCCGGCCGAGGTCGCAGCGGCGGCGCGATCCCCCAGTCCGAAGGCGAGGTGCTCCAGGCCGTCGACCAGCCCATCGAAGCTGAACACGCGCCCCACCGTGGCGTAGCCATCGGTGAACCGCAGTGGGACTGGCATCTGGGTGCGGATCGTTGCCTTTGGTGCTGGCTGCGGCATCGCCTAGTCCCTCAGGCGGTCTCGAATCGGGATGAGAGCGCGTAGCGCAGCAGCACGACATCCCCGATCTGGCGAACCTCAGCGAGCGTCGCCCGCCGTTGGGAATTCCACGGAAACCGGCCGTCGCCCACGAACCGCGGGGCGAGAGAGTCGCCGACGAAGAACGGGGCAACGACGAGCTGCAGCTCGTCGGCGAGGTCGTCGATCAGGAACTGGGTGTGCACCTTGCCGCCACCCTCGACCATCAGTCGCTGGACGCCGCGGGCGCCAAGGTCCTCAGTAACTGTGCGCATCTCGACCGGCTCGCCGCCGTCGACCACGGTCGCCACCGATTGGAATCGGGAGCGGGCAGCGGCCACGCCCGGGGTGGCGCAGTAGACGAGCTTCTCCGTCTCGCCCGTGGTGAAGAAATCGGCCGTCGGGTCCAGCTGCACCCGCTCGGTCACGGTCACCTTGGTCGGTGAGGCCGGGAGCCCACGAGCGGTCCGCTCCTCGCGGCGGCTCTTCGAGCGGATGAGCAGGCGCGGGTTGTCGTTCCGAACAGTTGCGGCGCCAACCAGGATCGCGTCGCACGAGGCGCGCACCGCATCGACCCGGTCGAAATCAGCGTCGTTGGAGAGCTCCAGCCGCCGCGGCGTCGCGGCGCCGAGATAGCCGTCGATCGACATGCCACAGCTGAGCAATGTGTACGGGCGGTCAGGCACGGGCTGCTCCCTCTCGGAACGGCAGCTTGGGCCGTCTCGTCGGACGGGTGCCACGAAACCATGCCACCACAAGGACGGCGGCGCCCGGCAGACAGGCGACCAGGATCATGACGCCGTAGACCACCGCGCTCGCGACGCCTCGGCCGGCACCGAGGCCAGCAGCGCCGAACAGCCATGCCGTCAGCCCCTCACGCGGGCCCCAGCCGCCGACGTTGGGCAGCACCATGGCCATCACCACGAGCAACGCAATCGGAAGCATTTGCGAGAGCGGGGCGGTGATGCCGGCGGTCCGTGCCGCGATCAGGAACATGGCTGCATGGCCGGCGACGATCAGCGCGGACGCGAGTGCGATGGGCAGCCACGCCCGCCGCGCGAGGAGCCCGTGGCGGATGTCATGGGCCACGGCGCTCCGGGTCCGCGCCCACGCAGACCGAGCGCCCGCCGATTGCGGCCGAGCGAAGAGCACGACGGCGACCAGCGCCGCGACAACCGCAATCGCAACCAGCGGCATGGCTGACTGCACCGGCGACGGCAGCACCAGGAGAACGACCACGGTCAGAAGGATCTGCACGGCCTGTCCGGCGGTCCGCTCCCAGGCGACGGCCCGCAACGCGCGGCCGACATCGTTCACGTCGCGGCCGTGGCTTACGCCCCTGTGGACGTCACCGACGATCCCGCCCGGCAGAGTCACGTTGAGGAAGAGCGCCCTGTAGTAGGCCGCCACCGCAGCGGGCAAGGAGAGGTCGACGCCGAGACCACCGGCCACGATCTTCCACCGCCATGCACTGCAGACGGTCGTCAGCATCACGAGGCCGGTCGCTGCCGCCAGGGCCGGGCCGTCGACTGCGCGGAGACCCTCAACGAACGGGCCGGCCCCCAGGCGCCAGACAACGATCGCAAGCACCGCGACCGGACCAACGTACCGGCCCCAAGCCCACAAGGTCCGGCTCATGCCGCCGCCCTTTTTGCCCGAGGTCGCCGCACTCTGGCCGTGCGCGACGAGGTGCGCCGGGACAGAAATGGGATCTCGAAGACCCTGGCGAAGACCAGCGAAAACGCGATCGTCAGAGGCAGTGCCAGGGCGAGCGTGACGAGGAAGGCCGGGACACCCTGGTCGACATGGCCAGCAACGATCTTCTCGTAGACGATGACGACGATCGGAGCGTGCGTCAGGTAGAGGCTGTACGAAGCCAAGCCGAGCTGGCGCATCGGCGGCGTGTCCAGCGCGCGAACGAGACGGGCAGGGCGGCCGGTGGCCAGCCCAGCCAGCAGGCACGCGATTGCCGGGCCGAGCGCAAGGTCGACTAGGAACAGATGGTCGTGGGTCCACACCGAACCCTGCCACCAGATCGTCGCCAGCACCGGCGTGACGGCGGCGAGCGCCAGCCTGGGCCACGGCCACGATCTTCGCGCCCTGCTCGCGCCGACGATGCCGGCGGTCAGGATGCCGACCGCGAACAGCGCCGCCAGGTCCGGTGGAGAGTGGATCACGAACGTGTTCAGGCGAGCGACGTTCGAGCCGACGATTTCCCACGCTACGACGATCAGCGTGACGGAGGCGAGCATGATCAGCGCCCTCCGCCGGCGGACGATCAGCAGCAGCATCGGGAACAGGAGGTACAGCTGGGCCTCGACGGCCATCGACCAGAACGCCGTATTCGGGCTGTGCGTGCGGACGATGTTCTGGACGAGCAGGCCGTTGACAACGACCGATTTCGCGTCGGGCATCCCGTTGCCCGGCTGGGGGACGATCAGCCAGGCCACCGCGAGGCTGAAGGCGAGCGCAGCCCAGTAGGCGGGAAGGATGCGCCACGCCCGGCGGCGCGCAAACTGCTTGACGCCGTCGAGCCTCCAGCCGTGCCGGGCCGGCGACAGGGCCAGGGAGAAGCCGGACAGCACGATGAACACGACGACCGCGAATCGCCCGTAGCTGAACCAGCCGGCCCAGAATGGACCGTGATCGCCTAGGGAGCCGGGAAACGCGCGCAAGAACACGTGATAGATGACGACGTAGAGCGCAGCCAGGCCCCGCAGGCCGTCCAGTCCGGCGAGCCGCTTCGGCCGAGAACCCGCGACGGCAGGGGCCGAGGTGATGTGTCCCTCGACGTGCGCGCTGCCGGAGCGCAGGGGAGCAAGAGTCGCGCTCAGAGTGTCCTCCGCATCATCGGTGACGCTCCCACGAGCTACCGGCTGGTCGGGTGCGGTCCGTAGGCGGTTAGGAAGCGGTCGCGGAAGGCGCTCATCCGCAGGACCGGCGCTTTACGGCTGGGCAGCAGGCCCGACTGCCAGTCCCACCCGCCGATCCGCTTCAACACCGACGGGTCGTGGGCGATGATGGAGACCGGCACGTCGCGACTTGCGTGCTGCCCGCTCACGATCGCCAGCGGCTGCTCGTCGCCCACAACGATCATCACCAGGTTCTTCTTGCCGTAGTGGCGGACGAACGAGATCAGCGTGTGCAGCGAGTATTCGAGCGACCGGGCGTAGGCAGCCTTCACCTGGTCGGGGTGCCACCAGAAGGAGTTGGGCTCGGTGAGCGTCCGCGTGTGGTTGAAGATCGCACCGTTGCCCAGCTTGTGCCAGGGGACCATCTGGGGGATCTTGTTCCACGGCATGTGACTCGACACCGTGTCCACCTCAGCAAACAGCGGCTTGCGGTGCGCCTTGGCAAGCTCGAGGCGCTGGAGGGCGGCGAACATGTACTGGTCGGGCATCGGCGCGTAGTTGTAAGTCGGCCCGTGGTAACCCAGGTTGTTGCGGTCATACAGCTTGGCGTAGTGGTAGTACGACGACCCGTCGGTCCAGTGGTCATCGTCCGCAGGCGCGAAGTTGATCGTCCGCCACCCCGCCCGCTTGAACGCGTCGCTCAGCGTGAAGCGGTTGCTGGAAGCGAGCTCGTCGTAGCGCTGTTGGGTGTTGGCCCACACGCCCGACTGAAGGGTCGAATGCGCGAGCCAGCTGATTCCCCCGAAGCCCGGCGCGTTGAGGAACGAACTGCGAGCGGAGAAGCCCGAGGCCCGCAGCTGCGTGGTGCCCCGGGTGAGCAGCGAATCGATAGCCGGCGAGAAGGAGGAGCCCTGGACCGAAACCTGCCCGTAAGACTCGAGGAACACGAGCAGCACGTCCTTGCCCCGTAACCCGGTCAGCAGCCGACTGCCAGAGGTGTTGGCGAGCGGATCGTTCCTGATCTGCTTGGCGAAGACAGCCTCGTCGCGGATGCCGGCCTGCACGGTGCCCACCTCGCGCACCACGTAGCTGGCGGCGCTCGTCGAAGCGACCGGCGTTCCCGGAAGAAACTGCGCGCCGAACACCGAGCAGAGCAGCCAGACGGAGCCGAGCCCGCCGGCCGCGCCAAGCGACCACCGGCGGTTGCTGGCCGCGACCCGCGCCAGCCGGAACATCGCCAGGGTCAGCACGACGACCAGCGCGACGGCGAGCACCACGCCGCCGTAGATGATCACGTTCGCCTCCGTACGGCCGAGCGCGTCGCGCATTGTCTGGATGCCGATCCCGGCGTCGCCGGCGTCGCCCACGATGTTGAACGGCCGGGCGAACAGGCTGAAGAACACGACGTCGAGGACCTTCAGGATGACGAGTAGTGCGAGAGCGGGTCCGGCGAGCCCGGCCAGGATCCGGCGCGGGATGGTGGGAAGAACTGCGGCCAGGGCGATCAGCGCGAGGCCCTCGAGGGGAATCCTGAAGAACGCGGTCGCCGTGAGGTGCTGCGCCTGGTTGGGAGCGACCAGAGCCGCCCATACGATCAGAGCGGCAAGCGCCGTGAGGACGGCGGCGATCGTCGCGCGCACCCGGCCGCGCTGGAGCGCCGGAGCGGCGCCGGCGGGAGCCAGCCGACGGCCGGTGCGGCGATAGCGCCACAGCCACCCGACGTCCCGGCCGAACGACTCGGCAAGCAGGGCGAGGGCCACCACGAGCCCGCCTTCGGTGACCGCCGGCGGCAGGGTGCCCGCCGCCGCCACGGCCAGGACGATCCCTGCCGTCGCAGTGACGTACTTGCGCCAGTGGCGCCGCGGCAGCGGCTCACGCATCCACGGCAGCAGATAGCCGGCGGCGAGGAACACGTATCGGGCCGCGCCGATCGCGAGCACCCAGATGCCCGCCGAGCGCGCGACGTACACGCTGAGGACAAGGATCAGGAATGCGTCGACCTCACCGTCGAACTGGGCACCCAGCGTCGCGGTCGTTCGCGTTCGCCGCGCCACCCACCCGTCCACGAAGTCGAGTGCAAGTGCCAGCGCGGTGATGGACACGAGCAGGATCACCGGCGCACGGTGGGCGAACGAGTCGGCAACGAGGGCGGCGACACCGACGGCGAGCGAGGCGCGGGCAAGCGTCACCCAGTCGGCGGCTCGTAGTCGCTCGGAGCCGTAGTGGGAGAGACCGTACGCCAGGGTCACGTCGATGACGACTGCAGAGGGGAGGCCGGCTAGCCAGCCGGCCGGACCGAGGCCGACGGTCGCGGCGAGTGCAACCAGCAGCAACACCTGGACGAGCAGCCCGGTCAGCGGGCCAAGTTGACCGGGCTGCCTGGCCTGCGGCCGCGGCGAACTCAGCGGGTGTGCACTTGCCTCCATACACGGTCATGACGCCGGCAACACGCCGAGCCTTCCCGGCGAGAGACTGGCATCCTTCTCCGCCGTGAACGATGCACGGCCCGACGCTGTGAAGCAACACGAGCGTGCACCGTTCGTCCGTGCCCTCGAGTCGGCCCGTATCGCGGCGTACCCCCGGGGCGAGTACGTGGAGCAGGAGAGTTTTATGCGCGCCGGAGAGATTCGGGCTCTCGCGCGCCAGGCCGGCATCGGACCGGGAGACTCCGTGCTCGACCTATGCTGCGGTGTTGCCGGGCCCGGACGGTTCATCACCGAGACGCTGGGATGCACCTACCTGGGCGTAGATGTCAGCCCCAGCGCCATCGAGATCGCCCGCGCGCGCGCCGGGGGTCTTCCCTGTCGGTTCGAGGTTTCCCGGATCCCCCCGATCCCGTCGGGTCCGTTCGATGCGGTGCTCCTGCTCGAGACGATGCTCGCGTTTCCCGAAAAGGAGCCGCTGCTCAGGGAGATCTCCGACTCCCTTACGGTCGGGGGGCGGTTCGCTTTCACCATGGAGGAGGGTCTGCCCCTGACCGAGCCGGAGCGCGCGAGAATGCCCGACGCCGAGACCGTCTGGCTCACCCCCCTGCCGGACATGCTCGCCTGCCTGGGACGAGCCGGCCTCGTGGTCTGCTGGCAGGACGACTGCAGCCTGTCCCACCGTGCCATAGCGGATTCGCTGATCGACGCATTTGCAGCTGACGCCGTGAACATCGCCGCCCAGATCGGGCGCCGAGCATTGGACGACCTGCTGGCCGCCCACCGGCTGTGGAGCGACTGGCTCCAGGAGGGACGGGTCCGCAAGTTCGCGTTCGTCGCGGAGAAGACTGGCGTGCTTCGCGGTGAGGGGCGCGCGGAGTTCGCCAAGCCACCCCCTCACTAGACTCGGATGCGTGACCGCCCGTCTCACGGACTGGGGTTTGGCGGCGCTGGTCACGGTTCTGATCGTGACCGGTGTGCTGACGCTGTTCGCCGGTTCGCCGCACGCCGCATGGGTGCTGGACGTCCACGACGCCTGCAGTGCCACGCTCGCGATCCTGCTCGTGGTCAAGCTCCGACGCGTGTGGCCGCGAATCGCGAGTCGTGCCCGGCGGGACGGGCGCACGGTCGCGTCGCTAGTCGTGTCAACGCTCGCCATCACCTGCTTGATCTCCGGCGTCCTCTGGTCATTCGGGCTCGTGATTGCACCCGGCGGCTACAGCCTGCTCAGCTGGCACGACACGCTCGGCGCGATCCTGGTCATCGTGATGGCGGTCCACATGGTCCAGCGCGCCAAGCGCCTGCGCCGTCACGATCTGGCCGGGCGCCGCCAGTTCCTCACCGCCGCCGGCATCGGCGCCGCGTCATTCGCAGCCTGGCGGGTGCAGCGGCCGCTGCTGTCGCTCGTCGGCCTGCGCGGGGCAGGCAGACGCTTCACCGGCTCGTATGAGGCGGCTTCGTTCACCGGGAATGCGTTCCCGACCACCTCCTGGGTTGCCGACAACCCGCGGCCCCTCGATGCCGCTGGCTACCGGCTCGAGGTCTCGGGTCTCGTCAGCCGCAGGTTGACACTGTCGCTCGCGGAGATCCCGCTGAAGGACGAGCTGGTGGCGACGCTCGACTGCACCGGCGGCTTCTACTCGACGCAGGTGTGGCGAGGGGTGCAGCTCGGGCGGCTGCTTGATCTGGCCGGCCTCGACGCGGATGCCCGCCACGTCAGCGTCGCCTCCGTCACGGGATACCGCTGGGGCTTCGGGCTAGAGCAGGCGCGCACGCTGGTGCTCGCGAGCGCTGTGGGCGGGCAGCCGCTAGACCATGGCCATGGCGCCCCGCTGCGGCTGGTTGTGCCAGGAGCCCGCGGATTCGAGTGGGTCAAATGGGTGACGCGAGTCGAGGTCCGCAGTCAGCCGGACTACTTCGCGCCCGCTTCGACGGTGCTGAGCAGCTTCCCGGCGGTCTAGCCGCCTGGGCGAGCGCTCCCAGCAGCCAGGAATGCGGTCCCGAGGAACAACTCGGTCCACGAGGGATCAGCCAAGCGCTCCTGCATCGCTGCGCGAATCGCATCCCACGGACGGCGTCCGATCCATTCGTCGATGGAACCGAAGGGGCGGGCAAGTGCGATCCCGAGCTGCGTTAGCCACCGAGGCGGGTTGTCAGGAAGCTTGAGATCGAGAACGACCAGGCGGCCGCGAGGGGACAGGGCCGCGGCGCCGTGGGCAATGACATCTCCGGCTTCAGGCACATGCGAAAGGGCGTAGGTGGACAGGATCCCGTCGACGCCGGTTGGGAAGTCGAACGCGGCGGCGTCGGCTTGCACGAGGCTGACGTTGCTCCAGCCGTTGGTCTCTATCCGGTGCTGGGCCTGCGCGAGCATCGCGTCGGTGAGATCGACACCGACGATCCGACCCTCCGGACCGATCACTTGCTCGAGCAACGAGAAGTTCAGACCGGTGCCGCAGGCGACGTCGACGACGCTGTCACCGGCGCGGAGCCCGAGTGCTTGGACCGCGCGGAGGCGCTGGGCCCTCTGGGGATAGCCGGGTACGGGGTAAAGCCGGGACGTGATGTCGTAGTGCTTCGCCTTCGCGCGGTACGTCTCGATCAGGTGCTCTCGCGTGCTGTCGATCTGGCTCGCCCCCTCAGGAATCCGCGCCGGCCGGCGGAGCGGACTCGACCGCAGCCTTGATCGCCGCCATCTCGATATCCATCACGCGCCGGATCCTGCCGTTGAGAAGGGGGCCGGGGATCGCGCGCATGACGTTCATGAGGTCGACCTCAACCCACATCATGGCGTCGGTCTGCTCATCGTCCATCGGCTGGAGTTCCATGCCCCAGCGGGCCGCCGAGGTGCCCATCGGCCCGGCGAACGCCACCCGGCGAGGCGCCTCGACCGCGGTCACGTTCTGGGCTCGGTGGCGACTGGTCCCGAGGATCCCCTTCGCCCGCTGCTCCACCCGCGAACCGGGCTGAAGCGGACCGCCTCCGTCAACCCAACATTCGAGAACCGTTGGCGCCCACTCCTGCCAACGTCCGACGTCGCAGACATACGCCCACACCTCAGGGACGCTGCGCGCGACCGTTATGCGACTCTCGGATCTCAGTGCCATCGAGCGGTGGTTTCCGTTGATCAGTTTCTTGTTCGCGTAGGGCGTCGGCGAGGCTAGAGCGCGACCGAGACCCCCACAAGTGTCCCCGATTCGGGCGTTCCTTGCCGGCAGAGATGGGCATTCACCCGATGCGAACTGGTCGGCATCGGCAGATCCTGCCCCGTGGACACAACTTCACGAGGAGGTCAGGAGAATCATGTTCCGTCGACTCATATCCGCAGCTGGAATCGCGGCTGTCTGTGGCGTGGCAGCGGCGCCAGCAGGGGCGATGACGATCAGTCTCGGCAGCCCTGCTCTCTCGAGCCGCATCGCGGTGACTGAACCGGTCACGGTGTCGTGCTCGCCGTTCGATCCGGGACTGGTCGTTTACGACCAGAGCGTCACCGTCAGCGTCGAGCAGGCTTCCGGTCGCTCGATCGCCACCGGGTCTGGAAACGGCTACAGCGCTTTTCCGTGTGACGGCAGTCAGACCACAGTCCCGGTTACGGTCCTCGGCGATCCTTCTGGGCCGCCGTTTCATGGAGGGTCGGCCGTCATCAGTGCCTCGGCGCAGGCGTCGGCGGGCACGCCCTGCGGCTTCGAGCCGGGCTGCTACTTCCCGCCGTTTGAGGACCAGGGTGCCGGCGCAGGGCCGGTAAGGCTGAACCTCCACTGAGAACCAGTACACGGGGCGGCCGCGCGCTCCTGGTCAAGCGATCAGGTGCCGTGCGGCCGTCCGAGGCGGGCAGCCACGCGTTTATTTCGGACGTGTTGCAGGTCTTTCTGTAACGCGGTACAGGATGCCTTGACCGTGGACGATCGGTGCCTCGTTGCCGGCGCGGTAGTCGAACAGCGGCGGGTCCAGGAAGTAGAAGGACCGGCCGAGCGCTACCGCGGGCGGGGCGGGGACATAGCTATTCCCCTGCGGCGGTGCCGGAACCTGCGCCACGGTCTGTTGCCTGGCGGCGCCAGCGGATAGCCGGACGATCCTTTCCGGCGCGCTCACAGCGGAGTAGAAGCCGGTGCTGGACACGAAGTAGACACCGATCGCAGCGTTGCCCGCGTGGGTTGGCGGTGCCTCCCCGATGTCAGCGCCTTGGTTTCCATTGGCCGGGTATCGGCCCAGCCTCGTCGGCGTCGCGTTCGAGCCGCGAATTCTCCAGAGCAGGCCTCCGCGTGTCTCGAGCCAGACGGAGTGACCAGCGGCCACGAGCCAGTACGCGCCGCCGGGGCCGATCGTCAGCACCCTCAGCGGGGTGCGGGCACCGGGGGTGACACGGTAGAGCGACTGGTAGCCAAGCCGCTGTGACGCCGACGTATGGGGCGGATAGCCGCCCTCGATCGAGGGAGCGAACCAGAGACCGTCGGCGTTGAGCGCGAGCAGCTCCCTGGGGTTCTGTGGGATCGCCCAGTGCTGCACCACCTTCCCGGTCGCGCCGGAGACTCGGAGAAGCTCCCCAGACGATCGCGAGGGCCCGCCGTGGTAGGCGCTGTAGAGCCACAGCGAACCATCCCCGTAGACCCACTGCGCACTGCAGTCCGAGCACTGCGGATAGTTCATGACGACTGGCCCCAGCCTGTACCCGTCGGGGGCGCCTGGATCGATGTGAGCGATGCGCACGGCGAACTCATCGGGCCCACGGGCCGGCGAGACCGGCTGCGTCAGGTAGCTGACAGCCAGAACCCGCTCGCCATATAGCGCAGGATCACCGCAGTTGGCATGCATCACGCGACCCAGCTTGAGCGTGCCCGGCTTGACCGTTGCGGCAGTGCAGGTGCCCACCGCTCGGCCGCCTGAGAGTGACGTTGTGCTCCCGGACGGGAACAGCGACCCCGTGGGTCCGCCCGAGACGATCACCCGACCGCCGACAGCGGCGAGGGCGAAGTAGTCGTCGTGCTGCGGAAGCTGGAGCGACGAGATGAACGACACAGGCGCATGGTCTGCCGGCTTGGCTGACCCGCCAGCGTCGTTGGCGATCACGAAGCCCCCACCACTCGCGATCCCGCAACCCAGGAGAACGGCCGCGTAGCGGAGGCGGCGGCGGCGTTCCAGGCGACGAGCCTCGCGGAACAGAGACCCGAGCAGGCGTCGGACTCTCCGTCGAGGTGATGGCTTGAGCATCGTCACCATTGAAGCTATTCTGCGTAGCCTCATGGCGAAAGTCAACAGCTCCGACGAGCACGATCACCGAACACTCGCCGTCGGTGCAGTCGATCGCGAAGACCTGACCCCGCTACATGATCAGGTGGCGGCCGCAATCAGACGCGCGATCAACGAGGGCGAAGCCGGGCCGGGGGATCGAATTCCGCAGGCCCGAGACCTCGCAACCGTGCTCGGCGTCAACAACAACACCGTCCTGCGAGCACTTCGACTACTCCGCGACGAGGGTTTGGTGGAGATGGGACGCGGACGCGCGATCCGAGTTACAGGCAATCCCGAACGCGGCGCCGTCGTCGTCAAGACCAAAGAGCTCATCGACTTCGCCCGCCACCACGGCTACCGCCGCGACGAGCTCATCGCATTGATGTACCGACTCTCCTAGCAGCCAAATCACCCCACGGGCGCGACCGGGGGTCGCCGGTTTGAGCTTCTATTAGAGGATGGCGTGGGCCAGCGCCGCGACCGCGGCCGCACCGACGACGACGACCGTCAGCGGCGCTTTGCGGGCCAGAGCCACGATGGCGAACACGGCCCCGAGCGCCCGGTCATCGAGCGTCAGCGACCGTCCCTGTCCGAACGTCTCGACGATGACCAGCGCGGCCAACAGTGCGGAGGCGAGCAACCCGACCACGCTCATTACGCCAGCAGGCAGGGGCCGGCCTCCGAGCAGCAGCGGTCCGGCGAGCTTGAGTGCCGTCGTGCCCAGCGCCAGTGCGGCAATCGTGATCCAGATGCCGGTCACGCCCGCCACCTTGCGACCGCAACGGCGGCCGCAACCGCCGCCAGGATCGGTAGTCCGGCCGGCACCAGCGGGGTCAGCACCAGCGCGATCGCCGCTCCACCCAGCGCGGCGGCGGCACGCCGCCGGTCATGCACCTCCTCGAACAACAGAGCGATGAAGAAAGCTGGAAACAGCGCGTTCAGGCCGTAGTCATTCGGATTGCCCAGCGAACCGCCGATCAGCACGCCGATGACGGTCCCCAGGATCCACCCCACGTACTGCGGAATGCTGGCGCCGACCATGAACCACGGATCGAAGGTCCCCTGGCCGGTGCTGGCAGCCGCCCACGAGGCGTCCACCGTCGTCATCGCAAACGCCGCGCGGGACAGCGCCCGACCGCGCAGCGACGGAGCCAGCGCCACGCCCATGGCCAGGTAGCGCGCGTTCAGCAACAGGGCGGCGGCAATCGCTGCGCCCGTTCCACCCCCCGCCTTCAGCACCGCCAGCGCACCAAATTGCGCCGCCCCCGAGAAGACCACCACCGACATGACAATCGGAGCGACCGAGCCCATCACAGGCCTGGCCAGCACGCCGAAGGAGATGGCGATGGCGAATACGGCGATCCCGAACGGCACCCCGCGCCGCATGCCGGCCCGCCGCCTTCCCCGGCTCTCGCTAGGAGGATCGGACGAGGTGGCCGCGCTCATCAAAGCGACTGCACCCTAGCCGGTTGATTTCGCGGGCCCGAGACCGGCACGATCGAGGCGTCTGGTTGGACCCACTTGCTCGACCCGTTGGCCATCAACTCGAGCTTGCGAATTGACGTTGTTGCTCGAACTCGTACGGGGAGTACTGTCCGTTGGATGGTGACATTGGAGCTTGTCGCTGAGCAACCGGATTGGATCGGGGCGCTCCGCCTCGCGATGACTCGTCCGGCCGGCATCCCTGAGCGAAGGGCTAGTCAGGATCCGTTGGCAGAGCCTCCGACGTCCAGGCCACGGCGGATCTCTGATGACCTCAGTTGGCTGCGTGCAGCGATTGACGAGCCGGAGGCACACGGTTTGCGTGAGCTCGACGGAACTGCGGCCGTCGCGGTCTGGGAGGCCGGCGAGGAAGGCTCAGGTTAACCCAACATCTTCGGCGACTCGACCAGCGCCGTGTCTTAGACGCGGCAGGGTTCCTGTTGGGCGGGATCCGGGACGACACGGACGAGCAGTAGCTCCTGACCTCGGTCGCCGCCGCCGGACGTCACGCCGACCGGAGTTGTCGACTGGAGCCCCACGACGTGCGCAGCTCTCACCGACGTGGGACTAGACGCATGTGTCCATACGCTGAGAGCGGAGCGGTCTGGGTTCACGACTCCTGGTGCGATCTGCGGATCGCCTGTCCGAACTCCGAGGCGGAAGGCGCGTCCAAGAAACGCCCGCACTAGTGAGCGACGGACAAGCGGGAGCGACGGGCTCGGACCCGCGACCTCCGGCGTGACACGGCTCTAGAGAGTTATGGCCCTTAGCTCCCTGGCGAAGCCCGCCGAGGCCAGGGTGCTGATTTGGGGGTTTTAATCTGACCGAAACCCCCAAAGCCCCGCAGTTCCATCCGCCCCGCATGCGAAGCCGCAAAGTCAGGCCAAGCCAGGTCGGTTTTTGATAGCCGAGACCGATTTTCCGTCCGGGCCGTCCGCGGGGATTTGCTGTCACGGATCCAAGGTGCGGATCCGATCGGGCTGTCCCCACCCTGGTACGGTCCGGGTCCAGTGGATGAGGTGCTGACCGCCGAGCCGCCCCGGCTGGCTGCGTCCGACGCGCTGGAGGTGGCACGCGCCTGTTTTGGGCTGTTCGCTTCCGGCGCACGAGATCTCGGCAGCGAGCGTGACCGTGCGTTTGTGCTCGACGACGAGGAGGACCGGCCCCTAGCGTTCATGAAGGTATCCAACAGCTGCGAGGAGCCCGCCGTCCTCGACATGGAAGCCGAGGCCGTGCTCCATGTCGCATACGCTGACCCGGGTCTGCAGGTGGCGTTGCCGTGGCGTTCGGCTCGGACCGGCGATCCGGGACCGGCCCGGCCAGGTGATCGCCTCGAAGGCCTGCGGGCGTCGTGGGACGGCGGCGATTCACCGAATTGGGTGCGCCTCTACGACGTCCTGCCCGGACACAGCCGGATCGATGCCCGGCAGCTGGCCGATCCCGCCTTGATGGCCTGGGGAGAGACAACCGCTCGTCTGGCGCAGGCCCTGCAGGGGTTCACCCATGCCCGGGCGCGCCGGACGATGCTCTGGGACGTCCAGCACGCGCTGGCGGCCCGGTCGATGCTGGGGGACATCCGAGACCCTCGGCAGCGCAGCCTGGTGGTTGATGTCCTGGATGAGTTCGAGCGTCGGGTGGCGCCGGTGTGGCCGCGGCTGCGTGCCCAGGTGGTGCACACCGACCTGAGCGTCGACAACACCCTCACCGATGACGATGGATTCATCACGGGTGTAATCGACTTTGGCGACATGAGTTTCACGGCGCTGATCACCGAACTGGCGTCGGTGCTCGACTCACTCGGAGTGGGTCGCGTCGGTCCGGAGTTGCTGCGCCTGGCCCGGCTCGTGCTCGACGGCTACCAGCGCCGGATCGAGCTGACGGAGCTGGAGCTGTCGGTCCTCGGGGTGATGTGGGCGGCGCGCAGCGCACTCACGATTGCCATCACCTCGTGGCGGGTGGGCCAGGGACTGGAGGAGCAGGCGTTTGCCGAGCGCTTCAACGCCGAGTGCGCGCAGATCATCCAGACGCTGGCCGAAATGGGGTGGGATCAGGTGGCAGTCGAACTAGGAGCCGCCACGGCGCCACCGTCTGCGCAGACACTGGCGGCGCGACGGGCCGGAGTGTTTGGCCCAGCCATGGAGCCGCTGTTCTATGACGACCCGGTTCAGGTTGCCTCGGCCCACGGGGTGTGGATCACTGACACCGAGGGGCGACGCTACCTGGACGCATACAACAACGTCCCGTGCGTCGGCCACGCACACCCGCGGGTCGACGCGGCCATCGCGCGTCAGGCCCGTCAGATCAATACCCACATGCGGTACCTGCATCCGGGGGCGATCGAGCTGGCCGAGCGCCTGGTCGGGCTGTGCCACCCGGAGCTGGACACGGTCCTTCTGGTCAATTCAGGATCGGAGGCCAACGACCTGGCCTGGAGGATGGCCACCGCAGTGACCGGCCGGAGCGGTGGGTTGTGCACGGCATTCGCCTACCACGGCATCACCCAGGCGACCGCGGCCCTTTCGCCCGAAGGGTGGTTCGACTCCGATCCGCCGGCCCATGTCGAAACCTGGGAGCCGCCGGATCCGTACCGCCGCCGCCATCTCACTGCCGAGGTTTTCGCGGCGGCGCTGCAGCGGCTTCAGTCGCGTGAGATCGCTCCGGCGGCCGTCATCCTCGATGGGCTGATCACCAGCGACAGGATCGCTGACCTCGATCCGGGGTACATCCAGGAACTGGTCGGTTTGACCCACGCCGCCGGGGCGCTGTGGATTGCCGACGAGGTGCAGTCCGGCCACGGCCGCACTGGCTCGATGTGGGCCTTTGAGCGCTTCGGAATCGTGCCCGACTTCGTGACGCTCGGCAAACCCATGGGCAACGGACATCCCGTCGCCGCCGTGATCACCCGCAGCGAGATCGTCGGCGAGCTCGCCGGCCGGACCACGCTGTTCAGCACGTTTGGCGGCAACCCGGTGAGCGCCGCTGCCGCCCTTGCCGTGCTGGACGTGCTCCGTGACGAGCGCGTGCTCGATCGCGTGAAGGACACCGAACGAGCCCTCCACACCACGCTACGCCAGGTGGCCGACCGTCACGAACCGGTGGGCGATGTGCGCGGCGCGGGCCTGGCGTGCGGCATCGAGCTGGTCAGTGACCGCATCACCCGCACCCCGGATGCGGAGGGCACCGCGGCCCTGCAAGAGGCTCTGCGTCGCCGGGGCGTGCTGGTGGGCTCGACCGGCCGTGACCGCAACATTCTCAAGGTCCGTCCCCCGCTCGCTTTCACGTCAGAGCATGTGGACAGGTTCGCTGAGGAACTCGACGTAGCCCTGGCCGAAACGGCGAGGCGCTGAGCGATCGTCAGGCGCACGATGAGCACACCGCAGCTGGCATGGTGCGAGACGCTGTTCGGGACGGATCCCAGCACCCGCCGGGCCGCGTTCATCCCTCGGTTGCCCACCACGATCATCTGTGCGTGCTGCTCGTCGGCGACCATGATCACACGTCGTAAGGATCGCCCGGAACGACGCGAGAGACACTCTCCACCCCGGCGACATGGGCTCGACCGCGGTCTGATCTTCGCCAGCGGCTATCTGCTGGATTGGGGGAGCGCCGGCTTGGGCGCCTACGCCGTATTTCGCCTGGGTCGGGACGCGTTCGGTGGCGATCTGGCCTGACACGCAGGCGGTCGATGGTTCGCCGCAGGCGTACTCGCGCTTGCGGCGGTTTACGAGATCACACCGCTGAAGGATGTTGCCTGGCGAAGTGCCGCAGCCGTTCCTTGGGGGCGGGCAGTCAGTTGGGGCACAGCTGCCGTCCTCCTCGCGCTCGCGATCTGGGTGGCGGCGGCGCCCCACGACATCCCCGGACTAGTCGTACCCCACTCCAACGCCATGCACGCGATGAAGGCGATGCATTGATGCTGCGCCGGCGTTGCGGGCGACGTGCCCTATCCGCCGCCCACACCGCACACCGAATCGGGCAAGCGGAGAACACCAGGAGTGCAGAAAGAGCGATCTGGAAGAGGGATCTGGAAGCGGGAGCGACGGGACTCGAACCCGCGACCTCCGGCGTGACAGGCCGGCGCTCTAACCAACTGAGCTACGCCCCCGTAAGGAGGAGTTCCAGTATGGCAAGTTGGCCGAGACGGGCGTTGCGGCGCAACTTTTGCGCGAAAACGGGCACTTAAACACTTCATCGGGACCTGCCGACCACGTTCGACCCGACCATGGACATGGTCGGTCAGGATCCCGAGGACGGGGACCCTGCGGGGTCCCCGTCTGGCTTCCCGGCGATCAGCTTGAGATTCCGGGGGGTGTCGCCGAAGCCGGCCAGACAAGCCGAAGCACTGATTCCACGAACTGCGAGTAGCGCTGGGGCGTGAACCGCTCTGGGTGCGTCAGGACCATCCGACCCGCTTCCTCTGAGAGATGGCGGATCGCATGAGCGGTCAGCTCGACATCAAGCTTGTGGGGAAACTCCGGACGGGAGAAGGCCCACTCAACGAGGCGCGTGATGCGCTGGTGCATCCGGGCTTGATTTGTTTGGACCTGCTCGCGAATGATCGACGGGGTTCCCTCGATGGGCAGGAGGATGATCCGCCAGGTGTTGGGTCTCGCCAGAACGGCCTCGAGGAACCGATCCACGCCCTGCACCAGGAGCTCAGGCGGGCTGGCGTCTCCAGGATCGGCGGGCACAACCTGCTCGAGCTGGGCCAGGGCCCACCGCTCCTCCCGCTCAACCAGAGCGTGCAGCAGGCGCCCGAGGTTGGGGAAATGGTCATACACGACCGGCCGCGTCACCCCGGCGAGTCTTGCGACGGCCTCTATCGAGACGCCGGCGTATCCCTCATGGGTGATGACTTCCAGCGCGGCATCGAGCAGTTGCTCGCGCCGTTGCTCCGGTGGGAGGCGCGGCGCATAGGGCCGGCGGGTCCGAACCTCCTGCGGCTCGCCTGGGGGCTCACCTCTCCGCATAGGTCCGCGCCAGGCTAGCGATTCAGACCCGGCCGGAGCCGCTCGGTCCAGCTCCAAGTCAGATAGGCGACCCTCAGGCCGCTCGTTCTAGCGGATCGGCCTCCCGCGAACGCGCCCGACACGCGGTGGCGTCTGCAGTGCCCGCCGCGATCCGAGCACATTCCACGCACCGACCCCAGTCAAACGGCAATGAATCCAGGTGCGCGTCGTTCTCATGCCACTCCCTGTTCAGGTGGCGGCCCACGACTACCGCCCCAACCGTGGCTGCCCCGGCAGCCTTGAGAGCCACCGCCGCGCTCTGCATGCTCGCGCCAGTGGTCCATGTGTCGTCGATCAGCAGGACGTTCTCGCCGTCCAGGCGCCGCGCAGCACGGTAACGCCGGCGATCGAAGGTACGGGGCTCGGCCGGCCAAGAAGTCCTCCGCAGCAGGCGCTCATACCGATCCCGCGTCGGCACGATGTCACCGACGATTCGGCGCAGCGGATGGTGGCCATCACGCCGAGCATCACTCGATGGGACCGTGGCGACGAGTCCGAAGTGGTCGACGCCTGAAGCTCGGGCTACGCAGTCCTCGTGCCGCTCCAGGAACATCGAGAGGACTGCTCTCACCTGTTCAGCGGCGGCCTCGGCGCATCGACCATGGGCACGCTTGTAGTCGGCGAGGACGTGGTGGAGGTATTCGTGCCCGACGCTGTATGAGATCGGCACCATGGCGTCCACGTGGCGCTCAAGCTGCGAGCAAGCGAAGCATTTGGAGAACCCCCGGGTCAGGTTGAGGCAGTTCACGCACACGTCCGGCCCGTGCCGCGGGGAATGCAGGATCCTGGTGCTCATCTGGAGTTGCACGACGGTCCCCATGGCAGCTCGCTAAAGCAGGGCCGGTTGGCTGATGGAATGCTGAAGCGTCTCCACCGCCTGAACCGCCGACTGAACGACCTTTACGCCGGCCTGCTCCGATAGATCTCGGGCCCACTGCTGCTCCAGCAGGGTGTCCAGCAGAACCACGGTACGCCGCATGCCGAGTGCTGCACGCGCCTCGATTCGGGTGCCGCTCATCGCGCTGGCCTCGACGATCACCGAGGCTTCGGTAAGCCCCGCCATGAGCGTGTTGCGCAAGGGGAAGTTGGCGCGATTGGGTCGCGTCTCCGGCCAGAACTGCGAGATCACGGCGCCGTGACGAACGATGCGGTGTTGCAGCCCGCTGTTGTGACGCGGATAACAATGATCGAGTCCCGTTCCCACCACGGCCAAGGTGCGCCCCCCTCTCTCGAGGGCCGCCTCGTGAGCGACGGTGTCGATTCCGCTGGCCAGCCCGGACGCAACACTGAAACCCTCATCGACGAGCCGTTGCGCAAGCAGGCGAGCAGTCTGCCTCCCCCGAGGCGTGGGTTGGCGAGTCCCGACGACGGCGATCGCGTGCTGGTCTTCCGGCCGCAGATCGCCAGCGATAAAAAGCAGCGGGGGGCGGAGATCCGAGTCAGTCAGACTTGTCGGGTAGCGAGAGTCGAAGGGCGATAGCACCTGGATGTGGCGCTCTTCCCAGCGCGCGAGCTCGGCAGTTGCCTCGGCCAGCAGAGCTTCGGAAAGAAGACCATGCTCTTCATCGAGTAGTGCTCGAGCGCTACCGGCGCTGTTGAGGGCCTTGGCGTACCAATTCCACGAGTGGCGGCTTGCCCTTAGAAGCGCTATCACCGCCGCCGTTTCGCAGTGTGGATCCATGATCGGCCCGAGGCTACATGGGCGAACGGACGTTCGGTTTTAGCGCGAGCAGCGGCCCTTGCCAGGAATTAAGACGCCGCGCGGGCGGAACGGCTCTAGCCGAAGCTCAGCTGAGGATCAGTCCTGATGAGACGGACCGGCGGCAGGTGAGATCGGGTGCGTCTCGTCAGGCTCCACGTGCGGCAGAAGAGCAGAGCCAGTCGGCTCCTCCCCGGAGGGTTCGTGGATTGGCGAGGGCTGCACGACCATTGGGTGCTCTGTGACGGCTGAGTAGGTTGACGCCGTTGAGTCCTCGGCGGGGAGTGTCGTCGTGGCGGGGGTCACCGACGTCATCTGCGATGAAGTGTCCGACGGCGAGGTGTCTTCGTCTGGGTCAGTGAGGCCACTCAGGGCCCCACGAAAGTCCCGGAGCCCCCTGCCGAGCGATCGTCCGACCTCAGGCAAACGCTTGGGGCCAAGCACCAGAAGCGCAACCACGAGGATGAAAATCAGGTGCGTGGGCTGTAGAACGTCCACGGCTAGAGGATAGCCATAGCACCTTGCCGCCCTGCATTATGCGAGACAACCTCAGGAACTCACCCGAATACGCAATCTCCTGCTGGCCGCCGGTAGGTAGGGGTAGTCGCTTTCCCGGACGCTCTGCGCCCAGATCCGGTATGTCTGTTTACCGGCACCGCGGAGGAAGGTGTACCGCGCCGAAAAGCGTCCGGCCGAGTCCGTGTAGACGTGACCGATCTCGGCTGAACCTCCTCGCCACCCGATCCTCAACACGACGAGCTCGCCGGACGACGGGATGTATCCGCCGCGGAGACGACCCGAGATGCGAATCGTGCTCCCCCAGTGGGTACGTCTGGGCCTGACCCGTAGCCGCAGCGATCCGCGAACTGTGATCGATACGGGGCGCGAGGTGCTCGGCGCGAGCACTCTGTTTCCGCTGTACGTCGCCTCGATCAGTCGAGATGGACCTGGCGGCAGCCGCACCGTCCAGGAGCCATCGGCTGATGTCCGCACCGTCCTCAGAAGGCTGAATTGACGGTTGCCGTCAGCTGGAGCGACCAGGATTGCCACCGTCTGACCACCGAGACCCGAACCGTTCGTTTGTCCTAACCATCCCGAGACGGTGGCCTTAGCGCCGAATCGAACCCGCTCGTGGGTTGAGTCGACTCGGTGCGGCAGCGCAAGCACGCGTTGCCTGACCGCCTGTCCGTCCCGATGAACCACCACCGTCCGTACGCGCGGGTGACAGCGCTCGACCCGCACCCGCCGCGTCTGACCGGGAACTCGCACGCGAACCCGGTGGCCGCGATACCACTCCGTCGTCCAGTGGCCCGGGACATAGATCCTGACGATCTTGTGGACGCAGCGCAGTGCGTCGGCCACGTGCTGGACTGAGATCAGGCTTACTGAGGGCTTCCGGATGTCCAGCCTCCAGGTCTGCAGCGGGGACCGTGCTGTCGCCCCTGTCGCGTCTACCGCGTTGTTCCGGGCGTAGCAGACCACCGTGTTGGGTCCGGGAGCCGAGACGTCGATGTTCGCGGCAGCAGCGGTATGCGCCACCCACGGACCAGCATCGACAGAGCACCAGATCCCTGACAACCCGCTTGGGCCAGCTGCGGCCGTTGCTCTGATCGTCTGGGGCCCGTCGGTTGTGAGCGCCTGACTCGGTCCTGCAAGATTTAGCGAGACAGGTGAGTTGTCGACCTCGACGTGGTAGTTAGTCGCGCGGATGTTCGCTGGCTGCGCCGCATCCGCGGCGTAGTACTCCGCGGACAATGAGCCGTTTGCGTAGGCCGTCGTGTTGAGCGTGTGCGCGACGGCATCGATCCCTGATCCGCCCAAAGTTCCAGCCCCCTGGCCGCACTGGTGCCACGATCCGGTCTGAGGCGTGTACGTGGGCCCGCGCACGACGACCACCTTGTTCACCAGCAGCTCGGTGCGACACACGCCCGCGTCTGAGTCCGCACTGAAGCCGGCGTCCCAGCTGCCCCGGACCCACCTCCCGGCCTCGTTGGCAAGGTTTCTCGTCGTCTCGTCGGGCGTGATAGAGGGGGCGGTCGTGTCGACTGCCGTGAGTTCGATGCCTTTGAGATCTAAGACCTGCCCGGGAACCCCAGTGCAGGTCGCATGTGCACACGACACCCGAATCGCAAACCAGCGAGACGAGGGACTAATCGTCCGGTCAATGCCACTTCCGTAATACATGCCGCCGCAGCAACTCGTCCCGGTACTGCTGATCGTCTTCGCTCCCCCTGTCCACAGATATTGGGACGTGTAGCCGGCCTTGCTCCCCTTGGGGTTGATCAGAACGGCCTGAGATGACACAAGCACATGGGTGATCTCAATCTGCCGGGGGGAGTTGGTCGCCCATTGGGCAAGATCACCACGCGCGGATAAGCCCCCCGCGATCAGCCTCAACGAACCAGACTCCCCGCACGCGTTGGCCGTACTCATCTTGCCGCCCTTGGATCGAGCCGTCCACGCCCCCGAGGCGTTGGTGCCGTACTCCGCGCAGGACTTCAGATACAGAGTTCCAGCGCGCGCCAGACTGCTCGTCCCGCAGACCGCAAGGACAGCGGCTGCGAGAACCAGGGCTGTTGAAGTCCGTCGAACCAAATCAGCAGAGCACGGCGAAGTCGAACGGAAGCGACGCGGGGGTTCCGGCGCTGGAATACGTGTTCACCACGATCTGCCACCTCGGTCGCTGCGTGCGGGAGGCAACAGCGACCGCCGCGTCCGCGTACCCAGGCACAGACGACCTATCGTCCACACTAGCCACAGCAGCACATCGCCGTGGCGTGGCGATACTCGACCTCGTTGACGGGGAGATCAGGTAATCACCGGCTACCGAACCCTGCGGCACCACCTTCACCCCACGCCCCCCAGCCACCGCCCGCCCACTCGCCGCCACACTGGCCCAGATCCGGATGCTGCCCCGGATGTAGCGCGGGTTGAGCTTGTCCGGGTCGATCGAGTGGTTACGGATCTGGCGGTTCCCGACGCTGTTGGCGGGAAGATTGGAGGCCGCATAGCTCGTACCGCCCAGGGCCACGAATAGCGCCAGGTAGGCGACGGTGTTGGCGCGGACGTGGCTGATAACTCTTGTCATCGATGGTTCTCCGGATCGGATGTCAGTTCGAGCACGGATGTGGGTGCTGGTCACCCGGACGGCGGTCGATTGGCACTGGTCGGCAACGAAGGCGAGGCAAAGTCGTCACGCGTCAGCCGCCCGTCATCTGTCCTGGCCCGAATGGAGCGCCTGGACCGACGGGGCCCGAGCTGCTCGAGGAGGAGCTCCGGTCGGAGGAGGAGGACACAGTCGATTGACCGGCAGTCCCAGCCCGCTGGCTGGGTGCGGTCGTCGATGCCACGGCCGGCGCGGTGGTGCTCGGCTGCGAGACGTCGTAAGAAACAGTTACGTGGGAGGCTCCGGACGAGCCGCCGGATGCCTTATGACCTCCGACGTGGCGGTGTGCCATGGACCGGCGAGGTCCGCCGGAGCTCCGACTCGTTCGCTCGACCGCGCGCGCCACGAGCAGACGGGAGAGGCGCGACGACTCGTTGAATGCCGAACTCCCGATATCGCCGGTTCCGCGAAGTTGACCGCCGTCCGCAAGTGCGGCGTGGTGTCCCAGGCCCGGCGATGGTGAGCCCAGCTCCACCACCACCGCAACGGCGGCGACCATGAGGGCCGCTGCCGCCCCGAGGGCCGTTATCCGGAATCGTCCCCCGTGCACCAGTCGCGGCCGGCGCAGGACGCTCCGTGTCGCCCTCGGACCGCGTTCGAGGCGACCAACCTCCGCTGGCACTACCGGCGCCTCGATCACCTGATGGAGCGAAGCCGAACCCTCGCTCCAGAACGCATCAGCAGCGAAGGCGTCGGCGATTTCCTCTTCTTCGGGACCGTCCTCGGTGGACGCCCCGAACGGCACCAGATCATCAAGAGGCCCGATCCAGTCCCGCGGAAACGGGACGACGTTGTCGACGCCGCTGCTGCCCGCCCGGTTGGTGTCGCGCCCGTCCGTCTCCACCTCGCCTGGTGCTGAAGAAGTCGAAGAATACCGTCCGAAGAAAGCATTAGTCTACGCGTACTCGTTCGTAGTAATTTCAACTCAATTGGAAAATTTCTCGCGATGAGCGCGGATCGAGACGAATCCTTCTTGACAGTTGCCGAGGTCGCTGACTGGTTCAAGGTCAACCAGCAGACGGTTCGCAACTGGATCGACCAGGGCCGGCTTCCGGCGGTGCGAGTCGGACGACGCGTCCGCATCAGGCGCTCGGACTTCGATCGGATCCTGGAGGGCGGATCCCGCGGAAACGGCCCCTCGCCATCCAGCGCGTCATCCCCCCGCTCCGCGGGGCCAAGCGCGACGGACTTCTGGAGCGGCGAGCCGGTCGGCGTCGCGGAACCCGCACCGTCCCGGACCCCGATCACAAGCGAAGCGCCAGGCGAGGCGCCGGGCGAATCCCCAGCCGCAGAGCCCAGCACTCCTCCGGGATCCAACCCACCTCCCGAACAACCGCCGCAATGAGCTTTGGCGAGGAACTCGACCGCGAGCGCGGCCACGTGATGCGCCTCGTCCGCCACGCCAGCACCGGGTGGGCGGAGGCGATGCGGGCTCACAAGATGGCGCCTCCCGATGAAGGGTTCGCGGGTCGGCTGAGGAAGCTGTCGGAGGCCGCGGCCACCGAACAGGTGGCCTGGGAACGGGCGCAGGCCGCCGGGCTGATGTGGCGTCCCGTGCCTGGTGCCGAGCGAGCCGAGCCGCCGTATGAGTTGCGTCCCGGCACCGGACGGAGAGGGCCGGAGGAGCTGTGGTCGCGCTTCGATACGGCGGTGGGTTCACTCAATAAGGCAATTGCCGGCTCGAGCTCTGCGGAGGTGGCGGCCGCGTTCGGCGAGATGGCCGAGGCGGCTGCCGACCTGAGCGACGCCGTGGCTCTCCAGGATCAAGTCGCTCGCGAGGCATCCGAACGCGCCCGCAAGCGTGGGGCCGCGTGACGGCCCACCAGACCGATTTGGGAACAACCTGACGGTCCGACGGCCCCGCAATGGGTAGCGTGAGTGCGCCATGTCCTCCCGCGGCCGCTCGACCTTTTCCCGCTCTCCGCCGTTCGGCCGCCGCGCCGTCGTGATCGGCGCGGGATCGTTCGGAACGGCCGTAGCGTGCTTGCTGGCCCGCGGCGGGATGCGGACGACGCTGCAGACCCGGACCGAAGTCCAGGCCCGGCGTCTGCTCGAGGACAGGGAGAACCGCGAATACCTTCCGGGCGTCGAGCTGCCCCGGGAGCTCAGAGTGGAGCCCACCAGCGCCGGCGTGGCCAGGGCGGACTACGTATTCCTGGCCGTCCCGTCCGGGAGATTGGACGAGATCATCGAGCCGCTCGAACGCGACGGGTTGAGTCCGCGCGCAGCAGTGGTGTCCTTGGCCAAGGGACTTGTGCCGCCGGACGGCTCACCACCAACCTTGATCCTGAGTCGCCGGTTCGGCGCGGAACGGGTTGCCTGCCTGGGCGGACCGGCGCACGCGGCCGAGATGGTGCGGGAAGGTGCCGGACTCGTCGCGGCATCGGCCGACGAAGCGCTGGCGATCGCGCTCTCGCAGGTGTTCATCCGAGCCGGCGTGGTCTGCGAGCAATCGAATGATCCGGTGGGCGTCGAACTGGCTGGAGCTGCCAAGAACGCGGCCGCCTTGGCCTCAGGGGCGACCGAGTCCCAGGGGCTGAACGCGGCTGGAGCCGCGGCCGGCCACATCTTTGCCGAGGTCTGGCGGTGGGCCGAGGCCCAGGGCGCCCGGCCGGAATCGATGATCGGGTTGGCGGGCACGGGCGACCTGGTTGCCACAGCCCTGGCCCGGGAGAGCCGCAACCGCCGCGCCGGAGAGCTTCTCGCCCAGGGAGTGCCGGCCGCCGAGATCCCGTCCCGGGTGGGGCAGGCAGTCGAGGCGCTCGAATCGGTGCCCCTTCTCGCTTACGCACTCCACAACGCCGGTTTCCAGGCCCCGGTCAGCACAGCCTTGGCGAACCTGATCGAAGGCACCCTGCCATTGGAGGAGTGGATTGCGGTGGTTCGGGCGACCGTCCCGCCCCCAGCGCGATGGCGGCCACAGGTCAAGCTCGGCTTCTGGCGGCGCGTGCGTGAACGCTTCAGAGCCTGGCGGGAGCAGCGCCGAGCGCTCCCCAGCCGCTCAGGCGAACCAGGCGAACCAGGCGAACCAGGCGAACCAGACAAACCAGACAAACCAGGCGACTGACATATATGTGATTCGGCCACAAGACGTTTACGCCAGCTGAAGCTTTTCTTGTCACCGTGGGGTGCAACGAGAGAAAGGAGGGATGAGATGCCACACATCATCGTCGTGGCCGACAGTCGCCAAGACCCGGAAGATGGCGCCGTGATGCTCCGGGAACGGATTTCCTCAAGCGACCTGGAGAGTCAGCACTTCGCTGTGCACCTGCTTGAACGCCTCGAATGGGCGGTGGGAGACGCCCACGAAGCGGAGCAGACGGTTCCACGGTCCCCCACCTCCGAGTCCAGTCCGCTTGATCAGCGCTCCGCCAGGGTGCTGACCACAGCCTGATAGACACCCGCGCCATACCCGGCGGACGCCACGCGGACGCCGGGACGGCCGGCTATGTCATCGGCGAGGGTGGGATCCTGCTCCAGAGCGTTGGCCACGAGCCAGAAGGATCCCACCACGTCGGCCGCTTCCAGATCCTCCCGTGAGTCCCCGGCTGCGATGCAGTCCTGCGGTTCGTATCCGCGGTTCTGCATGTGCCGGGCGACCGCCCGGGCCTTCGAGGACGCCGCCGGAATCAGGTGATAGGCGTAGACGCGGTCGAGCCGATCCGTGAGACCCGAGCCTGATCCGACCAGCGACGCGCCGTGGGCCGCGATGATCCCGTTGTCCACCAGGCGCAGCCAGTCGAGGCCATGGCTGCGCAGCAACTCGGCCGCCTCGTCGAGATCGATCTGACCGCGGAACAGGTGCGAAACCTCGCGCCGGATCGACCAGGGGATGTGGTACTCCAACTGGCCCGCGAAGGCCTCCAGAAGCAGCTCCGGCGCGCCCGACGCGGTGATCTGCTCGTAGATCGTGCCCGCCTCCTCGGAGGGCTCGATCCCTCCGGTCAGCCATTCGAGCTCGCCGTCCAGCACCAGACCGCATCCGAGCTCGAAGATGTAGGACGTCTGGCCGATCAGCCGGGCCACGTCGAACACGCTTTCCTGGCGGCGCCCCGAATAGATCACCACCTCGACGTCGGCTCGGGCGCATGCCTGCAGGGCTCGCGCTGCGTCCAGGCCGAAACTGCCGTCCCCGCTCCGCAGCAGTGAACCACCGGGGCCGAGCAGCGTCCCGTCCAGATCTACGTACAGGCAGCGCACCGGCCGCGACCGTAGCAGCCGTCGCCATACTCAGCCTCAGTGTCGACGACCCCGCAGACCGAGCCCTGGGAGCAGTTGCTGGCCCGGGGCCGAGACGACGAGAGACTGGTTCACGAGAACCTCGTCGGCTCGCGTGCCGCCCGCTTCGTCCCGGTCCCGGACGACTTGAGTCCAGTGGTGGCGGGCGCCCTCCATGAGCGGGGCATCGACGCGCTCTACGAGCATCAGGAGCAGGCGCTGAGAAGCGCCTTCGACGGCCCGACCATCGTCACATCCGGGACGGCATCGGGGAAATCCCTGTGCTTCCAGCTCCCCACCCTCGAGGTGCTGGTCAGCGACCCCACCGCCCGCGCGCTGTACCTGTACCCGACGAAAGCTCTGGCCCAGGATCAGGCGCGCTCACTCCAGGCCTTCGGGCTGAAGCGCCAGGTTCGTCCGGCCATCTACGACGGCGACACGCCGCGCCAGGAACGGCCCGCGATCCGCAAGCGCAGCAACCTGGTGATCACCAACCCGGACATGCTCCACGTCGGGATGCTGCCGCACCACGCACAGTGGGCCGACCTGCTGGCGAACCTGGCCTTCGTCGTGATCGATGAGGCGCACGTGTATCGCGGCGTGTTCGGTTCGCACGTGGCCAACGTCCTGCGGCGGCTGCGCCGAGCCGCCGAGTTCTACGGGACGAGTCCGCGCTTCTTGCTGGCCAGCGCAACGATCGCCAACCCAGTCGACCTGGCGCAGGGACTCACCGGTCTGGCTGACATCAATCTGATCGATTCGGACACCGCCCCGCGCGCCGAACGGCGGGTGGTCATGTGGAACCCGCCGCTGCTCGACGAGCAGCTGGGGGTCCGCGGCTCGGCACTGGCTGAGGCTTCGGAGCTGCTCAGTGAGCTGGTCGAGTCCGGTGCCCGGACGATCTGCTTCATGAAGTCCCGGAAGGGCGTGGAGCTGATCCTTCGCCAAGCCGCGGACCGGCTTCCAACCGAGCTGGCCGACCGGCTGGCTCCGTACCGGGCGGGCTACACGCCCGCCCAGCGCCACGACATCGAGCGGAGACTCGTGGATGGTGAGTTGCTGGGGGTGGTGTCCACGGACGCCCTTGAGCTCGGGATCGACATCGGCCAACTCGACGCCGCCATCTGCGTCACCTTCCCGGGGACCGTGGCGAGCCTCCGGCAGATGTGGGGACGGGCTGGCCGCCGGGGCCGTGGCCTGGCCCTCTACGTGGCCGGCGAGGACGCGCTCGATCAGTTCTTCGCCCGGCACCCGGACGAGTTCCTGAGGCGTCCGGTGGAAGCCGCGATCATCGACCCCGCAAGCCCGGAGATCCGAGATGAGCACCTCGTGTGCGCGGCTCACGAAGCCCCGCTGACCGAAGCGGACGCCGAGCTCTTCGGAGACGACGTGCTCGAGCGAGCGAGCCGGCTGGCCGAGCAGGGCATCCTGAGAGAGCGGGCCACGGGCTTCGTGCCGCGGCGGGCCGACGACTATCCCGCGGCGCGCACGGCGCTGCGCTCAGCCTCAGCCGACAACTTCGTCCTGATCGATGCCTCCAGCGGAGAGGTGCTCGGCACGGTCGAAACCAGCCGTGCCTTCTCCACCGTGCACGAAGGCGCCGTGTATCTGCACATGGGTCGTTCGTACCTGGTGCTTCAGCTGGATCTGCGCGGTCGGCGCACCATGCTCGAGCCGTTCAACGGGGATTACTTCACCCAGGCCAAGCGCGAGAGCATGACCTACATCGAGCGGCTGCACGAGCAGCGCCTGACCCACGGCGTGAAGCTGTCGTTCGGCTCGGTGATCTACTCGGAGACCGTGCTCGGCTACCAACGCAAGCACCTCCAGGACCATTCCGTGATCGGGTTCGAGACCCTCGATCTGCCGACCACCGAATTCACAACGCGCGCCCTGTGGTACGAGCTTGACGAACTCGTTGCAGGCGAGCCGTTCCCCAACGACGTGCTGCTGGGCGCCCTGCATGCCCTCGAACATGGCCAGATCGCGGTGCTGCCGCTGATCGCCATGTGCGACCGGTGGGACATCGGCGGCCTGTCGACGAATGCCCATCCCCAGACCGGCGGGCCGACGATCTTCATCTACGACGGGCATCCGGGAGGAGTCGGACTGACCCGCCGCGGCTATGACCAATTCGACCGCCTGGTCAATGACGCGCAACGGCTGATCGGCGAGTGTCCGTGCCGGTCCGGATGCCCCTCGTGTGTGCAGTCGCCGAAGTGTGGAAACCTCAACGAACCGCTGTCCAAGCGCGGGGCCCTGGAGCTGCTCCAGCGACTGGCCGGAGCGGCCGGGCATTCCGCCGCCGTGCCGGACTGAGCCGCTAGCATCGCCGCTCCAGGCGAGATAGCTCAGTTGGTAGAGCACACGACTGAAAATCGTGGTGTCCCCGGTTCGAGTCCGGGTCTCGCCATCCTCCCGCCCGTCTGATCAGACCCACGCTGGTCGCGCCGTCACCCCACCCACAGCCGCACGGCCAGACCCAGCCCGAGTAGCGCGATCACCACCCGCATCACCGGCGCCGGAACCCTTCGGGCCACCAACGGGCCGAGACTGGCGCCGGCCAGCATCCCCACCGCCAGTGGCGCGACTGCCCCCCAGCGCACGGAGCCGCTGGCGGCGAAGATCACCACGGAGACCACCTGAGCGGCCCCGATCAGCATGTTCTTCAGCGCGTTGGCGGTCGGCAGGTGGCGGTCGACCATCACCAGCACCAGCGTCAGTGTCATCACTCCGGCTCCGGCACCGAAGTAGCCGTTGTAGATCGCGAGCACGAACAGCGGGATCGCAAACGCCCAGCCCAGGTGCTGATCGGAAGCTGATCGTCGCCGCCGCCACGCGGTGAGGCGCGGTTCGAACAGCAGGGCCAGCGATCCGCCCGCGATCAGGAACGGGACGATGCGGGCGAACACGCCGGCCGGGGTCGCCAGCAGCAGGCCGGACCCGACCGCCGCACCCGCAGCGGGCACCAGCGCCCACCGGCGCAGCCACCGCCCCCGCCCCCGCAACTCAGGTTGAGAGGTGAGCGCGGAACCGGGCCAGCAGGCCACCAGGGCCACGTTGTTGGCCAGGTTGGCCGCCCGGGCCGGGAGGCCCACGGCCAGCAACGCCGGATAGGAGACAAGCGACGTGATCCCGCCGGCGCTGCCTACGAGGCCGGCCAGCAGGCCGGCCGCAGCGAGCGCGCCCCAATCCAGTGCGGAGAGCGTGGCCGTCCCCAGGTCCCCGCGCTCAGGCCGCCCCGGACCGGGCCGAGCCGGCGCCGTCGGCGCGGGTACCCCAGGGCGGGTCCGGCTCACCCTCGAACCAGTACTCCCCGGACCGCAGCCGCTCCAATGTGCCGGTCACCCAGGCCGCCTCCCCGTCCAACCGCGCCTGCACGAGCCGGAAGTGCTCGGCCACGTGAGCCGGCTTCTCCGGATCCCGGGCCAGATCCTCGATCGCGTGGCCGCTCGCTCGGCCGGCCGCCGAGATCTGCTCCAGACGGTGCTCCAGCGCCTGCATCACCTCCGCCCGGCGGAGCACCCAGGAGAAGCTCCAGGCGGCCAGCAGCATGGCCGGCTCGAACGGCTCGATATTCCACAGCGCGGCCCGGAGGAGCATGAGGAACTCCACCTCCCCGTCCGACGTCAGGCGGTAGGTGGTGCGGGCGGGTCGCCCGCCCTCGGTCTCGGTGCCCGCCTCCTCCAGGTATCCCTCGCGCGTGAGCGTTCGCAGCGCGTTGTAAATCGAGCCGGGATTCAGATGTGCCCAGTGTTCGGCATGCCAGCTGAGCAGCTCCCGACGCACGAAGTAGCCGTGCACCGGCTGGAAGATGCGAACGACGCCCAGGACGAGCAGGCGAGTGGCCGACATCCCCGACAGCATATTTGACAAACCTGACTATTCAAGCTTGAATATCGCCTCGCAGGTCACATGCTCAAGTTTGACTAGGAACCCCGAGTGACCGAGACCAACCCCACCGAGACGGACCCAACCAACGCCCGCATCACCGCGGAGGATCTGCACAAGACCTTCAGGTCCCGGCGCGGCGCCCGCATCGAGGCCGTCCGGGGCGTCAGCTTAACGGTCCGCTCCGGCGAGATCTTCGGGTTCCTCGGCCCGAATGGCGCCGGCAAGACGACCACGCTGCGGATGCTGACCACGCTCCTGCCGATCGACCGGGGTCGAGCCACGGTGGCCGGCTTCGATGTCGCCCGCCTGCCCCAGGAGGTCAGGCTCCGGATCGGCTACGTGGGTCAGCTGGGTGGCGCCGACGAGCTGGCCACGGGCCGGGAGAACCTGATCCTCCAAGCGCGGCTGTATGGAGCCGGCGCCGCTGAGGCGGCCAAGCGGGCCGACGAGCTGACGGAGCTGCTGGAGCTCCACAGCTTCGTGGCCCGCAAGGTGATCACCTACTCCGGCGGCCAGCGCCGCCGCCTCGACGTCGCCCTCGGAATCGTGCACCGTCCGGCGGTCCTCTTCCTGGACGAGCCGAGCACCGGCCTTGACCCGCAGAACCGGGTCAACCTGTGGGACCACATCCGTGGCCTGCGCCGTCACGGGACCGCCGTTGTGCTGACCACGCACTACCTGGAAGAGGCCGACGAGCTGTGCGACCGAGTGATGATCGTCGACCACGGGCAGGTAGTGGCCGAGGGAGCCCCCCGGGAGCTCAAGCGGGCCGTGGGTGGTGACTCGGTGTTGCTGACGCTGCAGGACGGCCTCATGGAGCGTGCTCGGACGGAGCTCCGAACGCAGCCGTTCGTGCGCGAGCTGAGCACCGAGGGAGCCCAGCTGCGGCTGTACGTCGACGACGGCGGCACCGCCATCCCGATGATCCTCCGCCTGCTCGATCAGCTGGACATCGGACTGCGCGCGATGAGCCTCTCCGAGCCGACCCTGGACGACGTGTTCCTCCGCCACACGGGACGATCGCTGCGCGACGCGGGTCAGGTCAATCCACCACCGGTGTCGACAGAGGCGGCGGCATGAAGGCTCTGCATGACACCGGTCTGCTGTACAAGCGCTTCGCCCTCCAGCTGCTGCGCAACCCGGTGTGGCTGATCGTCGGCTTCTCCACGCCGATCCTGTATCTGGCCCTGTTCACCCCCCTGCTCAAGCACTTCACGAGCGGCTATGCCCACACCGGAACCAACGTCCTGGACGGGTTCCTGCCCGGGATCCTCGCCCTGCTGTCGTTCGCCAGCGGCGCCGGAGCCGGGTTCAACACGATCTTCGAGCTGCGGGCCGGCGTGATCGAACGCTTTCGCGTCACCCCGGCCAGCCGCGCGGCGATCCTGCTCGGCCCGATCCTGGCCAACATGACGCTGATGTTCGTGTTCGACGCCGTCGTGGTGGCGATCGGAGCCGCGTTCGGCTTCAACCTGCACTGGGTGGGCCTGCTGATCCTGATCATCCCGCTCGGGCTGTTGATGGCGACCATGGCCGCCTTCTCAGTGGGCACCGCGCTGCTGACTAAGGAGATCAGCGGCTTCGCGGCGATCGTCAACGGCATCAACCTGCCGATTCTGTTGCTGGCCGGGGTGCTGCTGCCGATCTCGATCGGCCCGGAATGGATGCGCGTGCTGGCGCACTTCAACCCGCTCTACTACCTGGTGTCGGCCTCCCGCGAGCTGGCCACGGGCCACCTGGGCACCAGCCAGGTCTGGCCGGCGTTCGCAGTGCTCGTCCCTCTGTGCGCGCTGACCGTGGCCTGGGCGACCAACATCGTGCGCAAAGCGGTCGCCTGACGAACCTCCCGCCACCCGGCGTGTGCAGACGCGGCGTGCGGCGGGTAGCGCCCCTGCATGACTCAGAAACTCCTCACGTTGCCGTTCCGCCTCGGTTTCGGGGCCGCCCGGACCGCGCTCGACATCTCCGTCAAGACCCTCGACGTCTCGGCCAAGCTCGCCGGCTCCGCCGTTGAGATCCTCCGCCCGCACGGTCAGCCGAGCGAGCCCGAGCGATCCGCACCAGAGCGCCCTGCACCCGAGCGATCAACCGCGACAGCCCCAGAACCGGCGCCCGCGCCCCGGCCTCGGCAGCCCGCCCCGCCCCGCGTCAACGGCCACGCCGCCACCCCCCTCACCCACGAGCAGGAGGTCGTCAAGACGCTCGATGACGAGGACGAGCTGGTGGCCGAGTTCGCCGAGCCGGGAGCCGAGGAAGGGGCCGGCGCGCAGCTCGACGTCGCCGAGCCCTGGGAGGGGTACGCCCAGATGAACGCCACCGCGGTCATCAGCCGGATCGATGGAGCGGATCAGGCCGAACTCGCCCTGCTGGAGCTCTACGAGCAGACGCACAGGAAGCGCCAGACGGTCCTGACGGCCGCCAGCCGGCGCCTCCGCGCTCTGTCACCGCCCGAAACGACGCCGTAAGCCGGCCAGCCATGGGTGCCGCCGAGAGGCTCGACTCGTTCCAGCGGCGCCGCAAGCCGCTGGCCGTCGGCGTGGCCGCGTTCAAGAAGTTCAAGGAGGATCAGTCGACCAACCTGGCGGCGATGATCGCCTTCTGGGCGTTTTTCTCGATCTTCCCGCTGTTCATGGTGCTGATCACGATCCTCGGCTGGGTCCTGCCCGCCAGCGACAAGGACAGCGTGCTCACCCATGTGGCCAACCTGTTCCCGCTGCTCAACCCGAGCACGATCCACGGCCTGACCGGCTCGTGGTGGGTGCTCCTCGTCGGTCTCCTCACGTCACTGTGGAGCGGAGTCGGCGTCGTGCGCACGGTGCAGACCGCGTTCAACTCGGTGTGGGAGATTCCCATGCACGAGCGCGCCGGGCTCAAGGAGCAGATCCTGCGCAGCCTGTGGATCCTGGGCACGCTGGGCGTCGGGCTGGTCATCAGCACCCTGATCTCCGGTTTCGTCACCGGATCATCGACCGGGCTCAACCTGGGGGTGGCCGGCCGCATCGCGGGCCTGATCATCGCCGTCGCGCTCGACGTCGGCCTGTTCGTCGCGGCCTTCCGGATGCTGACCGACCAGGAGATCTCCGTCTGGGACGTCCTGCCCGGGGCGGCCTTCTCCGGGGCAGTCTTCTTCATCCTCACCGAGCTGTCCTCGTTCATCATCTCGCGCCATCTGAAGAGCGCCCAGTCCACCTACGGGACGTTCGCCACGGTGATCACGATTCTCTGGTGGTTCTACCTGCAGGGCGTGGTCACGATGCTGGGCGCGCAGATCAACGTGGTCCTCAAGCACGGCTTCTACCCGCGCTCACTGGCCGGGCCGCCCGAGACCGCGGCCGATCGTCGAGCCCTGCAGGCCTACGCCGAGGAGCGCGAGTACCACCCCCAGGAGCGGGTGGAGACCAGCATGCCCAGCGCGCGTCAGTCCTGACGAAGCCGATCGTCCACCAGCGCCACCGTGCCCACGTACGCAGCGTGGGTCAACAGCTCGCTGGTCACGTAGCCGCGCGGCCAGCGCGACGGCGGCGGCGTGTGCCCGAGCAGCGGGAACATCGTGAACGTCATCGTCAGCAGGACGCCTCCGAATCCGGCGCTCGCCCAGGGCTCGCCGACGCGCCGCCGCAGCCAGCCGTGCAGCAGCCCGAACCCGGACCCGTAGCACCACCGCAGCCCCATCCCCGCCTCATACTCGAAGCGCCGGGTGACCTGATGCAGATGCAGGATGCTGCAGACGATCCCGCCCGGCACCAGGCTGTCGTCGTAGTCAGCCTGCCGAGTCCGCCGGACCCGGCGCTCGATCACATACGAGGCGCTCAGCGCCGCCGTACCCGCCGCGCCGGCCGCCACGCTGCGCACCGGCCAGGGGATCCGGCTCACGCAGCCAGCGCCTCGCCGGCCGGCTTGCCTGCGGCGGCGTCCGCCTGGCGGACGAAGCGCATGCCCTCGTCCTGGAGCGGTGCCCGGCGGAACAGCCGGATGTCCTTGAAGTAGTTCTGGTTCAGGCGCCAGGGCAGCCGCGTCCCCTGCTTGGGCAGGGTGGCGATCGACCGCTGGACATAGCCCGAGCTGAAGTCGATCAGCGGCTCCAGCGGCTCGCCCTCGGGCGGGGCCACCGGCACGCAGTACGCGTACCCGCGCTCATCCATGAAGCTCAGCAGCCGGCACACGTACTCGCAGATCAGATCGCACTTGAGCGTCCAGGAGGCGTTGGTGTAGCCGATCGACAGCGCCGCGTTGGGCACGCCGCTGAACATCATGCCCTTGTAGGCCACCGTGTCTGCGAACTGCACCTCGTGACCGTCCACCACCAGGCTGGCGCCGCCCAGCAGCTGGAGGTTCAGCCCCGTAGCGGTGACGATCACGTCCGCCTCGAGCTCTCCGCCCGACGCCAGGCGAATCCCGCGCTCGGTGAATGTCTCGATCGCGTCGGTGACCACGTCGGCCCGCCCGGACCGGATCGCCTGGAACAGGTCGCCGTCCGGGACCACGCACAGACGCTGGTCCCATGGGTTGTACCGGGGCTTGAAGTCCCGGTCGAGGTCGTAGCCCTCCGGCAGCTCGCGCTCCAGCCAGCGGCGCAAGATCGCCTTGAGCAGCTCCGGCCGGCGGCGGCTCACCTGGTAGCTGAGCGTGGTCAGCGAGATGGCCTTCCAGCGCGCGATCTGCCAGGCCAGCTTCCGGGGCAGGTGCCGGATCGCCCAGTCCACCACCGGATCCTCCCCCGGCAGCGAGACGATGTAGCTGGGCGAGCGCTGGAGCATCGTCACGTGCGCGGCATCGCGCGCCATGGCCGGAATCAGCGTGACCGCGGTGGCGCCGCTGCCGATCACCACCACCCGCTTACCCGAGTAGTCGAGCTCCTCCGGCCAGTGCTGCGGATGGACGATCTGGCCGCTGAACGACTCAGCCCCCGGGAATGCGGGACTGAAGCCCTCGTCGTAGTTGTAGTAGCCGCTGCACCAGTGGATGAACCTCGCGGTCAGCGAGACACGCCCGGACCTGGTTTCGGCCTCCACCGTCCACAGCGCATCACCGGAGTCCCACTGCGCCCGCACCACCCGGTGGCCGTAGCGAATGTGCCGCTCGATCCCGTACTCGGCGGCCGTCTCCCGGATATAGGCGCGTATCGACGGGCCGTCGGCGATCGCCCTGGCGGCGTCCCACCGCTTGAACGAGTAGCCGAGCGTGAACATGTCGGAGTCCGAGCGGATGCCCGGGTAGCGGAACAGGTCCCAGGTCCCCCCGATGCCGTCGCGGGCCTCGAGGATCGCGTACGTCTTGCCGGGGAGCTCGGTCTCCAGGTGGGCGGCGGAGCCGATCCCTGACAGGCCGGCACCGATTATCAGGACGTCGAAGTGCTGTGGCACGGGCTCTTTCATGTCTAGCACGAGGATGGCCGAAATCACCGCGATCCAAAACGGCATTCCGCCTAAGGTCGTGACCTGAGACTGTGCACTCTGCACATCAGTGCGGTAGGGTCCCGCCCCATGGCCCCTCCGACAGACTGGCCGTCGCCGTCTCCCGCCGTAGCCGAGCTGATCCGGGACACCACGGCGCAGCTGCTCAGCCGCCCCGAGGAGGTGTTTGGCGAGGTGGACGCGGCGGTCCTGGCCCGCCAGCCCGCCCAGGCAATCCTGGACGAGCAGGTGACCGCCGCCATCCGCACGTCCAACCGGGCCAATCTGGCCCACTGGGGCGCGGCCAACCTCCGGGATCCCGGTGCGCGAGTGCGGCCGATCGAGACCGACGAGACGCTGGAGATCGGTCGCGAGCTTGTCCGCCGCGGCCTCGACGACACGTCGCTTGAGGCCTACCGGCTGGGCCAGAACGTGGCCTGGCGCCGGTGGATGCAGACCGCGTTCTCGGTCTGCTCGGATCCGGCGGTGCTTAGCGAGATGCTCGACATCACAGCGCGCTCGATCTTCACGTTCGTCGACGACACGCTGGCCGTGATTCACGCCGCCATGGACCAGGAGCGGGCCCAGCTGGTCAGCCGCACCCACACCGAGCGCCTCGAGGTGATCAATCTCATCCTGGAGCACGCCCCGATCACGTCCGCCCGGGCCAGCGGGCGCCTGCGCTACGAGCTGTCCGGCCGGCACACGGCCGCAATCGTGTGGAGCGACCGGATGGGGCCGCGCGATCCTGGCGAGCTGGAGGCCGCCGCCGAGGCGCTCCGCCACCGCGCCGCCAGCCCGTCCGGCCTCACCGTGGCGCCCACCGCCGATGCCCTGTGGGTATGGCTGACCACGCCCGAGCCACCCGACCTCGACGGCCTGCGGGCGGCCGAGCTCCCCGGGCGTGCGGGCCGCGATCGGCACCACAGACGGCGGGCTGGACGGCTTTCGCCGCAGCCATCTGAACGCACTCAGCACCCAGCGCCTGATGCGCCGGATGCCGGCTCCGCTGCAGGTGGCGGTGTTCGCGGACGTGCAGCTGATCGACCTGGTCGCCCAGGACGAGGAGCGAGTGGGCGAGTTCCTCAGCATGACGCTCGGGGCGCTGGTGGAGGCGGACCCCGTGCTCGCCCAGACCCTGCGTGTGTTCGTGCGTGAGCGGTTCAGCGCCTCCCGGGCAGCGCGCGCGCTGTTCACCCATCGCAACACCGTGCTCGGCCGGCTCGACCGCGCCCGCCGCCTGCTGCCGGTGTCCCTGGAGGACCACGGCCTCGAGGTGGGTCTGGCGCTGGAGGCTCTGCACTGGCTGGGCCCGGCAAAGCACTAGGTCTGCTCCGCCGCCGCCTTGGAGTGCGGCGGCCTCGGGGCCGCGGGGCTCGTCAGCGGGGCAGGTGCCCGAGCCAGTCGCCGACCGCCTCCCGGACCCGGGCAGTGCTGCGCAGCGAGTGGTTGCCCGGCACCACGACCACGGTCCGGCCCGCTCCATCAGGCGGCATCCCGAACGGGTCGCGCTCACCCTGGACGACCAGCGTCGGGACCTCGACGCCGTCGAGCTCGGCGAGCCGCGTCTTCTCGGGCCGCCCGGGTGGATGCACAGGAAAGGCCAGGCAGACGACGGCCACCGCCCCGGCCTGCGCGGCGGTCCGGCAGGCCACGCGGGCGCCCGAGGACCGTCCACCACAGATCAGGGCCGGCCCGTCGAGCTCCTCGCGCAGCCACGCGGTGACCGCCAGCCAGGCCCCATCCAGCTGAGCCGCCGGGGCCGGAGATCGCCGCCCGGCCACTCGATATGGCTGCTCAATGAGCGCCACCGTGATGCCAAGCCCCAGCGCGGCATCACGGGCAGCCACGAGATCCCCGGCGCCGATACCCCCGCCGGCACCGTGCCCCAGCACCAGCGCGTGCTGAGCCTCCGGGGCCGGATGCAGCTCCACCCGGGCCGGGCCGTGCGCGGTGGGCACCTCGATCACGCTGGGTACTCTTGCGAATCCGTGCGGTTCGTGATCTTCGGGAGGCTCGCGCCCGTGGCGCTGCTCGCCGCCGCGCTGCTGGCCGGCTGCGGCGCCGGCACGCCACCGAAGCCCGACGTGACGGTGCAGGTCGGAGCTCCGGTGAGCGGGGTTCGGGCGATCCCACCGGGTTTCGTCGGCATCTCGATGGAGTACCAGTCGGCGGCGGTGGTGGCCGGGCCCGCCTCGGACCCGGACGTGGCGGTCCAGCAATTGCTGGCCGGGATGGCCCCGGGGGCGGCGCCGGTCGTGCGGATCGGCGGCGACAGCACCGACCACGCCTGGTATCCGGCGCCCGGCCTGCGCGATCCCGACCTGCATTCGTTCCGCATCACGCCCGCCTGGCTGGCCAGCCTGCGGACGCTGGCTGAGGCGATCCACGCCCGGATGATCCTGGGCATCAACCTGGAGGCCGACAGCCCTCGCCTCTCGAGCGTGGAGGCGCAGGCGCTGCTGAGCGGCATCGGCCGCGCCTCGGTCCAGGCGCTGGAGGTCGGAAACGAGGCGAATCTCTACTCCAGCCTGTACTGGTATGAGACCCCGGCCGGCGTGAAGGTGTACGGCCGGCCGCCGGGATGGGACGCGACCCAGTACCTGGACGAGTTCGGTGCGGTCGCGTCGGCGCTTCCTCAGTCCGTACCGCTGGCGGGGCCGGCCCTCGGTGCGCCCAAGTTCATGAATCAGGTATTGGAGCCGCTCCTGGCCGGCCAGCCCCGGCTGACCACGGTGACGTTTCACAGCTATCCGCTGAACCGCTGCTTCACGCCGCGGAGCTCCCCGATGTACCCGACGATCGCCAACCTGATGAAGACCTCCTCGTCCCGCGGGCTGGCCGCCGGCGACCGCGGCTTTGCCCAGGCCGCAGCGGTGCACGGTGACGTGTTCCGCGTCGACGAGCTGAACTCGGTGGCCTGCAGCGGCAAGGTGGGGATCAGCAATGCGTTCGCCTCGGCGCTGTGGGTGCTGGACACCCTGTTCGCCATGGCCCGTCAGGGCGTGACCGGCGTCAACGTCCATACCCTGCCCTCAGCCGCCTACCGGCTGTTCACCGTGCACCGGACGGCCGGACGGTGGTCGGCCACCGTCGCGCCCGAGTACTACGGCCTGCTGATGTTCGACCGGGGGGCCCCTGCTGGTTCCCGGTTGCTCGGGACCACGACGATCGGGTCGCCGCAGATCCGGGTGTGGGCCACGGGCGGGCCAGGGCCAGCGATCCGGGTCGTGCTGATCAACGCCAGTCCTCGGCGCTCGCATGTGGTTCGGGTCGCAGCGAGCGGAGCCGACGGACCGGCCGCCCTGCAGCGCCTGACCGGTCCCGGACTGCCGGCGACCGGTGGGGTGTCACTGGGCGGGCAGCGGTTCGCCCACTTCAGCCGCACCGGCGTTCTGGCACCGGCCCGGCGGATCCTGGTACGGCGAACCCGGGGGGCCTACCTGGTCCGGGTCCCTCAGGCCAGCGCGGCGCTGCTGACCGTTCCGGTGTCCTGACGCTCTAGGAGCAGCCCTAAAGCTCGCTGAGGCGCCGCAGCAGCCCCACGGCCTGCTCGAGCACGCGCAGCTCCGGTTCGGAGAAGTGCTCGGCCAGCGTGCCGGCCAGCCACCCCTCGCGCAGGGCCCGGTCCTGAGCCAGCGTCGCGCTGCCCTGATGGGTCAGCTCCACCAGGATCCGCCGGCCGTCGCTGGCGTCCGGCAGCCGCCGGACCAGGCCGTCGGCCTCCAGCTCGGCCAGGGTCTGGCTCATCGACTGCGGGCGCACCTGCTCGGCCGCGGCCAGATCACCGATGCTCTGCGTGCCGTCCCGGTCCAGGCGACCGAGCACGGCAGCCTGGGTGAGCGGCACACGATGCTCGGCCCGAAGCCGCCGCAGGAGCCGGCCCAGCACCAGGCGCAGCTCGCTGGCCAGGGGTGTCACTTCGACGGTGCCCGCCATCGCCGCGGACTATAGGACCCGGACGGCCCTCTGAACGGCCAAAACGCCCTCCGGACCTCGGTCCGCGAAATATGAAGGTTACCTGGGTAACATCAGTGGCATGCCCTCAGACGGCATCAGCGAGAAGGGGCGCGCCGCCGGCGTCAGCGACCGTTACAAGTGGATCGCGCTGTCCAACGTCACCCTCGGCGTGCTGCTGGCCACGCTGGACGCCTCGATCACGCTGATCGCCATGCCGGACATCTTCCGCGGCATCAAGCTGAACCCGCTGGAGTCCGGAAACAGCTTCTACCTGCTGTGGATGGTGCTCGGATACCTGATCGTCTCCAGCGTGCTGATCGTCAGCCTGGGCCGGCTCGGGGACATGTTCGGGCGGGTCAAGATCTACAACCTGGGCTTCGTCATCTACACGGTGGCGTCGCTGCTCCTGACGATCGACTGGATGACCGGGGCGGCCGGAGCCATCTATCTGATCGTCCTGCGCCTGGTCCAGGGAGTTGGCGGAGCCTTCCTGCTGGCCAATTCCGCGGCCATCCTGACCGACGCGTTCCCCTCCAACCAGCGGGGCATGGCGCTGGGCATCAACAACATCGTCGGGGTCAGCGGCATGTTCGTCGGCCTGGTGCTGGGCGGCCTCCTGGCGCCGATCAACTGGCGGCTGGTGTTCCTCATCTCCGTGCCGGTGGGGCTGTTCGGAACCGTGTGGGCCTACCTCAAGCTGCGCGAGCTCAGCGAGCCGCGCCAGGCCCGGATCGACTGGCCCGGCAACGTCACCTTTGCCCTCGGGCTGATCCTGATCATGGTCTCCATCACCTACGGCATCCGCCCGTGGGCGGGCCACTCGATGGGGTGGGCCAGCCCCCGCGTGCTGGCCCTGCTGGGCTCCGGCCTGGCCTGCCTGGTCGTGTTCGTGATCGTCGAGCGCCGGACCGCTGACCCGATGTTCCGCCTGCCCCTGCTGAAGATCCGCGCGTTCACGTTCGGCACACTGTCCACATTCCTGTCGGCGGTCGCGCGCGGCGGGCTGATGTTCATGCTGATCATCTGGCTCCAGGGCATCTGGCTGCCCCAGCACGGCGTCGACTTCACCCAGACACCGCTCAGAGCCGGCCTCTACATGCTCCCGCTGACGCTGGGGATGCTCATCTCCGGCCCCACCTCGGGCTATCTGTCGGACCGCTTCGGCGCCCGGTTCTTCGCCACGGGCGGGATGGTGGGCGCCGCCGTCAGCTTCGTGCTGCTGTGGCTGCTGCCCACGGACTTCTCCTACCCCCAGTTCGCCGCCGTCCTGCTGTTCAACGGGATCTGCATGGGGATGTTCTCCTCCCCCAACCGGGCCGCCGTGATGAACAGCCTGCCCCCGGGCGAGCGCGGCGTCGGTGGCGGCATGAACCAGACGTTCCAGAACTCCGCGCAGGTGCTGTCGGTCGGCGTGTTCTTCTCGCTGATGATCGCCGGCCTGGCCAGCAGCCTGCCCCATACGCTGTCGACCGGGCTGGAGGCCCACGGGGTGGCCCGGAGCGCCGCGCACGTGATCAGCCAGGCCCCGCCCGTGTCGATTCTGTTCGCCGCCTTCCTGGGCTACAACCCGATCCAGAACCTGGCCGGCCACCACGTGCTGGCCGCTCTGTCGGCGCACAACCAGGCCGTGCTCACCGGCCGGTCCTTCTTCCCCCAGCTGATCTCCGGCCCGTTCCGCAGCGGCCTGCATCTGGCGTTCGCGTTCGCGATCATCGCCTGCCTGGTGGCGGCCGCCGCCTCTTTGATGCGCGGTGGCATGTACCGCTACGGCGAGACGCCCGAGATGGTGGCGCCCGAGCGCGCGAGCGAGCGCGAACAGGTGGCTGCTTAGCGGTCGATCGGGGGCCGTGGGCGTCCGATCGTCTCCTCCGAGGCGGGACGGATCACGGAAACGGCGCAATGAAGGAAAGAGCGGCCGTTAGACCGGATTTCGGACCTGTTCCAGCGCGCAAACCGTGCAGACATGCGCCGATTTGCTCGCCCAGACAGGTTTTTCATGTTCGGGCGCGCAAATCGCCGGGCGTGCGTCCGTTTTGCGCGCTCAGACAGGTCGAACCGCCCGTCCACCCGTCACCGCGGCAGTTTCATCTCCAAACGATGGTTCAGGGGCCGCCCGCCGCCTGCTCCAGAAGCTCCCGCGCCTCGGGTCCCAGCTCCGCCCGGTCGGCGGCCTCCAGGATCTGGTCAGTTCGCTCCGGTCCCACCATCTCCAGAAGATCGCCCAGCCGTTCCCTGTTCTCCAGAACCAGGGCCACCTGGAGCAGATCGTCTGGGCCGGATACGTCAACAGCTGCCTGTAGCGATTCATCCGGCAGGTGGCCCACGAACCGGCCCATCGTCACGAACTCCCCGCGGGCCAGCAGCTCCCGGGTGATCGCCGCGATCTGGTCGGCCGGGATCCGCGCGAGCACTGCGCTGGCCCGGCGCGGGTCGAGCTCGACGGCCACGTCGGCCAGGAAGCTGTCCGGCAGCCGGGAACCGACATCGACCGCCCGATCCGGATCCAGTAGGCCGGTGATGCGCGCCGAGAGCAGCGGCCCGAACACCTTCTCCCCGATCTGGGCCACCACGCCGACGGGCAGCAGCCGGCTGGCCGAGGCCAACCGGTTCAGAGCACCCTGATGTGAGTCGAACAGCGTTTCGGTGACCTGCTCGCGCAGCTGGCGGAGCTCCAGGACGCTGACCGCCTCGAGGTAGGCGAGCTCGTCGGGCACCCGACCGAGCAGCCGCGCCAGCTTGAGCAGCTCGGCCCGAGTCTCGATGCTCTGGCGGCTGACGCTCATCCGACGATCCGCCGGATCGGCCCGCGCAGCAGGCGCGGGACGTAGCTCCAGCCCTGATCCGCGGCTTGCTCGAGCGCAGCCGCCTGCCGGGCGCGAGCGCTGCGGATCGCCTCGGCCAGGTGGTGAAGGTCCTCTTCGGCCAGCGCGAGCAGAGCGCTCGGCGGATCGCTGCGCAGCTGATCGTGCAGGTCGTGCAGCGCCGTCTGGCTCACCTTTGGCGACTCCCTTGGGCCCATCGGTCCGCCGGAGGCTAGCGGGAGGGGCGTTCGGCGGGTTCACCCGGGACAAACGGGCGCGGCGAGATGATCCCCAGCTCCTGCAGATGAACGCGCAGAGCGGAACCCGCGATCGCCGAGTCCAGCCCGGAGGACAGCGTCCGCTCCGGCGTCGCCCGCTCGCAGGCGAGTTCGTCCAGCTCTCGCAGCTCCTCGGCCGAGGCGGCGGAGCCGAGCTGATCCGGGTCGCGCCGGACGTACCACAGCTCGGCGCCCTCATAGCGGGCCAGCAGGGCGCGACCCAGGCGGTACTGGTCTGGGTGGTAGAGGACAAGCACCGTCGGGCGGCCCGGGAAGCGCAGCCGGCGGGCCTGGCGCACCGGCACCGCATCACGGAGCAGGCGCGGGGTGCGGTGGCGCGAGGGCTCAAGGGCGATCACTCGGGGAATCGTGAGCAGCTCGCGGGCATGTTCGGCGAGCTCGAACTGCTCCAGCGCCGCCGGCAGCAGAAGAACCGCCAGAGGCTCCGGTTGGTCACCTGGGCGCGCGCTCATTTGGCGGCAGGAGAGCCCGCGAGAGCAGCCCGGGCTACGGCCGAGGCGGTGCGGAGGCTCGGCGCCGCACCCCGTCGGTGATGGGTCACCGTCACGGTCACGTAGGTACCGGTGCTTCCCTCCTGCGCGTTGGTCGTCACCAGCTCGCGCGGCGCCGGGACCCAGAACGCCTGCGGACCGACGCCGGTCACGTTCTGCGGAATCTCCGCCTTGTTGTGGATGGAGGATGGGCCGAACACCTGAGCGAAGTGAACCTGCGTGGTGTCGAACTCCACCCACGCCTGGTCGGAGGTCTGCGCCTCGACGGCCAGCACCATGCCGCCGCCCGTCAGCCGGCATTGGATATCGGACGGATCAGTGCTCGGGATGCGCACGCGAATCCGGCCGCGCAGCGCCCCGGCGGCGGCGGCCCCGGTCCTGGCGCACAACCGCTGGGCGGCCGGTACCCGCGGGTGATTGGCTGACCCGCAGCCGGCGACCAGAACACAGGCAGCCAGCAGCGTCGGCGCGGCGAGGCGCTCAGGCAGCGGCCTCGGATCCTTCCGGCGCCTCCTGCCCATTGGGCAGAAGCCTCCCCGAGCTGAGGGGGCTGAGAGATGAGCGGGTGGCGCGGCTCACCTCGTCCTCGCTGACGCTCAGCGGATGGTGGCAGGCCGCGACATGACCGCGCGCATACTCGGCCAGCGGTGGCTCGACCGTGCGGCAGACGTCGGTGGCCCGCGGGCAACGAGTGTGGAAGCGGCAGGCCGACGGCGGGTTGATGGGGCTGGGCGGCTCCCCTCCGACCACTAGGCGCTCCCGGGCCCGGTTCTCCTTGGGGTCGGGAATCGGGATCGCGCCCAGGAGCGCCTCGGTGTACGGATGAATCGGCTTGTCGTACAACTCGCGGGCGGGCGAGAGCTCCACGATCTTGCCCAGGTACATCACGGCGATCCAGTCGGACACGTGGCGCACCACCGACAGGTCGTGGGCGATGAACACGTACGACAGCCCGAAGTCGTCCTGGAGATCGTCCAGCAGGTTGATCACCTGCGCCTGGATCGAGACATCCAGCGCGGACACGGGCTCGTCGAGGACGATCAGGCGGGGGTCCAGAGCCAGGGCCCGGGCGATGCCGATGCGCTGGCGCTGGCCGCCGGAGAACTCGTGCGGGAACCGGTTCACGTGCTCGGGGTTGAGTCCGACCCGGTCAAGCAGCTCGCGGACGCGGGCCGAGGCCTTGTCCCGGGCGGTTCCGTGCAGGCGCAGGGGCGTGCCGACGATCTGACCGACGCGCTTACGCGGATTCAGCGATGAGACCGGGTCCTGGAAGACGAGCTGCACCTCGGTCCGGAACGAGGTCAGCTGCCGGCGTCCGAGATGCGTGATGTCCCGGTCGCGGAAGCGCAGGCTGCCCTCGGTCGGCTCCAGGAGCCGGACCATGCACCGCGCCAGCGTGCTCTTACCGCATCCGGACTCCCCCACTATGCCGAGCGTGTGGCCTTCGCTCAGCGAGAGCGAAACGTCGTCCACGGCATGCACGTGGGCGATCGTGCGGTCGACGATCACGCCCGATTTGACCGGGAAGTACAGCTTCAGGTGCTCGGCCGAGATCAGCGACTTGCCGTTCTTCGCCGGATCCCGCTGTGGCTCGCGCTCGCCGCTGGCGGGGTCGCGCTGCGGCTCTTCCTCGGCGCTCATCCGATCACCGTCTCCCGGGCCAGGCCGATCTGGTCCCCCACGATGCGCCGCTTGCGCTTCTCCTCCACGGTCAGCCAGCAGCGATCCTTGTGCTCGGAGGCCGCCTCCGCCCGGCCCTCCAGCCCGGGCACCTTGGCGCACTGATCGAACTCGTGCGGGCAGCGCGGCCGGAAGTGGCAGCCCTCCGGAGGATTGACCAGCGAGGGCGGCAGACCGGGGATGGAGGGGAGGCGGTGGGGCGGCTCGCGGTCCATCCGCGTGATCGACCCGAGCAGCCCCCACGTGTAGGGGTGCTGGGGGTCGTAGAAGATCTCGTCGAGCGTGCCCTGCTCGACCACCCGGCCGCCGTACATGACGATCACCCGGTCGGCGATGTCGGCCACGACACCGAGGTCGTGGGTCACGAAGATGACGCCGCTTTTGCCCGAGCCACTGAGCTCCTTGATCTCCTCCAGGATCTGCGCCTGGATCGTCACGTCGAGCGCCGTCGTCGGCTCGTCGGCGATCAGCACACTGGGGTCCAGCGACAGGGCCATGGCGATCATCGCGCGCTGGCGCATCCCGCCGGAGAACTCGTGCGGGTAGGCCCGGGCCCGGTCGGCGGCACGGGGAATGCCGACGCGCTCCATGAGCTCCACCGCCCGGTCGAACGCAGCCGCCTTGGAGACGTCCTCATGAGCCCGGATCTGTTCCACGATCTGGTCGCCGATCCGGTGCACCGGGCTGAGCGAGGAGATCGGGTCCTGGAAGATCATCGCGATCTCCTTGCCGCGGATCCGCTCCAGCTCGCGCTCGGGCGCGCTGATCAGCTCCCGGCCGAGCAGGCGCGCCGCGCCGCCGAAGCGGGAGTTGGGGCCGCGGGTCAGGCCCATCAGGGTCATCACGCTGACCGACTTGCCGGACCCCGACTCACCGACGATCGCCACCACCTCGCCCCGGTCGACGGTGAATGAGACGTCATCGACCGCCCGCACCAGGCCGTCCTCGGTGGCGAAGGAGACCGCCAGGCTCTCCACCTCGAGCAATCGTTCAGCCATCAGCTCAGCCGGATCCGGGGATCGAGGAAGGCGTACAGGATGTCGGCCAGAGCTCCGAACAGGACGACGAAGAAGGCGGTGAACATCGCTCCCACGAGTATCGGCGGCACATCGAGCTGGCCGATTGCCTGAGCCTCGTACTGGCCGACGCCGGGGATGTTGAACACCGCCTCGGTGACCAGCGCGGCGCCGCCCAGCAGCGTCGCGAAGTCAAGCCCGAAGATCGTGATGATCGGCATCAGCGAGTTGCGCAGGACATGGCGCACGAACACCTGCCGGGCCGGCAGTCCCTTGGCCCGGGCCGTGCGGACGAAGTCCTGGTTGACCGTGTCCAGCAGGTTCGAGCGCAGCACGCGGGAGTAGAAGCCCACCGACAGGACGGCAATCGAGAACCAGGGCAGGATCAGGTGGTAGGCCCACTGGGTCGGACTCGCTGTGATCCCCACGTACCCGGTGTTGGGGAACACCGAGGTCTTGAAGGCGAGCAGGTAGAGCAGCACCTCCGCGAGCAGGAACACGGGTATCGACACACCGAGGATGGCCAGCACCATCAGAGTCCGGTCGGCGATCCTCCCGGCTCGCAGCGCGCTGATCGATCCCAGCAGGATTGAGGTGAGCAGCCAGAGCAGGCCAGCGGGGATCACCAGCGACAGCGTGGCGCCGAACCGCTGCTTGAACTGACTGACGACGTTCAGGTCGTCCTGGTAGTCGATCACCTGACCGGTGAAGATCAGCTTCATCGTGTTGGCGTACTGGACGTAGAACGGCTTGTCGAAGCCGAACCTCTTCGACACCTCCTGAACGGTCGTCGGGTTGGCGTTGCGTCCCGCGATCGCGCGGGCCGGGTTGTAGGACGGAATCACCTCGAAGATGGCGAACACGACGACCGAGGTCGCGAACAGGAGCGCGATGGCCGACAGCATCCGGCGGGCCACGAAGCGAGCCATCAGGACTTGATCCGCACCTGCGAGCGGGGGTCAAGGGCGTCACGCACTCCGTCTCCCAGCACGTTGATGCTGAGCACGGTCAGCACCAGCATCAACCCGGGGATCAGCGACAGGCGGGGCGTCGAGTCGATGTAGGACAGGCCGTCCGAGATGAGCGTCCCCCAAGAGGCGTTGGGGGACTGTACGCCGGCGCCGAGGAAGGACAGGTAGGCCTCGAGCAGGATCGAGTAGGCCAGCATCAGCGGCAGGAACACGATGATCGTCGAGGCCGCGTTGGGCAGGATCTCGCTGAGCATGATCCGCCACGGTCCCATGCCCTGAACGCGCGCCGCTTCCACGAAGTCCTGCTCGCGCAGGCGCAGAACCTCGCCGCGGATCGGCTTGCCCAGGTAGGGGATGTAGATGACCCCGATAATGAACGAGGGGATGAGGATCGAGTTCCCGTGGATCGGCCCGATGCCGCCGAGGGCCAGCGCGGTGCCGAGCGCGACGCCCAGGATGACCACGGGGAAGGACCAGATCAGCTCCATGACCGGGCGCAGGATGGCGTCGACCCAGCCCCGGAAATAGCCGGTGAGCAGGCCGATGAGCGTTCCGAAGACCATGATGATGATCGTGGCGATGGCGCCGATCTCCAGGGAGGTGCGGCCGCCGTACAGCAGCCGTACGGCCAGGTCCCGACCTTCCGTGTCGGCGCCGAAGAAGTAACGGCTGCTCCAGGTCGGGCCGATCGGCAGGCCGGACAGGGAAAGGATGTTCTCCGACTTGCCGCCCACCTTGATCGTGCCGGTGGCATTGCCCACGTTGGGACCGATGTGGGCGATGTCCTGGGAGTAGACCGGCGCCAGCAGGCACATGGCAACCAACACGACGAACATCGCGGCGAATACCAGTGACACCTTGTTGCGGCGCAGGCGGCGTCCCGCGAGCCTCCACGGTCCGACCGCGGTGGTCTCGCCCGCTGCCGCGCCGGGCGGAGCTTCGCCCGGCTCGACCGCTCCACCGGTGAGGCCGGGGTCAAGCGGCTCGGGCGCGGAGCGTAGAGACGGGTCTACGGACATGACTTGGGTCGCAGCTTATACCTGCACTTGCGAGCGCCGTGCCGGGAGGACGCTGAACGTCCTCCCGGCGTAGCGCGTTACCTATTTGAGCTCGAGGCTCGTGAGGTCCAACTGGTACTCAACCGACAGCACTCCCGCATTGAAGTTCATCTGATCGGAGAAGAACTTCGGGAAATCCTGGTGGCCGTAGACCGCGTAGTAGGCGTGGTTGACCGAGTACTGGTCAAGCGCCTGCCACTGGCTGGCCACCTTGTCGGGCGACTGCTCGTAGAGCTTCACCAGCGTGGTGTTGTAGTGCGGGTCGTTGACGTACCCGTAGTTCAGCGACGAGCCCGCGTTGCCCGCGAACAGCTGCATGAAGTCCCATGGGTTCGGGAAATCCTGCACCCAGTCACCGAAGCCGGTCTGCGGCTTGGAGGCGGGAGCGCCGAGTGTCGTGAAGTACACGCTGGAGTTGATGATCTTCTCCGTGGCCTTGAACCCAATCTGGTTCAGGACCTGCGTGTAGTAGTCGGTCCATTGCTTGCGCGGGCTGCGCTCCTCGCCCCACACGGTGACCGGCTGGCCGATCATGCCCGACTTCTGCATGAGCGACTTGGCCTCCGTCAGGTTGGGCGGCCCGTCCGGGTTGTGGTAGGGGCAGCTCGACGGGCTGGAGTGCCCGAGGATGCCCGGCGGGATCAGGTGGCAGTCCGGCGTGAGGAAGCCGCTGTCCAGACGGGACAGGGCCCGATCGTCGAGCGCCGCCAGCACGGCTTCCCGCGCGTACAGGTTGTTGAACGGCTTCTTCTGAACGTTGAAGAACCAGTAGTAGCTCGAGTTCGTCGGGATCGCCTGGAACCGGCTCGCCGCCTGCGTCTTGACCTGCTGCAGGATCGACGGCGGCAGGGTGTCGCCAGCGTCGAACACATCCGCCTGGTTGTTCAGCACCTGCTCGGCGTTGGCCAGGACGTTGTCGTTGACGTTGTAGACGATCGTGTTCGCATGGCCTGACGGGACGTTCGCCACACCGCTGAAGTTGGGGTTCTTCACCAGCGTGTACGAGTGCGACGGGTTGATCGTGCCCCACTTGTAGGGACCGTCACCGAGCGTGCCTTTGGAGGCGAGGTTCTTCATCCCCGTGGTGCTCGGCACCGGAGCCGTTCCGGCCAGGGCGAAGATGTCCACCATCGGGGCGAACGGCGCGACCAGGTGAACCGCGATGGTTCCGGTCGAGTTGTTCGTCGTGATGCCGGAGATCGTCTTTGACTTGCCCTTCGCGTAGGCGTCGGCCCCAACCACGTAGCCGCTGATGAACGAGGCGGCCTGCCACGGTATCTTCAGGTCCCGCTCGAGGGCGTAGGTCACATCGCTCGCCTTGATCGGCGTGCCGTTGGAGTACTTCAGGCCTGGCCGCAGCTGGAAGGTGAGCGTCTTGCCGCCATCGGTGATCTTGGGCAGGCTCTTGGCCAGCGCCGGCAGGATCTGCGCACCGGCCGTGCCCTGGACGCCGCGGCGGAAGGTCAGCAGTGGCGTGTTGACGACCGAGTAGAGCTCGGTGCCCTGGGTCGTGAAGTCAAGACCCTGGTCGGCCGACAGCGGGGCCGTACCCGAATCGATGGTGACGGTGCCGCCCTGCTTGCCGCCGGAGCTCGGGGTCGTCGATGACGAAGTGGAGTTCGAGCCGCCGGAGTTCGACGAGCCGCAGGCGGCAACAACGAGGGCCGCCACGAGCGCAACGGCCAGCAACAGGGCCGTTCGCGTGTGTTTCCCCATGAATCTTCCTCCTCCTGGGTTTGGGGGTCAGGCCCGACAATCTAACCCCCGAGCAGGGCCGCTGCTCCGTGGAGCATGGGCCCTAACAATTCGCAACACGACGGGTTAGCCTCCGGGCGTGCGCTGGCCCGCCGAATGGGAAACCCACGAAAGAACCCTGATGGGCTGGCCCTGCCGGGTCGAGCTGTGGGGCGAGACGCTCGCACAGGCGCAGCGGGATTACACCGAAGTGGCCAACGCGATCGGGCAATTTGAGCCGGTGACGATGATCGCCAATCCCGGCCGGGAGGCGGCGGCGGCGCGGGCCGCCTGCACCGCGGCCGTGGAGATCGCCGAGCTGCCCCTGGACGACTCGTGGCTGCGGGACTGCGGACCGATCTACGTCCGCGACGGCGAACACGACGAGCGGGTCGCCGTGCACTTCGGCTTCAACGCCTGGGGCGAAAAGTTCTCCCCTTGGGATCGCGACGCAGAGGTGGGCCGGCTGATCGCCGAGGAGCTGGGCGACGAGGTCCGTGAAGCTCCGCTCGTGCTGGAGGGCGGTTCGGTCCACAGCGACGGGGCGGGCACGATATTCACCACCGAGCAGTGCCTGCTGAACCCGAACCGCAACGCCCATCTGTCCCGCGCGGAGATCGAGGCGGCGCTGCTCCATCACCTGGCCGGGCAGCGCCTGGTGTGGCTGGACCAGGGGCTGCTGGAGGACCGCGACACCGACGGCCATGTTGACCTGATCGCCGTCCCCACCCCGGACGGCCGCGTCCTGCTCCAGACCGTGACCGAGGACAACCCGAACTTCGCCAACTGCCAGGAGAACGCCGAGCGGCTCGCCGCGGCGGGGGTCGGGGTGATCAGGTTTCCCCACCTCCCCTATGTGGAGGTGGCCGGCGAGCCGGTGGCCGCCTCGTACCTGAACTTCTACGTGTGCAACGGCGGCGTGATCGTGCCCGTCGCCGGCGCGGACACCGACGAGGCGGCTCTGGCGATCGTCGCCGAGGCGTTCCCCGGCCGCGAGGTCGTGCCGGTCCCCGGGAACGTCCTGGCCTACGGCGGGGGCGGGCCGCACTGCATCACCCAGCAGGTGCCGACGCGCTATGAATAGCGAGGTGACCGTGGAGGAGGAGAGTTGAGCGACCCGCAGCTGCTGACGGCCTTCGAGATCCCGCCCTCGCCGGCCCGCACGCGCACGCCGGGCCGCTCTCCCTTGCGGATCGGAGCCGTGCAGGAATGCTGGCGGTCCGACCCGGAGGAGCATCAGGCGGCGCTGGCCCGGGGAATCGCCATGGCGGCCGCCGCCGGCGCCCGTGTCGTATGCCTGCAGGAGCTCACGCTGTCCCGGTACTTCGCGATCACCCCCGACGGACCGCAGGCGGTCGGCGCTCTGCCCGAGGAATTGGAGACAGGTCCGACCATCTCGTTTGCCCGCCGCTGCGCCGCGGAGCACGGGGTTTACGTGCACGCGTCGCTGTTCGAGCGCGCCGACCCGGAGGCCGGGCAGCAGGATGGGTTGGGGTACAACACCGCGATCCTGGTCGCCCCCGACGGACGCCTGGTCACGCGTACGCGCAAGCTTCATATCCCAGTCACCGCCGGCTACTACGAGGATCACTACTTCCGGCCGGGGCCCGCGGCGGGTGAACCCTTCCCCCTGGCCACCCTGCCGCTCCCGGACGGGGAGGCCCGGCTCGGGCTGCCGACCTGCTGGGATCAGTGGTTCCCGGAGCTGGCCCGCGCCTACTCGCTGGCCGGTGCCGAGGTGATCATCTATCCCACGGCGATCGGCTCAGAGCCAGATCACCCGGAGTTCGACACCGAGCCTCTGTGGCAGCAGGTGATCGTCGGCAACGGCGTGGCCAACGGGACGTTCATGGTGGCGGTCAACCGGATCGGCACCGAGGGCCCGATCACCTTCTACGGCTCGAGCTTCATGTCCGACCCGTACGGACGCATCCTGGTCCAGGCGCCACGCGACCGGGCCGCGGTCCTGGTGGCCGATCTGGATCTGGACCAGCGACAGGATTGGCTCGAGCTGTTCCCTTTCCTGAGCACGCGCCGCCCGGACGCCTACGGGTCGCTGACCAGCTCATAGGCGGGTGGTTCAGCGGGCGAGCTTCTTGCCCGGGTTGAGCAGACCCTTGGGGTCGAACATGCGCTTGACCTGTTCGTGAAGCCTCACGGCGGCCGGGTCCCATTGACGTTCGAGGGCCCCGCGCTTGACCAGGCCGATCCCGTGCTCGCCGGAGACCGAGCCGCCCAGCCGGATGGCCAGATCGAACAGCTCCTGGCTGGCCGCCTCGGCCCGCTCCACATCCGCCAGCTCACCACGGTCCAGCATGAACGTCGCGTGGAGATTTCCATCGCCGGCGTGGCCCCAGCAGCAGGTGGGCAGATCGTGCCGCGCGCCGATCTCCTGCACCGCCCGGAGCGCCGCCTCGATCTGGTCGACCGGCACCACGATGTCCTCGCTCAGCTTTCCACCGCGCTGTGCCGCAACGGCCATCGACACACCTCCCCGCCAGCGCCAGAGCGCGTCGACGTCACGCCGGGCGGTGGGAGCATGAACGCCGACGGCGCCGTCCCCCATCGCCTCCACCAGCTCGCTCCTCAGGGTCTCGGCCTCATCCTGGCGCCCGTCCGCCTCGCTGATCACCAGGAAGCGCGCTCCGTCGGTGCCGCCCGCCAGCTCCGGCACCGCACCGATCAGGGGTCCGATCGAGGCCTCCAGCGTGGCCGCGTCGAGGAACTCGAGGGTTGCCGGGATCAGGCCGCTGCCCATCACGTTCGCCACGGCTCGGCAGCCTGAGCCGAGATCGGGATAGAACCCGGCCACGGGCAGAGCCGCCTCGGGCGCAGGGATCAGCCGCAGCCAGGCCGAGGTGACGACGCCGAGCGTGCCCTCAGAGCCGATGAGCAGCGAGCGCAGGTCGTATCCGGCCACGTCCTTGCGTATGGAGCCCCCGAGCCTGATCAGCTCGCCGGGAGCCACCGCCACCTCCAGGCCCGTGACCCAGTGGCCGGTCACGCCGTACTTGAAGGTGTGCGGACCGCCGGCGTTGGTGGCCACGTTGCCGCCGAGCAGCGACTGCTCGGAGGCCCCCGGGTCGGGTCCGAAGAACAGCCCGCTCTCTCGCGCGCGCCGATGCAGGTGGGCGGTGACGGTGCCCGCCGGGACCTCTGCCCGCCACTCGCCGGGATCGATCCGGACCGGGCCCACGAGCCGCTCAGTACTGAGGACGACTCCACCGTCGAGCGGTACGGCGCCACCGGCAAACCCGCTGCCGCCGCCACGCGGAATCAGCGGGACGTCGTGCTCGTAGCACCAGCGCAGCACGCCGGCGGCATCCGTCGCGGTGGCCGGCAGGGCGATCGCATCGGCCTGTCCCCGGATGGCGCGCCACTCGGTGGCGTCGGACAGATAGGTGCGGGCGCGGGCGTCGGCGCCGTCGATCACCGCGCCGGAGCCGAGCAGTCCCGCCAGCTCCCGAGCGACCGTCATGCTTCGGGACGCGACACCGGGAGCGCGTAGAACAGCGCCACCAGCGCGCAGATGGCCAGCGTGGCGTAGGGCGAGAACGGCGCGATCGCCGCGGCCACGGCGTAGGGCACGAGGCCACTGGCGGCGCGCGTGAAGATCTCCCGTCTGCGAGCCGGTTCCAGGTGATCGTGCAGCAGGTGCGGGCGGCGCAGCAGCACCTGCCAGTTGAACGCGGCGAAGGCCAGCGACATGACCAGCAACGAGCACGCGTACAGCGCGGCGGCCAGATGCTCCCCGCTCGACTGGGTCAGATAGGTGGCCATCAGGCTGGTGGCAAACGGCAGGATCGCGATCGTCATCAGGAGCATCAGGTTGACCACCAGGATCGTCCAATCGACCTGACGCAGACGCAGGATCACGGCGTGGTGGTTGATCCAGATGATCCCGATGGTGGCGAACGACACCACGTAGGCCACGTAGCTCGGCCACTGACGGCCGAGCCCGGTGGCCAGCGCCGGGTGATGCGGCCCCGGCGCGGGGACGCGCAGATCCAGGACCAGCAGCGTGATGGCCACGGCGATCACGCCGTCGGAGAAGGCCTCGAGGCGCCCGGTCTTCACAGCGGTCAAGTTCGAGGTGGGGCTGGCGCCTCCTGTGCTTAGCCACCTCTTCGCGGACTCCTATCGACCTCTTCGCGAACTCCCCGCCCCCGCTTACGTGGCCCCGAAACCCTCGTCCCATGAACAGAAAGCTCCTCCTCACTTCGGCGGCAGCCGCCTGTTGCGCGGCTTTGGCGGCGGGCGTCCCGGCGGCGTCCGCGGCCACGGAGGCGTCTAGCGAGAACTGGGGCGGGTACGAGGTGACCAACGGCTCCAGCAACTTCTCAGCCGTCTCGGGTGGTTGGGTTCAGCCGACCGCCAGATGCACCTCGCAGAGCCCCACCTACTCCGCGTTCTGGGTCGGACTCGGTGGGGGCGGCCAGTCATCATCGGCGCTGGAGCAGATCGGCACGCAGTCCGACTGCACCGGCAACGGGACGGCCCAGTACTACGCCTGGTACGAACTGGTGCCCAAGGCGCCGGTCAGGCTGGACATGAAGATCATCCCGGGCGACCGGACCTACGCCCGCGTGACGGTCAGCGGGACGACGGTGCGGCTGAGCCTGGACGACCAGACGACGGGCGCATCGGTGCGCAAGACGCTCCAGATGTCCAACCCGGACACCTCGACGGCCGAATGGGTGGCGGAAGCCCCGTCGCAGTGCATGTCCAGCATGCAGGGCTGCACGCCCCTGCCGCTGGCGGATTTCGGGTCGGTCAAGTTCACCAACGCGTACGCCACGTCAGGAGGGCGTACCGGCTCGATCAGCGCCTGGACCACCCAGGCCATCTCGCTGGCGCCGTCCAGCAGCAACCTCTACTCCTACTACGGCTACGGCCAACCGGCCCCGTCCAACACCGCCGGCGCGCAGCCCTCGTCGCTGTCCTCGAACGGCACTGATTTCTCGGTCAGCTACGAGGCCGGCGACGGCGGCTACGGCTACGGCGGCTACGGATTCGACCCGGGCGGCTTCCTGCCCTACTGATCCTCACGCCGCGAGCTCGACGAGCTCCCGGTTGCGCCGCTCCAGCGCCGTGTCGTAGCCATCGGCGAGGCGCTGGAGCGCGGACCCCCAGGTCCGCTCCGCCACCGCCGCCAGGCCCCCGCGGCGGAGCCGCTCCGCCAGGCCGGACTGGCGGACCACGGACAGGACGGCCTCGGCCAGGGCCTCGGGGCGCGGTTCGGTCAGCAGTCCACTCTCTCCGGACTCGATAAGCGACTTCGGTCCCCCCTCACCGACCGCCACCACCGGCAGCCCGCTGGCCTGCGCCTCCAGGATCACCTGACCGAACGTGTCCGTCCGGCTGGCGAACATGAACACATCGGCACTCGCGTAGGCGCGGGCCAGGTCGTTTCCGGTCAGCCAGCCCAGGAACGTGGCGCCGGCTCCGAGACGCTCCCGCAGGACCGGCTCCTCAGGCCCGCCGCCCGCCAGCACCAGGTGCAGCCGGGGATCCTGGCGGTGGGCCAGCTCGAACGCTTCGGCCAGCCGGTCGATTCCCTTTTCGCGGGCCAGCCGGCCCGCGTACAGAAGGTTGATCTGTCCCGGCAGAGCCTGTGGGTCACGCAGCTCCGGACTGAAGCGGCTGAGGTCCACCCCGCGGTCCCAGCGTGCGATCCGGTGCGGGTCGATGCCGAGGCGCTCCAGGCGCTCGTCGCTGGCCGAGCTCGGCGACAGGACCGTCTCGCAGGCGCCGTAGAAGCGGGCCATGGCGAAGTCTGTCAGCAGCTCGGCCTGGGGATGGCCCGAGCGCGCCCCGGCGTACGCGCCGAGCTCGGTGTGATAGCTGCCGATCAGCGGCAGCTCCAGCAGGCGGCCCAACAGCCAGGCGGCCGCTCCGACCGGTCCTGGCGTGCACACGTGGATCAGGTCGTACCGTCCCTCGGAGATCGCCTCCACCATCGCCGGAAGACCGGGGACCCCGATCCTGGTCCCCGCGTAGAAGGGAACCTCGACCTCGGCCACGGTGCTCAACCGCCGGTCAACGTCCCCGTCGGTGCCGATCACCTCCACCTCGTAGCCCGGCACGCCCCGCTCGCGCAACTGGGCGATCGTCCGGCTCACTCCGTGGGTGGCACCCAGACCATCCGCCACCACCGCCACGCGCGGCTGATCTCCATCGCTACGGGCCAGCTTGAACTTTTCGCGTCCGAGAAAAGCGGCCGCCGCCGCGTACGGAATCGCCGGGATGCAGGCGTCGAACAGGTGGCCGGCGGCCTGGCCGAGTTTCGAGAGGTCGCCGCCCTGTACCGCGGAGAGCGTGTGATCGACCGCCTGCGCGAGCTGACGCTCATGTACGCACCGAGCCCGGCGAAACAGGTCATCGTGGCTCACCTCGCCATGCTGTAGCTGGGGTAGCAGCCGGTGCTCGCCGGTGTCCAGCTCCATCGCAGCCAGCCAGGCCTGCAGCAGAGCCCGGGCATCGCCGGGTCCGAGGTCACCGGACTCCGCACCGGATCGCAGCTCGCCTTGAGCGAGCACCCGTTCGACGATCCTGAGGATCGCCTGGGGGTCCGGCCGGCCGGCCGAGGTTGGCTCGCCGAGCGTCCGGATGGCCAGGGCGATGGCGGCGTGGGCCCATTTGGCGGCGCCTCCCTGATCGCCGTGCGCGGTGGCCTGCCCGGCCTGGATATTGGCCAGGAACTCCTGCGGCCCGGCGGCGACCGGCGTCTCGGTGTAGGTCCGGCCGATGTCGATGCCTGCGTGGTCGTCGCTGCCGCCGATCGCCGTTCCCCCATGTGTCTCGATGTACAGGAACGCGGGCCGGTTCAGCTCCTTGGCGCGAGAGCCGTTGCGGGTCTCCCAGATGGGGAACAGCTGGGCCAGGCGCCGGCGGTGCTGGGCGGTCAGGGGAGCACCCACCGCATAGAAGGGGTGGGCGAGCGCGCAGGTGATCTGCCGGTCGGACAGATACTCCGCGCAGGTCTCCACATCGTGGCGGTTGGCCTGCAGCCACTCGTGGTCGGCGGGATTGATGCCGTAGCACAGGACATGCACCGCCTGCGGCTCGCCCAGGAAATGGGCGGTCAGCTCCTCGGAGACGAACGCGTCCGGGAGGTGGGCGATCTGCAGCGCCCCGGCGATCGTGTCGTGGTCGGTGATCGTGACGAAGTCCATGCCCCGGGCTTTGGCCAGCTCGTAGACCTCGAGCGGCTCGGTTGCGCACTCCGGCAGATGCAGCGAACGCTGCACGCCCAGCTTGGACAGCTCCGACGCCGTCGAGTGCACGTGCATGTCGGCGCGGCTCCCGCGCCCCTGTGTGCGTATGTGTGTGTTCATAACGCTCAGGATCAGGCGACAAGCGTTATGTCCCGTGAACAACGCGGTTCGTACTCGTGAACATCCTGTAACTGTGCGCGACGAATTACGCAAAGATCTCTTGCGTTATTCGTCGCACGGAGATCCGAGCTAGCCTCCGGCCCGTGCATTTCGGCGAGCTGAGCGGCTCCGAGCAGCGGGTGCTCGGGTGCCTGATCGAGAAGCGGTTCACAACCCCCGAGCAGTACCCGCTCAGCCTGAACGGGCTCCGGCTGGCCTGCAACCAGTCGACCAACCGCGATCCCGTGACCCGCTACGACGAGGAGGCGGTGCGCGAGGCCGCCCAGCGCCTGTCTCAGTACGGGCTGGCCCGGCTGGCCAGCGGACACTCGAGCCGGGCCACCAAGTACCGCCACCTCGCCGAGGAAGGGCTGGGCCTGGATCAGCGGCAGCTGGCGCTGCTATGCGTGCTGCTGCTGCGCGGGCCGCAGACCCCGGGCGAGCTCAAGGCCCGGACCGAGCGGATGGTCCGCTTCGAGTCGCTCGCCGCCGTGGAGGAAGTGCTGTCCGGGCTCGGCGAGAAGGGCTACGCCCGCCGCCTAGAGCGACGGCCGGGCCAGAAGGAGGACCGCTTCGAGCAGCTGCTCGGGGGTGGCGACGACGGCTCGGCCGGCGCGCCCCCGGCGGCGGGGTACCAGCCAGTCCCCGCCGCCGCGAACCACGACGACCTGGAGGCTCGTGTCGAAGCGCTCGAGCAGGAGGTGGCCAGGCTGCGGGAGCTGATCACGTAGGCAGCGCCAGCCCGATGGCAAAGGTCAGGCCGCCGACGATCACGCCGGCCAGCGTCATCTCCAACCCGGCCGACCACCAGGTGCGCAGCGTAACCAGCGACTTGGCCGCGCCGACCAGGAAGTGGCCGACCAGCGAGATCACCGCGGCCAGGATGATGGCCACCGTGCCGGTCATGAAGATGAACGGGATCACGGGCACGATCGCCCCGATGCCGGTCGAAACGCCGCCGGCAATGGCCGCCTGCACCGGGTCGCCGCTGTCGCCCATTCCCCCGAACTCCTCGGCCGCCAGCGCCTTCAGGAACGCGTCGGGACGCCGCGCGATCTGCTCGGCCATGGCATCGGCGGTGGCCTCGTCGATCCCCTTCAGCTGGTAGTAGAGGGACAGCTCCTCCTTCTCCTCCTCTGGGTGCTCGGCGATCTCCTGGCGCTCGCGCTCCACGTTGGCGGCGGTCACCTCGGCTGAGGAGCGCTCGGCCAGGTAGGCACCGGTGGCCATCGACAGGGCTGAGGCGATCGCGCCGGCGATCCCCGCCGTGAGCACGAAGCTCGAGCCGCCCGTGGCACCCGACACGCCGGCCACGATGCCGAACACCGCCGCCAAACCGTCGTTGGCGCCGTAGATCGCGCCGCTGATCCAGCCGCCGCCCGAGCGATGCCAGGTCTCGCGTCCCATGATCCGGTCCAGCCGCGACTGGGCACGCTGCTCGCCGGGCGTGGCCAGCGGGACCGGCGCGGCCGGATGGGGGTCGTCGGGCGTCGGCCCGGGCGATCCGCTGCGGATGTCGCCGACGGCGCGGGAGTGGGAGCGCTCCTCGCGGCGGATCTCGCGCAGCAGCGTGTCGGTGGTGGGATCGCCGGTGGAGCGCTTATAGAGGTCGTCGACCTCCTCGTCCTCCGCCGCCTCGCGGGCGGCCAGCAACCGGTCCACCGGCGCGATCCGCGCCTGCAGGCGCATCCAGCGCGAGATGTGCACCGTGTCCGGAGCGGGGATCTCGATCGAGAGCTCCTGCATGCGGCGCTCCAGGCGTGCCCGGTGACTGGCCTCCGCCTGCGACATGCGGCGCAGGATGTCCGCCTCCCGCTCGGGAAGCCGCTGGGCGATCAGCTCGTACATGCGCCCAGCCACGATCTCGCCGCGCCAGGCCTGTAGCAGGCGCTCGCGGACTTCGGGCGGCGGGCCGTTCATGGCGGGCAGGGTAGCCAGGACCGGTGACGGCCGGGCCAGCGCTACAGCTCGTGCTCGTAGACGACCCACGACTGCAGGCAGGCCACAGTGTCATACAGCGAGCGCCCCGGGCCGTTGAACCCCTGCGTGTGCCAATAGACCCGTCCCGCGCCGCGGGCCGCCGCCAGTTCATACACCGCTTCGATCAGCCGCCTGGCAAGCCCGGTGCCGCGCGCGGCGTGGGCCACGAACAGGTCCTCCAGGTAGCACATGCCCCTTGTGTCCCACGTGGTCGGGTGAAAGACGAGATTGGCCATACCGCCCGGGTCCCCGGCCTCGGTTGTCGCAATCAGGCCGGCCATGTCGCCGTCCGGATCGCACAGTCGAGCGAATGTCGCGTCGGTGACTGCGCCGTCCAACTCATCCCGATAGAAGCGGAGATAGCCCTCCCAAAGCGGCTGCCAGGCCGAGCGGTGCGCGACGGTCAGGGGTTGAATCTGAAACTGGTTGGCAGAACCTGATCCCATGGCGGCAGACGGACTCGGTCGAGTCCCATCACGGTAACGGAGTCAGGCAGCCGACGGCCTCCGGGTGCACGGAACTGCGCTCCGGCGGGATCCCACCAGGCGTGGTGAATCCCGCCGGAGCTTCAACTGCAGCTCAGCCAGTGAACGGCGGCGGGGCCGGCGCCGCAGCCGCCTTCGTAGTGAACTTCATGTCCCGGCCGTGGGTCGTACCGGACGCGTTGGTTGCCACCACTCTGAAGTGGTAGGTGTGCCCGGCCTTGAGGCCATGCAGCAACGCGGAAACGCCCTTTGACGTGAACGTGTCCGCCTTGAGCGTATGACGACCGGTCTTGGATCCGTACGACTTCGTCCTGCCGTACTGGAAGAAGTACGTCGTCTTCAGACCCTCTGGGTTCACCGAACCATGCAGCGTGGCCGAGGTGCGCTTCACGCCGCGGGCGCTGTCCGTCTTGACCTTGGGCGCGGGGGCCGCGGAGTAGCTGATAGTCACCTCAGCGCTCGCGCTCGTGGGAGTGGCCGATGACACGTTCGTCGCGTCGCCGGCGGTGAAGCTGGAACCGCCTCCACCACCACCGGATGCGCTGAAGATGCCTGAGCCGCCGCCACCGCCGCCGCCGTAGAAGCCGCCGCCACCACCGCCGCCGCCGTCACTGGGGCCGGTGCTGTCCCCCGGGCCGCCGTTGCCTCCCTGGCCCGGGGTTCCGGCAGTCCCAGCGGTGGCGTTCGCACTGCCGCCGGCGCCGCCCGCTCCGCCGGAGGTCTGTGTGCCGGCACCGCCGCCGGCACCGGTGCTGGCCTCGAGGCAGGACGTGTTTCCGGTACCCGGAGATCCGGCGTTGCCACCTCCGCCCCCGCATGCGCCCGCTCCGCCGCCACCGCCGGCCACGATCAATGGCCCGGTGCCCGCCGCCAGCGAGGTCAGGCCCACTCCGGACGCACCGCCCCCGCCGGCGCCAGGGCCTGCTCCGGCCCCCCCGCCCCCGATGCCACCGGCGAAGGAGGTGCAGTTCGCCCCATTTCCGACGCCGCCCACCTGAACGAACAGCGTGGCGCCCGGCTTCACCGGAAGCGTGGCCGTGACGGTGGCGCCCTCGCCCACCGTGTCGCCGATTTCGCAGACTCCGCCGGCTGCTCCGACGGACGTCACCGTGACCGTGGCGACGTTGTCCGGGACTGTGAAGCTGGAGGTCCCGGGCGTTGTGTAGGCCTTGGTCGTCGACGCCGCACCGGCCGCAGGCGCGCCGGCGAGTCCGCCGACGAGGGCCGAGACGGACAGCGCTCCCAACAACAAGGCTGGACGCCGCGATAAGCGCGGACGTCTGCTCCCCAGAAGCATGGTGCTCCTCCTTGGATCGTGACATGAGCCCAGCCCCGGGCGGGCATCCTACTCGTGGCTCAGCTGGTACGCGAGCTTCGCTGACCTGGCGTTGATAACGGGCGGCGGTTCATCGGAGTAGGCCGCGGGAGATGACCAGCCGCTGGATGTCCGAGGTGCCCTCCTCGATCTCCTCGAGCTTGGCGTCCCGCATCCACTTCTCCACCGGATACTCGCGCGAATAGCCCCATCCGCCGAGCGTCTGCACAGCGGCCCAGGTGCACCACATGGCGGTCTCGGATGCATGCAGCTTGGCCATCGCCGCCTCGGTGGTCGCTCGCTCGCCGCGGTCGAGCATCTGCGCGGCGCGCCAGGTCAGCAGGCGCGATGCATCGACCCGCAACGCCATGTCGGCCAGCCGGAAGGCCACCGCCTGATGCTCGGCGATCGGCTTGCCGAACTGGCGGCGCTCCTTGGCGTAGGCGACGGCGTACTCCAGGGCGGCACGGGCCAGGCCCGTGGCCGAAGCCGCCAGGTTCACGCGCGAGCGGTCGAACGTGTGCATCAGCCCGAAGAAGCCGTGACCCTCATCGCCCAATCGCCGGTCCTCGGCGACGAACACGTCGTCGAGGAACAGCTCGGTGTTGATGATCGCCCGCTGACCCATCTTGCGGATCGGCGGACCGGCGCGGAAGCCGGGGTCCCCGGCACGCATGAGGAATGCCGTGATCCCGCGGTAGCCGCTGCCCGGCTCCACCGTCGCGAACACGACGTAGGAGTCGGCCACCCCGCCGTTGGAGATCCACGCCTTCTGTCCGGACAGGACGTAGCCACCCTCGACTCGCCTGGCTGTGGTCCGGATCGAGGCTGCGTCTGACCCGGAGTCAGGCTCGGTGATGGCCAGCGCCGTCAGCGGCGGGTCGCCATCGGCCAGCGGCGTCAGCCACTCCCGCTTCTGCGCGTCGCTGCCCAGCGCCAGCACCGGCTCGGCGAAGAACCCGCCCGAGGTGATTAGGTTGCCGATCCCCGAGCAGCCGAACGACAGCTCCTCCTGGACGATGCACCCCGTCAGGCAGTCGCTCATCCCACCGCCGCCGTACTCCTCGGGCAGCATGAACGAAGTCAGGCCGAGCGCGGCAGCTTTGCGCCACACCTCGCGCGGAAGCTCGAGATCAGCCTGGTCCACCTGAAGGGAGATCGGCCGGATCTCCCGGGCCGCGAATTCACGGCAGACACGCTGTATCGCGCTCTGCTCGTCGGACAGCTCGATCATCGTCTCGGATTCTCTGCCCTCGGCCGCCAGAAGTGAAGGGCCGGGGCTCGTGGGTCAGGGGATCACCACGACCAGTCGCGGGGTCGATCCGATCGCCCGGGAGGTGGTGGGATTGACCGGGGCGATGCGCGGATGGCGCCCCTTCAGCACCCGAGCCAGGAGTCGCGCCTGTTCCGCATCGCCAGGCCTGTAGAGAACCTCATAGGAGACCGGTCGTGCCGCCCCCAGGTTGCCCGCGGCGACCACATGTATGTGCTGGCGGGTCAGCGCGAGCGCCAGGCGGTGGGCGGCGTGCGGGACCTGGCCGGCGTTGAGCACCTCGATGGGAGCGGTCGGTAGCGAGGCGGCTCGATGCTTTGTCCCCTGTCCGAGAACCCCGGACTCAGCGACAGCGTACGCACCCGCCGCCGCGGCCACGACCGCCAGCCCGACCCCGACTGCGACGCGAACCGATCGCCGCCGCGATCCGTTCAGCTCGAACGGGACATCGGGGGTACGGGCGGCTGGGATACGGGCGGAACCAACATCGGTAGCCGAGAGGATCCCGGCCGCCACAGGTTGCGGGGCGAGCGCCGGTGCGTGGCCGCCCGCCACGGCCGCCACCCGGCGCTGCAGAAGAGCTGTCCTGGCTGCCGCGGCGTTGACATGGTCACGCAGGGCGCGCAGGCGCCTCCGATTGAGGATCGCAGCGAACAGGGCGAGTGGCAGGAGCGCAGCCGCAATCAGACCAATGAGCCGGCCCACCCACTCGATCGCCGGTGTGGCGGTGGTCGCCACACCGTGGGCGGGGACGGAGAACGCCTTGAGGATCACGGGCGCGGGCGAGGTGCGAACCTTGCCCACCGGTGTGGTTTGCTCGGCGATCGCCAGCAGCTCGCCGTTGCCGAGGGCGTTGGTCAGCGTGTTGTGAACCCAGTACACGGCCCGGTACTGCCTCCAGGCGATCGTCTGGAGATGACTGCCCTCGTAGAAGAGGAGGTAGGTCCGCCTGCCCACTCGCAACGTCTGAGCGGGGTGCGAGAACAGCGGCGCCGCGGTCCAGGTGGTGCCCTGGATGTCGTAGTACTGGCCCAGGTCTCCGTTGGAGAACACCTCCACGTAGATCGGATACGCCTTGCCGTCCGGGGCGTGGATCGCATAGTTCCGGATGCACGCCTGCACCACCTGCGTGCACCGCGGGGCGACCGGGATCGCGCTTCCCGCCAGGTCCTGAACGGAAGGGAATTCGGCGGTGAGCGGCGACCTTGCCGCGGCGGCCCTCGCAGCGGCGACGTTGGATGAGAGCGTCGGGGTCAAAGGCAGGTGGGCCAGACCGTGGCGGTGGGTGAGCTTGTGGCCGAAAGCTGCGATCTGTCGTTTCGGAGTGGTGTCCCCGCCGAACAGATAGTTGTGGACGCTGTCGTGGATCTGCTGCCGGGTCGCGGTGAGATCCCCCGGCGGGCAGGTGGTCCCGTTGCACGGTGTCGTCTGGAACGGCACCTGTCGCACACGCAGTCCCTGAGCGCTGATCATCAGGTTGGCCAGGTTCAGGACCTCTGTGGCGCTGCGAAGCCCCCGATCGGTCTGGACCGTTTCGCCGAAGACCTTCTCGAACTTCCCCAGGTTGCCCGATATTTCCGGCCCGTACTGCTGCTTGACGGCGAGCAGGAAGCTCTGGTCACGGGCATCCCGGACCTGCGAGGTGTCGGTGTGCCGGTAGGAGACGAACTGCTCGGCGTCGCCGCCGTTCAGACACTGATATCCGGGCTTGAGGTTGACGTTCTGGTACTGGGCGCCTCCGTCTGCGTTGTTGTGGTAGTAGCGCTCGTCGATCGTGTCGTAGACGCAGCCCAGCTTGTTGATCGCCCTCTCGAAGTGCGTGAACGTCGTCGCGACGACGTGGTTGACCGACAGACCTGTGACGTGCTTGATCGTCCGCAGGAGTGTCGTGGTTCCGTATGTGTAGGCCGAATTGAGCCGGTTCTGATACTGCCCGCCATTCGGCTCAGTCACGTTGACCCACAGCTCTCGTGGGAGCGACATCATCGAGATCCAGGGTTTGCTTGGGTCCAGCCTGATGAGCAGCATCTCATTGGCCAGATTCGGGACGTACCCGTGGTAGTACTTGAACACGGTGCGGGTGTCATCGCCGATCAGCAGGAAGGTCTCCGGCTGCCCGAATCCAGACTGCGCCAGCGCCTGCGAATTCACCTTCAACGCCTTGTTGGCGCTGATGTCCTGCACGATCGTGGCAACCTGCTCGAGCACGGCCACCGCTGCGGCGCCGGCACCCGCCAGCACCACGATCAGACAACCGAGCGCCAGCCGCCATCCGAACCGCCGCCGGCGCGGGGGTGGCCCGAGCGACTCCAGGAGTGGGGGGCCGCTGGGAGGGCCACCACGATCGTCGAAACCACCGCCGCTGGCAGCGGGATTCACGTCCTGTTCGGCGCCGGTCTGAGGCGGTGGCGGGGCTACAGGCGAATTCATGACGCCGCCGGCAGATCCTAGGCAGCCGGATTAAAGGCGTTCTGAACCGCCTGGCGCTGCGGGGTCTGGCCCGGTGCGGGCGGATTGAAAGCCGCGGCACCAGACGATCGCGGGATGGAGTACGCACCCGTTTCGAGTCCGGATTCCAGGCAGGCTGTCCTTGCCTGAGCCGGACGCGAGGTTTCTGCTGCTCCGCTTGACCTGGGAGGCGACGTGCGGCCTACGGACTCGGACGTCTTCAAGCTTCGGATCGAGCTCTGAGGACCGACCGAAGCTCGACCAGCCAGACGTCAAGACCGTATCCACCATCTCGGAGATCGCGTTGGCGTACCACGACCGGGCTGAACCGGGCCAGGGACCGGACGGCCTCTGAGAAGCCTTGGTCGCTCAGGCCCATGAGCAGGATCTGGGCGGCGTGTCGAGTGCTGATCTTGCGAGCACCATTGTCGTTGAGGCGCGGGAAGCTCCACGAGACCTGGTTGAACGACGCGTGGTAGATGCCGATCGCTCCCTGCAGCGACAGCGTCTGCTCCTTGGGCCACCAGGTCAGGAGCTGCTCTCCGCGGTAGGCCGGAGGCCCGACGAACGCGGGCAGCTCTGAGACCACCTGATACTGGTCTATGTATCTCGTAGCGCTGCCTCCGAGCGCGCCGGCGTAGGCCGGCGGAGGGTCGTACACGGTGTTGGCGAAGATCGCGTGCGCCTTTCCGGGGACGACGGTGAGGATCAGGACGGATGCCGTCATTACAACCACGGCCGAGGCTGAGAGCACCCGGTTGCCGGCCGCTCCGCGAGCCAACGCGCCTGCCCGGCGCCGATCCTCCCCCTCCACCACGGCCGCTCGCCCGACCACGGCAGCTCCAACGGCGATCACGCCCAGCACGAACGCGGCGTCACCCCAGGTCATGGCGGGGAAATGTGGACGGACGAGTGCATACGCCAGTGCCACCGCGATCACGAGCAGCGCCGGGGCCGCTGCTCGCAGCCAGCGACCGGCCGCCGACGCAATCGCGGCAACCGGGAGCGGAGAAGCGATCTCGGCCAGCGCGATGATGAACATCACGTTGAGTGCCGACCAGAGCAGCGAGGAGAAATAGTGGATCTCCAGGACCTGAATCCCTCCGTAGAACTGGAGATAGCCGAAGACCACGACCGCCAGCGTTCCCGCAAGCCCGAGGAACAATCGCGGCACATCCCCCCTCAGGCGTCCGGCGAGGGCGACCGAGAAGGCCAGCACGACTGTGGGTGCGACGAGCAGATACGGGTCGTACGGAGCCCATGTCCACGCCGAGGAGTGCCACTGCCTCATCTGAGCGGGGGCGCTCAGGTAGCTGGCCGCGCGCAGAGTCGGGGCGATGAAGTTGAACTGCCCGATCAAGAACTTCGATCCGATCGCCAGGATCCCGGTGGTCGCCACCGCCCCACCCGCCAGCAAGACCACGTCACGCGCGAGACGACTCCGCTCATGTACCAGCCGCACCCCCAGATAGCTGACCCCAAAGGCGCCGGCAAGCGGGACCGCCGCGCCATGGGACCAGACCGCGAGGGTCAAAATAACGCTCCCGCCGATCAGCCAACCAGCCCGCCGCCGATGATCCGGCGCCAGGGACAGCGCCAGCGCGGCCAGCCCGCCGGTGAGGTATGAAAGCGCCGCGGAATCCGGGTAATCGGTTCCCCAGGCGGTGATCACGACCGGACTGCTCATGATTACGGCGATCGCCAGGAAACCCGCCCACCTGCCGTGCAGGCGGCGCATGAGCAGGTAGACCGGCACGATCGCCACGAGCGCCAGCACGTAGCGGTAGACGAAGAACCCAGGCACGGCGCCGAACACCAGGTAGGCGAGGCGCGCGGGAACCAGGAATCCCACGCGCGCCGCTTCCCGCAGCCGCGAGGTGGGCGTGAACACGGCCTGATACCGCGCAAAGATCGCGTGCGGGTCGAAGATGAACGTCGAGTGCATGCTCGGGTCCGGTATGTGCCCTGGAGCCATCCCGCGTAGGCCCAGGACGACATACAGCACGAGAGGTGCGAGGACCACGGCGGCCACCTCGAGCGGCGGAGCGAGGTCGGACAGATTCGCCCTGACGCGGTGCCCGCCGGGCCTGGACACCCAACCGACAGGCGCCAGCTTGGTCGTCATCGGTGGACTACCGGCTCCGCGTCGCGGTGCAACGAAGGCAGCTCGAGGTAGGGGTACGACCGAATCCCGCGCATTTGCAACCGGCACTGGACGGCGGTCCGAAGCACTCCGATGCCGTACCAAATGCTTCGGGACAGCCCGATCGAGGAGGATTCAGGCTCGTAGCGGGTCGGGCACGAGAGCTCTCCGATCCGAGCTCCGGCGACCACCGCCTGGGCGATCACCTGGTTGTCGAACACGAAGTCGTCGGAATTCAGCTCGAACGGCAGCGCCTCGAGGAGGGGACAGCTGAAAGCTCGGAGACCGGTGTGATATTCGGACAGCTTCTGGTGGATGATGAGGTTCTCTGCCAGCGTTAGCGCACGGTTGGCGACGTACTTGTATCGCGGCATGCCTCGGGCGACGGCGTTCTGAGCCAGAATGCGAGAGCCCAGCACCAGGTCGTACTGCTCGTACGCGATCATCGCCGCGAGCGCCGGGACCAGCTTTGGGGAGTACTGGTAATCCGGGTGGACCATCACCACGATGTCGGCGCCGCGCTCCAGCGCCGACCGGTAGCACGTCTTCTGATTTCCGCCGTAGCCGCGGTTGCTGGCGTGCCGGATCACGCTCATCCCCATCGCCTCGGCCACCTCGATCGTTTGATCGCAGCTGGCATCGTCGACCAGTAGAAGATCGTCGACGATGTCTCGGTCGAGTTCACCGACCGTGCGCTTCAGCGTCAATGCGGCGTTATAAGCCGGTAGAACCACGGTGATCCGCTTACCGTTGATCATCTGGCGTTCTGTCTAGAGCTATGGTGTGGCCGTCGGCGAGTCCGGTACCGAAGCCAAATGCCCGCGGCGTCGCCACCAACGGTTTGCGCGCCGACAGTATCAGCCGAGCCACCGGGGCCACGGTTGCCCGCGCCTGCTCCTGAGGACCTTCTCATGTGGAGCCAGGCTCGACCGCGTTGCCCGCCGTGGGGCTCGGCTACTCAGACGCTGGCGGGGTCAGACGAGCGCGGGCTCATGTCGCACGGACCCCCGAAGGCGCAGGCGCAGAGAAGTGACGATCGTCAGCAGCGTGAAGATGATCGCGCTGGATACGCACCAGGAGCAGATCGCCTGGATCGAAAACACCTCGCGGTAGGTCAGGTAGGCACTGAACGCAAAGGCCACCCCCGAGAGTCCGAATCCGACGAACAGGGCTCGCTCGTCCCGTAAGAGCGAGCTGGCGAAGAGGATCGCGTAGGAGATCAGGCCGAGGAGGGCGACGGGAACCCCCGCCAGGTAGGCGTACTGGGAGGTCTGAACGGTCTCACATCCGTGGGAGATCCCGCACACAGGGGCGAGTCCTGCGTAGTGAACGTAAGTGAGGTGGCAATGACTTACTTGACTCACCACGGCTGACGTAGTAGAGTCACCTGCATGAACAAGAACGGCAAGCCGAGCAACCTGATTGAGGCCATTCGCTACTTCTCCGATCTGAACGTGTGCAGCGATTTCGTGTCGAAGCTGCGCTGGCCGGACGGCCCGACCTGTCCGCGCTGCGGCTGCCAGGAGTACTCGTATCTGACCACTCGGCGGCTGTGGAAGTGCAAGAACAAGGAGTGCCGCAAGCAGTACTCGGTCAAGCTGGGCACGATCTTCGAAGACTCGCCCCTTGGGCTGGACAAGTGGCTCCCGGCCGTGTGGCTGATCGCCAACAGCAAGAACGGGATCAGCTCCCACGAACTCGGCCGTTCCCTCGGGGTCACTCAGAAGTCCGCGTGGTTCATGCTCCACCGAATCAGGCTGGCGATGCAGACCGGCAGCTTCCTGAAGATGAGCGGCGAGGTCGAGGTCGATGAGACATACATCGGTGGTCGGGCCAGGAACATGCACGCGGCCGACAAGAAGCGGCGCGGCATCAGCCCGGCTGGTGGACGAGCCGCTGACGGCAAGACCGCCGTGTTCGGGATGCGCGAGCGTGACGGTCAGGTCCGTACGGCGGTGGTTGGTGATCTGAGCCGCAAGACGATCCAGGGCCACATTCGCGCCAACGTCAAGCCCGGCTCCGCCGTCTACAGCGATGCGTTCGGCTCATACAGCGGACTGGCCGCCGACTTCGACCACCGCGTTGTTGATCACGCCGAGGTCTACGTCGATGGTCGCGTCCACACGAACGGCATCGAGAACTTCTGGTCGCTGCTCAAGCGTGGGCTACGCGGAACCTACGTCAGCGTGGAGCCGTTCCACCTGTTCCGCTACTTGGACGAGCGGGTCTTCACCTACAACGAGCGTGACCTTGGGGACCTCGGTCGGTTCGAGGTGGTGCTGAGCGCAGTCACCGGTCGCCGTCTGACCTGGGCCGAGCTTACGGCCCAGGGCTAGACACTATGGCTTCGCCAACTCGTCGTCCACTCCGGCTTCGGGACCTGCACCAGCTTGCCGGTCAATGCTTCGAATTGATCGAACTCCACGTTTTCCGACTCATCGCCGGACGACCCGAAGGTCACGATGACCTCCCTGCCATCGACGGTGCGCTGCTTGATGCCATCCGTGATCCACTCCAACGCCATGTCTTCCTCCAATCTGGCGACTAGACCAAGGGTAGTCTCCCCAATCCGGCCCAATTTCGAAAGGCTCCCCAAATGAACGGCCCCCATCTTGCAATGGCCGTGTTGTGCGAGAAGGTCCTGACCGAACAGGACGGCACCATCAGCGTGATCCGGATTGTGGACCGAATCACGCTTTCAAGCGCCGGCCCGGACGTTCCGGACGAGATGCCCGCAACGCCGGTGAGCCTGCACGCGGTCGTCGCGTTCCGATCGGGAGCCGCACGCGGCCGATACAACGTCAAGCTCCGCCCCGAAGATCCCTCGGGACACCAGCTTCCCGCGCTTGAAATGCCGGTCCATTTCGAAGGCGAAGAGCGCGGGGCCAACCTGATCGTCAACTTCAACTTCGTGGCAGAGCACGAAGGCCTCTACTGGATCGACGTTCTGTTTCAGGAGGAACCCGTGACCCGCATCCCGCTACGGGTCATATACCAACCGCAACGACTTGGTCCTGGATAGACGGCCTGTCGCTCAGCGAAACCCTCGGCGCGTCCCGCTCCTGGCCGTAGACGAATCGGTAGATCTCCACGTACCGATCCAGCCGCTGCCGAAGCCGCCCCTCAGTTAGTGATCCATCGGAGTACTGGGCGATCAGCGCATCGATCTGGTACGCCAAGCTCGGGGCGAGCGGGTTTCCAACGGCGTGGACGTTCCAGGTCGCCGGGACAAACCAGTCTTGGAAGCTACGGAGGCCGATTTCCCCTCGAACGTAGCGGCCGAGCCAGGCTCGGATTTCTAGGTCTAGATTCTCGTGGTCCATGGAGCTTCGCTATCTGGGAGAAGAGGCGTTGCAGGGCCTATTCAACAGGCTTCGCATATGGGAACGGTATGAAACCGGTGAACTCGAACGACGCTGCCTCGATTATGGCCGCTACAAGACCAAGCGTGGGAATCTGAAGGGAACACGGTGGGAATACTGGGGCTTCTACGAGCGCACGACCGGCTTTGAGGTCGCGCGTGCCCATGCTCATGTTCGGCGGAACGGATCAATGGGTGGAACCGGCCTAGCCGATCCTAAGCGCCTGTTCCATGACGGCGTGCTCTATGTCTTGGACGAAAGCGATCGGCGTCCGAAGCGATAGGTGAGTCAAGTAAGTCATTGCCAGTGAGGTAACCCGCCACGCCGAGGCCGGCGAGCGACAACCCCACGGCGGTTCTACGCAGGACGTCATCGCTCACGGCTGGCCGCCAAGCAGGTGGTTGAATTCACCAGCGAACGCGCCGGCGGTGAGACTGGCGGGCTGAAAGAGGTGGGCCGGGTGGCCAGCGCGCGCCATCAGGAACGATGGGGTCGCGTTGACACCGCTGGCCGTCGCTGCCGCTGTGGCGGCGTTCAATGAGCCAGCCGCCTCCGGCGCCCGACTGGCGCGCTCAGCAGCTGAGGCGTTGAGTCCCGGAATCGCGGTCAGCAGCCGGTGGAGGTAGGTGGGGGTCACATACCCGGAATTCTCCTCGCCCTGGTTCAGGTACATCAGGTCAACGAAGTTCCAGAGCTTGTCCTGCTGCTCCGCGCCTGCGGCGACCAGTCCAGCCCTTACGGATCCCGGACCGATGAACGAGAGATTCCGAAACTCGATGCTCACCTTGCCAGTTCGTACATATTGGGTGACCAGTTGCGGCAGAGCCTGCGTGGAGAATTCGTCGCAGTACGGGCATTGCAGGTCGGCGAACTCGATCACCCTGACCGGAGCATTCGGACTCCCGAGCACCAGACCGTGCTGGGGAATGCCGGCCAGGAGAGCCGCCGAGTAGGAGGCATCGGCAACGTGGGCGCCCGTGGCAGCGGTGGCGCGTGAGGTGTGGCCACTCGAAGCGACCGCAAACCCAACAATGAGGACAGCGACGACGATGGTCACCAAACCCGCATTGCGGCGGCGGCGCTGCGTCCTGGCGACGCGCTCCGCCTGCTCGAGAGCGAGCCGGACCTGCCTTGCGGATTCTCTACGTTGGGACGTTCGCGAGGGCATCAGTACTAACGGGTTCGATCTACTAGCCCGCATAGTAGCAACGTACGCCAGAGCTACTACAGGTCGTCATACGACGACGCGTCAGACGGGTGGGGAAGGAACGCGTGCACTACAGCGTCTTCCTTTTAGAACCACTCATTACGCAGGCGGACCGGACCGTAACCAGGCCGGCGCCTCGCCAAAGTCAAGGAGCACATTTATGCCTCGCTATCGATTCCTCTTGCCGGTGTTGGTCGTGGCGGTAGTCGCGATCATCGCTGTCGTCGCATCAACGAGCAGCGGCGCCAAGAAGACGTTCCAATCGTCTGCGCCGGCTGGATCGGCGGTCTCCCTGCGCCAGACGGGCGTCGGTAAAGCGCTGGTCGACGCGCGGGGCAGGACGCTGTACCTGTTCGCGGCGGACAAGCCCAACGTGAGCCGGCTATCTGCCGCCGGTCAGTCAGTCTGGCCTCCGTTCACCTCAAACACCGTGCCTTCGGCGGTTGGAGGCACGACAGCCGGCGCGATCGGCCGGATCGCCGCGACCAAGCAGATCACGTACAACGGTCATCCGCTGTACTACTACGTCGGTGATCACCAGCCGGGCCAGATCGCCGGCCAGGGACTCAACCAGTTCGGCGCACGCTGGTACGCGCTGTCGTCGTCCGGCGCGGCGATCACATCGACCCCGTCGAGCGGATCAGCCGCTCCCGCGGCGAGCAGCTCGTCGACGAGCGGCGGGTACGGCTACTGACGGACTGAGCGCTCCGCGCGCGCGGCGAGCATCGGCACGCCGCGCGCAGGACGCCCGCCGATGGCCCGGATCGAGGCGGCGCAGCAACCGCTTGTCGGCGTGTCTACTACCTGGCCTCGGAGAACCGCGAAACAGTAGCTCGGCGGTGATACTATGCCTGATAGTAGAAAGCCGTGAGTCGGGCTCAGTCCCCCAAATGGGCAGCGATAAAAAGACAACCCATCCGCAGCGAGAGCGAGGCGGCGTGACCGAGGGCACTACATCGCCACCGACCGACCCAGCCATTCCGCCGAGGTTGCACGAACTCGAGGCGGAGGTGATGGAGGTTGTCTGGCAGCGCGGCGAGGCATCGGTGCGAGAGGTCATGCAGACGCTCAATGCCGCTGTTCCCAAGGAACGGGCCTACACCACGTACATGACGATCCTGTCCCGCCTAGATGCAAAGGGGATGCTGGAGCGGCGGCGTGACGGCAAGACAGATTTCTACAGCCCGAGATTGTCCCGCGATCACTACGCCGACAAGCGAGCTCAGGCGGAGCTTGATTTCGGTGGTCGACGAATACGGTGAAGTGGCACTCGCTCACATCGCCCGCCACATGGCGGCGCTTGATCCGCGGCGGCGGCGCGCTTTGCAGCGGCTGGCGCGGGGAGCGAAGACGTGACGAGATGCTCGGGTCGTCGGGTCGCGCTGCCGCTGGCTCTGCTGCTGGCCGCGGCCGGCGCGCTCGTGTCGATCGCCCCCCTTGGAGTGGCGCTGGCAGCCATTCATCGCAGCTCGGCAGCGACCGGTGATCTCCACCTAGCCGGCATTCCGTTCTCGTATCCATCCCTCAATGGCGCGGCCTGGCTCCTGTTCGGCGTCGTGCTCATCGGGGCGTCGGCGAGCGCCTCCGCTCTGCGGGCCATCCTCCGCCAACGGCGGGCCTACCGGCGGATGCTCAGGGAGCTTGATGTCATCGGCCAGCTCCGACCCGGCTCCGGCGTGCTGCTGATCGACGACCCCCGCCCGCTGGCCTTCTGCGCCGGCTATCTGCGCCCGCGTATCTACATCTCCCACGGTGCAGTCGACCTCCTTACCGAAACGGAGCTCGAGGTGGTGCTCGCGCACGAGCACCACCACAGGAGGGTGCGTGATCCGCTCCGCTTCGCCTGCGGTCGCATCCTCAGTCAATCGCTGTTCTTTGTCCCGGCACTGCGGGCGCTGTTTGGCGGGTATACCGAGCTGGCCGAGCTGAATGCGGATGGCGCGGCGCTTCGCATGGTCGAGGGTGGGCGAGCCGCGCTGGCCTCGGCCTTGCTCGCCTTTGAGTCCACGGGAGCCGGGATCGCGCCGGAGCGCGTGGACTCGCTGCTCGGCACCCCTGTCGGTTGGCGCCGGCCGTGGAGGCCGCTAACCGCGTCCGTGTGCTCGGTCCTGGGACTGACCGTCTTGACGTGGACCGCAGGCCAGGGCGCATACGCCCGTGCCACGTTCGATCTTCCGTTTCTGTCGAGTCGGCCGTGCCTGGCCATGCTCTTGATCCTGCTCCTGGCCCTCGTGACGTTCTCCAGACGCCGGGCTTCCGGCCAATCCTGATTTCGCGGCGGGCCGGTTTGAAGGACGCTTTCGGTCACGAGCCGAGGCGTACGATGGGGGCTCCTGATGACCGCATCGATCGACCGCAAGGATCTGGTCGGCGTGCCCGTTGACCGGCCGGCCGACTCGCCCGCGGATTCCTCAGCGGCTCGTGCCTATGGCCGAGTGTCTCGCGCGGTGGTGGCACTTGGCGTGATCGGCGCGGCTTCGTTCGTCACGGTGTTCTTCCGGCTGTTCGAGAGTTGGCGCATCTCGTCTCACGCCGCGTCTCATCACGTGTCGATCCTCGGACTCACGCTGAGCTATCCGGTCGCCAACGCCGGAGCACTTATCGTCCTCTGCCTCGCTCTGCTCGGGGCGATTGTCACCGCGACCGGGGTCGTCGCCGTAGCCCGAGAACTGAGAGGTGCCCGGCGTCTTGCCGCCCGGCTTGCCCAGTTCAATCCGACATCCCGTGACGGAGTTCTTGTCCTGGATAGCGAGCGTCCGGAGGCATTCTGTGCAGGGCTCCTCCGCCCGCGCGTGTACGTCACCAGCGGGGCGCTGGCTGTACTTGACGACGCGAGCCTGGAGGCGGTGCTTCTCCACGAACGACACCACATGCTGCGGCGTGACCCGCTGCGCCTCGCGGTGGCTCGGGTCCTGGGGCGAGCGCTGTTCTTCCTGCCGGCGATGCGTGAAATGGGTCAGAGCCAGGAGCTACTCGCCGACGTGACCGCCGACGAGAGCGCGCTGAGGTCAGCCGGGGGGCGGTCCGCTCTCGCACAGGCGATGCTGAGCTTCACCCACGCGACGGCGCCGGCCGGCTCCACCGGAATCGATCCGGCTCGGGTGGACCATCTGCTGGGCGAATCACCCAGTTGGCGGTTCCCGGCCCTGACGTTCGCGGTCGCGATGGCACTGCTGGCCACCATCGTCGGGGTGGGGATCCTGGCGGGTCGCGCTGCCTCGGGCTCGGCCACCCTGGCCCCTCCTTTCCTCTCGACCCAGCCCTGCGTCGTGATGCTCGCGCTGATTCCGTGCGCGGTCGGTCTCCTTGCCGTCCGGCTCGGACGCCTGGCGCGCCATCGCGCGACGCCGGGCTGATAATCCGTCGCTTTCAACTACGCAGCGTCGGGGAGGAGGTCTATCCTCTGTGGGATGCCCCGATCGCGTCCTTCGCCGGCACCCCCGTCTCTGCACCCGCTCGAAGCCGAAATCATGCGGGAGGTCTGGCGACGAGGTGCCACGACCGTCAAAAGCGTCATGGAAGCGCTCAACCGCGAGACCAAGCCACCGCGCGCGTACACGACGTACATGACCGTGATGAGGCGTCTGAACGACAAGGGCCTGCTTGACCGCACCAGGACCGGACGGCAGGACACCTACGCCCCCCGCCTGACTCACGAGGAATACCAGCAGCAACGTGCAAGTGCTGAGGTCCAGGGCCTCGTCGACGAATTCGGCGACGTCGCGCTCGCCCATTTCGCCAAGAGCCTCCAGACGCTTGATCCCGCCCGGCGGCGGCAACTCCGCCGGCTCGCCAACGAGAGATAACCCACCCGCCTTCGGCCCGGCGCACGGCCTCGCTCAGGGCTTCGCGCCCGGTGGCGCTGGGGGCGTCGTAAACCGGGCCGGATACAGGAACTGTCCGATCCCGTCCAGAGGCTCTCCCGGGTCCCGCGGAGAGAAGCGCCTCAGCTGGTTGTTGACGCTGTAACGCGGGCCGATGTACACATCACCGTCCTTGATCGCCGTGTAGAAGCGATCCAGCGGACGGGGCGGCGGGCCGGCGATCCTGACCCCTTCGAAGTTGTAAACGCCCCCGTGGCACGGGCAGTCGAAAATCTGCGCCGCGGCGACGTATCGCACCGGGCAACCAATGTGGGCGCAACGGGATGAGATCGCCACCACGTGGTCGTAGCGGTCCTTGGGCGGCGGGTCAACGGCTGGGTCGTGCTTGCGCACGTACACGAGCGAATCGCCCGCTTCCCCGATTCCAGGCACGATCGTAATCACGGTCGGACGGTAGTCGGTCTCGGTGAACTGATCGAGCGGGCCGATGTTCTGCCAGGAATCAGACTCCCCCTCGAACACCGGCGCGGCGACGAACCCGAGCGCGGGCAGCACCATCGCGGCCACCGTGATCCCGCCAGCCGCGTTCGCCGTGAGTGTCATCATGCGACGGCGGGTCACCGTCTCACCCTCGAAGGCGCCCGGCAGGCCGCGGGACACAGCGTCCCGCTTCTGCTTGGAGCTCTTTCCGTGGCGTGTCACGAGTTGGCATAGTACTACGCGCTGCGTAGTGCGTAGCGAATCGCTGAGACCGCCAAGAGGGTGCGCCGCTGGAGACCGATCGCTATCACCTGCTGATCGCGTGGGCCCCCGCGTGACCACCCCCGCCGATCGTGCACCGAGCTTGCTCCACCAGCTGCTGGTAGGCGCCAGCGGTGCGTTCCTCGCGGTCGAGCGCCTCAACGTAGGCTGCGTGCGCCAGCCACCGTTCAGAGCGGGCCGCGCTGATCCAGCTCTGGTAGGCAGCTGCCACACCGTCGCAAGCGCTCCGCCAGGCGGCATAGCTCGCCGCCTGGGTGGTGGCCAGCTCCACCTCTGCTGGCATTTCTGACTTCACCTCTTCCGGCGCTTCTGACCCGGGAAAGAACTTCTTAAGTCGCATGTCGGTTACTCCGTTGGTAGTGATCCTGGGGACGGACCTACGACGCTCCGTCGTAGGTCGCTTATTTGAAAAGACGCCTAATGCTTCGAGACCTTCCCGAATCTGGACGTGGACCAAGAAAAAGCTGATCCCGGTCAGGGACGCGGTCGACCGGGATCAGCGAGTGAGAGCTCCGCCCCTTTACGTGGGTCACCTTGACCAGGGCGGGCCAGGCGTCGGGACGACGCCTCGTCTTAGCGTGTACTGCGGCTTCGGACGCTCACGGCTCGTCAGGCTCTCGGCTTCTAATTGATTGCCTGAACTCTCGGAGTCCCTGGCCAAGGCCGCGGCCGGCTTCGGGAAGCCGCTTCGGTCCCAGCGCCAAGAGCATCACGGCCAGAAATCAACAGCAGGTGGGTGGGTTGCAGGAGCTCGCCAAGCATTGGCGCTTCCTTTCGGGAATCTGGTCACACGGCGCCGCGGGAGGCGGCATCCGCCTTGCGGGCCAGTTTGTGGACGGTTCTGAAGAACTTCGGCGACTGACCCTCGAACAGGCCGTCGGCGGTGAAGCTCTCGATCGTGGCGACAGCACCGCCAAGACGATCGTGTGTGGGGCGCACGATCGAGCAGGCGGGCAGGCTTCGATGGAGAAACTCGCACGGCTCGGGCAGGATGAGGTTGGTCTGGTTGAGCTCTCCACCCCTCGCGTTGAGGTCCGGGAACGTGGTCCCGGTCTCGGGATCGGTGACGCCGGCCAACGGCTGTGCGACGGCATTACCGGCCTTGTCGTGCCACAGCGAGAAGTGGTTCGTCTCCACCCCTCCGATGCTCACGATGATCCGCAACGCCTCCAAACTGGTGGCCTTCAGCGCCATGATGCTGTACAGGCTGGAGCCACCCTGCTCGATGTAGGCGAAGTGGAACCCTGCGGTGTTCGCGATCGCCTGCATACGGGTTTCCTGCGCGTTCGCCGGTGGCACCGGTGCGGGCAGCCCGGGTGGTGTGTCGGAGTCACTGAGCGGGATCGCGGGCTGGTGATGGATGGTGACGGCCTGAGGGAAGGTCGCCCCCAGGTCTGGGTTCCGAGTGCTGCGATACCTGACGTACCAGCTGGTGTCCACGTTGAGTCGCTGCAGATTGGTCAGGCGACCGACCTGCTTTGCGCCCGTCGCCTTGCTGCTGGGGAGGGTCCGGAACTCATCGAGGTTGACGTGCGGGGCACCCTTGGAGCGCAGGTAGGCATTCAGGAATGCCGCGTGGCTCAGCTCATCATCGGTGTTGTCAGCGATGTACTGCGGCATGTCACCGTCGAGGTTTGACAGGGCCGCCATGTAGGCCGAGTTTCCGCCGTTGACCCCGCCCAGCTCGTTGTACTGCTGCCAGAGCTCGCTCTCGATCAACTCGATCGCAGCCAGCAGCCGGAGGATCGCCACATCGCCCTCCTTGATCTTGGTGCTGGCCGCGAACGCGGAGCCGGCGGCGAGGGCACTGCCGGGCAGCGCCGCGGCACCGGCCAAGCCGACGCCCTTGAGGAAGGACCGACGTCCGACGACGTCTCGCCACCGAGAGTCGACGTCACCATCTGGCGGGCTGATGACTTGCCCGGCCGAACTGGTGTGTTGCGAATCCATACCGTGTTCCTTTCGGTTGGGGCGCACGAGACCGTGCGGCGCGATGTCCGATCGGGTCGCCGCCGATTGCCTACGAGTGCCCGTAGTAGTTGGTCACCCTATGGACGCTCGGGGTTTGGCAAACCTTCCCCGGACCCAAAATTCGATCAGCGATTGGCAAGCGAGAGCCATCCTGGGCATCTACGATGCTTCGTAGTACTATCTTGCCGCGGTGAAACCTGCCGTCCGAAACCTCAGGAATCCAGAACCCGCCGCTGCATCAGCCAGAAGGACCGTTCTTCTGACCGGAGCGACCGGCTACGTCGGTGGGAGGCTTCTCCATCGCCTCGAAGCCGACCGGTCCCATCGCGTGCGCTGCCTGACCAGGCGGCCGGACGCGCTGGCCGCGCGCACAGCCCCCACCACTGAACTAGTCCGAGGCGACGTCCTGGACCCGAGCTCCCTCGTGTCCGCGATGGACGGCGTCCACACCGCGTACTACCTGATCCACTCGATGGACAGCCAGGGTGACTTCGAGGCCCTCGACCGGGAGGCGGCGACCAACTTCGCCCTAGCCGCCCGGCGTGCAGGGGTTGCGCGGATCGTCTACCTGGGCGGGCTGGGCAACGGCAGCGAGCTCTCCCCGCATTTGGCGAGTCGCCAAGAGGTCGGGGACATTCTGCGAACCTGCGGTGTGCCAACCGTCGAATTCAGGGCATCAATCGTGATCGGGTCGGGCAGCGCCTCCTACGAGACCGTGCGGGCCCTCGTCGAGACGCTTCCTATCCTGATCACCCCGCGGTGGGCCAAGACGGCCGCACAACCGATCGCCATCGAGGATCTGCTCGAGTATCTCCTCGCCGTGCTTCACTTCGAGGGCTCGGCGGTCTTCGAAGTGGGCGGCCGCGACCGCGTCTCCTACACCGAGATCATGCTCCAGTACGCCCGGCAGCGCGGTCTGAAGCGCCGACTTGTCGCGGCTCCTCTGCTCTCGCCCGCCGCCTCGCGCTTCTTCCTGGGTCTCCTCACCCCTGTATACGGCCGAGTCGCCGGAGCAATGGTCGAGAGCCTCCGCAACGAGACGGTGGTCAACACCTCGCACGCCCTCGAGGCGTTCGCGGTCAGGCCACGCGGCCTGGGCGAAGCCATCGGCCGAGCCCTGATCAACGAGGATCAGGAATTTGCCGAGACCCGGTGGTCCGACTCGTTCGCTCCTGGGCAGCCGCTCCGGTGGAGTGGCCTCACGTTCGGGCGCCGCCTCGTCTCATCGCGGGCAGTGCGCGTCCACAGGTCAGCCGGCTGCGCATTCGACCCCATCCGGCGGATTGGTGGTTCCACTGGCTGGTATGCGATCGATTGGTTTTGGATGGTTCGGGGCTTGCTCGACACCCTCCGAGGGGGAGTTGGGCTCCGCCGGGGTCGACGTGATCAGGTCGATCTGCGGGTCGGGGATACCGTCGACTTCTGGCGCGTCGAGCGCGTCGACCAGGATCGCGTTCTTCGTCTCGCCGCGGAGATGAAGATCCCGGGACGCCTGTGGCTGCAGTTTGAGCTCTCCCCAGCAGAGGACGGGGGTACGCACATCCGCCAGACCACGGTGTTCGACCCGGCCGGATATGTGGGACTCGTCTACTGGTATCTGCTCTGTCCGGTCCATCATCTCGTGTTCAGCCGGATGCTTCGCGGCCTCGCCCGCGCAGTCTCAGACCTTCCGGGCTCGCCGGCCGCCGCATAACCCGGTTTCGCCGGACCCAGGGTCGCGGTTCTTTGCGAGATCTACTATGTTGCGTCGTAGTTCCCGATGCAGACCCACCCAATTCATGTCACAGGCGGTAGACAGCGGGTCCTGGAGATACGGCGAGAGCTCTTCGTCTTCAGCGATGTGCTCGAGGTGTTCGTCACCAGCCGCCCGGACGTGCTGGTCGTGGTCTGTGCGGGGCACGCCCGCCCCACACAATGGCTCCAGACGCTCAGCACCGCGGGCTACCACATTCCTGCCCGGCGCAGCGCGCGGCCCGATCCGCAGGTAGAAACTCCTATTGTGCCTAGCAGGCTGGCCGCCTGAGGCATGGCCGACCGGCTGGCCCCCGGATCGCACCCGACAGGCCTCCCCACGGAGGTGACGCTCGTCGTAAGAGCTCCGGTTGTATTCGCGTAGCCGGAGGGTAGACTCGCAGACAGGTCACTCGCCGCTTCTGCGAATCCGCTTCGCGCAGGGCCACCGCCGGGCCAGCCACCTGCGGTGACCTCACGGACAGCTTCGTCCCCAGCTTTAGAGAGCCGTTTCTCGACGATCGTCGCTCGGCACCTCCCTCGGGCAAGCCGGACGCGCAAGGAGGTTCCGATGGTTCTCAAGTTGCTCGGTGAGCTCCCAGGGTCGCGGGCAGGTGGCGCCTGTTCTCTCAGTTGATGTCTGGTCCGAGCGTGGCTGACGAGGAGGTGACTGGCAAGCTCTCGCCGTGCGACTCGGCCCACTTGGTGGTGAGGACCGGGCGACGTCTCGCAGCGCTGGCCGCTCGCCGGCGCACTCCGCTGAGCGCACTCGGAACGCTGATCGCAGTGGGCGTACTTGCGTTAGTTCTGGCCGGCCGATGGGGACAGTTCGCAAGGGCCGCCGCGAGCGCGCCGTGGTGGGCGTTGGCGGTCGCGGCGGGACTACAGGTCGCGTCGCTGCTGGCGCGCACTGAGGCTTGGAATGTCTCCGTTCACGCTGCCGGGGCCACCGTCAATCGGCGTCGCCTGTACGGCGCGGCCGGAGTCGGCTACCTCGGCAACATCGTCAACGGCGAGCTCGGGTTCGCCGCGCGGGTCGCTTCGCTTCGGCGTGCGGCACCGCGGGAGACACCCAAGGCGGTGGTGCTCGCGACCACCGAGATGCCGATCGTGCTGATGGAAGTCGCGCTCGCGACGCTGTTCTCGTTCACCCTCGTCGCCCCCCTGAGTTTGCCGTGGTGGACACCGCTTGTGGCCTTCTGCGCGGTCCTTGCTGTCGTGGCGGGGCTCGCCCGGCTGGCCCGGCGCCACCCGCGCGGATGGTGGAAAGGTCTCGCCGCGCTCGGCGACGCACGCGCTCGCACGCGCATCGCGATCTTCGTGGTACTAGCCGTGTGTGGGCAGATAGCCCGCAACTGGCTGATGCTGTACGCCGCCGGAATCCACGCCTCCGTATTCGACGCGACCGCGGTGCTGATCGCCGTCGCGGCGCTCGGTGTGCTGCCGGTCGGACCCGGCATCGGCGCGGCGGCAATGGTGCTGATCCTCGGGTCCACTGGTGTAGCCGGCGTCAGCGCCGCCGGCGTGCTGCTGACCGCAACCGGTACGGTCGGCGCGCTTGGCTACGGCGGCTGGGCGCTCGCCGACCGGTTCTGGACGAAGCGACGAACCAGATTTCCGCTCGGCGTCTCTGGGACAGCTCGCCGAGCAGCGGCGCTGACCTAACACACGCCCAGGCTGGTCGGTCCCGGTAAAGCCGGGGTCTTATAGTCAGGTCCATGAGGGCAGTTCTCGTCGTCGTCGCAGCGGTCATCGCTGTGATCGTCGTCCTCAAGGTCATCGCCGCAGTAAGCGCGCTCGTCCTCGCGTTCGTCCCGGCCGTCCTCGCGCTTGGCGGTGGGTACGCGGTCGGTCAGATTCACGGTGCGCGGCGAGAACGTCGCAAGCTTGAAGCCAAGGGCGGTGGGCAGCTGCCCGAGTAACGCGCTTCCACGGCCCCGGCTTCTCAGCCCAGATCTAGACCTCGGCGAACTGCGGCGCGAGCTGAGCGAGCCGCAACTGGTTGCCCGACGGATCCCTCAGCCCGCAGTCCCGGCCGTATGGCATGTCGCTCGGCGGCGAAGTGAACTCCACGCCCGCCTCGCTCAGGCGGTTGTAATCGCCGTCGACATCGTCGGTCGTCAGGAACACGGTCCCGGCGAACCCCTTCGCCATGAGCGCGCGGACCTGCTCAGCGGTCTCTGAGTCCATAACTGGCGGGCCGGGGATCGCCATCAGCACGACCGAGAAGTCGGGCTGGCCGGGGGGACTGACGGTGAGCCAGCGGAAGCCGCCGATCTCCGGCAGCGTGACATCGTTGCGGACCTCCCAGCCAAGCTTGCCGACGTAGAAGTCGAGCGCGTCGTTCTGGTCGTGGACCCACAGCTGGGCGTTTTGTACATGCATCGTTGCTCCTTTCAGCGGTGTGCTGTTCGGGAAGCTAACGCGCGGCCACCGCTCGGTCTTCTCGGTTTGTGCTGTGTTGAGGTCGGCCGTACAGGCGGAGATAACACGCGGGTACGATCGCCTGCGCCGAAGCGGGAGGGAAGCTCAACCGGTACTGCGTCGGCGTCCTGCCGAAATGCTGCTTGAAACTGGTGGTGAACGACCCTAAGCCGACCAGCCCGACGTCAAGACAGATCTCGCTGACTGACCGGTCGGTATTACGCAGAAGTGCCGCGGCCCGCTCCAGCCTACGCGTCATCAGGTATGCCTTCGGAGACTCGCCGAACGTCCGGCTGAACTCGCGGCTGAAGTGGGCGCGCGATAGTCCCGCCGCGGACGCCATGTCATCGACACCGATCGGCTCTGCGTAGCGGAGGTCCGCGAAGTCCCGTGCGCGCAACAGATACCTGGCAGGTGGAACCGGGGTCATACATGGCGAGGCTATCGCTGACCCGGCTCGGCGCGACCGCCCGCCGCTGAAGGTCGCATAACAGCGTCTATGGACCGGCTTCGATCGTTGCGCGTACATCCCTTTCTCGCGGTGGAGCGCCAAAGCCGGTGAGCACCCACGTCGCGCCCGCGGCCTCCCACGGGCGTGGATCCTCTCCGGGGTCGACATCGACCACGACATCGAAGTTCTCCAAGCTCGCGGACCGCAACTCCCGCACCTCCGATGCCACCTCCGCGAGCGCGTCCGGGCCGGGGAGCTCGATCGGAAAGAAGCCGTCCCAGCGCGCGCCGCGCTGCAACGGACGGCGGTTCGGCCAACGCCCGGCAACCCACACCGGGATCCGCGGGCGTTGGAGAGGACACGGCTGAAAAGCTCCGGCCCAGAATGCAACTAAGCGCTCGAGGCCTTGATCGAGCAACTGGGCGCGGGCACGTGGGTCCAACACCTCGTCATACGGCTCGAGCTCGTTGTTGTTCTCTACTCCGAGCCCGACACCCAGAGTAAGCCGGCCGCCGCTGAGGTGATCAAGAGTCACGGTCTCGCGCGCGAGTTTCTGCACACGTCGCCGAGACAGGGGCGTGACGAGCGGACCGATGCGCACCCGACTCGTGGCGCAAGCGATCGCGGCCAGGCCTACCCATGGGTCGGCGACCGCCTGCACCGGCGCGTTGTACGCAACGTGGTCCCAAAGGAAAAAGCCATCCCACCCTCGTGCCTCAGCCCTCGTCGCCAATTCAGCCAGCAGCCGTGGATCGACACATTCATCGAACGGGGCGAGATAGATCGCGCGTCGTGCAGCCATCGTGCAGGCGACTCTAGCCGGGCCGGGATGACGCTCAGAAACACGCGCCACACTGCAGCGATCCCTGGCTCTGGGACCCCGCCGTGCCCAGCGGGTCGGCTAGCGTGAGCAGCCCTGGCTCATTGACACGCGACCCCTATGAGGGCGCGACGTTGCCGGCGAGATCGGCCTCGGCCAGAGCCATCCATTCACGCTTCTCCGCGCGCCACTGTTCGTCGGTCCGTCGCAACTTCCAGTAGCCACTGGCTGACAGGCGATTCGGTGGCAGACCGCGTTCGACCACCAGGTGGCGACGGACGAGGCGAACGGTGGTGGCCTCGCCGTGCACGAACGCGTGACCGCTCCCGTCAGGAAGCACAAGCTCCTTGACCGCGTCAAGCTGGAGCGACGGGTCCTCGCCGGGGCCGGCGCTCCGGTGCAACCAGATCACCGCGAGTTCGCCCGGGGACTGGAGCGGCTGACGATGCTCGGGCCCATCGACCTCGACGACAGCGAACGCCGGCACTCCAGTCGGGATGCGCGACAGCGAGGCCGCGATCGCCGGCAGCGCCGCGTCGTCGCCGACCAGAAGATGCCAGTCAGCCTGCGGTGACGGCGCATAAGCCCCGCCCGGTCCGCTCAGCTGGAGCCTGTCACCAGGCTGAGCCCGGGCAGCCCAAGGACCGGCAACGCCTTGCTCTCCGTGGACCACGAAGTCAAGCGTGAGCTGGTTTCGGGCCGAATCCCACTCCCGCACTGTGTAGGAACGCGTCTTGTCGCCAAATCTGCACTTGACGTAGTGATCTGTGAACGATCCGACGGCAAAGCCCTTCAGGTCAGGGCCGCCCACCACAAGTCGAACCATGCTGGGGGTCAGCCAGGCCGCTTCGATGACGGTTGCGGAAAGAACGCGGCGCTCAGCCACATGGCTCCTTGAGGGGGTGACAAGCGAACATGCCCGGCGCTGATATTAGGCACCCTAACCGGGACGGTCCCGCCGCGAGGAAGCCCAGGTGGAATGCGTCTTCGTACGCGGGCGCCTCAACGCACCGCGGTTACTTCCAGGAGATCGGTAGCGGACTGACCTGATTCGCATATCCCAGGTACGGAAATGCGCCGAACCCGTCCTGGAGGGTTCTCAGGAGGCTGTAGGAGTACGTCATACTCGCGTACTCCCCCGGGACCGCGAGAGGGCTGATGACCGCGCAGACGGTGTGGCCCCCCTGGTCGAGGACGTTGGCGGGCTGAACTCCCCCGGCGCGCTGGTCTTCGTCGTAGGTGATGATGATCACGCCGTTATCACCGAACGCCGGAGATGACTCGATCTTCGGCACTTCGCGCGCGAGGAAGTCGTCAAACTGGGTGAAGCGGTCGTTGACCGGTTTGCAGTTGGCCTCGCCGTCTTCGCAGCCGTTGGGAATGACGGTATTGAACGCGGCGACGTTGCCGGTCGCCAGGTCGGTATTGAAGATCGACATGCCGTCGTCCTGGGTTCCGGCAGGCACGTCGTTGGCGAGGCATTCACTCGAGGGAGTCGTGGCGGAAAACACGCCGCCAGGGCCCTCGATGTCATCGAGCTGCGTAGGCGGGTTGCCCGTGGTGTAAAACCCCGACAGTGGGCACGGCGTGTCGCTCGTGCACGAGCCGCCGGAGCCGGTGTCGCACTTGGCCGTGCCCGCCTCCAGCCAGACCTTCCAGCCAGTTCCGTTGAGGTCGAGCTCGTGGTAGAGATTGTTGACGTTCTGATGGCAGCCTATGCCGCCGTCATGCTGCTCGCACTGCGTGAACTGGCCGGTGACTAGCGCGACATAGTTGGCCTGAGACCAGTGCGTGGCCGCGTAGTAGTTCTCCATCCACGCCGAACGGGGACGCAACGTCGACTCGAGATACGGCGCGTTTGTTGCGTTCAGATGGTCGTAGTCGGCGTTCTCGCCAATGATGAGAAACACGTGACCGACCTGCGGTACCCCTTCGTACGCCGGATCGCCGATAGCGACGCTGGCCATGGCCGCCGAAGACGCTGACGCCGACGCCGGCGCTCCCAAGCCGAGGAGCGCGATCAGAGCAGGCAGTGCGACAGCAGCACACAAAACACGAAGCAGCCAGACACGCATCACGGGACGCCACTATTGCCGATTCGCACCGGCTTCAGGAGAACTTGCTGTGAAGCGGACTCCGGTCAGCGTCTCCGCCAGCGCTAAGTCGCTCGGCCTGGTCGTCGCGGGTGACTCTCGAGCGCCAAGCAGGGCTGGGTTCAGCGCGGGTTGCCCGCTCGAAGCCAAGAGACGTACTCCTGGATGCCGGTTTCCAGGCTGTAGCTGGGCTCGAAGCCGGTATCGTCGCGGAGTCGGGTGAGGTCGGCGTACGGCTCTTTGGGGTGCCCCGGGGTTTTCCCTGGCGAGAGCTGCATAGCAAAGCCCCTGACGGCAGCGCTGACGCTCGCGACGACCTCGCCGTTTGTGAATGCGCAGCCCCCGCCGATGTTGTAGGTCGGGTGGCGAAGTTGCCTGCCGGTCTGGATCAGCGCTATCGCGCGGGCGCAATCCTTCACGTAGCAGAGGTCGCCCGCGTCGCCTTCGCGGAACCGCCTGAACTGGTCTGGCGTAGCGCTGTCGGGATGTACGGCGGCGTGGACGAGTCCTGGGAGCGCGAAGATGCGTGAGGAGTTGCGCCCGCCGGGCCCCCAGATGCCGGACGGACGGACGCAGACGATCGGGACCTCGGTGGCCTGGGCCGCGAATCCAGCCAGCACCTCGGCGACCTTCTTCATCACGGGTATCCCGTGGAACGAATCGACAGGCAGGGGCATGTCCTCGCGCCACGGGCCATCGCCCGCCCCCATGTAGACACCAATGGTGCTGACGAGCGTCACGCGCTTGACCTTCCACGCCCGGGCGGCGTCCAGCACGTTCCCGAGCGCCTGAAATAGCGTGGTGAACTGGATCGCGCCACCCCCCGTGGCACCGGCCATCACGCTCGCCACCGCGGGGTCGGCAAGGTGGACGATCCCGGTGATGTCGTGGCGCCCGCCGAGCGCGATGAGTGCTTGGGGGGCGCGGATGTCGACCTGCTCAACGACCGCTCCGGTGCCCACCGTGCCGGCGAGGACCGCCGGTATCTCAGAGTTGCGGTGGCGTGTCAGGACGCACGTCTCTCCGAGCTCCGTGAGCGCGCGTGCCGTGTGCGAACCGATGAAGCCAAGACCGCCGGTGACGAGGATCATGGTCTCTCCTAGTTTATGCAGGTTGAGTGATCGTCAGCATAGCTGACGATCACTCGGGGATATGCTCGCACTTGTGACCCGAGCGACGACCGATACGGCGGGCGCGAGCGCGCGCCCCGCTGAGCTAACCGACAGGATCGGCTATCTGCTCAAGCACGCGCAGCTGCGCTTCCAGGAAATCCAACGCCATGCGCTCACGCCACTGAGTCTCGACGGGCGACTGCTCGCCGTCTTGATCACAGCGGAACACGCAGGCCCTTGCCAGCAGCTGCGCCTGGCCGAAAAACTGGGAGTCGATCGCACCACAATGGTCGATCTCGTCGACCGGCTCGAGGCCTCGGGGTTTGTTGAGCGGCGTACCGACCCCGACGATCGTCGCGCGAAACTGATCCACCTGACAACGCGGGGACGGCAGGCCCTGGCAGCAGGCATAGCCGCATCCGACGAGGTCGAGCAACGGTTCTTTGCAACGCTATCCGGCGCCGACCAGCGAAGCTTCCGGCGAGCGCTCAGTCGTCTCGTATGACCGATCCGCCCCCGGTTCACTTTCGCTGGCTTGCGGGTTCCAACCCTCTAGCGGCGGAGCTCGGCCGCTAGCCGGGCAGCAAGCCGCACGGACGCCTCGATCTCGACTCTGCGTATCGAGACGCTCTCGACGTTCAGCCCGAAGGGAACGCCGATGCGCCGGCAGAAGGCGATCAGCTCGATCGCCATTGCCACTGCTTGATCGTAGGACGCGTCGAGGGTGTCGTCAGCATGGCGCAGCTCGTTCGCCATCCAGCGCGGCACATCGACACCAAGCCACCGAAGAAACTCCAAGGTCTTCATCGAGCCGCAGACTGAGAACGTGAAGACGATCGGCACCGGCTCCACGTTCTGGGCGGCGCACTCATAGCGATAGTCGGAGACCAAGTCCTTCGCAGCGTTGACGTCGTAGACGACCTGGGTGACAAAGAAGGAACAGCCTGCTGCCTGTTTTGCGATGAGCCGGAGGTGCTCATTGCCCCCCCGCGCGTGCCGCTCGGGGATCGCGACTCCGCCTAGCGGCAGTTCCGGCCGGACTTCGGTCCGGAGCTCGTATGCCCGCGAGAGCGAGGTCGCAACCTTCTCGCCGGATGAGGCCCCGACGAAGACAGACAGCACTCGGGCCGGATCCTGGTCGCGCAGCCATCGACGGAGGCCGTCCTCGGCGTGCTTGCTGACCGCGCGGTAAACGATGGCAGGCACGCCCAAGCCCACGAGATCACGAGCGAGGTAATCGGCTGGGTCCATCGTCGGCAGGAACGGGAACGGGCGTTCGTTGGGATTACGGTCGCTCTCGTCATCAATGTCGTAAAGAACGAGGCCATCGATCCCCACCGACCGGAGTCGCGCGAGCGTGACCTCAGCGATCCGCCTGGTCTGCTCCGGTCCGGTCGCCAGCCTCGGAGGCGTCACCGCGAAGATCAAGAACTCACCCCTCCGATCGGCGATGCGCTCGTGCAGCCCCACGCGCGAACCGTACTCAACCGTCGACGCCTGGGACCAGCCCGACGTCGGCTCTGTGCACGTCCAGCTGCCCCACCAGGCACTTCTCCCAGTGGAGCCAGCCGGGCTCGAACCGGCGACCTCCTGCTTGCAAAGAGCCAGCGCGCAGTTCGTGAACTCGCTGCATGGTCAAGCCGGAGACCGCGACTAGATCGCCGTAGCTGGCACCTTCGCTGACGGACTCCTTCGATTATGCGCCGGGCGCCGAGCTTCCCAAGGATCAGACAGGTCCCGGTTCCAGGCACGCTGAATGCCGACGGTGAAGAACGTCGGCGAGCGTTTGCGGGAGAACCGGCCGCAGGATCGATGGGAGAGAGAAACCCGGAGTCAGTCCGGCAACGCCACGCGAGACTAGGCGCCTCTCGCCCACGCGACCACTCCCGTTGACGATTCCTGCTGCGGCGGATAGGTTGCCCACGATGACCAGCATCACCGGACCGCAGGAGGAGCGCAAGCGCTCAGCACTTGTCGCCTCGTTGCGGCTCTCACTGTGTTGGTGTGGTCGTGTTCTCGCTCGCGTGCTGACGCTCCCTCGAGACGGGGACGGAAATCCGTACTACCCGTCGGGGGGTTGAGCTGCTGAGACAGCACGCGGTACGCAAGGGCTGGCGCGCCACTCGCAACATATGACGTGAAGTGCGATGTGCGGCGAGCGAGCGGCGGAATTCGCCGCGCTCATCCACAACAAAATCGTGAGCCAGCTGGACCGGCGCAGCAAAGCGCGCGCGCCGGATCCTCGGCTTTGAGCTGCCGTAACTCGGGTCCTGCCTAGTTGTCTGATCCATGGTGTTATCCGTTTGACCCGCAACGGCGGGCTCAACGGACGTCGCTCCTGCCCAGTTGGGGGACTCGTGGTGTTTGGGGTTCCATGACCGACCGCGAGGTGCTGACCTACCCAGACCGACCGTTCCCGGCGGGTGAGCTTCCAAATGTGCCGCACGATCGCGCCGATCTGCCGCGATGCGCATGCGACATGCCAAATGTCGCCACTCAGCCAACTCCTGGGTCTCAGCTCTGAGACGGTCGGCGAGAACCTGCAGCACGACCTGGCGCCCGTCACGAAAGAAACAACACGAGAGGCAGGGGCGGCTCGGGGTTCAGCAGGCGGCCACTGCGGACCCCATTGGGACGTTGCGACACTTCATTAGGACATCTTGGAGGAAGGCATCGTTCTAGCTGCGAACCAGCGAAGCGCCCGGGGGCAGTCGGTCGGTGGGTGGACTGGACTTCCGAAGCGATTCCTTGTCCCTTTGGCTCTTGCGCACACCGTTGCCACCTGATGCCGACAGGTACTGATCTGGGACTGGCGTTGCAGCTCAGCGGATCGCGCGCTCCTTAGCGGAAAGCCCGCGTGCGGCATTTCGGTGATACCCAGGGACGGGCCATGTGAGCAATCTCGACATGCTGGCGCAGATGTCGGAAGCGCCGGCTGAGCGCCGCTTCGGACACCTACGACGCCCTGGCGTGCCCTACGAGCTTCGGCCTGCGCTATGGCATCCGAGACGCAGACGCAGGCGCGGGCCTCAACCGGTCGCACTGAGGCTGGCCTCAGATTGCGCCCCGAACCGATCCCACAGCTTTGGCAAGACATCCACGGCGAACGCGTCGAGGAAGCGGGCCTGGTCGTGCCCTGGAGCATGGAACACGAGGTGCTCGAAGCCGAGCTCGACGTACGGAGCGATGTTCTCGACAACCTCGTCGGGATCTGAGGAAACGATGAAGCGGGTGTGGGCGCGGTCGACGGCCGCGTCGGCGGCGCGTTCCATCTCGATCGGGTCCTCGATGCCGGACTTCTCGTCGGGCGTCAGGGCGAGCGCGGCCCAGAAGGCGCAGGCGTCATGGGCGTACTGAGCGTCTCTGTCGTAGGAGACCTTGATCTCAATCATCCGGTCGATCTGATCGGCGTCGCGGCCCGCTGCCTCGGCTCCCTCGCGGACTTTGCCTGTCAGCTCCTTATAGAGCGAGGGCTGCTTGCCGGAGGTGCAGATGAAGCCATCGCCCGTACGGCCGGCGAGCTTGGCTGCCAGTGGCCCGGACGCGGCGACGTAGATCGGGACGGGATGCTCGGGACGGTCGTAGACGGTCGCTTTCTCCAGGCGGTAGTACTCGCCCTCGAAGTCGACGCGCTCGCGCGTCCACAGAAGCTTGATCACCTTGATTGCCTCGGCCAGGCGCATTCGCCGTTCCTTGGCTCCGGGCCACTCGAGCCCCGTCACCGGCTTCTCGTTCATCGCCTCGCCAGTCCCGATCCCGAGAAAGACCCGGTCCGGGTTCAGGCACGCGAGTGTCGCGAACGCATGGGCGACCACCGCGGGCTGGTAGCGCAGGGTTGGGGTCATGACGCTGGTGCCAAGCAGTGCGCCCTCGGCCCGCTCACCGAGCGCCCCCAGCCAGGGCAGCACGTTGGGTGCATGGCCACCGTTGTGGCGCCACGGCTGGAAGTGGTCCGAGACAGCAATCGTCCCGAGCCCGATGTGTCGCGCGTGTTCGGAGTTCTCTAGCAGCTCGCGGGGGCCGAACTGCTCGGCTGATGCCTTGTATCCATAGCGCACGTTTTCATCTCCTTGGTTCGCGTTCACCTGCGAGATCGAGCTGGTCTGGACGGACCTCACTGAAATGCCTCATCGCTCGCCGAAGGCGGCCCTGATCGCCCGAGCGTTAGACGACACTTCATCGTGGTCGATGCTGGACGCCGCCGGATAGAGCGCCACGTCATCGACGAGCCCGTCCCATCGGTGCAGCTGCCGACGCGCATCGTCCGGGGTACCGGCGATCGCGAACGCCTCGACCATCGCATCGGTCACAGCGCTAGCACCGGCCGCTTGGTCACGCGACAACGCCGCCGCCGCGATCGCGTCCGCCTCTTCGCCGAACCCGTGGCGCGCATACATTTTCCGGTGGACCGGGAACCGCCCGTACGCCGCAATGCTGCGCCGCGCCCATTCGACCGCAGTCATGCGGTCCGCGGCGACCGCACACCTGGCGCAAACGACTCGCCGAAACGTGCCGACGCGCTCTGCCTCACGCGCAACGGACGCAAGCTCCGACGATGCGACCTTGCGGCAGTACCACGGTGTCGTGGCGGGGCTGAAGAACACTCCGTCGCCGACCCGGCGGGCCGCGCGCAGCATCCTCGCCTGGACGGCGGCGACGAGGATCGGCGGTCCTTCGGTGAAGTACGGCTGGCAAAACGCCCTGACCGTAAAGTGCCCGCCTTTGTGGTCTAGCTGGTGCTCCTCGTTGGCCTGCCAGGCGGCGCGGACCACCTGCACGTATTCGGATATCCGGCTCGTCGCCCGCGCGTGCGGGATCCCGTAATAGCCCTCGTTGCGGTCCTCCGCCCCGATTCCCAAGCCGAACGTGAAACGGCCGCCCGATAGCTCGTGCAGCTCGGCTGCGGACATCGCGGCGAGCACGGGCGGACGGCTGAACAGCGCTATCCCGCTCCCGACCTCGAGTCGAGATGTCCGGGCGAGCGCCGCGGCGATGCGCGGGAACGGGTCGCGGTCGTTCTCGGTGAACCACGCCGAGCGGAACCGCGTGTCCTCCAGTGAGACTGCGAGAGCAAGCGCCTCCTCGCCGGGTAACTCCTCCGGGATGAACAAACCGAGCGCGGGTGGCTCGCCGTCGCGGGGCAGGCCGTGATCAGGCGCCATGCAATCGCTCGACGGCAACGAAGTCCGGCGGTCGTCGCTCCAAGAAGCTGGCAATCCCCTCCGCCAGGCTCTGACCCGACCACGCAGGCAGCGCGCACGCGAGCCCCTGTTCCTCGCCCGACCGCACCGGGTCGGTGTATGTCAGCAGGGCCTGCTTGGTGAGGCGATTAGTCAGCGCCGAGTTGGCCGCCACCAAGTGGGCCAGCGCGAGCCCTTCAGAGTCGAGTTCCGAAGCGTGATGGATCGCTTCGATGACCCCCCAATCAAGTGCGGTGGAGGTATCGATCAGCTGCCCGGTCATGAGCAGCCACTTCGCCCGGCCCAGCCCAACCAGGCGCTCCAGCCGGTGGAGATCCTGGCCAGTGATCGCCAGTCCGAGCCGAGCCGCCGGGATTCCGAATCGGGCTCCGCGCTGCGCAATGCGGAGATCACATGCGGCCATAAGCTCCAGGCCGGCGCCGATCGCGTCGCCGCTGACGACTGCGATGACCGGCTGGGGGAGTTGCTCGAGCCGCTTCATGACCGATTCGATCAGCCCGACGTAAGTCCGGATCGTCAGAGGGGAGCGGCGGATCTCGTCCAGCTCTTTGATGTCGGCGCCCGCGACGAACGCCCTACTGCCGGTGCTACGTAGCAGAACGACACGAACGGCATCGCCGGCCGAGGCCACCTCATCGAGCCGGTCTGCGAGTGCCCGCCAGGTCTCCTGGTTCAGCGCGTTGCGCACCGCCGCTCTGTCGAACACGATCGAGGTGACAGGACCATCGGTCTCGAGGGTGACGGATGCCGGGCCGGCGGCCATGCTCAGCGGGACCCGTTCCTCACGGCGCTGGTGTTGCGGCGGCTTCCCCGGGCCGGCCGCCGAGCTCGCGAGTAATTGCATCCGCAGTCTCCACGATCACCGGCGCGAGCAGCTCGACGATCTCGGAGATCTTGTACGGCGAGGCGTGGATGTTCACGGCGGCGACCACGAAACCACGTGCGTTGCGCACCGGCGCTGCAACTGACCGGAGTCCCGGTGCGAGCTCTTCGTTGTTGACCCCGTAGCCCCGCTCGCGGATCCGGCGCAACTCCGTGTATAGCGCCTGCGGGTCGGAGATCGAGCGGCGTCCGCGGGGCGTGAAGTCGATCCGCTCGATCACGTTCTCGAGTGTGGCGTCGTCGATGAACGCGAGCAGCACCTTCCCCATCGCCGTGCAGTGAGCTGGTTGGCGCGAGCCAACCTGGAGGTGTAGGTCCATACTGCGCCGGCCGACGATCCGTTCGACGTAGACGATGTCCGGGCCGTCGAGAATCGCCATGTTTACGGTTAGGTCCCAGTGCGCGGCGAGCGCTCTCAGATGGGGACGGGCAACGTCGGTCGCATCGAGCGAGTTGATCATCGCGAGGCCGAGGTCCGCGACCTTGAAGCCGAGCCGATACCTGCGGCTGCTGGCGTCCTGCTGCAGATAGCCGAGCTCGGTGAGTGTTCGGACATAGCGGTGCACCGTGCTTGCGTTCATGCCGAGGATCCGCGCTAGGTCGGCGATGCCGAGTAGGCGTGGTTCCGTGGCGAACACCGACAGCACGGCGAGTCCCCGCTCGAGCGAGACCGAGAAGCTGCTCTTGGGCGAGCGCGCTGTGCCTTTCATCTGGGCGCACAATAACGTATTCGAATATCTCGAAGCCAAGTTGAATTATTTGACTTTCTTCGCAGGCTAGCTGTAGCGTTGCGCCATGTCTTCGACGACCATCGGTCTCGGGCAGTTCACGGCGAAGGCGGACCTCGAACACAACCTGCGGCAGATCGAGGGCCTGATCTCCCAAGCGGGCGAGAAGGGCGTAGAGGTCCTGTGTCTGCATGAGCTCTCGACGACCATCTACTTTTGCTTCAAGAACGATCCGGAGTTCCGGACCCTGGCGATTTCGGAGGACGGAGAGGTCGTCTCGCGCGTGCGTGAGGCGGTTGCGGGGGCCGGGATCAACCTGATCTTTCCGTTCTACGAGGAAGCGTCCGACGGTAAGCTGTTCAACACGGCGCTCGTCCTGGACGAGAACGGCAACACGGCGGGCAAGTACCGGAAGATGAGCATTCCGGCGATCCGGCGGACCGTCGATTCGCACGAAACGCCGTCCGACGAGCAGTACTACTTCAGCCCGGGTGACCTCGGCTTCCCGGTGTTCGAAGTCGGGTCGATGCGGATTGGGATCCTGATCTGTTACGACCGGCACTTCCCCGAAGCGGCTCGGATGCTCGGGCTCGGGGGGGCCGATGTCTTGTTCGTGCCCACCGCTACCTACCGCGACTGGATCCGAAAGGTTTGGGAGGCTGAGCTGATCGGTCACGCGCTGGCAAACTGCTACTACGTCGCTGGGGTCAACCGAGTGGGACCCGAGGAGGGCGGTGCACCGAACCGGTCCTATTGGGGCTCCTCGGTGGTGATCGACCCGCAGGGCGAGGTCGTCGCCCGAGCGTCCGACAGCCAACCGGGGCTGATGACCGTGGAGATCCTGCCCGAGCGCTCCCGCGACCTGCGCGACCTGTGGGGCTTCTTCCGCAACCGCCGTCCCGATGCGTACGGCGCCTTAGTCGAGCCGGTTTCCGAGCCCGGGGCCCTGTCGGAGTCGGCATACATCGTCGCCGAGCGATGACCACCAGGGAGCTGCATCCGGTGACCGCCACGGGTCCGCGATCTGCAAGCTCGGAGCATGCCTGGGAGCGGGCGCAGCTCCTGATCCCGGGAGGGATCTCGCGAGACCAGCTGTTCGCCGATCCGCCGTTCTTCGCAGCCCGAGGAAACGGCGCTTATCTATTCGACGTGGACGGAACGCCTTACGTTGACTTCGTCAACAACTACACGTCGCTGATCCACGGCCACGGGCATCAGCCGACCAAGGACGCGATCGCCGGGCAGTTGCGCAACGGAATCTCGTTTGGTGCGCCGACGCCGGCGGAGGCTGATCTTGCAGAGGAGATCCTGGGCCGGCTGCCGAGCGCCGACATGATCCGCTTCACCAACTCCGGTACCGAGGCGACGATGCTCGCTCTCCAGGTCGCTCGATTCGTCACTGGCAGGGCCCGGATCGCCAAGTTTGAGGGGGGCTACCACGGCTCGCACGAGCTGCTGAAGGTTTCGGTCAAGCCGGAAGACGGCGGTGACCGCGAGCGCCCGGAGCCGGTGCCCGAGGAGGGAAGCGAAGGCTTTGACCGCACTGACGTGCTCCCCTATGACGACGTGGCCGGCGTCGAGCTCCTGGCAGAGGAATCGGGCGACACCTGGGCGGCGCTGATCGTAGAGCCGATGCAAGGCTCCGCCGGGATGTTGCCGGCTACGATTGAGCTGCTCCAAGCCTGCCGGGAGCTCGCCAGCCGGCACGGCTTCCTGCTCGTCTTCGACGAGGTGATGACCTTCCGTCACGGCGGGCGTGGGCTCCAGGAGGAGCACGGCGTGAGGCCCGACCTGACGGCGCTCGGCAAGATCATTGGCGGCGGTCTTCCGGTCGGTGCGCTCGCCGGACGTAGCGATGTGATGGACGCACTGGCGCCACCCCGGCCTAGGCGGATCCACCACGCGGGTACGTTCAACGGCAACCCGATGACGATGCAGGCGGGTCTCGCCGCCCTGACCGCCTACGGGACGGCCGAGGCGCAAGCGCTTGATCAGATGGGCGAGCGCCTTCGCGCCAACCTTAACCGTGCGCTGCGCGAGTACGGCCTGTCGGTCAGCGGTTGGGGTTCTATGATGAACGTCCACGGCGCCTCGGAACCGCCGCGCTGCTGGCGCGACGTCCGCAACAGTGACCGTGAGCGGATCGCCGGGATCCAGCGGCGGCTGCTCGACGAAGGCCACTTCATCGCCCCCCGGGGGATGATTGTGCTGAGCACGGCCCACACCCCGGGCCACCTCGAGTCGCTCGAAGCGACCCTCGTCGCTGCGGCCCGGGAGGCGGCGCTGTGAGCGTCGATCTTCTGGTCAGCGACGTTCGCGCGGTCCTGCCGTCCGGGGTCATGCATGCGGACATTGAGATCAGCGACGGCCGTATTAACGGAATCGTCCCGGCGGGGACTGGTTCGAGCGCCTCACAGCAGGTCGATGGTATGGGCCGCGAGGCCTACCCGGGTCTTATCGACCCTCATGTTCATTTCCGCATGGACAGCAACGCGCCGCCAGGCGATGAGTTGGGCGATATGTGTGAGGCAGCCGCACGGGGTGGGATGACCTCGGTGCTCGCGTTTATCTCGGCACCGCCGGAGGCGGTCGGGCGCGATGCGGTGCAGCCAGTCATCGACAAGGCCCACGATCTCCCGATCGATATTGGCTTCCATCACATTCTGTGGCCGCGTGCAGAGAACCTGGCGGCCCTGGGAGAGGTCGTTGATGCCGGGGTTTGCTCGTTCAAGATGTTCCTCGCCTACCCCGAGCGCGGCTTCATGTTCGACGGGGAGACGGCGGTCATGGCGCTGAGGCGGGTCGCCGAGGCTGACGGACTGATGCTGGTCCATTGCGAGGACGGCAACGCGATTCGCTGGCTCGACGCCACCGCCCGCGCACGGCTGGGACCCAGTGCGGACATCCTCGACTACCTCGCTGCCCGCCCGATGGAGCTCGAGGCGGTGTCCGTTGCCCAGGTCGGCCTGTGGGCGGCGGCAACCGGCTGCCCGCTGCACCTGGTCCACCTCTCGACGGCGGCTGGGGTGGAGGCCGCAAAGCGACTGCGCGAGCGCGGTCAGGACGTATCTCTTGAGACCTGCCCGCAGTATCTCGAGCTGGATAGCGGCGACCTGGCCCGACTCGGACCCCTAGCCAAGTTCGCTCCGGTTTTGCGGCCGCCGGAGCACCGAGAGGCGATCTGGACCGGCGTACGCGAAGGCGCGGTGACGATCATCGGGACCGATCACTCCGGTCACAACGGCGGAGCCAAGCGACAGATCTGTGAGGAGCGAGGGATCTTCGATGTCCCGTTCGGGATGCCCGGACTTGAGACAATGATGCCGCTGCTCTACACAGCTGGTGTCCTGACCGGCCGGCTCACCCGAACCAAGCTGGCCGAGCTACTGTCGACGAATGCCGCTCGCCGGTTTGGTTGGTACCCAGACAAGGGTGCTATCCAGGTCGGCGCGTGGGCCGACCTGACGCTGATTGACGGCGATACCGAGAAGGCGGTGCTCCCTTCGAAGCTGCGAAGCAACGCCGGCTACAGTCCGTTCGAGGGTCGGCAGTTGCGTGGGTGGCCCACGACCACTGTTCTGCGTGGCGAGGTGGTGCTCGACGGAGATCTGCTGCATGGCGCACCCGGTCAATTCATGCCGCCTGTTGCCGCAGCCACGCTGGCTTCCGTAGCTGGAGGTGAGGTGTGAACGAACCTGGCGTCGCTGCAGGCGCCGGACAGGCCGATGTGCTCGCGGCAAGATCCCAGACGCAGGGCGACGGAAGCGCCGCGCCCGCTGCCCCGGCGTTGGTCAGGAAGCGCCGCGGGATCATTCGGCGAATCCTTGAAAGCAAGCTCCTGCGCGGGCTACTCGTCCCGCTGCTGGTGCTGCTCGTTTGGCAGCTGATAACGGCGACCCATGCGGTCCACTCGGCGTTCCTGCCCTCCCCGTCCGAGGTTCTCCGGGGCTGGAAGGTCTGGGCGTTTGGCAAGACCTCGCAGATCAGTTGGGTGTCGGGGACCTTCTTTAACTACTGCTACCTGAGCATGCGTCGCGTCTATCTGGGATTCCTCATCGGCGCCTCGTTCGGCGTGGTGTTCGGAATCCTGATCGGCTGGTTCAAGCTGGTCTCGGAACTGTTCGAGCCGTTCATCCAGGCGCTCCGGCCGATCCCGATGACAGCGTGGCTGCCATTCGCCACGATTCTGTTCGGAATTCAGGAAACGGCTGCGGTCTTCCTGATCGCGATGGGCTGCTTCTTCCCGGTCGTCGTCAACACGATCGATGGCGCCCGCCAGTCGCCGAAGCTGCTCGTCCGGGCGGCGCTGATGCTTGGCACCAAGCCGCACCGACTGCTGCTCCGAGTGGTGCTGCCCTCGGCGCTCCCATCAATCGTGACAGGGCTCCGGCTCGGGCTCGGGATCGCCTGGGTACTGGTGATCGTGGCGGAGATCCTGGCCGTCCGCGGCGGGCTCGGGTTCGCGATCTGGGGGGCTTACGAGTTCCTGCGGATGGACTTGATCCTGGCGGCGATCATCACCCTCGGGTTCCTCGGCTGGGCATCGGACCGGCTGCTGCTGTTCCTCGCGAGCTGGCCTCTGCGTTGGCAGAAAGGACTCGTGCACGAATGAGCGACGTCACGACGAACGGTGGCGGACGTATCACCTGCGACCAGGTTCGGAAGGTCTACCAGGACCGCAAGGGACGCAACGAAATCGTCGCGCTAGGGAGCTTTAGCATCGACGTCCACCCGGGTGAGTTCATTACTGTCGTCGGCCCGAGCGGTTGCGGTAAGACGACGCTGCTCAATATCACTGCCGGCTTCGAGCAACAGACCGCCGGGACGATTCTAGTCGACGACAAGCCTGTCACTGGCCCCGGGCCGGACCGTGGTGTCGTCTTCCAAGAGTACGCGCTGTTCCCCTGGCTGAAGGTCGCGCAGAACGTTGCCTATGGACTGATTGAACGTGGCGTGCCCCGCAAGGAGGCTGCGCAGCAGGCCGAGGGATGGCTGGCGCGAGTCGGTCTGCAGGAGTTCGGCTCCAAGTATCCGCACCAATTGTCAGGCGGGATGCGTCAGCGCGTAGCGCTTATCAGGGTCCTGGCGAACGACCCCCGGATCATGCTCATGGACGAGCCATTCGCAGCGCTGGACGCGCTGACCCGGAGCGTGCTCCAGAAGGAGCTCGAGGTGCTTTGGGAGCAGGCACACAAAACTGTGATCTTTGTTACCCACAACGTCGAGGAGGCTGTCTTCCTGGGCGACAGGATGGTGATCATGTCGTCCCGTCCGAGTTCAATCAAGACAATCGTGCCGATCGATCTGCCCCGTCCGCGTGACGTGACGGATGAGAAGTTCAACGAATACCGAAAGCTCGCTGCCCACCAGTTGGAGCACGAGCAAATGGCACTCATGAGGGTGGAGGTTAATAAGTGATGAGGAATGGTGTCCCTAGACGCGCACGGCAGGCCCTTGGGGCCTTGATGGGAATCGTGGCAATCGCGCTGATTGCGGGCTGCGGCTCCTCCAATAAATCGCCGTCCGCCTCTTCAAACTCGGCCTCCACTAGTAAGACGCTGACGACGGTCAAACTTGCTTGTGACCGTGAGCTGTCAGAGGTCTTCATCTGGAATCTCTCGCAGTTCGCGAAGAAGTATGGAATCAATCCGAAGTGTGTGGAGATCCAGTCGTACGACGAGTCACTTCAGGCGGTCTCCAACGGGAGCGTGGATGCGGGCGTGCTTGGCGTTCCGCAGATCTCGACGGTCGCTTCGAAGGGCCTGCCCGTGAAGGTGATCGCCGGCTACACGGATGGTGGCCAGAATCTGATTGTCAAGACTGGGTTGAACATCACGACCTGGAGCGGGTTGGAGGGAAAGACGGTTTGCGTGCCCCAGGGCACCGGCGTGGCGATCATGGTGGACATCGCGCTACTGCAGCAGCACGTGCCGGTCTCGAAGGTAGACATCCGCCCGATCGGGTTCGTGACCACGACGGCCCTCCAGGCGCTGTCAGGTGGAACTTGTGACGCACTGGCGTATTGGTCACCAGTGGTGGACCAGGCGGTGTCGCAGAAGAGTGGCAACTACGTGTCAACGCTAGACCTGAACCGCGCCACCAACCTCGGTGCGGCGAATGGGGTCCTCGTGGCGAACTCGACCCTCTACAACAACAAGACACTGCTGGTCAACTTCCTGAAGGCGTATGTAGCGTCGATGAACTACTACAAGGCACACCTGAGTGCCTGGGCATCGATCGGAGCTCAGCTGACGGGGACGGGCCAGTCGCTGCTGGCCACGGCGTTGCCGCACCAGCAGGCGACGTACCACGTCGACCTGAAGGCGGCCGAGGCGGCCGCCGTCTACGCGCCGAAGCTCGGGTACGGAAACGCAAAGATTGCCTCCAAGATCCCGGGCGTGATCGACCTCTCCGGCCTGGCAGCCGCCACGGGTCAGAGCGTGGCGAGCCTCGAACAGGCCCCCGCGATCGCGCCGGGGGTCTGAGGACAACGACCGCGTTGGGTTGGGCCGGCAACACCCGCCGGCCCAACCACAGCAACATAGGAGCAGCGTGCTGTCAGAGAATCTGAGGAAACCCGTCATCATCAGCGCGGCCATCACCGGCAGCATCACGATGCCTGACAAGCTGCCGTGGCTGCCGGTCACGCCGAAGGAGATAGCCGACTCGGCGGTGCAGGCAGCCGAGGCGGGCGCCGCGATCGTGCACATCCACGTGCGCGAGCCGGATGGGACGCCGTCGGCCCGCGCCGAGCTCTACCAGGAGACGTTCGAACGGATCCGTGCGTGCTCCGATGTCGTGATCTGCGCCACCACCGGAAGTGGCGGTGGCCGGTTCACCGAGGACGAACGGTTCGCCGCGCTACCGCTGATGCCGGAGATCGCTACGGTCGACTGCGGCAGCATGAACTTCGGCGAGCGGATCTTCGAGAACCCGCCCCATCTGCTGCGACGGCTAGCCAGCGAGATCACCTCGCGTGGGATCCTCCCGGAGATCGAATGCTTCGACCTATCAATGGTCGAGAACGCTCGCTGGCTGGCCGCCGAAGGCTTGCTCCCGGGACCCAGCGGGAGATGGTGGTTCCAGTTCTGCCTCGGCGTCCGCGGGGGCGCTCCGTATGGAGCCGGGACCGTCGTCACGATGTGCTCGCTGCTGCCCGAGGGAGCGGAGTGGTCTGTCCTCGGCATCGGCCGGGCACAGCTTCCGGTGGCGTATCTCGCCCTGTCCGAGGGCGGCCACGTCCGGACCGGCTTCGAGGACAACGTCTATTACAAAACCGGTGAGCTGGCGAAGAGCAACGCCCAGCTGGTCAAGCGGGTGGTAGATCTGGCTGCCGAGCTAGACCGTCCAGTCGCCACGCCGGAGGTCGCACGAGCGATGCTCGGCTGCCCGCCGCTCACCGAGACGCAGGCCGCGACCGTCCAAGCGACGTGATGGCGTCTCGGACCCTGATCGAACCAGCGCTCGGGCCGGGCGCGCCGCATCCGGCTGAGAGGCTTGCCCCGGCCGAGCTGCACGAGCTGCAGAGCGCACTGCTCAGCCGCCAGCTCGCCTACGTGGGCCAACGCTCGGACTTCTACCAGCGGAAGCTCCGGGAGGCGGGTTATCCCGATCTCGGCGTGCGCGAGGTCGACGACCTCGGCAGACTTCCGTTCACGTCCAAGGACGAGATCCGCGAGAGCCTGGGACGACGGGGTCCGCTCGGCGAGCACTTGGCGGCCGATCCAGCGGACGTCATCCAATTCCACTGTTCCTCCGGAACGACTGGCCGTCCCTCGTACGTCGGCCTGACGGCCGCGGACCTCGCCGACTGGTCAGAGATCCAGCGGCGCTGCCTGGTCGGCGCGGGCATCCGGCCCGGCGACCGCGTGCTCCAGGGGTTCGGGATGAGCCGTGGTTGGGTTGGCGGCCTGCCGATTGTGCAGGGTCTCCAGGCTGCCGGGGCCGGCGTGATACCCGCGGGCGCGGAGGCCGGCACCAACTGGATCCTCCGTGTCATCAAGGACCTTAGCCCCAACGCGATCGCCTGCACTCCAAACTTTGCCGTCCACCTCGGCGAGCAGGCGGAGGAGGCGCTCGGGATCGCCGCCAGCGAGCTGCCTGTTCGGAAAATCGCGGTTGGTGGCGAGCCCGGGGGTGGCGTGCCGTCACTCCGGGACCGGGCTGATGCGCTTTGGAACGCCGAGATGCGCGAGATGATGGGCGGTGGGGACATCTGCCCGGTTATGTGGGCCGATTGCGAGGAACGCGACGGAATGCACTTCATGGCGCCCGACTTGATCTTGTTCGAGATCGTCTCGCTGGAGGACCAGCAGCCCCTCCCGATCGAGGAAGGCGTCGTAGGCGAGCTTGTGTACACGCATCTCAAGCGCGAGGCCACTCCACTTCTGCGCTTCCGCCACGCAGACATCGTCCGCGTCGTCTCAACTCATTGCCAGTGCGGGCGGACCACCCCGAAGATCCGCTGCTTCGGGCGGGCCGACGACATGTTCATCGTCAAGGGCGTCAACGTCTACCCATCTGCGATCCAGGAAATCGTCGTCGGGATGCGCCCTGCGACCACCGGTGGGATGGTGGTCGTAAAGGAGACGCCCGAGTACGCGATCTCCGGACCCCTGCGGATTCGCGTCGAGCGCAGCGAGGACACCGCCGGTGACGAGCTCCGTCAGCTGCTTGAGGGCCGCATGCGTGAGCAGCTCCGGTGCCGCGTGGAGGTCGAGATCCTGGAACCGGGGACCCTGCCGAAGCCCGGCAGGGCCAAGGTGAGCCTGATTGAGAAACGCTATGAGGAACCTCAGAAGGAGGCGCCGTGAAGCTCGGCTTCGGACTGCTCAACAATCTGCCAATCGAAGAGTCGGTTGCGATCACGAAGCGTGCCGAGGATCTCGGCTACGAGTCGATGTGGTTCGCGGAGCACAACTTCTCCCGCGACGGAATTTCGATCTGCGCGGCCGCCAGTGTGGTGACCGAGAAAATCCGGATCGGGCCGTGCGTGGTCCCGATCTTCACACGCAGCGCGTTGCTGCTGGCGACCTCGTTCGCGACGCTCGACGAGCTCTCGAACGGCCGGATCGTGATGGGGATCGGCGCCGGCTCCCGGCTGCTGATTAGCGCCCAGGGAATCGACTACCAAAAGCCGCTGACCGCGCTGCGCCAGAACATCGAGGCGGTCCGCAGCGTCTGGGGCGCGCACGGCAGCCACGTGTCCTACGAGGGGTCGATGGTGCGGCTGGAGGACGCCGAGCTGGACTTCGAGCCGGTGCGGCGTCAAATCCCGATCTACATCGGCGCGACCGGGCCGAAGGCCCGCGAGCTGACCGGCGAGATCGCGGATGGTGTGCTGCTGAACGCGTTCCTCGGGACGACCTACGTCGACCGGACGATGGAGCTACTGCATGCCGGTGCTGCGCGCGGCGGCCGTGAGCTGGGTGACGACTGGGACGTTGGGATGATGCTCGTCACCTGCATCGGGGACTCCAAGAGCGAGGCGCGGGAAGCCGCGCGGCCGGTCGTTGCGCTCTACCTGTCGCGCCTGCCCGACATCGCTAAGCAGACCTCCGTCTGGGGTGAGAAGTGGGAGGCGATGTCCGGCGCGGTGGCGGTGGGTGGGGGAGAGGCCGGAGCCAAGTTCGTCTCCGACGAGCTGGTCGACGAGGTGACCCTGAACGGGACCGAGGACGACGTCCGCGAGAGACTGCAGAGGTACATTGACGCTGGCATCAACCTCCCGATCATCACGCCGTTCGGCAACGAGCGGCGCGTCCTTGAGGCGCTTGCACCATTGGCGACCGCGACCGCGCCGCAGGCTGATGGCGTCGCTGGCGATCACCAATGGAACCGTTGTCAGCCCGGAGGGTCGCACTCGCGCGACCGTGCTGATGGACGAGGGCAAGGTTCAGGCGGTCCTGCCGCCGCAGGCCAGTCCATCCGCCGACACCGTCATCGACGCGCAGGAGCGCTTCGTAATCCCGGGGTTGATCGATCCACACGTCCACCTGGGGCTGTCGCAGTCGTTCGCCGACGCCTGCTGGAACGAGAGCTGCGCGGCGGTGACCGGCGGCGTCACGGCGATGATCCACTTCTTGCTGTCGCCCGACTCGTTCAAGTCGACCCACCCTGAGCACTCTCGCGCGATCGAGGAGCGGAGCATCGTCGACATCGGGTTCCACGGCATGGTCCAAAACGACATCCAGGTCGCCGAGATCCCCGAGACCGTGCGGGACCTGGGGCTGACGTCCTACAAGTTCCACATGGCGATGAAGGGGCCGGAGGCGGCCTACGGCATCCGTGGCGTCGACGATGGGCTGATGGTCGAGGGGCTCCAGCAGGTTGCGACCCAGCCGGGTGTGATGGCGTTGGCGCACACTGAGAACATCGACGTCATCCTGCGGTTTCGCGAGCGCTGGATCGAGCGCTGGCGTAACGACCCGGACTCGGCGGAGTGGTCGGATTCCCGGCCGCACTTCACCGAGGAGGAAGCGATCGTGCGGGCAAGTTTGTTCGCGGCGCATGCCGGAGCGCCGCTCGGCGTCGTCCACAACAGCGTCGGCCGTGGGCCGGGCCTGCTGGCCGAGGCGAAGGTCCGTCACCCGCACCTGTACATGGAGACATGCCCGCAGTACCTCACGCTGACGAACGACATGGGGCTCGGCAAGATCGGCAAGGTCAACCCGCCGCTGCGGACCCAAGTCGACGTGGACATGCTGTGGGCCGCGTTGCGCGACGGTCAGATCGACTGGATGGGCTCTGATCACTGCGACTATGACCTTGCGTCGCGAGAAGGGGAACTGTGGGAGGTCGGCCCGGGCCTAACCTCCGGGGTAGCGATGATCTTGCCGGTCCTGCTCAGTACGGGTGTGAACGGGGGGCGGATCACGATCGAACGCGTGGTCGCGCTGACGTCCGCCAACCCGGCACGGCTGTTCGGATTCGCACCACGGAAGGGCTGCATAGCGGTTGGCAGCGACGCCGACCTGGTGGTGCTCGACATGGATACCGAGGTCACTGTCGATGCGACCCGGATCAACTCGTTCTCCGACTACACGCCATATGAGGGCATGAAGTTTCGGGGCTGGGCGCAGACGACGATCGCCGGCGGTCATGTCGTTTACGATCACGGCGAAGTAGACCACGGAACGCCTCGCCGCGGTCGGGTGCTCAAACAGGACCCTGAGCACAGGCCGCAGCTCTGATGGCGGCGCGGCGGCTGCTGATCCTGCCCACGGGCGTCTGCTGGCTTGCTGCCTCGCGAGTCCGCCGCGGTGGCTCGGAGACTGAGGAGATTCCAATCCCGATGCCGATCTTCGCGATCGACACCGACGATGGGTGGGTCGTGTACGACACCGGCTGCGACCCGGAGGTGGCGGTCGACCCGGAGCGGGTCTGGGGCGGGCTAGCCAAGGCATTCCGGATCGAGATGGGGCCCGAGGACCATCAGGTCGCGCGACTGGCAACGATCGGGATCGCCCCCCCCGACATCCGCCACGTCATTGTCTCGCACCTCCACATGGACCATGCAGGCGGTATCCGGTTATTCCCGGAGAGCAAGATCTGGCTACAGAAGGCCGAGCTGCGGTGGGCGATGTACCCCGACCGGATAGGGGCCGGAGGGTTCATCCGCACCGACTACGACCATCCGTCGATTGACTACGAGCTCGTCGAGGGCGACGCCCAGATCGTCGAGGGCGTGCATGTCGTCCTGACCGACGGTCACACGCCGGGCCACCAGTCGCTCGTCGTCGACCTGCCGGCGGGCCGGTACGTCCTGACTGGCGACTGCGCCTACGAGCACCGTCAGGTGGAGCGGTGTGTACCGCCGCCGGTAGCGTCGGACGAAGTCGCCGCGGCCCGGTCGCTGGCACGGATCCGCGCGTTCAAGACCCGCGACAACGCCAGACTGATCGTTAGCCACGACATGGCGGCGTGGGACTCGCTCCGCCTCGCTCCGGACGCGTACTGCTGAGATGGGCGAGCCATTCGTCGACTGGACGCGCCAGCCGGGGCGCGAGGTGATGAACGGAGACGTAGTCTGGGACCTCACCGGTGAGTCGCTCCAGGTGATCCGCTCCGAGATGGCCCCCGGCACCGACTTCCCGATACACCAACACGATCAGGAGCAGATCATCATCGTGCTGGAAGGCGAGCTGGAGTTCACGGTGGGCTCGCAAACGCAGATCGTCGGGTCCGGCCAGGTAATCCATGTGCCGCCCCAGACGCCCCACGGTGGGCGGGTCCACAGCCAGGAGCGGGTGCTCACAATCGAGGCATTCCACCCCGTGCGCGATGACTTCCGGCCGGGCTCCACCACGATCAGCCTCCATGAGGTGTCGTGAACCTCGAGCTAGAAGGCAAGAAGGTAATCGTCACCGGCGCCAGTCGCGGGATCGGCGCCGCCGTCGCCGACGCGTTCGCGACCGAGGGGGCCGAACTGGGCCTGATCGCCCGCTCGGCCGCCGGGCTTGAGCAGGTCCGCAAGCGGCTCGGCGCGCGCGGGACCTTGAGCGTCGCCACCGTCGCCGACCTCGCGCAGCCAGATATGGCCGCCGAGGCGATCGTACAGACGCTGCAGGCGCTCGGCGGCGTCGACATCCTGATCAACAACGCCGGCGCGTCCCCGTTCGGCTCGTTCGACGCGATCGCCGACACCGTCTGGGCCGATGCCTTCGAGCTGAAGCTTATGGGCTACATCCGCTGCATCCGCGCGGTCCTGCCGACGATGCGCGCGCAGGGTCACGGGACGATCGTCAACATCGTCGGCGCCGCCGGGCGCCACGCGACCGCGGGCTACGCGCTCGGCGCGCTGAATGCCGCACTTCTGCACCTGACGAAATCGACCGCCGCGCACCTAGCCGCGGAGGGTATCCGCGTGGCGGCGCTCAATCCCGGTTTCACCAGCACAGAGCGGATGCGCAGCGCGATGCAGGAGTGGGCGCGAGCGGCGGGAATGGATCCCGCCGACTTCACTGCCGAATACGTGTCGCGGCTGCCGCTGCGCCGCTTTGCGGAGCCAGAGGAAATCGCCCGGCTGACCGTCCTACTGGCGTCCGGGAGCTTCGCGTTGATCCTCGGGAGTTCGCTTCAAGCCGATGGCGGATCGACTCCCGGACAATTCTGACCAGCCACCCAGGAGACCGCATGCCAGCCGACCTCGTGATCCGGAACGCAGTCGTCTACACCCCAGCTGGGTTCGTGCTCGGGGGATTGGCCGTGACGGACGGCACGATCACCCACGTCGGCAGCGATAGGAGCCTGCCAGACGCGAACACGTCGATCGACGCCCGCGGTCACCACGTTCTGCCCGGGATCATCGACGCCCACGGGATCTTCGGACGCGGCGACTGGGAGCCGACAGCCCGCGCCGAGTCAGTGCACGCCGCGGTCAACGGTGTCACCACGATCATCACCTACGTGCAGATGGGCGACCTGACGCAGGCCCACCGCTTGCCGGTGCACGACGAGGCCCGTGCGCTGTGCGAGCGCGAGTCGTTCGTCGACTTCAAGTTCAACGCCGCACTAGGGACCGATCCTCAGATCGCCGAGATTCCCGAGCTCATCGCCGACGGCGTCAACTCATTCAACTTCTGGATCAACCTGTCGCGGATGGAGCGCGAGCAGTACGGCTTCCCCAGCCTCGATCTGGCCTTCCTGTACCGGGCGATGGAGATGATCCGGGACACCGGCCCGCCGGCATTCGCCTCACTGCATTGCGAGGAGCCCGAGATCATCCACATGCTGTTCGAGCGCGCGGCCGCCGAGGCCGGGGAGGGCGACAATCTGCGCAAGTGGGCGGCGACGCGCCCGTCGTTCGCTGAAGGAGCCCAGGCATTTGCGGCCGGGTTCATCGGGCTCAACCTCGGCGTCCCGGTGGCGTTCGTGCACGTGTCGGCCCCCGAGACGCTCGACGCGATCCGATACCTGCGCGGAAAGGGCGCACGCGTCCAAGGCGAGACCGCTCCCCAGTACCTGTCGGTGTCGCCGACTGACGAGCTAGGGCTGATCGGCAAGCAGATGCCACCACTGCGCGACGAGCCCTACCAGGCGGCGCTGTGGAACGCATGCGCGGACGGGACGATCACGATGATCGGCTCCGACCACCAGATCGCGCTCCGCGACGACAAGGAGGAGCCGGGCTACTGGGGCCAGCCGAACGAGCGTGCCGGCAGCGGCGGCGGCCTGGCCGGGTCGATTGCCCCGATCATGCTGTCCGAGGGTGTCAACCGCAACCGGATCACCCTGGAGCAGTTCGTAAAGCTGACCTCCGAGAACATCGCCCACATCTACAGCATCTACCCGCGCAAGGGAGCGCTCGCCCCGGGCTCCGACGCTGACATCATCGTCGTCGACATCAACCGCAGTTGGACGATGTCCGCCACCTCGCTGAAGTCATCCAGCGACTTCTGCCTGTGGGAAGGCCGGGACGTCCGCGGCCGGGTAATCAAGACCTTCGTCCGTGGCCGGTTGGTCGCCGAGGACGGGGAGATGGTGGTGGATGAGCCTGCCGGGCGATATGTCTACTGATAGACAAAGCACGTTCCAGCGCGCGGGAACGAGCCGGCGATGACAGCGATGGCGGAACCAACGCCAGCGCATTCGAAGTCATTGAAGGTCCGGCTGCCCGTCACCAAACCGGGTTCGGTGACCGTTGCTGGCGGAGTCGTCACTTGAAAGCATCGCAGTGCCAATGGGGTTTAGGACGAGGAGCCTTGGTGGGTAGTTTCCACGCGTCGCGTGTGCTCGACGGGGGACAGTCTGCTCAAGAGTGCGGATCTGAGCAGCAGCAGGATCATGACATCCGGCATTTTCGGTCCTCACGACGACCTCAAGACCCCTCGCGAGAATCTAGATAGGACGGAACGTATGAGCGGCACGATAAGTTCAGAGATGCAGTACGCCGAATGCTGGCCGGCAGCGTCAACGGCCTACCAGTCGGCGGTCTCCTGGCTGCCAGGAGGTAATACACGCACTCAGACGTATGTCGCGCCGTTTCCGATGTATGCCCGGTCTGGGCACGCAGCGACGATTGAGCTGGTGGACGGAGCACGGGTTGATGACTTCCTTCTCAACTATACGGCTGCGACGCTTGGGCATGCCCATCCCGCGGTGGTCACCGCGATCACCCGGGCGATCCAGAGGGGAGCGCCCTTTGGGGTTCCGAGTCTCGAAGAGGTCGCTCTGGCCGAGGCGATCTGCGAACGGTTTGAAGCGATTGAGCGTCTGCGATTCACGAGCTCCGGTTCGGAAGCGACACTCCAGGCGCTACGCGCTGCAAGGGCATTCACGAACCGCCCGATGGTCGCGAAAGCAGAGGGCGGCTATCACGGCAGCCACGATTTTGTCGACATAAGCGTGACGCGATTCTCCGAGACTGCGAGTAGCGCGGTCGCAGAGGCGCGCGGCACGCCACAGGGAGTTACAGAGAGCGTGGTCGTGTTTCCGTATAACGATCTCGATGGGGCGCTCGCGACTCTGGCGCCGCACAGCGAGGCGCTCGCGGCCGTGATTATCGAGCCCGTACTCAACACGGGCGGGTCGATCCCTGCGGATCGCGCATTCTTTCACGGGATCTCAGAGTGGTGCCAACGTGCCGAGGTTGTCCTGATCGCGGACGAGGTCGCGACGTGGCGGACGGGCTATCAGGGAGCAGCCGCCGAGTACGGGATCAAGCCGGACCTAGTATGCCTCGGTAAGCCGCTCGGTGGGGGGCTGCCGATCGGCGTGTTCGGCGGACGAGAGGAGATCATTGATCAATACGATCCTCGTCGGCCTGACGTGCTCCGACACGCCGGCACGTTCAACGCGCACCCAGCCGCGATGGCCGCAGGTCTCGCCGTGCTTGAGGTGCTGACGCCGGAGGTGATCGAGCGCATGAGTGTGCTGGGCGAGCGGATCGCCGCCGAGGTTGTGCGGATCGGCGAGGAATTTGACGTCCCATTGACAAGCACCCAGTACCGCGGGATAGGGCGGCTGCATATCAGCCATCAGCGCCCACGCGATGCGCGGCAGGCCGCTGCATACCCCCGCGAACCGAGAATCCAGCTGTACCGAGAGTTGTTGACCCGTGGTGTTCTGATCGGTCACGATGGACGCTACGCGATTTCGACCGCGACTAGTGACCAACAAGTAGAACATCTGGTGCAGGCGATTGCTGACCTTGGCCCAGCCGTACTGGGTGGCGTCCTGGATGGGGCCACGGCGAAGCATTAAGGCGGCACGGATCAGTGTTGATTGAGTTTGCAGACGCCGGCCCGATCGTCAGCGCGGATGCATGGATCGCGCCCGGCGTCGTCCTGAGCGGCAGTGTCACCATCGAGTCAAAAGCCAACGTTTGGTTTGGCGTCGTGGCCCGCGGAGACATTGAACCGATCAAGATCGGGGAGGCGTCGAACATCCAGGACGGGGTCATCCTCCATACCGATGAAGGCTTCCCGCTAAGCATCGCCGAGTACGTCGCAGTCGGGCATGGCGCAGTGGTCCACGGGGCGACGGTCGAAAGGCACGCGCTCATCGGTATGCGAGCGACAGTTCTCACCGGCGCCCGAATCGGCACCGGGGCGGTCATCGGTGCCGGTAGCGTGGTGCTGGAGCACCAACAGATCCCAGCCTGTGTGCTGGCGGTCGGTGTACCCGCGCGGGTCGTGCGAGCCATCAGACCTGGCGCGGGACGAGCGACTTGCCTGCGCTACCTCGAGCGTGTCGAGCGCTATCGACGTGCTAACGAGACCTACTAGTCCATGAGAACGCTCCCGAACAGCGGTAGGTACTTGGAAACGCCGCGGCCGACGACCCACGACGATCGGTTCTACGCGGTCGATGGGATCGTCCACTACTGCGTCGCGAAGATGCCGGGTGCGGTCAGTAGAACCTCCATGGCGGTGCTCCACCAACGCGATGATCGGGTACGTGCGCCAGATGGCACGCCTGGGGATCGACGACGCCTGCGCATCCCATTTGGGCCTAGCCAAGGGCCTCAACACGCGCAAGTGCAGCGTCACCTCCGTTTCGGTGGCGAAAGCGCACGCAGGCGCTGTGCCAGTGTGAGCAGCAATGACAGGTGAATCCCGGGAGACAGGCGGCAGTCGCTGTCATCGAGTAGCCGTGATCGCGGGTGATGGCGTCGGCCCAGAAGTGGTCGAGGCGGCCCTAAGTGTGCTCGAAGCTGCGACCGTCAGCGACGGGACCTTCTCGCTCGAGCTCCGTGCGTTGCCGTGGGGCAGCGACCACTATGCCGATACCGGGCGAATGATGCCCGAGGACGCACTCGATACGCTCAGGCGGTGCGACGCGATCTACCTCGGGGCTGTCGGATCGCCGGCAGTTCCCGACAACGTAAGCCTGTGGGGCCTGCTGTTGCCGATCCGTCAGAAGCTCGATCTTTATGTGAACCTCAGGCCGGTGCGGCTGATGCAGGGTGTTCAATGTCCCTTACGCGGCAAGGGGCCGGAGGACATCGACATCATGTGCGTCCGTGAGAACTCCGAGGGTGAGTACTCCGGCGTGGGTGGACGTGTCCACGAGGGGTTTGCCCACGATCTGGCGATCCAGACGGATGTGTTCACCCGTCATGGGGTCGAGCGTGTCGCTCGCTATGCATTCGAGCTCGCTGCATCCCGCAAGGGACGGCTGGCGAGCATTACCAAATCGAACGCCGGGCGGGACGCATTCGTGTTCTGGGACGAGGTCGTCGCAGACGTCAGCCAGGAGTTCCCGAACGTGGAGCTCGAGCGGATCCTGGTCGACGCCGCCGCAGCATATTTCGTGACCCGGCCGGAGAGTTTCGATGTTGTCGTCGGCTCGAACCTGTTCATGGACATCCTGACCGATCTCGGTGCGGTGATTCAAGGTGGAATGGGACTGGCGGCCAGTATGAACGTGAACCCCGACGGAACTGCGCCGGCGATGTTCGAGCCGGTCCACGGCTCCGCTCCGGACATCGCAGGTAAAGGTGTCGCGAATCCGGTGGGCGCGGTCTGGGCAGGCGCGTTGATGCTTGAGCATCTTGGTGAGAGCGCAGCCGCTGGGAAGGTGATGGCCGCCGTCGAGCAGGTTCTCGCGGCAGGTGCGTCCCATACTCCCGACCTCGGCGGGAACGCATCGACTGGGGAGATCACCGAAGCTCTCGTGGCCGCGGTGAGGGCTTGATGGTTCGGGGTAACGGCGCTTACGACGATCTCTTTGCCTCGGTGCCCGTCGGGTGACCGAGTTATGCCACTAGGGCATGCGCCTCGCTACTGGTTTGGGCTGTGGCTGTAGTGGAGCGCTCCACTCGCGACTGACTACGGCACTGGGCTCTACAAACGCCGCCAGGCGATGATCGAACCGGTCTTCGCTCGCACCAAGTTCGACCGCAAAACGCCTGCGGTTTATACGAATAGGCAGATCCGCTGTCAGATCGGAGTCGTGGTTGATGGAGGCAACACACAATTTGCTCAAGCTCCACCCCCACCAACTAGCCACCGCCAGCGGCTAAGAGGCTCCGAACGCGCACCGCCATATCGGCCCGTCACCCCCGGCCGAAACCGACTTATGCGACAGCTACGGCTAAAACCCGGAGGTTCTGCCGGGGTGATGGCTGAGACAAGCAGACGCTCGCTACGCGCCTTGGGAGTTCTGTGGAGTGGCAGTTGTCGCAGGTCCGCGGAAGCGCACCTTCACTGCCAGAAAGCCGGAGCGCCAGCGGATGTCCAGGGGGCCGCGTCAGCGGTGCCCATAAGGGCAGCCCGCAGGGCCGACCTTGACATCCGCAGAGCGCAGGCTACCCCGTTGGGTCGTTGTGCCCGTCGGAGGACGCCCTCAGCCAGAGCTTCCACCCTGTGTAGACCGCACGCCATCGGCGGGTAGCCGATTTGAGGCCCCGATCGTGATGCCCAATTCGCCAACCCGGACTTCGACATGAGCGCCACATTGCGAAGGTGTCAAGGCCGGTTGAAACTAGGCCAGTTGTGCCGGTTGAAAAGTAGGCCACTTGAGCGTCGGGGTTAGCGCAGCTTGGCTTTCCAGCGCTTCTCTGAATGAAGCTAGCCAGACTCGAACCCGGCGACCTGTTGGGTGCGCGAGCGCTGAGGTCCCCGGCATCTAGTACTGGCCTCTGCCGTTTGATGACCGAAGCTGATGACCAATCGCTGGTACTTCTGCGAGTTCTCCGGTTATCGGCAAAGTTCCTGGATAGGCTCAGGATTTTCGAAGTGGAGCCAGCCGGGCTCGAACCGGCGACCTCCTGCTTGCAAAGAGCCAGCGATGCCGATCAACTGAGAATCAGCTGACGAAATCTCCCGTCATCGCGGGAACTGCCTTGAAGCTGCCGATCGGCTGGCGTCGCGACTGTGGCGGATGAGGCTTCCATCAGGCTTCCATCCTGGAGAACGAGACCTGATCTACGGGCGTGCGTCGATGACGCGCAGCTTGGCGACCGGAACGAACACGATCCGCGCGGCGGCATCCAATGGCGGATCGGTGATCTCCACCATCGCCTTCTCGTCCTGAGCCAGCTCAAGCACGCCCCCGCGGGCTCCTGCGGGTGCATCGTCAACGGCCTCAGTGAGTTCGACGATGTCGAACTCGGTGATGTGGTGCGTGACGGCCATGAGTCGGAATGCTAGAGGGTGACGTACGCGGTCACGAGCCGCGGCGGGGAGGCTTCGGTGGCGTAGTGCCAGCTAGTTGTAACGGGCGCCGTGCGACCGCCGATCGTCAACTCGAAGACGGCGCCGCAGACGACGCCGTCGGCGCCTCGATCACGAACGGTCGTGATTCGGGCTGCTTGGATTGATCGTGCGATGGCATTCCACACGCGGTCGCTGTCCTCGACGCCCACTTGAAAGACGCGACGCAGTTCGGGGCCATGCCCTCGCGCTGACAGGATCCACCGCTCCAGCTTGGCCGGTTCGTACCACGCACCCTCTGCTCGGGGCAGCGGTTCTCCAATCTTCGGCGGCCATGACATTCGGCGATCGTGTCAGCCGGATCTGACGACACTCCGGGCGCCGCTCAGGAGTCGCCTGGGTCTGTTCGTCTAAGCAGGTCGCCGTACTCGGCGAGCATGCGAGAGCGGCGCATCGTGCGACGCCGCGCATCTGCCAGTTCGCGGACGTAGACGGCGCGAGTCACATTGGCGTCCCGATGCCCGAGGAGAAACGCGATTTCATCGACGCTCTCGCCAGCGAGGAGCGCCCGACTGGCGACGGTGTGCCGGAAACTGTGCATCGACGGCACCTCGACGTGCGGGATCGGGACTGAGCATCCCTGCTCGTCCACGACGTGCAGCACGGGATAGGTTGGCTGGCCAGTCTGGTCAGTCGCGTTGAACTGCGCGCGTCGGAGAGCCCTGGCGATGTTCCGCTGGCCAAAGGGTCGTCCGGAGCGGGTGGCGAACACGAAATCGTCCGGAGCGATGAAGGTGGATCGGGCCTTGTGGGCGGTGAGGATCTCCGCCAACTCTTGGGGGACCGGAATCGTGCGCGCGGAGCCGTCGGTCTTCATAAGTCCGAGATTGCCGTGGCGGTCGATCTGATGAGCGAACTCGATCTCGGCGTCGGAGACGTCGGCGATCCGAATGTTGGCCCAGGTAAGGGCGAGCAGCTCTGAGAGCCGTGCGCCAGTGAGGGCGGCGACGGTAAACAGTGTGCGGCACGGCTCATCGGCAGCGGCGATTGTCTGTTCCAGTTCACTTCCCTCGAACACTCGCCTGCGCTTGCTCTGAGACGGTTTCGGCCGCTCGGAGGAGAGCATCAACGCGACGGGGTTCACTCCGGCCCATGCCAGTCGACGGAGCGCATAGCGGTAGACCCGGTTCGTGACGCCGACGACGATCACAATCGTGGACTCGGAGAGCCCACGAGCGCGTAGCTCACGGACCAGGGCAGCCACATCGTCGGGCGTGATCGCGTCGAGGCGCTGGGTGCCGAACCGGCACAGTAGATGTTGCTTCACGGCGTTGCGGTAGCACGACTGGGTGGCTGGCCGAAGGTCAACCACGGGTCCGTCAAGCCAGCGTGCGGCGGCGTCTCCGAACCGAAGCCGAGCGTTCTCCGAGATCCGCTCGCCCCGGGCACGCTGATAAAGCAGCTCGTCCCGCATCGTTCGAGCTGCGGTGATTCCCCCGTTGACCGTCCGCCACCGCTGCTTGCCTGCGGCATCTTTGAACCCGACCTCGTAGACGCCTGAGGCGCGGCGATAGATGTTCCGCTCGACTCGGATCCGCCGTGCCTCGGGGTTGCTCTCGGCCATGACGAGCACCTACGCCGCGAGGTGCAGGCTTGTGGCCAGGTGCCGTGGCCGGCCGCCGCTCCGCCGCCAGGCGTCGAGGTCCGATCGGCGGAAGTACAGCTTGCAGTTCGGCCCGTCCTGCTCAGTCGGAATCGCGCGCTCAGCCGCAAGTCTTCGAAGCGTGTCGCGATGCACTCCGAGGTACTCGGCGGCGTGCCGTGAGTCGAACCACTCGTCATCCGCCGAATCGGACCCTTGCTGGTCCACGCAGACTGCGAGCCGAGCGGCTACACGATCCGCGATCTGATCTAGCAGTGCGTCGAGGAGCGAACTCTTGACGTCGTGATCGATGAGTGGCGCACAGGTCGCAAGCCCGAGCGGGGATGTGGCGTACCCTGACATTGTCGTGACCTCCTTCGTAGGTCTCGGCCAGGCCCCGGGGTGTTTGCCCACCGCCGGGGCCGACTTCGTTATTGCTTACATCGTTAAGCTACCAGCAACCCCGGACGGATCCGCCTAACGATGTAGGCTCACGCCATGGTCCGCGTCGAAACCGGCGACCTCCTCGATACCCAGGGCGTCGCCGAGATTTTGGGCCTCGCCCATCGGAACACCGTGCTGCAATACCAGCAGCGGTATGAGGACATGCCAAAGCCCGTGTTCGACCTTGGCAAGGGCCGAGTCAAGCTCTGGTTGCGACCCGAGATCCAGAGCTGGGCCGACGAGCACGTGGCCAGACGCGGGCGGATTCGGACCGACAACTCGTCTTGATGAATCCCTGGCCGGTCATAGCACCGGAGGCTTGCTGCCTGGAGAAGTCTCGTAATCAGGAGGTGTGGTCGCTCAATCCTGGGCAGCAAACACTTCCAGCCGGGAGACGGGCTTGGATGCCCGTCTTCCGGCGGGGAGTAACGCGACCGGACGGCCCAGTCGACGCACACTCTTCTTCGCGGTGGGGAGCGTCCAAGGGTGAGGGCTACCAGCCGGACGAGGCCCGCGGCGACCGATCCGGGGACACGGGCTACCAGCTTCAGCCTTTGCACGCCCTGGGCGGCAACGTCGGCCCTGCAGCCATCGTCCAGGCAGGCTTCTCTGACCCAGCCTGGCCCGTTGCTACTCAGGAGACCGACCAGAACAGCCCATTCCTGGGGGAGCGCTTGTCCGGGCACCAGAACTGGCTACCAGTCCGTCAGCCGACGGGCTCGTCAGCCTCTGGCTGGCCACGTCGCGAGCGCGATCACCCCTTGGCGATAAACGTACGGTCAGTAGACGGGTCCTGCTTCTGCTTCGAGGCCGAAGGAGCCAACTTCGTCAAGGATCGCGAGCGGTCCTTAGGCATGGCGGCGAACCGCCTTCTTGGTGTGGATGCGGATCTCGCTTAGTCGGTCATGGGACACGTCGGGCAGGAAGGAGAATCAAAGTCCTTAGTCATCGCTCGATGAAGAGCGGCCACGACAGAGTCCGGGTCTGAGAAGGCGACCGTATGGCGAATGTGGGCCGAGATGTCCGTTGGGACCTTCTTGACGCCAGAGTCTTTGATGATGGCGCAGCGGCGGCCGATCATGAGCATCGAGCCCACTTCGAAGATCAAGTTCTCGTTGATGGCGGCGGGCTTCTCGGGCGGATCGCCGAAGGCTTCGATAAGCGCGAGTCCGTACTGCGAGGCCCACATGTGAGCGAAGACGTTGTTGGGCAGCACCGGATCGGCGTGTTGCGCGTCTGCACGCAACAGATGGAAGTCATGGGCTGCGCATACTTCCTTAGCCCGCTTGATTACCTCGGTGAGAACGTCGTCCTCGCGGCTGGGATACCGAGTAATCAGGAAGATGTTGCGTTCGAAGGGGAACTTCTGGTTCAGGCGTTCCAACGCCGGCAGCCACACTCTCGGCGCGAGCCCGGGCGGGATGAACTGGTGACGTCCGCCTTCCAGCTCTACACCCCCGCCGGCAACGGCCGGTGCATCGGAGATCTCCCCCATCAGCTGGATGACCCGCTGTTCGCCCGCCGGTGCCAAACTCCAGGGCGGCTTCGTCGCACGCTTGTACAGCTCGCCCTTGGCCTCAAGCCGCGCGAGTTCTTGGGCAATGTTTCCGGGTGACGGCACTCGGAGCCGCTCGAACAGGTCTGTCACCTCGCGCGCCGCGAACCAGCCTTCGGGGTTCGCAAGTCCTGCCAGCTGAGCGACCACGAGCGTCTGAGCGGACTTCGAGCCCAGTTGCTGCAACCCGAGCCGGTTCAGCGGGTCGCTCATTTTTCAGGGTTGCCCTCGATCAGATCGCGCGCCGCGGCGATACCTGCGGTCGTCAGCCGATACTGCTTGCGCGCCTGCTGGGCGCGACCAGACTTGGAGACCTGCTGCACGAGAGCGGGCTTACGGGAAATCAGCTTTGTGAAGACCGACGCGATGTTCGCGGCGCCAACTCCCATCTGACGCAATGAATCATTGATCTTCGCGCCAGTAAACGAAGTATCGCCCTCATGGACTTGAAACCAGTAACCGGCTAGCAACGCCCGCTGAGCGTCGGTACTGGGAGAGCCGCCCTCGAACAGCGCGTGGATGTCGAGAAACCGGGCCCCCGGCGACTCGGTGCCGGCGCTAGCGTCGCCAGAGAGCGCCTCAGACTGACCGAAGCGATCCACGGCCCAGCGCAGCACACGTGCCACCGCGGCCTCGTCCAACGCTTCTAGCGCCGACGCCACAGCCGCCATGGCACCCAGCTCCTGCTCCGCGCTCATGAGCTCAGCTCCCCGATCCACTCATTAGCCAACTCGAGCCCCGGTCTGGTCAAGCGCACCTTGCGATTAGCGCCGCTGCCTTGGAACTGCAGCACATTGTCAAGGCTCAGTACGTGCTTGGCGAAGTTGCTGACGTCGAACGCGTTGTAGTCCTGACAAGCCTGACGCAACAGCGCCACCGAGGTCCACTGTTCAGCGCCATCAAATTGTCGCGCCAGTACTACCAGCAGGCTGATCCGCCGCGCTGCCTCGGACTTTTTCGACCCGAAACGAGACGCGGCCACACCGAGCTCCAGCTGACCGTCGTCTTCGTAGAACACCTCGGCGAGTCGCTCTACGGCGATGCCTAGCTTGCCGGCAAGCGCCGCCAAACGACCCCCTTCAGATGCTCGCTCCGCACGGGGTGCGGCGACAGTCGGCGCGGCTGCGTGCTCAGAACGAACTGACGCAGCCGTCCCACGGAGGGCCAACGACAGCGCACCCTCGAACGCCGGGACCAGCAACTCGGCCGGAAGCTCGGCCTCCACCGCGGTCCTATAGGCCGAGCGGAGCAGCTCTAGCCCGCCCGGTATCAAGTCAGGTTTGGTGTGTGCGTCACTATCCATGTGTCTATTGTAGCAAACTTCTGCGCAGCCCGTGAGAGGGATCTCTACTGCCACGTGCTGCAGCGCCCTTCCGCATACCTGCCAAGCCTCTCGTGCGTCATGAGCCGCTCTCTTCCCTCCCGCCGGACACCGGCCCGACGCTCTCTTTAAGGTCGTATCCTACGCATCGCTTTGTCGGGCATGACCGACTGCGGGCCGCGAAAGCGGGGTTTGTCGCTCGCCCTGGGTTTGATACACGAGTGTGCAGCGCTTATAGGTCGCAACCTAACGAGCCATCTAACTGACCGCAACGGTCCGGCAAAATAAGACCTATTTTCCAGGGCGAATTAGCGTCAAAGGCTCGTTTATAGCCGTCTCGACGTGCGTATAACGGCCGTATGACCAAAGTGCTTGGCTCGCTAGCCTCGACAGGTCGAGTGGATAGGCCGGTGAAGGCAGGCCATCCTTCGACGTCCGGCGGAGGGAATCAGACGGCGTTCCGGCCGAGCAATCTGACTGGAAATGCTTGGTCGGTCTGTCGAAGGAATCCCCCTTTAGCGCGAGCCTGCGTCAGTACGTTCTGTCGTCGCAGCCGCGCCGACCGTCGCCGAACTGCGTGGGGATTGGGGGTTCGAGTGCGATGAAGCGCGCTGGTCCTAAATTGAGGGCCAGCACCGAACCTGGCCCCGCTCGCGACAGCGAAGACGCGACCACTGTGCTCGATTGGTCTGTGGCGAGCGCGGAGGCGACAGGCGCACGCCTACGCAGCTCGGCGACTGGCGGCCATCCAGGTACGCGGCGAGCGATGAATCGGGAGCGCCGCGTTGCACGATGCGGCGGCACAGGGCCGTAGCCAGGACAAGCAATCATCGAAAGATCCACGCAGCCAGATGGCTCATCCGCCGAGTGCGGCACTTACAGGCAAGCCCGCAACCGCTGCCCCCGTAACGGAGCGACTGCTACAGAACGCCAGAAAGGGGCTGTTCCGGCCGATCTCCTGTGTGGCCACCCGATTGACCCTGGCTCAGGCCCTTTCTGGGACTCTGCCTGCAAAACCGGCGTTGGCCGCG
>CAVQZO010000001.1:0-222143 GCA_963718545.1 uncultured Solirubrobacterales bacterium | reverse complement strand
GAGATGCCCCCCAGAGACGAGAGGCCTTCGGATCCGAACGTGGTCGGGTTGCGCCCGCCTAGGTTCCCTCGCCAGGCTTCGAACATATTAGACATCGTCGTCCCAACCGTCACACCCTTTTCGTAGCGTTTGCATCGATGGACGACGCCGTCCTTATCTACGTCAGTTCAACGTCTGCAGGTCTTTTCGCTCTCCAAGTGGCTAAACTAAGGGGGTACCAAGCCGTCACTACCTGCTCGCCACGTTCCAGTATAGACGAGGAAGGACAGGGCGGGGTCGCAATGGTGGTACGTTCATGACTTGAAGCGTGCGTCCGGCCGAAAAGAGAGTAGATGCCTGACCTTAGAGGGCGACGATGGATAGGGAGGCAAGGGCGAAGGCCAGTTGGTAACACAGTCCTATATATACCGCGAGCCATGATACGGAGGGTAGGTGGAGAGGGAGTCCATTTTGGGGACAGAGCTCGTGGAGCCAAAATAGGTCCCTCTGAGGAGGATGAGTGAGAGTGGATCTCGAAAACGTAGGCAACAGGTACAGTACAGAGGCTGATGTGGTTTAATGAGTATGACCGAAATTAGAAGGCTTGCAGCCGCCACTCATAAAATTTGGCGCCGAGAGTGGCGCCTGTGGCGAGCCTGGTCTCGCCTCTGGGCCCCTCTGCACCAACGGACTGGGGGCGTTACCATACAGGTGGGTTTCAGGGTCACCCCAGGAATCCTTCCTAACCGCGCGTGGAAAGATGTGCAACAATCCCGAACTTCAGCCTGCAGAACAACATGGCCGCGAAATGGAAGTTGCGCACCGCCTTTCCAACTCACAATCTCGTACTGCCTCTTCAAGAGCTCAGTCTACGCTCCAGATAGCTGATAAACTTGTATCACCTGGCTTGATACTCTTCTCGCAACGCAACCGACCGCCAGGCTTGCGGCCGTCGCATGTTAGAACCGTCTCAGACGACATGGACCGACGACATCCCAGTTCATTCCAGCAGCTGGAAAAGGTGTGCCTACATTGGACTTACCAGACTGAATCCTGACTGACTGTTTTACAGCTTGGTGAGGGAACTTATGCAACAGTACGCACTCTGCCGTCCTCACCCTCACCCTAACTCAGATCATTCTCGCCCCTCTAACCCAAAAACCAGGTCTTCAAAGGCCGCAACCGCCAAACCGGAGAGCTCGTCGCCTTGAAAGAAATACACCTCGACTCCGAAGAAGGCACCCCCTCTACCGCCATCCGCGAAATCTCCCTGATGAAAGAACTCAAGCACGAAAATATCGTCTCCCTCCACGACGTCATCCACACCGAAAACAAACTCATGCTCGTCTTCGAATACATGGACAAAGACCTCAAAAAGTACATGGACTCGCGCGGCGACCGCGGCCAGCTCGACTACGTCACCATCAAGTCCTTCATGCAGCAGCTCCTCCGCGGCATTGCCTTTTGCCACGACAACCGGGTCCTCCACCGCGACTTAAAGCCTCAGAACCTCCTCATCAACACCAAGGGCCAGCTCAAGCTCGCCGACTTTGGCCTCGCGCGCGCCTTTGGCATCCCCGTCAATACCTTCTCCAACGAAGTCGTCACGCTCTGGTACCGCGCGCCGGACGTCCTCCTCGGCTCCCGGACCTACAACACCAGCATCGACATCTGGTCCGCCGGCTGCATCATGGCGGAAATGTACACAGGCCGGCCACTCTTCCCCGGCACGACAAACGACGACCAGCTACAGAAGATCTTCCGGCTTATGGGCACGCCGTCGGAGCGCTCGTGGCCGGGCATCAGCCAGTTTCCGGAATACAAGCCCAATTTCCACAACTTCGCGACGCAGAGCCTGCACGCGATCTTGCCACAAGTCGACCCGTTGGGGTTGGATCTGTTAGGCAAGATGCTGCAGCTGAGGCCAGAGATGCGGATCAGTGCCAGCGAGGCATTGAGGCATGCGTGGTTCCAGGACCTACCGCAGTTGCAGGGCAGAGCGATCCAGCCGAGTCAGGCCCCCGTGCAGCAGGTACAGCAGATTCCACAACAGCAGCAGCCAATGTACGGGGCGCAGGTTCCAAGTGGGGCGGGGTATTGATCATCTACATTTACTGCTCAGCTTTAAAGATCCCAGAGGCGGGATTTGACTGCATGTTTCTCTAAAGGGATGCCCAGCTGGCCGACGATTGGTTTCAATGGTCGAACTGATACCCGAACAAAGACGCTGGTTCCGGATCTTTTTTGCATTTTTACTGTTCCTGTGAAGCCTAACGTAGCGCAAGGGGCTTCAAAAAGGGGCGACTGGGGGTTTGGCTGATGGACGAATGACATGCATGGGGACTGTGGATTACATCTTTTTGTTTGATACAGAAATAATCAATTATCTGTCTCCTCGGGGTTGGAATATATCTCCCTCGGTCCAGTGTTGATATGTGCTTCGTACGCGGGGAGCGGTTGAGTTCATGCCCGGACACGAATTATCTTCAGGCAGGGACGCAAATTGTCTTGATGCTCGAACACGATTCAATACGTGCATAGCCCCCTGTTGCGTGAGAACCTCGCTGGAAGCAAGTCCTGTCCTCGCACACAATTACCTACGTACAGATAGCCTCGGTAATTGGTATAATATTCGACAGTTACATCTCGACTGCAGTTTTGGGATTGACTTTCAAGTCCTCGATTGAGCTATCTACATCGCTCTCCTGTGTCAAATAGACATGGCAGACTCCTGTGCACTTTTACCTCGCTGTGCGTATGAGTCCTCTTAGCCTCATCAAGCAAGGACTTGACCTTCGTTGAAATATGACAAAGGAAAATCTGCCGTTTGTTCGTGGGCAAGATCAGATTATTACATCAGACATGTCCGTGCATGTCGGAATATGTAGTCCTAGGGTCCCACCAGGACCCTTCATCAAAAAGGAAAAAAAGATCGGTCGCCCTAATGAACTTCCAGTTCCCAGTGGGGTATCCGTGGGCTCGACAACTGTCTGAGCGACAAAAGGCCTATGAACTCCAAAGCTCCATGCGAATCGAATACACGAAATTAGTTTTGTACTCTAATGGGCGTCGTAACATCGTTGTATCATCCTGATAAATGAAATTTCAGACTGTCGGTACTTCGACACCGTTGCTATTCTTCTGGCCCAAACCACCAAAGAGATGCTCTGGCGGCACTCGTGTGATGTTGGACGGCTTGTCGGTGTATGTATTGTTGGGAATGGAATTGTAGCCATTGCGACGTCGTTGGATGCGGTCGAGGATGATGCCGACAAGGACTATTAGGAACAGGGTGCCCAGGGCGGCACAAAGTGCAACCAGCACAACGATGCCTCTGGAATGGTGGTGGCCTGTGTAGATGTTAGTGATTTGACTAGACAGAGTATCACAGTATCACTATTGGGAAGGACTTACCGCCTGGCTCGAGGGGATTGTTGACAGAGGTGAATAGATTAGTTATGGTACCACTCTGGCCACCAAGGGTCGAGGTAAGAATGTAAGGCGTGAAGTTTGTACCATTGTACAGTACCGCAGACGCGTTGCCGAAGTGCGGAAGAGCGAGGTGGCCACAGATTAAAAGTACTGACATGTCATTAAGCATAGGGGTCGTGGCATGAGGTTGGCTGAGAGGCAGCACTAGCAGACCTCTGATCGTGGTTCCACTTCCGAAGACATTGCCGACGGGACGGTAGTTGTTGCCATCAATTTCCATCAGGAAGGTAGATCCATTGGTAGCTGTTCCCGCCACCCACATTTGACTTAGGTCTTGTTTTGCAGGGGCAAAGGCTGTAACAGGGCCGGGTATTTGAGAGCTAGAAATTGCGGTCCAGTTCTGCTGTTTTGCATCGTAGGTGGCTAGGGATGCGTTGCCACCGCTGACCGTCATGCTACCAGCGGCGAGTAACTTCTCGCCAGAGGACCAGAACAATGCCGAGACAGAGCCGCCTAGATTTGAACCTGCGGCATTCCATTGACCAGTTGATGGCTGGAACATACACACGGTAGAACAGGGAAGGCTGCCCGCAGAATCGAAAGTACCTCCCACATACACCTCCGCCGTTCCAGGTCGAACCTTGATATCGTTGACGACAACGTTATCGCCTTGTAGCGCAGGAGGCTGGGCGTCGATGAAAGCAGCAGCGCGAAGATCGTAGACGACCACACCATTGATGGCGGATCCGGTCACGTCACCGGTTATGCTCCCCCCCACGAAGAGGAGATCATTCTGCGTTGCTAGGGCAAGGACGGTAGAGTTTGAATCCATGCCAGAAGGCAGGCCAGTGACGGCGTCGCTGTTTGAGCCATTCAGGAACAAAACGTTCTGTATGGCCGAGCCATTTGTCGCGGTGGCGGTGAAGTGTCCGCCAAAGACCGTAACGTTGCGCCCCTGATTGTTGTAGTACGAGACACTAGCCACACCAGTAACGTTTTGCTCGACCGTCAGAGCTCTTTTCGAAAGGGAAGATTGGGTAGAATCTAGGTGGATCTTGAATGGGAAGGAATCGAGGCCCTCAGAGCCAGAGTATTGTGTAAGTGCTGCTACGCCGCTGATCGCATCACCTTCAGAAGCAATGGTGCCAGCTACTAAGAAGGTTCCATTTGGCACGGCGGCATATGCGGTGAGCTGGCCAGTGAGGAGCTGTCGGGGTACGTCGAGATTCTGTAACCAATCGTTATGTGATGGCACCCAGACAGATAAACCTTTGGCAAGAGATGCTTGAGAGTTGCCGTGAGCCAAAACCTGTGTAAAATCTCCACTAAACCCAACCACAATTTCCGGTTTGTCTTGGGTAATGTTCATCTGAAGAGGAACAATTGTATTGACTGGGCCGTCCAAACCAGCTCCTAGAGGAACCCATGCATTCTTCGAATACTGGTAGGCCCCGACATTGCTGAGTCCCGGCACGCTTCCATTACTGGCGTTGGTGAAGTTCCCGGCCACATACAAGAAGTCCCCCATTGTGTACATTGCAGAAACTGGAGCGTTCAGCCCTCCGCCGGGAAGTGATGTGGCATTGTTATTGCGGAATGCCATGACATTCTCGAAGACATCATCAGAGAACGCGCCAGCTGTGTAGATGGTATCATTGTACGTAACCAGCGCGTTAATAAGAGCATTGGGATGGAGTTCGGTCCCAGCGTTATTGATGGCAGACTTGGAAAAGTCTGTGTCCACAACGGCTTTGTTCGGATCGAAGTCAAAAAGACCGTTGAGGCCACCCTGTGACGATATTTGCCCAAATCCGATGCGAGAGGCGACCACGTTTCGATTGCTGGGACCACCAGCAGGGGTGAGAGTGACAGTTGGTCTAAACGAAGTACTAGCCGCATCCACCTTACCAAGGTAGATCTGATCATACTTGTCAAAATCATTTGTCTGATAGATCTGGGCGCTGATGGCTTCGCCGCCGGTAGCTGACAGGGTTGCTGTAATGTTGACGATGCCACGGGCCCCGCACGTGCCATCTTGCACACAACCTGGAGTATACACGGTGACCGAGTAGTTGCCAGCCTGCTTGATATCGGGCTCGAAGACAACGGATAACGTGTCGAGGGTGTCAACACCCATGCTGGTGCTCAAGTAGTCGGAGACGCTTTGGCCAGCTGGCAAAACACTCCATAAGCCGGTAGTTTTGACAGTAGAAGGAAATTGCGAATTCGAACAAGCGGGTTCATTGAAAGCCTCCACTGCGAAGACGAAGATGTCGTCCTCAAGTAGCTCGATTCCGTTCAGTCCACCACCCTTGCCGTACCAATCAGAAATATCGATTTGGAATCCATTCATGCCGACTGTGTTGACAAATGTGTAGTCCAAGTATGAGGTATTTTGCGGTAGATGACATGTCGCGTCACATGCCACTGTGTTGCCGGAGGATGGATCGGTGTATGTAAGGTTCATGATACCATTGATGGGATGGGCAGTAAAGCGAAACGTCTTCACGCCTCTGCCATCTTGATTCGTATTCCACATCCTGAGTTTCTTTGGCTCAAACCCGAAACGTGTTTGAGCACGCCAGAAGCCAGGTGTGTTATCCTCAAGAAGCCACGTGCGTCCCGGTCCCGAAGTCCCATTGGCAGGACACACAATGTTTTGGGGGTTACTATATCCTGGAGTCGTGGTACTCGAGCCTGCGGTGATACTTGCCGTTGCAAGGTTAATGACCTGCTGACCGCTCAATCCAATTGGAACTGTGGAATTGCCCAGGCCATCGAAGGACCCGCCGAAGACAATATGGCCGTTTGGCGCCTTGGTGATAGAAGTGACTGGTGCGTTGAACCCAGCAAAGGGGAGATTTGCCCAGCCGGTCATGCCAACCCAAGCAATTGCGTTGGTCGAACTGGCAGCCTTGAAAGATCCCCCGACATAGACGGAATTGGTGTCTTGATCGCACAAGATGGCTGAGACGGTTCCAAGCACTCCAGGTAGAGGAGTCACCTTCTGTGTGGTGGGATCGAAGAGAGCAATTGCGGGCGCAGAAACACCACCCAAACTCGTAAAATTGCCACCAACCACGACTCCTTGCAAAGATCCATCTTTCAACACGAACGGACACATGGTGTTGATGCTTGCGTCGGCCGACGAAAGTACGTCAAATGCACCGTTGGGTAATGTGGATAAGATCGACTGCGAGCCATTTCCAGCCACACCTTCTCTCTGTTCATCGTATATGTAAAGTGAAACGGCGTCGAAATCACCACCTATTGCCAAGCGACCTAGTGATCCCAAGTCGAGGTTTGGTGACGGGATAGGCTGGTAGATATTTCCTTGCCCTTGCGTGAAAGGGAGGGATGAGGTGCATAGAAGGATAATAGAAGCGAATTCCGCCGCCGCGGGCCCGAACATTGAAGAGAACCTCATGTCTCGAGCCGCGTCGCCGCAGCGGTTGACGTATTATTGATGATCCAGATTTGTGGACGTCGGAGTCGAATTGTTTGATTTTGCCGTCGCGATTGGTTCGCGATGGACGTCGGACGCGAGCGGTCGGTAGATAGGTCAGGGTGAGGTCATTATCTTTGCAGCTGAATACGGTAAACAGCTGGCGACGAGGACGTGAAAAGAATGACTGTCGACGGGGTTGGAAAGAGTGACCGTTTGAATTGCCGAGGGACGATCCTCACATGGCGGATGTGAGTGTCGAGGGAAAAGGGATGGTGTCTGTGGTATGGGAGGATCTCATCGGTGCTGCGGCAGCAATTAACTGGACGGACTGAAGCCAGCAAGTGGAGAGCGCGCTTTGGGCAGGTCAATTCCGGGAAGTTGCAGCTGGCGGCATCATCAAATTTGCCTAAACTTAGCTGGTGCGCCTGAAATCAGACCTAGCAACACGCGCGTCCAATCGCACATCGCGCCCCCTCAAAAGCCCCTAGGACCTTAAATCTTCGGACCGCCCAATCACCTCAACAGTTGAACAGCTAGCTTCCGGGATGGCCTGCAAGCTAAATCGCCGCTTCTCCTCATTTTTGTGTTTGGCTTTTTGGACGTCTTTTGCCAGAACTATTGGCCGCAACCACCGATTCTGCATAAAGGACTTCTTATCTGCAGTCACGTACTGTGTTAAGTCGTGGCCAGACAACGCAGTGATAAGAAACTACTTTGTGGGGGCAGTACTTTACAAAAGTAGTCGTCAATGGGAGCTACGATGATCCATGAAATCCTCGTGGACTTGGCAGGGCACAAAACGGCCAGCGCTTGAACGCCAAACCGAGGCCCCACCTTGGCAGTCTACGGGCACTTTCGTCATCGTCCGGAAGGATCAAGCGAATCCCGGGAGACATAGATTGCCTTTTGAGACATTCTAGAAGTCTCATAATTGTCTTCAGACATACCCTATACGGTTAAGCTTCAACGAACAGTCCCATTAGATAGCCTCGTACCTAGCGGTCGTAACACACAGCCTCCAGTCACCCAAGGTTCCTACCACCAATAGCGTCCTACACCGTATCTCCAGCGCCTGTGTTCGACACTCATAGCATATTTCACGCTGCTCCCACAACCCGTCGGGCTGGTTGGGAAGTGAAAGACGGGCTCGTGAGCACTTCGTTCCCACCTCGAGCGGGGTGAGCACATTCGAAGACGCGGATATGCCTCATGTCCCAGAGCAACCCTAGCACAACCTTCTAGCGTCATGTCAAAGCTTGACCAGCTGACTTCAATACTTCAATGTACTTTCTGGCCTTCAATGGGAGTGGTGAATGTAATCCTTGGCCTTACTTCGAAGGGGATCGTGGCAGTCAGATCTTGAATCCCATCAGTCCACTCCTTACTTTCGTCAGGGAGGTATTTACGAACCTTTCAGTTATCTCCAACGCAATCTTGTTGCGTTCAACAGTCGTAAAGGTGTAGGCAATCCATGGCTCTTGGAAGGTTGTGCCAACACAATCAGTTGAATACAATCCATCCGAGGTGACTGGTCGTCGCTGAGAAGGCAACGTCAACGTCTTCTTCGCCTTTTGACTCTCTCACTACTTGTCATGCTGATGTTTTCGATTTGCAAGACCTGGTTCTCCTCTTCATCTAGTTCCCGCTTAACACGTGTCTTGGTCAATACCACCTTCTCAATGCGAACCTCCTCTTCTTCCTCCTTCTTTGGCAGTGCCGATTCTTCTTCTTTCATCTCGATCTTAGCTGTGAGACGCTCAGAGAAGGCTCTCAAATCCGCTGTGAACAACACACTGTGAGCCCAGCCGGCCTCCTTGCCCCAGAGTTTGCGGAAGTGGTTGCCGACAGCATCGTATGTTGCCTTGGTCAAGCTGCTGTGCTTTCCCTTGCCAAATTTGTAGTCCCTTTGTGCTATCTGCCAGACGTGCGTATCAACTGGCACAGCCTCACCCCATCCCAGCCCAAACAGACAAACGCAGTCTGCCACTTTAGGTCCAACGCCTTGCAGATCCAATAGTTTCTCGTGTGCAAGACGATAGCCATCCCGACCTTCCGGCTTCATCTCACCTGCAGATCCCAACTTGGAACCCAATATGGGGCTTTCGGGATTTCGTAAAGAGTCTAGCCAACCTTGCTCACGTTCACTGGAGACCATGACCGCTGTTTGATGTATGTATTTTGCTCGGTAGCCAAAACCTAGTTCTCGCAAATGATTCTCGACATTCTTTCCTGTCAAGGCAGAGGGAGGCGGGAAATCGTGATATGATTGCCCATCCAAATGACCAATAAATGGTCCATAATGTATGCAAAGCTTCTCGACCATTTGTGAAATGCGAATAATGTTATTGTTGCTGCTGCAAATAAAGCCAATAAGAGCCTCCCAAGCGTCCTGTCGCAGGATTCTAACGCCGGTAAACCTAGGTGCTTTCTTCCCAAAGTTGCGGTCTGCCGAAGACCATTGTGAATACAAGTCGGTCAAATTGGGCTCCAGATTAAGGTAATGCCTGACCAATTCTTCAGTACCGTCGTCTTCTTCGGCCACGGAAGGAGCAATGGAGGAAGGCGGTGTCAGGGGTCTTTCTACCGCTGCAGGGTACGTCGAGCGGTAGTGTAGACAATCCGAATCTTGCTTCAATGAGAGTATACGCCCATGGAGCGCACAGGACCAGATGTCGCTATCAGACTTTCGCCATCTAGGAACAGTCAGTTAAGCCGCAACGATCTGAACGGGAGTTTCAAGGTACAAACCGAAACGACTGGCCACATCGCAGCGTAGTAGCTAGGCAGAGTTCAGCAAGAGTAACAGGGAGCTTCTGCCACTCCAGTGTTCTCAAAGCCATGGTCTGTAGGAATACTGAGGGAGGGTTGGGCAGCCGCGATGAGATACGAATAGGGCGCGTGCAGTAGCTAGTCGGGTCCCGACGCGATAAAGATCGCGGCTCCAAATTCGTCCTAGGCTAACCCAAAAGTTTCAGTGAGCACGAACTTGGAGCTGCGCAGTTTGGTCACAAGCCTCACTATTGGATCCCAAAGGAGTTCTGCGACCTACGTTCTTCGGTTACTATAACTTCCATCACGCTACTTGTTCTGTCTCAGAACTAGGTCGGGTTGTGCATAGTGCAGCCCGCTTGCACTTGTTCACTATGAACGGCGACACTTACGCTTCGTCGCGAGGTAGGCGACAGCCTTCCAAGTCCTATTCTCTATGCTGACCTTTTCACTCACAGACTCTGGACGTCCAAGAGATTACTATGTACGGATGAAAGCTCCCCACTCCTGCCGCATGAAGTACTGACATGGAAATGCAGAGCTCTAGGGGTGATCGAGGCGAAGATCGACGAGACAGAGGAGACCGGGACCGGAACAGAGATCGAGATCGCGGCGACAGGGGAGATCGAGGAGACCGAGGAGACCGAGGAGAGCGTAGAAGGTCTAGATCGCCGCACCACCGTACGTCACGCCGTGAAGGCGAGGTCGATTCCTATTCATCCAGCCGCGACTACCGAGCAAGAGAACGAGAAGACAGATACGGAGGCCATGGCAGAAGAGACGACCGGGAGTGGGACCGTGATAGAGGTGATCGAAGCGCACCTCGAAGAGACGAGCGCAGAGATTTAGAGGAGAGGCCTCGTCGCGATAGAGACTTGTTCGATGATCGCAGGGGTGGAGGAGGTGGTGGTCGCGGTGGCAGAGGAGATCGTGATGCATTCCAAGGCGGCGGCAGGGGAGATCGTGATGCGTTCCAGAACAGAAAGAAGAGCGCCAGTCCACCTCCGAAAAAGAAGGAACCGACGCCTGACCTGACTGATGTCGTACCCATCCTAGAGCGAAAGCGACGCCTGACTCAGTGGGATATCAAGCCACCAGGCTATGAAAATGTGACGGCCGAGCAAGCCAAGCTATCGGGTATGGAATGCTGATGGCTTCTTAAAAATCTACCTACTAACATGAATAGGGATGTTCCCACTGCCAGGAGCACCACGGCAGCAGCCGATGGATCCAAGTCGACTGAAAGCATTTATGGACCAGCCTGCGGGCACAGTCAGCAACGCTGCGCTAAAGCCTTCGAATGCTCGCCAATCAAAGCGTCTGTTTGTGTACAACCTCCCGCCATCAGTCACCGAGGATAGCATCGTCCAGTTCTTCAACCTTCAGCTGAATGGTCTTAATGTTACCCAAGGCTATGATCCATGCATGTCCGCTCAGATGTCGAAAAACCGTGACTTTGCGCTGCTGGAGTTCAAGTCCCCTACAGACGCCACTGTGGCACTTGCTTTTGATGGCATCACCATGGAGGAGCATGACGCAGTGCATACCAATGGTCACAGTAATGGCAGTGCCAGAGGCCTCGATATCCGACGACCCAAAGACTACATCGTCCCTTCGGCTGATGAAACCGAGTATCAAGAAGGTATTGTTTCGTCCGAGGTTCCGGACACAGCAAACAAAATTCGTGTTTCCAATATCCCTCTCTACCTCACAGACCGCCAGGTTACAGAGCTGCTCGTCTCTTTCGGAGACCTAAAGTCGTTTGTACTTGTCAGAGATAACGGAACAGGAGAGTCCAGAGTAAGCTTCGCTAACTCGCCTTATATCCATCCCATAAGACTAACAGCATCAATTAGGGCATTGCGTTTTGCGAGTACATTGATCCTGCCGCCACAACGATTGCGATTGAGGGCCTCAACGGCATGGAGCTCGGCGACGCTAGTCTGAGAGTTCAGCGAGCTAGCATAGGCTTTACTCAAGCCTCTGGTCTTGAGATGGGCGTCAACGCGATGTCCATGTTCGCTGGGACTACCTCAAACGACCTCGAAGAGAGCCGCGTGCTGCAGCTTCTCAACATGGTCACCCCGGAAGAGCTCATCGATAATGACGAGTACGAAGGTATGTCTCTATGGTCATTTTCCATACTGCGAGTATCAACTGACTGTTTGTGCAGAAATATGCGAAGACATCCAAGAGGAGTGCTCCAAATATGGCCAAATCCTCGAGCTGAAGATTCCTAGACCGTCTGGCGGAAGCAGCTCGCGCGTCTTTGCCTGCTGCGGTGAGACGACCGCTCTGCCCGTGCTGCCGGTAGCCCAGATGTAGGCGACCGGCTCCCAGTCTCCCGGGCCGCGTGCGAAGTAGGCAATCTCCCGCTTCTCGTGCCAGATCAGGCGATCGCGATGGCGGACAAGAAGATCGCGCCGGACCAGTTCACGGACGAGGTTGAGATCGGAAATTTCTTGCGAGGTTCGAAAGTCTTCGAGCCGGCCGTCCTTGAGATCGGTCAGCCGGGCCTCGCGAACGAACGCGTCTGAGAACGGCCGTAGGGACCACACCCGGCCATCACGAACAGTTGGCGCAGGCTGCACAAGCAGCCACGGGTTGAGCGTCGGTGCCGCAGCGGAGTACAGCCGGTCGGCATCCCAGCGCACCGGCATGAGATTCGTCAGCAGACGCTCCGGCGCCGCGGCAGCGCCTGGCGGCTGGATCACTTCGGTTCCGGCAGCCCTCAGGTTGAACAGCAGGTCACGTGCCGAGCGGTCGAACCGATCGCGCTTCTTGTCGAAGGTGATCTTGCGCTCGTGACGAGCTTTCTCGTCGAGCGCCCACTCTTGGATGCTTCGCCAATACGCCTCGCCCGTTTGCGGGCGACTGCAGATCAGCAGGACCGGTTGACTTGAGCTGAGCCAGTACTCAACGTCATCTGGGGTCGCCCGGAAGTAGAAACTGTGTTCGGTCTCGCCCGACCACCGCCTCGTAGTCGCCTTGCTCTGCACCGCGAGCCGGACGTTGCGCACCGTGTGCGTGGCAGGGTCGCGAAGTTCGATCTGCCCGTCGACGCCGGAGTCCGTTCCCGCCGTCGGATGCCAGAGGTGCTCCATCGCGCCAACGATCTGGGCAATCACGGCGATGCCCTGTTCGGAAGTGACCGTCTGAGATGGAGCCTTCTTGCCCACCAACTCAGGTTGCCAGCCGCGCCCGACGGCACTTACCCGCTGTACGCCCTCAATCCGCGAGTAGGAACGCGCCGCCGGACTCCGTGCCAACGTGGGCGAAGCTCGAGCAGACCTCGCCCGCAAACTGGTAGACGGTGCGGGCGAACAGGCCTAACAAGCGCTCTCGGGTCAGGCCTCCCGCTTTGGACGAACAGCAGCAGCCACCCCTGCGGTTCGTCGCCGAAGCGCTCGGGCATGTCCAAGGCTGCGAAGGACCAAAGCGATCGCCTGAGGAGCCGGAGCCGGAGCCGGACACCGGGGAGCGAGGACGATTAGCCGTTATTTGGTTGGCCAACCCCATAACGTTTGCTTCGCGTTTCGAAGGCGTCGCGGCCACCTTCCATGACGGCGAGTACGGCGGCGATGATGTCTTTGTCGTCGATGCTTCCGGTCTTCTCGACGTCTGCGCGGTGACGGTCCTGGGCGTCCAGGACGACGACCTGTTCGGCATCACCGCCAACGACGATGTTGGGGTTGTGCGTCGAGACGATGATCTGGCGCTGCTCTTTGAGTTCGGCGAGAATACGGTGAGCGTGTCGCCCACCATCGCGTTATCGAGGTTGTCCTCGGGCTGATCGATGATGAGTGGTCCGGTTTCGGCCAGCGCGATCAGCGGCAGCATCGCGCTGCTTCGCTGCCCCGGGGACAGCTCGTCCACAGCCCGCCCATTGAGGCGAATGCTCACGGTGTCGTCGATTCCCTGTTCGGCGAGTTCCAGTAGCGGGACTAGCGCGTTGTCTACGAGGTCCGCGTCGGCCCCTTCGTCCTGGCGTCGCCAAGAGCAGCCTTCGAGGAGCTTCGTTGCCTCGTCGCTGGTGAGCGCGTCGCCGCGATCCACAGGGAGATCGCTGCCGAGCACGGAAACGTCGCCGGCCACGAGAGCGGCGGAGAGCGCGGTTGGACGGCCCATCTGGCAGAGCCGTTCAGCGATTCGCCTGTGGAGGTAACGGCCGGCACGCTCCTGCGTGAGGATGTGTTCGTTGAGAAACGCGACGACCTTCTTACGATCCTTGAGCTGGCCTCGCTCCACAGCAATGTCGAGCCGCTCGCCGGCGAGCTCGTCCAAACGTGCGTTGAGCGGCGCGAGCTCGCGAGCGCGGCATGCGCTGATGTCGTCCTGGGCCGAGGCGAGGTCAGCACGTAGGTTGTCGCGTTGAGTGAGCCCCTCGTCGAGAGCCCTAAGAACCTCGAGATAGCCCTCCCGTGCCATATTGGCGGCCTCGAAGCGCTCGCGGGCAAGCTCGCGCTGGTCGACCTGGAGCTCTTGTTCTTTGTCGAGGTGGGCTTTCGTCCGAAGGTCTAGCTCAACGCGCTCGACGTCAGCGGCCGCCGTCGACTGGAGCTGGGCTAGAAACTTGCGCCGGGTGCGGACCGCGTGCATCGCGGAGAGGGCCGACGCTTGCACTGTTCCGTCAAGTGCCGCGACGTCAAGCTTGTCCTCGGCATTCGCCTTCCACCACGCCTGAGACTCGGGGCCGGCTTCGGCGATCCGGGCTCCGACGCGGGCGCCGATACCAGCATCGAGCAGCGGGTCTATCCCGGTCTCGAGCGCGGCGAGTTCAGTGTCGACGTTTGCAAGTAGCTCGCTGCGGACGCGGCTTGTGTCGAGCTGTTCAAAAAGCGCGGCAACCTCTGGCGTATTGATCGCTTTGTAGGCGTCCCGATACTGCGTGTATCGGCCGAGAAGGCCTGATTCAGCGTTCCGAGCGGCTTCGAGCTCGCCTACGAGCCGCGCGATCTGCTCGCGGTTGGAGGTTAGGTCCTGGGTCACATCCGCACGGCGGGCAATGAGGGGACCAACCTCGGGCAGCAAGCGGTCGACGAGTTCTCGCTGGAGAGTGGGCTGCCGGCCGAGGACCTCCATCTCGCTCCAGCTGAAGAGCGAAACTGCGTAATCGGTTGAGACGGCCGTCAGTGGGACTTTCAAGTCGTCTCCGGTCACCGAGAAAACTCGGGTGCGCATCTCTTCGTCTTCGTCGTAGGTCGCAACAAGCGCGACCTGCGTGCCGTCTGCGTGCTCGTAGATTAGTTCCAGCCTGGTGTCGCGAAGGTTTGCCGTCTGGATACTTTGAGCGAGGTTGGCAAAGCTCGGTGCTTGATCAAGCGTCCGCCTCGCTAGGTCAGGATTTCGCGCCAGCACGTAGCGCAGACCTTCGATCACCGTGCTCTTTCCGCTTCCGCGGGGCCCGATAAGGCAAGTTAGATTCGGGCTGAATGCCACTGTCGTGTCGAGGAAGAGTCCCTCCCCGCTCGCGGATACAAGCCGGAGTCCGACGAGGTTTGGGGCGGCATGAGCAGTGGCCTGACCAGGCAGACGTACGCGCGTCTCATGGAATCGCAGGGCGTCGCGCACCGCCGCAAAGTCAGCGCGCGGGATCTTCAGAAAGGTGGCTGTATCAGGTTGCTCGTAGTCCTCGAATGAATGGTGGTCTGCCGGTGCGATGCACGCGAGGTTGGTCCGTTTCCCGTCTGTCGTGAACGCTGCGTAATGCGGCTGGTCCGCCACTGTCTTCAGCTCTACGGCGTCGGGCTGAAGATTGGCCAGATAGACCGCGTACTCCGACGAAAGGTCCCTCTTGAGGTCATCTTTCCCGTCGACCATCGTCTGGAGCGTCTTACGCCGGTCGGAGATGAAGCGGGCCCGGTGACCGCGCTTCGGATTCTCGACGTGCGCGAGGACGAAGAGACCATTGCCCTCCTTGTGGATACGGTTCCGGATTTCTCCAAGATCGCCGAACCGAACAGTCTCCTGGCCGTTTCGCTGGGTCGGCCCTGGCAGACCGTCCTGGCCGGCGAACACGCGCTCGATCACGCCCGCGTCGGCATCCGGCGGAAACACGGCGAGGAGATGTATGCAGTCGCCGAAGCTAGGGGGTGCCTCGCAATTGATCTCCACGCCCGGCAGGACAGTGATGTCCTCGCGCGCCAGCGCTGCCTTCGCCAGCCTGCACGCGTACTCCGATCGCATGTGGTCGGTGATGCACACGACCCGATAGTTCGCCGCGAGTTCGTCTAAGAACTCGTCAACCCCAGCGTTGGTGCATAACCGCTGTCGATCGTTGCGCTCTGCCTCAGCGTTTGGCCGTTGCGCCCAGTCATGACTGTCGATCGAGTGAGCGTGGAAGACGACGGGCTCGAAGAACGCCATCCTGCGCCGCTGATCCGCGATCGCGGCGAAGAGATGAGCGTAGGTGTCAGCGGAAGAAGACTCGTGACTGATGATAACCCCGTTCGATGTCGTCCTCAGCTAGGCGGCCAGTCGGCGACACGGTGAATCGGTGCCCGGGCGCCGTAGAACTAGGCGCCAGCCGAGATCAGCGCCCGAGAGGCGCTGGCGCGCTATGCGCGAATCGCGCACCGTCAGTTTTCGCGCGTTGTCGTCTTGACTTACACGCAGCCCCACCGAGCGATACTAACCCGCGAGAGAGCCGAGCGCCAGACCCCGACGCGCGGGCCGGTCGCGACTGTGCGAAGGGTGGCTCGACGCGATTGATCGTGGCAACTTGGGAGGACGACCACTCAAGCCCTGAGCCGGGCACCGATGGTTGACCTGCCCTGCACGCGAGGTTGGCTGCCGCAGCAATGAAGGCGAAGCCCCCATTTCGACCGGCTCCTCGGGAGCTGCCGCGACCTAACTCGGCACGATCGCTTCCGCCTCCTGAGTCAAACAGCCCGGATGCTTGCTTCGGCGACGCCCAGACGTCCGCCGACGACGCGGCTGAGGTCGCTTCGCCGGACGACGGTCGTCGGGCTCGGGGCGGCGGACAAGTCAGTTGCGAGTCGCTCAGCGCTCTCGGTTAGGTCACCGCTCCTGCGCGCGGGCAGCGGTCACGCCGAGGCGCAATGGCCTCGGCTTCGGCGTCGGTTTCGGATTCGGATTCGGAGCAGCGCCGGTTAGCGCGGCTTACGCAAGGCTGATGAGGTCTGTGACGCCCTCGGAGCTGTGGCTCGCAGGAGCGGGCAGCACAGGATCGACACTGGTCAGGAACTCGGGTGAAGCGAGCTCAATCCCGTGCGGAGGCTCCTCAACGTGAAACTCGGGGCCGGGCGCCGACCACGCAACCGCGGTCGGACGCACGACGGAGGGAGTCGCTTCCCGTTGCAATGCATTGAGCTCGTGCCTGGCAGTTGCAACCTGCAGGACTACGACCGCTCCGATTGAGACGACGACCGCGCCCAGTCCGAGCCAGCCAAATGGGCTAACTCGCGCCACGCGTCGTGCTGGCGTGCTTGCCAGCTGTGGTGATGGCTCAGGCGTTAGATCCGGCCGCGGGAAGACCACCACCCTCGGCTTCGACTCGTCCGCCTTCGCGGACCAGTTTCGGCTCGCGAGCGCGTGTGCGAGCCCGCGGGAGCGAGGATTTGCGGGCACCAACGGCCTCCGCCGTCGCGCCACCGGGCTAGGGCTCGTCGCCCGCGACGGCCCAATCGCACGTTTTTGTAGCGGCCCCATGCTCATTGCAGTTTCGCAGGCGCCCTGGTCCTACTCGCCCGGCCCCGCGGCGAGGCTAGCGTGGTCCGCGCGATCGCTTCGGTTCACCATCCGCGACGCATCGGGCCATCGCAATGGCGACATTCCGCTCGCTGACGGTCATGACTCCGGACAGCCAGCACCGGGCCACATTGCACGCGCTTGACGACCAGCTCTACCTAGGCAACGCCGGAGTCTGCACGCCGTCGCGTGGGCCCTGCTTACGGCGGAACAGAAGTCCGCCCCGAGAGCCTCGGCAGCAACGACTCGATCGCGCTTTCCGCGCGACGGAGGGCAGTGGGCGTGATGACTGAGGTGCCCGTCGTGGAGTCAGAGCAGGGCTTACGCCTGATCCGATCGCGGCTTTGAGAGCAGCAGTGTCGCCGTCGCCAGATCGCTCCGTTCGGCGTGTTTGGGAGGCGGTGTCGGATGCCTGTAGCTCCGCCCGATCGGTCGCGCTGACGGGCGGGGGAGTCTGAGGGTCGCGCGGCTAGGCTTTGACTCGTGGCCGAGTTACCCGAGATTCGCTACGCCGATTGCGGTGGGCGTGATGTCGCCTATCAGGTGATGGGGTCGGGCGCGGTCCCGTTTGCTGGATACTTTGACCTCGGCGTTCACCTCGACCTGATGTGGACCGATCCGGCGTGGGTTCAGCAAGCGGAGCGCTTCGGTGAGCTGTGGAGGGTGGTTTTCTTTCAGATGCGCGGCATCGGCTTGTCGGAGCCGGTAGACCGCCGGCCGACACTCGAGGAGCAGGCAAGCGACCTTGCGGTGGTGATGGATGCGGCCGGGCTGCCGCGGGCGCAGGTCCTCGCGTCCGGCGCGACCGCGCCCGGCGCGGTCGTGTTCGCCGCCTTGTATCCGGACCGCGTCGACGGTCTGGTGCTCAACTGTCCGTACTTGTCGATGCCGCTGGCTGACGATCCCGACCTGACCGGCTGGGAGCCGGGCGCGGCGCGTAGTTTCGCTGATTGGTGGTTGGAGAACGTCGAGCGCTGGGGGAGTGGGATCATCGGGGACGGGTGGGATCCGGCGCTCGCATCGCCCCGTAACTACCGCCAGCTGGGCGTGCTCGAGCGGACTGCCGCTAGCCGGCCTGTTGCGCGGGCGTATGTGGAAGCTGCGATGCGGACCGACGTGTCACGGATCGCCGCTCAGGTGCAGTGTCCTGTGCGGGTTCTGCACATGCCGACCAATAGGTTGCCTGAGGCAGTTAGCCGCCATGCTGCGGAGCTGTTTCCGAAGGGCGAGTTTCGTGTGCTGCGGCCAACCCAGCCTGGCATGTCCTGGGGCGAAAGCCTCGCCCCGGTCTGGGAACACAATGCCGAGCTGGTACGCGGCCGGGCAACGATGCCTTCGAACCGCCTGCTGGCGACGGTGATGTTCGAGGATGTGGTCGGCTCGACCACGCTCGTCTCGCGGATCGGCGACGACGCCTGGGGTGAGCTTCGAGTCCGTCGCGACCGCCTGGTGCTGGACTGCGTGGAGGAGCACGGCGGAAGGGTGGTGTCCACCGCCGGGGACGGCTCGATGTCCACCCTGCCCGGCCCCGCGATCGCGATCCGCTGCGCCGAGCGGCTGCATGAGCTCCTACGTCCGATGGATCTTGAGCTGCGGGTCGGCATTCACACCGGCGAGTGCGAGCGGATCGGCAACGACCTGTCGGGCCTGGCGATCCATATCGCTGCCCGGATCGGGGCAGCCGCCAGGCCCGGCGAAACGCTCGTCTCGCGGATGGTTAGCGACCTGGTCGCCGGCTCGGGCCTCAACTTCGCCTCACGCGGGATCCATCAGCTCAAGGGCGTGCCCGGCGACTTGGAGCTCCTTGCGAGCACGAGCAGCACGACCACACCACCCGTGCCCACGCAGCCGCCTGAGCCGCGACTCGGCGATCGGCTGATCGTCACCACAGCGCGCCGAGCGCCGCGCCTACTGACCGCCATCAACCGCCTGGACTCGGCCCTCCCCCGGCGGCGGTCGAGGCCACCACAGGTTGACCTATGAGCAGGGCCCTCAGCACGCGATGCAACAGACCCCGTATTCGCCAATCTCAAGGCCGACCCGGTCGGCCCGCACCTAGGCAATTGCGGATCCTGCAGCCCGGCTCGCAAGCCCTGCTCTCGTCGACAAGGCGATTTCAGCAGTAGTAGTGCCGCCGCTGGGGCTCGAACCCAGGACCAACGGATTAAAAGTCCGCTGCTCTACCAACTGAGCTACGGCGGCCACCGCCCATGATGGCGCACCCGGGCGTGTGGCATCGGACGATCAGTCCGCGATCGGGGAGCCGTCCGCCCGGTAGGCCACCGCCTCGATCTCCACCCACATCCTTGGGTCGATCAGCGCCGCCACCTGGATCCCCGTCAGCAACGGGCGCACGCCACCCATCGCCTCGGACCACGCCCGGCCCACCTCCTCGACGCGAGATATGTCCGTCAGGTAGGCCCGAGCCTGCACGACATCCGACAGCGAAACACCGGCCCGGCCGAGCTCGTGGGCGATCTTTCGCATCACCACGACCGTCTGCTCGTAGGGCGTGTCGCCCTGCACCATCCCGTGAGCATCGACGGAGGTGGTCCCGCCGACCATCACGAACGGTCCAACAATCACTACGCGGCTGAACCCGATCTGATCCTCGTAGGGCGAGGGCGGATCGCCGCCCATCCGCACGACGCCGCCGCCGATTCCGTCGCTCAGGCTCAATGGCGGAAGTGGCGCCGGCTGGTGAACACCATGGCCGCGTCCGCCGCGTCCACCGCGTCGACCACGTCCATGTCGCGCACGGAGCCCCCGGGCTGGATGATCGCGGTGATCCCGGCGTCGAGCGCCAGCTGGGGCCCGTCGGGGAACGGGAAGAACGCGTCCGAGGCCATCACCGCGCCCTGCAGCGTGCTCTGCGACTTCTCGATGGCCAGCCTGACCGCGTCAACCCGGCTCATCTGCCCGGCTCCGATCCCGATCGTGGCCAGGTCACGGGTCAGCACGATCGCGTTGGAGCGCACGTGCTTGCAGATCTTCCAGGCGAACGACAGCTCCTGCCACTCGGCCTCGCTGGGGCGCCGGCTGCTCACCACCTGCATCTCGGTCCGCTCCTCCAGATCGGCATCGCGATCCTGCACCAGCAGGCCGCCCTCCACCTGGCGGACAACCGGCTCCATCCGATTCGAGGTGCGGCGCTCACGGTCGTCGAGGATCCGCATGTTCGGCTTGGCGCACAGGACCTCGATCGCGTCCTCGTCGTATCCGCGAGCGAAGAGCACCTCCACGAACTGGCCCACCAGCGCCTCGGCGGTCTGGCGGTCGATCCGCTTGTTGAAACAGATCACCCCGCCGAAGGCGGACATCGGGTCGCAGGCGAAGGCCTTCTGGTAGGCCTCGAGCGGAGTCGAGCCAACGGCCACTCCGCACGGGTTGTTGTGCTTGATGATCACGCAGGCCGGGATCTGAAACTCCTGCAGCAGCGAGCGCCCGGAGTCGAGGTCCAGCAGGTTGTTGAACGACAGCTCCTTGCCGCCCAGCTGAGCCACCATCGAGAGCACGTGGGTGCGCGTTCCCACCTGGGCGTAGTAGGCCGCCCGCTGGTGCGGGTTCTCCCCGTAGGGAAGCTCCATCACCCGCTCGAACGCCCGCACCATGAGCGGCGGGAAATCCCCCGCGCGCTCCTGGAACCAGCGGGCGATCGCCGTGTCGTAGCGGGCGGTGTAGGAAAACGCCTCAGCGGCCAGGTTCTCCCGCGTCGACAACGACAGCCGTCGGTCGGAGGCCCGCAGCTCGGCCAGCACGGCGTCGTAGCTCTCGGGCGAGACCACGGGAGCGGCGAACTCCAGGTTCTTGGCCGCCGCGCGGATCATCGTCGGGCCGCCGATGTCGATGTTCTCGATCACCTCGCGGTCAGACGCGCCCCGCCGGGCCGCTGTGCGCTCGAACGGATACAGGTTCACGCACACCAAGTCGACCGGCTCGACCGCGTGCTCCTGAGCGGCCTCCACGTGCTCTGACTCGTCCCGGCGAGCCAGCAGTCCCGCGTACAGCTTCGGATGCAGCGTCTTGACCCGGCCGTCCATGATCTCGGGGAATCCGGTGAGGTCGCCGATGGCCCGCACCGCCACGTCGGCCTCGGTCAGCTCCCGAGCCGTCCCTCCGGTGGACACGATCTCGATGCCCAGCTCGGCCAGCCCCCGCGCAAACTCCACGATTCCCGTCTTGTCGGAGACCGACAGAAGCGCCCGGCTCACCTGGACCTCGCCGGGAGCGGAAGGCTGAAGCGAGGACTCGGCCTTCATCCCTGACTCCACCACCGCGACTCTATCGCTCAGGGTCGACGGTCACCCTCCGGGGATCCGCCTCACTGAACCGCACGCGTCCGGCGGCGATCAGGCGCACCGCCTCGGGCAGCAGCTCGTGCTCGACCGGGTGCAGAGAGTCCATCACCTCCTCGCGATCCTGGGCCTGGGGCAATTCCACCGCCCGCTGCAGGATCACCGGGCCGCTGTCCACGCCCTCGTCGACGAAGTGGACGGTCACGCCGAACACCTTGACTCCGTAGGCCAGCGCCTGTCCCACCGCATCCAGGCCCGGGAAGGCCGGCAGCAGCGCCGGATGGACGTTGATCACGGCGCGGGGGAACCGCCGCAGGAACTCCACCCCCAGGAGCTGCATGTAGCCCGCCAGGACGACCAGCTCCACGCCCCGCTCCACCAGCCACTCGGCCATCGCCCCGTCGCGTTCCGCCCGGCCGGCAAACGAATCCCGTGGGAATACCCGCACCTCGAGTCCCGCCCGACGAGCCCGGTCCAAGGCCCCCGCCTCCGGCTTGTCGGACGCCACGGCCACGATCTCCACGCCGTCGCGGCCGTGCACCCTCTCGATCAGCGCCTGCAGGTTCGAGCCGGTCCCGGAGGCGAGAACCCCGACCCGCACCGCTACGGCATCCGCTGCGCGCCCACCAGCGGCAGCTCAGCTCCCTCGAGTGCGTACTTACCCGCCGCCTCCTCCGTCCCCGCCAGCGGATAGCGGCCGCTGAAGCAGGCATCGCAGTGGGACCCCCGGTCGCCCTCCACCGCCTCGTAAACGCCCTCCAGGCTGAGGTAGTGCAGCGAGTCCGCGCCCAGCTGAGCGGCTATCTCGTCCACTGTGCGCCCATGGGCGATCATCTCCTCACGCGTGGACATGTCGATCCCGTAGTGGCACGGATGCTTGATCGGCGGGGATGAGATGCGCAGGTGGATCTCGGCCGCCCCCGCCTCCCGGAGCATCTTGACGATCTGGGGCATCGTGTTGCCGCGCACGATCGAATCGTCGACCACGACCAGCCGCTTTCCCGCCACCACCTCGGGCAGCGGGTTGAACTTCAGACGCAGACCGTTGCGGCGCAGCTGCTGACCGGGCTGGATGAACGTCCGGGCCACGTAGCGGTTCTTGATGAAGCCGTCGTCCTGAGGCAGGCCGGCCGCTCGGGCCAGGCCGCGCGCCGCAGCGTTGCCGGAGTCAGGGATGGCGATCACCAGGTCGGCATCGACCGGAGCCTCCCGCCACAGGATCTCGCCCATCTTGGCTCGGGCGACCTGCAGCCGCTGTCCCCCCATCCGGGAGTCGGGACGGGCGAAGTAGATGTACTCGAATATGCAGAACGCGTGGCGCTCGCCCGCCTCGACCATCCGCGACTGCACGCCGTGCGCGTTGAGCGTCACCACCTCGCCCGGCGCCACGTCTCGCAGGTAGCGGGCGCCGACGATGTCGAATGCGCACGTCTCGCTGGCCACGCAGTAGACGGGATCAAGTTCGCCGTCCTCTATCACCCCAAGGGCGAGCGGGCGGACACCCGACGGATCGCGGAACGCCACCACCGCATCCTCGGTCATCACCACGGTCGAAAAGGCGCCCTTCAGCCGAGGCAGCACCTCGGCCGCCGCGTCCTCGATCCGCTCGGCCGGATGCGTGGCCAGCATCGCCGCGATGATCTCCGAGTCCGAGGTCGAGCGAAACGGCACGTCCCGGCCACGTAGCTCGCTGTGCAGCTCGACCGCGTTGATCAGGTTGCCGTTGTGGGCCAGCGCGATCATCCGCTGGTCATCTCGCACGATCGGCTGAGTGTTCTCCCACTCCGAGGACCCCGTCGTGGAGTACCGCACGTGGCCGATCGCCATATCGCCGACCAGCGAGCGCAGCTTGTGGTCATCGAACACCTGCGAGACCAGGCCCTGGTCCCGGATGGCCATGATCCCTCCGCCGCGGAAGGCGGTGGCGATGCCGGCCGACTCCTGACCCCGGTGCTGGAGCGCGAACAGCCCGAAGTACGTCAGGCGAGCCACGTCGTGCTCGGGTGCGTAGATCCCGAACACGCCGCACTCGTCCCGTGGCCCGTCCCGATGATCGACAGGGAGAGACATCTCAAGCGCCAGGTCCAAGGCTAGCGGAGCAGGTCGTCGAGTCCGCCGGCATGTGCGCTTCGCAACTTGTCCACATCCACGTCCAGCAGGCCGTCGATCACCAGGCGCTCACCCTCCACGCGCCCGATCACCTGGACGTCCCGCAGCGCCTCCGGGTCGCCCGACACCACAAAAGCGCTCCCGAGGTCCTCCCCGAACGGGTCGAGGCCCTCGGGCAGGGTGATCCGCGCGCCCAGCCCACCGGCCAGGCAGCACTCGGCCAGCGCCACCGCGACGCCGCCCTCGGCGATGTCATGGGCATTTTGGAGCGCCTGGGAGCGGATCATCGACCGAACCTTCTCCTGCGCGTCGAGGATCGCGGGCACGTCCTTGAACGGAAGCCCCCCAGCGGGTGCCTCACCCTGCAGCTTGGCGAGCTCAGAGCCCGTCCGCTCCGGCCGGAACGGCCCGACGAGCGCGACCGCGTCGCCCTCCCGCGCGAAGCCGAGGCGCCCGGCCCGGGTGCCGTCAGGCAGCTTGCCGACCATCCCGACGACCGGGCTGGGCAGGATCGGCCCGTCCGGGGACTCGTTGTACAGAGAGACGTTGCCGCCCACGACGGGCACGTCGAGTGCCTCGCAGGCCTCGCTCAGTCCCTCGACCGCCTCCTTGAGCTGCCAGGCCACGTGCGGCTTCTCGGGGTTGCCGAAGTTCAGGCAGTTGGTCAGCCCCAGCGGCTCGGCTCCCACGCAGGCCAGGTTCGCCGCACATTCCAGGACCGCCTCGAACGCGCCGGCCCGAGGGTCGCAGGCCACCCGCCGGCCGTTGCCGTCGATGGAGATGGCGATGGCGCTGCCGTCGGGGAGGGTCAGCACGGCGGCGTCGGCCTGCTCGGGCCGGCGCACGGTGCGCGACTGGACGACCGGGTCGTACTGCTCGAACACCGGACGGCGGGAAGCGAGATTGGGACTGGCCAGCAGGGCCAGGAGCACCTCCGCCGGTGCGGCCTGGCTGGCCAGCACCGGCGGCGTCCCGGGATACAGCGGGGACTCGGGCCGGGCAGGCTCGAGGTCATACAGCGGGCAATCGTCGACCAGCAGGCTGACCGGGAGATCGCCCACCACCTCACCGCGCCTGAGGATCCGGAAGCGTTCGCTGTCGGTGATCTGCCCGATCGGCGTGGCCAGCGTCTCCCAGTGCTCGCACACCTCCAGGACCGCGCCCACCCGCTCGGGCGCCACCACGCACAGCATGCGTTCCTGGGACTCGGAGACCATGATCTCGAACGGCTCCATGTCGGCCTCGCGCAACGGCACGCTGCTCACGTCAATGTCCAGTCCCACGTCGCCCTTGCTGGCCATCTCGGAGGCGGACGAGGTCAGACCCGCCGCACCGAGGTCCTGCAGGGCGACCAGCAGGCCGCGATCGAGCAGCTCCAGACAGCACTCCAGCAGCTTCTTCTCGGCGAACGGATCACCGATCTGCACCGACGGGCGCTTATCGGCATCACCGTCGCCGAGCTCGGCCGAGGCGAGCACCGACGCTCCGCCGATCCCGTCGCGGCCGGTGAGCGCGCCCAGCAACACGAGCACGTTCCCGGGGCCGGCGGCGGCCGAGCGAATCAGGCGTTCGCGGGGCGCCAGGCCCACGCACATCGCGTTGATCAGGCAGTTCTGCTCGTAGCTGGGCTCGAAGTAGATCTCACCGCCTACGGTGGGCACGCCGATCGAGTTGCCGTAATGGCCGATGCCGGCCACCGCGTGCTCGAGCAGATAGCGGGAGCGCTCCGACTGGCTGACGTCGCCGAACCGCAGTGAGTCGAGCACGGCGATCGGCCGCGCCCCGACCGCGAACACGTCGCGCAGGATCCCGCCGACGCCGGTGGCCGCGCCCTGGAAGGGCTCAACGGCGCTCGGGTGGTTGTGTGACTCCACCTTGAAGGCGACCGCCAAACCGCCGCCGACGTCGACGGCGCCGGCGTTCTCGCCTGGCCCGACCAGGACGTGCTTGCCCTCGGTGGGGAGGCGGCGGAGCAGGCGCTTGGAGTGCTTGTACGCGCAGTGCTCTGACCACATCAGGCTGAGCATGGCCAGCTCCACGTCGCGCGGCTCGCGCCCCAGGCCCTCCAGGATCAGCTCGAATTCCGAGTCGGTGAGCCCGAGCTCTCTATGCCTGGACGAGGTCACCGACATGCGCTTTGATCGATTCGAAGATCGTGAGGCCATCGGTGGAGCCGGTGAGGGGGTCGACCGCGTGCTCGGGGTGGGGCATCAACCCGAACACGTTGCCTGCGTCGTTGCACACTCCGGCGATGTCGTCCTGAGAGCCGTTCGGGTTGTTGCCCGGGGCGTAGCGCAGGACGACGTGCACCGGGTCGGGTGAGTAGTAGCGGCCAGTCGTGTGCTTGACGGGAATCGACAGCTGGTCTGGGGCTTCGCTGGTGAACGGAGTGTGACGGTCGACGACATCGAGGCGGACCTGGCGAAAGACGAATCGGAGGCTGGTGTTGCGCAGTAGCGCCCCGGGCAGCAGCCCGGCCTCGCACAGCACCTGAAAGCCATTGCAGATCCCCAGCACGAGGCCACCCGCCTCGGCGAATTGGATCACCTCCTCCATCACGGGCGCGAACCGGGCGATCGCGCCGGCGCGCAGATAGTCACCGTAGGAGAAGCCGCCCGGAATGATCACCGCGTCCACGCCGTGGAGGTCCCGGTCTCGGTGCCACAGGATCTCGGCCCCACCGACGCGATCAGCCGCCAGGAGCGCGTCCACGTCGTCGCAGGAGCCGGGGAAGCGGACGACGCCGAACCTCATAGCTTCTGGATCTCGTAGTCCTCGATCAGCGGATTCACCAGGAGGCGCTCGCACATGTCGGGGAGCTGTGCCTCGTCCTCCACGTCAAGCTCGATCAGGCGCCCGATGTGCACCTGGCTGGCCCCGGTGAAGCCCAGCGCGGGCAGCGCGCGCTCGACGGCTTGGCCCTGCGGATCGAGGATGCCTGCCTTGGGACGAACGAGAACCCGGGCCCGCATCAGCTTGCGGCTCCGGTCCTCCGCAACCAGTCGGAGAAGGAGCTGCCGGTGATCTTCTCGTACGCCTCTATGTACTTCTCTCGCGTGCGCTGCACCACGTCATCGGGGATCGGCGGTGCCGGCGGATTGCGGTCCCACCCGGTGCCCGATGCCCAATCGCGCACGAACTGCTTGTCGAAGCTGGGCTGGCCGCGGCCGGGCTCGTACTGGTCGGCCGGCCAGAAGCGGGAGGAGTCCGGCGTGCAGACCTCGTCCCCCAGGGTCAGCTGGCCATGCGGATCGGTCCCGAACTCGAACTTGGTGTCGGCCAGGATGATCCCGTGGTTTCGGGCGTGCTCGGCGCAGTACTGGTAGACGGCGACGGACGTGCGCTGCAGGCGCTCGGCCATCGCCCGGTCGCCGATCAACGTCACGGTGCGCTCGAAGTCGATCGCCTCGTCGTGCCCCACATCGGCCTTGGTGGAGGGGGTATAGATCGGATTCGGGAGTTGGTCCGACTCTTTCAGGCCCGGCGGGAGCTGGATGCCGGACACGGCGCCGGTGGCCTGGTAGTCCTTCCAACCCGAGCCGGTGATGTAGCCGCGGACCACGCACTCGACGGGCAGCATCTCCAGCTTGCGCACCACCATCGCCCGCCCCTTGACGTCGTCGGGCACGTCGGTGACCGACAGCATGTGGTTGGGGACCAGGTCGGCCGTCTGCTCGAACCAGAAAGCCGAGAGTCCCGTCAGCACGGCCCCCTTGTCGGGGATCGGCGTCGGGTGGACCACGTCGTAGGTGGAGATCCGATCCGAGGCGACCAGCAGCAGCGAGTCGCCCAGGTCGTAGATGTCCCGGACCTTGCCGGAGGCGATCAGAGGGAGGTCTTGTACGCCGGAAGCCACTGTCGCCGATGCTAGCGAGCGCCTGTGACGAAACCCGTATCGTCCGGGGGGCAGTCGACCAAAGAGGGAGAAAAACATGAGCACGCAGGCGCCGCCCGGCGTTGTGCCAGGCCTGATGATGCGCACACCGCTGCTTGTGCGGCAGATCGCGGAGCGAGCCGAGTTGCTGTTCGCCGACCGCGAGGTGGTCAGTGCGACCGTGGACGGCGTGGAGCGCTCGAGCTACGGGCGGGTGGTGGAGCGGGCGCGGCGGCTGGCCTCGGCTTTGCGGGAGCTGGGTGTGGGGCCTGGCGACCGGGTGGGCACGTTCGGCTGGAACTCACTCCGCCACCTGGAGCTCTATTTGGCCGTCCCCTCGATGGGCGCGGTGCTGCACACGCTGAACATCCGGCTGTTCGAGGAGGACCTCCGCTACATCGTCGGTCACGCGGAGGACCGGGTGATCTTCCTGGATGCGTCGCTGGCCGGCGCGATGCCGCGCTTCGAGGGCGTGGAGCACGAGGTGCTGATGCCGGATGCTCCGGATTCTCGCGACGGCGCCTTGAACTACGAGGAGCTCGTCGAGCGCGGGGATCCGGGCTTTGCCTTCCCGGATGTGGACGAGGACTCGGCGGCGGCCATGTGTTACACGAGCGGGACCACCGGCCGGCCCAAGGGCGTCGTCTACTCGCATCGCTCGACCGTGATCCACACCCTGCTGACCAACCAGGCCGACGCCAACGCCCTGCGCGAGCGCGACAGCGTGATGCCGGTGGTGCCGATGTTCCACGCCAACGCCTGGGGTCTGCCGTACGCCGCGGCGATGGCCGGGGCGCGGTTGGTGATGCCCGGTCCGCGGATGGATCCAGCCTCGCTGGCTCGATTGATCACCGATGAACGCGTAACGATGACGGCGGCCGTGCCGACGATCTGGCAGGGCCTGGCCCAACTCGATCCGGCGCCCGACCTGTCTTCCTTGGATCGCGTGATGTGCGGGGGCTCGGCCGTGCCCGAGTCGCTGATCCGCTTGTTTGACGAGAGGTTCGGGGTGCCGATCACCCAGGGCTGGGGGATGACGGAGACCAGCCCCGTGGCCTCGTTGAGCTATCTGCCGCCGGACGTGGAGGCTGAGAGTGACGAGGGCTATCGGCTCCGGGCGACTGCGGGCCGGCCGTTGCCGTTCGTCGAGTACCGGGTGGATGAGGAGTCCGGTGGCGAGCTTCAGGTTCGCGGTCCGACGATCGCCGCGAGTTATTTCCAGGAGGAGAGCGGCTCCGACAAGTTCACCGAGGACGGCTGGCTTCGCACCGGGGACGTCGCCGAGGTCACGGATCGAGGCTTCCTGAAGCTGGTCGACCGCACCAAGGATCTGGTGAAGTCAGGCGGCGAGTGGATCAGCTCCGTGGAGCTGGAGAACGCCATCATGGCCCACCCGGACGTGCTGGAGGCGGCGGTGGTGGCAGTCCCGGATGAGCGGTGGGGCGAGCGGCCGTGTGCGTGTGTGGTGTCGCGGGAAGGGGCCTCGCTCGATGAGGACGAGTTGCGCTCGTTTCTGCTCGAGCGCGTGGCGAAGTGGTGGGTGCCCGAGCGGGTGGAGTTCATCGCCGAGGTGCCGAAGACGTCGGTGGGCAAGTTCGACAAGAAGGTGCTGCGGGCGCAGCTCAGTGACGAGGGGTCCTGAGGCTCGGGCGCGCAACTCTGGGAGAGTTTCTGGTCTATACGGCCACTTTCTCTCCCAGAGTGTGAAAGCTCAGGCCTCGGAGGCTCCCGGCGTTCTCGATCGGGCGAACGGGAGGTCCAGAAGGTACTGCGCGATAGTTAGCACCGGCCCGCCCAGCGCAGGAACGGATCCCCGCCACAGCAGGGCGAACTCCCGGTCGAAGTTCATCGACTCCACCCGCTTGATCGTCAGGCCGCGAGCATGCGCCTCGTTGGCCGACATCATCGAGATGAGGGCCGGGTGACCGGTGGCCAGGGAAGTCGCCATTACCGCATGGGGGCTGGAGATGAGAGCGGCAGGTCGAGGTTGGCTCAGCCCTCGATGCTCGAGCGCGGCGGCGACGATCCGGCTTGAGCTCGCGGCGGCACTGTTCTGGACCAGCTCGGCAGCGGCGAACTCCTGGAGCGGGATCGCCGGTTGGTCGACCCACGGATGGCCCGGCGGCACCGCCACCACCACTTCGTCCCGCCAAAGCACCTTGCCCCGGAGCATCGGGTCCGGCGGGCGCTCCGGGTCGACCGCCGCGATACCCAGATCGCACCGCTCCTCCCGGAGCATCTCCCGCACGAACGTGGAGCTGCCGACGACGATGTCCACAGACAGCGAGGCGTCGATCGACGCAATGTCTGCCAGCAGCTCCGGCAACCGAAGCTCAGCGATCACCGGCGTGCTGGCGATGCGCACCGGCTCAGGCGCCGACGGCCCCCGCATCAATGCCTGTACGGTGTCCGCCGTGGTGAGGACTCGCCGAGCGGCACCGAACAGCTGCGCACCCTCATTCGTCAGCGTCACACCCCGCGTCGACCGCTCAAACAGCTGCGCGCCCGCGACTGTCTCCAGTATCCGCAGGCGCTTCGACAGCGCCGGCTGGCTGACATGCAGCGACCGCGCCGCGGCAGCGATGCTGCCCAGTGTTGCGGCCGCACAGAACGCCCTAAGTTCTGCAACTTCCGGCTCACGAACCGGCGTCCGCCGGACCGCACCGTGCCCCCAGAACCCATTCCCGGCCGGGTCGCTGTTCGAAGCCACTACGGCAACGTACCCGCGAAGGAGGACAGGAGGTACTCCTCAAACGTCGAATTCGGCTCCGGTCAGGTCGTATATCCGTCCAAATTGCGGATTTAACTCAAGTCCGATCCCGGCGCCTCCGATGTACGGAAACACAGACCAGAACCGAATTGGGCGACCCCCACTGCTATGGAAGTCGCCCAAAGAAATCAGGTTTCTGGTTCAGCCAGCCTTAACGCCCACTTGGAACTCCTTTCCGAGTTGGGGGTTCCCCCCCTTGCTCCCGAAGTTGAAGTGCTCTCGCAGGGTGACGGTCGGACCTCCGCTCGGGTAGATCCAATTTGGTTATCTCTGCCATAACCGGGGGTTTGAGTGGAGGCGGCTGAAGTCTTGAGGTTGCCCGCGTTTCGGAACGTCGCCGCCGCCTACACGATCAATGAGCTGGGCAACTGGATCGGGGACGTTGCGCTCGCCATCCTCGTCTTCGACCGAACCGGCAGTCCAATCGCGACTGCCGCACTCTTCCTAGCCCTCCGGTTCGCACCTGCGCTTCTCGCGCCCCCGTTGACCACCCGCCTCGAGGTCGTGGCCCCACGCCAGATGCTTCCGGCCCTCTACCTCGGTGAAGCGTTGATCTTCGGGTTGATCGCGATCCTCGCTAAGAGCTTCTCGCTTCCTGCAGTACTCGCGCTCGCCGCTCTAGACGGAGTTTTGGCTGTCGCGGCGAAGGCGCTCATCCGCAGCGTGAACGCGACGATCCTCTCGTCACCAGAATTGCTCAGACGAGGAAACGCGATTCTGAACCTGGGCCTCACGATAGGGGGGGCTATCGGGCCGGCTATTGCGGGCGGACTGGTGGCTGGCGCTGGGGCGGGTACCGCTCTAGCTCTCGACGCGGCGACTTTTGCGCTGGTCGCAGTGCTGCTCGCCCTGACCAAGGGGCTTCGACTCGACAGTAACGCCGAAATAAACACGCTAGGGAGATTGCGATCCGGTTTGCGCGAGACGTGGAGGCGTCCCGCCGTACGCCGTCTCCTGATCGCGACAGCTATCGCCCTGATGTTCGGCACTTCTGTAATCCCGATCGAGGTCGTCTTCGCCAAGAAAACATTGCACGCGGGCGACACAGGCTATGGCTTCCTGATTACAGCCTGGGGGGTTGGCATGGTCGTCGGCGGCGCTGCATTCGCCGCAGGGTCACGCGTGCGGCTGACAGTTGTCATCAGTGCTGGCGTGGCCCTGATTGCTGCCGGATATGCCGGACTTGCGGGTTCGTCAACCCTGCTCATTGCCTGCGTCTTTTCGGCTGTCGGAGGCATAGGAAACGGGCTCTGGTGGATCGCTGCAGTTACGGCGCTTCAACAGTCGATCCCAATTCAGTCGCAAAGCGTCGTGATGTCGCTCCTGGAGGGCACAAACCAGGTTATGCCGGCATTGGGATACGTCATCGGAGGCGCGGTGACGGCCGCCTCGTCGCCTCGAGTTGCGTATGCAGTCGCGGCCGTCGGAGTGACAGTTGTGTTCATCGTCCAGACGCTGCGACCAGTCGAAGGCTTGGGGAGCCGTCCCACGAGCCCAGACTCAACATGACGACGGTCCGACTAGACGGCGTGTCCGCCAGCGATCTTCCTGCTAATGGCATAAGACCCAAATGCCGAGTTAAACCAAGGTTATGGGCGAGTATCCGGCGATAAGCGGGGAGGGAGTCGGCGTTGGTGTGCTGCCCGTCCAGCGTTCAAGCGGATGGGCCGTTGGCTCCTTTCAGTGGGCGGCGCTAGCAGCGGCTGGCGTTGTCGTCGCCCTCACCGCCAATTCTCAGCATTGGGATCCTGCGGAACTCGCGCTCATCACGGGCCTCACGGTCCTCAGCGAGGCGACCGCAGTTCACGTCACATCGAAACGCGTCCACGTTTCCGGCAGCTTCCTTGGTCTGATGCTCGCCGCTGTGCTGCTTGGGGGAGGCCCTGCGGCCGTAGTCGGCGTCACGACGATTGCGGTTGGTTGGTTTCGGTCACACGAGCTCCTCCATTACCTCCGAAGCAACCTATTCGCCTATGCCTGGTTCCCACTCCTCAGCGGCCTGATTTTCCACGCATTCATCAGGCATCAGAACCTCAACTCGGATCAGGCGGACTACTACCTTGCCGTGTTCGGCACGTTTGTGCTCGCCTTGGTGATGAACGTGATGTTCGTCGCTGGATACCTCAGTTATCTAGACGGCACTCCAGTCCTGACCAAGTTCTGGGCGATCCTCAAGCCGATCCTGGCTCCCGAACTGGCAGCAGATCTCCTCACGCTGGCCGCCGTGTATCTGGCGACCCACCTGGGCATGGTCGGCCTGGCCCTCTTCGCCATCGTCCTCGTCGTCTTCCAGTACTTGGTCGGAGAACTCCTCACCTCCCAGCGCCGAGGTGAGGAACTCGGGAAACTCGCCACCACCGACGAGCTCACAGGCCTGGCCAACCGCAACAGCTTCTCCGACCGCCTGGCGGCAGAGATCGAGGCTTGCAAGGTGACCGGCGAGGCGTTCGGGGTGTTCGTGCTCGACCTGGATCGGTTCAAGGAGATCAACGACACGTTGGGGCATCAGAACGGGGACCTGCTGCTGCGCGAGCTGGCGCCGCGGATTGCGGAGCACGTGGGCCCGAACGGGTTGGTGGCGCGGCTGGGAGGCGGCGACTTCGCGGTGCTGACCGGAGTGCGAACGGAGAGTCCGGAATCGCTGGGAAAGATCGCCACGGATCTGATCGCATGCGTCCAGCAGCCGATCACGATCGATGACATCGCACTCGAGGTGGGGTGCAACGCGGGCATCTCTCGGTTCCCGAAGGACGGGGACGACGTGGAGACGCTGCTGCGGCGGATGGATATCGCCATCAATGGCGCGAAGGAGCATCACGAGTCCTACCGCCTGTACGACCCTAATCAGGATCACTACTCGCCGGAGCGGCTGCGGCTGGTGGGCGACTTCCGGCGCGGCCTGCACGCCGAGGAGATCGTCGTGCACTACCAGCCGATCGTCGACCTGCACACGCAGCGGGTCAGCGGGGCGGAGAGCCTGGTGCGCTGGCAGCACCCCAGCATGGGCCTGCTGTACCCGGACAAGTTCCTGTCGACGGTTGAGCAGACGGCGCTGATCGGGCCGCTGACCCGTCACGTCCTGGATCGGTCGATCGCTCAGTGTGTGCGGTGGCGGGCGGCCGGGCTCGACCTCTCCGTGGCGGTGAACCTGTCGGTGCGCAACCTGTCGGACCCGCGTCTCCCGGAGGACGTCGAGCGGATGGTCCGCCGGCACGGACTGCCGCCCGAGGCGCTGCAGCTGGAGATCACAGAGAGCATGATCATGTCCGACCCGGAGCGGGCGCTGGCCACGGTCAACCAGCTCAACCAGCTGGGCGTGCGACTGGCAGTGGACGACTTCGGCACCGGGCACTCATCGCTGGCCAACCTGCGGCGGCTGCCGATCGACGAGTTGAAGATCGACCGCTCATTCGTCACCCCGATGCTCAACGACGAGAACGACCTGATCATCGTGCGCTCCACCATCAACATGGCGCACGACCTCGGCCTCAAGACGATCGCCGAGGGTGTGGAGGACAGCGCCACGCTGACCGAGCTGGACGAGCTCGGCTGCGACCAGGTGCAGGGGTACCACTTCAGCAAGCCGGTGCCCGCTGAGGCGTTCATCTCCTGGGCCGACGCGTTCCAGTCCAGCGCAGTTCGCAGCTGAGACCCAGCGCTACGGGCGAGAGATCGCGACCTCTCGCGTCGCGGGCGCAAGATGGGCGACGCGCAGGAGCTTCAGCGCAGGCGTGTAGATCGCGACCGTTCCCCGCAACAGCGAGACGGTGGCCACATACCCGTCGGCGGCGGCCAGCTCGAATGAGCCGTACGGTGAGGCGGCGCGATCGACCACCCGGCCGGTTGCGGCGTCAACCCGCTCGATCGTGCTGCCATAGCCACTGGTCGCATACACGTAGGCGCCCACAAATGCCAGATGCTGCGGTGGCGGCCCAACCGGCACGTGGAACAGCGCTCGGCGGCTTCGGGCATCGAACGCGGTGACGTCGGGACCGGCCGCGGAAGTGATCCAGACGCGCCGGCCATCGGGGCTGAAGCTGAGGTCGTGTACCAGGAAACCCGGGTCGAAGTGCCCCGCGACGTGCGGGCGTCCCGGATTCACGACGGCGCTCGATGACGCTCCCGCCGGCTTCACCACGGTGCTCACGACGGTGATGACTCGCGCCGATTCCCCCAGAGCCACCCAGACCTGCCGCTCGTTGGGACTGAACGCCATGTGATGAGCTCCTGCCCCGACCGCGAGCGTGCGCGTCACCTTCAGATCGTCGAGACGGATCGCGGTGAGCGTCCCGCTGGCGTCATCGGTGACATAGGCGTACTGGTCATCAGGCGAGATCGAGACGATGTGAGGCTGATCGAAGCCTCCGAACGTCTTGAGCCGCCGGAGCGTCGACCGACCCAAGACGATGACCTTTCCGGAGCGGGTGCTCACGACGACCACCACCCCGCCGTTGCCGCTCGTGGCGATGTCCTCGGGATCAGGGGGAAGAGGCAGCCACCGCGCCAGCCGGCCGCTCGGAAGGTCGACGACCAGCACCCGGTTCTGGGCCTCGTCGGTGACCAGTGCCTGTGGGCGAGGCAGCGCGGCCGGTGCAGACGTGCCCGTAGAGGTGGACCCAGACGTGGCAGGTGCGCCGGCGGAGACGGTGCTAACCCGGGTCACCTTCAGAGGCCGCTCGGTGTCGGCCGTGTGCCGCGGCTTGCCTGACTGTCCTGACCCACAGCCGGCCACGAACAACATCAGACATAGAACGCCCAGCGTCCTCATCCCGCGGCGCCCGTGGCGGCGCAACACCACCCGTCCAAGCGGGGGAACTGCAAGCTCCTGCCCTTGAGGGAGAAGTGCTGGGCGATCCGCGACACAGCGGCGAGCCGCGGCGTCCCGACAACCCGGACGAACACCCACTGGTCGGCAGCCGGCCAGGTGATCAGCAGCCACCGCCCGTTCGGTGAGAAGGCCACCTGCCCGAGACCCACCCCGCTGAGCACGCGCCGGGAATCTGAGCGACCGGAGAGGCTGAGGATGAACGCCGCGTCGCCAGGACCTCCGGAGACGAGGCTGAGGCTCCTCCCATCGGGCGAGAACGCCGCGCTCTCGATTGGAGCGCCACCGGGCGCAGCCTTGACCGACAGCAATCGACCGCCGGCCGAGTAGATGAACACCTTCCGGAAGGAGAGAGCGAGCAGGCGCTGACCGTCCGTCGACCAGGCCAGTTGACGAACCCGGACACCCGGCCGGGCCGACCACAGCGAAATCCCCGTATCTCCGTCCCGAACCCAGAGCCTGCCGCCGGCCGCAAGGTACGCCAACTGATACGGATGGCCTGGCCGCCACGCCGGCGCCACCCGCGCCACACCTACGGCCACCAGGTGGTCCTCCGTTCCATCCCCCGCCACCACGCGAAGCTCGCCCCCGGACAGGTAGGCCACGCGATACCCGGTGGACGGGTACCAGCGTGGATCGCTGATCTTCGGCCGCTCGAGCCCCCATTGCGGGATCCCGAGCGGGGTCACCGCGAGCAGCTCGCCACCCCGGACCACCGCCAGGTACCGGCCGTGCGGCGACCAGCTCGCGGCGGTCCACCCGCCGATCCGCCGCTTCGACCCCTTGGGGCCGACCGTCCAGGTCCCGCTCGCGCCGGAAACAAGCAGCCGCCCAGGCGCCGGCAGCGAGATCAGCCCGGGAGAGGCATGCTGCACCCCAAGAGCTCGGCTGATCAGCCGTCCGACGGTCGCGCCCGCCGGCGTGAGCACCAGCGCGACGGCCAGCACCAGACCGGCGGTGGCAGCGGACAGCGGGCGCCGATAGGACCGGCGATGCGCAGCCGGCTCGCGCTCGTGGAACGCCGTGCGAACCACATCCCAGGCCCGCGTCTCGGCGTCCCGCTGTTCCGGAACCGGGAATCTGCTCAGCAGCCGCCTGCTGGTCATCTGGTCTCGGCCTCTCGGAGCCGGGATTCGAGCGAGTCGAGCCCGCGGCGCAGGCGGGAGTTGACCGTCCCGCGAGGCAACTCCAGCGCCCGGGCGATCTCGCCCGGCGTGTACTCGAGGACGTACCGCATGACCACAACCGCCCTGTGCTCGGGAGAGAGAGTGGCCAGCGCGGCCAGCAACTCCTCCGAGTAGCTGCCGAGTGGCGGCTCCGAGGGCGACGCCGGCTCGGTGCCTGATTCCAAGGTCTCGCGGCGGGAGGCGCGGGCCCTTGTCCAGTCGATGGCGCGATTGGTGACGATCGCCCCGATCCAGGGCCCGAATGGCCGGCGGCGATCGAACCGCTCCAGGCGCCTGATGGCGGCGACGAACGCCTCCTGGGCGATGTCCTCCGCCGCCGCGTGGTCATGGACGATCAGGAACGCCGCTCGATACGCGCGCGGCCAGTGCCGCCGGAAGAGCAGCTCCAGATCGGCTTCGGAGCCCGCCAGGGCGCCACGGATCAGCGAGCGCTCGCTCCGCGGCCGGGTCAGACGGGCGCGTGAGGCAGAAGAGCTCGCCCCCACAAGGCTCGGCAATGACTCAGCGGGAGGGAACATGGTCGGACCCCATCGTCCCTATTACGGGTCGCTGGCGGGAAAAGGTCCGTTTCACCGTACCGCCATAACGTCACACACCCCTCGTGACGAGGAGGGGGTCGCGACTTTGTGGTTGCTTAACGGTCACTTTCTTCGCCCACCTCATGATCCGGGCGAGGGTGAGCGACTTTTTGGCGCCTACGGTGAAACAGCGGCGCGGCTCCCCCACCGCCCGACGCGACCTACATAACTCCGCCAACCGCTCCTCCGGACGAGGCCGAAACCCGCGCCGCGCCGCAGAACTAAGTGATCTCGTTCAGCCGGCCGACGATCTCGTCGGCGTAGCGCACGAATGGCTGGTAGTCGAAGATCTCCTCCAGATCCAGACCCTCGGTGGCCTCGCCACCCTCGCCTGAGGCCAGCAGGTCCCGAAGCTGAACCCGTGTGTCAAGCGCCTGCTGGGCCAGGCGCTGCACGAGCCGATAGGCGTCATCCCGCAGCATGCCCCGCCCCACGAGCGCCAGCAGAAGACGCTGGGAGAACAGCCCCCCGTAGGTCAGTCCGAGGTTCTCGCGCATGCGCTCCGGGTCGATCACCATCCCGCGCACCAAACCGAGCGCGCGGCGCTGCATGTGATCCAGCAGGGCGGTGGAGTCCGGCAGGATGATCCGCTCCACACTCGAATGGGAGATGTCCCGTTCGTGCCACAGTGCGACGTTCTCCAGCGCCGCCATCGCGTTGCCACGCAGCACCCGCGCCAGGCCGTCGATCTGCTCCGACTTGATCGGGTTGCGCTTGTGTGGCATCGCGCTCGAGCCCTTCTGCCCGGCGGTGAACGGCTCGCGCGCCTCGCTCACCTCGGTACGCGCCAGGTGGCGAAGCTCGAGCGCGAACCGCTCGAGGCCGGCTCCGGCCAGAGCGATCGCCTCCAGAAGCTCGGCGTGCCGGTCGCGCGCCACCACCTGGGTGGAGACCGGCTCGCGAGCCAGGCCCAGCCGCGCGAGCACCCGTTCCTCAAACCCGGGCGACGTGGCGGCATAGGTGCCCACGGCCCCGGAGATCGCACCCACGCACACCTGAGCAATCGCCCGCTCCAGGCGCAGAGCGTTCCGGTGGGCCTCGAAGGCAAAGCCGGCCAGCTTGATCCCGAACGTGGTCGGCTCGGCGTGGATGCCGTGCGTTCGTCCCGCGCACAGCGTCCCCCGGTGCAAACGGGCCTGCTCGGCCAGCGCCAGCACAAGCGCCCGCGCGTCGGGCAGGAGCAGCTCTCCGACACGGCGCAGCTGAAGCGCCAGCCCGGTGTCCAGCACATCGCTGGAGGTCAGCCCGTGGTGGATCCAGCGGCCCGCCCGCCCGGCTGACTCCGCGAGCACGTCGACGAACGCCGCCAGGTCATGATCGGTGGTCTTCTCGCGCTCATTCACAGCCTCGACCGTGAACGTCGCGCTGCGGATCGCCTCCAGGTCATCAGCAGAAGGCCCATCCATCTCCTCACACGCCGCCACCTCAACCTGGCGCATCGCCTCAAAGCGGGCGTGGTCGGACCACACCTCCCGCAGCTCGGGCCGCGTGTAGCGGTCGATCATCGACGCACGCTCAGGCGTTGAGGATGCGGGCGGCCAGCACCGCGGCGTTGCGCGCGCTGTCCACGCCCACGCAGGCGACCGGCACGCCGGGCGGCATCTGCGAGATGGAGAGCAATGCGTCAAGCCCGCCGGCCACCGACGTTCGACTGGTCAGGGGCACCCCGATCACCGGCAGATCAGAGTGCGCGGCCACGACGCCCGGCAGGGCGGCGGACAGGCCGGCGCCGGCAATGATCACCCGAATCCCCCGCATGTGAGCATTCTTGGCGTAGTCAGCCACCTTGTCCGGCTCCCGGTGGGCCGACATGACCCGGACCTCGGAGCGGATGCCCCGTTCGGTGAGCTCCTTCTCAGCGGCTTCCATGGCCGGCAGGTCGCTCTTGGAGCCCATCACGATGCCCACGCGTGGTGCGTCCACATCGAGATCCTCGAACTCAGCGGCCGGCTCGGTCATCACTTCCGGCGCGCGCTGCGCACCCGCTTCGGCCTCGGCGCTCATCTCACCACCGAGGCGGCGATGTCCCGCCGCATCTGACGACCTTCGAACTCGATCATGTCTGCGGCAGCATAGGCCGTCGCCCGGGCGTCAGCCGCGTCGGCCCCGAGCGCCGTGACCCCGAGCACCCTTCCTCCGGCCGTCACCAGCTCCCCGTCGGCCGAGCGGGCCGTTCCGGCATGGGTCACCTCGACACCGGCCGGGAGCGCGTCAACACCGCCGATCACATCCCCGCTGGACGAGGTCTCCGGGTAGCCGGCACTGGCCAGCACCACGGTCACAGCCGCGCGCGGATCCCAGTCCAGTGACACGTCCTGGAGTCCGCCGGGCTCCAGCGCCGCCGTCATCAGCTCCAGCAGGTCGGTGCGCAGGCGGGGGAGGATCGCCTGCGTCTCCGGGTCGCCGAAGCGCACGTTGAACTCCAGCACTCGGGGTCCATCCGCGGTGATCATCAGGCCCGCGTACAGCACGCCGTGGAACTCGATCCCGCGCCGGCCCAACTCGTCCAGCACCGGCTGGTGAACGCGGGCGCACAGCTCGGCCGCCCGCTCGGGACCGATCGCGGGGACCGGCGAGTAGGAGCCCATCCCGCCGGTGTTCGGCCCCCGGTTGCCGTCGAAGATCCGCTTGTAGTCCTGCGCCGAGGCCAGCGGCAGCGCCCGCACTCCGTCGCAGATCGCCAGCAGGGAGACCTCGTAGCCGTCCAGGTACTCCTCCACCACGACCTGGGTGGTGTCAAAGCGATGCTCCTCCAAGAGCGCCACGAGCGCCTCCCGAGCGCCGGGCTCGTCCTCGGCGATGATCACGCCCTTCCCGGCCGCCAGCCCGTCGGCCTTGATCACTGTCGGATACGCCGTCACGGCCTCCATCCCCGCCTCGACGTCGGTGACGGTCTCGTAGGCGGCGGTGGGCACCCCGGCCGCCACCATGATCTCCTTGCAGAACGCCTTGGAGCCCTCCAGACGCGCCCCGGCCGCCGCGGGGCCGAAGCAGGGCACGGCCACCTCGGCCAGGGCGTCGGCCAGACCGGCGACGAGCGGCACCTCCGGTCCGACGACGACCAGGTCCACCTGCTCGGATAGCGCCGCCGCCGTCATGCCCGAGACATCCTCCACCCGCACCGGCAGGCACCGGGCGTTTGCCGCGATCCCCGCGTTACCCGGCGCGCACAGTACCTCCGGGGCCTGCGGGGATCGGTTCAGGGCGTGGACGAGGGCATGCTCGCGGGCGCCCGCGCCCACGACGAGCACTCGGGGCACTAGATCGAGGAGATGAAGTCGTCGATCGGGATCGCGGTGAGCGTCTCGTAGCGGCCGGTCCCGCGGGAACCCAGCTCCAGCGAGACCCGCGCGATCGTCTTCTCATCCGGAGCCTCGATGACGTTGACGAAGTCGAACTGCCCGAGGGTCGCCCACTGAGCTTTGACGGAGGCTCCGAGCTGCTCCACCTCGCGGTTCACCTCGCGGATCCGAGCCGGGTTGTTCTTGATCGTCTGCACGCCCTCGGGGTTGAGCGTGGTCAGCATGATGTAGGTCGGCAAGGCCTGGCTCCTCTCTCGACGGGTGAAGCGCACTTGTACCACGGACGGCCTCCTCGCCGGTGCTGGCTGGCCGGCCAGCACCGGCGGCACCGGCGCTCGCGCTAGACGGCCGCGACCGCCCGAGCCGGCTCCAGCACGATCTCTCCGTCGCGGGCCTCGACCTCGACGGCGTCGCCCTCCTTGAAGCGGCCCTCGAGGATGGCCAGGGCCAGCGGATCGACCAGGCGCTTCTGGATCACCCGCTTGAGCGGGCGGGCGCCGTAGGTCGGGTCGTAGCCCAGGTTCCCGAGCAAGGTCCTGGCGTCGTCTGAGAGCCGCAGCTCGATCCCGCGCTCGGACACGCGCTCGACGACCCGCTCGACCTGGAGGTCGACGATCTCCCCGATCTGCTCACGGGTGAGCGGCGCGAACTCGACGATGTCATCCAGGCGGTTGATGAACTCCGGCTTGAAGCTGGCCTCGACGCCGGCCCGGCCTCCCGGGATGTTGGAGGTCATGATCAGGACGGTGTTCTTGAACGACACGGTGCGGCCCTGTCCGTCGGTCAGGCGCCCGTCGTCCATCACCTGGAGAAGCGTGTTGAACACATCCGGGTGGGCCTTCTCGATCTCGTCGAGCAGCACCACGCTGTAGGGACGGCGGCGGACCGCCTCGGTCAACTGGCCGCCCTCCTCGTAGCCCACGTACCCCGGAGGCGCGCCGACCAGGCGGCTGACCGAGTGCTTCTCCATGTACTCGGACATATCGATCCGGATCATCGCGTCCTGGGTGTCGAACATGAACTCGGCCAGAGCGCGGGCGAGCTCGGTCTTGCCGACGCCCGTGGGCCCGAGGAACAGGAACGTGCCGATCGGGCGATCAGGATCCTGCAGCCCGGCCCGGGAGCGGCGCAGCGCGCTGGCGACCGCCTCCACGGCCTCGTCCTGGCCGATCACCCGCTGGTGTAGGCGCTCCTCCATGTGCACGAGCTTCTCGATCTCGCCCTCCAGCAGGCGGCTGACGGGTACGCCCGTCCACTTGGAGACAATCTCGGCCACGTCGTCGGCGTCGACCACGTCCTTGAGATAGCGCGGCTCGCCCGCGTGATCGGCCGAAGCCTCGGCGGCCTCAGCGTCGGCCAGGCGCTTCTCCAGCTCGGGGATCGTCCCGTACTGGAGCTCGGCGGCGCGGCCCAGGTCGGCCTCGCGCTGCGCCCGCTCCAGATCGGTACGCGCCTGCTCGAGCTTCTCCTGGATGTCGGCCACGGCGTGAACGGACTCCTTCTCACGCTGCCACTCGGCGTGCATCGCCGCCGAGCGCTCGCGTTCCTCGGCCAGCGTGCGCTCCAGCTGCTCGCGGCGGGCCGCGGTCCCGGGATCGTCGTCGTCGCCCAGCGACTGGAGCTCGATCTCCAGCTGCATGATGTGGCGGTCGACTTCGTCGATCTCCGTGGGCTTGGAGTCGATCTCCATACGGATCCGCGAGGCCGCCTCGTCCACCAGGTCGATGGCCTTGTCGGGCAGGAAACGGTCGGCGATGTAGCGCTGGCTGAGCGTCGCCGCGGCGATCAGGGCCGAATCCTGGATGCGCACCTTGTGGTGAACCTGGTAGCGCTCCTTGAGCCCGCGCAGGATCGCGATCGTGTCCTCGACGGACGGCTCGCCCACCAGCACGGGCTGGAAGCGGCGCTCCAGCGCCGGGTCCTTCTCGATGTGCTTGCGGTACTCGTCCAGCGTGGTGGCACCGACCGCGCGCAACTCGCCGCGCGCCAGCATCGGCTTAAGCATGTTGCCGGCGTCCATCGCCCCCTCGGCTGCACCGGCGCCGACGATCGTGTGCAGCTCGTCGATGAACACGATGATCTGGCCCTCGGCGTCGGTGATCTCCTTGAGCACGGCCTTGAGGCGATCCTCAAATTCTCCCCTGTACTTGGAGCCCGCGACCATCGCGCTCAGGTCGAGCGCCCACACGCGGCGATCCTTCAGTCCCTCCGGGACGTCGCCGGCCACGATCCGCTGGGCGAGGCCCTCGACGATCGCCGTCTTGCCGACGCCGGGCTCGCCGATCAGCACGGGGTTGTTCTTGGTGCGGCGGGACAGGACCTGGATGACGCGGCGAATCTCGTCGTCGCGGCCGATCACCGGGTCGAGCTTGCCGCTGGCGGCGGCCTCGGTGAGGTCGCGGCCGTACTTCTCCAGCGCTTGGAACTTGTCCTCAGGGTTCTGATCGGTGACCCGATGTGATCCGCGGACGTCGTTCAGGGCCTGCAGCAGCGCGTCGCGTGTGGCCCCCACGGAGCGCAGGGCATCGCCGGCGGGAGTGGTCGAGGCAGCCAGCGCGAGCATCAGGTGCTCTGTGGAGACGTACTCGTCCTTCAGCTCCCGCATCTCGGTCTCGGCCGTGCGGAGGATCTGGATCAGCTCCGCGGAGGTTGTGGGCTCCTCCTCGGCACCGGTGGTCACGCGGGGCAGGGCGTCCAGGGCGGGGCCGAGGGCGGAGCGCACCGCGGCGGGATCGACGCCCAGCTTGCGCAGCACGGGCACCACCACGCCTGAGTCCTGCTCGAGCAGGACGGCCAGCAGATGCTCGGGCCGGGCCTGCGGGTTGTGGCGCTCGGCCGCCAGGCGCTGGCCGGCCTGGAGCGCCTCCTGGGACTTGATGGTAAATCGGTCAGGTTGCATATCAGTCTCTCAAAATCTTAGTCACTTAGGCTTAGATTATTACACGTATTGGGCTGGATGCCAAGGCTGGGGATCGTGAGGATCCGGAGGCCTGGAAAGCAGTCCGGGCGCGGTCTAGAGGCGCTTGAGGGGGGTGTGGCGCACCAACTGGCCGCCCCGCACGTAGGGCACGATCTCGGCCCGTAGCTCCCGCCGGAGCTCTTCCAGCCGCTCCACCTCGGCCTTCAGCTCGGTGGCCCGCTTGTCCAGCGCCGCCACCTTGCGCTGCATGCTCTCCAGCTGCAGCTCGAGCTCGAGCACGCGCTCGACGCCGGCGAGGTTCATGCCCAGCTGGGCGGTCATCTCCTGGATGCGCCGCAGGCGCTCGACATCCGCGTGCGAGTAGAGCCGCGTGCCCTTGGGGGAGCGCTTGGGCTCGATCAGCCCGCGAGCCTCATACATCCGGAGGGTCTGCGGGTGCATGTCGGCCAGCTCCGCCGCCACCGAAATCATGAACACGCCGCGGTCCGAGGCGACCTCCACGCGTGTGGTGGTCGTGCGGCCGGACCGCGTCGTGGTGGTGCGCGTGGTCGTCCGCCGGGCGCCCATCACTGCTCACCTCCCGGTCCGCTCTGCGCGAACAGGTCCGCCCGCGGGTTTCCGTCCATCACCTGGGAGAGGCGATCCACGGCATCGTCCTGTTCGGCCGAGAGCGTGTCCGGTACGTCGATCACGAACCGGTAGCGAAGATCGCCGTTGCCCTTGCCGTTCAGGCGCGGCGCGCCCTCGCCGCGCAGGCGCTGGATGGTCCCGTGCTTGGTGCCGCGAGGGACGCGCAGGCGCTTGGAGCCGTTGAGGGTGGGGACCTCAATGACGGCACCGCGGATGGCCTCGGGGATGGTCAGGGGAACCTCGACCTCGAGGTTGTCGCCGTTGCGCTTGAACACGGGCGACTCGCTCACGCGGGTGATCACGTACAGATCGCCGGCCGGCGAGCCGCGCAGCCCGGGGTCACCCTTGCCGGCCAGCTTTATCCGGCTCCCGTCCCGCACTCCAGCCGGGATGTTGACCCGGAGCCGCTTGACGCTCCGCTGGGCGCCGCTCCCCTGGCAGGTGGGGCATGGGTCGTCGATCACCGTTCCCGAGCCGCCGCAGTTGGAGCACGGCTGGGAGATGGAGAAGATGCCCTGGCTCTGAGCCTCGATTCCGCGACCTTGGCAGACAGGGCAGACGCGAGGACTGGTGCCGGGCTTCGCGCCCGTGCCGTGACAGGTCGGGCAGGGCTTGGAGGTGGGAACCGAGAGGCTGACCTGGGTCCCGTGCACCGCTTGGTCGAAGGAGAGGTTCACCTCGGTCTCCAGGTCGCGGCCCCGGGCCTGCGAGGCGCGGCCGGTTCGGTTCCCGGTGCCGCGGGTGCCCGCGCCCGTACCCGCTGCGCCTCCGAAGATGTTGGAGAAGATGTCACCAAAGCCGCCGAGGTTGGAGGTGTCAAAGCCGCCGACGTTGAACCCGCCCAGCGGGCTGGCCCCGCGGTCGTACTGCTTGCGCTTCTCGGGATCGGACAGGATGTCGTGCGCCTGGGAGATCTGCTTGAAGCGCTCCTCGGCCTGCTTGTCCCCGGCATTGCGGTCCGGGTGGTACTGCCGGGCCAGCTTGCGGTAGGCCTTCTTGATCTCCTCGTCGGAGGCGTTCTTGCCGACGCCGAGGATCTTGTAGTAGTCGGGCCGCTCAGCCATCTCGCCTCGCGTTCTTCCTAGGCTGCCACGAGAACTCGCGCCGGACGCAGCACCGTGTCGCCCAGCCGGAAGCCCTGCTGGTAGACCTCGACCACGGTGCCGGACTCCTGCCCCTCGACGGGACGCTGGGCCACCGCCTCGTGGTACTGGGGATCGAACGGCTCGCCGACCGGCGAGAACGGCTCGATGCCCACCCGCGCCAGCGCGGCCAGCACGTCGGCGTGCACCAGCTTGATCCCTGACGCGAGCTGCGACTCCGCCTCGGCGGCCGCCTCCTCGGGGCTGCCGGCGGCAAACGTCTCGGCGGCGTGTACGGCCCGGATCAGGCTGTCGATCGCCGGAAGCAGCTCCTTGGCCAGCTTGGTCACCCCCCGCTCCTGAGCCAGGCTGGCCTCACGGACGGCGCGCCGCTTGTAGTTCTCGAAGTCGGCCTTCGTCCGCTGTGCGAGTACGAGGTACTCGTCCGCCTTCTCGGCCTTGGCGGCCAGCTGCTCCAGATCCCTTTCGACGGGCTCGTGCCCATTCGTAGCGGCGCCGTCCTCAGCGGGACGCTCAGCCGCGGGCGCACCGTCAGCTGATTCGTTCGGGGCCCCGGAGGGTGGGTTGGTGTCTGTTGCTCGCGAAGCGGCATCAGCCACCGACTCCCCTCCGGGGACCTCCGCAGAAGTCCCCGGATTATCGGGAGTGCGATCCATGGCTATTTGCCCTCGTCAACCACTTCGGCGTCAACCACGTCCTCCTCGGCCTCACTGGCTGAAGAGTCACCGTTGGTCGAAGCACCGTCGGGGGACTGCTGAGCCGCCTGCTCCTGGGCCCGCTGATACATGGCCTCCGACACCTTGTGGAAGGAGGACTGCAGAGCCTCGGTCTTGGCGTTGATGTCCGCGGAATCCTCGGAGGTCAGGCTGTCCCTGACCTCCTTTATGGCCGCCTCGATCTCCGACTTGGAATCGGCATCGACGTTGTCGCCCAGCTCGCTCAGCTGACGCTCAGCCTGGTAGGCGGCGTTCTCGCCGTTGTTCCGGGCCTCGGCCAGCTCGCGCAGGCGGCGGTCATCCTCGGCGTGGGATTCGGCGTCCTCCACCATCTGCTTGATCTCCGCGTCGGAGAGCCCGGAGCCGGAGCGGATCTCGATCTTCTGCTCCTTGCCGGTGCCGAGGTCCTTGGCCGACACGTTGAGGATGCCGTTGGCATCGATGTCGAACGCCACCTCGATCTGCGGGATGCCACGTGGGGCCGGCGGAATACCTGTCAGTTGGAATTTCCCAAGTGACTTGTTGTACCGAGCCATCTCGCGCTCGCCCTGCAGAACGTGGATCTCCACGCTGGGCTGGTTGTCCTCCGCGGTGGAGAACACCTCGGACTTACGCGTGGGGATCGTGGTGTTGCGCTCGATCAGCTTGGTCATCACGCCCCCCTTGGTCTCGATGCCCAGGGTCAGCGGGGTCACGTCGAGCAGCAGGACGTCCTTGACGTCCCCGGCCAGCACGCCGGCCTGGATGGCTGCGCCGACGGCCACGACCTCGTCCGGATTGACGCCGCGGTGCGGTTCCTTCCCGGTCAGGTCCTTGACCTTGTCCTGCACCGCCGGCATGCGCGTCATGCCGCCGACCAGGACCACATGGTCGATGTTGGATGCGCCCTTCTCCTTGGCATCGTCAAGCGCCTGGCGCACCGGGGCGACCAGCCGGTCCAGCAGGCCCGAGGTCAGCTCGTTCAGCTTGGCTCGGGTCAGGCGGGTGTCCAGGTGCTTGGGGCCGCTGGCGTCCGCGGTGATGAACGGCAGGTTGATCTGCGACTCCTGCGTGGTGGAGAGCTCGATCTTGGCCTTCTCGGCCGCCTCGTAGAGGCGCTGCAACGCCATCGGATCGGCGCTCAGATCGATGCCCTGAGACTTCTTGAACTCGGCCACCAGCCAGTCGACGACCGCCTTGTCGAAGTTGTCGCCGCCCAGATGGTTGTCACCCGCGGTGGCCTTCACCTCGAACACGCCGTCGCCGATCTCCAGCACGGACACGTCGAACGTGCCGCCGCCGAGGTCGAAGACGAGGATCGTCTGGTCTGACTCCTTGTCCAGCCCGTAGGCCAGCGACGCCGCGGTCGGCTCGTTGATGATCCGCTTGACGTCCAGGCCGGCGATCCGGCCAGCGTCCTTGGTCGCCTGGCGCTGATCGTCGTTGAAGTAGGCCGGCACCGTGATGACCGCGCTGTCGACCGTCTCGCCCAGGTAGGCCTCGGCGTCTGACTTGAGCTTGCCGAGGATCATCGCGCTGATCTCAGGCGGGCTGTACTGCTTGCCCTGCGCCTCGACGCGCGCGTCGCCGTTGGGTCCGGAGACCACCTTGTAGGGGACGATCGACTCCTCCTCGCGCACCTCGGCCTCCTTGCGGCCCATGAAGCGCTTGATGGAGAAGATCGTGTTCTGCGGGTTGGTGACCGCTTGACGCTTGGCGACGGTGCCGACCAGTCGCTCGCCGCCCTGCGTGAAGGCCACGACGGACGGGGTGGTGCGGCCGCCCTCAGCGTTCTCGATCACCGTGGGATCGCCACCCTCGAGCACGGCCATACAGCTGTTGGTCGTGCCGAGGTCAATTCCGATTGTCTTGCCCATGGTTGTCGTTCTGCTCCTGTCGGATCGTAAAAATCTAAGCCGGAGCGTAGCAGATCTGTGGTGGCGCACCAGGCGCGTCCCCTGCTCCGTGCGGGATCTGGGGGCCGAACGACGCGATGAAGGACAGCCAGCCTGTTAGACCAGAATCCGGACGTGCTCAAGCGCGATATCTAGAACGGAACCCGGTTGATTGCGCGCCAGAGCACGAAACACGTGCTCCTGCGCGATATCAACCACCGGCCGGGCCAAGATGCGCGTTTGAGCATGCCGCCACCCTCCCGCCCCTCCTTCATCGCGGCAGTTCAGCCAAACGTCCCCGCCGAAGGACACATCCGTGCCAGCGCGCAGGCACCGCACGCCGGGCGCCGCGCGTGACACGTCCGTCGCCCGTGCCGCAGCAGGTTGATGTGGAACTCCAGCTCCTCCCCCACGGGCGTGATCGAAAGCATCGTGTCGTGCAGCTCCTCGAACCCGGCACCGGGTCGGAACAGCTCAAGCCGCATCCCCACCCGCGACACATGCGTGTCCACCGGCACGTCGTGCATCCCGAACGAGAACAGCAGGACGCAAGCGGCCGTCTTGCGACCGACGCCAGGCAGGCCCACCAGATACCGCTGCGCCTCGGGCACGCTCAACCCGGCCAGCCAATCAAGGGACAGATCGCCACCGGACGAGATCGCCTTCAGGATCGACTTGATCCGAGCCGACTTGACCTTCGAGATCCCGCCGGGCCTGATCGCCTCCTCCAGGAGATCCACCGGAGCGTCGCGGACCTCCTCCCAGGTCGGGAACCGCTCGCGCATCCCGAAGTACGCCACATCGCGGTTGCGGTCGTTGGTGGACTGGGACAGGACCGTGAGCACGAGCTCGGCGATCGGATGACCGTGCGGCGGAGCGCACGGGATTCCGTAGACCTCGCGCAAGCGGTCGCGCACGCGGAGAACCCGCGCACGCCCGGGACGCTTCCACGCAGAACCCGCCACAGACTGCCTAGTCCGTCGATCCCCAACGCTCGCAGGCCCGGGCTGCCTCGGTCAGCGCCGTGGGAACCCCGGCCACGATCGCCGGCTCGTACCAGTCGGTCCCCGCCAGCCGCGCGATCAGCGCCGCGGTCAGCGCGTCTCCCGCCCCCACGGTGCTGAGCAGCCGGCCCCGCACCGCCACCCCTGGCACGTCGGCCCGGAAGCGGCCCCGCACCAGGGCCCCGTCGGCGCCCAGCGTGATCACCACGTTGCGGGCCCCCGCCTTCAACAGCGCCATCGCCGCCCGCTCGGGGTCCTCCTCGCGGGTCATCAGCTCCGCCTCCATCAGGTTCGCGCGAACCAGCAGCGCCCCCGGCACGCAGGCGTTGGACCGGGCCGCCGCGTCGGTGCGGGACCGCCAGCGATGCAGCCGGAGGTTGGGATCGAAGATCACCGGGCGCTCACGTTCCAGAACCCGCTCCCGCAGGCGCATCGTCAGATCCCGATCCTCCTCCTCGACCAGGGTGTTGGAGCTCACGAACAGCGCCGCGCACGATTCCGCCAGCTCGTCCGCGGCCGGGCCCACCGCCCGCGAGACCCACCCCGAAGGCTCGCCGTAGATGGTGTAGGACGGTTCGCCTCGCGGGTCGATCGTGACCAGCGCCAGCGGCGTCCGCACGTCCTCCAGCAGCGCGAAGTGCGACAGCTCCACCCCCGCCGCAGACAGCTCACCCTGGAGCCATCTGCCCCATTCGTCGCCGCCCGTCGCCCCGGCCAGAACCACGCGGGCTCCGGCTCGAGCCGCCAGCAGAGCGATGTTGGCCACCGCCCCTCCGAAGTGGGGAACGAACGCATCGGCCTGGGCCAGATCCTCGATCTGCCGCTCGCAGATCAGATCCACCAGGGCCTCGCCGAGGCATAGAACAGGACCGGCGGGCTCAAGGGAGGGGGTGCTCATACCGGGACCCTATCCGCCACATGCGGGACGTTCATCTCGCCACCCGCGTAGTCTCTGCACCGCAGCCCATGGCCGAGACGCAAACCACCGAGCCGCGCCGACGCGGCAACCGGAACGGCCGGCCCCGGGCACGACGCGAGGGACCCACGACCCAGGAGTTGATGCGCGACCGGCTGATCGAGTCGCGGCTGACGCCCAACGCGATCAGCCTGACCGGTTTCCTGCTGAATCTGGCCGCCGCCGCCCTGGTCGTGGAGAAGCTGTTCTTCCTGGGCGGGGTGGCGTTCATCGTCGGCTCCGTGATGGACACCCTGGACGGCCGCTACAGCCGCATGTCGGGCAAGGGCACGCCGTTCGGAGCGTTCCTCGATTCGACGCTGGACCGGCTCGAAGAGGGCATCGTGCTCACCGCCGTGGGCGCCTACTTCGCCACCCAGGGCGACTCGGCGGCAGTCGCCGCCACGGTGGCCGCCGTGCTGTTCTCCCTGATGGTCTCCTACACCCGCGCGCGCGCCGAGGCACTGGGCGTGGCCTGCAAGGTCGGCCTGGCCACCCGGCCGGTACGCGTGGTGATCCTGTCGGTCGGCCTCGTGTTCGCGCGGGGCGCCTCGCTCGGGCACTTTGAGCTGCTGGCCCCGGCTGTGTACGTGCTGGCTGGGCTCAGCGTGCTGACCACGATCCAGCGAATCGCCTTCGTGCGCAAGCAGCTCAACGCGGCCGCCTGACTACCCCTCCGGCTACCTCGGGGGTGTAACGAATCGCTTCCTGAGGAATAACTAAATCGACGCCGCTGCCCCGTCTTCGGGCGCGGCCCCCAGATTTCATCCAGAAGGGACACTTCCAAATTGAGTAAGACCAACGGCGCTGCCCACAGCCACCAAAACGGCAGCGCGCGCTACCAGTCTGACAAGGTCCGCGTGGCGATCATCGGCGTCGGCAACTGCGCGAGCTCGTTCGTGCAGGGCGTTCACTACTACAAGGACGCCAACCCGAAGGAGTCGGTCCCGGGCCTCATGCACGTAGACCTCGGCGGCTACCACGTGCGTGACATCGAGTTCTCGGCCGCCTTCGACATCGACTCCGAGAAGGTGGGCAAGGACCTCAGCGAGGCGATCTTCTCCGGCCAGAACAACACGCTGAAGTTCGACACCGAGGTCCCGCACACGGGCGTCGAGGTCCACCGCGGGATGACCCACGACGGCCTGGGCAAGTACCTGAGCGAGAAGATCACCAAGGCGCCCGGCCCGACCGCCGACATCGTGCAGATCCTCAAGGACACGCACACCGACGTCGTCGTCTCCTACCTGCCGGTCGGCTCCGAGCAGGCCACCAAGTGGTACGTGGAGCAGGTTCTGGAGGCCGGCTGTGGCTTTGTGAACTGCATCCCGGTGTTCATCGCCCGCGAGAAGTACTGGAGTGACCGGTTCAAGAAGGCCGGCCTGCCGATCATCGGCGATGACATCAAGTCCCAGGTGGGAGCCACGATCGTGCACCGCTCGCTGGCTCGCCTGTTCCATGACCGCGGCGTCAAGATGCTTCGCACCAGCCAGCTCAACGTGGGCGGGAACATGGACTTCTACAACATGCTCGAGCGCGAGCGCCTGGAGTCCAAGAAGATCTCGAAGACCAACGCGGTCACCTCGATCATGGGCCACAAGCTGCCCGCGGACGACGTCTACATCGGCCCGTCGGACTACGTGCCGTGGCTGACCGATCGCAAATGGGCCCACATCCGTCTGGAGGGCCAGGCGTTCGGGGACGTGCCGCTGAACCTGGAGTGCAAGCTCGAGGTGTGGGACTCGCCCAACTCGGCCGGCATCGTGATCGATGCCACCCGCTGCTGCAAGCTGGCCATGAACCACGGGCTCAGCGGCCAGCTGGACGGCCCCAGCTCCTACCTGATGAAGTCGCCGATGAACCAGCGCCCCGACGACGACGCGCACCACGCCACCGAGGAGTTCATCGCCAAGTACGCGCGCAAGCCGCTGCCAGACGTTCAGGCAAAAGTGGCCCGCAAAGCGTCGAAGGGCTCCCCCGCACAGACGTAACGCTTGTCCCGTGGCTACCGGCCAGCCAGCCGGTAGCCAAGGAAGGCCGCTCTCATCTGACGATTACACTCACCGCGTGCCACCGGAGACCCGTCTGGCGATCGCGCAGGTGAGTCCGTTCGCCTGGGAGGCCGGGAGCGAGGTGAACGCACACGTGGCGCGGATCTCCGAGGAGCTCAGCCACCGCGGCCACCGGGTGCTGGTGATCGCCCCGTCGAACTCGGCCGCCCTGGTCAGAGACACCCGGCGCGTGCTGCGCGGCAGGCCGGAGGCCCTGCTCGAACGCGCCGGCTCCGAGCCGGTCGTGCTCGGCGTGGGCGAGGTGCTCAGCTTCTCTCCGGCCCGGCGGCGGGCGGCGTCACTGCCCGTCGATGTGGCACGCACGATCGAGGAGGCGCTGGCGGCGTTGCCACTCGATCTCGTGCACGTGCATGAGCCGTTCGCGCCGAGCGCCTCGAGCTCCGCGCTCCGACACTCCCGCGCTCTCAACGTGGGCACCTTCCACACCCCGACCGAGCGGGTCCTGTCCACTCAGCTCGGCCGTCCGCTGTCGCAGCTGCTGTTCGGGCGACTGGATGCCCGGCTGGCCAGCTACCGCGCCACCCGCGACCTGGTGTCCCGTTACTTCCCCGGCGACTACCGGGTCGTGGCCCCCGGCGCCGACCCGGTGCCCGCAGATCGACCGGACGACGGAACGGTCCGCGTCGTGATGGTGGCCGAGGAGGAGCGGGCGGCGCTGAGGCTGTTCCTGCGGGCGCTGCGCAGCCTGCCGACGGACGCGGACTGGCGGGTGACCGTGTGCTCGCCCCGACCGCTCGCCGCACCCGCCACGCTGAGCCGCACGCTGCGCGAGCGGGTGGAGTTCGTTGACGGCTCGCAGACCCTGGAGGCGATGGCCAGGGCCGATGTGCTCGTGCTGGCCTCTGAGGGCGTCAGGCCGGCGCCAGGCGTGCTGGCCCGAGCGCTGGTCAGTGGAATCGTCCCTGTGGCGCCACGACTGCCGGTCTACGAGGAGCTGCTGGCCGAGGGAGGGCGCGGGCTGGAGTTCGAGCCGGGCGATGCCCAGACGCTGGGCTCGCAGCTCACTCGGCTGATCACCGACGCCGATCTGCGCCGGCGTCTGGTGAAGGACAGCCCGGAGACCGTCAGTTCGCTGGGCTACGACCGGCTGACCGACGAGCTGGAGGAGGTCTACGGGGAGCTGCTGCACCGCCGCCACGACGGGAGGGGGAATCCGCGCCTGCGCAAGGCTCTTACGGAACGTCGCCTGATCGATGTCGACCTGCATATGCACACCGACCACTCCCCGGACTGCGCCACCCCGGTGGAGGTGCTGCTGGCCGAGGCGCGGGCCCGCGGGCTGGGGGCGATCGCGGTCACCGACCACAACGAGATCTCGGGAGCGCTCGAGGCGCGCAAGAAGGCCGACGGCACGGACCTCCAGGTGATCGTCGGCGAGGAGGTGAAGACGGCCGAGCAGGGCGAGGTGATTGGGCTGTTCCTGGAGCAGAAGATCCCCCGCGGTATGACCCTCCAGGAGACGATCGCCGAGATCCGCCGGCAGGGCGGTGTCGTGTACGTGCCCCATCCGTTCGATCGCCTGCACTCGGTGCCGGACTACGAGCACCTGCTGGCCGTCCTGGACCAGATAGACGCGATCGAGGTATTCAACCCGCGGGTGGCCATCTCGGAGTTCAACGAGGAGGCGGCTCGGTTCGCGGCCAAGTACCGGATCCCTGCAGGTGCCGGGTCAGACGCCCACGTCCCGCAGGGGCTGGGCTCGGTCCGCATCCGGATGCGCGAATTCTCCGGGCCGGAGGAATTCCTGGAGTCTTTGCGGGACGCCGACATCGTCCGCAACCCGGCCAGTCTGCTGTACGTCCAGGCGCTCAAATTCCTGCAGACGAAAGCGCTCCCAGAGTCCGCCCGGCGCGCTTCGCGGGACCGTCGCGTGCGCCGTGCCGCCCGCAACTCCTGATGCGTCCGGAAGGACAAGCCCGGGGGGTGTCCAATCGGACATCGGTGCCCGCTACCGATGACGAGATCCGCGAGAAGTACCTGGAGCGGGCCATACGTGAGCTGAACTCACTGGCACGCGAGCTGCAGTCGTGCCCGCACTGCCCCCGTGGCCAGGTGATGCCGGTGCTCGGCTCAGGCCATCCGCAGGCCGACATCTTCCTGATCAAGTACGCCCCGCGCCCGTCCGAGGTGGAGGAGGGGGTGGCCTTCTACGGCCGCACCGGCAACGCGCTGATGAAATCGCTCAAGCGGCTGGGCATCGACCCCCTGGCCGTGTACGGCACGCTGTGCGTCAAGTGCCCGGTGGCCGATCCGGCGATGGCCGACCCCGCCTGCCTGGCCCGGGTGACCGAGGAATTGGCGATCGTCCGCCCGAAGATCCTGGTCGTGATGGGCGAGGATGCCCTGGCGGTGGTCAACGATCTCGACGTTCCGCTGCGTCGCGAGATCGAGGCCCGGCCGGGCGAAGTTCAATCGTTCACGCCGTCGACCGACGCGCTGTTTGTGCCCAACATCGACGACGCCCTGGACGAGGACAGCGCCAAGCGCGAGTTCTGGTCCGCCTTCCGGGTGCTCGGACAGTGGTGGTCCGACCTGCCGCCGTATTAGGGCTGCCGGGGGTAGGCTGGACGTATGGACCTTGAGGAACACACGCTGGAGAAGACCGGTGACCGCTGCGAGGTATGCGGCGTGAAGCTGACGGCGCAGGAACTGCGGAGCGCGATGGAGAACGGCGGCCCGGCTCTGTGCACGATCCACGCCACCGAGGCCGAGCCCGCGCTCGAGGCGGACGAGCTCGAGTTCGGCGAATAGGGCCTGGCTTTGGAGGAGATCCTGCCCGGGGTGCTCCACTGGAGGACCCGCCACCCCAGCATTCACTCGGAGGTCGACTCCTGGTGGCTGGCCGACTCCGGAGTGCTGATCGACGCGCTGGTGCCGCCCGACGTCGGTCTGGATTGGTTCGCCTCGCAGGATGTGCGGCCGAGCGCGATCGTCCTGTCCAACCGACACCACTACCGAGGTGCCGCGGAGTTCCGGGAGCGGTTCGGGTGCAGTGTCCACGTGCCGCGAGCCGGCCTGCAGGAGTTCGGCGCTGACCGCCAGCCAGTGGAGGCATATGACCCGGGTGATGAGCTGCCGGGAGGACTGGTGGTGCACGAGATCGGGTCCCTGTGCCCCGATGACATGGCGCTGCACCTGCCGGCGGCGCAGGCCGTGTTCTTCGCTGACGGAGTGGTGGTCTGGCGCGGGGGCGACGTGGGGTTCGTCCCGGACTCGCTGATGGACGACCCGCCCGAGACCAAGCGCGGGCTGATTGCGTCGCTACGGCGCCTGCTGGACGATGTGCCGGACTTCCGCCACGTGCTGATGGCGCACGGCGGCGCGATCGTTGGCGAGGGGCGCGCGAAGCTCGAAGCGCTCGTCTCCACCGGTCCTACATCGTCAGGATGATCTTCCCGAACTTCCCGCCCTCGGCGAACCTGTCGTAGGCCGCCTGGGCCTCGGCCAGCGGGAAGCTGGCCGCCACCGGCACGCTCACGCAGCCCCCGGCGAACAGAGGCAGCACGTAGCGCTCCATCAGGCGGGCCGTGAGCGCCTTCTCCTCGAGCGGGCGGGCCCGGAGCATCGAGGCGTAGATCTGTCCCCGCTTGGCCAGCAGGGCACCCAGATGCACGTCGGCCTGGGCGCCGGCTCCGATCCCGATCACCGTGATCCGCCCCTGCACGGCCAGCGCCATGATGTTGTCCGGCATGTTCGGGGCGCCGACCAGCTCCAGGATCACGTCGAAGGGGCCGCGGTCGGCGAACCCCTCGGGCTCGATCACCTCGGCCCCCAGCGCCTCCACCCGCTCGCGGGAGTCCGGATTGCGCACGCTGGCCATCACCCGCGCGCCGGCCTCGCGGGCCAGCTGGATGGCTGCTGTGCCCACCCCCCCGGCGCCGCCATGGACGAGCAGGCGCTCGCCCATCTTCAGGTTCGCCTGGGTGAACAGCGCGTCGTGGGCGGTGGTGAACACCTCGGGGACGCCTCCGGCGGCGAGCATGTCCATCTCCTCGGGCACCGGCATCAGGACCCGCTCGTGGACGGTGGCGAGCTCGGCCTGGCCGCCGCCGCCAACGATGCTCATCACCCGGTCGCCCGGCTGGAAACGCTGTGCACCCGGTCCGTTGGCCACGACCTCGCCGGCCAGCTCCAGGCCGGGGATGTCCGGCGGAGAGCCCGGCGGGGCCGGGTAGCGGCCGGCCAGCTGGTGCAGGTCGGCCCCATTCAGCCCGGCAGCATGCACCCGGACGAGCACCTCACCGGACCCCGGCTCGGGGTCGGGGTGCTCCTGGACGCTCAGCTGGGTGTCTCGGATCGTGACGGCTTGCATTGGCGAACAGGCTACCCATACAGTCACGGCAGCTGACCCGCTCCGGGGCTGAGGCTCAGCCGCTGCGCTCCAGTTGTGCCACGCACTCGATGTGCGGCGTCTGGGGGAACATGTCCACCGGACGCACCTTGGTCAGCGTGTAGCCGGCCTCGACGAGCTGAGCGGCGTTGGGGGCCAGCGTGGTGGGGTTACAGGACACGTAGACGACCCGCCGGGGAGCCGCCTCGATGATCCGGCGCACGACCTTCTGCGACAGCCCGGCCCGCGGAGGGTCGACCACCAGGATCTCGGGTCGGCCGGCACGGGTCACCAGCTCACTCAGGGCCAGACGCACGTCGCCGGCGAAGAAGGACGCGTTGTCGATCTCGTTGTACCGGGCGTTGGCGATCGCGTCGGCCACCGCCTCCTCCACGATCTCCAGGCCCCACAGCTCGGCGATCCGGGGGGCCATCAGCAACCCCAGCGTGCCGATCCCGCAGTACAGGTCGTACACCCTTTGAAAGCCGGTCAGTTCGGCGAACTCGATGGCCGTCGCGTAGAGCCGCTCGGCCATCTCCGTGTTGGTCTGGAAGAACGCCTCACCGGAGATTCTGACCCGGAGCCCCCCGATCTCTTCCTCGAGACGATCGGCCCCGGACAGAAGCTCGCTCTGACCCCCGGCCGTGGTCTCGGCCAGGCTGTCCAGTCGGGTCCACAGGACGCCGTCGGCGCTGCTGGCGGCCACCAGCGACTCGGTGTCCAGCTCTCCGGGCGAGGTCACCAGCCGGATCTGGATCTCGCCGGTGCGCCGCCCCTCGCGGACCACGAGGTTGCGCAGGAATCCCTCGCGCGTCCGGCGGTCAAACGGCGACAGCCCTGCCGAGCGACACCACCTGACGACCTCCTCGCGCGCCTGGTTGGAGCGCTCGGAGGCCAGCAGGCAATCCGTCACCTCGACGATCTCCTCCCAGCGCCCGGGAGCGTGGAAACCACACACGAGGCGGCCGTCTGGATCCGCCCCGAACGAGTACTCGAGCTTGTTGCGGTAGCGCCAGGGTTGGGTGGAGGCCAGCATCGGCTCGAGCGTGTAGCCGTCCAGATGCCCGAGTCGCCGCAGCGCGTCATCAACCTGGCTCTGCTTGACCTCCAGCTGGCGCTCGTAGGGGAGCACCTGCCAGGGCGCCCCGGGGTGATCGGCCAGAGGCGCCAGGCGCTCGGGGCCGGGCCGCAGGACCTCCAGGGTGCGCGCCTCGGCGTAGCCGCGCTTCGACTTCCCGACCACAGCGCGCACGGTGTCCCCGGGCACGGCTCCAGAGACGAACACCACATAGCCGTCCAGCCGAGCCACGCCTGCGCCGCCGAACGCCAGCGAGTCGACGGTCAGCTCGAGTTCATCGCCCCGCCGGGGACGCGTGACCGTGGGGGAGCCGGACTGCATCCAGCCTAGGGTAGTGGCGAGGCGCGGCCCGGATCAGTCCAGGGCTCGCTCGACGGCCTCGAGGATGGCCACTCGGTTGGCGTGACGGAGCTCGTACTCGTGCACCTGCCAGAGCTGGGCCCGGCCCAGGCCCTCCAGAAGCGGCAGCACCCGGGCCACCGTCAACTCGTCGTACCCCGCGATCGGTGGCGCATCGTCCCCAGGGCCTGCTTGCGCCGCGAAATCATCCACTGCCGACATTGCCGTGCCTCCTCTCCTGCCGGGAACCCTACCCCCTGCGCAGACAGGAGGCGGCAATTCAAGTCGGCTGCGGACTCGAGGTCTACGACGAGGTGAGAAGGTGCTCCAACAGCGCCTTCTGCGCGTGCCTGCGATTCTCGGCCTGGTCCCAGATGCGCTGGCGGGGGCCGTACAGGAGACCCTCCGTGATCTCCTCGCCGGGGTGTGCCGGCAGGCAGTGCAGGACGATCGCCCGCGGGTCGGCCAGCCCCAGCAGCGACTCATCGATCCGGTAGCGAGCCAGCGCCGCCCGCCGCCCGTCGGCCGTGGCCGGGTCGTCGCCCATGCTCACCCACACGTCCGTGTACAGGACGTCGGCACCGGCCGCCGCCTCCTGCGGATCGTCGGTCAGCCGCGCCCCGGCCAGCGGCTCGAGCTGGTAGCCGTCCGGTGCCGCCACGGTCACCTGCACGCCGGCCAGTGCACCCAGGATGGCCAGCGAGCGCGCCACGTTGTTGCCGTCGCCCACGTAGGCCAGCTTCAGCCCGCCCAGCTCACCGAACGCCTCCTGCAGGGTCATCAGGTCGGCCAGCGCCTGGCAGGGGTGATGCAAGGCGGTGAGCATGTTGATCACCGGCACGCTCGCGTGAGAAGCCAGCTCCACCGCGATCTCGTGCGGCCCGGTCCGGATCCCGATCGCAGCCACGTGGCGCGACAGGACGTAGGCGGTGTCACGCAGCGACTCACCTCTAGCCAGCTGCGTCTCCTCTCCACGGAGGATCATCGCGTGCCCTCCCAGCTCGGGGATGCCCGCCTCGAAGCTCACCCGGGTGCGGGTGGACGGCGCGTCAAAGATCAGCGCGACGCTGCGGCCGTGCAGGACCCGTGAGGTCGCCGGGTCGGACTTCAGCTCCTGGGCCCGGTCCAGGAGGCGCCGCAGCTCCCCGGCGGAGAGCTCCTCGCCGGTCAGAAAGTGGGAGACCAGGTCACTCAAGCGGCGGAGTGTACGGCGCGGCTCAGAGCAGGTAGAGGATCAGGCCGCCGGCCAGCACCACCAATGTCGACCAGACGATGATCGTGGCGATCAACCGCTGGTCCAGCCCGAACGCGTGCCCCACGATCAGCGAGTTGATACCGGTGGGCATGGCCGCCTGGAGCAGATACACGGACGGGATGGCCACGCCGGCCGCCGACACCAGGACCAGCAGGACCGGGTTGATCAGGAAGCGCAGCCCGAGCGCCACCCCAACCCTCCGGTCCGGTCGCTCCAGCAGCGGCGCTGCGTCATCCCGGCGCTCGGAGGACAGATAGACACCCACCGCGAAGAACCCGATCACCAGCATCACGTCGACCACCACGTGCGCGGCGTGCACCAGCACCTCCGGCGCCGCCGCCGCCGGCGCCAGGAGCGCGGCGACGACCGCCACCAGGGGCGGGTTGCGGGTCAGGAAGGCGCGCAGGCGCTCCTTGCGCCCGCCGGAGCCCCGCGTGCCGAGGGCCGCCCCGATCCCGAAGCCCACCGTGTAGACCATCGGGCCGCTCACCACCTGGTCGTAGGCCACCGCCTTGCTGAGCGCGTGGGAACCGAACACGACGACCGCCATCGGCACGCCGAGATAGCCGGTGTTGACCAGAATCACGGTGCAGATCAATCCGCCGAGCACCGGACCCTGCAGGTTCAAGCGCCGGCCGACCCACCAGGCCAGCATGCCGGCGATCCCGAGCCCAAGATAGGCGACTCCCAGACCGACACCGCCGCCGAGACTCAGATGCAGGTGCACGAAGCTCACGAAGGCCACGAAGGGCACGAGCACGTAGAGCATCAGGGTGAGGATCCAGCGTGCCGCCGTCTGCGCCGAACGCGCGTGATGCTCGGCGAGCACGCCGAGCCCGGTGGCCACCACCACGGTGAGGATGACGAGCAGCAAGGGTCTGTGTCGCGCCGGCTCTCAGCGGCTGCCGCGCAACCCGAAGCCCCGCAGCATCAGCAGCGCCTTCTCTCCGAGCGTCCCCCGGCCGGGCAGGATGCCGAGCTGCGTGGCCGCGCCATACAGATCGAAGAAGGCGCGCACCCTGAGCAGACGCTCGTCCTCGAGCTCGCAGTAGAAGACGCAGGGCACGACCAGGAACCGGTTCGTGGCGGGCAGACCCGCCAGAGGCTCGCGGTGCGTCGCCAGCAGCTTGCTGGGGGCAGCCACGAACTGACCGTCGCCGAGACGGGGGCCGAGCTGCTCCAGACGCGCATCGGGGAAGGCGTCCCACAGGCGCTGGGCGTGCGCCACGATCGCCTCCACCCCTTCGATCGGTTCAGGGGTGAGCGGATCCTCGTAATGCACCTCCTCGACGCACACCTCAGAGAACGCCGACGCGTTCTTGTCGGTCCAGGCAGCCTCCCAGGCGTCGATCAGCCCATCGACGCTCGGAGCGCCGGGCTCGAGTTCGCTGTCGCTCATGCGGAGGCTTGCGCCGGATTGCCGGCAGGCGTCGGCTCGGCGGCGAACGTCGGCGTGCCCGCCTCGGGGGTCGACGCCTCGGCATAACGGCGCCGGGGGATCCGCCCGGCGCCTGCGGCCAGTGCTCCGGCCTGGACGGCCAGGTTGATCGCTCGGGCCATGGCCACCGGGTCCTTGGCCCGCGAGATGGCGCTCGCACACAGCACGCCGTCACATCCGAGCTCCACGGCCAGCGCGGCGTCGGAGGCGGTGCCGACCCCCGCGTCGAGGATCACCGGGACCCCGGCCCGCTCCAGGATGATCGACAGGTTGTACGGGTTGCAGATTCCCATACCGCTGCCGATCGGCGAACCGAGCGGCATCACCGCCGCGCAGCCCACGTCCTCCAGACGCCGGGCCAGGACCGGATCGTCGGTCGTGTAGGGGAGTACGACGAAGCCCTCGTCGACCAGCGTCTCGGCGGCGATCAGCAGCTCCACGGCATCGGGCAGGAGCGTGCGGTCATCACCGATCACCTCGAGCTTTATCCAATCGGTGCCGAACGCCTCGCGCGCCAGACGGGCCGTGGTCACCGCATCCCGGGCCGTGAAGCAGCCCGCGGTGTTGGGGAGCACCGCCACGCCGGCCCGGTCAAGGACGTCAAGGATCGAGCCGCGGGCCCCGGGGTCGAGCCGGCGCAGGGCCACCGTGCACATCTCGGACTCCGAGGCCGCCAGGGCGCGGGCCAGGATCTCATGGTTGGTGAAGCCACCGGTGCCCAGGATCAGGCGCGAGCCGAAGCGGCGCCCGGCGATGATCATCGCGTCGTCCATCGCTCAGCCTCCCTGCACCGCCGTCAGCACCTCGACCCGCACGCCTGGGCTGAGCGCCGACTCGGACCACCGCGAGCGGGGCACCACCTCGCCATTCACGGCCACCGCCACACCGCGGCCGCCCTCCGGCACCCCCAGCTCGGCGACCAGCGCCTGGACGGTGGCTCCGTCCGGCAACGCCCGTTCCTGTCCGTTGACCATCACCTGCATGCTGTCAAGCCCCGACTTCGGCCGGCACGAAGCGGCCCGCCCCGAAGGGTTCGGCCACTTCCGGTGCTGATTCGCCCAGCAGCCCGGCGGTGACGACCTCGGCGGTGACCGGAGTCAGCAGGATGCCGTGCCGGTGATGGCCGGTGGCCCAGTGCAGGCCCGGCACCGGGCTGGGCCCGAGCGCGGGCCCGTTGTCGGCCGTCCCCGGCCGGGTGCCCACCATGACCTCCTCGAGGACCAGCTCGGCCACCCCGGGCACCAGCTCGATGGCGTCCCGCAACATCTCGAACACCGCCCCGGCGGTGGCGGTCGTATCGAATCCGCGCTCCTCCATGGTGGCGCCGAGCACGTAGCGGCCATCGCCCCGCGGGACCAGGTAGCCGGGCTGCATGCGCAGCACGCGCCCCAGCAGGCCGGGACCCGACGGATCTCGGAGGGCCAGGATCTGTCCCTTGACCGGGCGCAGCGGAATCCGGGCCTCAGGCGGGACGCCGGCAAGCTCGCCCGACCACGGGCCGGCGGCCACCACAACCTGGCCGGCCCGGATCAGCTCGCCGTCGCCCAAGCGCACCCCGTGGATGCCTTCAGCACCACCCACCAGCTCGACCACGTCGGCTGGGCAGCGAATCCGTCCGCCGGCCGCCCGAAACGCCCGCTCCAGGGACATGCTGAGCGCCCGGGGATCGACCGCGTGGTCATCGGGGATGTCCAGGGCCAGGCGGAGCGTCGGCGCCAGCGCCGGTTCCAGCGCGCGTGCGTCTCGCGCCAGCAGCCGCCGCACCGGAAGGCCGAGCTCCTGGCGGAAGGCCAGCTCGCGGTCCAGCGCCTCGGCCTCGTCACGGTCCCGAGCCACCAGCAGCGTGCCGAAGCGCCGGTATCCCGGATCGACTCCGGACCCCTCCATCAGCTCCGCCACGAAGGCGGGATAGAGCCGGGCGCTGTGACGCCCCAGCGCCAGCAGCTCGGGCTCGAACGGCGAGGCCTCGCTGATCGGCGCCACCATTCCGGCCGCCACCCGCGAGGTGGCCTGGCCAGGCGCCGCCCGCTCCACCAGGGTGACGCTGAGACCGCGCTGCGCGGCCCGCCAGCCGACGGCCAGCCCGATCACCCCGCCGCCCACGATCACTACGTCGATTGCTCGGTCTGGCGCGTTCACGGGTCTCCGTCGATGCTATCGCGGTGCCCGTGGCAGACTTGACGCGTGATTCCCGACCGGTTCGAGCGTCTGGCCACGGCTCGTCTGTACCTGGTGTGCGGCGAGCTGACCGACGATCGGTTGGACGCCGCCTTGCTGGGCGGCGTCCAGCTCGTGCAGCTTCGTCTGAAGGGATGTGAGCCGGGCCACATCGTCGAGGTCGGCCGCCGGTTCGCCGACGTGTGCTCGCGGCGGGACGTGCCGTTGATCCTCAACGACCATCCGGAGTTGGTCGACGCGGCCGGCGCGGACGGCGTGCACCTGGGGCAGGACGATCACCCGGTCGCCCGGGCCCGCGCGCTGGTGGGAGGCGGGCGGATCATCGGTCTATCAACCCATGACGTCGCTCAGATCGACGCGGCCGGCCGGCTGGGTGTCGACTACATCGGCGTTGGCCCGGTCCACCCCACCCCGACCAAGCCCGGCCGTCCCGCGGTCGGCGTCGAACTGGTGGCCGCCGCCGCTCAGCGTGCGCAGATGCCGTTCTTCGCCATCGGCGGCATCGACGCGGGCAACATCGCAGCCGTCGTGGCCGCCGGCGCCCGGCGGGTGGCCGTGGTCAGAGCGATCGCCGACGCGGATGACCCTGAACGGGCGGCGCGCAACCTGCGCACCGCGCTCGAGGCCGGAGTTGGCGTTGGCGCAGCGTAAGCGCAAATCAGCCCGCGTCCGCCCGGCCGCCCAGCCGTCGGTCCAGGCTCCGCCGCGGGTCGAGCCCCCCGCCGTGGCCGCCTATCGAGCGCGTTCCGAGGAGCGCAATGCGGCGGCTCGAGCCGCGCTGTCTCCGCTGGCACCGGGCGAGCGGCCGTGGCCGCTGGTAGCCGGTGTGGTGCTTACCGCGCTGACCGGAATCGGGAACCTGATCGCCTACCTGGCCGGCGCCAAGATCTCCGGACAGCATCCCGCGGCGGGCGGGATCGTGATCTTCACCCTGGTCATGCTGGCCTGCTCGATCGGCATGTGGCGCCTGTGGTATCCGGCGGTGCTCGGCTTCATGGTGCTGCTGGCGATCATCGTGATCCTGTTCTCGCTGTTCCTGATCGAGGCCAGCAACCTGCTCGGCGTGCTCGTCCCCCCGATTTTCATCATCGGGGGCGGCTACCTGTTCTGGAAGCTGGTGCGCGTGCTCGGCCGCCTGCAGCTCCCCACACCGCCCGGCCGATAGCCCCCGGACGGTTTGGATAGGCTGCAACGAAGTGCCTGAATCTGCCTACGACTGCATCGTGATCGGCTCCGGCCCGGGCGGCTACGTGGCCGCGATCCGCGCAGCTCAGCTGGGCATGAAGACCGTCGTCGTGGAGAGGGACCGGGTGGGCGGGCGCTGCCTCAATTACGCCTGCATCCCGGCCAAGGCCGTCCTGCGCTCGGCCGACATCCTCCAGGAGATCCGCGATGCCGAGGAGTTCGGCATCCGGGTTGGCGAGCCCGAGGTCGACTTCGGCGCGGTCATGAAACGGCGCGACAGCGTGGTCAAGACGCTGACCGGTGGCGTGTCCGGCCTGCTGAAGAAGAACAAGATCGACCTGCTCGAGGGGACTGGGAGCCTGACCGGGACCGGTCGCGTGACCGTCGACGGCCAGGAGCTGGCCGCGGGGACGATCGTGCTGGCCACCGGGTCGGTTCCCCGGCCGATCCCCGGGACGCAGTTCGGGGGGCGGGTGATCGGCACCGAGGAGGCCTGGGCTCTCAAGGAGCTGCCGAAATCCATGGCCGTGGTGGGCGCGGGCGCCTCGGGAGCCGAGATCGCATCGGCGTATGCCCGCCTGGGGGTGGACGTGCGCCTGTTCGAGGCGCTCGAGCGGGTGCTCCCGACCGAGGACGCCGACATCTCGAAGCTGGCCGAGCGGGGGCTCAAGCGCCAGGGCATCTCCATCCACACGGGAACCCTGGTCCGCGATGTGGAGTCCGGCCGGAGCAGCGTCAAGTTCACCTTCGGCGAGGAGAGCGGCGAGGCCGACTGGCTGGTGATCGCCGCCGGCCGGGGCCCTGACGTGGATGCGCTCGGACTCGAGGGCGCCGGGGTGAGGCTGGCCGAGTCCGGCCTGATCGACGTCGACGGAGCCCTGCGCACGAGCGCCTCGGGCGTCTACGCGATCGGCGACCTGGTGCTCGGGCCGGCACTCGCGCACAAGGCCTCGGACGAGGGAATCGTCGCTGTCGAGGATGCAGCGGGACTGACCACGCACCCGATCAGCTACATCGACATTCCCCGCGCCACTTTCTGCACGCCCAACGTGGGCAGCTTCGGCCTTACCGAGGCGCAGGCTCGCGAGCAGGGACACGACGTGGTGGTGGGGAAGGTTCAGTACGGCGCGGTGGGGGCCGGCACGGTGTACGGCGACCGTGCGGGGCTGGTCAAGATCGTCGGCGACCGCCAGTACGGCGAGCTGCTGGGCGGGCACGTGGTGGGAACCCGAGCCACCGAGCTGATCCAGGAGCTGGTCAATGCCAAGCTGCTGGAGGGTGGCTATCCCGAGGTGGCCCGGACGATCCATGGACATCCCACCCTGTCCGAAGCCCTGATGGAGGCCGCTCGCGCGGCCGATGGCTGGCTGATCCACGGGTAGCAGTGTCGTTGCCGGCGGTCCCGCCTGTCTTCTTCTACGACCTGGGGGACCCGGAGTCCTACCTGGTCGCCGAGCAGATCACCTCGGCCCTGGGAGTGGTGGCCGAATGGGAGCCCGTTCTGGCCGCGGAACTGGAGGCAGCTTCGCGTCCGGCCGATCCCGCCGGTGTCTCGGTCCGCGCCGCCGCCCTCGGCCTGCAACCCGTTCGCTGGCCGGCCGGCTGGCCGCCTGACACGCATCAGGCGATGCTCGCCGCCACGTATGCCAAGCGCACGGGTCGCGCGGTGTCGTTCTCGCTGGCCGCCTTCCGCCAGGCGTTCGCAGCCGGGCGGGATCTGTCACAGCTGGACACCGTGCTGATCGCCGCGGCGGCCTGCGAGATGCATCCCAGCGCAGTCATCAGGGCGCTGGATCTGCGCTCCGTGCGAGAGGCGCTGGATGGGGCCACCTCCCGCGCCAGAGCTGCGGAGGTGGCCGAGCTTCCCGCCATCCAGATCGAGAGGCGCCTGTTCACCGGACCGCGGGCACTCGAGATGGCGGCGACCGAGGTCGGAGCGAGCGCCGGATGAGAGCCAACCGGGCTTACCACCTGATCGTGTCCCGCGGGGGTGTCAGCCCGGCATTTCTGGCCGACGAGAACCGTCTGGACCGGATCGAGCTGGTCTCGTTCGAGGATGGTGAGGTGGTCCTGTTCTGGCAGCTGCCGGCCAAGCTGGCAGCGCGCATGCTGCGCGAGATGCGGTCCGATCTCGCCGCCCTCGAAGCCACCGAGTTCTTTGAGAAGTGGGCGTCTGTGCAGGAGGGGTTCTGAGCGAGCCCGTCAACCCCAGAGCCGGTGTCAAGGGCGAGGTCACCACCGTCGATCTCACCCGCCAGGAACGCTCGGCTGCTCGCCGGAGCGCGGAGACGCGCGCGATCGTGCCGAGCGTCGAGCTGAGCTGCCAGGTCGAGATGGACGCATGTCTCCAGCTGGCGCGCGAGCACGGCACTCGGCCACTGGCCGTCGTGCTGGCCGTCGTGGCCCGGCGTCTGCGTGAGTTCCCTCGCCTCAACGGCGCCTATCGCGACGGGCGCTACGAGCTGTACTCGCGAGTGAACCTGGGGATCAGCCTGCCCGGACCCGGCGAACCGCTGATCGCCACCGTGTTCGACGCGGCCGAGCGGTCCCCGAACGACCTCGACGCCGATCTGATTGATCTGGGCGACCGGGCCGCATCGGGACATCTGAGCGCCGCGGAGCTGTCCGGATCGACGTTCACCGTGACTCCGCCGGGACCCGAGGGCGTGACGCTGCTGACACCCCTCGTCCAGCCCCCACAGGCCGCGGCCCTGGCGATCGGACCGTGGCGGGAAGCGCCGGTGGTGCGAGGCGGGGCACTCGCCGTCGGGCGCGTGTCGGGGTTCACGCTGGCCTGCGACCACCGGATCGTCCAGACACACCTGGGCGCGGAGTTCCTCGCACAGGTGAAGCGCGCGCTGGAGGTGCCGGCGCTTTGACCGAGCCCGAGCCGCCCGGGCTCGAACGGCTCCTGGCCACGCTCGGCCAGACGGTGCAGGACACCCGGGTCCTGGAGGCGATCCGCTCGGTGCCGAGACCGCTGTTCGTCCCATCCGCGCTTCGGCGCCGCAGCTGGGAGAACGTGGCCCTCCCGATCGGGTCCGGTCAGACCATCTCGCAGCCGCTGGTCGTGGCGCGAATGCTCGAGCTGCTGGACCTGAGAGGAACCGAGCGCGTCCTCGACGTGGGCACCGGATCGGGATACCACGCGGCTCTGCTGGCGCACCTGGCCGGCACCGTGATCAGCGTGGAGCGCCGGGCCGGGCTGAGCCGGCAGGCGGCGGCCGCGCTGGCCGCCGCCGGGATCCAGAACGTGGAGCTGATCGTGGGCGACGGGAGCCTCGGGCTGCCCGAGCGAGCCCCGTTCGACGCGATCAACGTCGCGGCCGCCGGTGACCTGGAAACGCTGCGCGAGTTGAGCCGGCAGCTCGCGGCCGACGGCCGTCTGGTGGCTCCGCTGGCCGAGGACCCGGACCGGCCCGAGACCCAGCGCCTGATCCTGGTCCAATCCGGCCCCGACGGCGTGGCGGCCGAGCGCTGGGAGCCCGTCCGGTTCGTCCCGCTGGTCAGCGGCGAGCCGCCCGCGTGATCCGCTCCGCGACGGTTGGCCCCGTGGCGGTGGCGGTGTGTAGCCGCTCGCGCATCACCTCGACGGCCACCGGGCTCGAATCGACCAGCACGAATCGCCGGCCGAGCCCCTGGCACACGGCTCCCAGCGTGCCTGAGCCGGCGAACGGATCCAGGCACCAGCCCCCCGGTCGCGACGAGGCGGAGACGATCCGCCGCAGCACTCCCTCCGGCTTCTGCGTCGGGTAGCCCGTCTTCTCGCGGCCGTTGGTGGGGACGATCGTGTGGAACCACACGTCGGTGGGAAGCTTGCCCCGCGCCGCCTTCTCGGCCGTCACCAGCCCCGGCGCCATGTAGGGCTCGCGCTCCACCGCGTCGGCGTCGAAGTGGTGCGCGCCCGGCGTGCGCACGTAGACGAGGATCGTGTCGTGCTTGGCCGGCCAGCGACGGCGCGGCTTGGCTCCGTAGTCGTAGGCCCAGATCAGCTCGTTCAGAAACGCGTCCCGCCCGAAGATCTCGTCCAGGAGGAGCTTGCAGTAGTGGGCCTCTCGGTAGTCGATGTGGAAGTACAGCGTCCCGTGGGGCGCCAGCAGCTCCCGGACCCGCGTCAGCCGCGGCTCGAGGAAGCCCAGATAATCGGCGAAGGCGTCGTCGTAGCTCAGCCGCGAGAGCAGCTGCGAGCGGTAGCGCCGGCCGGCGAACCCGACCCGCGACGCCGCCGAGTCGGCCACGACGCTCACGGTGCGGCGCGCCTGAGCGCGCCCTGTGTTGAACGGTGGATCGACGTAGGCGAGGTCGAACGTCTTTTCGGGCAGCGCCGCGAGCACACCCGCGTTGTCGCCGTGGATCACGAGGTCGTCATCGAGGACCACCGCCTCGTCGGCACTCTGGCAGCGCACGGTGACGACACGCTAGCGTTGTTGACGGCGTCCGGGCCGCTGGCCGCTAGGATCTCCGCCAGTGTTCTCCTCGCTTTATGCACGCGCGGCCCGGCATCCGCTGAGCCGGCGGTTCTCGGGCACGCCACTGGCAGCGAAGCTGACGAAGTACGCGATCGGCTCGGCCGTTGCCCTCACCACCTCGGTGATCGTCTTCGCCGTGATGGACTGGATGGGGATCCGCACCGGGATCGACTCCGCCGCGGCGTTCGTCGCCGGCGCGATCCCCAACTGGATCCTCAACCGCAAGTGGGCGTGGAAGATGGAGGGGCGGGCGGAGTTCGTGCGGGAGATCCTGGCCTATACGTTGATCTCGGTGATGGTGTGGGCCGCCTCGACGTGGTTGACGGGCCATACGCAGGACTGGGCGCGGCACCACATTGCCGCGGGCAACGGCCTGCGGGTGATCATCACCACCGCCGCCTACGTGTTCGTGCAGGCGGTCTTCTTCGGAGTGAAGTTCGTGATCTACGACAAGTGGGTGTTCGCCGGCAAGTCGCGCTTCCGCGCGGCGTTGCGGTCGCGACGCCAGGTGTGGAGCGCCGCCCGGGCGAACCGCACCCCGTAGCCGAAGTTCCCGCCCTTCTTCGTACCGGTGGCATGAACTCCGCGGTCCCGCATCGTGGTGGGTACCTCGGCCAGACGGAAGCCGTTCAGCGCGGCGCTGATCTGCAGCTCCGAGGCCTGATACTGCGGCTGCTCCAGCGTCACGGCGGCGGTGACCTCACTGCGCATCGCCCGCAGACCGCAGGCCGGATCGGTGATCCGGTGGCGGGTCAGGACCGTGAGGATTGTGCCGAACACGATCACCCCCAGGTGACGGGTGGCGTCGGTGGTCAGCTCATTGCCCAGGCGGCGTGAGCCGGACACGAAGTCAGCCCGGTCGTCCAGGATCGGCTGCACGACGCCGGCGATCTCGTTCGGCTCATACTGGCCGTCGGCATCGATCGTGCAGATGATCTGGGCGCCTCGAGCCCGGGCCAGCCAGTAGCCCAGCCTGAGCGCCGCGCCCTGGCCTCGGTTGACCGGCACGTCGCAGACAAGGGCGCCGGCGCTGGTCGCCTCCGATGCGGTCGCGTCCTTGGCCCCGTCCACCACCACGATCACCTCGAGCGCCAGGCCCGCCGTCTCAGACGGGATCTCCCGGATCACATCCGCGACCGTGGGCTCCTCGTTGTAGGCCGGGATGACGATCGCCAGCGGCGCGCCCTGCTGGGCCGGGTGGGCGTGAAGGAACGCCCGGGCGGCCTCGCGCTCGGCCGGCTCGAGTTGAGCCAGCTCCTTCTCGTCGTCGAACGTCCGGTCGGGAGCCACGCTCACGAGCGCTCTCCGGTCGGAGTGGACATTCCGGCGCCACCGGGGAGCGGCACGGCTCCCTCTATGTCCAGCTCCCGCCACTCCTCCCACACCCCGGCAACCCCGGTGGCGAAATCGAATCGAGGCCGCCAGCCCAGACTCTTGGCCCGGGCGTTGTCAACGATCACGGCCGGCATCTCCCCAGGCTTGGCGGGCCCGTGGCGGATGGGTAGCTCGGCGCCGGTCGTCTCTCTGACCACGTCGACAACCTCGAGCACCGACAGTGAAGTCCCGGTGCCGATCACCACCGGACCGCTCCACCGATCATCGGTGAGTGCGAGCTGAGCCGCGGCTGCCACATCGCTCACGTGTACGTAGTCACGCACCTGGCGGCCATCGCCGTAGACCTCGAACGTGTTGCCCAGCCGGATCGCCCGCATCAGCCGCGCGACGATGCTGTCCTTGGCCTGCATCCCCGGTCCGTACGCGTTGGTCAGTCGGATGGCCGTGCAGCGCACGTCATACACGGAGGTGTACGCGGACATGAGCATCTCGCCTGCGGCCTTGGTGGCGCCGTAGGGAGTCATCGGCCGCAGCTGCGCCCGCTCCGTGATCACGGGCTCCTCCATGGGCCCGGTGATGGCGCCTCCGGTGGAGGCGAACACCAGGGAGCCCACTCCCGCGGCCCGGGCACCCTCCAGCACGCGGTGGGTGCCCTGGACGTTGGTGCGGAACGTGAGCTCCGGCTGTTCCATCGAACGCAGCACCGAGGTGACGGCAGCCAGGTGCACGACCCCGTCGAAGCCGCCGTCGAAGGCCGCCTCGATAACGTCCGCGTCGGCGATGTCGCCCTGAACGAGATCCACCTCGGGATCAACGTGGGGCTGAAGATCGACCACCCGGACCTGATGCCCCTGGTCTCTGAGCGTGGCGACCACGTGCCGGCCGATGAAGCCGGACCCGCCGGTGACAAGGATTCGCATTCGGGACGCTCCAGTAACTTCAGGTCGATGGGTCTCAGCACTGGCCGGCGGCACCGGTCGCCGCCCGCGACCGGAGGCTGGCGTTGTCACTGACCACGCGAACGGGCGAGGATAGCGGGATCGTGCGCCGGCGTCTGGGCGGCTGGACCGCGGCCGCTGCGGCCCTGACGGTGGTGATGGTTGTCCTGGTGGTGACCGCCCTGCAGTCGTCTTCCGGCATCGTCCGACCGCCCGCCGGAGCGGTGCTCGCCGCCCCCGCCGCCGATCTCCCCGGATACCGGTCCGGCGCTGACGCCGAGCTGTCCCAGCGGGCCGCCGCCGGCAGCGCCCAGGCCCTGTTCGTCAAGAGCCCGGGCGGCGTGCCGGCCACCGCGGCACGCGTGGCCCACTACCGCCCGCTGATCGACGCTGCGGCCCGGGGGACCGACATCCCGCCGGTGCTGCTCGAGGGCCTGGTGTTTCTGGAGAGCGCCGGCCGGCCTTACGTGGTTGCGGGAGGCAGCGTGCAGGACGCCGCCGGGCTGACTCAGATCCTGCCCAGTACAGGCAGCTCGGTACTCGGACTGCACATCGATCTGGCGCGCAGCGGGCCCCTACTGGCGGCCGCTGAGGCGGCCCAGAGCGCCGGCGCCACCCGGCGATTGGCGCGCCTGAACGCCGAGCTGGCTCGGGCAGATCAGCGCTTCGACCCGGCCCGGGCCCTGGACGCAACCGTGCGCTACCTGCTGATCGCTCAGCGAGACCTGGGTCGACTGGATCTGGCGGTGGCGGCCTATCACGCCGGCATCGGCAACGTCCAGACGGTGCTCGATGACTATGACGGCGGACGGGCGGTGTCCTACGCCCAGCTGTACTTCGACACTGCCCCGGACCACCACCCCGCCGCCTGGAGCTTTCTCAGCCACCTCGGTGACGACTCGTCTCTGTACCTGTGGCGGGTCCTCGAGGCCGAACGCCTGATGCAGATGTACCGCTCCCAGCCGGGCGCGCTGCACCGCCTGAGTGGCCTGGAGACGGGGTACCCATCGGACGCGCTCGCGCTGCTGCCATCGCCGGTCCAGCAGTTCTCTGGTCCGGCGGCGCTGTCCGCCGCCTACCAGTCGCGCGAGCTCGTCCCGCTGCCTCGGGATCCAAGCCGTCTGCATCTGATCTACGCCCCCGAGATGGGCGTGCTCGCGCGCCGCTGGCATGTTCCGGTATCGCTCTACCGAGGCCTGCGGCCGGCGGCGCTGGCTGTGCTGATCCGTATGGCGGCAGCGATCCACGGGCTGGCCGGCGGGACGCTGACCGTGACCAGCACGGTCCTCGACCGCCGCTACCAGAGCCACCTGGGGTACGTCGATCCGCCCGGCGCGACCGGCTTCACGTTCCAGATCCTTCGCCACTACAGCCCCGCCGGCCAGGCACCCGCACTGCAGTTCATCCTCGACCGTCTCCAGGCCCTCGACCTGATCGGATGGATACGCGGGTCGCGGACGATTGAGGTGACCGTGGCTCCGGACGCTGCCGCCGTGCTCCGGAGCGGCCTCTGAGGGCCCTGCGACCGGTAGGTTTCCCGCATGGTCGACGCGATCCGAACTCCCGATCAGCTCCTGGAAGGTCTGCCGGATTTCCCGTTCGCCCCGCAGTACCGTCAGGTAGACGGCCTGCGGCTGGCCCACCTGGATGAAGGTGACGGGCATCCGGTCGTGCTGTTTCACGGCGAGCCGACCTGGTCGTTTCTCTGGCGCAAGGTGATGCCGCCACTGCTCGAGGCCGGTTACCGGACGATCGCCCCCGATCTCCCCGGCTTCGGCCGCTCGGACAAGCCGGTGGAGCAGGACTGGTACAGCTACGACCGCCACACCGACGCCGTGGCCGGACTCCTGGACGAGCTGGACATCCGCGATGCCACGGCGGTCGTGCACGACTGGGGCGGCCCGATCGGGCTGCGGCTGGCCGTGGAGCACCCTGAGCGGTTCGCCCGCATCGTGGTTCTGGATACCGGACTGTTCACGGGTCACCAGCCGATGACCGATAACTGGCTGGCGTTCCGCGATTTCGTAGAGCGCACCGACGACCTACCCGTGGGACTTCTGATCCGGCGCGCGTGTCACACGGACCCGGGCGACGAGGTGATCGCCGCCTACGAAGCGCCGTTTCCCAACGCCGCGTCCAAGGCCGGGGCTCGCGCGTTTCCGCTGATCCTCCCGCTCAGCCCCGAGATGCCGGGCGCCGAGGCCGGCCAGCGGGTGCTCGACGCGCTGCGCCACGACACCCGGCCGAAGCTGTTCCTGTGGGCGGATTCGGACCCCGTGCTGCCGCTGTCGGTGGGCGAGCGGTTCGCCGCGGCGCTCGGAGGCGCTGTGGAGGTAGTGGAGCAGGCCGGTCATTTCCTCCAGGAGGACGCGGGCGAGCGAATCGGGCGGCGGATCGCCGACTGGCTCGGCTCTGAGGGTCGCTGAGGGCTGACACAGCCCCAGAACGTGTTCCAGCGCGATATCTAGACCGAGAACTGGTTGATATCGCGCCAGAGCATGAAAAACGTGTTCCAGCGCGATATCAACCGCCCGCCAGGACAGAATGCGCGCTTAAGCACGCCGCAACCAGCCGGCGCCCCCTTCATCGCGGCAGTTTCAGACAGCGCACCCGGGCTACTGCGACAGCGGCAGCGACTCCTGATCCTCTGCAACCTCAGCCGGACCGCCGGCCGAAACCCCCGCCGGAGCCGCCGCCATCCGCGCCATCCGGGCCTCGTAGGCGGCCCGAGCCGCGTGGTCGGGAGCCGTGACCGCGTCACCGCCGCCCAGCACCTTCCCCACCGCATCCATCGCCTTCGTGGGCAGCAGGGCGCCACTTCGGATGACTGCGTTCATCCGCTTGGGCACGTACACCTCGTAGCGCCCCGTCTGGAGCGCCTCGACGATCGCGTTGCCCACATCCTCGGGCTCCGGCATCTTCACACCCCGAAGCGGCTTGAGACCCGAGTACAGCTCGGTGTTGACGCCGACCGGCATCACCACGGAGAAATCGATCCCGACGGGCAGGAACTCCTGCCGCAGCGACGCGGTCAGGCCGACGACCGCGTGCTTGGTCGCGCAGTAGGTGGCCAGGTGGGCACTCGGGGCCTTGCCGGCGATCGAGGCGATGTTGACCAGGTGGCCCGTCCGCCGGGGCGCGAAGCGGGCCAGCGCCAGCTTCGACCCGAGCATCACGCCGCGCAGGTTGATGTCGACGATCCGGTCGGCGACCGCGTCCGTTTCCTCCAGGTACGGCCCCACGGGCATGATCCCGGCGTTGTTGACCAGGACGTCCAGCGGTCCGAGCCGCTCCTCGACCTGGCTGAGGAAGCTCTCGAAGCTCTCGCGCCGGGTCACGTCGAGCGGTAGCCCGATGGTGTCCGCGCCAAGCTCCTGCGCGGTGCGCTGGGCCAGATCGGCCTCGATGTCGCCGATCGCCACCCTGGCCCCCTGGGCGATCAGCGCTGCCGCCGTGGCCCTGCCGATGCCGCGGCCGCCGCCGGTGATCGCCACGACCTTGCCGCCTAGCGAACGTGGGACTTTCGCCATTACTCCGCCCTCCTGTTGGTAACGCTGTCCGAGGGCGATCAGGCGCCCGCCCGACAGACGGTACCCTCCCGCCCCGCCCGGCGCTCAGCGGTGGCCGTGTCCGTGGCCGTTCCCGTGGCCGTTCCCCTGGCCGTGGCCGTGGGCCGGGCCAGAAGCCGCGTGGTGCCAGACATGAGCGGTGGCTGCGTGACCCCAGGCATGGCCGTGTCGACCAACCGCGGCGTGCCAACTCGGTGTGACCTTCGAGCGCATAACCCGCGGCTGCGCGCGGGGGGTCACTGCGGCGTGAGTCGCACGCGGCGATACGGCCTGAGCCAGCTTCCTGGCTTGGCCGGGCGGCAGATCGGCGACCGATCGGTGCGCCAGCCCGGGCGGCAGATGTGTGAGACGGGCAGCCGAGTGACCGGCGACGGCGAGTCGGTTCGCGGACGCGCTGCGGTGATGCCGGGTGGCCGTCTGGGCGTGGGCCCCCGTGATGCGGGTGACCGAAGCGCCACGGCTGCTGGCGACATCCGAGGATTGGAGCGGGACGGCGGCGGTCGCAGCACCGGTGGAGGATGTGTGCCGGGAGCTCGTCACGGCCTGCCCCGCTGAACGGGCGGGGTGGGCGAACCCGGGATGGGCGCTCGAGCTCGCGTCAGAGCTCCGGACCGGAAGGTCGGATGCCGAGACCACGACCGTCCCAAGCGTCCCGACGCCGGCGATCACGGCGGCGGCGATCCCCTTGAGCATGCCCGTCTTCAGGGCGGAGGAGGCGATCAGCCCGGATCCGCCCACCGCGGCGGCTCCGCCGGCGCCGACAGCGGCGGCCAGCAGGCCCTCCTTGGCCAGGATCGTCGGCGCGATCGGCAATAGGAGCCCGAATTGCCTGCGCTGGTGCTGAACCTGGGCCCGGTAGGCCCGGCAGCCCTCGCAGTCGCGCAGATGCCGGCGAAGGTTGCCGCGCCGCAGCGCTGCACCGCGGCCGACGGCCAGCTCCTGGCGAATCTCGTGGCAGGAGGTGTCCCGCGCCGTCCGGCTGGCCAGGAGCGATTCCCGAGCCTGGAACACCAGCGCCTTGACCTTGTCCCGGGGCACCCCGAGCACGTCGGCGATCTCCGCGTGGGATAGGGACTCAAGCTCGGCCAGCACGATCGCCTCCCGCTGCTCGTCCGGGAGGCGGTTGAGGTCGCTGACCAGATCGCGCAGATCCTGGCGGCGCTGCACCTCAGCCGCCAGCCCGTCCGTGACCGGCGCATCGAGGTCAGCGGTCGGGCGCTCGCGCTGAGAGCGCAAAACGGAGTAGCACCGGTTGCGCGCGATCGCGAACAGCCAGGGGCGCAGCTGGATCGTCTGCCGGCTGGCCAGCAGACTCGAGTACGCAGCCATGAACGTGTGCTGAAGCGCATCCTCGGCCTCGTGCTGGTCCCCCAGCATGTGGCGGCAGAACGACAGGATCCCGCGGTGGTGGCGGTCGTAGACGGCGTCGAATGCTCCCGTTCGCCCTTCGCGCACCAGGGTGACCAGACGCGCGTCGGAGGCGAGCCGGATCAGGCGCGGTCCGGGCATCGGGATCCGCGGCGCACCGACCCGCGGAACCGTTCCGGCTTCCATAGACGGATTATCGGGCGGGGACGGAGAGCTCCCGGCGGCTGACCGGGGGGACGGACAGATGTTCTACGTGAACTTCCGCAAGTGCCGCCGCCGGAGCCGCGCCGGCTCTAGCGTGGGCCCGGAGGGCCCGGGGGAGTCACGATGTCCCGTCCCGTGGGACTCAGTGATTCGTCCAGTTCGAGCTGCCAGTAGTAGCGGGTGAACGTGACCCCGTCGCGGTATTCGCCGACGTGGGGCTCGACCCGCTCGCCGGCGGCCATGCGCACGATCAGCTCCGGGTAGGTGCGCCCCGGCAGCGCGGCGTACATGGGCGCGGGGAATGCCCCGCCGAACCGGGTGTTGACATCCGTGATCCCCATCCCGACCTGCGAGTCGCGAAACACCTGAACGGTGCAGGGGCCGCGCACCTCGAGCGCCTCCACCACGCGCCGTCCCAGCTCGACCAGCTCCCGGTCGGCGATCACCGTGCCCTTGATCGACTCGCCGCCGCGGGACTCGAGCATCGTGCGCGGGATCGCGTTCAGGCAGCGTCCCTCCAGGTCGCTCAGGCAGTCGATCGAGAACTCGGGGCCGTCCATGGCCTTCTGCACCATCACCGGCTCCTCGGCGTAGTCGACGAAGAACTCGGCCGCCCGGGCATCCTTGGCGCGAAGGATTGACCGCGCCCCTGACCCCTGACGGGGCTTGACGATCACCGGGTAGTACGGCGGCTCCTCGCCCGGCAGCACGGTGGGCGGGGACGGGAGCCCGAGCCGCTCCAGGAGCAGGTGCGCCTCGTATTTGTCGAATGTGGCCCGCGCGGTGTCGGGCCCCGGAACCAGCGCCGGCAGACGGCCGGCCGCCCGGGCGTGCGCCAGCACCTCGATGTCCAGGTCGGTCAGCGGGATCACCGTGGCCACGCCGTGGCGCTCGCACAGCGCCTGCAGGGCCGGGACATAGCCGGGATCCTGGATCGGCGGCACGGACACGCGGACGTCGGCGGCGTACTGCGCCGGCGCCAGCGGGTTCGGGTCGGCGGCCACCACCTTGGCGTGCTGAGCGAAAGCGGAGACGATGTCGTAGCGCTTGCCGACCCCGGTGAGGAGGATTCCTACGTCGCGCTTGGCGGCTGCCATCCGCCCCTCTCTCCCTTGTACAGGCCGTGACCGGCCAGCACCATCGTCACCGTCGAGCCGAGAATCCGCAGGTCGAGCGCCAGCGACTCGTGCTCCACGTACCACAGGTCGAGCTCGATCCGCTCCGACCAGGGCAGCGAGGCCCGGCCGTTCACCTGCGCCCATCCGGTGATCCCGGGCCGCACGGCCAGACGGCCCCGCTGGCGCTCCGTGTACTGCTGCACCTGGACCGGCACGGTCGGGCGAGGTCCGACGATCGACATCTCCCCGCGCACCACGTTCCACAGGTTGGGCAGTTCATCCAGCGAGTACCGGCGCAGCCAGTGGCCCAGGCGCGTGATCCGGTCATCGCCCTGCTGGATGGCCAGGCCGGCGCCGATGAACTCGGCTCCGGTGACCATCGTGCGCAGCTTGAAGATCTCAAACGGCTGTCCGTGCCGGCCGCTCCGGGTCTGCCGGTAGACGGCGGGACCGGGCGACTCGAGACGGATCAGCAGGCACAGCACGGCAATCAGAGGCGCCGTCAGCGCCGTGGCGGGCACGGCGATCAGCAGGTCCAGCCCGCGCTTGATCATCGTGTGCCCTCCGCGGGCTCCCAGCCGGCCTCGGTCCCCTGGGTCAGCCAATCCCACAGCCCGGCGGCCAGGGAGGCTGTGGTCAGCACGTAGTAACGGGCCACCAGAAACGGCCGCGCCGGCACCAGCGGAGCCACGGCCGCAGCGAGCAGCAGGGCCAGCTGCGCAGCCACCGCCACGACGTATGTCCACCCCTGCCCGAGCAGCACCAGGCTGGCGGCCAGCGCCACCACATGCAGGAACGGGGTGGCATAGCGGAGGATCCGGTGGGAGAAGATCATCAGGGCGTACAGGGGGTCGTATCCGCGGGGCGAGAGCATGCCGCCGCGCATCACGATCGGCCAGCCGTGGCTCATCATCCGCCGCTTGCGGGCGAACTCGCCCTCGATGGACGGCACCATCTTCTCAGTGGCCCGGGCCTCCGGTGCGTACACAGCCAGCCACCCCCGCTTGACCATGTTGAACGGAAAGCTCAGGTCGTGGCCCATGATCGGGTCGACCTCCATGTAGGACTCGCGGCGGGTGGCGTAAATGGCGCCGTTGCCCCCGGTGACCGATCGCAGCGTGGACTCGAGCCGGCGCAGGAGCATCTCGTAGCGCCAGTACACGCCCTCCTGGTTGCTGCCCTCGCCGCCGAACCGCACGTCCCCGCACACGTAGCCCACCCGCGGATCGGCGAACGGCTCCACGAGCTGCTGCAGGGCGTCCGGCGACCACATCGCGTTGGCGTCCGAGAAGGCCACGATTTCCCCTTGGGCCTGCCGGACGGCCGCGTCTTGAGCGCGGATCTTGCCGCCCCGGGGCAGCTCCAGCACCAGGTCGGCTCCGGCCTCCCGAGCCCGCGCCGGCGTCGCGTCCGGCGAGCCGTCACACGCGACGATCACCTCCAGGCGACCGGTGGGGTAATCGAGCTCACGCAGGTTGGCCACCCGCCGCGCGATCACCGCCGCCTCGGCGTAGGCGGCGACGATCACCGAGACGGTGAGCGGCTCTGTCTGGCCCGCCCGGGGCTGGCCGGCACCCGGGCGGGCGCGGCGCAGGCGGCCCAGCGCCAGCAGCAACAGCCCGTACCCGGCCTGGGCGTAGAAGAGCAGGCCGACCGACACCCAGAAGACGATGGCCAAGGCGGTCATGCGGCGAGGATTCTCTCGTACAGGCCGAGCGTCAACCGCCCGGCCGCATCCCACGAATAGGGTCCCCGGGCCGCCGCCAGCGCGGCCTCCTCCAGGCGCCGGCGCTCCCCGGGGTCCTCCACGAGTGCCCGCAGTGCCACCGCCAGTTCCCCGGGGTCCCCGGGCGAAACCAACCTGGCCGCGCCGGTCCCGGCCACCTCGGCGAAGCCGCCGACGTCCGTGAGCACGATCGCCTTGCCGAAGCCGAGCGCGCTGGCCAGCACCCCGGACTGATCGAACCGCTCGGTGCGCGTGTAGGGCAGCACGACCACGTCCGCGCGGCGAAACAGCCCGGCCAGTTCCGCGTTTTCCACGAACCTGGGCACCCAGCGCACCGACTCCGGGGCCTGGGCGCGCAGCCCGGCGATGTCCATCAGCGGGCGTCCCACCACCCACAGCTCAGCCCCCGGTACCTCCCGCCACGCCTCGAGCAACACGTCCAGGCCCTTGTAGGGCCGGATCAGCCCGAAGTACAGGACCACCGGCCGATCCGTGTCCCGCAGTTCTCCGGGCAGCTCACCGGGCAGGTGCGCGAGATGGTCAAACGCGCCATGATGAATGACCTGGACCCGGCTCGGGTCGACTCCTGCCTCGTCCACCAGCACGCACCGGCCGTATTGCGAGTGCACGATGACCGCCCGCACCGACCGCAGCAGACGGCGCTGCGCCCACACCTGACCCGGACGCGGCTCCCGGGGCAGGAGATCGTGCGCGGTGAGGACGACCGGGCGGTCGGGGAGCAGGCGCAGATCGAGCACGGGCACGGGCAGCCACTGGAAGTGGACGATGTCGGCCGCCTTGGCCGTCCGGCGGTAGCGCACCATGTCCGGCACGTGCTCGGCCAGCTTCAGCGCGCGGCGCAGGCCCGACCCGGCCGCACCCCGAGCGTGCCGGTAGAAGGCGGTGGTTCGGACATAGCCGTCGGGTGGCGGCACTTCCCCGTACGGGAAGCGGGTGGTCATCAGGCGCACCGACGCTCCGGCCCGAGCCAGCGCCGCGGCCAATGCGTGATCGTAGGGTGGCGTGTAGGCCGAGGGATCGACCAGATCCACCCGGATCATCGGCGGGCGCCTCGAGCCCACCGGCGGGCGCGGCGACGCCACCGAGTGGCGCCCGCTCGCCAGCGACCCACGGGTCCGCCTCCGGGGCGGTTCGGCAGGCGCAGTCCGATCAGCTCCTCAACCGCCAGGAGCGCGTCCAGGGCCAGGAACTGCAGGCGCTCACTCCGGCTCCGGGGACGAACCTGGAGAGCGGTACCGGTCCGGGGTGCCGGGAGGGCCCGAACCGGCCGGCGCAGCGCGCGGCGCACCGCGGGCTCCGGTTCAAAGCCGGGGTAACGGCTGGCCAGCCAGGCCCGGCCGGCGGCGTAGGCGCGCCACTGCCGCCTGAGCTCCCCGACCGTCTCGCGGTAGCGGTGCTCCACCACCGCCTCGGGCCGGAGCTCGAGCGTCCAGCCGAGATCCTGCAGGCGCCAGCAGAAATCCGTGTCCTCGGCGGCCCAAACGCCCTCCTGAAATCCGTCGGCCGCCTCGAACGCCTCACGGCGGACGAGCAGGTTCGCGGCGGCGGCGCGGGGCCGGAAGGGATGGGAGATGTGGGCGCCCTGGGACAGGAAGTTCCGGGCGGCGCCGTAGCGGGCGGCCAGGCTCGAGGTCGAGCCGGCCCCGATGATCTCGCCCGCCACGGCCCCCACTCGATCGTCGATCGGCGCGGCGAAGTAGGCGTTCAGGAGATCGGCCGGCGCCCGGGTATCCGCGTCCAGGAACAGGATCCACGCGCCGGCGGCCCGGGCGGCGCCGGCGTTGCGGGCATGGGCGGGAGACTGCTCACCGAAGGCGCGGACCACCGTGAGGTCCTCGGCGTCCGGAACGACGCCACAGTTGTCGGCGAGGATCAGCTCGTCCCCGGGAGCTGTGTCGAGTGAGCGCAGCAGCGCCATCGCCATCAGCGCCTCGGCGATGTCGCCGGCGAACGGGACGACCACGCTCACCGTGGGTCGGGGAGACGTCCCGGAGCTCAAGCCGCACCCCTCCCCGCCACGCGGTAGGCCCGAATGCGCTGGATCACCCCGCGGGTCACGGAGAGCTCCTGCCGATGGGCGAACCCGGTCAGCAGCAGCACGGGCGGAATGGCCAGGAACACCACGGCGCGCAGCAGGAATCCGGGCGCCCCGTGAGTGGGCAGGAGCAGATCGCCGAGCACCGTGAACAGTCCCATGACGGCAACGATATGCGCAAGGCGACGCCACTCGAAGTCGACCGGGAACGCCCGCCGGATCAGAAGGTGCATGACGCCCAGCATCGCCACGTAGGCGCCGCACAGAGCCACGCCGGCGCCGGCGATGCCGTAGCCCGGCACCAGCAGGATCAACAGCACCACGTTGACCGCCAGCCCGGCCAGCGCCGCCGGGAAGTTGCGGCGCGTCACCTTGGCCCGGCCGGCGATCACCAGCTGCACCACCCAGAGCCCGTACATGGCCCAGCCCAGCGACACCCATGGCACCGCCCGGTAGGACTCGAAGAAGCGTGGCGCGGCCAGTAACCGGAGGATCCATCGGGCCTCCAGCGCCAGCCCGGCCACCACCCAGCCGCTGACCAGCACGTAGTACGTGGTCACCAGGCCGTACAGGCGGGCCGCCTGACGCTCGTCACGGATCGAGTAGGCCAGCGGCGGCCAGGCATACTGGAAGGCGCGCACGATGAACGCCACGGCGCCGGCGAGCTTTATGGCCAGGGAGTAGAACCCGACCGCGGCCGCCCCCCGCGCGTGGACGACGTACTGGCGGTCGAGCACACTGAGCGCGTACACCGAGGCCTCGGCGGGCACCGTGGGCAGCCCAAAGTTCAGGAGCGTGCCCAGCGGTTCCCCGAGCGCCCGCCGGACCCCGAGACGGCCCCGCATCGTCCACCACAGCCCAAGCAGGACGACCAGCGTGGCGCCGTAGTTGGCGATCAGCAAGCCGAGCGCCCCCAGCCCGAATCCCACCACCAGCACCACCGAGGCGATCACCGTGAGGGCGACGTTGCTGACCGACGCCACCGCATAGGCGCGCAGACGCTCCTCGACCCGGAGCAACGCGTAAGCCAGCTCCAGGTTCGTGAACGCCCACACGCCGAGCACCGCCACCCGGAAGTCCCAGGGGCGGTTGGTCGTGGTGACCAGCCGAGCCAGCGGACCGGCCGGGATGGCCAGCGCCACGGATGCGACCGTCGAGGTGAGCAGCAGGAACACCACCGCCCGCCGAGCCAGCGCACTGCGGCGCTCCGCGTCCTCGTCGCTGAAGTAGAAGCGTAGGAACGACTCGATGATCCCGAAGCGCACGACGATGCTCACGAAGATCACGAACGTGGCCAGCGTCTCCACGACGCCGTACCCCGTCGGGCTCACGTACCGCGTGTAGACCGGCAGCAGCAGGACGGCCAGCACCTTGGAGATCGCGTCGGCGATCTGATAGGCGCCCAGGGCGCTGACGAGTCGTTTCAGGTAACCCGACACGGCGGACCGATCATCTGGAGAGCAGCTTCCAGAGGCGGGCCAACAGCTCCTGGGCATCGACGTTGTGGGCGAGGCTCGTGGCGAACCCCGGGAGACCGACCTCCACCACCTTGCCTCGTCCATCCTGGAAGCCCGTGATGTTCGATTGGCCGGCGGCCACGCCGGCCGCCGAGACCGCGGATCCGGCGGTCCCCGACGGAGGATTGATCGCCTGCCCGGTGTCGAAGCCGGGGAACGCGACCGTATTGCCGAAAATCCGCAGCCGGTCACTGAGCACGGTTATCAGCGACCCCCGGATGCTCGACACCGACCCGTGGTGGGCGCCGAACGGGTCCGCGGACAGACGCTCGGGCGGACCGGCCATCTGAGCGCCCCCCGAGCCGTGCAGGGGAGCCTCTGACTGCATCGAGTCGACACCGACCGACAACACCGACCCGCCCGCACGGGCGTAGCCGGACAGGGCTGAGGTGAGGTTAGACGGCAGCCACGCCAGGCTGCCGTCGAGAAGCACTCCGGTGTGCCCGGCCAAGCGAGGCCCCACGCCATCCGCCAGGCCGACATCGGTGGTCAGCTGGTAGTAGAGACGGTTCCGATCGAGATAGGAGATCAGTGCCTGCTCAGCCGATAGGCCCTGGGGCAGCCCGGCGGCGAGGGGGCGGCTGAGGGAGATCCGGTCACCAGACGTGAGCGTGCTCGGCAGCCCGTCGCCCGTGTCGTCCACCGGATTCGTGCCCTGCCAGCTGAGTGCGGGCAGGACGAGCAGGATGCGGGTGAACGCCGCGCGGCCCGTCGCACTGGCGACGACGGGCACAACCGTGTCGTGGCTGTCGCTCTGCAGAGCCACGCCGTAGATGGCGGCGCGGTTCCCCGGCAGACGGACGTGGAGAACGTAGTGACCGGCCGCCGCTCGGCCCGAGGCCAGCAGGCGGGGTGATCCGAGCCGGTACAGCCGCCACGTGTACGGACGGCCTCGAGCATCAACCAGCACGCTCGCATCGGACCCGGCCGGGACCGGCGTCAGCGGTGGCGAGGCGGCCAGGTAACGGACGGTCAGGCCGGCGTGCGGAGTCGACCCGGCGGCCGGCGGCAGGACCGCGGGGAAGCTGCCGGGATTGCAGGCCTGGTCGAGAACCGACATGCCCACCAGGTAGGTGCCCGCGGGCGCCGGCTGACCGTGGATCCGCCCGTCCCAGGTGGCCATGCCCGTCTTGCCCTTGGTTCCAAAGCTGAACACCAGGCGGGGCTTGCCCGGGAGGTCCGTCCGATAGATGTCGATCCGGGTGCTCTTGTAGGGCCGCGCGGCGAAGTGGATCGCCACAGACTGACCGGCGGTGATGATCGCCGGGCCGGCAGGAGCCGCCGCGCCGGTCCGGACCACGCGGGTGACCGACGGCTGCGGCCCCGTGGTGAGCACCTGCACGGGGTTGCCCGTGAGGATGATCGGGCGGTCCTGGCTCTGCAGCGCGATCTCGAAGTAATACGTGCCATCGGCCACCACGGGTCCACCGCCGTTGCCCGAATGCCCGTTCCAGGTGAACGTGGAGCGGTGGCTCGCTCCTGCTCGCATGTAGCGGCCCTGAGCCACGGTGGCCATGATCTGCCCGCCCGAGTTGACCATGTACACCGACACCTTGTCCGAGCGGGACTGAAGATAGAAGCTGAGCTGGGTCCGCTTGAAGCTGACCAGCTTGCCGGCCAGATCGCGGCACACCCGTCCGGACACCGGGTTGATGGCGGGCGGGTCAGGGCGCGGGCTCCCGTTGATCAGCGGGTTGGAGACCTTGAGGTGCTGGGTGACAAAGAACGCTCCCACCGTCGCCACCACCAGAGCCGCGAACGCGGCCGCCGGAAGCCGGGTCAAAGCTCCACCACGCCCGCGTTGGGGACGTCGTAGTCGTGAAAGGCGTCCAGACCGCGTGGGTCACGGCGGCACAGCACCACGCGGATGGAGCCCCGGTGACAGACGACCAGCGCTGGCAGCCGTCCGGAGGTGTGGATGTCCCGCAAGGCTGCCGCCACCCGGTCGGAATGCTCCTGGAGGGATTCGCCGCCCGGAAACCGGAAGTCCGGGCCCGCTCGGCGCCAGGCCGCGTACAGGCCGGGATCCTCGCGTTTGACGTCGATGAACCGGCGACCCTCCCATTGGCCCCGATCGCCCTCCCGAAGACGCGCATCGGGCTGAGGCGCGAGCCCGATCCGCTGTCCCACGATCTCCGCGGTCTCACGCGCCCGGATCAGATCGGAGGTCCAGAGCGACTCGATCTCCAGGTCGGCCACGCGGTCGGCCAGCTCATGTGCCTGGCGCCGGCCGACGTCGTTCAGCGGCGTGTCGGTGAAGCCCTGAACCCGGATCGGCTCGAGGTTGTCGTTGGTCTGGCCGTGGCGGGCGAGCAGCAGGCCGCAGCCGTCCTCAGCCTGAGCCATGTGAAGGAGGCGACGCGAGGTGGCTCACTCGCCCCGCACTCCCTCCTCCTGAAGGCCGGAGCCGACGGCGCCCAGCGCGGTGTCGGACCGCAGCCCCAGGCGCATGGTCTCGAGCGAGACGACCTCGTCCGGCGTCACGTTGCCAAGGTTCACGTTGCTTCCCAGGCGGCGGATGAACCACACCTGCTGATCCTTGCGCGGCGCCTCGAACATCAGGCTGTCAGGGTCGACGGCGTGCACGATCTCGTCGATCAGGCCCATCCGGACCTCGCCGTCATGGCGATAGATCCCGGAGGTGCCGCTCTCGCGAGCCTCGGCGATCACCTTCCAGGCGCCGGCCTCCAGCTCGGCCTGGATCTGCTCGACCCAGCGATACGGCGCCATGATCTTCGTGTCGTCCTTGGAGCCGACCTCCGAGAGCACGGTGAAATCCCGGGCGAGGCGCTCGATCACCTCCAGCTTCTCGTCGTGCGGAAGCGTGATCGTCCCATCGGAGACCTCCACATACTCCAGGCCGAGATGGCTCGTCCACTGGAGCAGCGCATCCAAGCGGTCCTGGTGCATGGCCAGCTCGGTCAGCGTGCCGCCCAGCACCACCGGTATCCCGTGTGCCTGGTAGCGAGCCACCTTGGCCTCGATGTTTCCGGTCACCAGCGCCGTGCCCCAGCCGAGCTTGACGATGTCCACGTGGTCACCGGCCACCTCCGCCAGCGAGTCGACGCCGGCCACGGACAGTCCGCGGTCGAGCACGTGGGTGAGGCCCGTGGAGCGGGGCTTGACGGTGCGATGGGGAAGTTCGAGCAGATCGGTCATAGCAATTCCAGAGAGAGAGGGTTTTCAGTGACGCCGTGCCCCGGCGGTAGGAGCCGGACACGGTCCGTCGTTAAGTCAACCATTTCTGTGTTGTTTGTCGTCTACGCGCCTCATCCGGTGGCAGACGACGCCAGGCCGGCGAGGTCGCTGCCCACGGTGACCACCACGTCGGCTGAACAGGAGGAGCTGGAGCTGGTGGTGGTCGAGCTCGTGGTGGTTCCGCTGGCTCCAGGACACGCCACGCCCATCGCCTGCTGATCGACCGGCTGCACGGAGCCGGACTTGAGGTTCAGGACGGCTGCCACGGCTCGGGCAGCAGCTCGGTGGCCGGACAGGTACGCGACGATCGTGCTGGAGTGGGTCTGATCGGCGGCGGTGGCGATCGTCCCCTCCTTGTAGCCGTCGGTACCCAGACGGCTGGCCACGTCATGGGCCAGGTTGGTGACGCCCGTGCCGTTGAGCACGGCCACGGTGACCGTCGAGGGCACAACGGCGACCGACTTGCCGTGCTTGGCGCCCGCCGAGACCGTGTGGGATTTGTGGACCGTGGTCGAGTTGGGGCTGGTGTGCGTGATGATCAGGAGCGCCACGACGATCGCCACGACGGCCGCCAAACCGATCAGGATCGGCACGAGACGACGGGCGCGGGACGGCTGAGACGGCGCCGTGGTGCGCAGCGGAGGCAGCGGCCGAGATCCTCCCGAGCGGGACGACAGCGCCGCTGCGGGCGGACCAGATCTGCCGTTGCCACCCGTTCGCTTGGTCCCGCGCGCAGGAACGCCCGCCGTGGGTGGGTCCGCGGGGGGCACCGGTGCGAACTCCGGGCGCGGCGCCGGCGGGGCCGCCACGCCACCGGAGCCCTGACCATTGGCCAACGCAGCGGCCGTAGCCGGCGCCGGGACAGCGAGGATCGTGTCGTCGCTCCCGGGAGCGGACTCAGTGGCCGCGGCGGTCTGGGCTGCCGCCGGGGCGGCGACCGGCGGAGCCACGACCGCCGGCGCTCCGACGCTCGTCTCCTCTTCGCCGTTGCTGGACGGGACAGGAACGGGCTCGCTTGCGCCCGCGCCCGGCAGCGGAATCAGGTGGGTGGCCGCCGCCAGGGCTGGACCGGCCATGCCGGCAGGAGCTCCGACCAGCGGCCCGCGCATCGGGCGAGGCGTGCCGGCCGACGCGCCGGCCTGCGCGGGCACGGCTCCGGGGCGAGGAGCCGGCTGCTGACCCGGGCGGGCTCGCAGGAGGCCCACGCCGGCTGGAGCCGGAGCGGGTTGAGGGGGCCGCGCGACGGCCTGGGCCTGACTGCGCTGCAACTGGGTGAGCCGGGACTCCAGCGCGTCGATCCACTGTGCGGCGGTGTCGAGGCGCTCGCGCAAGGTCGCGGTCTCCCGAGCTTGAGCGAAGTACAGGAGAACCAGAATGGCCAGCCCGATGATGGCCGCGAAGGCGAGATCGGTGCCGACGGAATTGACCAGCTTGTGGACCGACAGCGCGAAGGGAACGGTTGTCATGGAGCGAGCGGAGTCTACGGTGCCAACCGGGCGCCAGCCTCCGGAGGCAGCACGTCCCGGTTGGCGTCGAGCTGGGAGACATGGTCGGCCAGTGCCGTCGCGTCTCCCTCCAGCACGAGCAGGTTGATGTTGTCGAAGATGGCATCCACCCAGGCGGGATCCAGGCGGTCTCGGTCGGCCCGGATGATCCGCTGAGCCGGAGTGGGTTGGAGGCGCTCGTAGGGGTTGAACAGCTCCTCGTGAAACTTCTCCCCGGGCCGCTGGCCGACGAACGCGATGGCGATGTCCCGGCCGGGCTCCAGGCCGGACAGCCTGATCATCGTCTCGGCCAGGTCGACGATCTTGACCGGGTCGCCCATGTCGAGCACATAGACCGCGCCGCTGGCTCCGGAGGCGGTGTCTCCCCGTCCCAAAGAACCTGCCCGGATGATCAGCTGCACGGCCTCCGGGATCGTCATGAAGTAGCGAGTCATGCGCGGGTCGGTGACCGTCACGGGTCCCCCGCCGGCTATCTGGCGCCGGAAGATGGGGACCACCGAGCCGGATGAGCCGAGCACGTTTCCGAAGCGGACAGTCGCGTACCGGGTCCCCAGCGATTGGGCTGCCTGCGCCTCCACGGCCCACTCGGCCAGCGCCTTGGAGGCGCCCATTACGGTGGCGGGCTGAACCGCCTTGTCGGTGGACACGAGCACGAACGTCTCCACGCCCGTCTCGCCGGCCGTCCTGGCCATCACCCGGGTGGCCAGCGCGTTGTTGCGGATCGCCTCCACGGGATTGAGCTCCATCATCGTCACGTGCTTGTAGGCGGCGGCGTGGAACACGACGGTCGGCCGGTGCTCGGCCAGCACCTCCCGCATCCGCTCCCCCTCCTTGCAGTCCGCCAGCACGGGCACCGCCATGTTGACGTGGCGATCCTCCTCCAGCTCCCTCAGGATCTCGAACAGGTTGTCCTCGGCGTGGTCGACCAGCACCAGCTTGCGCGGCCCCACCCGGGCGATCTGGCGGCACAGCTCAGATCCGATCGAGCCTCCGGCTCCGGTTACCAGCACGACCCGGCCGGTCAGGTAGGCGCCGACCCGCTCGAGCTCCATGCGCACCGGCTCGCGGCCGAGCATGTCCTCGACCTTGACCTCGCGGAGCTGCCGGGCCAGGCGCATGTGGCCGGCACCGTCCCGAAGCAGCTCGAACACCGTGGGCATGGTGCGCACCGGAATGCCACGGCGGCGGCAGGCCATGACCACCCGAGCGCGCATCGTGCCGGGAGCGGAGGGAATCGCGATGACCACCTCATCGGGTTCCACCTCGTCCAGCACGCGAGCGAGGTCGGCCGCCTCGGTCGTCCCCAGCACCTTCAGACCGTGCTCGTCCTTGATCCCCTGCTTGCGGGGATCGTCGTCGACGAAGCCGACCGGGCGCAGGCGCAGCTCGGGATTGCGAATCAGCTCGCGCACGACCAATCGCCCGCCGTCGCCGCCCCCCACGACCAGCACGTCGCGGGCGCCTTTGGCCACCCGGAAGTTGCGCATGCGGCCCTCAGTGACGAGATGGATGGCAAAGCGAACCGCACCCAGCAGGACCAGCGCGGCCAGGAAGAAACCGGCGATCACGCTGGAGGGCATGGTCACGGCGCTGGCTGGGGCCGCGACGGACTTGTACCCCCTGATGAACACCCGATGGCCGTGCTGCCGGACGAAGCCGTGGAACGGCTCCAGCTCCCGCGAGGCGAAGTTGACCGGATGCACCAGCGCCACGATCCCGATGATCAGGATCGACGCCACCACCACCGCCTTGGCCACCGCCTCGTAGTCGCGCTGGCTGACGAACCTCCACAGCCGCTCGTAGGCGCCGAACGCGGCCAGCACCACGAGGGTCAGCGGAACGACCCACCAGATCGTCTCGTGGAACAAGGCCTCGTAGCGGCCGGGAACCGCGTTCTCGAACCTCAGACGGTAGGCAAGGAAATAGGCGAGCGCGACCAGAAGCCCGTCCAACAGCAACTGGGGCAACGAGTGACGGTGGACGGGGGCCGCGGACCGGAGCCGCCGGCGCATGGTGGGGAAGTCTAGTCGTGGCACCGCAATGCGGACACTTGGAACCGTTAGGACAAGTTAGGCGTGGAGGCCGTGGCCGCGGCAGGAAGTGGCGTCAGGCCTGGTGACCCACGTACCCACCGGGATGCTGCGGGGTGACGATGTAGTACGCGTTGTTGAGGCGTTGGCACGCGGCCGGGGCGCCTGAGGGCAGGTGGTAGGTGTGCACGATCCAGCCGTTGCCCAGCGCGGTGAACAGGATCGAGGGCTTCTTCTCGAACCGGACGATGAACGCCGGGCGGTGCCCGACGAACCCGACGTCGAGCTTCGTGTACCAGGCCAGGATGCTCACCCATTCCACGTCGGACGCCGGGTCACCACACGAGCGAATGAACCTGTAGCCACCAAACGCCTTGAGCGCCGCGTCGAGGCGGTGGATCTCGGCCGTGCGGGCCCGCTCGTGGATCAGGTCCTTGTGCTCGGTGCGCTCGGCGTTGACCGCCCGGGGAACCATCAGCGCAAGCACGACGAGCACGGCCAGACCGCCGGCGATGCGGGCCCACCGCACGGACCGTGAGCCGTTCCCGGAGGGTGGCGGCGGCGCAGACCCGGCCGCGCCGTCACCGGTGGCAGCGGTTCCCTCGTGGCCGGCGGCTGGCGGGCCGCCGGCCGCGCGCGCCGCGAGGAATCGGGCGGGCTCCGTCAGCAGCCAGCCCAGACCGACACCGGCCACCACGATCATCGCCGCGGCCGCCTCGAACATGTACCGCGGCACCCCGGGGAACCCGTGCAGCGCGAAGGCGATCTCCACGAGCATCCACAGCGCGCAGCAACCGGCGATCAGCAGCACCCACCGGTTGCGGCGCACGATCGCGATGACCAGCCCGATCGCGCCCATCGCCTCGACCGGTGAGTAGGTCAGCAGGCGGAAGCGATTGATCGTCCCGAAGATCTTGTTGCTGTGCAGCATCCGCGGCGAGTCCTGCGCCAGATTGCTGGCCACGTTCCACGGGCTGCCGGCCAGCACCGGAACGCCGAACCAGAAGAACGGGATCAGGACCAGTTCCACCACCATCAGCAGACGCATCCGCGGCACCGCCCGCCAGGCCCACAGGAAGTACAGACCGAAGAACGGCCAGGTCTCTGGACGGCCGAGCGAGGACAGCCACAGGAAGGTGATCGCCCAGCGATGGCGACCGGTCATGCTCATGTCGATGGCGGCCAGGAAGAAGGTGACCAGCATCGGGTCGGACTGGGAGCTCAGCCAGTAGTGCGTGTACTGGACGATGCCCAGCAGGCACAACCCGGCGAACACCGCGCCGATGATCGCCGGCCAGCGTTCGCCCGTGCTGCGGAGGATCAACCGGTGCACGATCCGCCCGGCGAAGAGCGGCCCGGCCAGGGCAACCGAGACGGCGGTCACCGTCCACAGCCACCAGGAGAAGTGACCGAACAGCGAATACGGGACGGTGAAGAAGAATGTGACTGGCTTCCACGACGGAGCACCACCCAGATTCAGCGTCCCGTGCAGCGTCTGGTAGCCCCACACCAACCAGCCGTAGGGGTCGAATCCGGGGCTGGCCCGGGCCCAGCGCAGCAGGAGGTACGAGAAGACGACGACCGCCACGCCGACCACCAGCCAGGGATTGCCCCGCACCGACCAGCGGCGGCCGGCCAGCCGCCGCTGGCCCACCGGCGTGCGGTCGGCTGGAACCGGGCCAGGCTGCCCGGAGGACACCACGTTCTCTGTACCCGTGCTCACGAAGTCTGTCTGGGAGGGGATCAGTCGATTCTGGGGCTGGCTTGACCGCCGCCAGAACGAGCCGCCGCCGGTCAACTCCGCCAGGGAATGCGGGCCGGCTCGACGAGCAGATCCACGAGTAAAGCAGGGTCGCGGCGCACCCGCTGGCGTTCGGAATCATCCGGCCGCTTCTTAAGCACAACCTCATCGGCACCCCGCAGTCGCCGCAGGCGCCCGTCCGCGATCAGCTCCGCGTCGACCGCGCCGAGACGCCCCTCGAACACCGTGAACACGGGGGTTCCCAGGGCCACCGCCTCGCGGTTCATGGTTCCGCCCGCCGAGACCACCAGATCGGCGAAGAAGATCAGGGACTGGGCGTCGATTGCCCAGTCGGGGACCAGCCAGCCGCCCGCACGAACGAGCTCCTGGCGCTGGGCCTCGGTCCGGGGGAGCACCACGGTCTGGGTGCCGCGCAGGCGGTCCAGAACCTGCCGGAACAGATCGTTCTCGAACCGGTGGTAGAGCGAGACCACCGGCGGGGTGCGAACCACGGCGATCGGGCCGGCCGGGTCGAGGCCCAGCTGGTCCAGGACGGCCCGATCGGGCTCGAAGTCGGACAGGTAGTACTCCTCCTTCAGACCCGGATAGGCGCTGATCTTCCCGTCTGCTCCGTACCGCCGGAGACGCTCGGGCGGGATGACATCCGGAACGACGATGGCCCGGGCCAGCCGGCAGTTGATCGAGTGCTGAACGGTCGCCCACTCGTAGTCGAACATCGTCGAGGACGGGATGCGGAGCAGCGCGGCAGCCACCGTCACGTCGTTGGATCCATGACCGAGCGCGACGTCGAAGCCCCGGCCCCGGGCGAACCGGGCCAGCTGCGTCGAACGCTCCGCCAATCCGAGCGCCTTGGCGCCCAGACGGCCGCCGCGGTGATGCCCGATCGTCACGTGCTCGATCCCCAGGCGATCGCACAGGCCGAGCGTTTGCGCGAAGTCCCGGGCGGTCACCTCGACCCGGTGACCGGCCGCCTGCAGCCGGCGGATCACGGGAGCCAGAACCAGCACGTGCGGCGAGTTGGTCAGGTCAACCCAGACGTTCATTAGACCCGCGCGGATCAGCCAGCCGCCAGCGCCGCCACCACTTCCCTGGCCTGATCGGCGCCCAGCACGGGGCTGATCGGCAGCGCCAGGTTGGTCGCGGCCAGCTGTGCAGTGCCGGGCAGATCGAGATCGGCCGGGACGAACTCCCGCATCGCGGGCTGGCGATGCAGGGGCGTGCGGTAGTAGCTGCGAGCCTGCACGTCGTGCGCGCGCAGCGCGGCCAGCGCTCGGTCGGGCTCCGGATGGGTGACGACGTAGAGATGCCAGGCCGGGCGCGCGTCGGACGGCACCTCCGGCAGGGCCACGTAGTCGCCCAGGCCGGCCCCGCGGTACGCCTCAGCCGCAGCTCGCCGCCCCTCGCACCAGCCGTCGAGCTCGGGCAGGAGGACCCGGAGGACGGCCGCCTGCAGCTCGTCCAGCCGTGAGTTGTAGCCCACCATCTCGAACGACTGCTTGTCCCGGGAGCCGTGGAAGCGCAGTGCCGCCACCCGCTCGGCGATCTCCGCGTCGTCAGTGACCACCGCACCGCCGTCGCCGAACGCTCCCAGATTCTTCGAGGGGTAGAAGGAGAAGGTCGCCACATCGCCCAGCGTGCCGGCGCGGCGCTCGCCCAGCCAGGCGCCGATCGCCTGGGCCGCGTCCTCGATCACGGGCACCCCGAGCTGGCGGATCTCGCTCACCGGTGCCGGCAACCCGAACAGGTCGACGGCCACCACGGCGCTCGTGCGCGGGGTGAGTGCTGCGCGCACGGTGTCGGCGGTGACGTTGCGCGTGTCGGGATCGACGTCGCAGAACACGGGCCGCGCACCGAGGCTGGCCATGGCCTCCGCGGTGGCGTAGAAGGTGAATGACGGCACCACCACGTCATCACCCGGCTTGACGCCGATCGCCCGCGCGGCGATGGTCAGGGCATCGGTGCCGTTGGCGACGCCGATGGCGTGAGTGGCGCCAAGGTAGGCCGCCAGCTCCGCCTCGAACGCCCTGACCTCTGGACCCAGGACGAACTGGCCGCGCGCGACCACGTCGGCCAGGCGCGCCAGGATCGTCTCCCGCAATCCGTTCAGGGGAGTGGCTGTATCGAATAAGGGAACTGTCACGCCGGCAGAACCGTACACGCCCTCGCGTTGGGCATACTGATGGCACTCGGCGGCCTTGGCGTAACGCGCAGACCGCTTCCAGCCATGCACCAACTGCTCCTCTACGCGTCGGTCACGAACTCGCTCGTGAACCTGGCCACCCATATCGTGCGCGACCTGGGGTACGCGGGCGTCGGCCTGCTCACGATGATGTCCGGCGTGGTCGGAGTGCCCGGAACCGAGGCGACGATGCTGTTCGCCGGCTTCAATGTGTTCCACCACCACCTGACGCTGTTTGGCGTGGTGGCGGCCGGCGTGATAGGTGACCTGCTCGGCGCGACGATCGCCTACGTGATCGGCCGGCTCGGGCTCCATGAGCTCCTGGACCGCCGCGGCAGCCCCCTGCATGTCAGTCCACGGCGCCTGGAGATGGCCCAACGCTGGTTCGATCGCTTCGGCGCTCCGGTTGTGCTCATCTCTCGGCTGATCCCGCTGTTCCGCGCCGTCTTCCCGTACGCCGCGGGCACCGTGAAGATGGGCTACGGCCGGTTCATCTCGTTGGCCGCCGTCGGCTCGATCATCTGGATCACCGGCCTGGGCCTGATCGGCCGCGCCGTGGGCAGCAAGTGGCCGACCTGGCGCCACAATCTGGAGTATGTGGACTACGCGGTCGTGGCCTTGATCGTGGTGGCAATCGTGTACCTGGTGATTCGGCGCGTGCGCGCGAGCCGAGCGCGCGCGCCCGTTGGATGAGCCGGGCGAAGTTCCAGTCAGACGGTGAACTGACTTTCGGACAGGCGGTGGCCCTCGGGCTGCTGCACGGACCGGCCGAGCTGCTTCCATCTCCTCCTCCGGCCACGTGACGCTGGTCCCCTGGCTGCTCGGCTGGGAGTACGAAGGGCTCGATCCGGAGCTGCGCAAATCGTTCGAGGTGGCCCTGCATGCCGGCACCGCCGTCGCCCTCCTGATCGCGCTGCGGGACGAGGTCAAGGACACCATCGGCAGTGCCAACCCCCGGGTCGCGCTCCTGATCGGGCTGTCCTTCATCCCACCGGCGACCGCCGGGTATCTGCTCGAGGGCCCGATCGAGAGGCGCCTCGGACGCCCGGGATCGGTGGCCGCCGGCCTGGTGGCCGGGTCGGTGGCCATGTGGGCCGCCGACCGTTCCCCGGGACTTCGCCACCGCCGCGACGCCACAGCCGCCGACGCGCTGTGGCTGGGCGCTGCCCAGGCGTCAGCCCTGATCCCGGGCGTTTCCCGCAACGGCGCCACCGTGGCAGCGGCTCGGCGCCGCGGGTTCACGCTCGAGGAGGCCAACGTGCTGTCTCGCCACGTTGCGCTGCCGATCATCGCGGCCGCCACGGCGCGGCGCCTGTTCCGCGGCCGGATGAACGTCCCGGCAGGCCAGGGCACAGCCCTGTTGGCCGGGACTCTGGCCTCGTTCATCTCCACTTTGGGTTCGACCTGGATCATCGGCCGGGTGGAGCGAAAGCCTTCGCTCCTGCCGTACGTTCTCTACCGGCTCGGTCTGGCCGGACTGGTGGGCGGGCGGTCGATTGCGGCCCGGCGGGGGCCACGGCACCACAGGTCCGAACGATGATCGACAATGGGAGCGTGAGCGACACGTACGCCGCTGCGGGCGTGGACACCGGTCAGGCCGATCGTGGCGTAGCGGCGCTGGTTGAGGTGCTGCGGGCGATCGACCCGGGCCGGTCACGGCTGGCCGTCGATCTGCCAGGCCATTACGCGAGCGTGCTACGGATCGCCCCCAACCTGGGCATCGCGCTGGGCACCGACAGCGTCGGATCGAAGGTGATCGTGGCCGAGCAGGCCGGGCGCTTCGACACGATCGGGATCGACTGCGTGGCGATGAACGTCAACGACCTGATCTGCGTTGGCGCCGAGCCGCTGGCGATGCTCGATTACCTGGCCGTGGAGCAGGCCGATCCTCGCGTGCTGAGCGAGATCGCCACGGGACTCCGGGCCGGAGCCGAGGCGGCCGGCATCGAGATCCCCGGCGGAGAGCTCTGCCAGATCCCGGAGGTGCTGCGGGGCCACCCGTCTCCCTACGGCTTTGACCTGGTCGGGTCCGCATTCGGGACGGTGGAGCTCGATCGAATCGTCGACGGGATGGCCTGCGAACCCGGCGACGTCCTGATCGGGCTTCCGGCCTCTGGCGTGCATTCCAACGGACTCACCCTGGCCCGGCGAGCGCTCCTCGAGGACGGCGGCCTGGGCCTGGGAGCCAAACCTCCCGAGCTGTCAGGCGCCACCGTGTCCGACGCCCTGCTGGAGCCGACCGTGATCTACGTTCGCGCGGTGATGGCGCTGCTGCGCAGCGGGCTTGATGTGCACGGTCTGGCGCACATCACCGGCGGTGGCATGCTCAACCTGCTGAGGATCGGCTCGGATGTCGGCTACCGGATCGATGCGCCCCTGCCGGTGCCGGGAATCTTCGAACTGATCGCGAGCCTGGGCAAGGTGACCTCAGCCGAGATGTGGCAGGTGTTCAACATGGGCTGCGGCTTCGTGGCCATGGTGGCCGCGGCCGACGCGAACGGGGCCGTCGAGTTGCTGGCCGAGCACCACCCGGGGACGGCGGTGATCGGCGAGGTGACCGGAGACGCCGGCCAGATCGAGCTCACCGGCCTGGGCCTGGAGGGCGACGCTGAGGGTCTCCGCGTGACCCGTCATGAGCCTGACGACGCGGGCGGCAGCTGAACGGGTTTAGCGGTGGCCGGTTTGCCTCAAAATAGAGGCAGGTTGATGTCGTGAGCACGATCCTCGGCACCACTTTGAGTGGCCGCTACCGTCTGGAGGCCCGCATCGGGGCGGGTGGCATGTCCACGGTCTATCGGGCGCAGGACGAAACGCTGCAGCGACACGTGGCCGTCAAGCTGATGCACCGCGAGGTGGCCAGCGACTCAGACCAGCTCGAGCGCTTCCGCCGGGAGGCTCGCGCCGTGGCTCAGCTGTCGCACCCGCACATCGTCGGCGTGATCGATGCCGGAGAGGATGAGAACCGTCCCTACATCGTGTTCGAGTACGTGGACGGTGAGACGCTCAAGGAGCGGATCCGGCGCCTCGGTCGGCTGCCCGTACCTGAGGCGGTCGCCTACTCCATCGAGATCGCCCGGGCGCTCGGCGCCGCCCACGCCCGCCACATCGTCCATCGGGACGTCAAGCCTCAGAACGTCCTGATCGACGAGGAGGGCTCGGCCAAGGTCACCGACTTCGGAATCGCCCGGACGAGGGACGAGGAGGGTCTGACGGCGGACGGGCGCGTACTGGGCACCACCGACTACGTATCGCCCGAGCAGGCGCTCGGGCAACCGGTCACCGGGCAGTCCGATCTGTACTCGCTGGGCATCGCCCTGTACGAGATGCTCACCGGCGAGGTGCCGTTCCGGGGCGAGAACCAGGTGGCGGTGGCCATGAAGCACGTCCGTGAGGCGCTCCCGGACGTGCGCAGCCGGCGGCCGGAGGTCTCCGCGGCCCTGGCCGCCGTGGTGGAGACCGCCACGGCCAAGCACCTGGAGGATCGATATGCCGATGATGCCGAACTGATCGCCGACCTGGAGGATGTTCTGGCCATCGAGACCGCCCGGGCCGGCAGCGCGACCGGCGAGGTCACCTCGGTGCTGCGCACGCTTCCGTCCGGCACCCAGAGGCGTGTGCCGTTCGTGGTTCGGCGTCGGACGGCCATGGCGGTGCTGGGGGCGATCGTGGCCGTCGTGGCCATCGGACTGGCCGTCTGGCTGGGCACGCGCGCGCACCATGGCACCGGAGGAGTGGATCAGCCTCCGCCCTCCCGCGGACTCAACCAGGTATCGCTGTGCCAGAACTGCGCCAGCGCGTACAACCCGGACGGCCTGAACGGCGACATCTCTCAGAACAACAGTCAGTCCGGGCTGGCGATCGACGGAAACGTCAACACGGCCTGGACGACCCAGCAGTACTACTCCGGGCAGCTGGGCAAGCCCGGAGTCGGCCTGTACGTCAATGCCAGCCCCGGGACAGCCGCCAGGAAGGTCGTTATCGACACGGTCACCCCAGGGTTCGCGGCCACGATCTACGCCACCAACTCCGCCCCGAGCGCGGCCAACTTCGGAGCCAGTGGTTGGGTGGACGTGGGCAGCGCCCAGTCGGTCGCCAGGCGCCAGAGCATCACGCTGAGCAGCGGCACCACTCGCTACCGCTACTTCCTGGTGTGGATAACCAAGCTGCCGGCCACCTCACAGTCGGTCTCGCTGAACGAGATCTCGCTGTACCGGTAGCCCGTCGGCCGCTCCGAGCCTCGTTCTAGCCGTACTCGTAGAACCCGCGCCCGCTCTTTCGCCCCAGGCGCCCGCTGGCGATCATTCGCTTGAGCAGCGGCGGGGGTGCGTATTCGTCACGCTTGAACTCGTCGTACAGGGAGTTGCACACGGCGTAGAGGACATCCAGCCCGATCAGGTCGCACAGGGTCAGGGGACCCATGGGGTGGCCACAGCCCAGGCGCATGCCGGTATCGATGTCATCGCGGCTGGCGAAACCGTCCTCGTACATCCGCACGGCGGCCATCAGGTACGGCACGAGCAGCATGTTGACGATGAACCCCGAGCGGTCCTTGGTCTCGATCGGGCACTTGCCGATGTGCTCGGCAAACGCCTTTACGCAGGCGACGGCCTCGGGGGAGGTATCGAGGGCCACCACCACCTCCACCAGCGTCATCACCGGCACCGGCGAGAAGAAGTGCAGCCCGAGCACGCGCTCGGGACGGTCGATCACCCGCGCCAGCTCGGCGATCGGGATCGAGGACGTGTTGGAGGCCACGATCGCCGACTCCGAGACCCTCGCGTTGATCTCCTCCATCACCGAGAGCTTCAGCCCCTCGTCCTCGGGCACCGCCTCCACCACGAGATCGGCGCCGGCGATCACGCCCAGGTCGCTGCTCAACTCGATCCGCTGGCGAGCCACCTCGGCATGGGAGACGTCCAGCTTGCCACCTGAGACCGCGCGGGAGATCGAGCTGTCGACCCGCTCCCGAGCGCGGTCGAGAGCCGCCTGATCGACATCGCAGACCACCACCGGCAGGCCGGCCACCGCGACGGATTCGGCGATTCCGGATCCCATGAAGCCGCCGCCCACCACGGCCACCGAATCGATCCTGTCCACCACCGGCATGAACGTCGAACCCTAACGTCCTAGAACCCGAACGTGGCCTCGCGCTCGTGGCGCTCCACGGCCAGCTCGACCAGGCGATCCAGCAGCTCCGGGTACGAAACCCCATCCGCGGCGAACAGCGCTGAGTACACGCTGGTCTGGGTAAAGCCCGGCATCGTGTTGAGCTCGTTGACCAGCACCTGCCCCCCGTTCACGAAGAAGTCCACCCGGGCCAGACCGCTGCATCCGGCGCGGCGGAACACCTCAACCGCCAACTCCCGCACGCGCTCGCGCACCGGCTCGGGAACGCGCGCCGGCACGATCAGCTCCATGCCGCCAGGCGTGTACTTGGCCTCGTAGTCGTACCAGCCGGCCTCTCCGGCGGCCAGCAGGATCTCCCCGGGGGGCGAGGCCACCGGGTCGAGGTTGCCGAGCACCGAGCACTCCAGCTCGCGCCCCTGGGATTCAGCCTCCACGATGGCCAGCGGATCATGAGCGAACGCGTTCTCCAGGGCGACGGCCAGCTCGTCCGCCTGGGCCACGCGCGCGATCCCCACCGATGAGCCGAGCCGGGCCGGCTTGACGAACACCGGTAGCCCCAGATCAGCCAGGTCGCCCAGCACGGCGTCGGGCTCATCCTTGAAGCGCCGGCACTCGACCGCCCGGTACTCGACCTGGGGGATCCCCGCCCGGGCCATCAGCTCCTTGAACAGGACCTTGTCCATGCACAGGGCGCTGGCCAGCACACCGGCCCCCACGTACGGAACGTCCAGGCACTCGAGCAACCCCTGCAGCGTGCCGTCCTCGCCGAACGGCCCGTGCAGCACCGGAAAGACGACGTCGATTCCAGGGATCCCCTGGCCAGGCGTCAGGCGCACCTCGGAGCCGTCCTCGTGCCAGACGCCGGCGCGGTCGATCTCGACGCTGCGGACCGAATGGCCGATCTCCCGCAGCCCCGCGACCACGGACGCCGCCGAGGCCTGGGAGACCTCATGCTCGGAGGAGCGCCCGCCGCCGAGCACGAGCACGCGCCGCGAGCTCATCCGGTGGTGGAGGTCGGGGAGGTGCTCGTCCCGATGGTCGTTGTGCTCGTGGTGGTGCCGGTCCCGGCGCCGCCCGAGCTCTTCTGGAACTTGCCGATCACGATCGTCACGGTGCTGCCCTTGTTCTGGGTCGTCCCCGCGCTCGGGGTCTCGGACAGCACCACGCCGCTACGGCTCTGCTTCTTGACCGCCTGGTACTGCTTGACGACCGAGAATCCGGCACTGCGCAGCTGCCGTCGGGCGGCGCGCCACGGGAAGCCGATGACGTTCGGCACCTTGACTGTCTTCGGCGCCACCGCGATCACCAGATTCACGACAGAGTTCGGCGCCGCGGTGCCGCCGGCCGGGCTCTGGGTGATGACGGTGCCCGCCGGCTGAGTCGTCGTGGTCTGGTTGGAGGTCTTGACGGTGAACTGCGACAGAGCCGCCTTGGCCGCCGCCTCGGTGTCACCCACCGTGTTGGGCACCCGGATCGGCGCCGGCCCGGTGGACATGTACAGAGTGACCGCCGTGCCGGCCGGCACGCTCTGGCCGGCGTTGGGATCGGTGTGCGTGGCGTCTCCCTTGGGCACTGCAGTCGTGCTCTGGGGGAGCAGCTGCCCGATCTTCAGCCCGGCTCTTCGCAGGCGCCGCTCGGCCCGGGCCAGCGGGAGCTGAACCACCGAGGGGATGCTGACGCTTCTCGGCCCGCTGGACACGGTCAGCGTGATCGTGGAGCCCTTATCGGCCTTGACCAGACCCAGCGGGCTCTGCCGGATCACCTGGCCGGCCGGCCGCGACGAGGCCTCGCTGACCACGTAGGGCTTGAACCCGGCGTTGGACACGTCCGCCTGTGCCACCGACAGCTGATAGCCGACCACGCTGGGCACGGTGGCCTGTGCTGGCCGGGTGAGCAGGTAGGCGGCCACGCCGCCGCCCGCCAGGAGCAGCAGGATCAGCAGCAGCGCCAGCCAGGGCCAGGGGCTGCGCCCCGGGTCGTCGGGCGGGGGCTCCTCGTACGGGAGCACCTCGCCGACCACCGGTCGCTCGGCCACCGCGTACGCGGGCAGCGGCGGGCTTGCCATCAGCGCGGTCGGAACCGCGGCGGCGGTGCCCACGGCACCGGCGGCGATCGCCGCCATCTTGGCCGTCACCTGCCCGGGAGTCCCGGCCACGATCGCCTCGCGGACCTGGGTGAGCACGCGCATGAACTCCTCGGCGTCGGCCGGCCGATCCGCCGGGTTCTTGTTGAGCGCCCAGAGCACCACCTGCTCCAGCGGCCGGGGGATGTCCGGGTTCAGCTCGCGAGGCGGCACGGGCGCCTCTGAGACGTGCTTGAGCGCGATCGTGACCGCCGACTCCGCGTCAAACGGGACCCGCCCGGTGAGCATCTCGTACATCACGACACCCACCGAGTAGAGGTCTGACCGTTCGCTCACCGCATGGCCCTGCGCCTGCTCGGGCGACAGGTACTGGGCGGTGCCCATGATCGAGCCGGTCTCGGTCATGTCCGAGGCACCCGCTCGGGCGATCCCGAAGTCGGTGACCTTGGCCCCGTCATCCTGGTCCACGATCACGTTGTGAGGCTTGAGGTCCCGGTGGATGACGCCACGCTGGTGGGCGAACCGCGCCGCCTTGAGGATCTGCATGGTGATGTCGATCGTGCGCAGCGGGTCGAGCGGCGCCTCCTGGCGGATCAGCTGCTTGAGCGAGCGGCCCGGCAGATACTCCATGGCGATGTAGTAGATGCCGTCGTAGCCGCCCCGGTCGTAGACCTGGACGACGTTGGGGTGCTGGAGGGACGCCGCCGCCTGCGCCTCCCGGCGGAAACGCTCGACGAAGTCCGGATCCTCGGCGAACCGCCGGTGCAGCAGCTTGAGAGCGACCTTGCGGCCCAACTGCTCGTCCTCGGCCAGGACCACGTCGGCCATCCCGCCGGCGCCCAGCCGGGAGATCACCCGGTAGCGGCCGTCGACCAGGGAGCCGGGTTCGAAATCGCTCACTGGCCCTCCGAGATCAGCAGCTTCATGAGCTGGGCCGCCACCGGCGCGGCGTATGTGCCGCCGAAACCGTTGACGATGTTGGTCAACTCCACAGCCACGACGATCTTCGGGTGGGCCACCGGCGCCAGCCCGATGAACCAGGCGTCGTCCAGGTTCTGGGCGACATTCACGGTCGCCGTGCCGGTCTTACCCGCCGCGTTCAGCCCCTGCAGGTTGGCGGACTGGCCGGTGCCCTCCTCTACCACGCTGGTCATCATCTGCCGCAGTTCGAGCGCGGTGGAGGCCTTCATGACGTGGCTGTAGGCGTGCGGTGCAAAGCGCTTGACGGTCTGGCCGACATTGTTGACGGCTTTCGTGACCAGCCTCGGTGCCATCAGGGTGCCGTTGTCGGCCACCGCGGAGGCCACCATCGCCATCTGCAACGGCGTGACGGTGAGCTTGTCCTGCCCGATCGACATGCGCCCGAGGTCGATCAGGTTGCTGGTCGGCGACAGCAACCGCCCGTTGCTGCCCCGCTCGCCACTGGCCAGCATCTCGTCGCTGGGCAGGTCCAGGGGCGGATAGCGGTAGAAGCCGAAGCGCTTCATGTACTCCGCCATCGTGCGGATTCCCACGTTCTGACCAACCTGCGCGAACACCGTGTTGATCGACAGGGTGAGGGCCTTGGTCAGACTAACCGCTCCGTAGCTGGCGTTGCCGTCGTTTTGAAGCGGCACCCCGGAGACCTTGAGCGGCGAGTTGCCGACGATCGTGGAGTTGGGCGTGTACCTGCCGCTGTTCAGCGCCGCGGTCGTCGTGATCACCTTGAAGGTCGACCCGGGCGGATATTCCCCCTGCACAGCATTGAAGAACTCGGAGCCGGGGCCTTTGGGCGGCGGATTGTTGTCGTTGTAGCCCGGGTTTGAGTAGAGAACCTTCACCGCGCCCGTCTGAGGCACGATTGCCACCACCGACCCGGCCCGCCCGGCCAGCAGGCTGCGGGCCATCGCCTGAGCCTTCGGATTCAGGGTGGTGTGCAGGTCATCGCCGACTTTCTGGCCGCCTCCCAGCGGGCCGAATATGGAGGTCAGGGTGGACTGCGGATTGCCCGACAGCCACTGGCCGTGGAACTTCTCGAGACCGGCGGCGCTGCCGAGCTGGGCGTTCTCGAAGCCGACGCTCTGGGCAAACAGAGCCCCAGCGGGATAGGTGCGCTTCCAGGTCCCTCCGCCGGCGGGAAGCGATCTGGCCAGCACCTGCCCGTTGTCGGCCAGGATCCGGCCGCGCTTGATCTTCAGACTGGCGTAGAAGTCCAGCTTGTTCAGCGAGTTGTGCTGGAGCGCGCTGGCGTCGAACACCGTCCAGCGTGAGGTCCAGATGACCAGCAGCCCGAACAGGACCACGATCAACGCGAACAGGCGGGCGATCGGGCGATTCATCGTATGGCCTCGCGCCGGGCGCGGTCGGAGACCAGCAGCAGGAGCGCCACCAGTACGAAGTTGGCCACGATCGACGAGCCGCCGTAGGACACGAACGGCAGGGTCACGCCGGTTAGCGGAATCACCCGGGTCACCCCGCCGACGATCACGAACACCTGGAGCGCGACGACCGCGCTCAGCCCGGTGGCCAGCAGCGTGGAGAACGAGTCGGTCGACATCGTCGCCGCCTTGAGCCCGCGCCCGATCAGGATCAGGTAGGTGAGCAGCAGTGCGGCCGAGCCGAACAGCCCGAGCTCGTCGGTGATGACCGAATAGATCATGTCGGTGGACGCCGCCGGGATCACGTAGGCGACCGGATTGCTGCCCGGCACGGTCAGCAACGACTGCCCGAAGCCCTGGCCGAACAGGCCGCCCTGGGCCTGGGCGAACACCCCGTTGGCCACCTGGAAGCTGCCCAGCCCGGCCTTCGGCGCGTACACCCGTGGATCGAACGTGTGCAGCCAGTCCTCCACCCGAGCATGCACGTGGGGGATGTGCGTGCCCAGATACCACGCGCCCAGCGCAAAGGCCAGGACCCCGATCAGCACGAATGAGATCCGGCCCGTGGCCACATACAGCATGGCCAGCAGGCCGCCGTACAGCATTAGGGACGACCCCATGTCGCTGAGCAGGACCATGATCCCCATCGCCACGCCCCAGATCACGACGATCGGTCCGAGGTGCTTGATCGGGGGGAGGGTGATCCCGAGGATCCGGCGCCCTCCGGTGGCGAGCACCTGCCGGGTGTCGCGCAGGTAGCTGGCCAGGAAGATGACCAGCCCGATCTTGGCGAACTCCTCCGGCTGGAAGCCGCCCAACCCGGGCACCTTCACGGCCAGGTAGGCACCGGCGGTGTACTGACCGAGCCCGGGCACTCGCGGCAGGACCAGGATGACCAGCGACACGACCATGATCACGTAGCGGTACTGCTCGAGCTTGCGGTAGTCGCGGAACGCCACAATCGTCCCGATGAACAGGACCAGCCCGATCACGAACCACTCGGCTTGCTGGCGCGCCAGCGTGGAGTCGATCCGGTAGACCATGACCAATCCGAAGCAGGCCAGCACCGCCACCAGCGGGAACATGTAGGGATCGGCGTGGGGCAGCGTCACCCGGATGAAGATGTGGGCGATCAGGCAGAGGCCGAGGAAGACCGCCCCGTAGGTCAGGGAGATGTTCGAAAGCTGGTTCGAGCGCTGGATGAACACGCCGGCAAACCCAGCCGTGACCAGCAGCGACGCCGGGAGAAGGCCGATCAGCTCGCGGTTGCGGGCCCTCATCCGCTGATCCCTCCGCGCTCCACCGAATCGATCAGGTTCGTCGCCGAGCGCTGCGAGCGCATGTCGTGATTGAGCAGCGTGGCTCGGCGGTCCCTGGGGATCGCCGAGGCGGGGACTCCGGAGACGTAGAACGTCTCGTACAACGGTACGCCGAATGGCAGCACGTACGGGAAGCCCCGGTACACGGTCACGATTCCCTGCCCGTTGGTGCCCAGGAAGTACAGCTGCCGGCTGGCCAGGTAGCCACCGCCTCCGACCAGGAACAGCACCGCGACCACCGCAATCAGACCGGCGACCGTCTTGCCCAGCCGTCCGAAATGCCTTTTGTGCTCGCGCTCGCTCGGGCGCGTGAAACCCTGGGTGCGGGCCAGCCTGGGACCTCGCCGCTCCCCGGCTGGGGGAGCCGAAGGCGGCGCTCCGGCGCTGCCATCGGACGCGGGTTCCGCCGCTGGGGCTGCGGCCATGCCGGCCGGCGCCCCGATCATCGTCGGATCCTCGACCGCGCCGTCGCCCACCTCCTCCACCCGGAACAGGACCACGGTGATGTTGTCCTTGCCGCCCGCCGCGTTGGCGCTGTCGATCAGCTGGTCCCCGGCGGCCCGCAGACTGGGCGCGGAGGCGAGAACCTGTCCGATCTGCTGCTCGGAGATCATCGAGGTCAGCCCATCGCTGCACAGGAGCAGGACATCGCCGCTGCGCACCGCCTGACTCGAGGTGTCCACCTGGACCTCCGGCTCGGGTCCGAGCGCGCGGGTGATGATCGAGCGCTGCGGATGCTCGGCCGCCTCCTCCTCGGTGAGCTTGCCTCGCTGGCGCAGCTCCTCGACCAGCGAGTGATCCTGGGTCAGGCGCGTGAGCTGGCCGTCCCGGAACAGGTACGCCCGGCTGTCGCCCACGTGGGCGATCGCCACATAACCGTCATCCAGGTAGGCCGCGGTCAGCGTCGTGCCCATGCCGTGGTGCTCGTGCTCGGCCAGCGAGAGGTCGTGGATGCGCCGGTTGGCCTGCCGCACGACCTCGGCCAGCCGCTGCTCCGGGGTGCCCTCCTCGGGCAGCCCGGCCTCGAAGGTCTCCACCGCCATCTGGGAGGCCACCTCGCCGGCCTGTGCCCCACCCATCCCGTCGGCCACCACGAACACGGGCGCCCGGGCGAACGCGGAGTCCTCATTGCCGCGCCGCTGGCGTCCGGTATCGGTGCGCTGGGTGGTCTCGGCTGCCCTGAACATGGTCACTTGCGGTAGACGAACTCGGAGTCTCCGATGCGAATGCGGTCCTCGTCGTGCAGCGGCTGCGGGCCGGTCAGCGGCTCGTCGTTCAGATACGTGCCGTTGGTGGATCCCAGATCCTCCAGCACCACGGTTCGACCCCGGCGGGAGATCCTGGCGTGCTGCGAGGAGGCGAACGGGTCGTCCAGCTGGATCTCCACGTCGCCGCGACCGAGGGTAGCTCCCTCGGAGAGGTCGTAGGCAATCCCGGATTCGTGGCCCGGCGCTCGCGCCACCACCAGCCGGGGCTCGAAATCCCCATCCAGATCCATCAGCGGATCGGCGGCGGCGTGCATCCCGGTGGCGTCCGGGGGCGGCGGCGCCGGAGCGGGTCCGCTGCGCCGGCCGAACCCTCGCCGCAGGTCGAACAGGGCGCTCGAGGCCACCCAGAGCAGGAACAGATAGAGGACGATCAGAAAGCCGAACTTGAGTCCGACCGAAACCGGGTCGAGCACTTCTACTCCAGCTCGAAGGTGATCATCGACGTCCCGATCTCGATCTCATCGCCGGGCTGCACCACCTCTGGATGGTTGATGCGCCGACCGTTCAGCGAGGAGCCGTTGGTGGAGCCGAGGTCGGTGAGAATCCACGCTCCACCCCTCGGCCTCACCTCGGCGTGCCGTCGGGAGACGTTCGCGTCGTCGATCACCACATCGCATTGCCGGCTGCGGCCAATGGTGGCACCGGACGAGCCCACCACGACCCGCCGCCCGTCCACGATCAGCACCGCCCGCTGGGCCCGCGCGACGGCCTCCTCCTGGAGCGGCGAGGCCACGCGTTCCGCGGTGCTGTAGACCATCGTGTGCCCAGCGTCCTCGCGCTCCTCGACCGGCGCGTCCGCTGGGCTGACCACCCGCGTCTGGATGCCGAATTCCCCCAGTCCGAGTCGCTGGTCGGTCTCGAACTCGATCACCGGCTGGGACAGCAGGGCGAAGCGCTCGCGGCGCGCATGCTCCAGCAGGTAGGCGCCCAGCTCGGCCGCCAGCGCGTCCTCATAGTCAGCGAAGCGGGCGCGATCGCGGGCCGAGAGAAAAACCCGGTACTCGTTGGGGACGTACGTCCGCGAAACGGAGCTGGCCTGATGCTCCTCCATCTCCCTGGCCAGCTTGCGGGCGATCTCCACCGGGCGCACCTCGGACCGGAACACGCGGCTGAACGTGCCCTCGACCAGGCCGGAAATCTTGCTCTCTAGGCTCTTGAGAAAGCTCATGTACAGGCACCTTCTGGCGGCTCATGCTACGGAACTCTGGTCGCCGGGCGACCCTGGTCCCGGACCCGCCTGACCAATGCGGGCAGGCTGGGCGCGAGCAACACGAGGGCACCGGCTAAAGCTCCGATAACTGCTCCGTGAAGCTGTCCTGGACCCAGGCTCCGGACCGCTCCCACGGTGACTGCGGACCACACTGTGACGCCCACCAGGCTGATCAGGGGACGGCGGCCACTGACCAGCCAGGGCCCGACGATCGCCGCCGCCGCCCACACGGCAGCCGCGACCAGCACGCCAGATGTCATCAGCCGCGAGACCACGTCGTGAAGGGTCACCGGTACTGACGCAGTCCAAACGGACGAAGCGGGAAGCGGCGGGCGGATCGAAAAGATCGGTGGCGCGGACAGCGAGTCCGCCGCTGCCACCCAGACGAAGCCGGCAGCGCCCAGAAGGCCTCGCTGCCAGAAGCGCAGAGTGGCTCGCCCTGCCAAGCCGGGCCAGGCCCCGGCCAGACCAAGCACCCCCAGCGCTCCCGCCCCGACCGGCAGCGAAAAATGCCTGCTCACCGGCCACATAAGGAGAGCGCCCGCCCCGGTCACGATGGCCAGCATCAGGGCGCCACCGGCGTGGCCGCCGGTTGCCGCCAGCACCGCCAGGACTCCCACGCAGATCAGCCAGCCCAGGCGCGGTGCCAGGAGCACGGCACCAGCTACCACCAAACCGACGACGGCCGGCGCCACCGGGGAATGGCCGAACAGGCGAGATGCCACCCAGGCGAGCGAGACCGCGGCCGCCCCCGCGCCCAGCCCGCGCCCCAGGGGCATCGAGGCGAGAACGCTGTCTCCCGTGCCGCCGGCTGGCCGGCCGGCGGCACGGGTCGAACCGTCGGCGCCGTCGCGCCACTGCGGTCCGGGCTCCTCCTCTCCAAGTCCAGCGCCGAGGTCCTCGCCCCGCCATCCGGGGATCACCACCCCCTGCAGGTCGCCGACTAGCTCCAGGCAGCTGCTCAGCGCCCAGCGCAGATCCTCGACCTCGCCCCGCTCGGAGGGCCGGGGGCGCAGCGCCTGGTCCAGCGCAGCCCCCAGCGCCCGGGGCAGCTCCCGGCGCTGCCGGCGCAGGGGGGGCAGATGGACCGCCAGGCGCCGGTTGCGGCCGCCGGTCCTAAGCTGGCGCAGCGGATTGACGGACGTGAGCGCCTCGTAGAGCACCAGGGCCAGGGCGAACAGGTCCACGGCGGGTCCACATTCCCGTCCCTCGGCCTGTTCGGGCGCCATGTAGGCCAGCGTTCCCACCACGTCCCCGGTGCGGGTCAGCGAATCGCCCCCGACGATCCGGGCCACGCCGAAATCGGTCAGCTTGGCTGGATGGCCTGGGCTCAGCGGGCGAGCCGGGATCAGCACGTTGGAGGGCTTGACGTCTCGGTGGATCACCCCCTGGTCGTGGGCGTGCTCGAGGGCCTCGCAGATGGAGATGCCGATCGCGAGGATGTCCCGGTCCGACAGCCGCCCCGAGGACAGGACCTCGTCCAGGGTGCGTCCCCTGACGAGCTCCGAGACGAGATAGGCCCCGTCGTCGTCGACGGCGGCCTCATAGAGGGTGACGATCGCCGGGTGCGAAAGCCGCGCGGCGGCACGAGCCTCGCGCTCGAACCGGCCGCCCACGATGCGCTCACGGGGCAGGAGCTTGACCGCCACGTCCCGATCGAGGCGCTCGTCGCGCCCGGCATACACCGAGCCGAAGGCGCCACTGCCGAGCCGTTTGACCAGCCGGTAGCGCCCGAGAACGAGCTCGGGGGCGGCGGCCCGGTCGCCCACGATCGTCCGGCGGGTGGAGGCGCGGGAACCAGCGCGCGTGCCGCGATCCCGCCCGCGCGTGGTACCGGCGGCCGCCGTCGGCGTCTGGCTGGGGTCCACAGGCGTGTTTTTCGCGGCGACGGGCAGGTGACCTGCACGCGCGGTTGCGCGATTGTGTATCCGGCCGCCCGGGGCGCAATACTGGGCGTTTACAGACCCCGCAAGGAGCGAAAATGTCGTTCTTCGACGAGGCCGACGAACCCCGTCCAGCGTCCCGCCCGGGACCGCGGCGGCGTCGGCCCTCGGGGCGGGGTGGCCCGCCCAGCCACCAGCAGTCGATCCAGGCCCGGCGGGCCGTGGCCGTCGTGGTGATCATCGTGCTCATCGTGCTGCTGGCGGTGCTCGTGCACAGCTGTGACGTGAGCGCCCAGAACAGCTCGCTGCGGGACTACACGAACAGCGTCTCACTGGAGATACAGAAGTCCGACGGCACCAGCGTGCAGCTGTTCAGGGCGCTGGATTCGAGCTCCAACCACAATAACCCGAGCGGACTCGCCCAGCAGATCACGGGCTACGCCGAGGCTGGGCAGCAGCAGCTGGCGGCGGTCCAGAACCTGAGCGTCCCCGGCAGTATGCAGGCGGCCCAGCAGCACCTCGTCTTGACGATGCGGATGCGCCGGGATGGAATCAGGCTGATCGCCGGGAACATCCAGCCGGCCCTGGGCACCAGCACGACCCGGGACGCGATCCAGCAGCTCGCCAAGGGCACGTCGGACTTCTACGGGTCCGATGTCGTCTACAAGAACTACGTCGGGCCTGAGATGGCCGCGGCCCTGCACGCAGCAGGGATCGGCGTCGGGGGGACCAACGGCGAGTCCATCAACCCGGGCCAGTTCCTGCCCAATCTCGGCTGGCTGGACCCGACGTTCATCGCGACCAGGCTGGGCAGCCGCCTGCCCTCCAGCCATCAGAACACGGCAGCGCCCGGGCTGCACGGACACACCCTCAATAGTGTGAGCGTCGGTGGGACCCAGCTGAGCCCCACGACCAACAACACGATTACGGCCAGTCCTCCGCCCACCTTCGTCCTCAACCTGACCAACGGCGGGCAGTACACCGAATACAGCGTGCGTTGCAAGGTGACGGTCGTTGGGCTCAGCGACACCGGCAGCACAACCCTGACCCAGACCACGGCAGGACAGACGACGGACTGCTCGGTGAAGCTGCCCAGCGCGCCCACCCCGGGCGGATATCAGGTGACGGCGGAGGTCCTGCCCGTGCCCGGCGAGAAGAACACGGTCAACAACTCCATCACCTTCCCGGTCACCTTCCAGTAGCCCGGGCCACGGGCCAGCACGAGAGGGAGAGCGGCGGGCGATCCGCCTATGCTTGGCCGCGTGAGCAACCTCAGCAGCACTGCGGGCGTCGTGGCCGTCGCCGGCGCCGCGGTGGCCGTCCTGGCGCTGCTGGTGGCACTTGGCCTGTTCGTGTCGCTGCGCCGGCTGCGGACGGCTCAGCGAGCCGTACTCGGAGACGGAACCCAGGATCTGGTGGATCACGCCGCCCGCCTGCAACAGGCCTTTCAGTCCCTGGCCGATTACGTCCAGGACGCCGGAACCCGGTTGGAGGAGCGGATGAGCCAGGCCGAGCAGCGACTGGACGGCACGGTGGCCTACCGGGCGCTCGTTCGCTACGACGCCTACGGCGAGATGTCGGGTCAGCAGTCCACCTCCATCGCGCTCCTCGACGCCTCCCGCTCGGGGATCGTGCTGTCGTCGATCCACCACCGGGATCAGGCCCGCATGTACGCCAAGCAGGTGCACCAGGGCCAGTCCGAGCTGCAGCTGTCGCCCGAGGAGGACGAGGCGATCCGCCTGGCCCTGGCCGGCGAACGGCAGCAGCGTCCCTCTCCCGCCTGATCGTGAACGTCGGGTACCTCGGGCCGGAGGGCACCTTCACTCAGGAGGCCGCGCTCGCTGACGCGGGCTCCGTGAAGCTCTCCATGGAGCCGCTGCCCACAGTGTTCGACGTGATCATGGCGGTGCACAACGGCGACCTGGAGCGGGCCGTTGTGCCGATCGAGAATTCCCTCGAGGGTTCAGTCAGTGCCACCCTGGACGCCCTGGCCATGGAAACCGAGGACGTGGTGATCGTGGCCGAGAGCGTGCACCCGATCCGCCAGTGCCTGATCGCTCGGGAGGCGCTCGAACTGGACGCGATCGAGGTGGTGGTCTCCCATCCCCAGGCCAACGGCCAGTGCAGCCGCTTCATACGCACCCGGCTGCCCGGCGCGCGGGTGATGACCACCAGCTCCACGGCCGACGCAGTGCGGATGGTGTCGGAGCAGGGCGGACGGTGGGCCGCTCTCGGCACCCGGCTGGCCGCGGAGCTGTACGGATGTCAGGTGCTCCGGGCCGGAGTTGAGGATCTGGCCGACAACGAGACACGCTTCGTGTGGCTGGCCCGCGCGGAGCCGGACGCCGCTCGCCCGAGGCCCGGGCTTCCGGGCATCAGCCGACCCCTGGGCCCCTGGAAGACGGCGATCGTCTTCTGGGGAATCGGTTCGGACGCTCCTGGTTGGCTGGTCAACTGCCTGTCGGAGTTCGCGTCCCGCGGGGTGAACCTCACGCGAATCGAGTCCCGGCCGCGCAAGCAGGGGTTGGGGCGCTATATGTTCTTCGCCGATCTGGAGGGTCGCGACGATGAGGATCACGTCCGCGAGGCCCTGGACGGACTGCGGTCCCACGTGGAGACGCTCCGGGTGCTGGGCTCGTTCCCTGCCGCCGTCTGATCGCCCGCGGCAAGGGCCCTCTCTGCCATTACTACGCCCGTGTTAGATTGACCTGGGTGACCGCCGTGTCGGCCGTCCCGGCTAGAGCCACACCACCCCAGATCGGCAGCGCCCCACCCTCTACGGCCGGTCCGATCGACGAGGGCCGGCTGGCCGAGTTGCGCCCGCCGCCTGACGTGCCGCTGGCCCGAGCCCGGCAGATACTGGCCTTCGGTGCCCGGGAGATCGAGTTCGTCTTCCGGTGGCGCCGGGAGCTCGGCGAGGTCTTCCGGTTCCACGGGATCATCCCGGGTGGTCCGACGATCACCAGCCATCCGGATCATGTCCGGTCGCTGTTCACAGCCAACCCGAAGCTCGTCCGATCGCTCACCGCGGAGTCACCGCTGCTGCCGATCGTCGGGCCGAACTCGGTGCTGACCGCCAATGGGTCACGGCATCTCCGCCAGCGGAAGCTGCTGCTGCCGCCGTTTCACGGGGAGGCCATCCAGCGCTACGTGGCCAGCATCACCGATATCGCCGAGCGAGAGATCGACACTTGGCCGGTGGGCAGGCCGGTGGCGCTGGCCCCGAGGATGCAGGCGATCACGCTGGATGTGATCACGTCTGGGATCCTCGGGATCAGCGGGCGCCCTCAGGCGGGCACCCCCGAGCACGGCCTGGTGCAGACGATCAAGCGACTGACCCGCCTGTCGACCACGCGCCTGGCCAAGCTGGCCGAGTTCCGGAATCTGGGCCATAAGGAGGCGGTCGGGCTGCAGCGGCGGGCGCTGGCCGTGATCGACCACTACACCTACGGTCTCATCGAGCGCCGCCGGGACGATCCAGACCTGGAGGGCCGCGAGGACATCCTGTCGCTGATCATGCGAGCACAGACCGAGGACGGCGAGGCTCTCAGCGACCACGAGGTGCGCGATGAGCTGCTCACCCTGATCCTGGCCGGCTTCGAGACCACCGCCAACTCCCTGGCCTGGAGCTGGGAGCGGCTGGTCCGGAACCCGGACGCCTACGGAGCCCTGCGCGAAGGGGTGCGCGGCGACGAGGATGCCGACGGGCACGTGGAACGCGTGATCCTGGAGACGATGCGCAACCGCCCGGTCATCCCCGCCATTGGCCGCCGGGTCCAGGCGCCCTGGCAGCTCGGCGACTACGGCGTCCCGGCCGGGCGGCCGATCACCGTGAGCGTCCTGCTGGTGCACCACCGGGAGGACGTCTACCCGGACCCGTTCTCCTACCGGCCGGATCGGTGGCTGGCGCGTGGCTCGGCATCCCAGGACCAGAGCACAGACGACTCGGCCGGGCGAACGGTCGTCAAACCCGGAACCTACGAGTGGATTCCGTTCGGCGGTGGCACACGCCGGTGCCTGGGCGCCGCGCTGGCCATGGCCGAGCAGCGGGTCGTCCTGCGCGCCATGGCTCGCCGGCTTGATCTGGAGGCCGTCGACCCCGAGCCCGAGCGGGCCCAGCACCGGAATGTCACGATGATCCCGGCGCGAGGAGCGCGCGTAATCATCCGGGCTAGGCGGTCCTGACCTCGGGGTTCAGAGGGCTGGCTCCGCCAGGGTGATCGTTAGACTTCTGCGACCGATGGCCACGTCGATACCTGCGCCACTGTGGTCCGCGCCGCCCTCTCAGCACCAGCGGCGCGGGCCTGAGGTTGGGCGGGTGCTCGTTCTCAATGCGACGTACGAACCGGTGAATGTCTGCACCGTGCGTCGCGCCGTGGTGCTGCTGTTGAAGGAGAAGGCGGAGGTAATCGAGCGAGCCGAGCGCGAGCTTCACTCCGAGAACACCACGATCGCGCGTCCGATGGTGATCCGGCTGGTCAGCTACGTACGGATTCCTCGTGACACTCACCGCCGCAAGATCACCCGCCGGGCGGTGTTCGCCCGAGACAACTGGACCTGCCAGTACTGCGGCTCGCGCACGCAGCTGACGGTGGACCACGTCGTACCCCGCTCCAAGGGCGGCACCTCCACGTGGGACAACATTGTCGCGTCATGCGCTCCCTGCAACCGCCGCAAGGGAAATCTGCTGCCCCGGCAGGTGGGAATGCGGCTGACCAATCCGCCGAGAACGCCCAACCCAAACGTGTTCATCCAGGTGGCCAGCCCCTCGATTCCGGAGGCCTGGCGCCAGTACCTGGCCGCCTGAGGGAGTCCTGAGCCTGGTTCGCTGACTCCGGATGATCCGGAGCGCGTGGCGCCGCGTAGTGTCTCTGCGCCATGGTCACCGGGGACCGCACGGCCGCAGTTCTGGGCGACGCCACGCCGCTGAGTCAGCTGGGCGACGACGAGCTGATGCAGCTCATCGCGTGCGGAGATCCGCGCGCTTTCGAGGTCATCTATGAGCGCCACAGCACCGCGGCCTTCTCGCTGGCCTGCCGCATCTGTGGCGTGCGGGCGACCGCCGAGGAGGTGGCCCAGGATGCGTTTGTGTCGATCTGGCGAGGGGTTGCCCGCTACGACGGAGCGCGGGGCAGCGTGCGCGCCTGGCTCCTGGCGGTCGTTCATCATCGAGCCATCGACGCCGTGCGGCGCTCGGGCGTGCACGAGCGCCGGCGCGCCGACGAGCAGGCGGCCCTGCATGTGGAGGCTCCCGAGCGCACCGAAGCCGAGGTGGTCCGTCGCGTAGAGGCGCGCTCGGTGCGCACCCTGATCGACGAGCTGCCCGCGGAGCAGCGGCGGGTGATCGACCTCGCCTACTTCGGCGGCTTCACCCAGGAGCAGATCGCGGAACTTGTCCAGGCCCCGCTGGGTACCGTGAAGGGCCGGATGAGGCTCGCGCTCGAGAAGATGCGCGCAAGCACCGAGCCCGCGGGGATCACGCCGTGAGTGATCATCTGGAGCATGGTGAGTGTGCCGAATCGCTGCCGGCCTACGCCCTCGGCGCGCTGTCGGATGAGGAGGGTCGACGGGTCGAGCGACATCTGAGCCGGTGTCACATCTGCCGCGCCGAGCTGCGCTCGCTGAATGCCGTCGTCGACGCCCTGCCAGATTCGGTGGCGAGAGTCGAGGCTCCGCCGGAGATGCGCGCGCGGCTGATGGAGGTGGTGGACGCCGAGGCGGGCTCCCGTCGGGGCTCGGTCGATGCCCCCGGCCGCCGCACTTCGTGGGCGCCCCGGCGCGGCCGCCGTCAGCCGGCCCTCCTGCCACGTCTGGCGCTGGTCTCGTCCGGGCTTGGAGCGCTGCTCGTCGTGGTTGTCGTTCTGGCCCTATCGGGTGGAGGCGCTGGCGGCAGGACGGTCCAGGCTCAGGTGACGGGACCGGCTGGCGTAAGCGGAGCCAGCGCGTCGCTGCGCATCCGGGGGACGAGTGCGGTGCTGGTGGTGCACAACTTCCCGGCGCCCGGATCGGGCAAGACCGACGAGCTCTGGGTGGCGCGGGGAACCGCCCCGCCGGCACCGGCCGGCACCTTTGCCGTGCGATCGGGATCGATCAGACTGGATCGGCCAGTCCGGCGGGGCGACCGGGTTCTGGTGACGATCGAACCGAGTCCGGGGACCGGCGCTCCCACCACGACGCCATTCGTGGCCGTTCACGTGTAGCCGTCCCGGCCGCTCACTGATCCAGGAGCGCCCGGGCTGCGTACTTGGGGATGGAGACCGAACCCATCGCCCGTGGTGACGACGGGCGAGGAGGGAGCACAGAATGACTGAGCAGAACCGCCAGGAGCGGGGCGTAACACGCCTGTCCTTTCTCCAGGCATCAGCCGGCGCCGCTGCCGGGGTCACGGCAGTTGGCGTTCCCGCCGCCGCGATCATCGCCGGCGAGAAACGCGGGGTGGTCACAGAACCATCCTCGCCCATGCCGCAGGAGCCCGTCGTCGCCTACGTGCGTGACGCGCAGCGCGGCGAAGTGACCGTCGTCTCGGGCACGTCCGAGGTGACCTACCGAGACCAGGCTCTCGTCAAGCGTCTGCTCGACGCGGCGCCCCAGGATCAGACCATGAACGGAGGTGGCCTCGATGTCGTCGCACCGTGAAGCCCCGGAGATCAGCAAGGACCCGGTCGCCGACAACGCCGATGTCTACGCGTTCGTCAGCCCGGACAAGCCGGACACGGTCACGCTGATCAGCAACTTCGTTCCGCTCCAGGATCCGGCCGGCGGTCCGAACTTCTTCGAGTTCGGCGACGACGTCCTTTACTCGCTGTACATCGACAACGACGGCGACGGTAAGCCGAACATCTCGTACGTGTTCCGGTTCAAGTCGACGCTGCGCAACCCCGACACGTTTCTCTACAACACGGGGCAGATCACGTCGCTGGGCAGCAGCAAGTGGAACAAGCGTCAGTTCTACTCGGTGACGCGGGTGGAGGGCAACGACACGACGGCCTACGGGACGGCGGCTGAGCATGAGAGCCACCGCCGCCGGCATCACCATCACCACGCCCCGAAGCTGAAGACCAAGGTGCTGGCCCGGAATCTGGCTTGCCCGCCCTGCAACATCGGCCCGCGCTCCACGCCCAACTACGAGGCGGCGCTCGGCCACCCGGCCGTGCATAGCCTCCCGGGGGGAATCCGTGTGTTCGCTGGGCAGCGTCAGGACGGTTTCTATGTTGACCTCGGTTCGACGTTCGATCTGGCCGTTCTGCGGCCGTTCGAGAACTTCCATCTGATCAAGACGCCCGCTGCGCCCGGAGTCGACGCGACCGCCACACTGAACATCCACACGATCGCGATCCAGGTGCCAATCTCGCACCTGACCAGGAACGGCTCGGCCCCGAGCAGCCCGTCAAGCAGCGGCGCCGTGCTCGGAGTCTGGAGCGCGGCCAGCCGGCGGAAGGTGCAGATGATCGACTCGGCCACCGGACGCAAGTCGGAATCGGGGCCCTGGGTCCAGGTCTCGCGTCTGGGGAACCCGTTGATCAACGAGGTGGTGATCCCACTCGGCCTGAAGGACAAGTGGAACACCCGGCACCCGGTCCACGACAAGTCGTTCGCCTCGCACTATGAGCATCCAGAGGTGGCGGGGTTGCTGCCGGTGCTGTATCCGGGGGTGTTCCCCAACCTGAAGGGCCTCTCGGCCGCGCGGGCGGACCTCGTGGCGATCCTGCTCACCGGGATCCCACCGGGCATAGTGCCCGGCTTCCAGAACTACACCGGCAAGGTGATGGCCGACCAACTGCGGCTGAATGTGGCCATTCCGCCGACGAAGTCGAAGCCGAGCAACTTCGGTTTGCTGGGCGGTGACCCGGCGGGATTCCCAAACGGCCGCCGCGTGTTCGACGACGTGGTCAGCATCGAGCTGCGGGCGATCGCCGGCGTCACGTGGGCCCTGGTCGACAAGAGCTACACGCCGGATGCAGCGGCGGGCGAGCTGACCGAGGGCCTGACGCCGACCTCCAACCGCTACAAGAGCACGTTCCCGTATCTGGGACCGCCGCTCGATGGCTTCGACACCCCGTCCGGCCCAACCTCAACGTGACCATGTCACACGAGCACTACAGCGCTCGCAAGCACCCCGAGCTCGTGGTGCTGGAGATCGGCGAGGAGATCGGTGCGCTGATCATCCATGCCGACGCCGGGATGTGTGGGGTGGAGATCGAGATCAGCCGGACGGGGGAGGACGATCACCGCAGTCACAAGGAGGTGCTGGAGCGGCGAGCCGGCGAGGACGCGGCCTACACGGCGGTGTTCGACCAGCTCGCCGAAGGCACCTACACCCTGTGGTGCCACGGCGAGCCGCGCGTGCGCAACGTCCGGATCGCCGGCGGCGTGATCGCCGAGCTGCCGTGGCCGGCGGAGCGGTTCGAAACAGCCGCGTGAGCCCGTTGGCCCGTGCCGCCGCCGCGTTCGACGGCGGCGAACGGCGGCGCTTGCGCGGCCTGGCCGTGGCGATCGCCGGGCTGCATCTCCTGGGCTGGGGATTGATCGCCCGTTACGCGCCGGCCCATCCGGTCCTGGGCGGCCTGGCCGTCCTGGCATACAGCTTCGGGTTGCGTCACGCCTTCGACGCAGATCACATCGCGGCGATCGACAACACGACCAGGAAGCTCCTGGCTGAGGGTGGCCGGCCCCTGGCCACCGGATTCTTCTTCTCGCTCGGGCACTCCAGCGTCGTGCTGGCCCTGTCGGTCGGCCTCGTCGTTGCCACCGGCGCGGTCCACTCGGCGCTGCCCGCTCTACAGAGCTCTGGCAGCACGATCGGCGCGGCCGTGTCAGGGACGTTCCTGCTGGCGATCGGCGCCCTGAACCTGGCGGTCCTGATCGGGATCGTTGGCGTCGGGCGCGAGATGCGGGAGGGGCGCTACGACGAGCAGGAACTCGAGGCCCGGCTGCTGGAGCGCGGGCTGATGAGCCGGTTCTTCGCCAGGCCCCTACGGCTCGTGCGCAACACCCGGCAGATGTTTCCGGTTGGGGTTCTCTTCGGGCTCGGATTCGACACCGCCACCGAGGTTGGGCTGCTGACGGTGACGGCGGGGGTGGCCAGCGGACAGGTGCCGCTGCCGGCAGTGCTCGCGCTGCCAGTCCTGTTCGCCGCCGGGATGTCGCTGATGGACACCGCCGACGGCGTCGTCATGAGCAAGGCCTACGACTGGGCGTTCGCCAGCCCGGCGCGGAAGGTCTACTACAACATCTCGGTCACAGCCCTGTCGGTGATCGTCGCCCTCCTGATCGGGACGATCGAGTTCGCTCAGGTGCTGTCGCACAAGCTGGGTTGGGACGGTGGCGTGTGGAACTGGGTGCGAGGCCTGGATTTCGGCACCCTCGGTTACCTGATCGTCGGCCTCTTCGTGGTCACCTGGCTGGTGGCGGTGGCGATCTGGCGCTGGCGTCACATCGAGGAGCGCTGGGGCGCCGGGAAGGCCACGCTGGCGACCCCGGAACAAGCGTGTCAGGGCGTCACCCCTATTCGCTAAGCTGCCTTCACCAGAGAAAGGAGGTGGTCCGAGCTTGTTTGACAGTTCTTGCGGGACCCTGGAGGTGTCCGGCCGCTAGGTCGGAGGCTGACCCCGCTTAGCGGAGTCCAACCCGCGACACCGCACGTCTGGCTGCCGGTCTAGTCCCTCCGGCGGAGTACCAAGGCCAGCGTGAGTTGCCAGCCAAACGAAGTTCCTCGAGGGGCGCCGTTCGTCGACGGCGCCCCTCGGGTCGTTCATGAGGCGAATACGCCGCTGCCGAACCTGACCATTAGGCTTCAGGGCATGTGTCGCAATATCAGAACTCTCTACAACTTCGAGCCGCCTGCCACCCCGGAGGAGGTCGACGCCGCCGCCCTCCAGTACGTGCGCAAGATCAGCGGCTTCACCAAGCCCTCACAGGTCAATCAGGAATCGTTCGAGCGTGCCGTGCGCGAGGTGGCTGCCATCTCGGCTCGCCTGCTCAACGATCTGCAGACGAGCGCACCGCCGAAGGACCGCGAGCGGGAGGCAGCGCGGGCTCGAGCCGCGGCGGCTCGGCGCTACGCCGCGTGACGGCAGGTGAACAGTTCCCGGCCGTCATGCTGGGGACGGAGCGCCTCCGGCTGCGCCCGTTGCGGGACGAGGACGCGGATGCGGTCGTCCGGGGTTGCAGCGACGCGCTCACCCAGTACTGGCTTCCTAGGCTGCCTCAGCCTTATGGGCTCCACGATGCACGCGAGTACATCACCGGGAGCGAGGCCCTGCGGCTCAGCGGTGCCGGGATTCGGTGCGCCGTCGCCCTTCGAGAGTCAGATGATCTCGTCGCCTCGATCTTGCTCAAGAGGACCGACTGGAGAGACCTCGTCACCGAGGTCGGATACTGGGGGGTGCCCGAGCACCGCGGCCGTGGCTACGTCCAGGAGGCGGCTCGGGCGCTCGCGCTCTGGGCGTTCGGGCAGGGGATGGAGCGGGTCGAGCTGCTGGCCGCGCCGGACAACGTCGCTTCCAACCGCGTCGCCGTCCGAGCCGGGTTCACCCTGGAGGGCATGAAGCGCAGCGCCTGCGAGGCGCATCCCGGGCGAGTCGACCTGAATTTGTATTCGCTGATCAGAGCCGACGTCGAGCCCGAGCGGGCTCAGTCCTCGGTGTCCGTCTCAGGCTCGACGTCAGGCTCGTCTGACTGAGTCTCGGCCTCGGGCTCGCCCAGCTCGAGATCGTCCAGGGTGCGCTCGACCACGGTCGTCGAGCCATCACCGTCGGCCTGGTCCTCGATCACCTGGGCCGCCGTCTGGGCCTCGGACTCCACCACCAGGGCCACGGCACTGACCTGGTCGTCGTCTCGGATGTTCATCACCTTGACCCCCTGTGATGCTCGCCCGTAGCGGTTGATGCCGCGCACAGAGGTGCGCTGGACCATGCCGTTCTGGGAGATGAACACCAGCTCCTGGTGCTCCCGGACGACGAGCGCCCCGGCCAGAGCGCCCTTGTTCTCGGTCAGGGTGATCGTCTTGACGCCCATCGTGCCGCGACCCTTGACGGGGTAGTCGGCGATCGGCGTCCGCTTGCCGTAGCCGTTCTCGGTGACCACCAAGAGCTCCTGATCGTCGCGAGCCACGTCCATGGCCAGCACGGCGTTGCCCTTCTGGGAGACGTTCATGCCGCGCACGCCGCTGGTGTCCCGGCCCATGGCGCGAACCTGACTCTCGCTGAACCGTGCCGCCTGCCCAGAGCGCGAGACCATGATGATGTCGTCGTGGCCGCTGGTCCGCCGCACGGCGATCAGCTCGTCGTCCTCGCGAATGTTGATGGCGATGATCCCGTCCGCCTTGATCGGCGTGTTGTAGGCGATGAATTCGGTCTTCTTGACGAGACCGTTGCGGGTCGCGAAAACCAGATACCTGCCTTCGGTGAAGTCGCGGGTGGCGAGCACGGACTGCACCCGCTCGCCCTCGCGGAGCGGCAGCAGATTGACCAGCGCACGGCCCTTGGCCGTGCGTGAGGCCTCGGGCAGGTCGTAGACCTTCTGCCGGTACACCTTGCCTCGGTTGGTGAAGAACAACAGGTAGTCGTGCGTGGAGGACACGAACAGGTGCTCGATGTAGTCGTCGTCCTTCATGTCCATCCCGGTGACGCCGACACCGCCGCGCCGCTGCTGGCGGTAGGTGGACAGTGGCAGTGACTTGATGTAGCCGGAGTGCGTGATGGAGATGACCATCTGCTGATCGGCGATCAGATCCTCGATGTCGATCTCGCCTTCGGCGTGTGTGATCTCCGTCCGCCGTTCGTCCCCGTAGGTTTCGGCAATCTCGTTGAGTTCGTCCCTGATCAGCGCCAGCACCCTGGACTCGTCGCCCAGGATCTCGCGCAGCTCCTTGATCCGCTCGACCAGGTCCGCGTGCTCCTGCTTGATCTTGTCCGCCTCGAGCGCGGTCAGGCGGCGCAGTGTCAGCTGAAGGATGGCCTCGGCCTGGATCACCGTGAGGTCGAAGCGGTCGACCAGGCCCTGGCGAGCTTCCTCCGCGGTGCGCGAGCCACGGATCAGCGCGATCACCTCGTCGAGGTTGTCGAGAGCGATCAGCTGGCCCTCGAGCACGTGGGCGCGCTCCTCGGAGCGGCGCAGCTCGTACTTGGTGCGGCGGACGATGATGTCCCGCTGGTGGTCGACATAGTGGCCGATCAGCTCGCGCAGGGAGAGCGTCCGCGGGACGTTGTCCACCAAGGCGACGACGTTGACCCCGAAGGTGGTCTGCATCGGGGTGTGCTTGTAGAGCTTGTTCAGCACGACCTTTGGGATGGCGTCGCGCTTGAGCTCGATCACGATCCGCATTCCGTTGCGGTCGGACTCGTCCCGCAGGTCGGTGATCTCCGGGATCTTCTTGTCCACCACGAGGTCTCGGATCTTCAGGATCAGTCCACCGTCACCGCCCTTGCGGACCTGGTAGGGCAACTCGGTGACGATGATCGCCTCCTTGCCCTGGCCGATCGGCTCGATGTGTGCCTTGGCCTGAACGCGTACCCGGCCCCGGCCGGTGGCGTAGGCGTCGCGAATCCCCTCGCGTCCCAGGATCGTGCCGGCGGTGGGGAAATCCGGACCCTTGATATGGCGCATCAACCCGTCGACGTCGATCGTCGGGTCATCCATGTACGCGATCGTGGCGGCGATCACCTCCCGCAGGTTGTGCGGCGGAATGTTCGTGGCCATGCCCACGGCGATCCCTGAGCTGCCGTTGACGAGCAGGTTGGGGAAGCGGGACGGAAGCACCACCGGTTCCTGCGTGCCTCCGTCGTAGGTCTGTACGAAATCGACCGTGTCCTGGTCGATGTCCCGCAGCATCTCGGTAGCCAGGCGGGAGAGCCGCGCCTCCGTGTAGCGCATCGCCGCCGCCGAATAACCGTCGACGTTGCCGAAGTTGCCGTGACCGTCGACCAGCGGGTAGCGCATCGAGAACGACTGGGCGAGCCTGACCAGCGTGTCGTAGATCGCCGAATCGCCGTGCGGGTGGTACTTGCCCATCACCTCGCCGACGATCTGGGCGCACTTGACGTGCTTGCGAGTGGGCTGCAGGCCCATCTCGTTCATCACGTAGAGCACGCGCCGGTGGACCGGCTTCAGGCCGTCCTCCACCCGGGGCAACGCACGCCCGACGATGACGGACATCGCGTAGTCCAGATACGCAGAGCGCATCTCCTCCTCGAGCCCGCGAGGTTCGATGTTGCCGCCGCCGATCGTGTCCATAGTTGCCATGAGACTGGGTCCTCCCTCCTAGACGTCGAGGTTGGTGACCAGGCGAGCGTTGTCCTCGATGAACGCTCTCCGTGGCTCCACCTGATCGCCCATCAGCATCGAGAAGACGAGGTCGGCCGACGCAGCGTCCTCCATCGTCACCCGCACCAGAGTGCGCGAGGCTGGATCCATTGTGGTCTCACGCAGCTCGTCGGGATCCATCTCGCCCAGCCCCTTGAAGCGGTAGTACTGGACGCCCTTCTGGGCCACGTCGAGGATGGCGTCGTGCAGCTCCGTGAACGAGTGCGCCTCGGCCGTGTTGTCACCCAGCCGGATGCTGAAGGCGGGCGAGCCGGCGAGCTCCACGATCTCTCTGTGAACGCTGGCCAGGCGCTGGTATTCGTTGGCCTCCAGCGCAGAGCGGCGAACGTGATGGGTGGTGGCCAACCCGGTACGACGCTCGATCGTGCGGACGACGACCTCCGTCTCGGTTTCGCGGACCAGCTCACAGGAGAAGGTGTCTGCTTCATCGCCATCGCGGGAGACCAGCTTCAACAGCGCCGGGACGTCGGTGATGTTCTCGTCCAGCAGGCGGGCCTGCTCGATGAACGAGACCACGCCGTGCCCGTGTGCCGTCCTCAGCGCTGCCCCCCAGCCCTCGTACTGCTTGAGCAGACGCGAGAGCCGCTTCCAGCGCGCGTCGGTCAGCTTGAACTGCTTGTTGTAGCGGTCGAAGACCTGGATCTTCTCGAACTTGTCACCGAGCAGGAGCTCCTCCAGATCCGACTCGCGCTCCAGGTAGCGATGCTTCTGCCCGCGCGTCAGCCGATACAGCGGCGGCTTGGCGATATACACATAGCCGGCTTCGATCAAGGGCTGCATCTCCCGGAACAGAAGCGTCAGCGCCAATGTCCGGATGTGAGCGCCGTCGACGTCGGCGTCGGTCAGCAGCACCACCTTGTGGTAGCGCGCCTTGGTGATGTCGAACTCGTCCCGCACGCCGGTTCCGACCGCGGTGATCAGCGCCTGCACCTCGGTGTTGCTGAGCACCTTGTCGATTCGGCTCTTCTCGACGTTGAGGATCTTGCCTCGCAACGGCAGGATCGCCTGGGTGTTGCGGTCCCGCGCATCCACGGCGGAGCCTCCCGCTGAGTCACCCTCGACGACGAACAGCTCAGCCAGGGATGGATCCTTCACCGAGCAGTCCGCCAGCTTGCCCGGCAGGGTCGAGTTCTCCAGCGCCGACTTGCGACGAGTGAGGTCACGTGCCTTGCGGGCCGCCGCCCTGGCCTGGGCGGCGGAGACAGCCTTGCGAATGATGGCGCGCGCGTCCTGGGGGTTCTCCTCCAGGAACTCGGCCAGACGGGCGTTGACCACAGACTGAACGAAGCCGGCCATTCCCGGGTTGCCCAGCTTGGTCTTCGTCTGGCCTTCGAACTGGGGGTCGGCCAGTTTCACGGAGATGACCGCGGTGAGACCTTCGCGGACATCCTCGCCGGTCAGGTTGTCGTCCTTCTCCCTGAGCTCGCCCTTCTCCCGGGCGTACTTGTTGAGCGCGCCGGTGAGCGCCGAGCGGAAGCCGCTCATGTGCGAGCCGCCCTCGCGCGTGTTGATGTTGTTGGCGAAGGAGAAGACCGATTCCTGGTAGGAGGAGTTCCACTGCATGGCCACCTCGACGACACCCTCCTCACTCTCGCCGGAGAAGTCGATCACCTTGCGCTGGATCGGTTCCTTGTTGGCGTTGAGGTGCTTCACGAAGTCGACGATCCCGCCTTCGTAGTGGAACTCGGCCCGGTGACCGCCGCTGCGCTCGTCGATGATGCTGAGCCGCAGGCCCCGGGTCAGGAACGCCGTCTCGCGCAGACGCTCCTCGAGGACGTGGAAGTCGAATTCGAGCGTCTCGAAGATCTCTGCGTCCGGAAGGAACGTCGTGATCGTTCCCGTGTCCTTGGTGGGCTCGCCCTTGGCCAGGGGGGCCTGCGGCCTTCCCAGCCGATAGGTCTGGGTCCAGCGGTAACCGTCTCGGCGCACCTCGACGGTCAACTCCTCGGACAGTGCGTTGACGACCGACGCGCCGACACCGTGCAGCCCGCCTGAGACCTTGTAGCCGCCGCCCATGCCGAACTTGCCCCCGGCATGCAGCACGGTCATGATCACCTCGAGCGCCGGGCGCTGCTCTTTCTCCATGGTCCCGACCGGGATCCCACGACCGTTGTCGGAGACAGTCACTGAGTTGTCTGGATGAATCACGACCGAGACGGCATCGCAGTAACCAGCCAGCGCCTCGTCAACAGAGTTATCCACAATCTCGTAGACGAGGTGATGAAGACCGGTGGGGCCGGTCGACCCGATGTACATGCCGGGCCGCTTGCGAACCGCCTCCAGACCCTCCAGGACGGTGATGTCCTTGGCGTCGTAGCTTGGTTGTGCGTTGGCGCGGTCGTTCGCGCCGTTGTCGTTAGTCAACGATCCTCCGATTGACATCGAGACGCCTCGGTTCCGCGCGCACGGAGGCGCGCCGGGGCGTCAAGAGCTGTGTAGTGAAGGATAGCACAGGCGGCCTTCAGAACCGCTCCGACGACAGGTTCCTTTTCCCTGCAAAATGGCAACATTTGCGGCGGCAGGTCAGCCGCTCGACAGGCACCGCAGGCGAGCTACTTGCCCCCGCTGCAATCGGGGATTGAGACGGCCCAGAATCGTGGGTCCCATGAGGTCTAGCTCTTGGGCCCAAACTGCGCCTGAGCAGCTCACCGTGAGCACCCCTCCGCGCTCTGCGGCGGGCGTGGCCTCGGTGGCGATGGCCAACCCCACCACCTCGGGCCACCACCGTTGGATTTCGCTCAGCAACGTATCCGGAGCCCAGGCCTCACGAAGCGGCTCCAGAGCATTCGACAGCGCTCGTGGGGTGCGGCGGTGCAGGGTCATGCCGCCTCACTCAGCGGCTGCAGGAGACCCCCGCCGGCCACGCCGAGCCGGCTCACAGCCGATCCCAGAACCCCGGGAACCTGATCGAGATCGGTGGTGGTGATCAGCGCCTGTCCAGGCTGGTCGCGCAGCAGAGCTACCAAGGACGCCCGGCGGGAACCATCCAGCTCGCTCATCACGTCGTCCAGCAGTAGCAACGGTGGAGCGCCGCGAAGCCGCCCGATGACCTCACGCTCGGCCAATAGGAGGGCCAGGAGGGCCAGCCGCTGCTGGCCCTGGGAGCCGTACGTGCGGAGTTCTCGGCCCAGGCGACTCAATGACATGTCGTCTCGGTGGGGGCCATGGCCGGTGAAGCCCCGGTCCAGATCGCCCTCAAGACGCTCCTGGAGCTCCCCGATGAACGTCGCCGCATCAGCGGCCCGCGAGCGGGGTCGATAGCTGAGCGCTGGATCGCCGTCCAGTCCCAATAGACCACACATTCGGACGAAGTCCTCCGTGGTGCGTTCGATTGCCTGGCGGCGGTCATCCATCAGCGCCAGTGCGTGCTCGGCCAGTTGGGCGTCCCATGCGGCCAGGCCGCTCCGGCTGGCCTGGCCGCTCCGGACACGGAGCAGCAGGGCGTTGCGCTGCGCGAGGGTCTCGGAATAGGCGCGACGTGAGCCGGCGCGGGCAGGCCACAGAGCCGTGACGACCTGATCGATATGTGAGCGCCGAAGCGCCGGCGGCCCCTTGATCAGCCCGAGGCGGTCAGGCAGAAAGACGCTCACCAGTGGGCGCGCGGAAGACTCCACGAGGCGCTCGATGTTCGCCCCATCGAGCGTCATCCGCTTTGCCTCGCCGGGAGCGAAGCCAACCGCTATCTCGTGCTGACCGGAAGAGGAGTCAAAGCCCACCACCACTCGAGTCGCCGGGGCGCCGAATTTCACCACCTCGCGGTCATTGGTCGTGCGGCACGAGCGACCGGTGCAGCCGTAGTAGACGGCCTCCAGGAGGTTGGTCTTGCCGGCGCCGTTGGGGCCGGTGAGAACGGTCAGGTCTGGATCGAGATGGGCGGTGGCCGCCTCATAGCTGCGGAAGTTCCGCATGGAGACCGTCGTCACCGGCATGGCGGATTGGTCAGACGTTGAGACGGATCGGCATGATCAGGTAGAGGAATCCGCTCTCATCGGCCGCCTCCAACAAGCCTGGCCGGAGGGGACTGATCAGCTTCACGATCACGTCGCCCTCCTCGATCGCCTCCAGACCATCCCGGAGGAATTCCGGGTTGAATCCGATCTCCAGCGGCTCTCCCTGGAAGCTGACCGGGAGTGATTCCCGAGCTTCTCCGATGTCAGGCGTTTGGGCGGACACCGTCAGCTCGCCCGGCTGGAAGGCCAGGCGCAGGGGCGCGTTCTTCTGCGCCAGGAGGCTGATCCGGCGCACAACGTCGCGGAGCTCGGGCCCGGCGATGCGGAGCTCGTGCTCGAATGACTCCGGAAGCAGCTGGCGGTAGTTCGGGAACTGACCGTCGATGAGGCGGGAGGAAAGGACCACCTGGCCGAGTACGAACACGACCTGGTTCTGCCGCACACTGACCTGCAGATCCTCATCCTCCGCGTGCGATGCGATCCGCCCCAGCTCCTGTAGTGCGCGAGCCGGCACATTCACCTCGAAGCCGGAGGAAAGTGAGTTATCCAGTGCCGTCTGCTTCACGCTGAGCCGGTAGGAATCGGTGGCCACCATACGCACCTCGCTACCGCTCGCCGACACGAGGATTCCCGTCAGCACCGGACGCGTCTCGTCGCGTGAGGCCGAACCGGCCACCTTGAGCGCCGTCGTGACGAACGCCTGGGCGGGGACAGTCACCGTTGAAGCAGGGTCAGGTTCTGGGAATGGGGGAAAGTCCTCCGCATGCAGAGTCCGGATGTCGAAGGTGGCGTTCCCGGACACCACCTCCACGTCCTGGTGGGTCGGGCGCAGCTCCAGGGACACCTGTGCATCAGGAAGCGAACGCGCCACATCGAGAAGTAGGCGAGCCGGCAGGACGACGTTCCCCTCGCGCTCCACCTGGGCCTCAAGCGGAACCCGGAGGCTCACGTCCGTATCGGTGGCGCGTAGCTCGCACAACGACTGGCTGGCTGTGAGCTGGACGCCAGACAGCGCCTGAATCGCGCTGCGAGTCGAGGCGACGCGTGTGACGGTCTGGAGCTGTGAGAGAAGCGCCTCACGCGTCAGGGAGATCTTCACGATGAATACCTCAGATCAGATGTAGAAGTCATAGAGGGAAGGAAGGGCTGTGGAGAACCGAGGTTTTCTGCGGAGGTTGCAGGAGATGTGATCGATGGCGAGCGACACTCCAGTGTGTCAATAACCCCGGTCGACACGGAGCTCACGTAAGCAGGCCCCGGAGGAGCTCGAGTTCCGCCTGGTCCTCGTGGCTGACCCTCACGCGTTCTCGCACGCGCCGGCAGGCGTGGAGGATGGTGGCGTGGTTGCGCCCGCCAAAGGCGCGCCCGATTGCCTGCAGAGGTTCCTGGGTGAGCTCCCGGCTCAGCTCTATGGCCAGCTGACGCGGCCACGAGACTCGTATAGCCCGACTGGAGGCGGTGAGCTCGGCGACGGTGATGCCGAAGTGCGCGGCGACGGTCTCCTGGATGCGCTCCACGTTGATGCCCGCCTCACGAGCCGGGTGCATGTCGTCGAGCACCTCTTTGGCCAGGGTCATGTCGATCGCCCGGCCGGTCAGGGAGTGCAGCGCCACGATTCGGATCAGCGCCCCCTCCAGCGAGCGCACGTTGTCGGTCACTCGGTCAGCGATGAGTTCGAGGACGCCCTCGTCGACGACATGCACCCGGTCCAGCGCGGCACGCTTGCGAAGGATGGCGATACGGGTTGCTCGATCTGGGGAGGTCAGCTGGGCGACCAGGCCGGCCTCGAAGCGTTCGCACAGCCGCTGCTCTATGCCTACGAGCTGGCGCGGCAGGCGGTCGCAGGTGACAACGAGCTGGCGCCCCGAGTCGTACACGGCGTTGAACGTGTGGAAGAACTCCTCTTCCGTCTTCGCCTTGCTTGCCAGGAACTGAACGTCGTCGATGAGCAGGACGTCCGCATCCCGGTACAGGTGCTTGAACCGCTCGAGGGCCTTGTTGTTCAGGGCAGCGATGAAGCCGTTGGTGAACGCTTCAACTGTCGCGTAGCGCACGATCCGGCCGGGTTGAAAGGCGCTTATGTAGTGACCGATGGCGTGGAGGAGGTGCGTCTTGCCCAGGCCGGGTGGTGCGTGCAGAAAGAGTGGGTTGTAAGCCTCTCCCGGAGCTTCGGCGACGGCTAGGGCCGCGGCGTGGGCCAGCCGGTTTCCGTCCCCGATGATGAACTGCTCGAACGTGTACCGGGGGATCAGCGGGCTGTCTCCCCAGGGCCGGTCCTCCCGGTGGGTGGGGGCAACGGTCAGGCCTCGGCGGGCGGGTTCAGCCGGGTCTCCCGCGAACGCTACGCGGGCGGACTCTCCCAGCACCGCCTGAGTGGATCGCTCGAGGACGCGGCCGAATCTCTCGGCTACCCACCGCTGGGTGGCGGGGGGCGCCTGCAACACCAGGACGGCGCCATCCCAGGTCCGCGGTTCGAGCGCCGCCAACCAGACGTCATAGGTGGTGTCACCGACGGCCCGTCGGAGAGCGGCACGTACCTCGTGCCAGGCAGGCGTGAGCTCGAGTTGCGCGGGCAGCTCCAAGCGGCTCCTTGGTCCGGGAGTCGATAGTTCATATACGAGAGGCTCGGGCAAAGCAGCCCGAGCGAGCGAATATAACAACGGTTATGGGGCTCAGACGGACGCCGGACGCTCGTTGACGCAAAGCGCGAGAAAAAGACTCGCCCTGGACCTATCGGCCCCGCCCCCGGTGCGCTTCGGGACGCCGACCCGGGCCTGCGTATACTCAGCCAGACCTCCGCGGGTCACCTTCCCATGAAGCGCACCTACCAACCCAAGAAGCGCAAGCGCGCACGTACACACGGCTTCCGCGCTCGGATGCGCACGCGAGCCGGCCGGCAGACCCTCAAGCGTCGCCGAGACAAGGGCCGCAAGCGCCTGACGGTGTGAGCGGTCCCGTGGCGGGCGCACGTTCGCCGCGGCGTGGGCGACTGTCACGGAGCGCCGACTTCGACCGGGTTATGCGGAATGGCCGGTCCCAGGCCGGGCGCGAGTTGGTCCTCTACGTATTCCCCCGTTCGGGCGGCGACGAGGAGCCTCGCCTCGGGCTGTCCGTTTCCCGAAAGGTGGGCGGTGCAGTAGACCGAAATACAGTTAAACGTCTTTTGCGGGAAGCTTTTGCGTCCGAGGCTTCCCGGCTGCCAACCGGAAGCGATGCGGTGGTGATCGCTCGCCCGCCTGCCGGCGAGCTCGCAGAACGCGAGGGGTTGCACGGGATCAGGTCGGCGCTCGCCGAATTGATCTCACGCATGCCAGACCAGATGAGGTTGGACATGGCTGAGGCGGCCCCGGCCCGGGAGGACCCGGCGCCATGAGGTGGCTGCGCGTCCTGGCGGTTCTCCCGATCCGCGGATACCAGCGCCTGCTGTCTCCCGTGATTGGCCAGCGGTGTCGGTATTACCCGTCCTGCTCGGAGTACGCGGTACAGGCGATAACGACATTCGGCATACTCCGTGGGCTCGTCCTGGCCGGGTGGCGGCTGCTGCGCTGCAACCCGTGGAGCCGCGGTGGCTTCGACCCGATCGATGCCCAGCGGCTGTTCAAACCGCGCGCGCCGGCGGCGAGCGCCTGACCATGCTCTTCCTCGCCAACATCTTCCAGCCACTGATCGACGTGTTCGAGTCGGTGCTGCAGTTCTTCCACCACACCGTCGGGGCTCCCTGGGGCTGGTCGATCGTTCTGCTGACCGTGGCGATGCGGCTGGTGCTGCTGCCGCTGACCGTCAAGCAGTTCCACTCGATGCAGGCTCTTCAGCGCCTGCAGCCTCAGCTCAAGCAGGTGCAGGCCAAATACAAGGACGACAAGCAGCGCCAGCAACAGGAGCTGATGAAGTTCTACAAGGAGAACAACGTCAATCCGCTGGGCTCGTGCCTCCCCATGGTCCTGCAGTTGCCGGTGTTCATCTCGCTGTACTACATGCTGCGCCAGAACCTGCGCAAGGACATCTGTCCAAACGTCCTCCAGCACTACGCCACCATTCATCACGTCTCGCTGGTCGCCGCCGCCGGCAAGCAACCTTGCGGTAACGCCCCAGGCGCGTCGTTCCTGTTCATCAATGACCTGACGAACACCGCACACGGGGTCGTCCTGATCGTGCTGATGGTCCTGTATGTGGGCACGCAGCTGGCCTCGAGCCTGATGATGGCCACCCCGACGATGGACCGCACGCAGCGCCGGATCATGCTGTTCATGCCGCTGATCTTCGTGTTCTTCATCTTCCGGTTCCCGGCCGGGCTGCTTTTGTACTGGATCACCACGAACACGTGGACGATGGGACAGCAGTTCATCTTGCGGCGCCGCCTGGCTCCCGTCGTCACACCGGCGCCGGCTGTCGCGGGGGGCGGCGGCTCCGTCACCACCGGCAACGGGCGGGCCGGCCCCTCTGTGACCCCATCTCCTTCCAAACGGTCGGCGGCGGGCGCCACCGACAAGGGCGGGAATGGCGCCTCGCCGGGCGGAGGCCTGGGGGGAGGCCTGGGCGGACTCCTGCGCGGACGCCTGAAGACGGAGGAGCCCGCTGCCCCCCAGAAGGGGCAGGCCCAGACTCGCACCACAGCTCCGCCACGCTCCCCGCGAAAGAAGAAGAAGCGCTCAGGACGACGGAGGTGACCGATTTGGACGCGGCGCCGGCCAGCGCAGTGGAGGATCTGCTCACCCGCATCGCCGACGGGTTCGACCTGGTGGCGGACGTGGAGGTCGAAGAGACCCCGGAGGCCATTGAGGGCCGCTATGTGGGCGAGGATCTCGGCTTTCTTATCGGTCACCATGGCGCGGTGATTGATGCGATCCAGCATCTGGCGTACCGGATCGCGTTCCGCGGTGGCGGGGCGCGCAAACAGGTGTCGGTCGACGCCGGCGGCTATCGCGAGCGACGCGCGGTCAGCCTGAGATCTGCGGCAGACCAGGCTGCAGAGGCGGCGCTCCGGGAGCGCCGGAACGTGTCACTTGACCCGATGCCGGCGCTGGAGCGGAAGGTTGTCCATGAGCACCTCAAGACGAGGCGCGATATCGAGACATACAGCGAAGGCCAGGAGCCGAACAGACATCTGGTCGTGGCCCCACTGGTCGACTGAACGTTTCACGTTTTTCTCTACGGTGAAACAAGGGAGGGGCGAGTCAGGTTGCCGATGATGACCGAGCTACCTCCACATCTTCATGGCTGAGCTCTCCGATTTCGATCGCGGACTGCTGATCGGTCTGCTCGTGGGCGAGGGATCGTTCGGCGGAGACGGAAAGCAGCCGCAGGTTACGTTGCGCATGCACACCCGCCACGAGGCCCTGTTTCGCTGGCTGATGGACCGATTCCCTCGTACACGCCTCTACGGTCCCTACCACCACGGCGGACGTTCCTATTACCAGTGGATGGCACGGGGGCGGGCGCTGGTGGATGACGTGCTACCGATCCTGGAACAGGAGTTGCGCCACGAGATCGATGGTCACGCGACCGGGCGCCTGACCGAGATGTGCCGCCGATACAGCGGATATATAGAGCGCGAGCGTCGCCTGGGCGCTCCAGATCGTGGGCCGAGGACAGCAGATCATGACCCGGGAGACACTTCCTCAGCCGACGCTTGAGTCGCTGGCGCGACTACTCAATCGATTCCGGCTTTCTCAGACGCTCGTGCCTGCGTTCACCAGGTTGGTGGAGTTGCTGGCTTTCGATCCGCTGGCCCCCACCGCCGTCCGGGATCCCGATCGGATCCTTGACGACCACCTGGCCGACTCCCTCGTGGCCCTCGAGCTGGACATGGTGCGATCCGCGAGTAACGCCATCGATCTGGGCAGTGGTGCGGGACTGCCCGGTCTGCCACTGGCTCTTGCCCTGCCGGGGAGTCAGTACACACTCCTGGAGAGCAACCACCGGAAGGCATCCTTCATCTCCCGTGCAGTGGAGGAGTGTGGGTTGACCAACGCGACCGTGGTGGCCGACCGGGCCGAGAGCTGGCGGCCGGGAAGAGCGGACAGCGACCTGGTGACAGTGCGGGCCGTGGCCGACCTGGACGTGGTCGCCGAATACGCCGCACCCCTCCTGCGCGTCGGCGGATCGCTGGTGGCGTGGCGCGGTAAGCGCGATGTGGTGGCCGAGGCTCGCGCCGGACGTGCGGGCGAGCTCCTCGGACTGGAAGTGCTGGAACCCCTGGAAGTGCAGCCATTTCCAGGCGCGCGCCACCGCCACCTTCATGTGATGTCCAAGGTGAGCGAAACCCCTGGGCGATTCCCACGCCGGCCCGGGATGGCGGAGAAGCGTCCCCTGGGTTTGCGTCGCTAGACGTCCTGCGTCTGCCCATCTCGATAGCTTCAGGTGCGATGGGCACGATTTACGCGATCGCCAACCAGAAAGGCGGGGTCGGTAAGACGACCACGGCGGTGAATCTGGCCGCCTGTGTGGCGGAAGCGGGTTACGAGGCACTGCTCGTGGACATCGATCCGCAATGCAATGCCACCGTCGGATTGGGGCTCCCCAAAGACCGCGAGGTGACGGTCTACGACGTGTTGAGCGGGGCCGCGCGCCTCGAGGACATCGTGGTTCAGGCCGGTCATCCGAACCTCTGGGTCGCCCCCGCGGGGCCGGATCTGGCCGGCGCGACGATGGAGCTGCCACGAATTCCTGGGTCGGAGACGCGCCTGAAGCAGGCGCTGTCCGGCGTGCGGGAGCGCTATGCGTTCACCTTCCTGGACTGCCCTCCCTCGTTGGGTCCGTTGACGGTGAACGCGCTGGTGGCCGCCGACAAGGTGATCGTCCCGGTCCAGGCCGAGTACTTCGCGCTCGAGGGTCTGGCGGGGCTGCTGGACACTCTCTCGCTGATCCAGCGCGAGCTCAATCCGCGGCTGACCATCGCCGGGATGTTGCTGACCATGTTCGATGTCCGGACCCGCCTGGCGCAAGACGTGGAGCGAGAGATCCGCCAGCACTTCCCCTCCCAGGTGTTCCGCACGGTGATTCCGCGCAATATCCGCGTGGGCGAGGCCCCCAGCTTCGGCAAGCCGGTGATTCATCATGACCCGCATTGCGCGGGTGCAGACGCGTACTTCGAATTGGCCAAGGAGGTGGCGGCCCGTGGCTGAACCACAGCGCGGAATGGGTCGGGGTCTGGCGGCGATTCTCGCGGTGGCGCCGCGGGATGAGCCGGAGGAGCTGCGCGAGCTGCCCGTTGAGGCGATCGGCCCCAACCCTCGCCAGCCGAGGCGCCACTTTGACGAGGAACAGCTGCTCGCTCTCGCGGAATCGATTCGCGCCCGTGGGGTCATCCAGCCGGTCCTGGTCCGCCCCGATTCCCTGGGTCAATACCAGCTGATCGCCGGCGAACGCCGGTGGCGGGCGGCTCAGATGGCCGATCTCGAACGGATTCCGGCGATCGTGCGCCATGAGGACGACGCGGCTTCTCTGGAGCTGGCCCTGATCGAGAACATGGCACGCGAGGATCTCAATCCGGTGGAGGAGGCTCGCGCCTGCGCCGCTCTGGTGGAGGAGCTCGGCCTCACGCGTGAGGAGGTCGGGCTGAGGGTTGGACGGAGCCGGGTGGCCGTATCCAATCTGCTCCGCCTACTCGAGCTTCCAGACGAGGTCCTCGAGCTTCTGGAGGACGGCCAGCTCTCAGAGGGCCACGGTCGTGCTCTGCTGCTGAGTGCCGATCAGTCCGAACGCCGTTCGCTGGCCCGCCGCGCCGCCAGCGAGCGCTGGTCGGTGCGGGAGCTGGAGCGACGCGCCCGACAGGGTGCCGCCGCCTCCTCTCGCCGCCCCGCCGCTCGGAAGGAGCCGCACCCAGACCGCCAGGAGGCAATAGAGCGCATCGCCGACTCACTCGGGCCGGCGCTGGGGAGGGACTTGGAGGTTCGAGCCTCCGGATCCGGCTATTCGGTGCGCATCAGCTTCGGGTCCGTGGACGAGGCGCTCGAGCTGGCGAATCGCCTCCGTTCAACGACCTGACGCCCCGGGTGGGGCCCATATGACGGTGCCGATATCAGCTGATATCGTTTATGATATGCCCTCAGAACAGGTCCCCCTGTACGTCCGGTTGGCCGCCGAGCCGAGTCGCCGGCTGGAGAGGGCAGTCGCCACGTCCGGCCGGACCAAGCGCCAGATCGTCGAAGACGCGGTGCGTGAGCACCTCGACGACCAGGGCACCGTAGTCGGCCGGATAGCCCTTCGGGAGACGCTCCCTGATGTCCTGACCCTGGAGGAGGCCGCCGCCCTGCTCCGCCTCCCCGCGGGCGCTCTGGAGGCAGCTGCCGCCTCCGGGAACGTCCCGGGGCGGAGGATCGGAGACGACTGGCGCTTTGCCCGAGCGGCGCTCATCGCGTGGCTCGGAGATCCCGCTGACACAGGTAGCTGAGCCCGCCACAACTCGCTTCGGGACCCGGCGACCGGCCGCTAAGATTGCTCGCGCTGCGGCCCGCTCGGGCGCAGACCCGGGCGATTAGCTCAGTCGGTTAGAGCGCTTCTCTGATAAGGAAGAGGTCCCAGGTTCGAGTCCTGGATCGCCCACTTTGAGGTCTGGTCACCCGGGGCGTGGCCGACACGTGCGGCGGCGCAGGTATGCCCGGCCGACGTCCGACTCCGCTACTGCCGGTAACGCTCAACAGTGTCAGCGTCGCGGACCTGGGCGTCTTCGGGGTCCTGCCCGAACTCCTCCTTGGCCCGGCGCTGGCGGAGCAGATCCCAGCAGCGATCGAGTTCGACCTCGACCGAACGCAGGCGCTCCCGATCTGTCTCGAGCTGCTCTTCGTTGCTGCTGTCGGCTTGCTCGCGTTGGCGGAGCTGATGCTCCTCCGAAACCAGGCGCTCGATCCGTGCTGCAATGCTCTCGTCGCTCGTCATGCCCAGATCCTAATGCGTGGCAACCGGCGGACTCGATCTGTGCAGACGGGTGGGGCGGTCCACGCACTCTGGGCCGCCCCACCGCATCAGTTCCCTCTTACGGGTGCGAGCTCACCTGATTCTCGCCCTGCAGGCACCCACCCCCGCTCTGGGCGAAGCTCGTGTTGCTGAACTCCTCCTGGGTCAGGTAGTGGTCCCGGTTGATCGTCTGGTTGTAGAGCGCCCCGGCCGCGCCAGACGTGGTGCCGTAGATGTAGGCGCATTCGTCGCCGATCTCGTAGCCACTGGAGTCGTACCAGCCCGACTGCGTGTCCGGGTCGGTCTCTGCCTCTATCACCTCGTGACTCGTGGGGCTGATCTCCACGTCCGCATCGGGATTTCCAGTCGGTGACTCGACAACCCCGAAGTTGTACTCGCTACCGCACGTATATCCGACGGCGGAGTTGTAGATCGGGTAGGGCATGTTCGCGTAGATCGTCGTGCTCGGAGCCTCGCTGTGGTAGGCGCAGTACGCCGCGCTCGGCTCGTGGTTGATCGTGCAGGCGTTCTTGGCCGTGCTCGTCTCACCTGCGTTGAAGCAGGACTCGACCTGCTTGGGCAGATAGATCACGTATATGTGCGACAGGGTCCGCGGCAGGTTGTTCGCCGAGACGACGCTGTTCGTCTCGGCGACGACCTGAGCGTCGTCAAGACAGGCGTTGTAGCCCGAACCATCTCCGTAGATGTTCGCCGTGTCCGCGTGCAGGAGCTTGCAGGCGCTCGCCGGCAACGGGTTCGTGTCGTTGATCGGGGAGCCCAGCTTGACCCGGTAACTGATCGTGCCGTCGGTGCCCGAGTACTCCGTCGCGATCGAGAACACGTTGTCCGTGCGACCGCTGGCTGCAGCCACGTCGGATAGATACTTGGTGATGGTGCTCTCGTAGGCCGAGGACATCGGGTGGCCCGCGGGATGCCAGAAGATCGGCGTGATCACCAGGGGGCCGGTCGTGGGTGTACCCATCACCGCGCCGCCGTGCCAGATCAGCGGCGGCGTGCCCGAGGCAGTGTCGCCCGCGGCGGAATTCGCTTGGAGGGCCTCGTCCTTGGCCGTCAGGCATCCGGTTCGCTGGTTCACGGCCCCAACGATGCCGCCGAAACGGCCTGATTTAGGTACGCCGCGCGATGCGCATTTGCCCGAGGCAGCAAATGCAGCGGTGCTCGTCGCCAGCAGAGCCACGATGCTCATTGCTGCGATGGCCAGAGCCCCGCTGAGCCCCCGTCGGCAGAACAGTCTCTTCATGCGCCCTCTCCCTAATCGGCTCGAGGCGCCCGGGCCGCCGGCGGCAGCCCTGCCAAGGCGGCTCGTACGAGCACACATCCTGTCTCCAACCACGTCACGCGTCAAGGTCACTGGGCGGACATCAATCGGCGGCGGGCCCAATTCGCGCGAGCGGCCCCTAGACTCCCCGCCCGTTACGACGGCGCGACCGGCCACAGAGACCAGGAGCCTCCCGCCCGTCGGGCGCGCCCGGAGTGGCGCGCCCCGGCGCGCCACGGCAAGGTCGTTCCTCGTCCGGCACGCCGCCCTCCTCGCTCTGGTCGGCGCGGGCGCCGTGTTGCGCGTTCTGGCCATGGTCGCGTATCGCCCCGCGCTCTTCTTCAGCGACTCGTGGGGATACCTGTTCACGGCCTTCACCGGCCATCCCGTTTCTTTGTCATACCTGCGCCCCAACGGCTATGCGGTGCTGATCCGCCTGCTCACTTTCCCAGGTCGCGACCTGCGGGAGCTGATCGCGATCCAGAACCTGAGTGGCCTGGTGCTGGGGATCCTGGTCTACGCGGTGCTCCTGCGCATGCGGGTGGGCAGAGTCGCGGCGCTGCTCGCAGCCGCACTGATCATCCTTGACGGCTACCGGCTCACGCTCGAGCAGTACGTGATGCCGGACACCCTGTTCACGCTGTCGCTCGTTCTCGCAGCGCTCCTGCTGGCCTGGCCGGGCCAGCAGGAATGGGGAACCGAGCCCAAACAACGCATCGGCGCCTGGCGGGGGCTGCTCGCCGGTCTGCTGCTGGCCGCGTCCGTGGTCGAGCGGGAGGCGGCGCTGTTCGCCGTGCCCGCCTTCCTGATCTACCTTGTGTGGACTCGCCCCGGCTTGCGCACCACGGTCGCGTTCCTCCTGGCACTGGCCGTTCCTGTCCTCGCCTACGCGGCGCTCTACCAGTCCCATGTCGGCGTATTCGGCCTCAGCGAGTCCGATGGCTGGACCCTCTACGGGCGCGTGGCCGGCTTCGCCGAGTGCCCGGGAGATGGGATCCCGCGCGCCGAGCGGCCACTTTGCGAGACGGCTCGCCAGCGGGCGAGCCACCCGGATGCGGGCACCTGGTACATCTGGGACGGCAGCTCTCCGGCCGACCGGCTGTTCCGTGGAGGCCACCAGAACCGAGAGGTGCAGGAGCGCGCCAACCGGGAGCTACGTGATTTCGCGGATCGGATCATCGAGCACCAGCCGTCCCAGTACCTGGACGCCAGCTTCTCGGACGTGCTGCGCTACTTCACCCCAGGTGCTACCCCCTTCGCTGATTCGATCAGCGCCACCTCGCTGCCCCGGACCGCCGCCAACGAGGCGAAGTCCGAGCGGGTGCGCCGGCGTGTGCTGCCGCACATGCACCCCTCCGTCGGAGCGCCGTCGGGCTTCCTGAGCTCCTACCGCGGTGTCGTTCACCTCCCTCGGCCGGTCCTAGCCCTCCTGGCGCTGGCCTCTCTCGCCGCCCTCGGGTTGCGCACGACCTGGCGCCGGGAGATCCTCCTGTTCTCCGGGTCCGCGCTCCTGCTGATCATCGGAACCTCAGCCACGGCGGGTTTCGGACTTCGATACCTGCTCCCGGCCGTGCCCCTGCTCGCGGTGGGCGGGACCGTCGCGTTGCGGGATCTGATCAGCCGGTTTGCGCGATGACCATCACCGGGTCTTCAGGTGGAGCTTCGACGCGGGGCGGCTGAGCACCTCGAGGTAGGAGGCCGACGCAGCGTTGCGCTGGACCGAATAGTTGCCGCCGAGCAAGTTTCCCTGGTCCGGCTCGGGCGGCACCAGGGTCGGCAGGTCAGACGTGGTGACCGTCAGGCGCAGTCTGTGCCCGGCGGCGATCTCGGCAAACGTGGGCCGGATCTCGATATCGAAGCGCGTGACCCGACCCACCGGAACGGCCCGCGCCGAGGCCACCGTGTACGGGTGGTAAGGCAGCACGTAGCGCCCGCCGGCGACCCGCCAGCTCCGGGCGGCGTCGACGGCCCGGAGTGAGCCGAGGAGCGCTCCGCTGGTGATCGGCGTGGCGGTTCCATCGGGTGCCACGTCCTCGAGCGTGGCCACCATCTCGGTCTCCGGCCGGGTCGAGCTCGCATACAGGGTGGCGTCCACGGGGCCACCGATCACCGTGGCCCGGCCAAACGGAGCGGTCGTGTAGGTCAGTGATCCCGGTCCCGTTTCAGTCAGCGCGTCGTTCTGCGCGCACGGGCCGCTGTTCGGGTTGCTGGGCCCGGCCACATCCTCGAACGCGCCCATGCTCCACTGATCCAGCTCGCGGGAGCAGTTGAGGTCCGCGGGCAGCCAGCTGATCTGGTCGGCGCCCGTTCCCGAGGTGGGCCGCGCGCGGGTCAGCGTTCCGTCGTTCTGGGAACCGGGGGCCGATCCGCTGCGGCCGGCACCGAAGAACCAGGTGGTGGGCCGGAGCCCCGCAGGCGGCCACTGGGACTCGTTCACGTAGCGGTCGGCGCCGAGCAGATACAGGTGGGTGGGCTTCCGGGTGCTGGTGATCCCCGTCCTCTGGCCCTTCAGCCAGTGGTCAAACCAGGCCAGCATTGTCGGGTCGAAGTCGTGGCTGGCGGCGGTCAGGTGATACCAGGGGCCCATCGTCAGCTGGTAGCGGCTGCTGGACCGGCGGCGTGAGGACATCGGCGCGTAGACAGAGCGGTGCCCGAGGGCGTTCTCCAGCCCGGAGAAGTTCAGCGGTTCTCCGCGCTGGAAGATGTCGTACCAGCCGCCGACCAGGTAGGCGGGCACGCGATTCCGGACGACGTGCGCGAGCGCGTTGATCGGACTGCGCGCTTGCCAGTACGTGCCGTCGAACGCCTGGTCCCCGCCGAAGGTCGTGTCGAGTAGCAGGGGAAGGTCGAAGTTGGCCAGGTTGGCCACGTGCTGGAGCTCGACCTCGAACGTGTCCAGCGGGTCTGAGGGATTCTCCGCCACCGGGGCGACGGCGTTGAGCGAACCCGTCAAGCCCACGTATAGGCCCCCGAACTCGAGGTCGATCAGTCCGCCGTCCGATGCTGTGTCCCGGTAGAGGTCGGTGCCGGACACGATCGGGAAGATCGCCTTGACCGGCGAGTGCCGTCCCAATCGCCCGACGGTCAGGAGCTGGTTAATCCCCAGGTAGGAGGCGCCGTACAGGCCGACCCGGCCGTCCGAGTGCGGCACCTTTGCCGCCCAGTGAACGAGCTTCACGCCATCGCTCTGCTGCGAAGGATCGAAGAACCCGAACTGGCCCCCGGAGTCGCCCGTTCCGCGCACGTCGGCCACCACGTCGATGAAGCCCCGCTCGATCAGGTAGGGAGACTCTCCGGTGACGTCGCTGGCGCTGCCTGCGATGTCCTTGCCGTATGCCGTCTGAGTCAGCAGCACGGGGAACCGGCCGCGCGCCGGATGGTTCGCCACGGCCGGGTAGTAGACGTTGACGCGCAGTACGGTGCCGTCGCTCATCGTCACGGGCAGGTTCCGTTCCTCGTACACCCCGTACTTGGCCGGCCCGGGATGCCAGGCCTTGGCGGTGCCGGCATGGATCCCCAGCGCGATCAGCGCGCCGGCTATCAGCATGAGCCGTCGCCAGAAAGGGCTCACGGAACCTTCGATCATTCCTCGCCTCCCGGGTGCGGATGCATCGCGATGAGCGCCTACTACCCAGTTCGGCGGTCGCGCATCACGCGCCTGTCGCGCCGGCCACCCCGTCTGCCAGGGGTCCTACTCGGTCATGACCACCCGCCACGGGCGCACGGACACGTCGAAGAACCCGCTGGTGACGCTGAGATCCTCCGTGGTGGCCAGCCGCTCGGCTTCGGCCAGCCGGCCCTCGCCGGGGAGCCTGAGGATCGTCATGCCTTCGCCGAGCGCGTCGAGCATCGGCCCCGCCGCCACCAGATACCCAGCCGCCTGCATGCGCCCCAGGAATTCCACGTGCTGGCCGAACCCCGCCGCCTCGAACAGATTGCCGTCGCGCGGGGCCGCAGGCCCGGGCCGGTGCTGCAGCGCCACCCAGGTGTAGGGCCGGTCTGCTTCATCCTTCTGCGTCAACCCGCTCGCCATCGCTGCCTCCCGGTAAAGATCCAGAACCCCAGGCCAGCCCCGCTCGTATTCGTCGTGTGCCACCAGTCGCCGATTCGGGCGGTGAACAGCTCAAACGCGCGACCCGGTTCTAGCTCGACCACTATCTCACGGCATATCGGCGCAATCTCAGTCACCGGGCTTCCCCCCCGTTCGATTTGACAGGCCGCGACTCATCACGGGCCGCTGCGGCGTACGCACCGAGCACGCTGTCCCAGTTCTCGGTCAGCCACTGGCGAGCCGCGTCCATCCCCTCGGGTCGCAGTGAGTAGAGGTTCGACGTCCCTCGGGGGTGGTTCTCGGTGAGTCCGGCCACGGTGAGCACCTTGAGGTGCTTGCTGACGGCCGGCCGGCCGACGGGAAGCTGCCGGGCCAGCGCGCCCACCGGGCTGGGACCGGCCCTGAGCAACTCGACGATCCTCCGGCGCACGGGGTCCCCGAGCGCATTGAAGACCAGATCGCTTTCGTTACTCATGAGTAACGGTTACTCTACGGCAACCAAAGCGATGCCGCAACTTCAGAGCGTTCCGCGGCACCGCGCGACGCCGACGCTCACAGCGATTCGCTCACCGGACCCTCCCGAGAAGTAGACGTCCGCCGAACCAGCTGAATCCGTGTGCCAGCTGCGAGACCGGCCGGCACCGGTGACGGTGACCGCCTCGTCCGGCTGGTTCGACCTCACGTAGACGTCGTAGTCGCGGTACGACGAGTTAAACACAGCGTGGACGGCGCAGCGGGCCGAGCCCGACCCGCCTCGGCCGCGCCCGGCCCCGGCGGCGCCCGCGCGCGCCAGCCTCACCCAATTGGCCGCGATCTCCCGCTGCGCCCGCGCCAGCGACAGCTGGCCGCTGCACACTCGGTCGCGAAGATCCAGCTCGACCGTGTCCTTTGGATTTGGCGAGGCTCCCGGCTCGGGCCACAGGTTCCGGAGATCGTTGGTGGCACCTCCGAGCTCGAGCGGCACGAAGTGGTCGTACTCGTAGTCGCTCAGCGGCCCGGTGTCCCCGTAGGCAGCCAGGCTGGCCCGCTTCTCCGTCTCGGTGATCGACTCGGGTGGGCGCACGGTGGCGGTCCACCCCGGCACGCAGATCGTCTGATCGATGTTCGACTGCCGCACCCCCGGATTCAACGCTCCGGGCGTGCAGTGCGGATCCGGACGCGAGTAGAGGCCGTGTCCGATGGCATGACACGATCCGGGGGCGGGTTGGGCCTGGACGATCCGGTTCGAGGCTCGGGAGAACACGAGCCCGGCCGCTTCCGCGCCGGCAGCTGGCCGGTGCCTCCCTCGATGCTGTTCGTGATGCTTGACGCTCGTCGTCGCGCTGCCGCCCCCGACGGATACGCCCTGCGCCTGTCCACCTCCGCTGGCTTGGCCGGCGCATCCGGCCAGCCCGGCGATCAGCAGAGCCAGAGCGCCGGCTCTCAGCACGCCGGCCAGCGCACCACCGTCGCCCCCCAGGTGAATCCGGCGCCGAACGCGGCCAGAAGAACCCGGTCCCCGGCGTGCAGACGTCCCTCGCGCTCGGCCACGGTCAGCGCGATCGGCAGCGTCGCCGAGGAAGAGTTGGCGAACCGGCCGACGTAATCGGCCACGCGATCGGCCGGGAGCTCGAGCCGCTCTCCCACGGCCCGGATGATCCGGGAGTTGGCCTGGTGGTAGACGAACAGGTCGATGTCCTGCTTGAGGTAGCCGGCCGCCTCGAGGGCCTCCTCGGTGGCCCGGCTCATGCACTCCACGGCGGCCCGGAAGGTCTCGTGTCCCTGCATCTGGATCGGGCCCCCCCGCGGCAGCCGGATCAGCTCCGCCCCGGCCGCGTCTGCGTGCAGGATCACCGGCCCGATCGCCTCGCCCGGCGCGATCTCCTGGCGCGAGAGGACAGCGGCTCCGGCGCCGTCGGCAAAAAGGACGGAGGTGGCGCGGTCCGATTCATCCAAGAACTGAGATAGGAAGTCCGCCCCGATCACCAGCGCGTGCCGGGTCCGCCCCGACTCGATCTGCCCGGTCGCCAGGGCCAGCGCGGCCAGCCAGCCCGTGCAGGCGGAGCCGACGTCCATGGCCGCCACCGCCCCGGCTCCCAGCAAGCCCGCCACCAGGGGCGCGGCATTGGGCGCCATCTCATCGGCAGTGGTGGTTGCCACGAGGACCAGGTCGAGCTCAGATGCCTGCACCCCGGCCCTGTCCAGTGCCGCTTCTCCGGCCCGAGCCGCGAAGTCGCTCAGGCTTTCGCCCGCCCCTGCCCACGGCCGCACCCCGGTACCGGTCCGCTTGACGATCCACTCCGCGTCGATCCCGAGCCGCTCGGCCAGCTCAGCGTTGCTGACCATCCGCTCCGGGACTGCCATCCCCACCCCGGTGATCGCCGCTCCAGCGGAGGTCTCGAGCCGCGCGGTCACGACGACCTGTTCGGGTCGGCCTTCCTCTTCCACCACAGGAGGCCGTAAAGGCCGAAGGCGACGAGCACCCAGGAGACGGCCGCCAGCACGAGAACGACACCGCCCGGCAGCACCCCAAACAGCACACCGCCGATCACCCCGAACACAGCCATGCCGGCCGCGCCGGCCATCGCTCCTCGTGAGTCCTCCCGGGCCTCTTCGCTGTCCTCCTGCTCCTCGATCAGGGTCAGGCTGGCAACCAGCACCGCCGGGAAGGCCAGGGGAATGCCGCCGATGCGAGGTCCGAACGCCAGGGCCAGGATTCCCGCGACGACCGAGGTCACGGCGCCGGCCGAAAATCGCAGGAGCAGCGCCCCGGGCTTGGCCTTCAGCGCCTTGGCGAGATCGAACCCCGGTGACTCGGGGACGCGGTCGCTGAGGTCGAGGCGCTGATGTACGGGGCTCATCTGACCATCATCGGGACGGCCACGACTGCCGCCGTGACGAGCCAGGCGGACAGCGCCAGTGAGGCCGCCACGGAGGCGCGGAACTTGCGCAGGAATGGGATCGTGGCCGCCGCGTAGGCGACGAGCGCGACGCTGCCCACCACCATTCCCAGCGCGCTCTGAGGGGCCGCGTGCGCGCCCTTGTCGAGCAACGTGATCGCCAGGCCGGCGATGGCCACCGCCGGCGAGGCGCTGAACAGGCCGGCGAAGCGCTTCGGGCGCAGTCCCTCGCTGATCAGCGCGAAAAGGACGACCAGAGCGCCGCCGGCCACGGCCTTGATCGCGAGCACGGCCAGGTTGGACATTGCCGGGTTTTACCCGACAAGCGCCACCTCGTGATGCGCCGGCAGCGACTTTGAGTTCGCTGCCGGACGGGCTCGTCCTACTCGGACAGCGCCCTACGGACCGAATCGCCCACCTCCGCCGCCTCGGAGTCGGTCAGCGTGCGGGGATCGAGCCGCAGCCGATCATGCTGGACTCTCCCGATCACCGGCACGGGTAGGTCGCGCAGGCGCGCAGCCAGCTCGTGCGCCGACCCGGGCGTGGGGTCGACCTCCACGACCGGGCCGTTCAGCTCGATCAGCGGAAGTGCGCCACCGCCCACGCGGGCCTTCCCCGGGACGATCCGGCCCCTGTCCCCAAGCCGCTCCCGAATCGATTCCGCCCGGGTCTGAAGCTCGGCCGGGGAGGCACTCAGCATGGCCAGCACGGGGATCTGCCGCATGGCCTCCGGCGGGTCGAGGTATAGGTTCAGGGTCGCTCGGAGCGCGGCCAGCGACAGCTTGTCGATGCGCAGGGCCCGGGCGAGCGGATGGCGTTCCGCGCGCCGGACGGCCTCCGCGTCTCCGACCAGGATCCCGGCCTGTGGGCCGCCCAGGAGCTTGTCCCCCGAGAAGCACGCCAGGGCCACGCCGGCCTGGACCGAGCGGCGCACGTCGGGCTCGTCGTGCAGCAGCTCGAGCTCGCGCGCCAAGGCTCCCGAGCCGAGGTCATCCACCACCGGGACCCCCAACCGGCACAGCTCCTCCACCTCAACCTCCTCCACGAATCCGACGGTGCGGAAGTTGGAGGGATGGACTCGGAGGATCGCCACCCGCCCAGTTCCCTCGAGCCCGGCCAGCGCCCGCTCATAGTCGTCGATCCGCGTTCGGTTCGTGGTGCCCACCTCCACCAGCTGTGCCCCCGTCTGCTCTACGACCTCCGGAATCCGGAATCCGCCCCCGATCTCCACAAGTTGCCCGCGGGACACCACCACGCGGCCGCCCCGGCCAGCCAGGGTCGCCACGGCCAGGAGCGTGGCCCCTGCTCCGTTGTTGACGGCGAGCGCTGCGGGGGCTCCGGTCAGCTGGCTCAGCAACTGGGTCACGTGAGCCTGGCGTGAACCGCGGGCGCCGCTCGCCAGGTCCGTCTCCAGCGACGAATACCCATCGGCCATCTGCTCCACGGCGCGCCGAGCCGCCGCGGCCAGGGGCGCTCTGCCCAGGTTCGTGTGGATGATCACGCCGGTGGCGTTGTGGACGGGTCGCAGCGACTCCTGGAGCCGGCGCAGACGCTGGCGAGCCCGGTCCATGAGGTCGCAGTCACCGTTGGCGCTCCCGCTCGCCAGCTCCGAGCGTCGTTCGGCGATCACCTCCCGCGCGGCGCGCACCGCCAGCGCGTGGGGCGCATCCAGCTGCGCCGCCAGTCGATCGACGCTCGGAAGACCGCGGAAGCTCACAAGCGGGATTGTGGCTAGCCGATCAGCTTCACGCTGAGCCACACGGCGGCCGCGGCCAGCGGCAGCGCCGGCCAGGACGACAGCGCCGGTCAGGTCACGGCCTCGTCAGTGCTCCTGGCCCAGCAGAGATCGGCACACGGGGGTGGCCCGCTGGAGGGCGGCATCGCTGATCAGCCAGATCACCAGGGCCGCCCCGGCCGTCCCGGCGCCGAGCAGGCAGACCGCGCTCCAGCCTCCAGCGGAATACAGGACCGACGTGAGCGCCGAGAGCACCGCCCCGCCCAGGAAGTAGGCCACCATGTAGGCCGTCGTGAGCCGGCTGCGCGCCTCGGGGCGCAGGGCGTAGATCGTGCTCTGGTTGGAGATGTGGATGCCCTGGGCGCCCAGATCGAGCACCACGATCCCGGCCAGCAGGACGGGCACCTGGGCTTGGCCCAGGGCCAGGAGCCCCCAGCTGCCCAGCAGGATGACCAGTGTGGCTGTGGAAGCGATCCGGCCATGGCCGCGATCGGCCAGCCGTCCGGCCACGGGCGCCGCCGAGGCGCCGGCCACACCGGCCAGCCCGAATAGGCCGATGGTCGTGTTCCCGTAGTGGAAGGGCGCTCCGGAGAGCAGGAAGGCCAGCGAGGTCCAGAGGATGCTGAAGCAGCCGAACGCGAGCCCGCCGAGGACCATGCGCTGGCGCAGGATTGGCTCCTCGACGATCAACCGGAACACGGATCCGAGCAGCGCCCGGTAGCGCATCTGCTGAGTGCTCGGCACCTGGGGCAGGAACCGCCGGAGCGTCGCGGCCAGCAGCACCATGAGGGCGGCGGCCGTGACGAATACGACCCGCCACCCGAGTGCACCGGCGATCAGGCCGCTCACGGTCCGAGCCAGCAGGATCCCGATCAGCAGCCCGCTCATCACCGTGCCGACGACCCGGCCCCGCTCATGCTCAGGCGCCAGGCTGGACGCCATCGGCACGATCACCTGTGCCATGCAGGCACCGATCCCCACCACCGCCACCGCGGCCGCGAACACTCCGAAACTTGGCGCTGCTGCCGCCAATCCCTGGCCGGCCGCCACCAGCAGCATCGTCGTCGTGATCAGCCGGCGTCGTTCCAGCAGGTCCCCCAACGGCACCAGGAAGGCCAGCCCGAGTACGTAGCCGACCTGGGTGACGGTGACCAGCAGCCCACCGGTCCCGTTGGAGACGTGGAATGCCACCGCCAGCGTGTGCAACAGCGGCTGGGCGTAGTACATGTTGGCCACGGAGGCGCCGCAGGCCACGGCCAGCAGCAGCACGAGCCGGCGGCTGATTCCGGCGGTCTGCGTGGGGGAAGGCTGAGCGGGCGTCAGGCCCAGAGCCTAGACGGCCCGCAGCTTCAGATTCTCCACCGGGGTGCGCTCGGAAATTGCCACCTTGTTTTCGCAGCCGACGAGCTCATGAGACGTTTCGTCCAGCTCAACCAGGCGCAGATACGACTCCTCAGCGCCCGGCACGGTCGAGCGAATACGCGCAAGTTGATGCTCCACGCGCCTTGCTCGATAGGGCCGCTCGTCGCGTTCCTGCTTGATCGCCTGCGCCCGTCCGCACGCCACGAGCAGCAGGTACACGAAGGCCAGTGCCGCCACGCTGGCCCGGCCGCCCATGAAGGCCGCCCAGGCCAGGGCGAGGAAGGACACGGGTACTCCCACGACCAGCAGCGACGTCCAGGCACGCCGAAGCGAGTAAAAGCGCATACCCGGCGTATCGGGGCGCCATACATGGCGCTTTAGCTCCCATAAGGCGAATAGACGCCTGTCCGGTGTGGCTAGCGGCTCTTGCTGCCGGAAGGGCTGAGCGGCCGCGAGCGCTCGAGCATTTCCGGGCGGTCCACCAGCTTGACCCGGGGACGCCCGGCGGGCTCACCGAGCCCGCGCTCGTGGGCGTCGATCGCCTCCCAGCCGGTGTAGTCGACCACGTGCGTGCGCTCGTGCATCAGGGCCAGCAGGTCATCGGCCGATCCGGTGGGTTCAGCCAGGCGGCCGGCGGCGTGATCCGCCAGCAGGAGATCGGTGGTCTCCTGTGCGCACTTCTTGTTGGTGCCGATCACGCCCGAGGGGCCACGCTTGATCCAGCCGGCGGCGTAGACGCCGGCCAGCGGCTCTCGGGTGTCCGGGTCGATCACCCGTCCGTCCTGGTTGAGCACGGTGCTCTTCTGACCGTCGAACGGGACCCCGGGCAGCGGCGTGCCGACGTATCCGATCGAGCGGAGCACCAGGCCAGCTTCCAGACGATTCCGCTGACCCGTTGGCTGCGCCCTCAGCGAGCCGTTCTCGCCGGCGACCAGCTGGTTGCGCTCAATCGTCACGGCCTCCACCCGGTCCTCGCCCTCGATCGAGACCGGGGAGGAGAGGAACCTGAGGACGACCCGCCGTGGTCGGCCGATGGGCGGAGTGCTCGCGTACTGCCTGAGCGTCTCCACGTTTCGCTTGGTGGTGCCGTCGGCTTCCTGGAGCGCGGCGGCGCTGTGCTCGTCCAGCTCCATGTCGCCGGCGTCGACGATCACATCGGCCAGCTCCAGATCGGCCAGCTCGCGCAGCTCTGGGTTCGTGAAGGCAGCCTGGGCCGGCCCGCGGCGGCCGAGCACGACGATCTCCTCGATCTGGCTGTGGCGCAGTGCTTCCAGGGCGTGGTCGGCGATGTCGGTGACCGCCAGCTCGTCCACGGACAGCGCCAGCATCCGGGCCACGTCGAGCGCGACGTTCCCGTTGCCGATCACCACCGCCCGCCGGCAGGTGAGGTCGAACTCGAGCTCGGCGTAATCCGGGTGGCCGTTGTACCAAGCCACGAACTCGGTAGCGGCATGGCTTCCCGGCAGATCCTCGCCCCGAATGCCGAGCCGCCGGTCCCCTCCGGTCCCGACCGCGTAGATCACCGCGTGGTAGGCCTCCATCAACTCCTCGTGCGTCACGTCCGTTCCCACCTCGACATTGCCGTGGAAGCGGAAGCCGGGCTTGAGCGCGGTCTTCTCGAACACGCGGCTCACCGACTTGATCTTCGGGTGGTCGGGTGCCACGCCGGCGCGCACCAGGCCCCACGGTGTCGGCAGCCGGTCGAACATGTCCACCAGGACGACCGGATCCTCGCGTCCGAGCAGCTGGCCGGCGGCGTAGAACCCGGCCGGGCCGGAGCCGATGATGGCCACGCGAAGAGGATTTTCAGCGGTACCCGCAGTGGGACTCATACCTCCCAGGGTAGAGCCTGGGTCGCTCAGAGTATGTTCACGGCACGGGCTACCACGAGGCCGATCGTGACCAGCGAAACCAGCGACTGCGCGCCCATCAGCGACTTGGTCATCACCGTGAGCGGCATCGTGTCCGTGGGGCTGAACGCGAACGCATTGGTCAGCGATACGTACAGGTAGTCCAGGAATATCGGTCGCCACCCGGGGGCCAGCCGGTCGTCCGGCATCTGGGGAAACAGGAAGTCAGGCGGCCCGTCGCGCCCCGCGGCCCGCCGGCCAGGCCCGCCTCGATCGACCTCCCAGAACCACAGCCCGAACAGCAGGATGTTGGTGATCCATATGAGCATGCCGGCCACGATCAGCTCCTTGCCGGTGCGCGGGTTCCGGTGCAGCAAGTTCGAGACGAGCAGCCCCAGCGAGATGGCGTTGGCGATGCTGACCAGCGCGGTCACGCCCAGCGCCAACCGGCGCCGGACCGCGCGCTCGTCGACCACCCTCTCGGGCGAGGCCACGAACAGCGTCACGAGCACCAGGGTCTCCAGCGCGGGCAGCAGCCACCGGGGCCCGGGAACCAGACGGTCGGGCAAGATGATCTGCAGGACGATGGCGACGAGGATCGTCAGCTCCGGCGGCCAGTGCGGCTCGCTGCGGGGCGGCGGCGGATAGCCCGGCAGCGTCGGCATCGGAGTCTGAGCGGTCCGCGAGGATGTGCTCACCGCCGCGACAGCGTAGATCCGCCGGCGGCGGCCAACCTGCGGCGCCATCGATTGTGCGGCTACGACGCGAGGTGGCTAGCCGTGACCTGGCTACCCGCGACCGCGCAACGGTCGCTGCGGGATCGGTGGATCGTTCTGGTTGACGTCCCGGCGCTCGTCGAGCTCCAGGTCGTCCTCATGGGCAAACCAGCCGCCCACCCGGCCGATCTCCTCCGCGGCGCGCAGGGGCGAGAACCGGCGGGTGGCTGACAGCAGCAGCCCGATGGTCACGACGAGAATCACCAATGTCTCCATGAGTCTCGACCTCCTCGTGGGATCGTTTCCTACACGAGTGTAGCCTCATTGGAGACGCCTCGACCGTCCGTGTGCGCGGTGTCACTCAGGGCAAGATTGCCGGTCCGGCGCGCCCCCTGTCCAGGGGCTGCGTGAGAAGCGCGCGCCCCGGGCAGGCTGGGGTTGCCGCCCAGGTGGCAACCTATACTTCACGTCTCTCGACAGAGGAGTGACCCGGGTGCAGGAGATGGTCATCTACGGCGTTAGCTTCGACATGGTCGGCAAGCAGCCGATCGTGTTGCTGAAGACGATCGAGAACAACAAGTTCCTGCCCATCTGGATCGGTCATCCCGAGGCGGCGGCCATTCTCATGAAGCTCCAGGGCGCCTCGACCCCGCGCCCGATGACCCACGATCTGCTGTCCGACGTGCTCGGCGAGCTGGACGTGGAGTGCACCCGCGTATCGGTCACCGAGCTGCGTGAGAACACGTTCTACGCGTCGATCTCCCTGCGGGCCAACGGGCGGGAGATGGAGATCGACTCACGCCCCAGCGACGCCCTGGCGCTGGCCGTGCGCAGCGGCGCGCCGATCTTCGCGGCCGACGAGGTGATCGCCGAATCGGCGATCGAGTTCGAGCACGAGGTGGAGGACACCGAAGAGGTCGTGGAGAAGTTCAAGGACTTCCTGGACAACGTCAAGCCCGAGGACTTTGCGGGCGAGTAGCCGGGACCCGCCTACGGTGAAACAGCCCTGACGGCTACGCGTCCGGTAGCCCCGGCCGCAGGATCCGCTCGATCAACTCATCGAACGAGATACCCGCCGCATCGGCCGCCTGCGGGAGCAGGCTCGTCTCGGTCAGGCCCGGAATGACGTTGGCCTCCAGCACGAAGAGCTCGTCAGTCTCGCGCTCCAGCATCAGGTCCACCCGACCGAATCCCGAGCACCCGAGCATCCGGTAGGTCCTCAGCGCCAGCTCGCTCGCCTGCTCGGCGACCGCGGCATCGAGCTCGGCCGGGCAGACGAATCGCGTGCGGCCGATCTCGTAACGGGCCTCGAAGTCGTAGAAGTCCTCCTCGACCGGCAGCGCCTCGACCACCGGGAGCACGCGCGGCTCTCCCGCCTCATCCACCACGGAGACCGCCAGCTCGCGCCCCGCCACGTAGCGCTCGAGAAGCACCTTGCGGTCATACGAGAAGGCGGCCAGCAGGGCGCCCGGGACGTCCTGCGGCTCGCGCGCGAACTTGATGCCCAGGGCCGATCCCTGACAGGACGGCTTGACCACGATCGGGAACTGGAGCCGTGCCTCCAGGGCCGGCAGCACCTGCGCGGCCCCCAGCGCCTGGAAGGCCGTGTCGCTGAAGGCGAAGAAATCCGGCGTGGAAATGTCGTGGTCGAGCATCGCGTGCTTGGCCAGCACCTTGTCGGAGGCGCGCATGCAGGCCGACACCCGCGACCCGGTGTAGGGAATCCCGAGCACCTCCAGGAGCTCCTGAACGGTCCCATCCTCGCCGTCGCGGCCGTGCAGGGCCACGAACGCCACATCGGGCCGGGTCTCGGTCAGCCGGCCGACCAGGTCGCCCCCGGCATCGATCGCTACCACGCGGTGACCGAGGCGCTCCAGGGCATCCTCGACTCGGGCTCCCGATCTCAGGGAGACCTGGCGCTCCAGCGAGCGCCCGCCCTTCAGCACCGCCACCAGGCTCATGCGCGGTTCAGATCAGCCGGCCCGCTTGCGCGGCAGGCGCAGGACCTTGGCCAGCTCCGACTGCTCGGCGGCGAGGCTCGGACACAGAACCCGCTCTCCCCGCCGCCGTGCCCACAGCCGGCGGCGCGGGCGACACCCGTCCGGTGAGCGTTCCGTACAGGGCCACCTGTTCGCGGACCACCTCGCCGATCCGGCGGATTCCCTCGCGGATCTCGTCCTCGCTCACGCCTGAGAAGTTCAGGCGCATCTCGGAACCGCCGCGGCCGTCCACGTACGCGGCCCGGCCCGGCACGAATGCCACGTGCTCCTCCAGCGCCCGGGCCAGCAGGTCGGTGGTGTCGATGTAGTCGGGCAGGGTGGCCCAGATGAACAGGCCGCCGCGCGGGTGGGTCCAGGTCGCCTCGCGGGGGAACTGCTCGGCCAGTGCATCCAGCATCACGTCCCGGCGCAGCCGGTAGATCTCGATCAGTGAGCGCACGTAGTCCTCCCAGTCGCCGGACTCGAAGTAGGCGCTGACGAAGTACTGCGAGATCGAGGAGGAGCACAGGTCGCTGGCCTGCTTGCCGATGTTCATCCGGGCCAGCACCGGGGCCGGCGCCACCGCCCAGCCCAGCCGGACGCCGGGAGAAAGGATCTTGGAGAAGGTGCCCGCGTAGATCACGAAGTCCTCATCCAGGGAGCGCAGCGTGGGCAGAGCCTCCCCCTCGAAGCGCAGCAGCCCGTACGGGTTGTCCTCCAGGATCAGCAATTCGCGCTCGGCGGCGATCCGGACCAGCTCGCGCCGCCGCTCCAGCGACATCGTGACCCCGGCCGGGTTGTGGAAGCTCGGCACCGTGTAGATGAACTTCGGCCGCCGGCCGGAGGACTCCAGCTGGTCCAGAGTGTCGGCCAGCTCGTCGGTCCGCATCCCGTCGCGGTCCATCGTCACCTGTACGACATCGGCCTGGTAGGCGCTGAACGTCGGCACGGCTCCCGGGTATGTGGGCGCCTCGGTGACCACCACGTCACCCGGGTCCACCAGGGTCTTGCACACCAGGTCGATGACCTGCTGGCCGCCCGTGGTGACCAGCACGTCGTCGCGGTCGACCGCCATCTCCTCGGCGGCCATCACCTCGGCGATGCACCCCTTGACCGCGGCCAGACCCTCGGTCGGCCCGTATTGAAGGGCGCGCGCGCACGATCCCGCGGCCACCCGGCCCATGATCGCCGCGTAGGAATCAGGCGGGAACGTGGAGGTGTCCGGCATGCCGCCGGCCAGCGAGATGACGTCCTCGCGCTCGGTCAGCGCCATCAGGTCGCGCATCGCGGAGGACTTCATGACTTGCGTGCGCTCCGCGAACAGCGCGGCATAACGCTCTATGTCCCGCGCCGTGGAGCGGGGGCGCCGTGAGGAGGGACTCACCTGCCGGCCCCGCGGGGTGCGGGCGCTGGCGCCGTGTCGTCTATCGTCACGCTCCGTCACGGTACAGCACGGTGCATCTCGTCTTCGACATATTCCAGGGCATCGGGATAGCGGCGGCGGTGGGGATCCGGCCGTTCCTGCCCGCCCTGGCTGCCGGGGCTCTGGCGGCCGGCGACGTGGAGATCCACTTCAACCACACCTCCTACAGTTTCCTGCAGAGTTCGTGGTTCCTGCTCGTGCTGCTGGTGGGCACGGTGCTGGTGGTGATGCTCGAGCGCTCACCATTCGCCGAGCAGCTGCGAGCCGGCGCCTGGGGCTACGTGCTGGTGGCCGCTTCGCTGGTGATCGGTGGGATGTTCTTCGCCGGCTCCCTGGCCCGGGGCCACTACGCGATCTGGCCCGGCTGGGTGGGCGGAGTGGTGTGCGCGGCGATCGGGGTCGCGGCGTCCCGGCCGTTCCTGGCCCGCCTGCGCAGCCGCTTGGATCAGTCCGCGGCGGCGGTGGGCTTACCGGCCATCGCGGACGGGTCGGCCTTGCTGATCGGACTGCTGTCCGTGGTCGCGCCGCCGCTCGGGATCATCGCGCTGCTCGGGCTGCTGTGGCTGCTGGTGCGTGGCCGCCAGCGGAGCCAGCAGAAGTACGCCGGGCTGCGGATCCTCCGGTGAGGCGCCCCTCGGGCGCGACGGGGTGGAGCCTGACGTGACCAAGAAGCTCGTGCTGGTGGTGATCGATGCGCTCAAGCCCGAGATGCTCGAGCGGGCCATGGCGTCGGGACGCGCCCCGGCGCTGCGGAAGATCGCCGAGCAGGGTGCGTACGTGCCCGAATGCGTGGCCGCCTTTCCGTCGGTCACGCCGGTGTGTGCCGCCACGATCACCACCGGGGTCGGCCCTGATGAGCACCTGATCCCGAGCATGAACTGGTACCACCGGGACGAGGCTCGGTATGTGGAGTACGGCTCCAGCTTCTCCGCCACCCGGCAGTTCGGGGTGCTGCGTTCGCTCACCGACACCGTGTACCGGATGAACGCCGAACATTTGTCCCACGACGTGAACACGGTGTTCGAGTCGCTGGACGACATGGATATCCGCACGGCGGGGACGACCTACCTGATCTACCGGGGCCGCCATCAGCACGAGGTGGCCAACGAGAGCGCGCTGGCCCGGATCGTCACCTCCACCCTGTTCCGGCGCACGATCGACGGGCCGCTCGAGTTGTTCTATGCCGACCTCTACGCCAGCCGCAAGACCGGGTGCCGGGGTCAGCTCGGCATGCCGGGCGTGCGCGACCAGCACACCGGATGCGTGGGCGCATATCTGGTGGAGCACGACCTGTTCGACTTCCTGCTGTTCTCGCTGCCCGACAACGACGCCTGGTCGCACAAGAACGGCCCCCACGCACAGGTCACCTCGATCGCTCAGGCGGACCGGCAACTGGAGCGGCTGATGCACGCCGCGGGCGGTCCCGACCAATTCCTGGAGAGCCACGCGGTGGTCGTGTGCTCCGACCACTCGCAGGCCGCCGTCGAGGCGAGGATCCGCCTCGACACTCCGTTCGAGGACATGCACGTGGCCACGCCCAGCGCCACGCGTTCGGTGGGGGCGGAGATCGCGGTGAGCCCGGCGCAGCGCTCGGCGATGATCTACGCGCTGGACGAGGAGCGCCGCTCCGAGCTGATCCAGCGTTCGCTGCGAATCCTGGCGGACCTGGATGGCGTCGACCTGACCATGTACCTGGCGGAGGGCGAAGCGGTCATCCGCGGGGAGGCGGGCGAGCTGCGCTTCGCCCCGGGCGGCGAGCTGACGGACCCCCGAGGCGGTTCGTGGAGCGCTGAGGGAGAGCTCGCCGTGCTGGGCGCTCGGACCAACGACGGCCGGTTCGAGAGCCCCGACTACCCGGACGCGCTGGGGCGGGTCTGGTCGGCCTTGAACTGCCCCACGGCGGGCGACATCCTTCTTTCGGCGGCGCCCGGTTACGAGTTCGTGGACTGGGGAGGAGCCGATCACGTGGGCGGGGGCAGCCACGGATCGCTCCACCGCTCGGACTCGCTGGGGGTCCTCCTGTGGTGTGGAACCGGCCCGGATTCGCCGGAAGCTCGGGAGCAATGGACGCTCAGGGATGTAACCCCGATGGTGTGCCGGCACTTCGAGAACGGGGAGCAGTTAGGGGCGGGTTAGACGCGAAAGGTACTTACGCTCTCCTGATCAGCCGCCGATACATTTCTCGCCGATGTCAGACACCACCCCCAGCACCATGGAGTTCGAGCTTCCGCTCGGGCATCGCGTGCGCCACGGGATGCGGCGCACCCACCTGCGTGTCATGGTCGGGGTTCGCCATCCGGGCAACTGGCTGCAGCTGATCCGGTTCGGCGCCGTCGGTGCGTCCGGTTACGTCGTCAATCTGGCCGTGTTCGCCGCCTGTGTGCACCTGCTGAAGATCGACTACCGGCTGGCCTCCGTCATTGCCTTCCTGGTCTCGGTGGGCAACAACTTCTGGCTGAACCGTCACTGGACGTTCAGCGCCAAGGAGCATCATCCGGCCCGGCAGGCGCTCAAGTTCTTCGCCGTGTCCCTGGCCGCCTACGGGTTCTCCTACTTCCTGCTCACCACGCTCGTCGACGACGCCGGTATGGACAAGGTGATCGCTCAGGCGCTCGCGGTTGTCGCCGCCATGCCACTGTCGTTCATCGGGCAGAAGCTTTGGAGCTTCCGGGCCTGAGCCGTCGGCGCCGGGCGCGCGGCGCGCGGGTGCCTCTTGTGGTCGCGCTGCTCTCGGTGCTGGCGCTGACCCTGTCCGGCCCGGCCGTCGCCGGTGCCGCCACGACGACCGCCCTGTATGCGCCGCCGGGCACGCCGGTCCTGGTTCAGACCCCGACCACGGCGGTCAACAACGAGGCACCGAAGGGCTTCCGCCTCACCGCTCCGAAGGTGCTCCGGATCGCCGTGCACAACCCCGAGGTGATCCAGCAGCTGCGCCGGGATCCGCACCTGATCCCCTACGAATACACCCGCGACTATCCCTACTGGCAGGTCAGCTGGTTCACGCGGGCCGGCCACGGCCCTCAGAAGGAGCGCATCCAGGTCTACGTGGATGACGTCACCGGCCAGGTCACCCAGGTGTGGGCCGGGTACCAGGTGGCCTGGACGATGGCCCGCGGATATCCGGGCGCATTCGGGCGCCACGTCACCGCTCTGTACGTGTGGCTGCCCATGTGCGCGATGTTCCTGCTGCCGTTTCTCCCATTGCGCCTGGGGTCAGAGCCCGGAACCACGCCCGGGCCCCGGCGCCGGCGGCGGCTGTACCTGGAGCGCCCCACCCTGTGGCATCTGGACCTGCTGATGCTGCTCGGGTTCTCGATCTCGCTGGCTTTTTTCAACAACGCCAACCTCGGGATGTCGGTCCCGCTCGTGTACCCGTTCCTGCTGTACCTGCTGGTCAGGATGCTCATGCTCGCCTTCGGGCGCGGACGGCCCCGGCGGCCGCTGCGCACGATTCTGCGCCCCGGCTGGCTGGCCCTGGGCCTGATCTTCCTGATCGGCTTCCGGATCGGCCTGAACGTCACCGACTCCAACGTGATCGACGTGGGATACGCCGGGGTGATCGGGGCCAACAAGGTGCTGTTCGGGGACAAGCTGTACGGCAACTGGCCGCCCGACAACCCCGCGGGCGACACGTACGGCACCGCCAACTACTTCGCCTACACGCCGTTCAACGTGATCTTCGGCTGGAGTGGAGCGTGGGACAACCTCCCCGCCGCCCACGCCGCGGCCATCACCTTCGACCTCCTGACGATGCTCGGTCTGTTCCTGCTCGGCCGATCGATCAGGGGTCCCACCATGGGAACCCTCCTGGCCTACCTGTGGGCCGCCTTCCCGTTCACGCTGTTCGTCCTGGAGTCCAACAGCAACGACGCGCTTGTGGCGCTGACGCTCGTGCTCGTGCTGCTGCTGCTGCGCTGGGCGCCGGCCCGGGGGGTGATGGGAGCCGTGGCGGGCCTGACCAAGTTCGCCCCCTTGGTCTTCGGGCCGGTGTTCCTGCGCGGCGTCGACCCGCCGCCGAGCCGGCGCCAGATCGGCTCCTACGTGGGTGCCTACGCGGCGGCGCTGCTGGCGCTGATGGCCTACGTGGTCATCACCGGCAACCTCAGCGCCTTCTGGCACCACACGTTGGTCTACCAGGTGGGGCGCCCGGCGCCGTTCTCCATCTGGGGCCTGTGGGGCGGCAGCGGCAAAAGCCTGGCGCTGGAGCAGCACGTGGTGGAAGGGGCGATGGTGGCCCTGGCCATCGCCGCCGCGTTCGTCCCTCGACGCCGGGGGATCGGACAGACCGCTGCGATGGCCGCCGCTGTGATGATCGCCTTCCAGCTCTGCCTGACCTACTGGTTCTACCTGTACATCGTGTGGTTCTTCCCGCTGGTGATCGTGGCGCTGTTGGCCAGCTACCCGTCTGAGGACCCCGAGCCGGAGTCTCACGCGGCCGCGCCGTTGCCGCTGACCGCGCCCGTCAGCGTCTGATCCACCGTTCCCTTCAGCCCAGCGGCTCCAGCACCTGCGTGATCGATCGCGCCCGAAGCGGCGCATCCGGCTCTGACTCGATCAGCACCGCGTTCAGCCATGGGTCCTCATCGGAGGTCTCAAACCGCACCGGCATGCGCGTGAGCATCGACTGGATCGCCTGGTCACGCTTGACCCCTATCACGCCACCCCGCGGACCCGTCATCCCCACGTCGGTGATGTAGGCCGTCCCGCCGGGCAGCACCCGGGCGTCGGCCGTGGGCACGTGAGTGTGAGTTCCGACGACGGCCGTCGTCCGCCCGTCCAGATGCCAGCCCAGCCCGACCTTCTCGCTGGTGGCCTCCGCATGCATGTCCACCAGGATCAGGTCGGCTCGATCGCGCAGTGAATAGATGGCGGCATCCGCCTCGGAGAACGCGGGGAGCGCCGCGTTCATGAACAGGTTGCCGGACACCGAGATCACGCCGAGACGCACACCGTCCCGCTCCACCACGCACGTCCCGTGGCCCGGCTGGCCCTTGAGGAAGTTGACCGGCCGCAGGATCCGCGGCTCCTCGTCCAGGTAGGGGTACACCTCGCGGTGGCGATAGGTGTGGTTGCCCAGCGTGATCACGTCGATCCCTGAGCTCAGCAGCTCCCGGGCGATCTTCGGCGTGATGCCGATGCCGCCGGCCACGTTTTCCGCGTTGACCACGACGAAGGCAGGCTGAAGCTTCTCGCGCAGACGCGGGAGGAGCTCCAGCAACGTGCGGCGGCCGAGTCCGCCCACTACGTCGCCCACGAACAGGATCCGGACACCGTCGGGCATGCGCCCATACTTCCACGTGCATGGAGGAGAGGTATCCGTCGCCCAGGGCCGCCGAGGCTCTCCCCGCCCTCCGAGTCCAGGGTCTGACCCGCCGGTTCGGGGACCGCGTTGCCGTGCAGGAGGTCAGCTTCGAGCTGGCCGCCGGCGAGCGCCTGGCCGTCATCGGACCCAACGGCGCCGGCAAGACCACGCTTCTCTCGATGCTGGCGGGCGTGCTCGCGCCGTCCGGCGGCGAGGCCGGCGAAGTGGCCGGCCGGATCGGCTGGGTGCCCCAGCAACCCGCCGTCTATTCGAAGCTCTCCGTGGCCGAGAACCTCAGGCTGTTCGCGCGCTTGGAGCGCCTGCCCGATCCCGAGGCGGTGGTGGACCAGATGCTGGAGCAGACGGGCCTCGGCGATCGGCGCGACGAGCAGGTGTCTCGCCTGTCGGGCGGCAACCAGCAGCGCCTGAACATCGCCATCGGCCTGCTCAGCCACCCGTCCGTGCTGCTCCTGGACGAGCCGTCCTCAGCGCTCGACCCCCGTCAGCGTGAGCGACTGTGGGAGTTCATCCTCGGGCTGAGCCGTCAGGGAACCAGCGTGATCTATTCCACCCACAACGTGCTCGAGGCCGACCGGTACGCCGATCGGCTCCTGGTCCTGGGCGATGGCGAGGTGCTGTTCCTGGGTCGCCCGAGTGAGCTGGCCGCCACGGTCTCCGGCGAGGTGGGACTTGACTTCGAGAGCGCGTTCGTCAGCTTCCTGCGCGCCCGGGGTCATTGAGTGATGCGCTGGTTGCTCATCAAGGACCTCCAGATCCTCCGGCGCTCGCCGCTGCTCGTGGTGATCTTGGTCCTCTATCCGGCGGCGATCGCGCTGATGATCGGCTTTGCCCTGTCCAGTCCGCCCGGGAAGCCAAAGGTGGCGATCTACACCGGGGTCAAGCCCGGCCACGGCAAGATCCACTTTGGCACCCAGCAGATCGACGTGTCCAGCTACGCCCGCGAGCTGTTCTCCTCGATTCAGCCATTGCAGGCGCGCTCGGCGGCGCAGGCCACGGAGGAGGTGCGGGACGGGCGCGCGCTGGCTGCGCTGATCATCCCGGCCGACATCACCCAGCAGCTCCAGGCCATGCTGCAGGGCGGCAACGGCAATCCCACCGTCCAGCTGGTCCTGAACTCGAACAACCCGCTGGAGCGCAACCTGGCCGACCAGGCCATCCAGGCCCGGGTGGACCAGGTGGAACAGGCCGTGTCCAAGCGGGTCCTCAAGCTCGTTATCCACGACCTCCAGCAGGTCCTGAACGGCGGTGTCGTCGACCTGCTCGGCCAGAACGTTCCCCTGCTGGGGCTGCGCAACGTGCGCACAATCGTGGAGGGGACCATCCAGTCGCTCCCCGGCAGCTCGAAGCTCCTGCCTGCCCTGCACCAGGTGGTGGCCTTCGCCGACATCGCGATCGAAGGCCTGGCGTTCGCCGGTCCGGAGATCGGCACGATCGGCACCCCGCTGACCGTCCAGCGCATCGACCTGGCTGGGCGCACCACGCCGGTCGCCTCCTACGCCGTGGCGATCGCCGCCGTTGTGTCGCTGATGTTCGTCACTCTCCTGCTGGCCGCCGGGTTGCTGGCGCTGGAGCGCTCGGAGAACGCCTATTCACGACTTGTCCGGGGGCTGGTCCGTCCCGAGGCCCTGCTGGGCGAGAAGATCGTGCTGGCCGGGTCGGCCGCCACCGTGCTTGCCCTGGCGCTGGCCGCGATCGTGTCGATCTTCGTGCCGCTGGAGTGGAGCCGGTTCGAGCTCTGGGTGCTGGCCCTCGGCGCCTCGGGGTTGGCATTCGCCGCCCTGGGGGTGGCCATCGGAGGGCTGGCTCGCGAGGTCTCCACAGCCAGCCTCATGGCATTTCTCCTGTCGCTCCCGGTCGCCTTTCTGGCGCTCGTGCCCAGCACGGCCGTGTCCGGCGCCGTGGGCACCGCGCTCGATGTGGTCTCGTTCGTGTTCCCATTCCGGGCCGGCCTGCAGGCGGTGGGCAATGCATTCAGCGGCGCGGCGCCGGGAATGGCCTGGCCGCTGGCGCACCTGCTCGTGCTGGCGGTGATATTCGGCGTTCTGGCCCGGCTGGCCCTCCGGCGCTTCGCCGCGCAGTGAGGTCAGCGAGTGCCTGTGGCCGACCGGAACATGAACACGCAGATGATCGCCACGATGAAGGCGAGGATCGGCACCCACGCTCCGACGATGCCGGCCACGCTCAGCACCACGCCGGCGACCCCGACCACGGCGGCGCCTCCACCGACCTGCGCCAGCCGGTAGGCGCGTTGCTCGCGCGCCCGTCGCGGGGTGTAGCTGCCACGCTTCTGGAGACCGGCCATTACGAGAAGCCTAGTCGGCGGAGGTACCGATGCACCATCTTCTTATCTACGAATACGTCGAGGGGATGGCCGAGCGCCGTGGCCCCTACCGGGAGGCGCACCTCGCCCAGATCCACGAGCAGCGCAACGCCGGGCACCTGACCCTGGCCGGCGCCCTGGGCGACCCCCCGGTCGGTGGCGCCTTCGTGTTCCAGGACGTGGAGCGCCGGCACGTCGAGGCCTTCGTGGCCGACGATCCCTACGTGGCGGCGGGTCTGGTGCCGTCATATCGGATCGAGGTCTGGAACCTGGTTTGACCCGCTGGACGGCGATTTTGAATTCGCCGTCCCGAGTATTCTCGGGAACATGCCGTTCCCCCAGACTCGCATGCGGCGGCTGCGCGGCACGCGCGCCCTCCGCGGGCTGGTGCGTGAGACCTCGCTGGCGGCCTCCGATCTGGTCTATCCGATGTTCGTGGCCCACGGGCTCGATCGCCGCGAGCCGATCCAGGCCATGCCCGGAGTGGAGCGCCTGTCGATCGCCCATGCCGTGGACGAGGTGGCCGAGGTCGCCGGGCTGGGGATTCCAGCGGTGCTGCTGTTCGGCATCCCGGCGGCCAAGGACGCGGAGGGCACGGGGGCCTGGGACGAGGAGGGGATCGTCCAGCTGGCCACGCGCGCGATCAAGGAGGCCCACCCCGACACGCTCGTGATCACCGACCTGTGCCTGTGCGAGTACACGGACCATGGGCATTGCGGGGTGTTGCGCGGGAACGCAGTGGACAACGACGCCACGCTTGAGCTGCTGGCTCGCACGGCGGTCTCCCAGGCCCGGGCCGGCGCTGACATCGTCGCTCCCAGCGACATGATGGACGGGCGAGTCGGGGTGATCCGCGCCGCGCTCGACGAGGAGGGCTTCACCGACACCCCGATCCTGGCCTACTCGGCGAAATTCGCCTCTGCGTTCTATGGCCCGTTCCGGGAGGCGGCCGGCTCGACGCCAGCGTTCGGGGATCGCCGGGGCTACCAGATGGACCCGGCCAACGGCCACGAGGCGCTGCGCGAGGCTCGGCTTGACGTCGAGGAGGGGGCCGATCTGCTGATGGTCAAGCCGGCGCTGCCCTACCTCGATCTGATCCGGCAGATCAAGGACGAGACCGGGATGCCACTGGCCGCCTACCACGTCTCCGGCGAGTACGCGATGCTCAAGGCCGCCGTCGCGGCCGGCTACCTGGATGAGCAGACCGCCGTGCTGGAGACGCTCACCTCGATTCGCCGCGCCGGAGCTGACATCGTGATCACCTACCACGCCAAGGAGGCCGCCCGATGGCTTCAGTGAGCGAGTCCGCTGACCGAAGCGGCTTTGGCCCCAAGCTCCGCTCCCGCAAGGACGGGGCAGCCGTCCCGCTGGACGACCTGGACCGGCGCCTGCTCAACCTCATGCAGGGCCGCTTTCCCGTGGCCGAGCGCCCCTACCAGCACGTGGCCACCGATGCGGGCGTCGGCGAGACGGAGGTGCTGACCCGGGTGCAGCGCCTGCTGGACGAGCGAATCATCCGCCAGGTCACCCCGATCTTCGACACTCGGGCGCTCGGCTACTCCTCGATGCTCGTGGCCGCCAAGGTCGATCCCGAGAACCCGTGGCGCGCCGCCACGATCATCAACCAGCACCCGGGCGTGTCGCACAACTACCTGCGCAACCACGAGTTCAACATCTGGTTCACGATCGCCACCGAACCCGGCTCGAAGCTCGGCCTGGAGGGCACGCTCGACGTGCTGGGCCGGTTGGCCGGCGCCGAGTCGATCCGGCAGCTGCCCACCTTGAAGCTGTTCAAGATCCGCATGGACCTGGACATGGAGGGCGGCACCGAGGCCCTGGCCAAGGCCGCCGAGACCGTCGCACCGGCCGAGACCGATCCCCAGCCCTACGACGAGTTCGACCAGGCGGTGATCCGAGCCACCCAGGGCGACCTGCCCGTCGTCCCCGAGCCGTTCGCACCGGCGGCAGCTCACCTGGGGATTCCCCAGGAGCAGCTGCTGGAGCACCTGCGCGTCATGCAGGAGCGCCGGCTCCTGCGCCGCGTGGCGGCGATCCTCTACCACCGGCGGGCCGGCTTCTCGGCCAACGGGATGGGCGTCTGGAAGGTCCCGCAGGACCAGATCATGGAGATCGGCCCCCGGATGGCGGCCTTCCGCGGGATCTCCCACTGCTACCAGCGCCCGACCTACGCTGACTGGCCCTACTCGCTGTTCACCATGGCTCACGGGCGCTCGAAGGATGAGTGCGACGCGATCCTCGACTCGATCGCCGAGCAGACGGGCGTCACCGAGCGCGCCACCCTGTACTCCTCCACCGAGTTCAAGAAGATCCGGCTGCTCTACTTCACCGACGAGCACCGCAACTGGGAACGCGAAAACGCGGGTGTCTGAGCGGGGCGTGAGCGGGCTCGCCACCTCCAGATCGGCCGAGCTCTACGACCGCGCCGTCCGGGTGCTCCCGGGCGGGGTCAACTCGCCCGTTCGCGCGATGCGAGCGATCGGGCGCGACCCGGTGTTCATCGCCTCCGCCTCCGGCTCCCGCCTGACCGACGTCGACGGCCGGGAGTACATCGACTGGGTCAGCTCCTGGGGGCCGCTGATTCTCGGGCACGCCGACCCCGAGGTCGTGGAGGCGGTGACCCGAGCGGCGGCGGCCGGCACCAGCTACGGCGCCCCCACCGAAGGCGAGGTGGAGCTGGCCGAGGAGATCGCTGACCGGATGCCCAGCGTCGAAATGGTCCGCATGACCTCATCGGGCACGGAGGCCACGATGAGCGTGATTCGCCTGGCCCGGGCGGCCACTGGCCGCGAGAAGATTCTCAAGTTCGCCGGCGCTTATCACGGCCATGTCGACGGCCTCCTGGCCGAGGCCGGGTCCGGGCTGGCCACGCAGGGGATTCCCGCCAGCCCCGGCGTGACTGACAGCGCGGCGGCCGCCACGGTGATCGTGCCCTGGAACGACGTCGAGGCGCTGGAGGCGGCGGTCCGGGAGCATGCGTTCGCCGCACTGCTGGCCGAGCCGGTGCCGGCCAACATGGGTGTGGTACCCCCCGACGCGGGCTTCTTGGAGGCCCTGCGGCGGCTGGCCACCGACAGCGGCGCGCTGCTGGTCTTCGATGAGGTGATCACCGGTTTTCGGGTCTCGCGGGGCGGCGCCCAGGAGCTGTACGGCGTGATGCCGGACCTGACGATCATGGGCAAGATCGTGGGCGGAGGACTGCCGGCCGCCGCGTACGGTGGCCGCCGGGACCTGATGGAGCAGATCGCTCCCTCCGGTGCCGTCTACCAGGCCGGGACCCTGTCCGGCAATCCAGTCGCGGTGGCTGCCGGGCTGGTCACGCTCCGGCGGCTGGATCGGGAGGCCTACCGGCGCCTCGGCCGGACCACCGAGCGGCTGGCCGCCGGCCTGCGCGAAGCCGCGGCGAGCGCGGGCCGCGAACTGCGTGTGCAGTCGGTCCCCGGTCTCCTCACGCCGTTCTTCACCTCGGTGGAGGTGCGCGACTACGCCGGCGCGGCCGCTTGCGATCTGGGCGCGTACGGAGCCTGGTGCCGCGGTCTGCTGGACCGCGGGATCTACCCACCCGCGGCGCAGTTCGAGGCCTGGTTTCCGTCGCTGGCCCACACGGTTGAGGACGTGGAGATGTCGCTGACGGGCGCTGCTGAGGCGCTCTGGGAGCTGTCGTGAACCGCCCGCGCCAGGATGATTACGACCATCTGCTCGGCGACATCGCGGAGGGAGCCCGCCTCCACTACACCGACGGCGGTAAGGATCCGGACCTGGCCCTTCTGCAGGGTGACTATCTGTACGCACGCGGCCTCGAGCGGCTGGCTGACCTGGGGGATCTGGAGGCGATTGGCCATCTGGCGGACGCCATTTCCCAGGTGGCTCAGGCCCAGGCCGCGGGGGAACCCGGGCGGGCGGCTGCGGCCTGGCAAACGGGTGTGGCCATGGTTCGCTCGGGAGCCGGGCACGACAGCGCGTATCCCCGCGAATTGACGTAGGCTTACTAACCCGTTAGGGCTCGAAAAGCCCGACTTTGAGCGGAAAATCACATGCCAGTAGACCGACACAGGCAAACCTCGAAGTACACGGTTGACCGCAACATGCCGGGGGCCTTCGAGGGGGAGACCGTCACTCGGCGACGCTTCATGACCGGCACGACTCACGCAGCCGGTGGGATAGCTGCGGCCGCCTTCTCACTGCCGGCGCTCGGCTTCGCCCTCAGCCCGATCTTCAAGCGCCTGCCCTTCCAGTGGCAGATCATCGGTACTCCTGCCGACTTCAACGAGCAGACCTACGCGACCAAGGTGATCACGATCGTGCAGGGGATCGGCGAGGCGGGCAAGTCGATCGCATACGTCCGACAGCGCAATCCCAAGGTCGACACCGAGCCGCACAACCAGTTCAACAGCTACGTCGCGCTGTCATCCCGGTGCATGCACCTGGGCTGCCCGGTCCGTTACGTCGCCGCGGCCGAGCGCTTCATCTGTCCCTGCCACGGCGGTGTGTACAACTTCCGCGGCCTGGTCGCGGGTGGTCCGCCCGTGCGTCCTCTTGATCGGTTCTACACGCTCGTGCGTAACGGCTACGTGTATCTTGGCCCGCGTTACTCGGTCAACTCGGAACTGGTGCGCTACTCGCCGCGTGATCCGGGCGAGCCGCTCGACGGCGTCGGCCAGTTCCTGTATCCGGCCCGGTTCGATACTTCCGTGAAGCCGCCCATCACCAACCTCCCGCTGCCTCCCAAGATCACTCCCTGACCCGTATGCCGAAGCTGCCCGCTCCACCGCTGCCCCGGGCTCTACGACCCAAACCGCCGCGTCCCGGCGCCGCCTCGGACGTGATGAATCCGGTCGAGGCCGCCGCCGAGGCTGGGATCCACGTCGTCGACTGGCTGGACGAGCGCACTTCGCTGTCACCGGGGATCCGCTGGCTGCTGTTCCGCAAGGTCCCCCGCGGCATCAACTGGGCCTACACGCTCGGCTCGGCGACCTTGTTCGCGTTCCTCAATCAGGCCGTCACTGGCGTGTTCCTGGCGATGTTCTACCAGCCGAACGTGCAGGGCGGAGCGTACGAATCGATCCGGAACATCAACGACAACGTGTTCCTCGGCCAGTTCGTGCACGGGATGCACAAGTGGGGCGCGTCGGTGATGATCATCCTGATCTTCCTGCACATGGGGCGGGTGTTCTTCTTCGGCGCCTACAAGTACCCGCGGGAGATCACGTGGATCATCGGCGTCGTGCTCCTGATCCTCACCATGGCCATGGGCTTCACCGGGTACCTGCTGCCGTTCGACCAGCGGGCCTACTGGGCCAGCGTGGTCGGCGTGAACATCAACGCCGGCGGTCCGTTCATCGGTCCGTACCTGAGCGACTTCCTGCGTGGTGGACCGGAGTTCGGTGCCACGACCCTGTCTCGGTTCTACGCCATCCATATGCTCCTGATCCCTGGCCTGATGGCCGCGTTGATCGGTTTCCACCTGTACCTGGTGACCAAGCTGGGCATCTCCGCGCCGCCCTGGCTCAAGGCCGAAGAGCCCGAGGAGGTCGTGCAGCATGTCGAGGTCTGAGGGGTTGCGGGGGTTGCGGGCATGAACCAGGCCGAGAAGGAGCTCTACCTCCGCGAGTACTCCATCCTGAAGAACCAGGGCAAGCCGTTCTTCCCGTACGCGGTGGCCAAGGACTCGATCATGGCTCTGATCGTGATGATCGTGATCATGGTCCTGTCCCTCCTGTTCGGGGCGGAGATCGGGCCGAAGGCCAACCCGACCACCAGCACGTATGTGCCGCGGCCGGATTGGTACTTCTTCTTCCTGTTCGAGGTGCTGCGCGTGATGCGGAACGTCCCGAAGTTCACGCCGATGGCCACGATCGGCGTGCCGACGATCTGCATGATCCTGCTGTTCCTGCTGCCGCTGTACGACCGCGGCCCGGAACGCCTGATTACTCGCCGTCCCATCGCTCTGGCGGCTGGCCTGGCCACGATTGCGGCGATGGCCTACCTGACCTACGGAGGTGCCAACACCGGGTCGCCCAACACGGTGGCGATGCCACCGCCGTCCGGCCTGAGCGCGGCGCAGCAGGCGACCTTCCGCGCCGGCGAGATCGTCGTTGGTGAGTCTGGGTGCCTGGCCTGCCACGTGATCGGCGACAACGGCAACAACGGACCGGGTCCACCGCTGACCCACATTGGCAAGACCCTGCGCCCGGGCGGCATCGCTGCCACGCTGCGCAATCCGACCGCGCCGATGCCGTCGTTCAAGTCCCTGGCGCTTCAGTCGCCACAGAAATTCCAGAACCTGGTCAACTTCCTGTCGATGCTGCAGTAGCGGCCTCGGCGGGAAGCCTCCCGGTCTGATGTCCGACCCACAGTCAACTCCGGCCGGCGGCAGTTCGCGGCCGGGGGTTCTGGAGGAGCCCCAGGTGGAGGCGATGTTCGACCGGATCGCCGGTATCTACGACCGGCTGAATTCGGTGATGACCGCCGGACTGCATCACCAGTGGCGCCGTCGCGCGGCGGATCTCGCCCAGGTCGGTCCGGGATCCCGTGTCCTGGACGTGGCTACGGGCACGGGCGATCTGGCGCTGGAGCTGGCCGGCCGCGTGGCACCCGGCGGCCAGGTGATGGCGATCGACTTCTCCGAGCGAATGCTCGAGCTGGCCCGTGACAAGGCGGCCGGCCGGCCGGATGCCGAGATCATCGAATTCCGGGCGGCGAATGCACTGGAGCTGCCGTTCGAGGACAACGGCTTTGAGGCCGTCACGGTCGGGTTTGGGGTCCGGAACTTCTCTGATCTGGATCGCGGCCTGCGGGAGCTGGCGCGGGTAGTCGCTCCGGGCGGACGCGTGGTGATCCTGGAGGCGACCACGCCGCAACGGCCTCCGCTGTCCACGTTCTTCTCCCTCTGGTTCGACCGGGTGGTCCCGGTGCTGGGCAAGCTGGCCGGTGACGCAGCCGCCTACTCCTACCTGCCGAACTCGGTTCGGCGCTTCCCCGCGCCCGAGGCGCTGGCCGCACGGATGCATGCCGCCGGGCTGGAGGGGATCCGTTATGTCCTGACGGCGGGCGGGATAATCGCGCTACACCTAGGTACGGTGGCGGAGTGAGCATGCAGAGGACCGCGTCGGTGGAGGCGGTGACGGCGGCTGGTGGAGCTGGCGTCACCGAGGTGATGCGCCGCGTCGAGAGCCGGATGTCTAAGCTGGTCGACGGGCACGGCCATCTGCTGGCCGGCCATTCCCGGGCTACGATCTCGGCGGGGGGCAAGCGCCTGCGCCCGCTGCTGGTCTGCCTCGCGTCTGGGGTACCGGTGCTGGAGAGCGACCAGCTGGTCCGCTCCGCCGTATCCGTGGAACTCGTCCATGCGGCGACGCTTGTGCACGACGACGTGCTGGACGGGGCGGCTTTGCGCCGTGGCCGGCCGACTGTCGTGGCCGCGGGCGGCCGGCTGGTGGCGACAGCCACCGGCGATCTGCTGTTCTCCCGCGCGTTTGCCGAGCTGGCCGGCAGCGGCAGCATCGAAGCCGTGCGGGCGCTGTCACGCGCGGCGTCCGGGCTGGCCGCCGGTGAGCTCATGCAGAGAGAGGACGCCTGGAAGTCCGCGGTCACGCTGGAGCGCTACCTCGAGCGGTGCCGGTTGAAGACCGCCGTGCTGTTCCGGGGCGCCTGCGAGCTGGGTGCTCATAGCGGCGGCGGGGCGGTCGACTCCCTGGGAGGGTTCGGGGAGGCCATCGGGCTGGCCTTTCAGCTGCTCGATGACATCCTGGACGTCACCGGGCCGCCTGAGCGGACGGGTAAGCCCCGGGGTGCCGATCTGCTGGATGGGACCGTCACGCTGCCTCTGATCGTCGCCCGAGAGCGTGATCCAGAGCTGGCGGCCCTCGATCTGCGCGAGCTGCAGACGGCCGGTGACGCGGCTGATGTGTCGGATCGGATCATCGCGTCGGGCGCGCTTGACGTAGCGCGCGAGAGAGCCCTCTGCGTGGTGGCCCAGGCCAAGGAAGCGCTGCCGCTGCTGCCTGACGAGCAGCGCTCGGCGCTGGAGCTGGTGGCCGACGGCGTCGTCGAACGCTACAGCTGAGCTTCAGAAGTCTTCGGGGAGGATCAGGTCTGCGTGAAGCGCGGCGCTGAAGCGCTCCACATCCGCGGCCATGTTGGCCTGGCTCAGCCGCTTGAGGTCGGCGATCATGTCGGCCAAACCCTCGTCGAGCTTGTCCTCCATGCGCTCGACCTGCTCCCGCTCGTACACGCCTGACTCGCCCCACCAGCAGTTGGGGCACTCGAGGCTGAGCTCCCAGCGACCCTCCTCGCACTCCGACCACTCCAGCGGCTGGACGAGATCGCTCTGGCAGGTCGGGCAGACGCAGAGCTCGCGAACCGCAGGCTCGACCTCGTTGAAGCGGATGACCTCAATCGACCGGCCGCTGGGCAGGACGATGCGACGGACGGTGTGGTGATGATTGCGTTGACTCATTAGGGTCGGACGAGAGTGGGTACAGGGCCTTATCGGCGCCCCACCTCGGCGCCTTGAGAGCGATCCGGGTCATCAGCTCGAGCCGGCCTTCAAACGGATCCGGTCGAAGCGGGAGGGATCCGGGGGCGGCCGCGGAATCCTCCTCGTGGCGGGGGCTCGGGCCCGGACGTTTGACCGGAACGTGACGCCCGCTAACCTTGGACCCTCCAACCCGCGGAGGAACCCGGCATGTTCCGTAATCCCCTCAGCGACGCTCTTGTCGTCCTGGTAATCCTGCTCCTGTTCTTCGGGCCCAAGCGCCTGCCGATGCTCAGCCGATCGATCGGCGAGAGCTTCCGTGAGTTCAAGGGAGGGATCGCAAAATCCTCGGACGAGGAAGAGGAGGACAAGCCGCAGCTGTCCGCGGCGAGCGGCGAGGCGGCCCCGGCCGCGAGCGGCGAGACGCGCCCTGAGTCGGCGCCGGCGCGAGCCGAGACGGAGGCGCCGAGAGAGACCGCCCCGGTCTCCGCGGAGCGCGACTCCTAGCCACCGGACGGGTCCGGATCGACGATGAAGGTCCTGAGGCCGATCGGGCACGACGACCGCCTGAGCATCGTCGATCATCTCGACGAGCTTCGCTCGCGGTTGATGATCTGCGCCGGAGTGGTGCTGGTGGTGTTCTTTGTCTGCTTCTGGCAGAACCAGGCTCTGATTCGGGTGCTGAACAGGGCGCTGCCTAGCAACACCTACGTCTCGTCCCATGGTGGGCTTGGCGCCCAGGCTGTGCAGGCCAACGCTACGCGCCGGGCCCTTCAGAGCGTCGCGGTGGGAGCCAGCCAGCTCTCGAACTCACTCAGCACGGCTAAGGGAATCCCTCCCTCAACGATTCAGGCGCTCAACACGATGTCCGCGGACGTCTCAAAGGCGGTCAAGGAGCTCCCGAAATCCACCTCCACGCAGGAGAAGCCGCTCACCATCGGGGTGGGCGAGTCGTTCACCACCACGCTCCTGGTCGTCTTCTATTTCACGCTGCTGTTCTCTCTGCCACTTCTGCTTTACGAGCTCTACGCCTTCGTGATCCCCGCGCTCAAGCCGACCGAAAAGCGGGTGGCCATTCCGGTGATGCTGTTTGCTCCGCTGCTGTTCATCGCCGGCGCGGTATTCACGTATTTCCTGGTCTTGCCGCCAGCCGTGCATTTCCTACAGGGCTACAACAGCAAGGACTTCCAGATCCTGGTCCAGGCCAAGACGTACTACAAGTTCGAGATGCTGATCATGCTCGGCATCGGGCTGGCCTTCCAGCTGCCGCTGGTGTTGCTGGCCCTCCAGCGCATCGGCGTCGTGAGGGCGAAAACCCTGACCGGGAACTGGCGCTACGCTTTGGTCATAATCGCGGTGATCGTCGCCGCGCTTCCCGGGGTGGATCCGGTCACGATGTTCTTCGAGACGCTCCCCCTGGTGGTCCTATTCCTCGTGAGTATCGTGCTCCTCCACATCGGTGAACGTCGCATGGCCAGGCGCGAAGCCGCCGAGATGGCTGCTTCCGCCGGTGGCCTGGACGCCACCTGACCCCGCCCGTCCTGCTGACCCATGCTCTTCGATCTTCGTAGCCGCGGGCGCCGCCGCACCGTTCAGGTCATCTACCTCGGCCTGGCTGTCCTGATCGGGGGCGGTCTGATCCTGTTCGGGGTCGGCACCGGTAGCGGTGGCGGCGGGCTGCTGAACGGTCTCACGGGCAACGGCTCGGGCAGCGGCCAATCTCAGGTGGTCCTCCAGGCGACCAAGTCGGCACTCAAGCAGGTGAAGCTCAATCCGAAGTCGGCCGCCGCCTGGTCTGGGCTGGAGACGGCCTACTGGACCGCCGCCGGCGACGCCAGTACCTACGACAGCACCACCGGTACCTACCTGTACTCGGCGTCAGGCAAGCAGCTTCTGGCTAAGGCCGTCGTCGCCTGGCAGCACTACCTCACGCTGACCAAGAACCCGAGCCCCGACGCGGCCATCCTGGCCGCCCGCGCCTATGCCCACCAAGGGCAATACAAGCAGGAGGCCAGCGCCTGGCAGTACGTGATCCAGTCTGATCCGAGTGCCGCCAAGGGCTACGAGTGCCTGGCCTTCGCCGCCTACGCCGGGAAGGAGACCCGCGTGGGTGACCTGGCCGCCCAGAAGGCTCTCAAGCTGGCACCCAAGCTCCAGGAGCTGCAACTCCAGAATGCGCTGAAGGCCTCCAAGACCCAGCCCCTGTACGCGCAGGAGTGCTGAGCGGCGCCGTTGCGAGCTGCTATCGCGGGGCGGACCGGCCGGCTCTCGGCGGCTAACATCGAAGCAACTCCCGGGCCGTTAGCTCAACTGGCAGAGCAGGGGACTCTTAATCCCAAGGTTGGAGGTTCGAGTCCTCCACGGCCCACTGGAAAAGCCGCTTCGCGCGACATCTCGACCGCGTGAGCGTGACGGAGCTGGTGGGGCATCGCGGCGGTTTGCGGCGTCCGACCTCGCCGGCATCGATGGACGCTAGTCCCCGATGCTTGACCACGCTCCCGTCGCGAGCGAGGATTGCGACCACCAACCCCAGGAGGCACTGTGATCACCCACAGCATCGAGATCGATCGGCGACCTGAGGACGTCTTTGCCTATCTCGACCAGCCTGAGCGCCACGGCGAGTGGCAGACCCAGATCGTCAGCGCGAAGGTTGAGGGAGAGGGGCCCGTCGGAGTGGGAACGCGCGTGCGCGAGATCCGCAAGATCGGCGGCCGTGAGCAGGATACGAGCTACGAGATCACCGAGCACGAACCACCGCGAAGGAGTTCATTTCGCGGCACGGCCGGGCTCGTCAGGCCTGTCGGGACGGTGATGGTCGAGCCGGTCGGCGATGGCTCGAAGTCCCGTGTCAGCTTGGAGTTCAACCTGGTAGGCAGCGGGATCGGCGTGCTGATCGCGCCGTTCGCGCGCATGCAAGCTAATAAGGAGATCCCCAAGGCCCACGAGCAACTGAAGGCGAGGCTTGAGAGCGGCGTCTGAGCCCACCCAGCCGTCTCACTGACCTGCTGCGAGCCGCAGGACAAGGCCGGCTGATGCACGCCGGAGTCGAGCAGCTACGGCTGGCAGGGCACATCTCCGGCCGTCCCCAGATCGCTCGCAATCCGCGCGACGCAATGTTCCTGGTCCAGGTCGTTGCGGTGGTGATCGAGGCCGTCCGCCGCGCCCTGCCGGGTGCGAGCGCGATGGTGGGTATCGCACTCGTCATTGTTGGCGTCGCGGTCGTCAACCACCCACGCGCCGAACCGCCACCGGTCGCAGGCAATAGCAACAGTTCTCCGCGGAACCGTCAGATGGTCACGTCTCCGTGCTCGTCGAGCGCCCAGCCCGGGTTGTGGGCGACCTCCCACACGTATCCGTCAGGATCGGCGAATGCTCCGGTAGTCCCGCCCCAATCGGCCCGTGCGGCCGGGCGCTTGATCGTTGCGCCAGCCCGCTCAGCCTCGGCTAGAACCTCGCTTACCTGGTCCGGGGAGTGCACGTTGTAGGCCAGCTCGATCCCGGGCGCACCATGACCGCCGAGAGCCGTCCAGAGGCCGAGCACCATACCTCCGACCTGAAAGAAGCAGACCTCATCGTCCGGCTGGTGAGCGCCAGTCCACCCAAGCGTCTCGTAGAACGAGCGAGCGCGTCCAAGATCGGCAACTCCGAGCGTGATAACGCTGATGCGTTGCTCCATCCCAGGAGCATTTCACGGCAGCCTGACATTGATGGCTCCGGCACGAAGCGAATGGAAAAGCTGGACCTTTCTTGAGTCGGTTCCGTCTTCGACAAGATGCGGGTCTCAGGTAGCTCCGACGGGATAATCGCCCGCGTGGACCAAAAGGCCGCCTTAGAACGCCTCGCGCTCGTCGATCTCGTCGTCAGCGATGTAGGGGTTGAGCTCAGCATGTATGTTGCCCGCCGCGCAGACAACGGTGATGCGGAGACCTTCGTCATCCAGACGGGCGAGGAGGGCCGACACCGTGTTCAGCTGCGGAATATGTCCGATCCATTGAGCATCGAGCGCTGCGCCAGGGACGTTCAGCGCCACCTATCCGCCCTCATGGGCAGAGGCTTGCCTCGTTGTCCTGTACGGGGTCACGAGCACGCCCTCAATCCGCAGATGCGGGACGGACAGCTGGTATGGCGCTGCCCGGACAACGGTTGGAGCTGCGGGCTGGGAGATTACGAGGAAAACAGCTGGCCGCAGATCGGCGTCTCCCTGGCGCCAATCCTCGTACATCGGCTAGCCCGGCGGGGCCTCGACAACCAGTGGGCCATTTTGAGTGTTCCGGAAACTCCTCGCGGACGAGTTGCCAAGATCTCAGTTCAACAACTAAACGATTCGCTTGTAACTGCCCTGGCAAATGCCGCTGCCCCATTACCGGTGGAGGTTGCGGAATACGACGGTCCGCCTGGACCGATACGTGTGGGAACTGGATCGATCTCTCGAAAGCTCTCCTAAGTAGGAACCGGACAAGCCCGAACGGCGCTCTTCCCGACATGCGCCGACCAACAAAGCTTGACCAGTAAGCCCGATCCGGAAGCCGAAGTCGGCCCAGGACGAGACAGATAGCGAGGTCCCTAGCTCCCGATTCGGCCGATCAGCGAGAGGTTGCACGTCTTGGCCGCCTTCGTGAAGGCGGGGGAGTTGACGTTGATAGTGCTCGGCACGAGCAGCCACAGGTCCGATGCCGTCGGCGATGCTGTCGGGGTCGTCCTCGGAGTCGGATCCGGGAACCTGCTGACGCCGTGGCTGCGCATGCACACCGAGGTCGCGAACATCTGCTGCTTTTGTTGCTCGGACGCGTGCGCCGATGGGCCGCCGACAGGCAGCAGCTTACGGCAGGCGGCCTGCGCAGCCTCGAACACCGGTGCGGCAAGGTTGATGCCGGTGCCGCCGAGGCCGATCCCCCCGCTGGGCTGGGGGTCCGGGAACGCGGTCATGCCGTGGCTGCGCATGCATTCCGAGAAGGCCAGGAAGGACTGCGCGTGCGGCGAGGCGCTCGGTTTGTGGCCGGACGAGCCGCAAGCTGCGATCGCGACCGCGCCGATAACCGAAGGCAGCACTATCAGTACGTTCAGGCCCCGCAGGGAGACCATGGATGTAGGTTGTAGCCGACCGCGAGTAACGCGGACGTAACGCGCTCATGCCCCGGTTTGATCGAGAACCGGCAGGTCCGACAATCCGCCGAGTTCGCTCATAGTCGAACCTGCTCCCGACAGTAGGGGGGTCTAGCGGGATTCCGCCCTGGAGCTGCAGTAGAGGGCGACGGAACTCTTGCGCTGGTCGCGTAGACGGAGCTAGGGTCCGACTACGGTAGCCAGGGACAGGATCTCGAAATCGATGTTGGCCTGTGTGCGATGTCGTCGTGCTGTCTATTTCGCGATAGGTGGGGTTGCGGTGTTTCTCGCAGGGTGCGGGGGGTCGGTCGTTCCGCCCGCGCACCACGTGTCGGGTTCCGGTGGCTCGCATGTTCTATCCCAACCACGAATGGTGCTAGCGAGCCGGATCACCTCGGCCGGCTACCGGAAGGTGACCAGGCCTGGTACGCGGGTCAGCGGCAAACCATTGTTGGGCAAGGTGTTCGCTGATGCCAAGCACGGGTTCGCGCTCTTCGGCGACCGCTTTGGGCGGACCTTGCCGGTCGCGACGGCAAATGGGGGGCGCGTGTGGCGGGTCGTGGGGCCGGTGCTCATGGCCGAGGTAGCCCAGGGCGCATTGGCCGTGAATCGGATCGGGATCGCGGGGCCGCGGACCTACTTTGCTTACGGTGACGGAAGCGTTGTCGATGTCACGACGAATGGCGGCAAGCGCTGGTGGCGGGCGGTACTGGGTGACCTGGTCCCGGCCGTCATCGCAACCAGCGGGGGCCTGGTCGCATTCGCACAGGAACAGACGCCTCGATCCGATCAGACGCTCCATGCCGATGTATGGGTGTATCGCTCAACTGACGGCGGACGAGTATGGCGCGCGGATGACCTGCTGGCACCCCCGTAGCAACGATCCGCTGGACCCCTTGCGATGGCGATCATCCGGAAGACCCACAGTCTGGCCTCCCTCCAATAGTTGAGCGCTCGTTCCCCAAACGACAAAGACCGGAACCGCTGATCCGCGCGGTGAGTCAGGGTGAGACCTGGGCAGCACCGGCTCAGGTCAGCGTCCAGATGTTCTCCTCCAGAACGCCTTCTTGATCGCCGATGACCCCGCGGTCGCGCCACACCAATCCGCAGGTGACGAGCCTCGCGAGGACTTCGTCCAGTTCCGCCGGCGGAACCTCTGAGAAGAGACGCTCAAGCGTCCGCTGGGGACCCCCGTGAAGGTCGTGACAGGCATCCAGCACATCCTGCTCCAGATCGCTCAGCGGCCTCACCACCGAGCCGATCCTATATCTCAAGCCGAGGTCTCATACACACACCGCAATTGACAAGAACCGGAGCTGATTGGAGCGGGGCTGGTCCTATGTGACGGCTCGCGCAGGTCGGGACTTGACCCGGGCCAACGCGATGCCAGCCAGCCCTCCGCCGCAGGCGAGGAGCAGCCCGGCCAGCCACATCCAGTGTGAGTTGCTTGCCGAGAAGTCGACGGAGACAGTGCTAACGCCGGTGAACACGCACCAGCCAATCAGCAGAGCACTCATCACGGCCCAGGCCAATAGGGACATTCGTTGTCGTCCAGTTGCCACGGCCCACACCAGGAGAAGTGCGACAACCACGGCTGGCACCGCGAGCGCCCAAAGCTCAACCGTCGAGCCCCACGCTCCAGGTGCCCAGCGACTGCCGACCGGACAGCCGTCCTCGCAGTTGTAGGTCGCGACGATAAGCGCCACGACCAAGAACGCCAATGCTGTCCCGACGCTTGCCAGCAAGGTCAGAAGGGCGGCGGCTGCCCGCCATCCCGGACCAGACTGTCGTGGCCTCCCGTCCCTTGCTCGATCCGCCATGTCGATACATCTCCAACCAGCGCAACTGAACGTGGTGCATCGTCCCGAGTGGAGTGGCACTCGTCAACCAACAAATCAGTGTCTCGGTCTGCACGCGCCCGCACGGACCGTCAAACGGTTCCCGATCCGACAAATCCAGGTCCGTGCTCATGCCTGTGGGATGATTCAAGTCAAGCTCGGAAGGAGCTGAGATGAACGGATCATTCGCACCGCTGACAACGCCGCCAGGGAGCAACCCGCAGGAGCAAGCTCCTCCGGCCCACGTCGCCCTGCATCATCCAGGCCAGTCAGGCCTCACGTTTCCGAATGGCGCCAACGCTCAAGTGGTTCTTCCTGAGGAGATCCGCCCGGAAAGCGAGCCGGAGAGCGAGCCACAAGGCAGACGCCAAAAGCGTCGGTAGCTGGCGCATCCGACGCCGCAGAACCTAGTTCCCGCCACGGCAGCCGGTCGAGCCTGCTTGCGACAAGATCCAGGACACTCGGGCTGTTAGACGGCCGTTTCCCAGATGCATCCGCCGGGCGCTTACGATCCCCGGAGTGCTGCTGATTCTCATTGGAGTCTGCGTGATGATCGCGGGCTATGGCGCGTACAGCGGCCGGGGCAAAATGATCCACCGGTTGCCCGTGCTATCTCAGCCCCAGCAGGGACTGGTGCTCGCCGCGGCTGGTGCGATTGCCATCGTCTGGGGGATGGTTTCGCTTGTCCGTTGAGATTTGTCGGTGCTAGCCGGTTCGGCGACCGACAAAAAATGAGAACTACGCCGCACTAATGACCCAGGCTCTGCCCGGTCAGCCAGTAGCGGATCACACCAACCAGGATCCACCACATTGGCCAAGTCAGCACGACGAAAGCAGTCGCCAATCCAGCGGCTGCCGCCCGGGACGAGGAGGTGACGCGCTGGGACGCGAACGCCACAGATCCGGCAGCCACTACGAGACCCGCAACCAGCCCCCAGACTCCGGCGCCAACAAAGAACAGGTGCCCGTAGCCATCCAATAATGCTGGTTGATGGCCATCGAATTCTGTAGGTCGACTGGGAGGCTTCGGGATTGGGTACGCGCGTGATGGGTGAGGAGCTCCTCAAACGGCTCGAGAGCATCCAAAACGGCGAAACAGCCCGACCGATCCCCCTCGACAAGCCCGACGAGGGCCGCAGGGGGGCTCACACGACGTCGACTGACCGCCGCCTGCGCCAATCCGGGCCGAGAAGCCCCGTCGACCGATATCAACGCCTGCTCTACCCTGCCAACGTGAGCACCTACGACGAGCTGCCCGGACTCGAGCACCTCTACCTCGAGGACTCCTTCGTGCTCGGCATCCACGACGACACCGAGACGCTGCGCTTCGACATCGAGGCGGTCCTCACCGAGCAGCACCCACGCTACTCGCCGCCCAAACCGGACGAGCAGTACAGCTACCTGCCCGTCGCCCTGATATTCACCGCTCCCCGAGCAGTCAAGTGGACCAAGCGCTCGATCAGGCCCTTCGTCGACGCCGCGGGCGAGACCGATTACGGAAACATCGATTCGTTCACATGGGAAGACGAGCGATACGAGCTATCCGGCGACTGGGGCCACGTCGTCATCGACGGGCAACCACCCGCGGTCATCGAACAGCCATAGCGGGCCCCAAACAGCTATCCACCCAGGGGCTTGAGCGCTCCGCACGACCGACACTATTCGATCGCGATCCACCGACATTTTTCGGTGGCTCTTGACAGCAGGGACCACGCGATGATGCCGCCTATCGTGGCGGAGATGACGCCGATCCAAAGCTCAGAAGGAACGAAACGAAGGACGTCATCCATACGTTGCATCGTTCAATCATCGCCCGAAGCCGATCGGCAGTCCAGCAACTGAGCACGGTCCCGAGTTCGACAAAGACCAGGCACCGCGACGAGGAATGAGTTCATGGATCTCTACGCCGGTCGGACTGATGAGTGGGTCGGGCTGGAGCGAGGTGCACTACGGCGACCAGCGGCGACTGAATGCTCGTGAGCGTCCAGCCCAGACTCCGAGTGTGAGGAATCCGAGCCCTGGCAACTCCGCCACGACGGCGAAGATGATCGCGCCGCCTAGGGCAGGAGTGTCCTGATCGCCAAACCAGTCAAGGGGGATGCTGGCCAGGTCGGCGGCAAGGCAAAGAACGGCAACTACGACGACCAGCGACCACGCCTTGGCGGCGTAACCGGTGGCAAACCCGATCGCCGGGATGACCAGCCAAACAACGATCAGCACTATCACCAGCACCACGATCGAGGACGCTATCCGGATTCCGTCGCGGCGACTAGCGGCCTTCATGCTGTGTCAGTCGCAACCGTCACTAGAGCGGGTGCATGGCAATGGTCAGCTCGCACGATCCCCGTATCGACAAACGAGCAGGCCTGCGGTCGTCACTAGACGCGGACTTCGAACTCGGCGCTCACTTCGATCTCAGCGGCCCGACCCCCCCGATTCCTCAGGCCCGGAACTGCAAGGCGGACCGGAACGCACAAGCGATGCCGTCCGGGCGCAGCGCTCGCTGGCACCTGAGTTTGCAACTCGGCACTCCGCGACCCGGCCTCCACTTCCACGGCCCAAGTCCCGAGCCACTCTGAGATCGGAATCCGCTGCCAACCATTCTCGGTCATCCGGTCAATCGCGTATGCCGCGCCAAGTTCGATCGAAACTTCCCCGGCGTTGACCACGACGTACACCAACGTGCCCCGCGGCCGCGATACCGCTGGCGTCAACTCCAAGCGTATTTCAACGTCCGACGAGCTGAGAGCAGCCACGGGCCCCACTCTAAGCGGTGCATGGGAGTTGCCAGACAGCTTCCAATCGCTCCGCAAGCGACAAGGAGGAGGTCTGAGTCTCGGCGCGGAATCCTCGTTTTGGAACGGTAGTGGCCGGCGGGACCCTGGCTTGACTGAGCGGGGTCACGGCTTGCAACGTGCGTCTTCGTAGCAGTACGTTTCGTGCCATGGGTATGCGCGGGCTGGTAGGGGTTACGGTCATCGGCTCGCTGAGCCTGGCTGGCTGTGGCGGTGCCTCGCTGCAGCGAGCCAACACGGCAATTCACCTTGACGGGAAGAGGACGCAAGCGGACTTCGTGTCCGAGACCGATGCTGCGGGCGCACAATTTCTGGTGCCCACCGCGGTGCTGGCAGCACAGGCCAAGCGAACCTTTGATGTCGAGGCGTCCTCGGCGCCAACAGTCGGGACAGCCGTCCAGGTCAACACCATCACCACCCGGACGTATCGGTGGGCGGTGTCATTCGCGACAGCCGTCGTGCCCCATTCGGGGCACGTCGAGGTGCTCGCTACGGGTGATGCTGGACTTCGGTTCAAGTTGAACTGGGAGGACACCTGCAGCTTGGCAAGGGGCGGAGATGCCGCCGGCGGTCTGGGGAGCGCGATCCTGCGCGCCCCCGCTGTGGTGCTCGTGAAGCTTGCGACGAAGGGGGGCGGCTCCTCCTGTTACCTCGCGGCGACCGCCTCAACCGCGAGTTTCACTCGCGGCCTCCACCTGGCGATCATCGACTATTGATCCGCCCTTTCGGCGGTGGCGAGTCGAGCTTTCGCTGGGCGTATTCCATGACGAGGCTCCTTGGGTAGTGCCGCCATCGGACTACCTTCAGTGGCGTCCCTGGATCGGTTCCGGGTTCGACAAGAGGCAGGTCTTGCGGCGTATGAGGGGCTTCCCCCCGGTAACAGCGTTCGGGGCCGAGCGTAGTGTTGGTGTTGAGATGAGTGGTCGTCGGCCGATGCTGCTGGGCTGCCTGACTGCGGGGATGGCGATGCTTGCCGGGTGCGGGGTAGTACGGCACGTTTCGGTTTCCTCGCCGATCACTGCCTCCCATTCGGGTGCGGCGTCAGGTCCAAATCTGGCCCAGATGCAGGCTGAGCGGTCGCAGGCGCTTTGGATGGCCTACCTGGCCACTGAGCGCCCTCGCCTTGCAGACACGAAGATCGTTCGCCAACTCCAGACACATTTCGCGACCGATCAGTACACGGCAGAGGCCCTAGAAGGGCGGTTCTCGCTTTCCGGGCCGGTCCCGTCTGCTCCGAGCGTGTTCCATGGCTACCGGATCTTGGCGGCACGGCGCGCGATCACGTTGCTTCGCACCCACCCGAGGTACTCGCTTCCGGGTCTCCGGTCGCTGGCTGCGTCGGATGTGCGCCTGACGTGGGCGAGCTTTGACACCGCCTCAGGCCGTAGACGACTCCCAGCTTGGGAGTTCCACGCAGGCCCGGATTCATCGCCGCTGTTCGCTCTGGCCGTGAGCGAGCAGGCGTTGCGCCCGCCAGCGATGGTTTGGCTGGCACGGTCAGTAGGTGGGCCGGAGGCCGAGAACTCGGCGAAACTCGCTGGTGACGGCCGCACCCTTACGCTCTCTTTCATCGGGGCACCAAAGGGCGATCAGCCTTGCGATGCTCGGTGGTATTCAGCTCAGGCGCTCCAGAGCCGTGCGCTCGTCACCTACTGGGTCACCCCGCATACGGCACCCGGAACTCCCGCCGACATAGCCTGTGATGCGGTCGGGCAGACCCGAACTGCAACCCTCACCCTCGCAAAGCCGTTGGACCACAGACCCCTGATCGACTCCCGCGACCCGGCGCCGGTCAGAGTTACTGGCTGAGAAGGGGTAGCGCCAAACGGGGAAGCGGTTTGCTCTCTTGATCCCTGCTTTCAGACGGAAGCAGAACTCCGCTGATACGCGGTTCTCTCTGAGACCGGTTGTTAAGCGCGAGGAAATGCAGCAGCAAGTACTGCAGCGACGAGTTGATGGCTGCAGGATTGAGTGGCCCTGTCGCGTTGAGCCGTTCCGCGAGCGCCTTCCGATAGAGCAATTGATGGCCTCGCATCTCGAGCGTTCCGAATAGCGGCAGATCGGCCTGGGTGAAGCAGAGCACTCCCCGGGCCGTTATCCCCGCATGACCGTTCGCGCCGAGGACCTGGCGAACCGCTTCGAGCTGGCGGTCAAGGCCGGCGAGCAGTTTGGTTCGATCGCGGCCGTTGATCATTAGCTGCGACTTGCCGAACAGGGGCCGGTTGATGCGTACGGATCCTTTGAGCGCCTTTGCGTCGATCACGAAGACGCCGGCTGGTGCGATCGCCAGGAGATCGATGTCGCCACGGCCGCGCGGCATCCTGCGGTTATAGAGAAGGACCGCGGGTCCGTCGGCGGTGCGTTGCTCAAGCGACGCTGCAACAGCCTCCTCTCCTTGCCTGCCTTGCCTGAAGGCTGTCTCGTGCTGGGGCGGGTCCTGGAGGGCGAGCAGCAGTCCACCGATATGCGGGTGCTGCTCTCGAGTCCGCCTCTCGCGGTTGTCGCGTCGTCGCTCATGCTCGCGGGCGAGACTGGCTCCGGGAACGCCCCGGATGATCTCACGCGCGAGTGCGTCGTGGCCGGCTACTGGCGTCTCGTCCTCAAGACAGGAAGCGCACGTGACTGACTTGGCGTCGCGATCCCACCAGGCCACCCCCGCGGGAAGCTCGACTCCACAGATGACGCATCGGTCAGGACGACGCAGCGTGAGGCTCTTTGCGGGCATCTCCTCCCATCGACAGGACTCGAACTCTGCTGAACATCAGCTCGACCGTGTCCCGAATCATGTCCCGAAATGCGCAATTCTGACCTGCGCTAACTGCACTGAGTTGCATTGAACCGCCCGTACTTACTGCAATTGCCTTGCAAAGGAACAACTTTTAATTCCGTTGGTCCTGGGTTCGAGCCCCAGCGGCGGCACTACTACTGCTGAAATCCCCTTGTCGACGAATGCGGGGCTGGCGGGCCGGCTTGTGGAATCCGACGGTTGCCTGGGTGCACGCCGGCCGGATCGGCCTCGAGATTGGCGAGATGCGAGCTCATCTCAGTCTCGGCGGCTCTGTCTGCTTCGGCGACGCGACGAGCGAGCGCCCTTGGGGACTCGATCGTGCACGCTGAGCCGAGCAAGGATCCGAGAATCTGGCTGGTCCCAGAAACACGTGCCGGATCCACACTTCGTTCTTCCGTTGTCTTGACTGCTCGATGTAAGGCGTTCAGAGTTAGGCCACCGCCAGCTAACTCGAGGAGGGGCCGTGGAGAAGCGTCGTTTGAGGACGCCAAGTCCCGCGTTCGTCGTGTCGCTGATCGCCTTGTTTGTCGCAGTGGGCGGGACGGGCTACGCCGCAATCGCCTTGGCGCCGAACAGCGTCGGCACATCGCAGCTAAAGAACGGGGCGGTCACCAAACGGAAGATCAACAAGAAGACGATTGCCGCGCTGAAAGGTAGACGTGGACCCAAAGGTGCAACTGGCAATGCGGGAGCCAACGGGACCGCCGTTGCCTACGCCCGCGTCCTTGCCAATGGGACGGTGGATGCAACCCAGGCCAAGGGCATCACCTCCGCCAACGTCTCACACCCCGGTGCCGGAATCTATTGCTTCAGCGGGCTGTCCTTCACACCGCACAACGTCGTGGGTAGCCCCCAGCACACCTTCACAACGCTCAGTACCTTCATTAACAAGGGGCTCGTGTACGCCTCCTGCCCGGGAACCTCGCAGATCTCCGTCGTCGTAGGGGACAGTGCTACCAGCACAGCGCAGGACGGTCCATTCATGATCGAGATCAACTAGGCAGCCGTTCGGAATTCTGATGCGGGCGGGATGAGGCGAAGCTCAAGGGGTCTTCCGGCAAGCCACGACCGATAGTCGTCGTTCAGGACGACCGTCTTGACGCGAACGCAGGTCACGCTCTGTCCGCCGACCTCCAAGCTTGTCGACGCCCCGCAGGTCAGGATCACAGTCGAACCGTTGGACGACCACGGGCTCGACGAACCGACAGCAGGATGGTTGACAGGCTCACGACCATGCTGAGATCGGGCCTTTGGGGAGCGATGGCGCAGCAAACAACGCACTGTGCCAGTTCGGTGCGGCACTCAGCCCCGCCGTGCTGGGGGCGGTGCTTACCGCAGGCCTCGCGCGCGGACAGAGCTTCGCCTCCGCCCTGAAAGCCTGCACGCTGACCGCCGCGATCGCGCTGGCCATCGGCGCGCTGGTCTGCGCGATCGCGCTGCGACCCCACAACTAAAGAGCCACCACTCGAGAGGAACACCACCATGACCACCCAAACGCACACAGGCTTCTTCGCCCCCGAACTTACGGTGAGGATCGATGAGCAAGGCACCGGGCGTCCCGTCCTGCTGCTGCACGGCGGCGGAGGCCCGCAGACCGTCGCGCCCTTAGCGGCCGGGCTCGCCAGCCAGTTCGCAGTGATCACCCCCACGCACCCGGGATTCGCGCTCACCCCCCGGCCCGACTGGTACGACGGGATCGACGATCTCGCCATCACCTACCTCGAGCTCCTCGAGCAGCGCGACCTACGCGACGTGCTCGTGATCGGATCCTCGATCGGCGGCTGGATCGCCGCCGAAATGGCGACACGCGAGCACAACCGAATCACCGCCGTCATCCTCATCGATGCCGTCGGGATCAATGTCGACGGCGTTGACATCGCCGACTTCTTCGCCCTCCCCCCCGACGAGCTGGCGCAGCGCACCTTCCACAACCCGTCGCTGATGCCAGACCCGACAACCCTGCCGGCCGAGGCGCGGGAGATGCTCAAGGCAAACGGCGTGGCGATCGCTGCCTACGCGAAAGAGCCCTACATGCACGATCCCAAGCTGCGCCGCCGATTGAAGCTCGTCCAGCAGCCCGTCCTCACGCTGTGGGGGGAAAGCGACCAAATCGCCCCGCTCACGTACGGTCAAGCCTACGCCAAGTCCTTTCCCAACGCGCGGTTCGAATCAATTCCGCAGGCAGGCCACCTCCCCCAAATCGAGCAGCCAGACGCGACCCTCGCCCACATTCTTCGCTTTGCCACTGAAACCGACCCGAGGGCATCAGCCTGATGTCCCGGTCCCGATCAAGCACCCGGCGAAAGCGGGCATCTCGACTGGCCGCCGAAGTAGCCGAAAGGCCCTGACGCAGCCGCGCGGGGCGGCCATGGCGGGCAGCTGCAACAGGAACCAGCAGCGGTCAGCCTCCGGCGAGACCCGCTCCGCGCATGGCGCGAGCGTCTCGCGCGCGGCGCCGACTTTCCTGTTTGCACGGAACTCGGGACTCGCGGATGCCCACACGCCAACGATGTTGACCGGTCCCTCCAAGTCGCCGAAAGGGGGCACAGGTCGGGCGTGCAGAATTCGCTCACTACGTATGCAGAGTCGGTCGACGCCGAAGACTCTGAGCCTGGCGCGTGGGCACCTCGAGGCGACCGCGCCAACGAGCGAGATGTCGCCAGACCGGTCGTAAGTGCTGCCGGCTCTGGCCCGACGAAGCACTCGACAGCTTCCGGGCTACGCGCACTTGGTGATCGGCGAAGGCAGGAGCGACCTAACGCGCCAAATCAGCCGGATTCGGTCGGGATCCTATGGCAGCATCAACTCAGGACTCCGCGCGGAAGGTGATCCCATCGAGGCTGACGACGGTGCCTAAAACGACGAGCTCGACGGCGCCGTCGCCAAGGATGCTGCCGGTCCCGCCGACCTGAACTGTCCCCGTATAGCCAGCTGAGCAGCTGCAGTCCTCCTCGAAGGACTGAAACTTGCCAGCGGCCGGCCGGTAGCCCGCCGGCAGCTGGAAGATCACTGAGCCCGATGATCCAGCGACGTCCCCCGTTAGGTGGACGACGCCCTCTCGGTCCTTGTAGAAGCCCGCCGGCGCCTCGTAGGTACCGTTGTTGGTCCACCCGTGCTGAAAGCCCGGCTCGCCTGACGCTCCGATCTGGTGGAACTGCTCGGGTGCCGCCAGATTTGTCGCGATGTTCGCGCTCGAGGCATGCGTGGCCTTCGGGACCGTTCCGAGCGTCGACGCGTTGATCTGCGCGCCGGTGAGCGAGTTGGCCGCGACCTTCGAGCCGGTCACAGCACCGTTGGCAAGCTTCCTGTGGGTGACCGCCCCCGGTTTCAGCTGCTTGCTACCGACGCTGTTGGCCGGCACGCGCAGCGCCGCGTACCCCGCACCGCCAAGGGACAAGAACACTGCGATCGTCGCCATCACGTTCGCGTACGTCAGCCTGCTCCTCAGAAACTCGCGCATGATGCCCTCCGCTGATAGTGCGACGGAAGGACATCACAACCCGCCCCAGTCGCCCTATGACTGAATTAGTCGCCAGCCGTAAGGTCGGTCGTTAGCCCTCACAAGGAACGAGCAACACGCCAGGCCCCGGAGCCGACGACCCTTGCGAGCCGGATTATCGCTCCGCCTGCGACGCGACGCAAACCCCGCTGCAACGTAGTCCACCTTCCCGAAGAGTTCCGCTTCTCCCAAGCGCGCATAAGCCGGGAAGCCTGACGATTGCCTTGCTAGGCCCACCGTCGCACAGCTCACGATGCCTATCGCGATGAAGGACACGTCCGGCGCGCCTCCCGCTCGCCGAGTGCAGGGCTGACGAGCGACGGTCACAGCGGCGCATTTGCCTAGGTACGCCGCGATGGCTGGCTTGTGTCTGGCGCCCCGTCTTGGAAGCAGACACGTTGAGCATCTGATCGTCGACGCGTTTAGCCCGGAGCGGAAGCTAGAACCTCCACCGTCTCAAGGGCTTCGGGCGTTCCTCGTTTCGTCTGGGAGCGGAATCGAGATCACTCCCGCTCAGCTTTTGGTCTCGGCCTACGCGGCAACGTCAACCGGAGAAGCGGTTCCTTCCGACGAATGCCGGCACGCGCGTACCCTGACCCTCGCCTGGGTCGAACAGACGTGCGCCGACGGAGTCTTAGCCGGTGAACGGTGGCCGACGTTTCACCGGAGGCCGCCGGGTTGCGAGGGCGTCGGTGGTTCGCTCGACCAGCGGGTGGGTGTGTAGGGAGCCGTGCCTGAAGGTGTCCCAGGTGCCAACAGCTGTGCAGATCTCGCGCGAGATGCAGGACACGGCGTTGAGGTCTCGGTCCTGCGCTCGCGGCAGGGTTGGGCTCGGCTCGCTCACCCAACTCCCACGGCTCCACACGCCCAGCACGGGACGGTCCGGGCGGGTATCGAAGAGGGCGAAGCCAACCGCGGCGCACATGCCGCGAGTAGGGCACGAGACGCCTTCGAGTTCGTTATCCCAAGAGCCGTGATAGCGCGGGGTTGCCTGGACCGACCATCGCGAACCGTTCCAATGCTCTGCCAACGGTACGTACACCACGTTGCCGCCGATTTCGCGATCGCCGACGGCAGTGCATGAGGTCGCTGAGGAGCACGCGACGCTGTAGAAGTCCGAGTCGTTGTAGGAAGGCCAGGGGTGTGGCGTTCTCATTCTTCGCCACCCGCTCGGCCGCCAGCGCATCGTCGTCGCGAGGTCATCTCCGGCTGCCGAGAAGTCAACCGCTGCGCCGATGCACAGAACCGCGGAGACACACGAAATAGATGCGGAGGACCCGAGGAATGAGCTGGATACGACCGACCAGGAGGCCCCGTTCCAGCGTTCTGTCAGCGAACCGCTCAATCCAATGCATGAGGCTGGAGAGGTGCAAGACACAGACGTCAACGGCGATTGCATTGAGGCCGTTTGCGGGACGGGCTCCACCGACCAGGAATGACCGTTCCAAAGCTCGGACAAGCCTGATTCAGGGCGATCACCAGCCACGTTGCCCCCGACCGCCATACAAAACTCACTCGAAGTACACGAGACCGCCTCGAGTTCGGAGAGAGTCCGATTTCCTGAGTCCGGAGCTGGTCCCGGGAGAGTTGGCGTTTGTTGGATCAACCAGCGATGGCCGTTCCATCGCTCGGCAAGCGTCTGGGTCACGCTGCCAGCGCCGGAGTTCGTCGACCTGCCAACGGCAATGCAGAACGACCGCGACGCGCAAGACACACCCGTTAACCAGTCTTGCCGAAACGTATCGGGCGCCGGCGCCCGCTGAACCCGCCATCCAGCGAGAGCCGCTGGCGCGGTGAGCACTCCGACCGCGACCGTCACGAGCAGAATGCGTAGCGCGCGCGAAGTCGGCGGACCGCAAATCACGTCAACGTCTTTCTGCACGTCGGCTTTCGGGTAGCTACAAACATGGAAGGCTGCATCGCTAGCGCCTGACTTCCAGCATGGTGATCGCCTCGTGATAAGGGCTTCTCCATGTCATCGTTCCGAGTGCTAGTAGGTGTCCGGTCGGGCTGAACGCCACCGAGTTTGCAACCCTGCCTGGACCGGCCCAGACCGGTGACCCGGATAGCTGGCGAAGCCGGCCCGTGTGTTCGTTGACCGAAACGACGCCGTACCACTCCTGCTCCTGGTCAGCGTTGTCGAGCACAAGCAGCTTTCCGTCGGGGCTGAACACCATCTGATCCTGTAACCCGTCCTGGAATACGCGGCCCGGAACCCGTCGTAGCCGCCTGGCTCTCCAATCGACGCGGAGCATCAAGATGCCGTTCCCACTTGCGCCGCTCCCCGAGATGGCCAAAAACCTGCCGTTCGGACTAAACGCAACGACGCTCGGATAGCCGGAAAGGTTTCCAGAGACCCCGCCCCAGACACGCAGATTTCCATGCCGGCCTACAGATAGAACGGTGACCCCGAAGCCGGTTATGACCGCAAGCAACTTGCCGTGAGGGCTGAACGCGATGGGAACATCGGTACCGTCCCCAATCCCCACATACTTCCCTGGGCTCCAACGCGCGGCATACCTCAACCGACCCGTGCGCGAATTCACCGCCAGCATAAGCAAGGTGTTCTCGTTGGGGACCGCGACGAGCCCTCCCCTCGGACTGAACGCGACCGTCGTCGGGAAGCGAACTGGGTAGCTCGCTATACGGCTGAGCCAGCCTGTCGACGGGTTCATCGACAGCGCCGCGATCCCGCGCCAACTCATTGCGAGCAGCAGCCGACCGTTGGGGCTCAATGCGAGCTGAGTCGGCCGGGGAAAAGCCGTCAGGAAGGGCTTTGAGCGAACGGCGCCCAGGGCGCCGGTCCCCTCGTTGACGGAACGCACGTACACGCCATGGGTCCCACGAGGTTGGTTCTCCCAGCCGGCGCCGACCAGCCACCGACCGTTAGGACTGAACGCAATGTCATCCGTACCCATCCAATGCACCCCCGCCGGATGCAGCCTTTGGATCCCCGCGGCCGAAGTGACCCCAGCTACGCCCAACCCGACAAGTACCACTACTACGCACAGTCCGCGGATGAGTCGCATCAAGCTCTCCTTGCGCATGGTGATCCTGTCCGGAGAGCTTGAGGGGAATCTTCGGCGTTCGCATGAGGTGAACCCCTACATCTTCGGGGTCGCAGCCTACTACCACTCCCAGCTACCGCCGTCCCATCGCGCGACCAAAGCGTTGCTGCTGGGGTCCTGCCCGACTGCCCAGACATCGTTAGCCGATATCGCGGACACGCTGTTGAGCCCCGCCTCGTTAATAGAGCCCGAAGGGTTAGAGATGGCTTGCATCGTCCACGTCTTGCCGTTCGAGTGTTCGATGAGTGGAACGCTCATTCCGCTGGCATCATCCTGCAGGCCCGGAATCGTGCTGATTCCGGAACCTGAGAAGGGGGTCGTCCCGCTCCCTTGCGAGACTCTGACGACGCGTGATTGAAGAGGCCGAAACGAACATCGAGGTCGACCGAGAACTCGACGGTATGCGTCGGCTCGACGCCGCCGTCCTCCAGGGTCTCCTGGTGCAACCAGACAAACCGCGCGCACCTGGGCGCTCGGCATTTCAGCTTCGCTCCCGCTTAGCTGGCGTCCGCGGCGCAATAAAGCGCCTTGAGCGACGCGGCTATATCGAGCCTGGCTGGGGCTTAACCACGACTACGGCGCGACGTTTTCAACTCACGGAGCTGGGTAAGCGTGTGGCGCCCGCTGCAGCGATTGCTGTCGAGGCCGAGGCGATGGAGCACACCGGAGGAGTGCAAGCGTTTCTGGTGGCTCCGCGGACGGCTGCGTACACGCTGACGACGGCTAGGCTCGCGGTGCGAGAGCAGCCGGATGACGAAAGCGCTCGTCACAACTATTGGCTAGTCCCGACAGGTACCGCGACTCAGCGAAGCGGCCAAAATACTTCGGTTTCGTTGTTGCTCGGGTCCGGCCCGGCATGGCCGTAGATCTCCCAGCACGGGCCGGCGAGCTCACGTCCGTGGCCTGTGGCGTACTCGCGCACCGCCTTGTGAGTGATCCCCAGCTTTGTGTAGTCACCGCTGTGGATGGCGGTCGCGACCTCTCCAGCGGGGAGCGCTGACGGGATCACAGATCCTTCGGACTGGAAGGGTCCCGATACGAGAACACCGACCTCGACGTCGGGCCGCTGGTCCTTGTAGAGCATCACGTTCTGCCAGCGCTCGTCATCCTCGCCCGTGGCGAGCTCTGGTCGGGGGCGCACGAACTCGTAGACCCGGCCGAGCAGCTGCCCCCAAAGGTTTGGGAACTCGCTCCAAGTGGTTGCTTGCGCAATGACCGCGGTGGGCCGGGACTCAACCGTCACGAACGTGACCGGTCCGGTCGACATGCCGCAAGGCTAGAGCTAGAGATCGGACGGGAGTCGTGTCGGCTCCAACGGGAACTGGCGACGACCCTCCGCGACCCCGCTGGAGGACTGCTACAGCGATGTCCAAAGCGTCGGGATATCGCCCTCCGCCGCGCCGAAAGCGACGAAGCCGGCGACGAGCGCTTTCGTCATCCGGCTGCCGTCGCACCGCGTCACCGCGCCGGCGACAAGGCGGTGGAACCGTGCCTGCCTTCGACAAAATCCAGGTCTGCCCGCGCCGACCAGGCGACTTCCGCCAGGGCCGCGCTTGAGCCTGATCAGAGCGAGGTTTATGCTCATCTCGCCTGTCGCCGCGGGATCCGATCTGGTGGCTGACTGTGGAAGTGGTCCCGCGACCAAAACCGGGGGCGGAGACATTGGAAACGACGCGTAGTGTCGGGGGCTATGAGGTAGTGGGGGAGCTTGGCGCTGGCGGGATGGCGGTCGTTCATCTCGCTCGGCAGGGCGGACTTGACCGTTTGGTTGCGCTCAAGGAGCTGCGGATGCTCGATTCCGGCGACCATGAGGTCGCAGTTCGGTTCGTTCGCGAAGCGCGGGTCGCGGGCCTGTTGAGCCATCCGAATATCGTCACCGTGTTTGACTTCTTTGAGGAGTCCGGCACGCCTTACATCGCGATGGAGTACCTGCCGCGGGGGTCACTGCGTGCGTGGATGAAAGGGCTCACCGTGGCGCAGGTCGGTGGAGTGCTGGATGGGGTGCTGGCCGGTCTTGAGCATGCCGAGCAGCGCCGAGTCGTGCACCGCGACCTGAAGCCACCGAATCTGTTGGTCAGCGAGGACGGCCGGATCAAGATCGCCGACTTCGGCATCGCGAAAGCGCTAGATGAGATGTCCGAGGGGACCGTGACGAAGACCGGCGGCGTGGTGGGCACGCCGGGGTACATGGCGCCCGAACAGGCGCTCGGCGAGGAGATCGGAGCCTGGACAGACCTTTACGCCGTTGGCGTGATCGCCTACCAGCTAATGAGCGGAACGCGACCGACCCCCAGCTGGCGGAGGGCGGGGCCTGTTGACTGCACGCCGGTTCCAGTGAAGGCGATGAACCCGGCCATTCCCGGGCCCCTATCGGACTGGGTCGACCGGCTGCTCATTCGTGACCCGGCGCTACGCACACGGTCGGCGAAGACCGCCAAGGACGACCTAGGCGCTCTGATGTCCAAGTTGCTCGACCCCGCTTGGCGTCAACGCTCCCTGCTTGACCCCGAAAGTGCGGATGAACCAGCCTCTCAGCAGGCGACGTCAATGCGCACCGGCCCGGCGACACCACCGCCGCCCTACCTCCCGGAGAGGCCGATGTTTCCCGGCTCGATCGATGTCCCCGCTGGCGCCTCCACGCCCCCGCACGGTAACCGTCCGCGGAAGCGCCGATGGGCGTTCGTCCCGATCGCCGTAGCCGCGCTTGCGGTCCTGGGAAGCTTGACGGCCGCCGTCGTCGCCTCTGGCTCGGGCACCGACGCTCGCTTCCGGACCGCGCTCACCAGCGTATGCCGCCTGGCTGCGGCCCAGCAGGCCGCACGACCACGGCGGACCCGCTCGCTCAACCACGCACTTAGGCAAGCGAAAACCTGGCAGGAAAGCCAAGGCGTTGTGTACTACAACGTGCAGCAGTCACTTCGAGATTCGGACGCCTTGCTTGCGGCGCTGCTCGAACTAAATCCACCGCCAGCCCAGCGAGAAAGGCTCTACTCCGCCGTGGGCACCCTCGACGCAACGTCGGTCAGCTACCGCGCCTATCTCCTGCATCTCAACACGGCCGGTAGCTCAAGGCAGCTGGCGAACGTGGTCGCCGCGTTCCAGGCACCCGACCAAGTTCCCGTCCGCGTCGCGCTCATCCGTCTCGCCGGACCCCACTGCCTCCCGCCCGCACCCGCTCCCGTCAAGAGCGCACCACTATTCTCGAACGCTGGCCCCACCACCGGCGCCGGTCGAGGCAACCCTAGTTCCAACACGACGGGTGGTCCGATCCACTGATGTCCGCTGCCCGTCATCGGCACTTCCAACAGCGGCGGGCGTCGCAAGCGCACCGATTGCGACCGAACCGAGTTCCGGAAGGCGATTCCGCTCCCGACAAAAAGCAGGCAGCAAGCGCGTCCAGCCATCCCTTCCCGAATGACGACCGGTCGGGGCCCGTCTCGCCTCACGGACCTTTAGAGGATGTCGACATCGAGATCGAGGTCCAGCGCGCCAATTCGAGACAGGAGGTTTGCGCTGATCGAGAAGCCAGGCGGGTCGGGGCGACCGGAGAGGAAGACCCCGCAGAAAATCCGCTTCTTGTGGATTAGCTCACCCCAAGCACTTAGTGCCGCCCGATGCTCCTCTGCGAACGCCACTACATCGGCGATGAGTTCCTCCATCGAGTCCGACCTCACCGCGGATTCCCAAGACCACAGCGTGAACGGCGCCCGGTGTCCGCTGCGCCCCACTTGCCCGACATCCCGGCTTTGCGCAGGAGGCCCCAACTTGGCGGTCAGCTCCGCCAGCTTCAAGTCGCTGCTGTAGAGACTCAGACGCGCGCTGTTCCAGCTAGTCACGCCTCATCAGTTCTTCTCGTCTCTGTACATCTCCTGCCAATGAGCAGCGCGGCTTACGCCTGCTCCCCAGTTCTCCTGGATCTGAACGTTCCCGAGTTCGACAAAAGCGAGGTCTCCCGACGAGTGGGGCTTCTAACCAGTGCGATAGTCCGCCTGTCAAGGTTTCCGGCGCCGACGCCGAAGTGGGGCTGGGTGGATGAGATCGAGTCAACGCGCGAGCGCAAGCCAACGCTCGAGCGCCGCGCCATCCGCTGGACACTCGCCGTGGCGCTCGCGCTCGCCGCCGCCGCGTCGTACTCCCTGGTGCTCACTGTCTGGCTTCCGGGGATGGACGGCTGTGGCCCGCCCGGGAACACCACCGCGGCGCGCATCTGGGTGATCGGTCCCTTCGCGCTTCCCTGTCTGGGCGCACTGATTTTCGTGATCGTCGGGTCCGCGAGACGCTGGCGCAGATCCTGGCTCGTACGGGGTGCCTGTGCGGTCGTCGTCCTCGGCGGAATGGTTGAGTTCGTCGTATTCGCCGAGGTGGTGGCAGGCATTCATCATTGCTTTGCGTAAGCTCTGCGCCGTCGACAATTGGCTTCCGCTCTGATCGAGAAGCAGCAGGCGAGCAGTTCCGGATCTAGACGGTTCCGGGTTCGACAAGGAGCAGGTCTGTCGCTCAGAGAGGCGCGCCTGGTTCGGACGAGGAGACGGCTATGCGCCGGTTAGCTCGGGGAGCCTTGGATGCGGCATCTCCGGCTCTAGCCGTTGGAGTAGGTGTAGGCGTGAACGCTGCTCCCGACGAGCACACATTCACCGCTCTCGCCGCGACTTGATGAGAGCGCGAGGCGGACGTTGGCCCGCAACGTCTCCGGCTCGGTGGCCTGGTAAATGATCGCGTTGAGCGGAGCGGTTGTCGGCATGGCCATCGCGTTCGCTCGTCCCTGTCCATGACTGACGTGGGCAACGAACCGATCTGCCGGCTCGCGCGTTCTAGCCGCATTGGGGACAAGGTGAAACGTGATCGCGCCATTGACGTTGACCGAGTGTCGTGCTCCGGACCCGACCCGGTAGACGACCGTATCCGTCGCATAAGGATCCACGAATCGCAACGTCCAGGCGCTCGCCCCCGATGGGCAGCTTCCTGTGAAGCTCCCCAGCCCGGACAGCGAGAGAACCACACGTGGGCGCGGCGAATGAGTGCTCGACGGACCCTTCGAGGAGTGGCTGGCCCGTTGGTGGTGAGCGCCCCCGCACCCCGAGAGCAAGAGCACGCCGAGCACAACCCCCACCCCGAGCCTCACCCGCCTCATCTCTCGACCATAGAACGAGACGCTATACCCCCGCACTCGCCCGAGTGGAATCCCCGCCTGTCAAAGATGACTAGTCCGACAAGGGTTCCGGATCCAGACGGTTCTGGAAGCGACAAAACGCAGGTTGGCATGCAGGAGTGGTGGATGCAGGTACGAAGTTGCCTCCGAGGAGGCTTCGACAGGACATGAGCATTGAGCAGGAAACGAAGATCACGCTCGTCGCCAATAAATTGGACCTGGTTCGGGCTCGGCGCCACCTGGCTGCCGCAGCGTTCGATCGGGACTTGCGCGTGGTTTCGTTCGAGGAACGTCGGTCGCGCTTTTCGACAAAGCTTGACGTGACCGTCGTTGGCCATCCTCGCCGGATCAGAGAGTTCCATGATGATGTTCGAGGCGACGGGTGGGGGGCATCGGGCGGCGACCTGCTCGGCTCGATCGCTGTGGGTCTTCTAGTCGAAGGCTTTAGAGGTGCCCGACGAAAGTGGCAGGGGCGGCACGACCCGCCGCTTGAGCAGTCCCAGCGAGATGCGGCTCTGCCGCGCACGATCGTCTTTTGGAGGGGGGAGCAAGCGCAGCCTGACGGCGAATCTGTCGGGCCTGTGTGGGTCGAGACGTACGCTCCCGGTGAACTAGAACCGCAGAAGTCAGAAGAGTGGCCGAACTGGGCTCGGCGTTCTGAAGCGCTTGCCTACGCGCGCGAGCACGGCTTCGTCTTCTTTCCTGACGAGTAGTTGATTTAGCGCCGGCGCGGCGCACCCGGTCCATGCCTGCTTTCAGACGAAACCAGGCACGCAGGTCAGTCGACTTGGGGTGCCTTCCGGCCTGGCCTTGCCTCCGACGTGCGAGCTGGTTCGGGAGTTCGTGCGCTAGCCGCAGCCGCTCATTAGCTTCATCGCGGCGACATCGGCATCTGTGAAGTGGTCCGTCGTTGTTCCTTGAGCGATCCCAGAGGCGAGCCGGGTGGTGGACAAGATGCCCTGGGTCATCGCGATGAGCTGGCGGATGGAGCGACGCACAATTTGTGGGTGGCCGCTGACAACGCGCATCTGGAGGATCCCCTGGGCGCTGGTCAGATCCTCGTTGTGGCCGTCGCGATCTAGGCGAGCATTCCAGCCGAAACCGATGTGCTCCTGCTGGCCGTTTGGCAGCACGGGGGGCAGCCCGTTGCTCGTGAAGATTCCAACTTCTGCCGCGGTCTTCCAGCTCTGGCCCGGGCGGTAGTACAAGGAGCTCGGGGACCACGTGTAATTGGGGCGCTCCACGGTGACATCAATTCCGTGCGTGCGTGCGGCGGTGATCACCTGCGTGGCCTGGGTTTGAACCCATCCGGGAACGGCCTTTCCGAAAGCGAACCGGATCGGCCGGCACGAACGTCCCCAGGGACGGCCGACCGGTAGCGCTTCACCGTCCGGCCCGGTAAAGGTGGTGTAGCCGGGCGCTCCCGGAATCGTCAATGAGGTTCCCGCATCTGATGCTGCCTGGCGAAGGGAGGGCGGCTTGCGGGAGCTTTCCGGGGCCACGTTCTTGGCGCACATGTTCAGGCCGATGGCCCTTGACAGCCCGTTGTACCGGCGGGACATTGCGTCGAGCGCGCGTCCCACCCTTCGCACCCGCGCCAGGCTGCCCCGGCCGTCCTCGATGAATTCGTCTCGCAGCAGAACGATCTGCTCGGCGTTTACGTGCAGGAGCTGCTCATATCGGGACGCATCCGGCGATGGCGGCTTGATTGCATCCAGCTCCGCGGCCCACCGCGGCTCGAGGGTGAGCATCCTGATCGTGTCGTAACGGAAAGCGGCCGCTGTGGTGTCCCGGGGCAGGGCAACGACGAACGAGTTCTCCGCCCGACAGATTCCGTTAACCCTCAAGCGAAACGCAACCGCCGGTCGGGAGCGACCCCCCGGCGGCCCCGATTTCTTGGTACCTGCTGCGTGGGTCGTGACCTTGGGCAACAAGGCGGTATCGAGCGGAGCGGCGGACGGTGAGGCCGAGCCACCAGAGCCCCCACACCCACCAACGAGCACGGCGACCATCATCGCCAGCCCAGCTGCCCCCACGCGTCCAACCCCTGCCCGGACCATCTCCCATGCGTATCGGTCGACGGCGACGCACCTTTAGACCAGACCATGTCCGCGGCCAGACAAATCCCCACACTGCGCTGGGTGCGGATGTCCGCGAAATGTCCAAAGATGTGGGACGCGTATTCGGGGGGCGAGGAGCACGATGAGACTCGCAGGGCGAGGACCTTGATCAGGCGCGGGAGATGTGCGTGAGGCGATTGCCCTAGCTCTCGGATGGCTGGCACCTGGGTGTGACTGCTGCAGGGTACGCTCGCCGCCGTAAGCGAACTACACGTTGGGAGTACGTCATGCCCTACACCGTGGATTTCAACACGGTTTCGACGGTCGGTCTGGAGTCCTCGCCGGTCGCGAGCGCGCTCGCTGGCCTTCGCGCCAACGAGGCCCGCTACTTCAAGAACAAGTACGACCACGTCTTTGTGGTTGAGCCAGCGAATAACGCGAAAGCGACGATCGACTGGGTGGGCCGCATCCTCAAAGAGGAACGTGACATCGAGATCTCCTCGCGCCCTCTCGAGGCCACAGCCTTCCAGGCCGAGAACATCCGGATGGCCTACGTCTTCTACGAGAGCGGACTATCGATCAACGTGATGTACACCATCGACGACAGTGGAAAGCGCGCGGTCGGGTTCAAGCTCTCCGACGGGATGGAAGTTCCCGCTGAGCTCGCCTCGAAGTTCAAGTTCGCACGCCAGAAATCGAAGTTAGCGGGAACCATTCGTGGATCCTTCTTCGTCATCAAGAACGAGTACTAACTAAGGCTGGCGGCCTGTGAGGCGGCTCGGCCCGGCTGGCCTCGTCCCGACAAGAACGAGGCACGACTCTGGTCGAGTGCCGGTCTCCGGGTTTGGCCTGTTGCCGGGTCCGTCAACGTACCGCCACCCCACGAGAGCTTCCAAGAGCTGGACGCGCCCGATGAACGACGAAAAGCTCGCGGTGCACGTGAAGCAAATGAGCGACTCATGGATGAGGCCGGAACTGCTCGGTGGATTTTGGACCGGACAAATCCAAATCAAGGCCCGGCGCGATCGCCCCGCCGGTGGGCCGGCGCGCCGGGCCTGCGGGCTGCCTAGGACTTGCTGGCGTTCCAGGAGCCCCCGCCCTGCGGAGTCTGGTAGCTCCCGGACATCGAACTTCCGGACACCGTGCCGTTATATACGGCCCCGCTCACCGTGCCGAACTTGATGGCGCCGCCGCTGACGGATCCGGTGATGCCGGTCGTCTCCGGAGGCTGGGAGAGCGTGATCTGGCCGCTCAGCTTCGAGCCCGACTGCGTCCAGTGGAGGTGGAACGTTCCGGTGAACGCACCGCTGTAATGACCGGACCATTTGCCGGGCAAAGCGCTGCTCTTCGACTTAGCTGCCGACTTGCTTTTCACGGCGTGCTTGGCCGATGATTGAGCCGACGTGGTCGACTTCTTGCCGTTGCTGCTGCTGGTGCCGCCGCATCCGGCAGCCAGCAGACCAACCAGTGATATCGCCCCAGTCACCAGCAAGGCTGTCAGCCAAGCCGAATGGTGTGGGCGTGCAGTCTGGGACTCGTGAGTGGTTGAACGCATGACAGTTCTCCTTTGATCGAGGCGTCTGACGGACGGCGGTCAGGCGGACGGTGGCGCGGTACGAGCCGGGTTGGATGGAGCCGGATGGCTTGAGTGCGTCAGCTGCTGATCGCTGTACGCCCTCCTCGCCAGGGCGACTAGGGCGACGGTCAGCACGACCGCGGCCCAGAAGCCGAATCCGAACAGGCTGAAATGGATGTGAAACAGGAACTTGAGCGTCACGAACAGCGCGACGAGCGCCGCCAGCCCGAGACGGGTCGTGGTCCGGCTGCCTGCGATCGCTGCCAGCGTCATCTGCGGCGCGAGCCGCTCCACCGCGAGATCGCCGATCAGTGCTAACGCTGCGATAACGGCCAGAACCCCAAACCATCCATCCGGCGCACCTGTGGCCGTGCTGGTGACCGAGATAGGGCCGAGGCTCACGTCGAACCACGGCAGGAAGAGCAGATCAATCACCAACAAGCCCGCAATGCTGCCGAGCATCCAGTCAGCTCGTCTGACGTTGTCCAGGGTCATTTGGTCCTCCCTTCGTTGGAAACGGCTGTGAGTGGAGATGGCTTTTGCTCGGGCGCCTATCGCTCGCGGGCATTGCGATCGTCCGGGGTGTCGCCCCGCGCTGCGGCGAGACCCCGGACTCTCCGAGCTGCCGGCGATTCAGGATCGACAGCAGCTGTGTCGCATCGTGGAAGGTGGCCTGAAGGCCAGTTGAGATCTCCTCCACGACCCCCCGCAAACCATCGTCGTCCGGATGGGCGTCCGGCCCCGGCGTGTACACCCGAATGACGAAAGTGACCATCGGGGCGCACTCTCGCCCGGAGGGCTTCGAGCGGGCTTAGAGGGGTCTTAAGGTCGAGCGTCGACCGTTCGTGCGAGCGCCACGGGTGGAATCGCCAGCTCCGCCATGCGCCGGGCATAGACGGAGTGCTGCCGGCGCGCCTCGCCGTAGCGACGCAGACGCAACTGTGCACCGACGAGCGCGGCCCAGGCGTCCGCGTCGTACGGGTCACGCTCGAGCAGTCGCCGGAGGTACCGGATTGCATCCTCCTCGTTGTTCCGGCTGCTGGCTGCGCGAGCCAGCAGCCGGGTGACCTCCTGCGCCGCCGAGCGGGCCTCCTCCCGGCAGTCCACCGCCCAGTCCTCGTAGAGGTCCTCCTCCAGGAAGTCACCTGTATAGAGACCTTCCGCCTTACGCAGCTTCTGCTCGGCGGCGCTCCAGTCTCCCTCCGAGGCCAGAGCGACGCCGCCGGCGGCAGCGTCGAGGAACACGGCCACATCGACGCTTACGCGTTCCATGCGCAACGCGAGCGACTGATTGTCGGCGGCGATCAAATGGTCGGGCGGGTGTGCCCGTTCCGGATCGAGGACCCTTCGCAATGTGCTGAGCGCCACCGAGAGGCGGTTGGGTAGGCGCGCGGGCTCCTCGTTTGGCCACAGCGCCTCGGCGGCGGCGTCCCGCGTGAGCGATCGGCCCCGACGGGCGACGAGCATCTTCAGCAGGTCACGCGCCTTGCGTGATTGCCAGGCGACCAGGGGGATCGCCTGCCCGTCTCGTGAGACAGAAAAGCGCCCGAGCGTGGTGATCGCCAGCGCGTCGTTCTTCCCCCGGGCGCGAAGGACGAATCCGGCCGGGCCGAGCTCCGGCTGCACGCCACGCAAAGCGAGCTCCTCCCGAAGATCTCTGACGCGGCTTGTGTCTCCCTGGCAGGCCGCCAGCATCAGATCTGCGCGGTGCATGGCGATCGGGTCGCCGACCTCGCGCCACAATTTGACGGCGGTCTGGAGCTGGTCCTGATCGACGGGCTGGGCGGCGGCCGCACCCAGCTCGAGAGCGCGTGCGAGCGACGGGCTGTCGTCCGTGCGACGCGCCTCGGCCTGCGCCTTCGTTGCGAGGCTTGCCGCCTCAGCGCGGTTCCCCGAACTCAGCTCGACCCACGACAGCGCGCAGAGTGCCTGGGCTCGCTCGAGACTGGTCGCCTGCTCCACAGCCCGCTTCGCGTACGCACGTGCGGTATGAGGGTCGTCGTCGGCCAACAGGCCAGCCAGTCCCGCCAGCGCGACCACGAGCGCATGGACGTCTTCGGCCTCCTCAGCGAGGCGGTGCGCCCGTTCCAGTGACTTGCGCGCGCGGGCGAAGTCCCCCCGCTCAGCATCGAGAGCGCCCAGCTCCGTGTACGAGGCGCACACGAGCAGGGACCCAAGACTCGTGAACATCTCGATGGCCTGCAAGAGCAGCGCTCGGGCTTCCTCGAGCTCGCCGGTACGCATCAGCGCCTCGGCCTTGTTGGACATGGCCAGGGCGCTGAACAGGTTGTGGCCAGCGCCGGCGCTTATCGCGAGGTCGGCTTCCTTGATCGCGCCCGAGAAGTCACCCTCCTCGGCAGCTCTCGAGCTTAGATTCGCATGGATCCGTGCGATCTGGACCGAGTCGCCGGCCTTCGAGGCGGCGTTCAGCGCGAAGCGATAGTGGCGCTCATTCTGCTGGCGATCACCGCGGCTGGCCGCCGCGAGCGCCACCGCGACATGTGCGGCAGCGCAGGCGCCCGGATCACCGCTGCTCCGGGCTTGCGCCAGCGACACCTCGGCAACCTTCTCGGCCTCATCGATCTGGCCGCGGCCCCAAAGGGTTGAACTCAGCCAGGCAGCGACCAGCGCATCGTCGCTCGATCCCGGACCGGCGTCATATGCCGCCGACAGGACTTCCCAGGCGGCTTCAGTGTCGGACCGGAGATACAGGAGCGCACCGAACCGCCATGCGATCGCTGGTGTCAGAGGCGACCCGGTGTTCTGTTGGATTGATCTGAACACCTCGAGTGCACCATCCCAGTCCCCGACCGCGACCAGCGCCGCCGCGAGGATCGTCTCGAGTTCGAGCCCGTCTGCCGTCCCGAGGTGCCGGAGGACCTCGGCCACGCGGGATCCGTGGCCACGCTTCACCAAGCCCTCGCCCTGCCTGGTCAGAAACGCAAGCTGTTCCGGGGCCGGGCCTGCCAGAACGCATTCGAGCGCCTCGTCCAGGCGCTCGGTGCGCTCGAACCATGCGGCGGCCCTGTGGCGAACCTCCTCAGCTTCGGACGCCGAGAGGCGCTCCGCTACAGCCCCCGCCAACACTGGCGAGAGCGTCCGGACGCCATCCTCTCCTGACCCCACGAGGAGTCCTCGGGCCTGAAGGCTGTCAAGCTCGGGCTCGGCCGCGGCAATCCCCAACGCAGCGAGCAATTCACCGTCGACGACCGGCGCGACGCTCGCGACAGCGAGGATGCGCTGGGCGATCGGCTCCTCGCGCTCGATCAGATCTGCCGCGAACTCGCGCCAGACTGGCCCGTGGCGAAGTCGCAAGTGCTCCAGCGTCTGCTCCCAGCGAGCGGGGTCCAGCCGGTCCAGCCGGTCAGCGATCAGCTGAACCGCAGCGGCCCAGCCGGCGGTGAGGTTCCAGCAATCCTGCGCGAGTGATGCCGCTTGTGGGCCCAACCGCTCGACGAGGAGCGAGGCGGTCTCCTGCGGGGTGAACGCGAGGTCCGGAGCGTTCAGCTCCATCAACTCGCCTCTACCGCGCGCCGAGCCGAGTCCGAGCAATGGCACATGTCGTCCGCTGAGCACGACATGTAGGCGCGGCGGCGCCTGGAGACAGAGCGTGCTCAGAAACTGGCTGGACGAATCGCCGTCCGTGAGGTGGTCGACGTCGTCGACCACGAGCAGAAGCTCGCCCTCCTCCTGATCGAGAGCTTCACAAATCGCAGTCGCCTGTCCCTCGGCAAAGCTCTGACGGTCGGTCGCGCCAATCGTGGCGACCGGAGCCGTCACCGAGCCATCAGCTGCGCCGACAGCCTCCGCGACCCTTGGAGCAAGGGTCTCAACCGCGCGATCCGGAACCCTGAGAGCGAGCCAACGACACCGCTCTCCAGAGAAGAGCTGGCGCAGCGCCGTCGTCTTTCCGTACCCACCGCCTGCAATCACCACCGTGACCCGGCGCTCCCAGGCGGTCATCAGCAGCTGTTCTATTCGAGGTCGAGTGACCACGGCAGAATTGCACCAGACTGGCCGACCACGTCAACTCTGAGCTTTGGGAGTCCGACCGATGCGGGGCAGTGGCGAACGCAATCAGCGGCGCGCATACGATCGACCGCATTGATCATTAAGCCCATGAACAGTCGTTGTTTGAGCGATATTGGCCGCTAACGTTGAATGCAAATCCGAACCAGAGGTCCGAAGATGCATCCCTCAACAGCAAACCTCGTTCTCAACGCCCATATCCGTGATCTTCAGCGGGCGATCCATCCCGAGCGCAGCAAGCGCCCGCGTCGGCGCCTCGCGTGGATTCGTAAGGGCCGCTAACCACGATCAGACGGCCAGTCCGCGTGGCGGAAGTGTCTCGCCACGCCGATGGCCCGTCCCTTGGCCCACCTCGACGTGGGCTCTCAGAGTTGCGGCGTTCCCGGTGGTTCGTAAGCCGCCGCCGGCTCGGTGTGCGTTCCTACCAGTGCGAAGTAGAGGACCGAAGCGCTGAGCGCGGTGGCCGGTGCGATGGCGGAGTCGACCGCCCACTGCACCAGCGCATGCCCGACCGATCCCAGGCCGGAGGCGGCAAGCCCCACAGCGATGCTGACCAGAAACACGATCACGAACACCATCACGATCACCCCGAAGACGTTCCAGCCGTTCCCGCGAACAATCTCGCGGCTACGCCGGAAGGCAGCGAACACGCCCGGGCGCTCGAGGACCGTCACCGGGGCGACCACCGACCAGAGCACAAGCAGGATCAGGCCCGGGACGATGATCAGAACAAACCCGATTGCCACCCCGATCCCGAACAGGATCGAGACAGCCACCAGCGGCCAGAACACCGGCTCGACGCTGCGCAGAAGCTGGCCCACCGAATGGTCGCGCCGCCCGTCCTGCACATCCTGCACGAGCTCGACGACCATCCCCTGATACAGAACGCTGAGCGCCCAGAACAACAGCACCAACACGATCCCCAGCGCAGCCGACAGCAGCAATGAGATGACGAACTGGAGCGCGTAGAGCACCACTGCCGTGCCGAACAGCACCGCGAACTGATCGCGGTAGATCTCCCAGATCCGTGACACGACCGCCCCCGGGCTGATTGGTTGCACACCCACGGACGCCGAAGCCTACATCCGGCGCCTGAATCGGGTTCTATGCCAGGCCGTGTTGGAAGGCGTAGCGCACGGCTTGGGCGCGGTCGCGGGCGCCGGTTTTGTAAAAGATGCGGTTGATGTGGGTCTTGACCGTTGCATTGCTGAGAACCAGCTTGTCGGCAATCTCGACGTTCGACAGGCCGGCCGCGATCAGCTTGAGCACCTCGACCTCTCGTGGGGTGAGCTGGTCAAGGTCGGGCACTGAGGAGGGTGGTGGCTGGCCGGCAGGCGTCGGCGGGGTCTGATCCACGACGGCTCTCACAAGTCGCTGCTGGACCGCGGGGTCGAGATGCGTATGGCCGGCGATGAGTGCTCTGATCGCCCGCTCGATCTCCTCGGCGGTAGCGTCTTTGGTCAGGTAGCCGCGTGCGCCGGCCTGCAGCGCCGGGAATAGGAACTGATCATCCGCGTAGGTTGTGAGGATCAATACCCGGGTTGAGGGGTTGGCGGCGAGGATCTGGCGCGTCGCGTCTGCGCCTTCGAGGCGCGGCATCCGTAGGTCCATCAGCACGATGTCGGGACGCTCGGCGCGGGCCCGTTCGACCGCCTCGACCCCGTCGGCAGCGGTGGCGACGATCTCCACATCGCCGATCAGCCCGAGCAGCATCGCCAGCCCGTCACGCACGACCGGCTGATCGTCTGCGATCAGCACCCGGATGGTCATCCGGGTACCTCGATATCGACCCGCCAGCCCTCGGCGGTCGGGCCAGCCGATAGGGTGCCGCCCGCCCGCCCAACGCGCTCACGCAGCCCCTCGAGTCCCCGGCCTCCGCCCATTCCCTCGCGAGCGGGGACCGCGGAGAGTCCGTTGTCGACCGACAGCAGAGTGCGATCGGGCTCGTAGCGCACCGTGACCGTCGTGCGGGCGCTCGGCGCATACCGCGCGACGTTCGTCAGCGCCTCCTGCGCGCCGCGGTACAGCGCGAGGCTCGGAGCGTCCGGGAGCGTCCGCGACTGACCTTCGATCCGCAGCGTGACATCGAGGTTCATGTCGGCCTTGTAGCTGTCGATCAAGCTCGGGAGCTGGGCGAGTGTAGGCAGCGGGTCCCCGCGCAGTGTGCCGACGGCTTGGCGGGCGTTACCAAGCCCGGCCTTGACGAGCTCGCTGGCGCGGTCGATCGCGTCGCTGAGCCGCGGGGTGGCGTGTTCGCGGTCGGCGAGTTTGCGCGCCCCCTGGAGTTGAATCGCGGCGCCGGACAGGGAATGCGCGAGCACGTCGTGCAGCTCCCCGGCGATCCGGCTGCGCTCGGCGATTGCGGCCGCGCGAGCCTGCTCATCACGCGCATCCTCGAGCTGGGCCATCAGCAGTTCCGTGTGGTCCTGACTTTCTCGCGACCGCTTGAGGAACTGCGCGACTACCCCGAGCAGCACCGTGACCAGCACCTCGGCCGCGACAGCCGACGAGGAGCTGCCGGCGATCGCGGTGACCGCAGCTAGCGCGATCGTGGTCGCACAAGCAAGGGAAACGCCGGCCTTGAATGGCAGGCGAGTCAGTGCCAGGAACACGGCAACACCGGCGGCGACCCCGGTGGCCCCCTTGAGCTGAAGCCCGGCGATCGCGACGCCGGCGCCAGCGATCACTGCGATCACGGCCGTCTGCAGCGCGAGGGTGCGCGCCGGGAAGCTGTCGCGGATGGCGATCAGCAGCCCTGCGGCGAACACGCCCAGCGCGAGCGTCACCGCCACCCCCTTGCCACCGAGTCCGGGCACGGGGTGGCTGTTGGCACTGCCGAGCACCACCACCAAGATCACCGCCCAGCCGAGCGGGCGCAGCGACCGTCGCTGGTCGTGCAGGCGCTCGTCAGCCCGCGCCCGAGCTTCAGCAACCCGCTCGCTGTCCGATCCTGAGCCTGAGGCGGATTCGGTCACCGCGGTGGGGACGATAGAACGCGGCATAGGACTTCGCGGGTCATGACGCCGCGGCGACCGAGACCCTGGTCTGCATCGCGTGGTGACCGCGAAGCTGGACGATTGCGATCCGGGTGCTGACCTCCAGGAGCGCCATCATCACGAGCGCCACCGGCCAGGCGGAGGCGCCGATCTGATGGGCGATGCTGAAGCTGGCGACCGCGTGGTGGGCGCCGTGCGCCAGGGCGAACGCGAACACCATCCGCGAGCCGATCCCGGCAATCAGCAATGCCCCAGCGATCCAGCCCACCCGTGCGACCGCGAGGCCGTTCTCGCCGGCACGCACGTGTGTAGCGAATCCGCTGGCAATGCCGAGCACGAGGCCGACCGCCCCGAGCGCTCCGATCAGCACAAGATCGTTCCCGGCGGTCGGGAGCGAGTGCACATACAGATGGGCGACATAGGCGACGATCGCCAGCGGGACGACCACGCTACGACGATCCAGCTCGCGCTCGCGCGCCTGACGAAACACGATCAAAACGAACACTGCGTTGATGAGGTAATCGGTGAAGTTCATGGGCGCCATCATCTGCCTCAGGCGCCCGTCCGTCGTCGGCCTCGGGGTTGAATCGTGGGTTGGTTTCGGAGTCAACCCACGGGTGGATGACCCCTCTCGAGTCCCGAGTCCCCTAGCTTCGCGCCGGCTCGTATGTGGCCAGGACAACGCCTTTGCTCGTGCTGCTGCTCTCGATCAGTCGCAGCGATGCTGCTGCCCCGCCGGCGAACAGGCGCCGTCCGCTGCCCAACACCAGCGGCGCGATCATCAGCAGGTAAGCGTCGATCAGATCGGCAGCCATCAGCGAGCCGATCAGCACGCCGCTTCCCATGATCACTAGGTTGGTGTCCGGGCTCTCCTTGAGTTCGGCGACGGCTGCCGGGACGTCGCCGTGGAGCAGTGTCGAGTTGGGCCACTCGAGCCTCGTTTTGGGATTGCTCGAGCCTACGTACTTATGAGCTTGATTGAGCGCGTCCTTGAACGGGCCGCCCCGGGCGTTCCAGATGGCCAGCAGCGACTCGTAGCTCCACCGACCGAACAGCCATGCGTGTGCGCCGCCCGTCAGGTTGGCCAGCTGCTCGCCCACCTGGGCAACTGTGGCCTCATCACCATATGGGGTTCCCCAGCCTCCATGCGCAAAGCCATCCCGCGTGTCCTCATCCGGGCGACCAGGCCCCTGCATTACGCCGTCGAGCGTCACCCAGTTCATCACAATGACGTTGCCCATTCCTCTCCCTTCGGTCCCGGCGGTGATAGTGGGGAGCCGGCGGGCTAGCTGAGAGGGGACCGGGGGCAACTCTCAGCGCCAGCTCCCGGTGCGCCCGGTCGCACGGTCGCGCAAGGCAGGCACCCGCGTGCGACCGGCGGCGACGAAGCCGCACCCCGCAGGCTAGCCGTGGTCCCGGACGACTCGGGTAGCCGTGGAACGACTTCTGATCGTGCTGGCCCGCAGAGGGCGAAGGGGAAAGACGCCGACCTCCCCGCCGCGTTAAAGAAAACGCGGCCCAGGGGCGACGACCGTGCCTGCTTTCGCGCGTAGCCTTCGCGCGGAATAAGCCTTGTCAGTCACCTTCGAGAGCCGCTTCACTTGGCTTCTGCGAAGCTCTGCTCTCTCCTGAACCGCAAGACGCACCCTAGTGAACCCCCTGTCGATCCGCAACATCCCGTTCCCGCACTTTGCAAGAAAAACCGCCTCAGGCTTGGGCGGATTTTGCTCCGGCGTCAGCGAAGGATCGCTGCGGCGGGTCAGGTGAGCGTGATGCCGCGCTGTTGGTAGAGGCGGCGGTCGGCCGCGCGCAGCAACTCATCGACGTCGTTACCGTCGTCCGGAAACACTGCCGTCCCGATCGTCAGGTCCCACGGCACATCGAGCCCGAGTTCGGCACGGCGCGCCGGCAGCGTCTCCCGGATCCGGGAGGTGACGACGGCCGCGCCCTCGCGAGCCTGTTCGACCAGGAGTAGTCCGAACTCATCGCCACCCAGGCGCCCGACGACGTCGTCGGCTCGCGCCGAGTCCTCCAGCAGCTCTGTCGCGTGGCGGATCAGCGCGTCCCCCGCGAGGTGTCCCTGGGTGTCGTTCACCGCTTTGAGGCCTCTGACATCTGCGTATGCGAGAGCGAAGGGCCGACCGTAACGCTGAGCGCGCGCGAGCTCACGCTCAGCTGCGTCAATGAAGCCACGTCGGTTCAATACGCCGGTCAGCGGGTCGATCAGTGCCTCCGCCGTCATGGAGGCAAGCGCCAGGCGCTGGCGGCGGGCCAGCACCCACGCGCGTAGTGCGCCGGCACCGGCGATCGCCGCTATCGCCAGCGCGAGCGCGATGATCAGCCACACCCACCACGGGATGTGCTGGACGAAGCGCAGCAGTTGTGGCGCTGGGTTTGACGTGACCGCACGGAGCGGCACGAGGGGCAGCTTCGGAGGACCGGCGTGCCGCGCACGGGTTCCGTGAGGCTTGCTCCCAGCACCGCCCCCGCCGGACGTTGCCGGCGTGAAGAACGTCCGTTCCGGCCGCGGCAACGGCGCCACCGCCAGCCCGCGTGATGTCGACGGGGTCGCTCGGTGGTGAGGGGTTGCGTGGTGTCGCCCATGGCGGTGGGCCGCTCCGCCATGCCGCTTGTGGTGGGTGGATTTCGTTCCATGTGGGGGAGTGGTGTGCGCGTGGCCCGGAGGGACGCCAGGGTGCGAGTTCCCTGGAGGGAGGGCGGCGTGCGCGTGCCCCGGGGGGACGGCGCCGTGTGAGTGCCCCGAAGGGACAGCGGCGCGTGAGCTTCGGCCGCCCGTGCTGCCACCACACGCCGGACACCGGCCGTTTCCGGGATGCGGCTTGGCGTGACCCGGGGGGAGGCCACCGTGGCCGATGCCGCTGCTGCGGCCGTAGGCATGGCCGTGGCCGACGTGGCCACCGTGGCCGAGGGCGCTGCTGCGGCCATAGGCATGGCCGTGGCCGACGTGGCCGACGTGGCCGACGTGGCCGGGGGCGCTGCTGCGGCCATAGGCATGGCCGTGGCCGTGGGCGACGTGGCCGGCCACCTGCGAGTGCCCATGGCGATGCCCTCGCCCATGGCTCCAGGGCGGCGGCTTGGCGGTGGCGGAACCGGCCATGCACCAGAGTCCGACCAGCAGGAGGATCAGGGCGCCCGTGACCCGCCGGGTCCCGCGCCAGCCAAGCCGCGGCCGCTCCCGGACGGGACGGCCCCGCCGACGCGGATTCCTCACACGGTTCCCCACGATGATCCTCTCCCCGAAATCTGGCGAATCAAGCTCTCACCAGCCATCGAACAAGCGTTGAGTCCCGCGTCCAGGAGCAGGACCAAGCACCAACACATAAGTCAAAGTCTGCAGGCAACGGCGGCGGCTGGAGCCCGGCGTTACTTCCCCCAAGGATGGCAGGGCTCCTTTCGGAATCCGAACAATGGCACATCTCGCGAACGGAAGCCGTCGCCGCCCGGTCCGGTCAGCTTGGGCAGCTCTTTGAGGCCTGCCTGTAGGGTTTGGTCTGACCCAGGACCGATGGATGAGCGAACTGCTACCTGATCAGATCGAGCCGTACGAGAACATCTCGGCCAAGGCTTACGAGCATCCGGCCGATCGCGCCGCGACGGCGGCGCTGAAGGCGATTCCGATGCTCGACACCGTGGTCCGGAGGCTGATCGAGTGGCGCTATGAGCGCGCGATGCGGCAGTTCTACCTCGGCAACTCGATCAAGGTCTCAGACCAGCAGCTGCCCGAGTTGTGGACCGCCCACCAGCACGCCACTCGAATCCTCGACGTCACGAACGTCAACGACCTCTACGTGCACCGATCAGTGCTCGGCGACGGCGTCGTGATCGGCACCAAGCAACCGATCATCGTGCTGGACGCCGGCCTGGTGGAGAAGCTCGGCTCAGGCGAGCGGATGGCGTTGATCGCCCACGAGTTGGGGCACGTCCTGTCTGATCACGTCGTCTACCAGACGGCGCTCAACATCGTGCTGAGCGCGGGCCGGGGCGCGATTCCCTTCCTGGGGTTGCCGTTGATGGCCGTGCGCGCAGTCCTGCTCGAGTGGTACCGAGCCACCGAGCTGAGCTGCGATCGCGCTGCCACGCTGGCTGTGCGCGATCCCAGGATCGTCTGTCGGCTGCTGATGGTGACGACCAGCGGGATGCCCGCGGAGCGCCTCAACCTCGACGCGTTCCTGGCCCAGGCGATGGAGTACCAGAATTGGGAGGACCCCAGCGATCGCGTTCGCCGGTTCTTCAATGAGCTCGGTCGCACGCACGCCAATGCGGTCAAGCGGATCTCCGAGGTGATGGCCTGGGTCCAGTCCGGCGAGTACGACCGGATCGTCCGCGGCGAGTACCGCCGGCGCGACGAGCAGACCAATGTCCGGGAGGAGGCCGGAGACGCGGTGGAGTTTTACGTGGAGCGCTTCAAGGCGGTCTTCCGCGATGCCGCCGAGAACCTCGAGCAGGCCGGCAACCAGATCGGCGAGGTGGGCCAGCAGCTGGCCGACTGGATTCGCTCACGCGCGGGCCGCGGCCCGTCCAGCGGCTAGCGCTCAGCCCGGCCCCGCACCTTCGCCGTCACCAGGCAGGCCGCGGTGCTCGAGCGGATCGGTCGACCCAGCATTCGTTGCAGGTCGCTGGTCCCGGTCACCACGGCATCGCGCTGCTGGGGCGACAGCCGCGCCCAGAACGACATGGTTCCGAGCAGCGCGTTCAGCTCGCCGGCGGCCTGCTCCAGGGCGATCGGTAGCGCGGTCAGCACGGCGGAACCGAACAGCTTGGAGACGTAGTCGCGCGCCACGTCGTAGCTGCCCAGCCAGGCCCACACTTCGGAGACGTTGCCCCGACGTTCGGCGGCGCCGGTGCGCAACGCGTCCAGGTCACGGTAGGCCGGCCATTCTCCCAGCAGCTCCGGAGCGACCCGGGCGAGCACGGCTCGGAGGGCCTCCTGATCGCCCCGGCTGCGAGGATCATCCAATCCGAAGTAGGAGAGAAGGGCCAGGCAGCCGCCGGTCGGCAGCGCATCGGCGAGCCTTTGCCAACCCACCGCCGGGTCCACCCAATGCATGGCCGATGCGGAGAATGCCGCTCGAAAATCCCGGTCCGGTACGGATGCCTCCTCGAGACGCGCGTTGACGAACTCCACCGCGCCGGCGCCGGCCAGTCGTTCCCGCGCCCGAGCGATCAGGAGCTCGCCCGGTTCGACCGCCGTGACCCGGAGCCCTCGGGCGAGCAGGCTCTGGGTCAGCTGACCGGTTCCGCAGCCGATTTCGAGCACCTGGTCTCCCGCACCCAGTTCGGCGCTGTCGCAGGCCAGGTCGATCAGCCGGTCAGGGTAGGTCGGGCGGTGACGGTCGTACTCCTCGACCATCGCGTTGAACACCTTGCCGCAGGTGCGTGTGTCGGCTGAACCAGCCACGCTGACATCATCGCTCCCGGCGCGGTCTGCTGAATGCATCACGTGAATCGGGAAGCCTTGGTCCATGAACATGACTCAACTTCTGGGTGATAAGCCCGTCAATCGCATCGGCTTCGGGGCGATGCAGCTCGCTGGCCCAGGCGTTTTCGGACCTCCACCGGACCCCGAGTCCGCTCGCGCGGTGCTGCGCCGCGCGGTTGAGTTGGGTGTGAATCACATCGACACCTCCCAGTACTACGGGCCGGATGTGGTCAACGAGCTGATCTGCTCGGCCCTGCATCCCTATCCGGAAGGCTTGAAGCTCGTGACCAAGATCGGGGGCCGACGGGATGAGTCCGGCCACTGGCTGCAGGCGCTCTCGCCGGCGGAGCTCCGGCAGGGGGTCGAGGACAACCTCCGGACGCTGCGGCTGGAGAGGATGGACCTGGTCAACCTGCGCCTGTTCGACGAGCACGACCACGAACAGCAGCTGCCCGAGCAGTTGGGGGCGCTGGACGAGCTGCGCCAGGAGGGCAAGCTCGACCTGATCGGCCTGTCCAACGCGTCAGTCGAGACGGTCCGCCGTGCGCTGGAATTGACCGAGCTCGCCTGCGTGCAGAACGCGTTCAGCGTCGTCAACCGCAGCGGCGAGGACGTGCTCACCCTCTGTGAGGAGCGTGGCCTCGCGTTTGTCCCGTTCTTTCCGCTCGGCTCGGCGTTCACCAATGGCCCCAGGCACCTGGCAGCCGACCCGGCGGTGGCGGAGATTGCCGAGCGTCGAAGTGCCACGCCTTCGCAGATCGCGCTCAGCTGGTTGCTCCATCGGTCCGAGCGGATCCTGCTGATCCCGGGCACCCGGTCGCTCCGCCACCTGGAGGAGAACATGGCTGCCGCCGACATCGAGCTGGACGTGCAGGACATGCGCCGCCTCGACGAGGCTTCTCCGCCTCTCCTCGCTCCAGCGTGACGATGGCCGCCATCGCCACGATCGGCGTGTATGACTTCGACGCCGCCGGCTTCCTGCGTGCCCTCGAGGAGGCCGGAGTCACCCAGATCATCGACATCCGGCAGCGCCGAGGGGTGCGGGGCTCCCAGTACGCGTGGGCCAACGCCCAGCGGCTCCAGTCCCTGCTGGGCGGCGCGCAGATCGGCTACGAGTACCACCCTGAGCTGGCACCTGACACCGAGATGCGCCAGCTTCAGTACCGCGAGGATGCCCGCCAGGGCGTGGGCAAGCGCTCGCGCGTGCGGCTCTCGCCCGAATACATCAGCGTGTACACGCACGAGGTACTCGATCTCGTGCCGCTCGATCCGCTGATCAAGCGACTACCCGTACACGGAATCGCGGCCCTGCTATGCGTCGAGGCCACGGCTGAGGCGTGTCACCGCTCGCTGGTGGCGGGTCGCCTCGCCGAGCGATTCGGCTTCGAGGTCATCGACCTCGAGCCGAGCGAGCCTACGGATATCGATCTGTTCTGAGGCCCCGCCTGCGAAGGAGGATCGCCTGATCCCTACCGGGTGGCCTTCTTGATCCCGCTGGATGCGCGTCCGGCGGCGTTCTTGGCCTTGCCCTTCAGCTCCTCGGCGGCGCCGCGAGCCTCGGTTCCCGGTCGCCCAGTCGCCTGGCCGGTCTCCCGCTTGGTGCGTCCCTTGACCTCCTCGGCCTTGCCCTTCAGCCGCTTTGTCCGATCGCCCATCTCTCCTCCTTTGGCCGGGTCTCGTAGCTCATCTCTACCCTGCGAAGGCGCGTCTGACGCGGCCGGCTAGCGCTTGATCAGCCGGACCGGCTTCGCCTGCCAGGCCAGCGCGAGTGGGGTCAGGTCGAACGCCGCAATGGATGCGAGAGAGTGTCAAGAAGGGCCTGCCTTGCTTCGTTCGCGGGTGACTAGAGCTCGCGCAGGAGCTCGATCAGCCGCCGGCGGGCGCCTTTTCCCTCTGGGGTCGGCATCAGCGGGTACACATGCGGCATCCCGGGAGCCTCGACCAGCTCGCAGCTCACACCGCTCTCAGCGCAGCGCTCCCGGAGGCGATGGCTGTCCGGATTCAGGAGGTCATGAGTGCCGGTGAACACCGTGATCGGCGGTAGCCCTCGGAGCTCGCCGTTCAGCGGGCTGATGCGCGGGTCGTCCAGCGGCAGCCCGCACGCGTACGTGCGGGCGGCCTCACGCAGACCCACGGCCGCCAGCATGGCGTCCCGTCGCTCGAGCGCCGGCTGCTCGGGCTGCTCGGTGCGAACGTCCAACCAGGGCGAGAGCAGGATGATCCGGACCGGCCTCAGACCGCGATCACGTAGAGCGAGGCTGACCGCCAGGGCGAGTCCACCGCCGGCTGAATCGCCGGCGATCACTGTTTGGCTGTCTGCCTCGATGACCTGCGCGGCGATCTCAGCAGCCGTGGCAGCGACCCGCGCCGCGCCGGCGCGAGCTCCCAGCGGGTAGATCGGCAGCAGGCATCGGCAGGACGTCTCCCGCACCATCCGGGCCGCGAGTGACCAGTGGAAGCGAGTGATCTCGTTTATGTAGGCGCCGCCGTGAAAGTAGAGAACCGTTCGGCACGGCGATGGCCCCTCCAGCGGCTGCACGCTGTAGACCGGCCAGCCCTGGCGATCGTGACGATGCACCACCACCCGGCGGCGCAGCTGCCGCGGGGGTCCGAAGCGGGCCGGCCTGGCGGCTCGCGCAGCGATATGCCGGTTCGTCCGTTCGACGGAGGCATATCGCCGCTTGCCGCCCCGGATCGGCAGGACTACGCGGACGATCAGGCGGCTCTGGAAGCTGGCGCGGGATCTGGCGGGCGGGGTCAACGCTCGCACCACATACCCCTGGAGCGGAGATCTGTCTCAGATCTCGTGTGCGCGACCACCCTGAAAACGCGCCCAAGGAAAACGACCCCTTAAAGTGAGCGAGCCCCCCAGCGGCGAATATGAGGCCGGCTGGTGGGCACGCTCGGAGGGAGGAGAGAAATCGCATTCTGGCTCCCCGCCGCCTAGAAAGCAAAGACGAGTATTCGCAGCTACCTATAAGCTCTACTTATGGATCTTCGCCAGCTTCGCTACCTGGTGGCTCTGGCCGAGGAGCACAGCTTCACCCGGGCGGCGGGCCGAGAGCACGTGGCTCAGCCGGCGCTCTCCCAGCAGATCAGGCGCCTGGAAGATGAGCTGGGGATTGCCCTGGTCGAGCGAACGACGCGGAGCGTCTCGATCACCGACGCGGGCCAGCTCCTGATCGCGCGGGCCCGGCGAGTGCTCGCCGAGGTGGAGGCGGCCCGCGACGACCTGCTCCGCCTCAAGGGGATCCGGGCCGGACGGGTCAACGTCGGGGTCATGCACACCATGGGCCCGATCGACATCTCGCTGGTCCTGGCCGTGTTCCACGAGCGCTATCCCGAGGTGGAGCTGGTCGTCCGCGAGCAGTCGAGCGAGGAGCTGGCTGAGCTGCTCAGGGTCGACGAATTGGATCTGGCGTTCCTGTCGGTGACGGAGCGGGTCGAGAGCCACGGGCTGGGCCTGCACCAGCTGGTCAGCGAGGAGCTCGTGGCGCTGCTACCACACGGCCACCGGCTGGCGGGCCGGCGCACGCTGCGGGTCGCCGAGCTGGCCGACGAGGAGTTCATCAGTTATCGCGAGGGGTCGCGAATCCGCGAACTGCTCGTCGGAGCCGCCGCCGAGGCGGGATTCCGGCCCAAGGTCAAGCTCGAGTCAAATGAGAGCCAGCGAGTGCGGCGACTGGTCGCCCGGGGCATGGGCGTGGCCATCCTTCCCGCCTCGGATGCTGTGGGTCCGGGAGCGGCCGTCGCCGTGGCCAGGCTGCGCTCCCCGGCGTTGACGCGGGACATCACGCTGGCCTGGCGGGCCCAGCGCCGGCTGCCCCCGGCGGCGGCGGAGTTCCTCGCCCTGTCCCGGGACACGTTCGCCGGTCCGGACTTGCCCGAGCCACTCGAGCTGAGCGTCTGAGGTGCAGTCCCTGCCCGACCGCGCGGTGCGCGGCATCCAGCGCCGCGCCCGCATGGTGCGCCAGCGTGGCGACGCGGTGCTGTGTCCGCTCTGCGGCCGGAGCTTCCGGCGCTTCATGGATGCGTGGAACCGTCCGAGCGCGATCTGCTGGCGCTGCGGATCGCATGAGCGCCACCGAGCCCTGTGGCTGTTTCTGCAACAGCGCCCGGAACTCCTCAGCGGGGCGGGCTCGCTCCTTCACTTCGCACCCGAATGGGCGCTGCGCAGGCGGTTCTCCCAGATGTCTCACCTGCGCTACGTGACCGCCGATCTCAGCGCCCCCGATGTGGATCTTCACCTTGACCTCACGAGACTGGCGCTACCCGACGCAAGCTACGACGCGACCGTCTGCTCGCACGTCCTCGAGCACGTGTCCAACGACGTCGCCGCCATGAGCGAGCTCCGGCGGATCACCGCTCCCGGAGGCTGGTGCCTGATCATGGTGCCGCTCGACCTGGACCGGCCGGGCACGTATGAGGATCCCTTGATCGTCACTGCCGAGGAGCGCGAGCGAGCGTACTGGCAGCACGATCATGTCCGGCTCTACGCGCCGGACATTCGCGAGCGCCTCCAGCAGGCCGGCTTCGCCGTCGAGTGCGTGGCTCCAGCCGATGGGTTCGGCGCCGAGCTCATGGATCGCTGCCGGCTGCTCGAGAGCGACTACATCTGGCTGTGCCGGTAGCCAGCGCGCCCACAAAGGTGGCGATCATCGCCAGCGCCAGCGGCAACGGCAAGACCACCCTGGGCCGCGAGCTGGCCCGGCGGCTGGATGTCCCGTTCGTCGAGCTGGACGCCCTTGTGCACGGACCCGGGTGGGTGGAGACCCCCGATGACGAACTTCGCGCGCAGCTCGCTCCGGTGCTCGCCGGTCCGGGCTGGGTGATCGACGGGACCTACCAGCACAAGCTGGGAAACCTGGTGCTCGACGCGGCCGACCAGGTGATCTGGCTGGACCTGCCGATCAGGGTGTGGCTGCCCCGCCTAGTGCGCCGTACGGCGCGCCGGATCCGCGGCGACGAGGCCCTGTGGAATGGAAATCGCGAGTCCTGGCGCACCGCGGCCTGGGGGTGGGATTCCCTGATCGTCTACGCCCTGAGGTCGCACTTCCGCCACCGGCGAATCTGGCCAGAGGAGCTGTCCGGGCTTCCGGTTCTCCGCGTCCGCAGCTCCACCGAGGTGGATCGCCTGCTCGGCGAACTTCCCGCAACTGTCCGCAGCTGCATGAAGCCTCGCCCGTCGGCACGTACGGCAGACTAGAGCGTGCGTGAGCGGACACGAGATCAACCACCTGATCCAGTCCTACGGCTGCGGGATCGTGTTCGCGGCCGCGGCGCTGCAGGCGGTGGGCGCACCGGTCCCCGGCACCACCGTCCTGGTGGCCGCGGCCGTATTTGCCGCCACCGCCCACGGCCTGCCGATCGTGGGCGTGATCTTGGCCGGAGCCGGAGGTGCCGCCGCAGGTACGACTGCCGGGTTCCTGATCGGTCGCCGGGGGGGAGTGCCGCTGCTGCTGTGGATCGGCCGGCGGCTGCGACAGGATCCGGTCCGGATCGGCCGACTGCGCACGGAGTTCGCTCGCCGGGGATCGGGTTGGATCTTCATCGGGCGCTTCATCACCGGGGTCCGGAACGTCACCGGCCTCCTGGCCGGGGCCAGCGGGATGCCGTTCGTGCGGTTCCTGGTCGTCAACCTGGCCGCGGCCCTGGTGTGGGCGGCGGTCAACGCGCTGGAGTACTACTGGTTCGGTCGAGCTCTGGCCGGTGCCTCCACCTGGCTACAGGTGCTGCTCGTGGTGCTCGGCCTGGCCTGGCTGGTGCTATCGCTGCACCTGCTGCGTCGCCGGGCGGCGCGCCGGCTGCGGAGCGCCGACTGGGCGGCCGAGACTCCGTCGGCCTGAATGTCGGTCCGATCGTTTTTCACGCCGCTCTTGGAGAGCGATCCATCGGGGCGGGCCTGGCTAGGCCCGCTGTTGCGCGCGACACCGCGGGCTTTCGATCGCCTCGGTGCCGATCTGGTGGATCAGCCCGGCTCGCTCTCAATGACGCTCTCGGTGCGCGGGGTCAGCGGTGTGATGGGTGCTTTCGAGTACCCGCTGGCGCCGGCTCGAGAGCTGACCAGCTGGCTGGTCGAGCATCCCCAGTCGCTCAGCTGGGTTGACGAACCGGACTCCTCGTCGGAGACGATCCGCCTGCGCCGGGCGCTTCGGTTCGACGACCCTCCGGGATCGCGAACCAAGGCCCAGGAGCGGGCCCGGGAGCTGATGCGCACGCGGTCGGTGCTGTCCCAGGAGTGGTGGCGCTTCGAGGAGCGGCGGACGATCGAGTGCCTGTTGATGACCGACCGCCTGGTGCTCACCGTGATCACCGATGCGGAAGACCCGCGGGGAGCGGTCACGCCGTGGTACCCCGCTCGCACCCGCCTGATCCGGGCGATGGAGGCGGCCCGTGAGCTGGCCGCCGGCAGGGCCTGGGCGGGCCTACTGCTCACCGGCGTGCCGATCGACCCCGGCGAGCAGATCCTGGGAGAACAGGCACTGGCCGCTGCCGCCCCGCATCTGGCTCCCGCCCAGCGCGAAGAGCTCGGTGACGCCTATCTGGGCAACCTCACCTGGGCCCAGGCGGACGCGGCTGTCGCCACGTAACCCGGTCGCTCAGGAGCCCTCGGGGGAGGCGCCGGAATCGCCTAGCGCGTGGCGGATCGGATTACCCACTTCGTCACCATGGCTGGCGTTCTCCACAAGGTCCTTCTCGGCGGCTTCCCACCCATCCTGCTCACCGCCGCCAGCCTCGTAGACGGGCTCCATGGCCGGATCCTCCGCGTCGACCGGAGCCGGACCACCGATCCGAGCCGCCTCCGCGGCCGCGGCGCTCTCCTCGCGGGCGATCAGCACGTCGTCGTCCGGGCCGACGGGCTCCGCGTCGGCGGTTGGGGTATAAGCGGGGGGCGCGGTGGCGCCCGGCACATCGGTGCGATCGCTCGGCCGGCTGGAGGTGAGAGCCGCACCGGCGACCTCGGCCAGTCCGACCAGCGCCAGCGGGAGGCAATCCACCAGCCCAGCGCCGCGGCGGCGCAGGGCCAGCGCTCCGCCGAGCAGCAGGCTGCCGGTGGCGGCGTCGATCAGCAGGTGCACGCGCATCGGGATCGCCCGGCGCACGCCGAGCTCGTAGTCGGTCAGCGCGCTGGTGGCCAGGGTGCCGGCGCCGGAGATGCTCATCAGGGTCGCGGCGCGACGGTCACCGATCAGCTTTGGGGCGGCCAGCGAGCCGAGCCCACCGGCGTAGTCGAGAACCCCGTGAATCTTTGTCGAGATCAAGGCCATGGCCTCCTGCTACCCACCCGCTGCGGCCGCAATCACAGGTGCTAGCCCCAGGGGCATTCGGGTACAACGGGACGGCGTGACAGCAGCAGCTCCACCCCCGGCCGGCTTTCCCCGTCTCGGCGCGCTCGTGCAGCCGGACGGTTCGACGATGTTCAGGGTGTGGGCGCCTGAGCACCGGCGCGTGGCCGTGATCGTCGGCTCCGAGCGCCACGAGATGGCCGCCGATGAGGGCGGCGTGTTCGAGGCTCGTCTACCGGTCGGGGACGGCACGGACTACCAGTTCGCGCTCGACGGCGGGACCACACTGCCCGATCCGTGGTCGGCTCGGCAGCCCGAGGGCATCCGTGGGGTCTCCCGGGTCGTCGACTTGGCCGGCTGGCCGGCCGGCCAAGTCGCAGGCAGCAGCTGGCCCGGCCTGTCCCTGGAGGACCTGGTGATCTACGAGCTCCACGTCGGCACCTTTTCCGCTGAGGGCACCTTCGAGGCGGTCATCCCGCGGCTGCCCGAACTCCGCGAGCTGGGGGTGACCGCGATCGAGGTGATGCCGATTGCCAGCTTCGCCGGGCACCACGGCTGGGGTTATGACGGGGTCTACACGTTCGCCCCGCACGAGCCTTACGGCGGGCCGGCCGGCTTTGCCAGTCTGGTGCAGGCGGCACACGAGGCCGGCCTGGGCGTGGTTCTCGATGTCGTCTACAACCACCTGGGGGCGGGTGCCGACCAGGTCAAGGCGTTCGCGCCGTACGTGACCGATCGCCACGAGACGTTCTGGGGCGCGGCGATCGACTACGCCCGTCGCCCGGTTCGGGAATGGGCGATCCAGAACGCCGAGATGTGGGTGCGGGACTACGGCGTGGATGGGCTGCGACTGGACGCTGTGCACGCGATCTTCGACGACTCGCCGACACACGTGATGGCCGAGCTGGCCCAGCGGGTCAAGGCAATCGAGCCCCGCACCCTGCTGATCTCGGAGATGGAGATCGGTGACCTGCGGCCGATCGAGGAGTGGGGCCACGACGCCCAGTGGGAGGACGCACTCCACCACGCCTGCCACGTGCTGCTCACCGGCGAGCAGGACGGCTACTACGGCCAGTACGGGCAGGTCGCCGATCTGGCGCGTGAGCTCGAGCGACCCCAGGGACGCCGGTTCGTGGTGGGCGCCCAGAACCACGATCAGGTCGGAAACCGAGCGCTCGGAGACCGGCTTCGGGGCGGTGATCTGCGCCTGGCCGCGTTCTGCGCGATTCTCTCGCGCGGCACTCCCATGCTGTTCGCGGGCGAGGAGTATGACGAAGCCCATCCGTTCCAGTACTTCACTGACCACATCGATCCCGAGATCGCGCGCCTGACCCGCGAGGGCCGGCGCCGGGAGTTCGCCGACTTCTCGGGCTTCCGCGCCGAGGAGATTCCTGACCCCCAGGACCCGGCCACGTTCGAGCGCTCCAAGCTCGATCAGCGCGCGGGCGATCCCGCGCACCGGGAGTACTACCGGGGGCTGCTCGAACTGCGGCGCCGGCTCCCGGACGAGCTGACGGTGACCTGCGTTGACGAGGACCGGCGCCTGCTGAAGTTCCGCCGGGGCCAGGCCGAGCTGGTGGCCAACTTCTCCGATCAGGAGCAGGACGGGGTGCCGCCTCGCATGGGGGAGATCCGGCAGTGAGCGTGTATGCCCTCCCGTCCGGTCGGCGCCGGGGCCGCCCGCGCGCCGACATCCTGCCCGGCCGGCCGTTCCCGCTGGGCGCCGCCTGGGACGGCCAGGGCACGAACTTCTCGCTGTGGTCCGAGCGGGCCGAGGCGGTGGAGCTCTGCCTGTTCGACGAGGCCGGCCGCGAGCGGCGCATCGAGGTGACCGACCAGACCGCGTTCCAGTGGCACGTGTACCTGCCCGGAGTGGGGCCGGGCCAGCGTTACGCGTATCGCGTACACGGACCGTACGACCCCGCCCAGGGGCTGCGCTTCAACCCGGCCAAGCTGCTGCTCGACCCATACGCCAAGGCGATCGACGGTTCGGTTGACTGGCGCGCGGCCAGCACGCTGCCCTACGAGCCGGACGGGGGGGAGGACGCCGACCTGAACCTCGACACCACCGACGACGCCGTGGCGATGCCGAAATGCGTGGTGGTGGACACCAGCTTCGACTGGGAGGGAGACCGGATCATCGGCCGGCGCTGGAGCAGCACGGTCATCTATGAGACGCACGTCAAGGGATTCACGATGCGCCACCCGGACGTGCCCGAGGAGCTGCGCGGCACCTACGCCGGGTTGGCCTCGGATCCCGCAATCCGGTATCTGAAGAGCCTGGGGGTGACGGCGGTGGAGCTGTTGCCGGTCCATCACATCGCCGACGAGAGCTTCCTGATCGACCGCGGCCTCTCCAACTACTGGGGCTACAGCTCGATCGGATTCTTCGCGCCCCACGCCGCCTACAGCTCCTCAGGAACTCGGGGCGAGCAGGTGCGCGAGTTCCAGTCGATGGTCAAGACGCTGCACTCGCACGGCATCGAGGTGATCCTCGACGTGGTGTTCAACCACACCGCGGAGGGCAACCACCTGGGTCCGATGCTCTCCTTCAAGGGGCTGGACAACCCGGGCTACTACCGCCTCAGCCCAGAGGATCCCCGCTACTACATGGACTTCACCGGGACCGGGAACAGCCTCAACACCGTGAACCCCACCGTTCTGCGGATGATCATGGATTCGCTGCGCTACTTCGTGCTGGAGTGCCACGTGGACGGCTTCCGCTTCGACCTGGCTGCCACGCTGGCCCGCGAGCTGTACGACGTCGACCGGCTCTCCTCGTTCTTCGACGTCATCCACCAGGATCCGTACCTGTCGCAGGTGAAGCTGATCGCCGAGCCGTGGGACGTGGGTCCGGGCGGCTACCAGGTGGGCAACTTCCCGATCCTGTGGAGCGAGTGGAACGGTGAGTACCGGGACGCCATCCGCGACTTCTGGCGAGCCCAGCTGCCGGCATCCGAGTTCGCCCAGCGCTTCACCGGATCGGCGGACCTCTACCAGGACGACGGCCGCCGGCCTGCGGCCTCGATCAACTTCGTCACCGCCCATGACGGCTTCACGCTGCACGACCTGGTGTCCTACAACGAGAAGCACAACGAGGCCAACCTGGAGGACAACCGGGACGGCACCGACGACAACCGGTCGTGGAACTGCGGCGCCGAGGGACCCACCGATGACCCGGGCATCCTCGCGCTGCGCGACCGGCAGAAGCGCAACCTCCTGACCACCATGCTGCTATCCCAGGGCGTCCCGATGCTGCTGGGTGGCGATGAGATGGGGCGCACGCAAGGCGGGAACAACAACGCCTGGTGCCAGGACAACGAGATCTCCTGGTTCGACTGGGAGAGCGCGGATCCTGAGCTGCAGGAATTCGCCCGCCGCGTCATCGAGCTGCGCCAGAGCGAGCCGGTGTTCCGCCGCCAGGACTTCTTCGTGGGGGACGAGGTGGTCGGCTCCGGCCTCCCCGACGTCGTCTGGGTGCGCCCGGACGGTGAGGACATGACCGAGGAGGACTGGCAGCGGGAGGACGCGCACTCGCTGGGCGTGTTCCTGAACGGCCGGGAGATCGCCAGCCATGACCGGAACGGCAACCCGATCCGGGGGGCCTCGTTCCTGATCTTCTTCAACGCCCACCACGAGCCGATCGACTTCTGCGTCCCGCCGCGCCTGGGCACGACGTGGAAGCTCGAGCTGGCCACCGGCGACGAGGGCTCGCTGTCCGGCGAGGTCGATCCGGGTGCGACGATCACCGTCGAGGAGCGATCGATCGTCGTCCTACGCCGCGAGGGCGGCAATGGCCGGCGGGAGACATAGGACCCCACTCGAGGCTTCAGCGCCCCCGGGGCGCCAATCGGTCAGACTGAGCCCCTATGGGGAGCCAGGGCGGAGCGGGTGACGAGAGGTTCGAGCTTCTGGCGAGTATCGCCGCGGTGGCCAACGGCACGCTGCCGCTGGAGGAAACCGTTGACCGGCTCCTGGGGATCGTCGTGCCGGCCTTCGCCGACTTCGCCACGATCGTGGCCGCCGGCGACGGTGGCAGCTGGCGGCGGTTGGGGGCCCGGCTCGGGCCGCCCGCCACCCCGGAGGACGAGGAGCGCCTCCGGCGGCGCCAGCGGGTCAGCGAAGCGCCGCTCGGCATGTCCGATCCTCAGCGGGCGGCCTCCCTGCTCGTTTCGCAGCTGACCGATGCGCATCTGCAGAGCGCCGCCGTTGATCAGGCCGACCTCGAGCTGCTCCGATCCCTGGGCTTGGGGTCGGCGCTGTTCGTCCCGCTCCGCGCACGGGGCCGGACGTTGGGAGCGCTGGGTTGCGCCGCGCGTGCCGACCGGGGACCCTACGACGCTGAGGATGTTCGCTTCGCCGAGGTGATGTCAGGACGCATCGCGCTGGCGCTCGACGCCGCGGGCCTGTCGGAGACCGTCAGCGGCCTGGAGCGGCGCTTCGAGGTGGCGCTGCAGAGCCTGGCCGAGGCCGTTCTGGTCCGGGACGCGTCCGGAGCCATCGTGTTTGCCAACCCGGCGGCCGCCCAGCTTCTGGAGGTGGCCTCGCCCGACGACGTCGTCGGTGCGCCCCGTGGAGCCTTCATGCGCCGCTATGCCGTGACCGATCCACTGGGTGGCGTGCTCGAGTTCGCCGACCTGCCCTCCGCCCGCGCCGCCCGGGGAGAGCACCCGGAGCCGATGCTGGTGCGCAACGTCAACCGGCAGACCGGCCGCGAGCGCTGGTTCGTGGACAAGGCCAGCCCGGTGTTCGACCGCACCGGGAACGTGTCGCTGGTCGTCACGATCGTGGAGGACGTGACCGAGGTCAAACGGGCCGAGGTGACGCAGCGGCTGCTGGCCGAGGCCGGACGAGAGCTCTCCTCCTCCCTCGATTACGAGCAAACGCTGCAGCGGGTGGCGCGGCTGGCCGTCCCGGACTTCGCGGATTGGTGCGGGGTGCGGATTCGCGGCGCCGGCGAGCTTCTGGATCAGGTCGCGGTGGCTCACGTGGATCCGGCCAAGGTGACCCTGGCCCGGGAGTTCGGGGAGCGGTATCCGAGCCGGCTGAGTGACCCCCGGGGCGTCGCCGAGGTGATCCGTACCGGGGAGCCGCAGGTGATCAACATCACCGAGGAGCTGCTGGCCGCGACCGACGCGAGCGAGGAGCAGATCGAGTTCGTGCGCCAGCTGGAGATGCGGTCTCTGCTGATCGTGCCGCTGGCCGTGGCCGGTAAGCCGCCGATCGGAGCACTGACCCTGGTTCGCGCGGAGTCGGGCCGCGCGTTCACCGACGACGATCTGACCACGGCCCTGGAGCTCGGCCGTCGGGCTGGCACCGCGGTGGAGAACGCGCGCCTGTACACCGAGCTCTCGCAGATCGCCGGCACCCTGCAACAGAGCCTGCTGCCTCCGGAGCTTCCGGACCTGCCGGGCGTCCGCCTGGCCTCCCTGTACCGGGCCGCTGGAACCCAGAACGACGTGGGTGGCGACTTCTACGACGTCTTCGCGGTGCCCTCGGGATGGGTGGCAGTCGTGGGCGATGTGGCGGGCCGAGGCGCCGAAGCGGCGGCTCTGACCTCGCTGGCCCGCTACACGCTGCGCACAGCGAGCCGGTTGCTGGACGACCCCCTCGGTGCCGTGCAGCAGCTCAACCTGGCTCTGCTCGAGCGCTCCCGCCTGTCGCTGGTCAGCGTCTGCTACGTGCTGGTCCGGGAGGACGGGGATCAGATGAGCGCAGACGTGATCCTGGCTGGGCATCCGCCGGCCTACCGGCTCCATGAGGGTGAGCCCGAGCCGGTCGGGGCGTTCGCTCCCTTCCTGGGCCTGGAAGACACCGGCGGCTGGCAGATCAGCTCCGTGGAGCTGGCCGCCGGCGATCAGCTCGTGCTGTACACCGATGGTGTGACCGATACGGTCGGCGAGACCGAGCGCTTCGGAGAGCGGCGGCTGGCCGAGGCGCTGCGTGGCAGCCCCAGTGCGGACGACACGGTGCGTCAGGTACACGACGCTCTGTACCAGTTCGCCCGCGGTCCCCAATCGGATGACACGGCGATCCTCGTTCTGGAGAGGATCCCGGCTCGGTTGCCGGCCGGATCACGCGTCCGGTAGCCCTGCCGCCGGTTTCACGTGGGGACCAGGCGCGGAGGGCGGTCGACGCCCGGGGCGCTGACGCTGGCATCATCAGTCTCAGGGACCGGACGTGCCAGCAGTGTGCTTCGCCTCGATCAACCCCTCCGATCCAGAACCCTCCGCCATGCCCGCTCCCTACACCTCGTCGGTCGCCGAGACGATCGCGCCTGACCTGCTCGCGCGCTTCCAGCGCTACGTGGCCATCGATACGCAATCCCGGCGCGATCAGGATCGCCAGCCCAGCACTCCAGGTCAGCTCGAGCTCAGCCGACTTCTCGTCCAGGAGCTGCGCGACATCGGACTGGACGACGCCCGCCTGGATGAGCACGGCTACGTCTACGCCACGTTGCCGACCAATCAGACCGCGGCTCCCTCCATCGGCGTGATCGCACACGTCGACACCTCGCCCGACGCTCCCGGGGCCGGAGTGACGCCCCTCGTCCACCGGGACTACGACGGTGGCGTGATCGAGCTCCCCCGTCACGGAACCCGACTCGACCCCCGCTCGATGCCCGAGCTGTCTCAGGTGCACGGGCACGATCTGGTCACCGGCAGCGGGGACACGCTCCTCGGTGCCGATGACAAGGCTGGAGTCGCCGCAATCATGGCCGCGGTGGCCTTCCTGGCGTCGCACCCGGAGGTTCCGCGGTGCACGCTGTGCGTGGGTTTCACTCCGGACGAGGAGATCGGAGAGGGGGCCACGCGCTTCGACATCCCGGGCTTCGGCGCCAGTTTCGCCTACACCGTCGACGGCTCGGACCTCGGCGAGCTCCAGGACGAGTCGTTCTCGGCCCTGGAAGCCGTCATTCGCATCGAAGGAGTGGAGGTGCACCCGGGCCAGGCCTACGGCAAGTTGATCAGCGCCCTGCGCCTGGCGGCGCAGATCGTGTCGGCCCTGCCGTCGGACCGGCTGACTCCCGATACGGCCGGCGAGCGGCTTCACCAATGCGCGCACGATCTTCGACATGGTGGAGGCCAACGGCATCAACATCCTCAGCCTGACGCCGTCGATCATGGCATCCCTCGTCCAGCTCAATCCGCGTGGGACGAACGCGGGATCACTCGTCGCTCGAGCTCTGCTTCTGCGGCACCGCGCCGTTGAGTGAGCCTCTGTGGCGCGCGTTCGAAAAGCTGTTCGATGTCCCGGTCTACCAGGGCTACGGGCTGACCGAGACCACCACCTGGGCGACGATGACGCCCCCCGACGCGCGCAAGCGCCTTGACACCGTAGGGGTTCCGGTCGGCTGCGAG